>OZ247580.1:4800000-6406061 GCA_965233785.1 Candidatus Latescibacterota bacterium
TGCCCCGGCCCCAATGGCCAACCCACAGCAGGCCCTCGTCGTCGGTCTCCAAGGCCGAGACGGTATTGGACGACAGGTCGGTATTGGTGGTGTGGGTAGTCCAGCCCTCGCCGTCGAACTCGTACAGACCAAAAGCGGGCAGATTGTCCTTGGGCACGGAGGCGACCCACAGGTGGCCGTTGGGAGTCTGGGTCATGTCGAAGAAGAAGTTGGCTTTAGGTTCGCGGGGCGGCGGCGGTGGGTCGGTGCCGAGGACGCGCAGGCCGCTATGGCTGGCGACCCATAGGGGGCCGTCGGCATCGGACAGGTCGGCCGCGCTGCTGATGTCTGACGCATTCAGCGGCTGCCAACGGTTGGCACCTTGGCGCTGGAATAAGAGGCCGTCGGCTGTCGCGCTGACGATACTTCCCTCGAAGAGACCGAGGGCAACGCTGTTGGTGGTGGAGAAATCGAGTTCGGGGCGGTCGAGCGCGGGATGTACGCGCCAAAGGCCGTCCGTGGCCGCGGCGAAGAGCGTGTCTTGATAAACCAACATGTCGCGTACCTCGCCCCTTATTGGCTCGGCTTCCCAACTGGTAGGGTCTTGGAGATTGGGCTGGGCCAAATCCGCCCACGCTAGACCATTGACAGTCCCAGCCCACAGGCGACCGGCAAACACTTCAATGCTGGTCACCTCGGTGTCTTTGGGCAGCTCGCCCAAGCGGCGATAGGTTTCCTTGACCTCTTCCTTGCTGATGACAAACGCACTGACGCCGCGCTCGCTGCCAACGTAGAGGATATCCCCATGCGGCTCAAGGGCGTTGAGGCGAAGATTTTGGAAGTCGAGAAAGGGGGGGTCAAAGCGGTTTTGCTCAGGCCGATAGCGGCTCAAACCCTGAGCGTGCGTGCCAAACCACAGGTGGCCGTTGGCATCTACGGAGAGGCTCAAGATGAGGTTGCCCGGCAGGCCGTCGCGGCGAGTGAAGCGCGTATAGGCTTGGGTCTGCTGGTCGTAGCGCAGGATACCGCCGCTGGTACCGGCCCAGACCGCGTCTTGGTGGACGAGGACCCGGTTGATTTGGCGCATACTGGTATAGGCTTCCCATTGGGTACCGGATAACTGGGCGCGGACGGGTAGGGCCAAAAGCAGCAGGGGAAAAAGGCGGAGCAAGGGCATGGAAACGGCCTACATCATCGTTAGAGGGTCGATGTTGATGGAAAAGTGGAGGGCGTGCTCTTTGGCGGCCTCGCGCATGGCTGGCAAGGCGCTGAGGGCCATTGTGCGCAAGTGGCGCGCCGAGGAGCCGCGCAAGAGGGCTTGCCAGCGGTAGTGACCGCGCAGCCGCGCCAGCGGAGCTGGAGCTGGCCCGAGCACGAGCGCCTCTGGGTCGAGCCCCTGTCGCAGGGCGTTGACGCCCTGTTGCGCCCCGGTTTCAACGGTTTGCTCGCAAGGGCCGCGCCAGCGGAAGACAATGAGGCGGCCAAACGGGGGGAATCCGGCCTGCTGCCGCTGGGTTAGTTCGTTGTGGGCAAAGGCCGCGTAATTTTGGTTGGCGGCCGCGCACAGCGCTGCGTCGTCGGGCAGAAGCGTCTGGATTACTACTTCACCGGCGGTGTGGCCGCGCCCCGAGCGGCCGGCGACTTGGGTCAGAAGCTGGAAACTGCGCTCGGCCGCGCGGAAGTCGGGCAGGTGCATGCCGGTGTCGGCGGAAATCACGCCGACTAGCGTGACTTCGGGCAGGTCGAGGCCCTTGGCGACCATTTGAGTGCCGAGCAGCACGTCGGCCTCGCCGTTGCGGAAGCGCTCGACGAGCGCGTCGTGCGCGCCTTTCCAAGCGGTGGTATCCACATCCATGCGGATGACGCGGATGCCGGAAAATTGGGCCAATAGGGCGCTTTCGACCTTTTGGGTGCCCACTCCGGCAAAGCGCAGTTCCGAACTGCCGCAGGACGGGCAGACCGGCGGCGGTGGGGCCGCGAAGTCGCAGTAATGGCAGCGCGTCTCGGCGGCAGTGGGCTTCGACGACTCGACTGAGCTCGCCGAAGTCCTGAGCTCAACCGAAGGTCGCCGGTGATAAGTCAGCGAGACGCGGCAACTAGGGCACTGGATCGGCTCGCCACAGGCAGTGCAACTAATGAAGGGAGCGAAGCCGCGGCGATTTTGCAACAGGATGATTTTCTCGCCGCGTGCGAGGCGGTCTTGCATCTTGCGCCGCAAGTCGTGCGAGAAGATGGCGCGCTGCTTTCTTTGGAAAGGCTCCTGTTTCATATCGACGACCGTCACTTGCGGCAAGGGGCGGTCGTCGATGCGGCGGGGCAAGGTGTGGAGGTGGTACTTGCCGGTGGCGGCATTCCAGTGCGACTCTAAGCTGGGCGTGGCTGAGCCGAGGACGACGGCGGCGTTGCCGCGTTGCCCGCGCACTAAGGCGAGGTCGCGGGCGTTGTAGGTGAGGGGGTGGCTGCTGTCTAGGTCTTCTTGCTTGTACGAGGTGTCGTGCTCTTCGTCCACGACAATCAGCCCCAAATTTTCTACCGGTGCGAGGATGGCCGAGCGAGCGCCGATGAGCACGCGCTGCTCGCGGCGGCGCAAGCGCCGCCAGGTGTCGTAGCGCTCGCCAGCCGAAAGCTGGCTGTGGAAGACGGCGACGGCCTCGCCGAAGTGCTCCTTGAAGCGCCGCACCATCTGCCAAGCGAGGGCGATTTCTGGCACCAAGATGATCGCGCCGCGCCCGGCAGCCAACGCTTGCGCCACGAGTTGGACGTACACGAGGGTTTTGCCCGAGCCGGTGACGCCGTGCAGCAAGGCCGGATAGAATTTCTGGGCGTCGAGTGCGGTCGATAGGTTGTTGAGGACCTGTTGTTGGTCGGCTGTCGGGACGAGGTCTGGGGGGGGGCTGCTGGCGATGTGGGCGAGGGGATCGCGGATGACTTCCTCAGCCGTTGGTGAAATCAAGCCGCGGCCTTCGAGCGCCTTGAGTACGGCCGAGGAAAAGCCGGCCGCGCTCAGCTCGCTGCGCGCGGCCATGGGGTGGTCGAGCAAGTAGCGCAGACAGGCCGCTTGGCGCGGGGCGCGCTTTTCGATGGCGGCGATGGCTGTGTGCGCGGCTGGTTCGTCGTTTAGGAGAAAGCAGCGTTGGCTCAGGGCGCGGGGTCGCCGGTCTTCGAGCACGGGCGCGATTTCGATGTGTCCGCTGCGGCGCAGGTCGCGCACGCCCTTTTCCAAGCCCCGGCTACCGAGTCGGCGCTTGAGGGTGCTGACTTTGAGGGAGCCGTTGCGCTGGAGTTCGTCGATGATCCGCGCCTCTATACCCGCGTGGTGGCCAGTGGGTGCCTCGCGCAGTTGTACGAGGCGGTTGGAACTGAGTTTGACGCCTGGAGGCAAGGCGGCCATCAGCGCACTGCCGAGGGGGGCCATGTAGTAGGCAGCCATCCAGCGGCAGAGTGCGACGACCTCTGGAGTGAGGAGCGAGGTGTCGAGAATTTGTTCGATAGGGCGGATCTTGCTTGGGGATAGGTCGCCGAGTGTAGCTGGCCCTAAGACAATGCCGGTGAGTCGGCGCTGGACTACCGGCACCAACACTAAGGCCCCAGGCTGTGCTTCTGCGGCGAATTCAGCGGGTACGCCATAGGTCAACTCGCGCGCTACGGGGGGCGGCAGGGAGACCTCTACGTAGCCTTGGATCATGGTTGGGCGTCGGGGGCCTCTCCGGCGGAAGGCGATGAGTCCAGCCTCAGAAATTTGATGCCGGCGGCGGCGGCGCGGAAGTACAGTACTTGGCTGGGGTCACCGAGCTGGCCATTGCCAAGCAGTTGGCCGTTCAACCAATAGCTCGCGCCGTGGGGACGAGTTGAGAGCACGACGAAATGGTCGCGGGCCTCAAAGCGGTGGCGCTCTCCGGGTGGAACGATGGTCTCAAATTTTTCGGCTCCATCGTCCCAGCGGATCTGCACCCACGTGGAGTCGCGGGCTTCTAGTTCGAGGATCACGGGAGCGGGTTCGACGGTCGCAGAAGTATCGGCGGATACGGGGGCTTCACCGGCCTCTAACTCGGTTGATGCCTGGGGGAGCGGGTCGCTTGGTTGGTCGGTTGTTGGCGTTGGGTCTTCAGTCAGTGGCGTTGGGTCTTCAGTCAGTGGCGTTGGGTCTTCAGTCAGTGGCGTTGGCTGGTCGGTTGTTGGCGGCGGGGCGTTGGATTGGGTCGGTGGCGGTGGTGCAAGCTGCTCGTCCTGATCGTCCGAATCGCCGGAAAAGTAGAATAACGCCACAGCGAGGATGCAGCAGATAACTATTGCCGCACCGATGATAATCTGCGGCTTATGTGAGCGGCGCGGAGTGGGCTGCTCTAGTACGACCACAGGTCGGGAGCGAGCTTGCATGATCCGTCCGTATTGTTGGTCGAAGCGAGTCAGGAATGGCTCGGGGTCGAGGTCGAGGTGTTCGGCGTATGCTTTCAGGGCTAAGCGGACGAATATCGGCTCAACTACATCGAGCTCGCCGGCTTCTATACCCTGTAAGACGGAAAGACTAACGCCGCTTTGTCGCTGGATTTCTTCGAGCTCGAGGCCGCGTGCTTGGCGTGCGGCCAACAATTCTTCGCCGATGGTTTGTTGTTTTTCTTCGCTCATTTTGTGGCCTGATCGTTTAGGTCGCACCCCACCGCGCTCAAAAGGACGCAAAGACGAGCTAAGGGCAGACCAACTACATTATAATAACAACCTGCGATGCGTTCAATAAAGCGCGCTCCTAGCCCCTGTATGCCATAGCCTCCGGCCTTGTCGAGCGGTTCGCCGCTGGCGACGTAAGCGGCGATGTCGGCGGCGGTCAAGGGGCGCATCTCCACTTGGGTACAAACAGCTTCCTGCAGGAGTAGCTCACCGCTTTGGATGGCTAGTCCGGTATAGACCTGATGGACTTGGCCCGAGAGGCGACCGAGCATGGAGGCTGCGTCGGCTGTGTCGGCGGGCTTGCCCAATATCGCGCCGTTGCTACAGACGATGGTGTCCGCGGCGATGATGATGGCGTCGGAGGCGACTACACTGGCCACGGCGCGGGCTTTGGCCACGGCCGATTCGAGTGCATAGTCGGCTGGAATGGACGTTGCGGGCACAGGCTCTGCCAGCGGACTGGGGACGACGGTAAAGGGCAGGGCGAGTTGGCGCAACAGGGCGGCGCGCCGGGGCGAGGCCGAGCCGAGGATGAGTGGCTTCACGCGGGCGACTCCACCATCAAGGTGACCGGCCCGTCGTTGTGGATTTCGACCTGCATGTAGGCACCGAAGACGCCGCGCTGGGGCGGCAAGCCCTGTTCGGCGAGCAGGTCGAGAAAGCGCTCGTAGAGGCGCTCGGCGACTGGGGGCGAGGCAGCTTGGACGAAGCTGGGACGGCGGCCCTTGCGGCAGTCGCCGTACAGAGTAAACTGCGAAATGGCGAGCACGCCGCCGCCGATGTCGAGCACCGAGCGATTCATCTTGCCTTGGTCGTCGGCGAAGATGCGCAGGTGAGCGCACTTTTCAGCGCAGAAGCGCAGGGATTGCTCGTCGTCGTCGGGCCCGAAGCCGACGAGCAGGACTAGGCCCTGACCGATTTGGCCGTGGAGTTGGCCGGCGACGTGGACGCTAGCGTGGCTGACGCGCTGGACGAGGACTTTCACGGGCGGGAGTGCAAGATCGGTGGGGAGGCCGTCGGCATCTGAGAAAATTTGCTCGGGAAATCGATCATAGAAATGTTAAAGTACCCCCCATCGTACTACTGTCAACTACCGTAGAATCTTCGCTGGCTGTGGCTTTGCAAGACTCAGTGGGGACCCACTACCAAATAAATTTTCTCTTGACAATCCTTTTAGCGTTTCCTTATGCTTGTAGCCCTAAAGCGAAACCGGCTGTTTCGCTCGTCGGAGGACGAACTGGAAAATGGTAAACAACCCAACATTTGAGATGATGTTACCGCAGGCAAAGCCTGATGCGATGACTGCATCAGGCTTCCAGTTCCAAGATTTTGCTGGCACAAAGTATCATAAATCGTTAAAAAACAAATACTTACCCCCCCCCCCCCCCGTCTATTTTCATCCTTTAAGCTACGATCTCTTAAGCCCCATCAAGAGCCGGATGATCGCTGCACTGATACTCGGCGAACCGCTCGCTGCCGAGTTGGTAGCGGTCTGTACGGCTCTATTGTCGCCATGCCAGCCTTGGGAGTCGCTACGTGTGCGCCGGTATGCGCGGCTGCTCGGTGCGGTCCTTCCCAATATAAAAGCAACCTTGGGCGGCTCGTTCGCCGGGACTTCGTTTGGCTCCGACTATTCAGGCGGAAAGAGAAGCGTTTCAGTGCGTGGAATTAGAATATGACGTCTCTAACCGCTGAATCCCAAGCACTCGTGCAAAACGACCGTCTCTCGGTGCAGAACCCTTCGGCTGTGGCTTCGACGTTGTTGAGCCCAGCCGAAAGGCTCAGAACAAGCTCTGTTGAGGAATTCCACGGGCCGGGCTTCCGTTTCGTGCGCTCCTTCCTGTTGGTGATTTTGGTGGTAGTTGGATGCTTGCTGGCACTCGCCGGCGTCCTGAGTTGGTATTTCAGCATGGATATGACTGTAGAGAGCAAAGGGGTCATTGAGCCGCGCCAAAGACATCGGGTCAAGGCTGAGATTGCAGGGATTATCCAGCAGATACACGTCCGACAGGGACATCAGGTAGAGAAGGGGGAGCCGTTGGTCACGCTGGATGATACCGACTGGCGGATCCAACTACAAAAAGCAGAAAAGGACCTCGAAGTAAACCAGAGCCAGCAGCAAGCGATTCAGCAGCAGATGGAACAAGATCGGCGTCTTCGGCAAGCCGAGGTCTCCCACGCCAAGCTCGAAGTAGAGAGAATGCGCATTCAACTGGAGCAGGTCGTAGCTGAACAAACCATCTACTCGACGGCCCCTCTCTTATCCGCCAGCGTCGCTCGTCGCTCGCTGGAAGAGCTGCTGCCCGTGCGGCTGCACAATGCTTGGCTAATGGATGCGGAAGCCGCGTTGGAGCAGAGCCAAGAGCGGCTTCAGGCCGTAGAAGGGCGAACAGCCGAGCTCCACACCTTGGGGAAAAAGCGTGAGAAAATAGAGCAGGAACGCCTGCGGTTAGAAAACCAGCTAGCCAAGAACACGCTCCGGGCACCGGCGGCGGGTATCGTGCTGACGGGCCAGTTGGAGCAACGGGTGGGTGATCGTCTTCAAAGCGGGGAAACCGTGCTCGAAGTGGCTGGCAACGAGGAGTGGCAGGCTCGGATTATGGTCAAGGAAATCGACCTGCCCAAGATCGAGATCGGGCAACCAGCTCGTCTGTATGTAGATGCTTTTCCGCACATGGAATACAAGGTGTTTGAGGGCACAGTGGAAGAGATGTCGGCTGCGCCGGTAATGGAAAACGCCGTAGGGGGCGCACTCTATCCGATAAAAGTGTCGATTCACGATCCGCAGGTGTCGGATGGGGGGCAGGTATATTCGCTGGCGTATGGGATGAATGCGGAGGTCAAGATTGTAGTGGAAAGAGGACGGGTCTTAGAGCTGCTGTGGAAGAAGCTGTTGCAGACGGCGGAGCCGGTGGCAAGACACGACTTCCACTGGCGGGAGCCGGGGAGCCAGATGGAGGGGCCAAGCCGGCAGGAAACCGATGAATGAGATTGTACAGATCATACGGCTTTTGCGACCCTACTGGCGCTATATCGCTCAGTCTCTACTAGTCGGTGTTTTCGTCTTGTTGTTGCAAATCCCGGGACCGTATTTCACCAAAATACTCATTGACGATGTGTATCCTCACAAAGATTGGAACTTACTAGCGTTCGCGCTGCTACTCGGGGCCGCCGTTTCCACGGGACTGGGAGGCGTGAGTTTTCTCAGTAGCTATTTTGGCCAATGCGTAGGGATACGTATTGGTTTCGATTTCCAATCTATTTTTTATCGACATGTGCAGTCGCTCGATTTCAGTTTTTTCGATCAAAGAGAGACCGGGGAAATTCTTTCTCGTTTCAGGGATATGAGGAGTTCTATTAGCAGTGTAATTCGCATCATAAACACCTTCATTATGAACTCTCTTCAGCTACTTATTTTTCCGCCGATACTATTCTACATCAACTGGAAGTTGGCACTTATCAGTTTGGCAGTTCTACCTTTCGATACATTGCTGGTGGTTGTAACCCGTAAGTATATGCGCCGTTTCTCTGAGAAAATCGCCGAGCGTTCCGCGGAGTTGTCGGCGAAAAATTACGAGTCGCTCAACGGCATTCGCACCGTGCAGGCCCTAGGATTGGAAGCTAGGTTTTACGAGAAATTGGAGAACCTATTCACCATAGTTGCAGACCTTCGCGTCCGCTCGGCTTTATTTTCGGGCGGATCGGGCTTTGTTGGAGGGCTTATTAATACGAGCGGTACCTTGGCCTATAGCTGGTATGGTTGGACACAGGTTCTTTCGGGAAACTTGTCTTTGGGGAGTTTTATGGCCTTCACGGCGTACGTAGGGTTCCTCTATGGGCCAATCAAGAATTTAATCGGGCTAATTCGCAGTATTGAACTGACCCTAGTGCATATCAATCGCTTTTTTGAGATTTACCATATACGGCCGGCCATCCAAGATGATCCCAAAGCACCGCCGCTCGCTATCACTACTGGTCAAGTCGAATTCAATGATCTGAGTTTCTCCTACGATGGCCAACATGCGGTCTTGCGGCGGATTAATTTGGTTATCGAAGCGGGTACGACTACAGCCTTAGTAGGCAGAAGTGGTTCGGGAAAATCGACGTTGGCCAAGTTGGTTCCCAGATTTTATGACCCGATAGAAGGTCATGTAGCTATTGACGGGCAGGACATTCGGGCATTTCGCTTGCAGTCGCTGCGGCAGCAGATCGGTTTTGCCTTACAGGGAAGTACGCTGTTTCAGGGTAGCATTAAAGAGAATTTGGCGTTTAATCAGGATATTCCTCTTAGGGCGATAGAGGAAGCCGCTCGTGCTGCTTATATCCACGACTTTATAAGCACTCTGCCCAAGGGATATGATACCCTAGTTGGAGAACAAGGCGTTAAATTCTCTGAAGGGCAAAGGCAGCGTATCGCGCTGGCACGCGTTCTATTGATGGACACGCCCATTTTGATTTTGGACGAACCTACTTCGGCTTTGGATGCGGAGTCGGAGCACCATATTCACGAGGCACTCAAGGTAGTGCAGGAAGGGCGCACTACGCTCATCGTCGCTCATCGCCTGTCAACCATTCGAGCGGCCGACCAGATCGTCGTGTTGGAAAACGGAAGTGTAGCCGAACAAGGGACACATGATTGGCTGCTGCATACTGGAGGAGCTTATACGGCATTGTTTGACAAAATGGCGCGGATATGAAGGGTTTTTGTAAGGCGTTCATCAGGAGAAGGCTTGCGATTCCCATAATCCGATGCGCACTTACACAACGGGACACATGCTATGCAGTCCCACAGGAGAAAGGAGTGAACCATATAAGGCATAGCACAGTATCTTCACAAGTTCAATAGAAGTGGCCCCAAAACTAGCGTCGGGCCGCATCAAGGGTCGTCAAGTGCCTGCGCATGGAGCGTTTTTCATAGGGCGAGACGCTCTTGATCCGACGCTTTTTCTTCACACAAGGAACCAAAACCGGAGTTTTGGGACCACTTCTAACCACCCGTTAAAACGGAGGAAACACATGCAGACTCTCTGCAAACCCCCTCGTAGGGTTTACGACGCTAAATCCATAGAGGCTTGTCATAGCGACCCCGAAGACCCAAATCATGACGACATACACGACACCGTGAACGCGGCACTTAGTGGTGCGGCGGCAGCCGTTGCCACTAGGATCCCTGGAGGAACAGTCCTCAAAGAGGCTCTAAAAGGTACTGTCGCAGCCGTATTTGTAGCCGAAGTTGAGGAAACTATCTCCCACGCCGTGGATGACGCCTTGGAGTGGCTTGAGGAGAATACGCCGGATTCGCCTCCGACGTATAATGATAATGTCCAAAGTGCGGAGGATGCGACAAGGGAGGCAATGATAGATTCGGTCAAAGGGTGAGATTACGCCTGTTTCGGTTTGACCGATAGGTCACCGACTCTTAATTGAGTCGGTGACCTATTAAGAGTCTCTAACAAAACTGGATGTCCCGCCTAAAGGCGCGGTGAAGCCTGTTTTCGCGGGAATGAAATGGGAGGACGGGACGCCCGCGTTCCGAGAATCGCCCAGTGGGTTTTGTTAGGGCCTCATAATGTCCTACGGCAAGTGGCATAGAATCTAATATAAAGCACACCTCGAGTACTTCATGACTACAACTCGTATCGTCGTGATCGGTTGCCTAACAGTGTACCTGCAACGGCATATGCTTGTCATGGGCTGGTTGCTGTACGAGTCCATTGCGCTTCTAGTAGGTATGGATGTGAACTATTTTGCATATGGATTTGATCTAGAATATCATATGGAAACCCATCTCATCTTGGGCTCTCTATTCTGTTTAATAATTCTACCCTACATATACACTCACAATTTTTTTAAGGCTACATCTTTTTTTTTAGTCTTGTTTTGTGCCTTAATCGCTCTAATATACGCAAATATAGATCAACCCGATTTTAATTATAAAAGGACGTTTATACAGGCTACAGTAGGAGCATTATTTGTCTGTGTTGCGATTAGGATTACTATAAGGCTACACAGCAAGATTGGTCCTGTCGCCGTTTACCATCAGTGGAGGTATATAAATCGTCCCAAAGATTGGCTCCATATACTCTGGGCTTTAATCCTCAGTCCAGTGTGGATTAGCTATCTATATCTGTTTCATCCTAATCTGTTTCATCCTAGCAAGATAGAACGGACCTTCTTACTCGATTATCCCGCGACGCTTTTAACTTTAGACATTCTATCTGGGTCCATATTAGTTCCTTTTGTCGAAGAGCTTATTTATCGTAGGCTTTTCTTTAGTTCTCTGCGTCAGCAGACTAGCTTGTTCAAGGCTATATTGATTACTTCGTTGGTTTTCTCCTTGGCTCATCTACAACTAGAAAGACTAGTGCCTACCTTTATCCTAGGTGTAGCCTTGGCTCTTATTTACGAAAGGACACAATCCCTGATCGTATGTACCGCTGTTCACGGAGTTGTAAACGCCCTCAACCCTCTCGTAACGGACCTCCTTACTGGAGCTCTGGAACCTGAACTCAGCCTTCTTCCATAAAACGAGCCTTCGCTATTTTGGCTATGTACACCGTCCTCTAAACACCACGCATCTTCCGAGGTTGAGGAAAATGTCACCCATCTGGTGGAAGAAGCAGTGAATACCATATCGAATGCTTTGGATTGGGTTGCGATCAGATACCCGATAGCAGCAGTTCGAGAGGCTCTAGAACTCCGAGTAGCAGTAACAATAATGGGTAGTCGGACCCATACGAAAACAACGGCGTTGTTGCATGAATCATATATCAGGTATGGTTTTGGCATGTTGTTTGTTTGTCAGTTGCTTTTTTCTATCCGATAGGATTCGGGTTTGCCCAAATGGATCATTCGATTGAGGACGGCACAGCCGAGGCGACTTTCGACCTGTTGGTTGGCCTCGCTACGCGCCTTGAGTTGGCCACCGATGAGATGCTTATAGCGATAGATGAGCGTTTCGGCCAACGAACGTCGATGATAGCCACTTTCCTGTTTCCACCCCTTGCGTCCCTTTCGTCGAATAGCTCGGAGCATCTCGTCCCGCGCCAACGGAGGGGCCTTACAATTACCATGCTGCTGGATTTTAGCGTCTTTACGCAGGGCAATGATCGGCCGAATCGCGGGGCCGCTCGGTGGTGTGGCCAACGCGTCGAACACCTTCTGTTTGTCATAGGCCCCATCGCCGCCTACCGCCCCCACTGCCTCGTCGACTTGCTCCAGCAGGAGGACGACCTGCGAGGCATCATCGATCCGATGGGACGTCAACGTCTGGGCGACCACCTCGCCGGTGGCCTCATTGACCCCCACATGCAGTTTGCGCCACGTCCGCCGTTTCGTCCAGCCGTGTTGGCGCACGTTCCACTCGCCCTCCCCATAGACTTTCAAGCCCGTCGAATCCACCACCAAGTGCATCGATTTAGGCGTGCGTTGAGTGGGCAACACCACCGCCAATTGCCCTTGGCGACGCGACAAGGTCGAGTAGTCCGGCACGGCCAAGGTCAACCCCATCAAGTCCAAAAGCGATTGGATAAAACCCTGCGTCTGGCGCAGCGGCAACCCAAACAGCATCCGCATCGTCAACATCCATTCAATCGTGCGATCCGAATAGACAAACTGAGCCCCCCGTTGACACGGCCGCTGATCATACCACTGCCGCCAAAACGAATCGTCCAGCCAGACCGTCAGGCTGCCGCGAGCAACCAACGCCCGATTATACGACGACCAATTCTTAACCCGATACACCGCTTTCGACTTGACCGAGGACGAACCACCAGATACTTTGCTCATCACAGGCTCTTTGGGAAGAGAGGAATGTGTTTCTTGTTGGGAAACCAGAAACCACGAACCAATCTAACTGGAGAGCCTGCACCATTTCAAGACCCTAACCAGACTTTCATGCAACAACGCCGAAAACAACCATAAAAACGCTCAGTCTGGAAGTTATTAGCGTTAGGGCTGCGGCCTTGAGGCCGCAGCCCCATACAGCCGAGAAGGATTTTCGAAGTTTGGCAACTCCAACACTTCTCCCGATTTGGGTAGTTCTATGACTACAACTCGTATAGTAGTGATCGGCTTTCTAACCGGCCTACTGATTAGGCATACAACTGGTATGAGCGCAGCACTGCTTGAATCTATTATACATCAGGTGGGTATAGATGTGAACTACTCAACAAGTAAATTCGATCTATATCGAGAATATCAGATTACTATAGGCGCTCTATTGGGATCCCTGTTCTGTTTATTAATTCTGCCCTACATATTCACTCATAACCGCAAGGCTGCTTCTTTGTATATAGTTCTATTCTCCGTTCCAACTATTGCAATAAATGCAATCGGCTTTGATACAGATCCTAATTTTTCTTTTGTAGCTATAGCAATGTCTGTGGGAGTGGGGCTAGGTGCTATTTTTTCTATTAGGATTGCTATAAGACTACATAGCAAAGTTGAGCCTATCGCCGTTTATCATCAGTGGCAGTACATAAATCGCCCTAACGATTGGCTCCATGTATTCTGGGCTTTAATCCTCAGTTCAGCATGGATTAGCTACCAATATTTATTGTATCCTAGCAGGATAGGACGAATCTTCGTACTAGATTATCCTGTGATGCTTATGATTTTACACTTTTTATCTTTCATCATCTTAATTCCTTTTGTTGAAGAGCTCATTTTTCGCCGGCTTTTCTTTTCTGCTCTGCGTCAGAAGGCTAGCTTGCTCAAGGCTGCATTGATATCTTCGTTGGTCTTCTCCTTGATTCACGCAGATCCGGCAAGACTAGTGCCTGCCTTTATAGTAGGTGTAGCCTTGGTTCTTATTTACGAACAGACGCAATCTCTAATCGTATGCACCGCCGTTCATGGATGCACAAACGTCCTTATTTACTTCGCAACTGACATTCTCGCTGGAGGTTTGGGACCTGAACTCAGCCTTCTTCCATAAAACGAGCCTTCGCTATTTTGGCTATACGCACTGTCCACTCTAAAGACTACGCATTCGGTAATCCGAAGCCTCTATTGTCTCATAGTATCCTAAGAGATCGACCGGCGAATTGGGTGAGCGGCCCGTCTCTGTACTCGCCTTGCTCCATCTTGCTGTCTTGCCAAAGGCCATAACATGCTTTTGACGAATCAACCAACAACCAATCTCCCCGTAAAGGTCGCTGTTATCGACTCAGGCATTGATCCAACACACCAAAAGATCGGCGCAGTTCACGAGGTGCTCTTGGATTCAGTGCCTCGGCAAGATACTCCTATTGCTGGGCACGGCACAGCTTGCGCCGGTATCATCCGTCAGATCGCGCCGACAGTGGATTTATACGATGTCCGCATCTTCGACGAATCGTTGGTAGCCGACAGCCCCTCTCTGCTCGCGGCGATCCGCTGGACGATTGAGCACCAAATGGATGTGGTCAATCTCAGCTTGGGCACTGCGGATGTTACCTGCCGCGATGCCTTGGCCGATCTATGCCGCCAAGCCCGCGACGCCGGAGTCATTCTGGTGGCTGCTGAACACAACGACGGGCGCGAAAGCTACCCGGCCGTCTTGCCAGACGTGATCGGTGTCACCGGAGGCAGGGTGCGGGGTCGCTATGGGTATTACTATCGTCCGGGCGACGCCATCGAATGCGTCGCCCGCGGCGATGACCAGCGCGTATGCTGGCCCGATCCGTCGTATCGGATGATGTCGGGTACCAGCTTTGCCGCGCCGCACATCACCGGCGTCGTCGCCTTGATTCGCCAAGCGCATCCGGCAGCACCGCTGGAACAGGTGCGCGAGGTGTTACAGGCTCAGGCATTGCAAGGGACGCCGGAACCGATCGAAGATACGCGGCCGCGAGCGACTGCTGTAGCCGTTCCTGCCGATCTTCCCTCGGATTTCTCTTGGATTCAGAAGGCGGCTCTCTACCCGTTCAACAAGGAGATGCACGCCTCGGTCCGGGCGCGAGACCTGCTTGGCTTTGAGATTGTGGGTATCGCCGATCCGGCCGGCAAGGGGCTGGTAGGCAGGGATGCAGGCGCAGTGCTAGGCTTGCCCGACATAGGGGTGCGTATCCAGCCCAAGCTCAGTTCAGCCCTTGAGGACGCGGATACCCTCATCCTCGGCTATGTCGATCAGTTAGGGCGGCTCAGCAAGAAAGATATGTTGCGTACTGCCATCGAGACGGCGTTGAAGCACAACTGCCATGTCTTCAGTTTCCTCGCCGTGCCCCAAGACAAATACGGTGACCTGTATGATCTCGCCGACAAGAAGGGGTTGTATCTGACCTCTCCTTCGCTTGCGTCCGACGATGTGCAGCAAGCCCTCCGCGCCGATCCCGCCTACGATCCAGTCGATGTGCCGGTGCTCGGCGTGTTTGGCACCAGTGCCCAGCAGGGCAAGTTCACCTTGCAACTGATTCTGCGCCGTCGCCTTTTACAGCTTGGCTACACGGTCGGTCAGATCGGTACCGAACACCATTCAGCACTGTTTGGCATGGACTTGACCTTTCCTATGGGATATGCCTCTAATGTGTTGCTGCCGTTGCAATACTACGTGCCCTATCTGGACTACAAGTTGCGGCAGCTCAGCCATCAGAAAAGCCCCGATCTCATCTTGGTTGGCTCGCAGTCGGGCACCATCCCCTACGATGTGCATGAACATCGCACCCATTCGCTGACTTGTACCGCCTTTTTGTTGGGCACTAAGCCGGATGCGTGTATCCTCGTGGTCAACAGCGTTGACCCTGACGAGTATATCCAAGATACCATCAACGCCCTTCGCGCCTTCGCCAAAGCCCCAACCCTGCTGTTGGCCATGAGCGACCAAGAAAAGCGCATCCGCTCCGCTCATGGACATACCGTCGTCAATTCGCGTCCGATGACTGCGGAGCACATCGAACGCACCCTAGGCCGGCTCGAAGACCGCTTTGGCTTGCCGGCCGTGTCTATCCTCTCAGAGGAAGACCAGCAGCGGATGATGGATACGGTGGTCAACCACTTCGCCGAACAGTCAGCACAGGGTCAGCAGACCGAGCCGAGCCGATCAAGCACCTGATCGGTGCCGCACGGGGATTCACCCGAGGAGAAAATAGAATGGACGATCCAACAACCTCCATAACCCGACGAGTGAAACAGGTCTTCGTCCGAGCTCTTGAACTCGATGTCGATCCAGATGAAATAGACGACGATGAGCCTCTGTTCGGGGCGGGCTTGGGTGCCGATTCCATCGCCTCGTTGAAAATCGTCTTTGCCCTTGAAGAAGAATTCGGCTTTGAGGTAGATGACGAAGATTTGCAGGTGGAACTTTTCAATTCGGTGCGGACGTTGAGCCAGTATATCGCCGAAAAGACAGTGGTTAGTGGTTAGTGGCCAGTGGTTAGTTCCCTCACCCCGGCCACTGTTCATTTTTCACTGTTCATTTTTTACTGACCACTGACCACTGACCACTGGAACAGATATGTCACCCGATCACTCAGTCATCGGCAATCTAGCACCCCATTGCAACAACGCTGGCATCGCCTCTTGTTGCGACCCGGCTGCCGATGGACTCGACGGGATGGGCACGGTTTTCTGCGCTGAAAGTCTGCCGGAATCGGGAACAACTATCGTTTGTAATGGAACGCGGTTCGTCTTTCCCAATAAAAGCGACGGGGTACTCGACAATATCGCCTGCGAGGGGCAAGATATGCTGCTGCCGGTAGGGTACTATCACACTCTGCATGTTCTCGGGATGTGCGATTGGCGTGCCTTTGCGGAGCCGCTTCAGCTAAGGGCACCCGATGGCACCTGCACGGAAACGAGCCTCGGACTTAGCGACGCCTCGCACTACCAAGGGCTCCAGTACGGTGAACGCGAAGCCCTAACGTGCTCGTTGGTCACCCCGGATAGCCTCATCCCCCACGTATTCCTCTTTGGCATCCCCCTGCCGGGCGCGGGCTATGAGATGACGGAAACGCATATTGAGGCCGGGATTTGGCATCAGGTGATTGCCTTGGAAACATCCCGACCGCTTGCGGGCCTCGTGCTGCCGGACAATCCGTCCATGCACCTGTTCGCTGTAACCTTAGAGACATCTATATGAAAAAACACATTAATGGCGTCCCCTTCTGCACCCACCGACACTACAACTGCCTCTATGTGGTGTTGGATAGCCTGTTGCGCTTCTATGAATGCGAACCATCGGTGCCCTGTTTTGCTAATTGGGACTTTGTCTATTGCCGAGAGGAAGGCGAACGGTTCGCTATCCAAGGCCGGATCGTGCCTCTGTCCAAGACCCTCAAAGCCTTTGGCATTGCGCTGTTTAATCGTAGCGCGAATGATGGGCGAGGCGCGTGGGATGAAGTGAAAAAGCTAATAGACGCAGATATTCCGGTAGCGATCAGTTTAGACGTATTTCCGTTGGCCCAAGCCGGTCTCTATCCGCGTCTGCGCCATGCAGACCACCAGTTTATCGCCGCTGGGTACGACGACGAGGCCGCTACCATTTACCTGATTGATCCCTCGCCGTGGCAGCCTTCGGCGCGGAGTATTTCGCTCGAATTGTTCCTCGCTGGTTGGGATATGGGCGCGATTGTCAGGGAGGGGCAGGACCGATACGACTGGTTCTGGCTGGAGGTGCCGCGACGAGGGCTTTTCCTGCGGCCCGAAGCTGCTCGCACCCTCCTGCAGCGCAACCTGCGCAGCATGTCCGCGTCCAGCGGGCAAGTGGATCTCACTGTGGGTCTGGAGGGCGTTGAGCAACTCGCCGAGGATACCGGGGCTTGGGCGGAGTACGAAGAGCCATTCCTCAAAGCCCGCCTAGGACGGTGCTCTCAATTACTTTTGGAAATTGCCTTACTTCGCGAAGGTCATAGTCGCTTTCTCCGCCATGTCGCTCAGGTTTGCCAACTGCCGCGTCTCAATGACCTCAGCCGAGAGTTTGAGTCGATTTCCCAAGGCTGGTTTGTGGTGAAGAATTTGTGCTTCAAAGGGGCGGTCAGGGAAGCGACAAGTGTACTACCACGCATTCAGTCTCGGCTGTGTGCGCTCGCCAGACGGGAGCGAACAGCTCTATCGACTTTGGCCGAGGTGCCAGGCGAGTAAAAGGAAAGAAGCGCGAGGTGAGCGTACTATCGGAAACCCTGAGCCGATGGACGAGACATTTCTCATCCGCCGCGCATTACCAGATAGCTGAGGTCGGCGACCTCGCTTCTGCCTAATGGCCAGCCAATTTTGCAGCAGTCCCAACGCTGCTTCTTAGAATCTTCGCTGGCCGCGCTCGAGTTTTAGCTGCGGAATGTCTTTTAGCTGCAATTTAAGAAAGAACGCCCGGTTTTTGTGAAAGGTGCTCGGCTGCACGTTGAGGGTTGCGGTCCAGTCGTGAAATTCCTTTTGCAGGGACAACAGTTCGGAAGTGATGCGCTCGGTGGCGAACAGCCGCGTCCCCGGGGCGCGCAGATTGTAGTTGAGCGAATAATTGCAATACCAACTCGCCAAGCTAAAGCCGGCTGCGGCTCGTATCCAGGAGCGGATGAAGCTAGCGGTCGTAGCGGTGGCGCGGCGGTGCGAGATGTAGTGACTGAGTTGGAGGCGGCTGCCGCGTCGGCGGGTGTCGATGTCGCGCATGAGGCCGCTTTCAAAGCCGAAGCTGCTTTGTCCATAGGGGCTGGCGGTGCCGAAGCTGCTCTGTCCGTAGGGGTTGGCGGTGCCGAAACCACTTGACCCGTAGCGGCTGGAGCTATCAAAACTACTAGTCCGGCCGGTCTCCTCGCGCGAAGCTGCTGACTGCCGCGACCAGCTAGCTGAGGTCCGCACTTCAAGCTGCTCGCGGCGCGGGGACAACAGGTGTAGCTGGTTTTGCTCGTCGTAGAATTCGTGGCGCAGGGTTAGCCGCGAGTTTAGGTAGCGACCCGCCTCGACGCTTAGGGTCGTGCGCAGGTCGGCTAGCTGGCGCTCCTTTTTCTCAAAGTCATAGGTCGTAGAAAAATTGAGCTGGACTAGGCGCACTTTGTGCTCTTCCTCGTCGCGCAACATTTTGGCCCAGAAGGTGTTGCCGAGGCTCAAGTTCATTGTCCGCCGGTGTTGGAGCGGGCTGCCGTAGCCGCCAAAGCCCAAGACGCCGCCGGTGTCGGCGCGGGAGGCTTGATAGCTGAATGAGACGCTGGGTTTGAGCACGTGGCGCAGGGCTTGGAGCGGGCCGATGGATGGATTGAAAAGGCCGTAGAAGGTCTGGCTCAAGGCCGCGCGGGTGGAGAAGCGGTCGCTGCGTCGGCCGCGGATGGTGCCTTCGCGCAGATCTTGGTCGCGCCAGTCTTGGTTGAGAGACGGGCTAAAATTGAGCCAAGAGAAGGGGCGGTACTGTGCGCTGACGCGCCAGTTCACTTGAGCTCTGGTTTGGCTGGTGGTGTCCGTGCGGCTGCCGCGCTGGGTGTTGCGCAGGCTGGCGTTGCCGTCGTAGTAGATGCGGCTGTACCAAGGGAGGCTTTGGCGACTTTGGCGGCGTTGGCCCGCTTGGCCCCAAATCGGTTTGCGGCTCTTGCGCAGGCTGAGTTCGGGCAGGACGGTGGAGAATGTTTCGGTGTCGAGGTTTTTGGTCTGGCTCGCTTTCAGGCTCAAGCTATTGCCCGAGCCACGCCAGCGCCTAGTGTAGCTGAGGTTGGAGCGCAGGGTGCGGTTGAGGCGGTCTTGGAGGCTGGTGCTGTTGTCTCGGGCAAAGCTGTTGTTGCTCTGGAAGGTGCCGTTGGCCCGCAGGCTCGCGTTGCGCCCTAGCTCTTGACTGTGCCTGAATTCAAGTCGCCAGTTGCGCGAGGCCGTGCGGCCCTCTTGGCGGTTTTCAAACTGGGTGCTGACGTTTCCTCTGAAGCGGTAGCGCGCCGCGTAGTTGAGGCGGGCGCGCCCTAACCAGCCCGAGCGCTGGCGCAGGTCGGTTGCGAGGGATAGGTCCCAATAGTCGTTGGGCGCGAGGTAGTAGCCCAAGTTGCGCAGCTCCCACTCGCTTTGGCTCGCCCCAAATCTAAGGGAGCGTTGCCCAAAACTCGGCGTCAAAATCCCGGACTGGCGATCTTCGCGCAGCGAGAATACGTAAAAGGGAATCCACAACAGCCGCCGCTCCTTGATGCGGAAATACACCGGGCGCGCCACGGCCATGTCGCCGGCTATGACCTTGATGCGCGGGCTGTAGAAATCGAAGTGGGGATGGTCGGCTTCGCAGGTGGTGTACGAGCCTTGGTGGACGTGGAACTCGGTGCTGCTGCGGGTCTGGATCAAGTGTCCGGCGTAAAATCCCTTGTCGCGGTGGATCTTGCCTTCGAGGATGGCTCCTTGTTCGGTGGATAGGTTGTAGAGGATGCGCTCGCCGCGCAGGGTTTGGTCGCCTTGGCGCAACACCGGGCGGCCGACGACCCGCCCAAGCGAATCGAGGGCTGCTCGCGCTTCGACTTGATCGAGGGCACGGCGGAAGACGATCTCGGCGGCCTCTAGCTCTGCGCCCTTGTGCAAGATGCGGGCCTGCCCCTGCAACAGGAGCGAGTCGCCGACCTCGTAGTAGCGCATATAGGTGGCTTGGTAGGCAAAGCCTTGGTTTTTGTCTTGGCCCTTGGCTTGGGTCAACAGGGCGCGGGCCTCTTGCAATTGGGTATCGGACGCCTCGCTGCCGCGCGGATAGGCGAGGGCGAGGCAGAGGATTAGCAGGCCGATCATGGCTGGCGCTGGCGGAATACTTCGTACAGGGCGATACCGGCGGCCACCGAGGCGTTGAGCGAGCCGATGGCCTCGCCCGGCATGGGGATGTGCAAGAGCGTGTCGCAGCGCTTTTGCACCATGCGCCGCAGTCCCTTGCCCTCGCTGCCGATGACTAGGGCGCAGGGCTGGGTAAAGTCCGCGGCCGTCAAGGACTGTTCGCTTTGAGCGTCGAGTCCGGCGATGAAAAGCCCACAGGTCGCGGCTTTTTGCAGGGCCTTTTGCAAGTTGTCAACTCGGCAGACGGGTAGGTGCTGGGTTGCACCGGCGGCGGCTTTGAGCGCGGCTGGCGAGAGGCCGGCCGCTTCGCGGGCGGGTACTACTACGCTTTGAGCGCCGAGCGCGTGGGCGCTGCGGATGATGGCGCCGAGGTTGTGGGGATCTTGCACTTGGTCGAGAAAGACGAGTAGGGCCGGGGCCGACAGGTGGGCGAGTACGTGGTCGAAGTCCGCGTACGTGGCGGCGGCCGCGTACGCGACGACGCTTTGGTGGTGGGGACCGGCGAGGCGGTCGAGTTGGGCCTTGTCGCGCAGGTCATAGGGGATGTGGGCCTGCCGCGCGCGGGTGAAAATTTCGTCGATGACCGGACCGTGTGCGCCCTTGGCGACGAGCAGACGGCGCAGAGGGCGCTCGGCGCGGAGGGCTTCGAGCACGGGGTGGCGGCCCCAGATTAGGTCGTCGGGTGTTTGTTTATCGGTCACTTTGCCTCCGGCGGTGTTTCCCAGAGCAAGCGCAGCGGCACAGCGTAAAGACCGTCGCCAAAGCGGGTACAGGTCTCTCCGTCGTACAAAACCGCACCTCCAGCGAACCGGCTACCCGTTGCCTCCTTGAGCTTGTACAAGCCGCGGAAGTCCGCTCTGGTCACAGTGGCACTCGCCTTCACCTCTATTCCCGCAACGGCCAGTGTTCCGCGCTCAATGACGATGTCCACCTCTACCTTGTCCCTATCGCGGTAGTGGAAAAACGCCAAGGGGGTTTCGTTCCAACTCGCCTGCCGTCGCAACTCTTGGAACGCGAAGGTCTCAAGAAGGTGACCCATCAGTGTCCGATCGGTTGCCAGTCCTGCGGCATCTATCCCCAACAGCGCACAAGCAAGGCCGGTGTCGCCGATGTGCAACTTGGGCGTCTTAACGAGGCGACTCAGCCGATTGTGGTGCCAAGGTGGAAGCCTTTCCAGTAGAAATACCTGTTCGAGCAGCTTGACATAGTGAAAGATCGTTGGTCGGGTAAGTTGAAAGGGGGCCGCCAGATCAGAGACATTCAGGAGCCGGGCTGTCTGCGCCGCCGCCAATTCGAGTAGGCGAGGCAGGGCCTCAAGGCTGCCGATCCGCGCTAGATCGCGCACATCGCGCTGTACTTGGGCGTCGAGATAGTCGCGGTACCAGTTGGCTCGCCGCCGACCAGCCGACCGGGCAAGTGCTGGCGGATACCCACCGGCAACGATGCGTTCGCCGAGCTGGCTACCGAGCCGCTCGACTTGTTGCGTCTTGAATCTGCCGCCGAATAGAGCATTGAGGAAGCCGGGGAAGCCTCTAACTCCATCTTTTAATTCACATTGCGCGAGAGGATGCAGTCTGACCGTCTCCATGCGCCCCGCTAGCGAGTCCGAGAGGTTGGGGACCAGTAGCACATTGGTTGAGCCTGTCAGTACAAAACGCCCCGGTACGCGGCTGCGATCCACTTCCATCTTCAACGCGCCAAAAAGTGTGGGGACGCGCTGCACTTCGTCTAGGATGACGCGCTCAGGCAAATCGGCGACAAAACCCATGGGATCGGCCTCGGCACCAGCGCGCACGACATCATCGTCGAAGCTGATGTACGTGTACCCTTGGGGCATTGCCTTTGCCACGCTAAGCGGTTGGCCACGCCATATCAGGGTTTCACCGCGCCATCTCAGGCGTTCCGGTACGCACACCATCTGCGCGAGTGTGGTCTTGCCGCATTGGCGGGGGCCGTGGATCAGGACAATCGGCGAGTCCTCTAGTGCCTCCGCGAGAAGCCGCTCGGCACAACGCGGGTAGAGTTGGGTCTCTGGCATCGGCTAATTGTAAATCTTAATCCGGCTAATTGCAAGTTTAGGGTGCGGCTGATTGAAAATTATAGGACTCCCTAAAGCGGCGATAATTGGACAGAATCTTCCATTTTTAACATACAATGTCCACTAATTGTGGACATTGATGTATATTATTGCGGTACAAAATGCTTGAAACGACCCCATTGCGACAGCAGATCGCTCGCGATGTCTTCGATTACCAGCAGCTGGTCGCCTGTTTGTCTCAGTTTAGCAAGCCCCGCGACAAAATCCGCAGATTGTTGGCCAATGGAGAAATCGTGCGCATTAGGAAGGGCTTGTACGCCTTTGGCGAGTCCCTCCGACGAGCGCCCATCAGCCGGGAACTGCTGGCCAATCTGATCTATGGGCCTTCCTACATAAGCCTAGACTACGCACTGAGCTACCACGGGCTCATACCGGAACGCGTCGAGACCGTCACCTCGGTGACATTAGGGCGGTCGCGCACCTTCACTACGCCCTACGGAATGTTCTCCTACCGTCGCCTGAGTCAGAGCCGCTACGCCGTTGGGGGCCTGCTAGCAGAGCATGGCGATCTGTCCTTCCTGATCGCTTCCCCAGAAAAGGCACTGGCGGATAAGGTATGGGCCGACAAGCGCTTCGACGGGACTCGCTTGTCAGCCTACGGTTCGTATTTGCTGGACGACCTGCGGCTGGATCCCGCCCGATTGGCCGTCCTCGACCACGACCGCCTCGATGCGATAGCGAGAGCTTATGATTCGCGGAAGCTCTATTGGCTCATGCGCTACCTACAGATGCTGAGAGAGTCCACAGGTGCGTCTGAGCCATCTAGAGGAGCGCATGAGGCAGTCGGGCGATTATCGGGACGAGACGCCTTTGACGCGGGGCCGCCTAATGGAACTCTTGCGCCAAGCGGTTGACCAACTCGATGTTGAGCGTGCCCAAGACGATGTGGTGCGGTTCGTGCGCGACCCGCGCACCATCGATGTTTGGTCGCAGGATTTCTTCCGCGAGGTCGTCCAACGCATTGAAATATGTTAGAAGCCGTCTGAACATTTTGGGGGTTGGCCCTTGGGAGCAGACGTGCTGTAAGATGGCGAGACGCGATCAGCAGGTCGTCTTGAACACGCCCTTTCCGGCAAGGTGGGACAGATCAACCTCACCGGCGACGCCATCTGCATATCGAAGCCAAATGCGGTAGCCAACTCGTGGCTGAACGTCGGTCGGTTGAATCATGGTGCTGCCTCCTCTAGGCTTCATTATTTCCGTTCTCAATTTGCTCTTTCCACTCATTCAGCTTGAGCAACGCCTGAAGCGGCGTAAGCTGGCTGAGGTCTAGGTTTCGCAACTCCGCCACCCACGGCGCATCCGGCGCGGTGGAGAAGAGGGAGAGTTGCGGCTGAGGAGGCGGGGGCGGAGCCGTCTCGCGGACGTGATGGATGTCCTTGGTGTCGATCTGGTCCTTTTCGAGGCGAGCGAGAATTTCTTGGGCGCGCGCTACTACTTGGGCTGGCATCCCGGCCATCTGCGCGACGTTGATGCCGTAGCTTTGGTCGGCAGATCCTGGGGCCAGGCGGTGGAGGAACACCACGCGGTCGCCTTCTTCGCGCACCTGCACGTTGAAGTTGACGACGCGCTCTAGGTGGCTTTCGAGTTCGGTCATCTCGTGGTAGTGCGTGGCAAAAAGGGTGCGCGGGTGAACCTCGCGGTGTTGGTGCAAGTATTCGACAATGGCCCAGGCAATGCTCAGGCCGTCGAAGGTGCTCGTGCCGCGGCCGAGCTCGTCGATGAGCAGCAAGCTGCGGCTGGTGGCGTTGTTGAGGATATTGGCGGCCTCGTGCATCTCCACCATGAAGGTACTCTCGCCACCTGCGAGGTTGTCGGACGCGCCCACGCGGGTGAAGATGCGATCGACCACGCCGATGGTGGCTTGGCGCGCGGGCACGAAGCTGCCCATCTGCGCCATCAGCGCGATGAGACCCACTTGGCGGATGATGGTGCTCTTGCCGGCCATATTCGGGCCGGTGATGAGCATGATCTGCGCGCCGTTGGTGTCGAGGCGCACGTCGTTGGGCACGAAGCTGCCCGTGCGGAGTTGGCGCTCGACGACCGGGTGGCGACCGTCGCGGATTTTGATTAGTTGGCCGTCATCGACTTGGGGCCGGGTGTAGGATTCGCTCTCGGCGACTTCGGCGAGGGAATACAGCACGTCGATACGCGCGATGGCGCGGGCGATTTGTTGGACTTGGGGCGTCCAGCGGGCGGCGCGGTCGCGCAGGGCCAAGAACAGTTCGTTTTCTAGCTCTTTGAGGCGGTCTTCGGCTCCTATGACTTTTTCTTCGTACTCCTTTAGCTCGGGCGTGATGAAGCGCTCGGCGTTGGTCAAGGTCTGTTTGCGATGGTACTCGGCGGGGGTTTTGTCGAGGTTGGCTTTGCTGATTTCGATGTAGTAGCCAAACACTTGGTTGTAGCCGATCTTGAGCGAGGCAATGCCAGTGCGCTCGCGCTCGGTGGCCTGCAAGCGGGCGATGTAGTCCTTGCCGCCGCGCGCGATTTGCCGCAGTTGATCGACGTCCGGGTTATAGCCGTCGCGGATTAGGCCGCCGTCGGTCAGGGTCGCCGGGGGCGCGTCAACCAGAGCGCCGAGGATTTCGGCGACCAACTCGCTGACGTCGGGCAGCCCTTTGGAGCATAGCTCTTGCAGGAGTGCGCTCTGCGCCGAGGATAGTGCGGTGCCAATGGCGGGCGCGAGGTCGAGCGAGCGGGCGAGGGCCGCCATGTCGCGGGCGTTGGCTCGCAGGCAACAAATCCGCGCGATCAGCCGCTCTAGGTCGCCGACCTGCTCTAGGCATTGGCCGAGGGTGCGGCGGATCTCGCGCTGGTGTAGCAGCTCGTCAACGGCCTCTAGGCGGGCGCTGATTAAGGGCGGGGATTTGAGTGGCTGGGCGACCCATTGGCGCAACAGCCGTGCGCCCATCGGGGTGCGGGTGCGGTCGAGGATTTCGAGTAAGGTGTTGACGCGGCCCCCGTCTTGGCGATTGGCGAGTAGCTCTAGGTTGCGTTGGGCTGTGGCGTCGATGAGGGCAAAGTGCTCGCGGTGCTTGCGCTGGAGGCGGTTGATGTGCTCAACTGCGCCGCGCTGGTTTTCGCGCAAATAGGCCACCGTCGCCCCACCGGCGCGAATGGCGGCCTCCATGTCGTCGCAGCCAAAGCCCTTGAGCGTCTGGACGCGGAGTTGGCTGGTGAGGGTTTCATACGCGGTATCCGCGGCGAAGTGCCAGTCTGCGAGGCGGCTGAGTGCCACCTGCGGCAGGGCGTTTTGCAGGGTGGCGACCCACGGTTGGTCGGCTCCTTCGGCGATGAGCAGTTCGGCCGGTCCTAAGCTCTCCAACTCGTCGGCGAGATCGGAGGTGGGAACCTCGTCGAGCGCGAAGTCCCCGGTTGATAAATCGACGCTGGCGAGGCCAACGCGGTCGGCGTGGGCGCAGAGGCCGACGAGGAAGTTGTTGCGCTGCTGGTCGAGCATGGCGTCGGAAAGCGCGGTGCCCGGAGAGACGACCTCTACTACGTCGCGCTTGACCACGCCCTTGGCCTTTTTGGGATCTTCGACCTGCTCGCAGATGGCGACCTTGCGCCCGAGCTGGATGAGTTTGGCTAGGTAGCCTTCCATGGCGTGATGGGGCACGCCGGCTAAGGGCACATCGCCAGAAGCCTTGCCGTGGTTGCGCGCCGTCAAGGTAAGGCCCAAAAGCTGGGCCGCCTCTTTGGCGTCGTCGAAAAACATCTCGTAGAAATCGCCCATGCGGAAGAAGAGAATCGCGTCGGGGTGCTGACGCTTAAAGTGCAGGTACTGCTCCATCGCCGGCGTGAGTTTGCTGCCCGGCGCGCGTTTGGCTCTCGGTGACATGGTTGGGATGGGTTAGGGGATAGGGGTGGACAAAATAAAAACGCGGTGGAACGATTGTTCGTCCCACCGCGCTTGGTTGTTGCTGCGGAGCTTACGACTTGTCTTGCTCGGCGTGGGCGTCGCCCCAGCTTTCCATCTCGTCGTCCTTGTCAGCGTCGTCCTCCTCGGCGGCGACCTCTTGGACGGGATGCTCGGCTAAGTAGGCCTCGTACTCGGCTTGGTCCTTGTCTTTGAAGTACTCGCGCACGCTGAGCACGATCTTTTTTTGGTTCTTGTCGAACTCGATGACCTCTAGTGGAAGCTCCTGCCCTTCGGCGAAGCTCTGGCGTGGGGTCTGCAATCCGTCGATGGCCAAATGCGACAGCGGCACGAACCCATCGACTTCATCGACGAGCGAGACGACCACGCCGCGCTCGAGGAGCCGCGAGATCGCGCCCCGCCCCTCGACGCCTACGGCGTATTGCTCGGCAAAGCGAGGCCAGGGATTTTCAAAGGTATCCTTGTGGCTGAGCGAGATGCGACGGCGCTTGATGTCGATTTCGGTGACAACCACGGGGATCACGTCGCCCTTTTTGAACATTTCGCTGGCTTGGCGAATGCGCTTGGTCCAAGACATATCCGAAATGTGGACCAACCCGTCGATGTTTTCCTCCAACTCGACGAAGGCCCCGAAGTTAGTCAGGCTGCATACCGTGCCCTCGATCTTGGTGCCGGGGGGATACTTGGCGTCGAGGGTATCCCACGGATCGTCCTCGGTTTGCTTCATGCCGAGGGAGATCTTCTGGTTCTCGCTGTCGATCTTGAGCACCTTCACTTCGACGATGTCGCCGATGTCGACCAGCTTAGAAGGATGGCGCACGTGCTGGGTCCAGGACATCTCAGAGATGTGGACTAGGCCCTCAATGCCTTCCTCCAACTCGACGAAGGCACCGTAGTCGGTGATGGAGACCACCTTGCCGCGCACTTGGTTCTCAATCGGATACTTCTTCTCGATGTTCTCCCACGGATGGGCCGTTAGCTGCTTCAGCCCCAAGGAGATGCGCTCGCGTTTGCGGTCGTAACTGAGCACCTTGACCTTGATGCGGTCGCCGATGGAGACCAACTCCGAAGGGTGGTTGACGCGCCCCCACGACATGTCGGTGATGTGGAGCAAGCCATCGACGCCGCCCAAGTCGATGAAGGCGCCGAAGTCGGTGATGTTCTTGACGACGCCCTCGCGGATCTGGCCTTCCTCCAACACCTTGACGATCTCCTCGCGCATCCGCGCGCGCTCTTCTTCTAGCACGGCGCGGCGCGAGACGACGATGTTGCGCCGCGCCTTGTTGAGCTTGATGATTTTGAAGGGGAACTCGTGGCCGATGAACTGGTCGAAGTTCTTGACCTGGCGGATGTCGATCTGCGAGCCGGGCAGAAAGGCATCGACGCCAAAGAGGCTGACGACGATGCCGCCCTTGATACGCCGCATCAGTCGGCCCTCGACCGTGTTGCCGGTGTCGTGAGCATCCTTGATCAAATCCCAGACCCGCATGAAGTCGGCCTTTTGCTTGGAGAGCACGACTTGGCCCTCTTGGTCTTCGACGTCCTCTAAGAAGACCTCGATTTCTTGGCCTGGCCCAATGGACTCGGGGTCGGAAAATTCCTTGATCGACACTGCGCCTTCGGACTTGAAGCCGATATCGACCATTACCTCGCTGGAGCCGATGGAGACGACCCTGCCCTTGACGATTTGGCCTTCTTTGATGCCGGAGATGCTCTCCTCGTAGAGGGCCATAAGTTCATCGTATTGGTCCTGATCGTACTCGGGCTTTTCCAGCTCTTCGACGCTGACGTTGCCGTACACAGGAGCTTCTTGTTGCTCTACTGTTGCTTCCTGCGGCTCTTCTGTTACTGTGGTTTCCTCAGTCATGTTGCGCAGATCCTCAAAAAGGTTAAGGCGAAGTACACACTTCGCGTAGTGTGATACTGGCGCGGGCTTTCCGCACCAGCGTTAGGCTCCGCGTTGGCGGGCCAATGCGACGACGCAATCTACTTGGTCTGCCAAAGTCATGCGAGTCGTGTCGATTTCGACGATCTCGTCTGCCGTGCTCGTCCCTCCGTAGTCGCGCTCGGCGTCTTGTCGATCTCGAGTTTGGATGTCGGACCGGACCTGTTCCAATGTGATGCATACTCCTTTAGTAGTCAATTCCCGATGCCGCCGCCGAGCGCGCTCATCGAGGTCGGCCACTAAGGCAATTTTTAGCTCGGCGTCGGGAAAGACTACCGCTGCCATATCGCGTCCTTCGGCGACTATACCACCCGACTGGCCCAATTGCTGCTGCTGGGCGACTAGGGAGCGACGCACCAAAGGCACGTTGGCGTATGCGCCCGCCCGGCGGGTGATGTCGGGCTGGCGAATCGCTTCGCTGATGTCCTGTCCGTCGAGCAGGATGCGCCCCCGGCCAGAGTCCAAATCTATGGTCGCGGTCGCCAATAGGGCTTCCAGCGCGTCCTCGTCTTCGGGTGCCACCCCGCGACGGGTTGCCGCTACGGTCACGGCTCGGTACATGGCTCCGGTGTCGAGGTGGCGATAGCCCAGCCGCTCGGCCACCCGCCGCGCCGTGGTCGTCTTGCCGGAGCCGATGGTGCCGTCGATGGCGATGACTAACCCGCGTCGTTTCACAAGCCGACCTCGGCTTTGAGCTGGCGGACCTCCTCGGGGCTGAGCCGACGGTGTTGGCCTACGGCGAGCGGGCCGAGGGTCAGCCCGGCGAATTCGACCCGCGCCAGTTGCCGCACCGGATAGCCGACGGCGCGGAGCATGCGGCGCACTTGGCGCTTGCGCCCCTCGTGAATGCAAAGGCTCAGCCGCGCCCGCTTGTGCCAACCGCTGCGCCAGCGCTCCTCGACTTGGACCTGAGCCGGTGCGGTGGGTCCGTCGCCGAGCGCGATGCCTTTGCGGAGCCGGTCGAGTTGGTCCTCGTGTGGGTCGCCGCTGACAATGGCCTCGTAGCGTTTGTTGACGACAAAGCGCGGGTGCAGCAGCCGATGGCCGAGGGCACCGTCGTCGGTCAGCAGCAAAAGCCCGGTGGTGTCGAGGTCGAGACGGCCTACGGGCACGGTACCTGGGTGGAGGTCGGGCAAAAGGTCGAAGACCGTGGGGCGGTCGCGGGGGTCGGTGCGGGTGACTAGATATCCGGCCGGCTTGTGCAAAAGCACGTATTCGTACTGACCGGGCAGGGTGAGGACCCGGCCGCGGCACTCGACCTGATCGGCACTCACTGCGACCACTCGGCCCGGCTCGGCTACTACCTCGCCATTGACGCGCACCGCGCCGCTTTGGATCAGCGCATCGCTGTGGCGGCGCGAGGCCACGCCGCAGCGCGCCAAGAAGCGATTGAGGCGCATTTGCGGCTCAATCGCGCTCACCGTCGTTCCCTTCCTCCGCCTGCTTTTGCAACTCGTCTAGCTCGGAGGCAAGTTGACGGGCGGCAGTGGGCTGCTGGCCCTCGGCGAGCAGCTCTGCTAATTCCTTGGGCTTGGGCAACTCGCCCAGCCCTCGCAGCCCAAAGTGAACCAAAAATTCTCGGGTCGTGCCAAAGAGCATGGGCTTGCCAATGCCCTCGGAGCGGCCGGCGAGGCGGACCATGTTGAGCTCCATCAGCGTTTGCAACACGCCGGCCGAGCTAACGCCGCGGATGTTGTCGATCTCGACGCGGGTGACCGGCTGCTTGAAGGCGACGATGGCGAGGACTTCGAGGCCCGCCGGCGTGAGGCGCACTTGGCGCGAGGTCTTGTGGTATTTGCGCAGCCAAGGCCCGCATTCTTGGCGCGAGGCAAGTTGATAGCCACCGGCCAATTCGACGACTTCGATCCCGTGCCCGGCCGCTTCGTACTGGGCGTTGAGCGCGTCGATAGCCTCGCGGATATGGCGGCCGTTGTACCCGGCGAGCAGATCGACGAGGCGACCCGGAGTCACCGGCTCGGTTGCCGTCAGCAGGATGGCCTCAATGATCGCCCGAGCCTGCGCCGGGTTGACGTCGCGCGAGGCCGTTGTGGGTTCATGGCTCACGGGTCTGAATAACCCCCGCTGCGTTCGGTTGGGATGGCGATTGCTCGATCCAGATCTCGTCGAAGGGCCGCGCCTGCTGCACGCGGACGCGCTGCGTCTTGAGCAGTTCTAGGACCCCGACGAAGGTGGCGATTAGGGCTTGGCGGTCGCGGCCTTGGAGCAAGTCCATGAAGCTGATGCGCGAATTGCGCTCGAGCACTGCCAACAGGTAGTTGATGCACTCGGCGACTGAGACTTCTTCTTCGACTATTTGGTGGACCAAGTTTTCGGGCACCGTGTCGAGCACGTGCTTGTACACAGCCAATAGGTCGAAGAGCGATACGGGCTGGAGCTGGGCTGACTCCTCAACGCTGTCGCTCGGCCCTTGGCGGCGCAGGTACACGTCGCGCCGCTCGTCTTTGCGCACGCCGAGCCAGTCGGCAATGTCCTTAAACTGCTGGTACTCTAGCAGACGGCGGATCAACTCGGCCTGTGGGTCTTCTTCGCCATCGCCGTCGCCGTCGAGACCGAATTCTTCGCGGGGCAGCATCATCTGCGACTTGATCCGCAGCAGGGTGGCAGCCATGAGGATGAAGTCGCTGGCCTGTTCGATGTCGAGTTGGTGGATATGTTGCAAGAAGCCCAAGTACTGGGTAGTGATGTGGGCGATGGGAATGTCGTAGATATCCAACTCGTCTTTGCGGATCAGATAGAGCAATAGATCCATTGGACCTTCAAAGACGTCGAGCTTGACTTCGTAGAGAGCCGTTTCTTCCTGTTCGATTGCGTCGCGTTCCATGAGAGCGCCTGCCTTAGTCGATAAAAAGATACGGTTTCCAGCGCTGATCGTCGATGCCGACGAAATTGCGGATGAAGCTCACGTTATTGGGGCGCTTGGGTTTGCTGCGCAGCACGAGGCCGACCTGCTCGGGCCGGTATTCGCCTTTCTTGTTGTTGCACAGAGTGCAGGCGCAGACGAGGTTTTCCCAAGTCCCTTGGCCTCCTTTGGTGCGCGGCACAATGTGATCGACCGTTAGCTTGCCTTCTTTGCTGCCGCAGTACTGGCATTGGTGATTGTCGCGCTTGAGGATGTTGCGCTTGGAAAGCACGACCCGTCGGCGCGGCGCGCGGATGTAGCGCCCGAGGCGGACGACGCTGGGCACCGGATACTCTTGAGAGACCGAATGAATCACCTCGTTCATTTTTTCGACAGCTTCGGCCTTGCCGCGCAAAATCAACAGCAAGGCCCGGCGCACGCTGCATACGTTTAGAGGCTCGTAGTTTTGATTGAGGACCAGTACGGTTCTTTCCAGCAAGAGTCTATCCACGGTGTATGTAGGGTGCGGTTTGAAGCCGCACCTACTTTTGGCATGTTCCAACCCTTGGGATTGGATTAATTATCCAGTTTCCCATGATGCAGTGTGCGTTCCTTATAAAAAGGACACTTATAGTAAACAAATGCAAGGTCAGTGGTTGGCGATCAGGTTGGCGTAGTCTTGGGCGCTGAGCAAGTCCTCCAAGTCCGCAGCGTCGTCGATGCGGATCTTGAGCAGCCAACCGCCGCCGTACGGGTCTTCGTTGATTTGTTCGGCTTCTTCGGCGAGGCTATCGTTGACTTCTAGCACTTCGCCGGAAGCCGGAGCGATCAGGTCGGCGACGGTCTTAACCGCCTCAAGCGTGCCAAAGGCCTCGCCTCGTTCGAGGTGTTCGCCCACCTCGGGCAACTCGGCGAATACGATGTCGCCCAATTCGGTTTGCGCGAAATCCGTAATGCCGATAGTGGCGATGTCGCTTTCTAGCTGAAGCCATTCGTGGCTTTCCGAGTAGATCAAGTGCTCGGGAATCTGGGTCTGGCTCATAATTGCCTCTCGTGCTTGCTTAAGATGACCACTTTGAATTGGCTACGTAGTTGGTGTCGAATTGCCCGGCGATAAAGTCAGGTTCGGTGAGTAGGGTTCGGTGAAAGGGCAAGGTGGTGGCCACGCCTTCTATGGTGCATTCGCCTAAGATGCGCCGCATCCGCGCTATGGCACTTTGGCGATCGGAGCCGTAGGCGATGATTTTGGCCAGCAGGGAATCGTAGTAAGGAGGAATCTCGTAGCCTTGGTAGATGTGGCTGTCGATGCGGACGCCGGGGCCGCCTGGCAGGTGGAGTGCTTCGATGATGCCCGAAGAGGGGATGAAGTTGCGCACGGGGTCCTCGGCGTTGATCCGGCATTCAATGGCGTGCCCGGTGAGTTGGATGTCCTCTTGGCTAAAGTGGAGGGACTCGCCGGCCGCGATGCGAATCTGCTCCCTGACTAAATCGATGCTCGTGACCATCTCAGTAACTGGATGTTCGACTTGGATGCGGGTATTCATCTCCATGAAGTAGAAATTGTGGTCTGCATCGACGAGGAGTTCAATGGTGCCCGCGCTGTAGTAGCCGACCGCGGCTGCGCCGGCGAGGGCGGCCGCGCCGAGCCGTTGGCGCAAGTCGGGGTCAACTACTGGCGAGGGACTTTCTTCCAAGAGCTTTTGGTGCCGTCGCTGAATGGAGCACTCGCGCTCGCCGAGGTGGACGAGGTTGCCGTGCTGGTCGCCGAGAACTTGGATTTCGATGTGGCGCGCCTCTTCGATGGAGCGCTCCATGTACACGGCGTCGCTGGTAAAGGCGGTGCGTGCTTCGCGGCGCGCCATCTGATAGGCTTCTTCCAATTCATCCATCGCGCGAACGACCCGCATCCCGCGCCCACCGCCGCCAGCGGAGGCCTTGAGACGCAGCGGGAAGCCGATCTTTTCTGCCCATTGACGGGCGTCGTCTAGCGAGTGGAGCGCACCCTCGCTGCCCGGCACGACGGGTACGCCAGCCTCCTGCATGGTGTGGCGAGCGACGGCCTTGTCGCCCATTTTGCGAATGGCCTCAGTCGGCGGGCCGATGAACTGGATGCCGCAATCGGCGCAGATTTCGGAGAAGTCGGCGTTTTCGGCCAAGGGGCCATAGCCGGGGTGGATCGCGTCGGCGTTGGTCAGTTGGGCGGCGCTGATGATATTGACGATGTTGCGGTAGCTGTTCTTGCCAGCAGCCGGCCCGATGCAGACATCCTCGTCGGCAAAAGATACGTGCAAGGACCGGGTGTCGGCTTGGGAGTGGACAGCCACCGTCGCGATGCCCATTTCCTTGCAGGCGCGGATGACGCGCAGCGCGATTTCGCCGCGGTCGGCAATGAGGATTTTCTCGAACACAGCCTCTTAGTCGGGGCGAATTTTGAACAGCGCTTGGTTGTATTCAACCGGCTGGGCGTCGCCGACGAGGATATCTACTACTTCGCCTTGGACACCCGCGGGAATCTCGTTCATGATCTTCATGGCCTCGATGATGCAGAGGGTCTGGCCGCTTTCGATGCGATCGCCCTCGCGCACAAAGGGATCGGCTTCGGGCGAGGCGGCCCGGTAAAACGTGCCGACCATGGGCGAGAGCACCTCGTGGAGGCCATCGTCGGTTTTTTCGGCGGGTGCTGGAGCCGTAGGCTCGGTGGGCGCGGTGGACGCCATGGAGGCAGCGGGAGCCACAGGAGAGGGAGCACGGCTACGAGTTAAGCGGATGCGCGTGCCGTGCCAGAAGCTGTGTTGGACCTCTAACTCTTCTATATCGCTATCGTGAAAAAGCGCTAGCAGTTTGCGGAGCTTGTCTTCGTTCACAGGAGGTGTCGTCCTTTCTCAAACGCGCTCTACGTATTCGCCCGTGCGGGTATCGACCTTGAGCCGGTCGCCCCTGTTGATAAAGAGCGGCACTTGCACCACATAGCCGGTTTCTAGGGTGGCTGGCTTGACTGCGCCGGTGGCGTTGTCGCCCTTGATGCCTGGTTCGGTGTGAGTGACGGCAAGGGAGACGAAGTTGGGTAGTTCGACGGAGACGACCTCCTCGCCTGCTATGAGGAGGAAGGCGTTCTCGCTTTCTTTGAGAAGGCTGCTCGCCGCACCGACGAGCGCTGCGGGCACCGGAATCTGATCGTAGGTGTCCAAGTCCATGAAGTAGTACAGCCCTTGGTCGGAATATAGGTACTGCATCTGGCGCTTTTCGAGCCGGACTTGCTCGACTTTGTCGCCCGAGCGGAAGGTGCGGTCGAGCACGGCACCGGTCTTGGTGTTTTTGAGCTTGGTGCGCACGAAGGCACTGCCCTTGCCCGGTTTGACATGCTGAAATTCGACGATGGAGAAGAGCTCACCGTCGAGGGACATGGTAAAGCCGTTTCTAAAATCCGTGGTGTCTGCCATATTGCTCTCGTTAGTGTGCGTTGCTGCTTTGTTCTAGCGAAGATAGCTTGCTGCGGATGATGGTGTTGTTCGGCTTCTGTTCGAGAAGCTCGCGATACGTTTCGATCGCTTTCTGGGTTAAGCCTTGCGTGGTGTAGATCTCGGCCAGCGTCATGGTGGCAATGCGCTTGCTTTTCGCTGTGCTTGGTTCGCTTTTGACCGGGGTGGGTGGTTCTTCCGGTGGGGGCGCTGGTTCGGCAGCTTCCTCCTCTTCTATCTCCTGCAAGAGGCGGAGCAGTTCGCGATCGTCGGTGTCGCCGTACAGGTCGTCGCGGTCGTCGGGCGACTGGTTTGGCGGCAGTGCTTGGGGCTGAGTGACTTCGACCGGAGCCGCGCTAACGACGGCCGCGACCTCTTCGGGTTCGGGTTCGGGTGCCTCTTGGTGGGTTTGGCTGGCGAGGCGGTCGATCTGCTCGGCTAGCGAGGTGTCGAAAGGGTCGAAATACGCGGCTTGGCGCAGGCTTTGCAAGACCAATGGCGCGACGTCGAGTTGCTCAAAAAGGTAGGCGAGGCGTTTGTACCCGCTGGGATTTTCTGGGTCGATCCGCAGAGCTTGTCCCATGGCCTCGCGCGCTTCTTCTAAGTCCCCCCGTTTTTCATAGCACTTGCTGAGGACGATAAAGCCAGTGGCGTAATCGGGAAAATTTGCACAGCCCTTTTGGCACAGTTCGATGGCGCGCTCGATGCGCCCGCGTTTGAGATAGAGGTCAGCGAGGCGAGCGAAGCGCGGGGAATCTGGGTCGCGGCGGAGTGCCTTTTCTAGTTTGGCTATGGAGTTGGCCATGGCGCTAGGGATGGGAGGTGCTAAGGCGACTAAAACGCGAGGCTATTTTAGGCTTTGAACCGAGAAATGTCAAGGATGGGGCAAGGCACTGGGAAGGCGCGACTTGGCAGCCGAAGGGAGTGCGGAAACGGCGTCCGCAACAGATGGTGCGCCCGCAGGGGCTCGAATCCTGGACCCGCTGATTAAGAGTTTGATCTTTTGGCGTTTTTGCTCCTAAAGCAAACAGAACGACAGGATACAAGTTGCTTAGGCTGGGGTCTCGGCCCGCGCTAGCAGCTTGGTGAAATCGTAGTTGACGCTGGTGACGCCAAAGTCGGGTTCGCGCTGGAAGGGTTCGCGCAGATACCTTACGCGGTGACTACCGCCGTCTAAAAATTCGACTATAGCGAGAATGAAATCGTCGGGTTTATTGAGGCTGTAGAGAATTTCGTTTTTGGTCACCGTGATGGTTGCCGCCCCGCTTGCGCGGCCCTTGACCTCGATAAAGCGCAGCCGCCCCGTGCTAGGCACCCGCGACTCGATATCGTAGCCAAGTTTGTCAAACTCCCGATCCGTCGGCTCATAGCCGAGGCCGCGTTCTACTTCCATGACAATAGCCCGCGCCCGGGCGGCGACCTCCTGCGTATCCACAGGTGATCGGCGTCCGGCCATAGCGTCCACTAGTCCCTGCGGCACCACCAGCAAGCCCCCGAGCACCACTGGCGGTAGCGGTGAAAGCTGTGCTTCGAGTTTCAATTCCTGTAGCCTCTTGTGCAGCCGAGCCTGCAACGTATCGGCCCGTTTGCGCGCTTCGTCCGAGTTGAGCCGAGCACCGCTCGCGCCAGCCTTCTCCTGGAGCTTGAGCTGTTCGGCGCGGTGGTCCCAGTAGGAGATTTCCTTGGTCAGACGGTCCTTGACTGCGGCCTCGGTCTTGGCGATCAACGCTAGCTTGGGATCGCGGACTTGGGCTAGATGTTTGGGGACGACTTGAGCCACGGCATAGGCTTGTGCCTGCTGCTCCATTTCGCGGTTGATCCACGCGCATTCTGGCCGCTCCAAGATGGACTCAACGCTAGGCTCGTCTTGGGCCAGCGGCCGATAGTCCAAGTAGGGAGCGTAGTGCAGGTGGCGAGCGTTGCCAGCGGCGTCGATTTCGACGTAGAGCATCTGCTTGGAGACAACTCGGCGGTCGCCTGCCCGCGTCCGGCTCGCGTCTTGAATGGCGTGTTCGAGATAGAAAAGCACGCGCGGCGTCTGCCCTGAATCGCGCTCGTCAACCAACACTGCTCCGCGCTTGAGCAGATCGCGGTGCTGCTCCAGTGTTAGGTCGAGGACGGCGTCCAGCAAGGGGTGTCCAGGGCAGACGAACGCCGCCGCTGGTTGGCCTGGCGGCGCGACTAGGGACTTGTCGAAGGCGATCCGTTCGTAGCGGGGGAGAACCGGCGTGCTTTGGTTGCGGACCAGTGCGGGGACACGCGTAACCTCGTAGCGGCGTGGCTCGCGCTGCCGGGCTGATCCACCGATTTGCTGGAACGCCGCTAGAAAAAACGCCTCAATGTAATGTGGCTGTAGGCGGCGCGCCTCGGCCCGATCCATCTCTTCGCGGACCCTTTGTACACGGCTGGCGTCCATCGCGTCATGGACGAATTGCCGCTCCTCTAGCAGGTCCTGCAGCGCACTATGGTCGAGTGCCTGATCGACCGCGGTGTCGAGACGTGCGCGAACTTCTGGCTGCTCGCCATAGCGGATGGCTTCGAGCAGGAGGTCGCGCAATGGCCGGCCCTCGAATTCGAGCTTGCCGAGCACGTCAAACACCTGACCGCCTAGGGCCTGCCGCGCCTGTTCTAGTTTGGTCAGCAGTCGCTGGTACACATCGCCCTCGCGGGTCTCGTCCGCGACCAGATTCCACAGGTGGCACACTTCTGTCTGGCCGATCCGGTGGATGCGGCCGAAGCGCTGCTCTAAGCGGTTCGGATTCCAAGGGAGGTCGTAGTTGACCATCAGATGCGCCCGTTGGAGGTTGATTCCTTCGCCAGCGGCATCGGTGGCCAACAGCACCTGTACCGCTGGGTCGTGGCGGAAGGCTTCCTGCGCTTGGTGGCGATCCTCGCGGGCCATGCCCCCGTGAATGACGACCACCGACTCTGCACATCCAAGCAGAGTGGTGATGCGGTCTTGCAGATAGCGGAGTGTGTCACGGTGCTCGGTGAAGAGTACCAGCTTCTGCGTAGGGGAGGGCACTGGACGCGGGATCTCGCCACCGCCGTAGGGGGTCGCTGGCTCTCCGATCTTGCCTCTTATCCCGGACGCCGTAAAAACCTCACTGAGCAGGCTTGCAAGTTCCCGCCACTTCGCGTCTCCACTACGGCGACGGACGTCAAGCGCACGATCTTCCAGCATTTTCAGGGTTTCGATCTCCACCTTCAGTTCGGAGATGGAGCGGGCGGCGGTCGCTTGGTCGAGGATGCGCGTTTCGGTGGCTTCGATCTCGACTTCTGGTGCGTCGTCGAGGTCCTCGATGTCTTCGGTATCGAGTTCCGGGACTGCGGTCGGGTGGGGGCGTTGGGATTCCTCCAACTCGCCCAGACGACCCTCCAAACGCTCGCGCCGTCGGCGCAGCGACTGGTAGATCGCCTCGGGAGACGAAGCAAGTCGCCGCTGGAGGATCGTCAGGGCGAAGCCGACTGTGCCAGCCCGCTTGGCGTTGGCGAGTGCGTCCGCCCGATTGAACTCCTCCCGCACATAGTCGGTGACCGCTTCGTAGAGCTGGGCTTCCGCCTCTGAGAGCTGGTAAGGCACTGTGTAGGCGATGCGCTCGGGGAACAGCGGCTTACCATCGAACTTGAGCAGCCGCTCCTTGACCGTGCGCCGCATCAAGTCCGAGACATCGGCCACGTGGACGCCATCGCGGAAGCGGCCCTCGAAGCGGTCGTTGTCGAGCAGCGCCATGAAGAGTTGGAAGTCCTCTTCCTTGCCGTTGTGCGGCGTCGCCGTCATCAGCAGGAAGTGGCGCGTCAGTTCCGACAGAAGCTGTCCCAGCCGATAGCGCTTGGTGTAGCGGATCTCGCCCCCGAAGAAACTGGCCGACATTTTGTGTGCCTCGTCGCATACGACCAGATCCCAGCCCGTGTCCGGTGTCTGGAGCTTCTGCTGGACCTGTTCGTTGCGCGCTAGTTTGTCGAGGCGTGCGATGACGAGGTTTTCCTCCAAAAACCAGTTGCCGGTGCGGGCGGCTTCGAGCTTGTCGTTGGTCATAATCTCAAAGGGCAACTGGAAGCGCTGAGAGAGTTCGTCCTGCCATTGCTCGGCGAGGCTGCCGGGGCAGACGATCAGGCACCGTTCGAGGTCGCCACGAGCGATCAACTCCTTGATGAGCAGCCCCGCCATGATGGTCTTACCGGCACCCGGATCGTCGGCGAGGAGAAAGCGCAGCGGTTGGCGCGGCAGCATGGATTCGTACACCGCGGTGATCTGATGGGGCAGTGGCTCGACGACCGAGGTGTGGACGGCCAGTACGGGATCGAACAGATGCGCGAGGCGGATGCGCAGGGCTTCAGACACCAACCGGAATAAGGCACCATCGCCGTCAAAGCTCCACGGCTGCCCATGTTCCACTACTTCAAGCCGCGCCTCGTCGGTGCGGTAGAGCAGTTCATTGGCCACCTTGCCGTCTGGTGTCTTGTAGGTCAGTTCCAGGGCCTCGGAGCCAAACCACTGCACGCTAACGACCACCACGAGGCCATCGGTGAGAATGCCGCGCACTGCGGCGTTGGGCTGGAGGTCTTCGAGCGTCACTGTCGGCCTATTTCCTTACTGGGAACGCGGGCGTCCCGCCCGCCTGCGGGCCAGAGCGTTGTCGATGTCGGCAAATGCCGCGCTAGTACGGGCGTCCCACCCGCCTGCGGGCCAGAGCGTCGTCGATGTCGGCAAATGCCGCGCTAGTACGGGCGTCCCGCCCGCCTGCGGGCCAGAGGCCCGCGCTCCCAGGTACCTATTCCCGTTCAAAGCCCTGACTGGAGAATTTGAGCGTCCGGCTGTTCTCGGTGACGGTGCGCACGACGTGATCGGGCGCACCCGAGGGGATTTCGGCTTCTATTTCTAGGGTCACGGTCACTTTTGCGCCTACCAAGCCGGCGAGATGGGCAATGACCTCATCGGCGATCTGGCTTGCGTCGCGGCCGACGCGGGTGGCATCGAGGGGGACGGCTCCGTGAAAGCGCCGCGCTTTCTGCTCGGGTGGAGCAGGTGTTGGCTCTGGACTGGTGGCTCCACTAGCTGACTCGCTGGCAACTGGCTGAGCGACGCCCGCCCCAGTTGCCGCTGCCGCTGGCTCGGCTTCCTGCTGTGCTTTCGCGGCTGCGGGCTTGACTAGCAGTCCATCTCTTTCAAGGCTAAGCAGGAGGACCTCACGGCCACAGCGGAGTCCGCGATAATGGCTCGTATCCTCGTCGAAGGCATCGGCATAAGCGAACGATTCATCTCTCCAGAGGAGAAGCCCCAACCCGTCTTGAATGGCCGCAATTAGGACCTCTGGGCCAGCGAGGCGGGGGAGGTACAGGTAGCGGGCGAAGTGATCTGCCAACTGGCGAATTTCCACATGGTCGCCGCGCCACAAGGGCACCCGGTCGAGTTCCATGCGCAGGCGCGTGCCCGCGAGCACCGGTACCAACAGTTCTTCCGACCGAAGTTTCTTACTGGCGCGCACGGCGAGCGAATCCTGCCCAGCCAGCCGCAGAGCTTGCCACTCGACTGCTGCCTCGGGCGTGGACTGCACTGGCACGAGGAGCCACTGGTAGGCCTCCGGCAGCCGTCCCACCACGGCACCATCCTCCGACTTTAACTGCGCTTCGGCCTGCCTCACCTGATGCGGGTCGAGGTTCAGGGTTTCTTTGTCTTGGAGGATGGAAGACCACGCTAAGTAGCGACGAACCGCTTCATCCAAGTCCTGCAGACGAGTCTGGTCAACGGCCAGAAAGACCAGCGTATTGCGGAAGAGGCGCGGGGTGTTGCCGCGATTTTCGAGTATGGCGGTGGCTGCGGCCTGTGCCTTGCTGTTTGACCCAGTGCTGTGCGGGTGGTCAGTCCCCAGCACCACCAGACGAGCGTCCATGTCGTCGGGGATATCAGCGCCGGACTGCGGCACTGTATGGATGCGCTGGAAGTCGCCCGTGCTGCGTAAATCAGCGCGCAACCGCTGCTCGATCTCGGCCATTACTGGTGCGGGATCGCGTCTGAACTGATCGGCTCGGTCTTCTGCCAGCTTGGTGACGGTCGGCTGGGTTGAGTACCAGTAGCGCGGGCCATCCTGATAGAGGAAGGTTGCCTGCGTGCTCAGACGACGCAGGGCATCGCCAAAGATTGCCGGTGTTTCACCCGGCATGGCGGAGCCGAGCTTGATGCGGCGGTCCTCAATGCCGCGATTGGCCACTGAGGTCGTCGGCGCGGAGCCGAGGTACACGGTCCGTGCCACCCGGCGAGTCGCCGAGAACTTGCCTAGGTTCGCCACCTCGTTGTCAATGTGCTGCGGTAGGGCATTGGGGCCATCCACATCCGCCTCGATGATCGGCGTCCAGTTATCAGACAGGTAGCGGGTCAACTCGTTGCGGACGTGGGGATCGTCAATGGGGATGTGCGCTGGCATGATCAGCGGGTGGCGGTCGCCGCGTTCCCACAGGCTGTGGATGACCGAGGCCATCAGACGCAGGACGCCGCGCGTGCGCTGAAACTTCACCAGCGCCGACCAGTCCGTATAGAGCCGGTCAAAGACCTCTGGATGGATCGGATAGGCGGCGCGTAGTCGGCGCTCGTAGTCGGCGTCCCGGCATTCGGCAGGGAACTCCTGCTGTTGGACGCGGTAGAAGTCGGCGAAAGCACGTGAGACATTGTCTCGGGCCGTGAAATGCTCGCGCTCGCTCAAGGGTTCAAAGAGACGGCGGCGCACGATCTCAAAGCCTTCTTCGGTACTCGCTGGCGTCCAAGAGGATTCGACGCGGCCAATGACGTTTTTGAGCCGCGCCAGTGCCGCCCGGCCACGGAGGCCACCGACTTCCTCGTCTTCACCTTGGGCATGGGGGGAGGTCGCTGTATCGGATGACGGCAAGCTGATCACCAGCAGGCAACTGTTTGCCGCCCGCGCGGATTCGGTCAAGGTCTGGGCAAAGCTGAAGTGGGTTTCAAAGCTACCGGCTGGCAGGTCTGAGTCGTCGTGCAACTGGCGGGCGTAGGCGACCCATTCGTCGATCAGAATGAGGCACGGCCCATATTCGTTCATCAATTCGCGGAGGGTGTCGCCTGGGTTGGTGGCGCGCTCGTCGTCCTGCCGCACTTTGTCGAATGCCGCCTTGCCGCCGAGTTGCCAAGCCAGTTCGCCCCATAGCGTCCTGACTACGGTGCCATCTTCCTTTGCCGATGGGTTGCCGGGCGAGATCTTGTTGCCGACCAGCACGACCCGTTTGACGTGCTCGGGTAATACGGCGACTTCAGCCGACGCTATCAAGTCGTCGATGCCCAGCAACTCGCCGGTTGGCATTCCTGAGAATAGATGGTACAGGGCTAGCATGGAGTGGGTCTTGCCGCCGCCGAAGTTGGTCTGTAGCTCCACCACTGGATCGCCGCCCTGACCGCTCAGCCGCTGCATCGCTCCGCTGAGCAGGCTCTTTAGGCTTTCCGTCAGATAGGTGCGGCGAAAAAACTCCGCTGGGTTGCGGTACTCGTCGGTTCCTTCACCGATATGGACCTGCCACAGGTCTGCGGCGAACTCGGCCTGTTGGTAGCCGCCGCTGGCCACGTCCTGATGTGGGTTTACGACTTCGCGCCAGGGCTTCAGGCTGCCGGTGGCTTGGCTTTCGACGGCGGTGCCCGCGCCGCGCCGGCGCTCGCTGCGCGCCTGTTCTTCAAAGACCAGACGGCGCAGCTCCATTTTCATGCGATTGACCTCGTCGGCTTGCGGCGCGGAAACGGCTGTTAGCAAACGGGCGATAGAGTCGAGGGCACGGTCGGCGTCGTCGCTGGAGAAGCTGTCTTGATGCGCCCACTTGTTGCGCTGCTCGCGGATTTCGCTGACGAGGCTGCGCTCGGCACGGCCCAGGACAGTGCGGAATACGTCGTTCCACGTTTCCCACATCAGCTTGAGCAGTGCGGCTACATCCCACTGATCTATGGGCTTGTCGGTCAGGTTTGGATCATCGACAAAGCGCCGGATGGTATCCATGTGTACGCCACCGGCCTTGATTTTGTCTTGGACCTCGCGATCAACAAATGGGCCAAGCCCGTCCTTGAGGAGTTCAAGTGCTTTGCCGACGCGTTCTTGATTGGTAATAGCCATGATTTTGCTTCCTTATAGATTATTCTTGGTCGCGGCCGCGGTTCCAAGTCGCTGGGAGCGCGGGCATCTTGCCCGCGAAAAACGCCGCCCGCCCCAGTCGCTTGACCGCCGGGCAAAGCAGCCCGACAGGGCTTTCAGACGGCTTCTTATAGATTGCTCTTGGTCGCCGGGCGACAAACGAAGAAGTGAAGCATAGTCAGTATTTGCAAGTCTTGGCAATAGTACTTGATCTTAGAGCCAGAAAGGCCAGCGCATTTCCCTAAATGCACCAATCTCGCCGAGTTGCGATTTGCCAATATACTGGAAAGGCTTTGATGAATGTGGCCCGCCAAGCCGTGCGGAGCTTGGCCGAATCCCGAGGAGACCTCTAAAATGGACCAGAGTATTACTAAGAAAACACCCAACCGGGTGACCAAATCCATTCGTCTGCGGCCAGAAGAAGCCGACGAACTCGCGCATTTGGTGGCGAATACTGCCTACTCGGAAGCGGCCCTAATGCGTCAATGGGTGCTGGTTGGTATGGAGCGGTTTCGCGTGTCTGAGGCCATCCGCGCCTACCAAGAAGCCGAGGTTGATTTGCGGGGAGCGGCCGAACGGGCCGGGTTGCCCGTAGCCGTATTATTGGAAGAAATGGCGGCTCGTAAAGTCGCCGTGCTCGATGCGCCGGAAGATTTTGGGCCTGGTCTGGAGGCTTTGCGCCGGGCTTGGCCAAAGGATGCGTAGTGTTTCAGGGTCGTTCATAGAGAACCTTTCCTTCCCGGAGTGCTGAACGCAATGCGGTTCCCACAAGGTGCCCACGACGAGCGACTTCCTCGGGAGTCGCTATTACTATGTCCTTGCATACTGGCAGGTCGCCCAAGGCCCGGCGGATCTCGATAGCCTTGTCTCGCTTGTTGGACACATTGGGCAGAATCACGAGCAAGTCAACGTCGCTCCATTCGGTTGCCGTGCCCCGTGCATGGGAGCCGAAGAGGACGACCCGTGAAGGCTGGAAACCTTTCACTATGCGGTTCACCATGGTTGATATGAACGTTTCCGAGGCGGCAAGATTCATGTTGAACCTCCTGTATCGCCGTCGCCGAACAGCCCACCGTTGGTCGGGGACGCGATGGCGTTTTCAAGCGTAAGCGTGGTGATAAACTCGCTCATGCTGAGATATTTCGATGCGCTCAATCTGCATGGGTCAATCCAATTTCTTGAACAGGTCTAGTAGCCAATCTGCGAATCTCTAGGCTTAGCTGCTACTTATGCTTTCTTTTTGTCAGATAGCAAGCCCAGTTTATACCGGATATGATGATTGTCCTCAACGACCTCCTTGATTCTTTCTAATTTCATTCCGGCGAGTTCCATCAGATGAAATTGAAAAAGGACTTCGAGTTTCTTGTTGAGTTCAATAAAACCCACCAGATCATACTCCTTCATAAAAGGAGATTTAGCCCAACCGTAGTGACTCAGCCAATGCCTTTCATTCTTAACGTTTTGAACGAAAGTTTCTTGCTCGGTGTCATCGAGAAAAAGATCATCTTTGAACTTTTCCGCCATTTCTTTTATTCGATCGGATAAACATATTCTCTTATTCGTACTATTGGTCAATTGTCCGTGAAGCACCTCAATTCCCTGAGCAAGAGACAAAAATTTCTGCTCTATATGCCCTTCTCCATGAACAGAAGCAAAATACAGATTGATTGGAATATTGTACTTTTCATAGTTCTGCATCCAAAAGCTCAGATCGGTTACGAATTCTTTAATTTCGTTAACTCTATAAAAGAAAAGGCAAGTTACTCCCCATATAATCTCAGTCTTGATTCCAGGATGTGAGTTGCCAACGAAGTACAATTTCATCGAGGTTTCTTGTTTTTCATCTCCGATGGGTTCTAGTTTCTCCCTTGAGAATACAGTAGCTGAGTCAAAGGAAACTGGCTCATCAATTGCCAAACAAAGAAACTTGTTAATTCTCCATATTAGATTTCTGCAATCATCAAATGACAAGGATTTGTTGGAGGACAACGATATATAAGGTCTCTGCTTGATGGAGAATTCGCTTCTTGGAATAAGAGAAAAATTGGACGGGCGAAAATCTAGAGTCAGTTCAACCTCATTGGATTCGTAGGGAACTTCAAAGGATATAGGATCAGGGCGGTTATATTCCATTGTAACTCTGTTTGAAGATGGCCATTCCACACTGATGCTTCCTGTATTCAGTAATTCTTCAAGTCCCTCAAAAGAGACTGTACAACGAGAGAAATGAACTTCCTCTTCTTTTTTTCCGAAGTGATCTTTGCCAACAATTACATATTGTGAGATAAATTTTGAAATTTTCAAAGAAACTCCGCCGCTAGTAGCAGCCTGGAGCATTGATAATCCGCTGAAAGGGGTCAGGCATTCACATTGACACAACGTGACGAACTCGTCGCCTTCAACCTTACCAATGATTTTATTGAACGAAATATTGTCGTCGTCTGATCGAAAGGCCCAAGGTTTCTTAGCAATAGATTTAGGATATTCTACAGGAACCATTAATTCCAGTGTTATCTGTCCTTTTTTAGAAATTTCGAGTGTCCCATAGAGTGCATTTTCTTCCTCACTAGGTAGCCAAAAATATCCATGCTTTTCAATTGAGTCTGCAAGTCGCATAATTCATTCCCTTAAATTAGCCTACGGATTGAGGTAGACGATAATCACTCGGCGATCCAACTTGGACAGCATCGAGGCAACATGATATATCAAAGAGATTTTTTACGTTTTCCTTGTTGTTGAATAAGGTCAAGACAAGTATGCTCAGTCAGTCGTTCTCCTTGACCAAAAGGAGGCGACTCGGCACCAATTCTTCGGTTGGGCCATCCGACCTCAGCACTTGCTCTTTTGGGGCCAATCTAGATTCATGCCGTAATCTCTCAAAATCTTCAGTCGATAAGGTTGCGCCATGTTGTTCCCATAGCCAATCCGGCCAAGCACCTTCTACTGGTTCAAAGTTTACCCAGTCGTAGTTTTGCTCATCGTCCGGTTCAAAGAGTTCCTCAGCGTAGTTTTGCTCATCGTCCGATGATGGGAGTGTGGTTTTGACTATGGACAGATCGTCCGATAATGGGGATGGCTCGCGAAACATGGACAGACTACGGCGGGCTGCGGGCAGCAATTGGTGGTCGCGCCCCTGCGGGCAGTCAAAAAGGCAGCGCCAAGGCAATACGTCGCATGATTTATGAATCCAGTCGAAGTTTCTGCATCCGTGATTCGAGATCGCTTGGCGAATGGTCCAGCTCGGTACTAGGATACAGCCTAGTTGCCTTTCGTCGAGACACTGACAGCAATGCCAATATAGTTGCATACTGCACTGATCTGTGTAGTTATACAGAAGGTAGAGGGGGAGGGCACCTATACTCTCAGAGTACATATCAAGAATGTCTATCTGAGAGGAACCCGACGATTTCACTTTGGCGTTGAGACGTTCATACCTCCCGGACTGATATAGCTTCTTGGCCTGTACTGCAAATACGGCGGCTTGATTCTCTCCGGCGTGAAGTCGGATCTCCAAGTCAGCACCGATCCTCGCTTCCTCCTTTTTATTGATTTGAAATAGCTTGTAATGACTCGGCTTAAAGCGCATGAAATCCAAAATGAGTAGATCAGTAAGCGTCTCTTCTCCCAACCGAACTTTCACCTCCCATGACTGTTTGAGCCTTCCCCATGTGTCCTCTGCGATTTGTTCAGCGGGAGTCATATCGCTCTTTCCGTATCGCTATTGCCGAATAACTCACCCTGCTTGGGTGGCCCCTCCTGCCGTTCCTTGCGCGCCAGATCGGCGATTTCGGGCCAGCTCTGTACTAGGCTGTTGTAGGAGAGGGCTTCGGCGGCGCGGCGCTTGCGTTCGCAGATGGTGTAGAGGCGGTAGGCTAGTTCGCGGGCGATGTCGGCTTTTGCGCCGAGTTGGGCCTCGACCCGCGCTGCTTCTGGTTCGCCGCCAGTCTCCAAGGCGCGGATGAGGTGGTGGACGGCCTCCCACACAGTGAGCCGGGCGTCGGTGGTTGGGTCCCAGTCGTCGGCTAATTCGTCCGGGCGCAGCAGGCGCACCTTGCCGGCGCTGGAGGCGAGGATGCCGCCTTCGACGATGCCGGCGATGCTGGTGTTCTTGGCTTTGGACAGGGTTTCGGCGACGCCGTATTCGCCCTCGTCAAAGCCTTGCTGCTCGAACCACGCCAAGGCCCAGCGGCTGTCGGGGTCAAAGTCGCCTTCCTGTTCGGCGAGCACTTCGTCGAGCATCTGGTTGATGAGCGCTAGGGCCTCGCGCACCGAGACGGGCTTGCCCTCGGCGTCGAGCACTTTGGCGTAGCGGGTGAATACGGCCATGCCGGGGCCGATGGCGGCTTGGGCGAGATCGACTGGGGCGATGTTTCCGGATTGCAGATGGGCGAGGGCCGTGGGGAGTTCGGACCTTAGCGCGGCGACGAATTCGCGGCGGGTGGCCATGGGTGCGTTGGCAGGTCGCTGGCGGCAGACGAGGACGATACTGGAGGCGAGGGCCGCGAAGTTTTTCTTTAGGTTTCCGGTATATTCGGTACGTATCGGCCAAGTGCCGGTGACGGAAAAGCCTGACTCGATCACCGCAGCTAGGAAAGTCTCCCAGCCGGTGCTGGCTGGGCCAGTATCGCCTTTGGTTTCGGACTGCTTGAAGGCGTAGTAGATGGTGACTGGATAGTCTGGATCCGACTGTTCGGCGAGACGACTCATTGCCTCTGTCATTCCGGCAAGGAAAAAGGTCTCAGCTTTTTCCTTATTGCCATGCCGATGGATAGTAGCGACCAATTCTTCGGCCTTCGGTACGGCGAGCGTTGCAAAAAGATCGGGATATACAGACCGTACCGCGCGGCGCAGCCAGACGTAGAAGAAGTCGGAGAGGTCAGCGTAAGCAATGTTGTCGTAGTAGGGAGGGTCGGTGGAAACGACTTTGGCCACACTGATTGATTGGGTGGCTGCATCCTTTTGAGACGCCGAACCGCGAGTGCCTGCCCCAAGCAAGGCGATCATCTTCGCAGCCTGCTCTACACCAAGCAGGACATTGCCAGACGAGCCACTGAGGGGATTCGCCTCGGTATAGTCCCAAACCATCGGCAATGCTTGGCGTCCAAAGGTGGAGACCAGTTTCGCGGCACCTGTATGCCAAGCACAGATGGACGACCAGTAGTTCGCTCCCTTATCAACGGCAAACGCCAAGTACACTCCTACCGCCTCTGCATACGCCGTCACTCCAGTGCCCCCGTCGCGTAGCGACCGCTCGTCTTTGGACAAATCGGCGTTGGCTGCATCCCGCTCGACGCGCTCCATCGCTTCCGCCACCAAGTCGGAGGAGGTGGTCAGGGCGACGAGTTGGCGGGGGGTGAAGAGGTCTCCCAAATTGTTCAATCCATATACAGGCCCCTGAAAATTGCGGTGCTTCTTTGGCAGTTCACAATCCGGCTTCCACGTTGGCTTCGCTCGGCGGGCAACTCCCTCGTGTTCCTGCATCGGCCCCAGATACACCCGTCCCCGGTCACCCTCGGCAACGACGGCCATAAGCCGGTCGCCCATCCGTTTAGCTTTGCCCTCATTCCGAATATAGCCATAGGGAATAGGCACCCCCGACATCAGGCAACGGAAAGCCTGCCGCTTTCCCGCGCTAGTCCCCGCCTTCGCCGCCTCCGCATCCTCCGGCGTTCCCACCTTTACCACAAACCGATACCCACGCCCCTCAATCACCGGCTCGACATACGCCTCCTTCCCCTTCTTCGTCGAAAGCATAAAGGTCGAAGCCAGCGGCACCTCCACATCAGCAAACGCCGGATTCGGGCTGCGCACCGTCCGCGCCCACAGCCACGCAATCACCGTCAGCTTGCGCCCCTTGTATCGTTCAAGATCGGGCCGCTCCCGCACCATCTCCCCGGTAATCTCAACCTTCGGATACAAATGCCCAATGCGCCGCTCGGCCTCATCGCGCATCCACTGGCCATAGTAGCGCACATCCTCGGCCAGCCCCTGCGCCCCCTTCCATTCGCGCTCAATCAGACTCCGTTCCTCGCGGGACGCCGGATTCACCGGCGACTGCCCGGCGAACTTCGGTGGAATCTCGATCATGGCCTTGTTGATGAGCACCGCCACCGGATTGAGGTCGCTGGCATGAGCCTCAAGCCCCAACCGCTGCGCTTCCAACGGCAGAGCACCGCCGCCCGCAAACGGATCGTGAAAGGCCGGCAGCTTGTCCGGGTCGAACAATTCGGCAGCGCGCGGGTGGTCGGCATGGTCAGCGCAGGTCCGCCGCCAGCTCTTGCGAATCTCTTTCCGCGCCCGTTCCAGTACCTCCTCGTTCGTGGTATTCTCCCACTTCACCAGTTCTTCGATGAGGCGAAACAGCCGCTCGCGCTCCTTTTCTTGGTCGGCCTCCGTAGGGAACAGATCGGGATGCGCCGACGGATCATCGACCATCTGCGCAAAAATCACCGCCCGCGCTGCCGCCAACGGCCGCCGCGCCCACCACAAATGCAGCGTACTCGGATGCCCGTGCCGAATAGACTTCTCCCGCGCCGAGGCGGCGTTAATCGCGTCGAGCGGCAGGGCGACTTCAATGAGCTTTTTGCGGGAGTTGGCTAGTAGTGGAGGTCGTGTATCCGTTTGAAATCCTAGGGTCTTATGCTTCATAGACGTACTAATCCTTGACGTTTTGATTAGGGCTGTTCTTACTACACGACACCTAAGCTGAATGTGCGTTTTCTGATGTTTTCCTGGGAACGCGGGCCTCTGGCCCGCCTGCGGGCGGGACGCCCGCGATCCCAGTTGAGGCCCTACTGTCGTGTACTTAGGGGCTGTTTTTAAAGAAAAACCCCCGTACTAGGAGATTTAGCACGGGGGTTTTTCGGTTCTCTCAGACTTCAAAGAGGCCCACGACCGAATAAGTTGCCGTAACCCCTTGTTTTTTTAATGGTGCGCCCGCAGGGATTCGAACCCTGGACCCGCTGATTAAGAGTCAGCTGCTCTGCCAACTGAGCTACGGGCGCAGAGAAAATATCTGCACGAGGGGGCTGGTCGTCAATGCCGTGCCAGTTCTGGGAAGAGTTCGTCGTGGACTTCGGCGCATTGGCGCAGGTGAATCATGCGCTCCGGGCTGGCGGTGTCGATCATGGTGGGATAGAACATGCCGCCGCCGGTTACTGCTTGGTAGCCGCCGGGAGAGTGTCGGCGGAGATAGTCTCTGAGGGTGGCTAGGTCGGCGTCGTTGGTGCAGGGGCGGGTGAGGTTCATGGTGAACATGCGCCGCCGCTGGTCGCCGCCGAAGGAGGCGTGGTAGAGGTCGTGGTTGAAGATGACGAGGTCGCCGGGGGTGGTTTCGAGCGCGAGGTGGCCGGGCACATCACGCGGCTCAACGCCGAACAGCTCCACGGCGTTGTTGAGGTCGAGGCTCTCGGCGCGGACGAAGTGGTTGGGGTGGTGGCTGCCGGGAATTATGCGCAGACAGCCGGTGTCGCGGGTCAGGTCGTCTAAATAGAAGGCGATTTTGGCCGAGAAAAGCTGGCCCCAATTGCCATCGGGATGCCAGCCGGTATCGCCGCTGTAGTAGTTGCCGTCGCCGCTGGCGTAGTTGAAGTTTTCGCCGAGGACGCCGTTGCAGATTCCGACGATGCGATCATCATCTACGAGGGTGCACAGCCGCTCGCGGTGTTCGATGGGGCCGCCGAACATGGTGCGCTTGCTGCCGTCGTGTTGTGCACCGTTGCCGTGGGCTTGGATGGAGTGCTCAAACTCCTCGGCGATCCAGGCGATCTCGTCGGCGGTAAAAAGCTGCGGGAAGTAGAGGTAGCCGAAGGTCTTAAAGAAGCGAATCTGCGCGGGCGAAAGTTCCATGCGGGCTCGTCTCCGGGTTAGAGGTGCCACGGAAAATATCGCTTCTGCGCAGGTCAGCCAAGAGGTTCGATCGAAGCGATCTCCATGGTGCGCAGGTACTCGCAGAGGGCGCGGCCGTCTAAAGGCAGGTCGAGCACGTCGGAAAAGGGCCACATGTCCCCGGCGAGGAAGTCGATAGCCGTCTGCCGCTCTTGGTTGCAATCTGTGGTCTGTACGTCTTTGACGGCTTGGATGATGACGGCGGCAGCGAGCCGCCGGTGGCCGTCAAACCGGGCGCGATAGGTCGTCTTTTTTCTTTTCATCTGTTTTTCGCTTTAGCTAGTAGAATAATATACGACGCCCGAAGTGCCGCTAAGTTTCACAGGTATAGCCCAATCACGCAGCCGGTCATCATGGTCGCGAGCGTACCGCCTACCAGCGAGCGCAGTCCTAGGTGCGCCAAGTCGCCGCGCCGCTCGGGCGCGATGCCACCGATGCCGCCGATCATAATGGCCACCGAGCCGAAGTTGGCAAAGCCGCAGAGGGCGTACGTGGCGATGATGAACGAGCGCGTGCTCAAGGCGGCGTTGCCTTCCATCTGATGAGCGAGCGCTAGGTACGCGACGAATTCGTTGAGAATGGTCTTTAGGCCCATGAGTTCGCCGACGAGCCGCGCTTCTGCCCAAGGGATGCCCATCAACCACGTCAGGGGGTGGAAGAGGATGCCCGCGATGGTTTGCAAGCTCCAGCCACTTGGCGTGCCGTTGAATAGGGCGTCGAGATAGCTCAGGCCATAGTTGACCAAGGCGACTAGGCCGAGAAAGGCGATGAGCATGGCGAGGACATTGAGCACCAAGTGCATGCCCTCGGCCGCGCCACGGGCGGCCGCGTCGAGGCCGTTGAGGGTGTCCCGAGGGGGTAGCTCTACCTTCTCTTGGGCCGTTGCCGCTTGTGTCGTTTCTGGGATCATGAGCTTGGATACGGCGATGGCGGCCGGCGCGCTAATCAGCGAAGCGACGAAGATGTGCCCAGCAATATCTGGATGGATCGCCCCGAGCATGGTCGCGTAAATAGTCATCACGGTGCCGGCGATGGTGGCCATGCCGCCGATCATCAAGCACAACAGTTCGCTTTCGGTGAGGCGGGCCACGTAGGGGCGGATCAGGAGCGGGGCTTCGGTCATGCCGAGAAAAATGTTGGCGCTCATGCCGACGCTCTCGGCCGAGCTGATGCCCATTGACTTCTGCATGAACCGGCTGAGCCGGGCGATGAACCAAGGCAGGATCCGGTAGTGATAGAGCACGCGCGAAAGCGAGGCGACAAAGATGAGGATCGCCGCGATTTCGAGGGCGACCACCGGTCCGTGCTGGCGGACGAACGATTCCGCGCTCATACCGCTAAACAGCAGCGACTCATTGGCGGTAAGCGCGGTTTTTTTGAGCAGGGTCGTCAAGTCGCTAGCGAGGCCAAAGACCAACGAGCGAATGGCTGGTTGCAGCAGGATGGCGGCCAACAGGAGTTGGAGCACCGTGGCTACGCCAATGGTTTTCCAGGGAATGGAGCGGGTGCGGTGGCCGCTGAGATAGGCTATGACAAGGAGAACGCAGTAGCCTAAGGCACTGTGGACGATTAACATAACATCTTAAGAAATAAAGGGTAAAACCGAGAAAAGTCAACCGCCCGCGCACCCTCAGGCGAGGGCGTTGAGGGCGCGTTGAACGACCGCGTGTAGGGGGCCGTCGGTTGGGATGCGGACGGCCCCGGCCCAGACGGGAAGGTTGCCGAGGGCCTGCGCGAGATGGGCAAAGTGCGAAGCGTCGGCGCGCGAGCCGCGACTGGCCATGCGGGCGCGCCAAATGTCTAGGGGCGGGGGGTCGAGGTGGAGGACGGAAAGGGTGGCTGGGGCGATGTTTGTTGCTAGCCCTTCCCACAGGGCGTCCACGCCCAGTTCGGGGCCAAAGCCGCCGACGAGGAGGACTTGGTGGGTGCCGACGAGGTTAGTGCAAGCCGCGGCGAGGGCGCTGGCGTATTCGAGGGGACGGAGCTTTTGCCAGTAGTGTGGAGCGCCGTAGGCTGCGTCGGGTGCGTCGCCTCGCAGCGCGGCCGCTTCGAGGATGAAGCCCGCGGCCGTTTGGTCTTTGTCGAGGAGAAAGGTGTTGGGGCAGAGCGCGAGGAGTGCTCGGGCGACCGCGGTTTTGCCGACGCCGGGCGGGCCGCCCAAGACCACGAGGCGGGAAGACGGGCTACCGCGTCGGGCGGCTTGTAGGAGCGCTGTTACGGTGGGGCCGGGATCGGGTGCGGACGCTGCGTAGCCGCCGCCCAAGTGGGCCACATCCGTCACGGCGAGGGCGCACCGCGGTCTTGGGGTTCCCAGCCGACGAGTTCTTTGGCGTTAGTTAGGTCCCACTTTTTGTCTGCGCCTAGTGATACTCCGTAGAAGATGCCGAATTGGGGCCGGGGGGCCTCGATGCAGCAGGCGGTCAGTTCGGAGACATCGCGGGCGCTGAGCCAGCGGTTTTCGCCGGGGGGATAGGTGCTGTTGATTTCCTCGGTGTCCGGGTAGTTGGCGATGCGGAGGCAATAAGAGGAGATGCCGTACTCGTCGTAGTAAAAGCGGCCGAGGGCTTCGCCAAATGCCTTGCTGACGCCGTACATGCTGTCGGGGCGGATCGGCATCTCGGGGGTGGTGTAGATGCCTTCTTGCTCGTAGAAGCCCGTTACGTGGTTGGTGCTGGCAAAGACGACGACCGGGACCTTATTGATGCGGGCGGCCTCAAAGATGTTGTAGGTGCCTTGGATGTTGGTCTCCATGATCATCTGGTTGTAGCGCGTGCGCGGATAGCCCCGCTGGACGATGGCGATGCCGAGGTGGACGATGGTGTCGATGCCTTCGCAGGCTTCGACCATGTTCTCGAAATTGGCGAGGTCGGAGACGACGATTTCGTCGTTTGGTTCGACCTCGGGGATGTTGCGATGGAAGAGCAGGCGAAAGTCGTAGCGGTCTTTGAGATGGCGGCGCAGGCCAGACCCGACTTTGCCGGCAGCACCGGTGATGAAAAGTTTTTTCTTCATATCTCTTCCCCGTGTTTTGCTGAGTCTGTTGAATTGCGGCTTATACTATAGTTAAAAGCAAAGTAGCTAGAAAGCACCGGTCTCTCATTTAGCCGAGCGCTGGGCCGTCAGCGACGAGAGGCTGCCCAAGTTTCTCAGCGAGGGAAAAAGGCCCGTCCAAGCGGCGACGACCAGCAACGTGCCAATGCCGCCGCTGACGACCGAGAAGACCGGGTTGAATAGCTGGGCTACCAGCCCGGATTCAAAGCCGCCGATCTCGTTGGACGCACCGACGAAGATGGCGGAGACGGCTTGGACCCGGCCCCGCATCTCGTTGGGCGTGCCCATCTGTGAGATGACGCGGCGGATGACCATGCTGACGTTGTCGAAGGCACCAGTCAGTGCCAGCATCAGCAGCGAGAACCAGAAGTTTTGCGACAGGCCAAAGAGAATGGTCGCCGCGCCAAAGCCGGCCACGCACCAAAGCAAGGTTTTGCCGGCGCGGCGAATCGGCGGCAAATGAGCGATGGCCAAGGCGGTGATGGTGGCACCGATGGCCGGGGCCGCGACCAGCCAGCCAAGTGCGGCTTCGGGTGCGAGGCCGACGGAGCTGAGGTCGATGATTTCGCGGGCGAAGATGGGCAGGAGGTACACTGCGCCGCCTAAGAGGACGGCGAACAGATCGAGCGAGATCGCGCCGAGGAGAAGCGGCTGGTCGCGGACGAAGCGCAGCCCAACGGCGATCTGCTCGAACATATTGCCCCCTTGGATGCGCGGGGCGGGCGGCAAGATCATGGTGCTGAGGAAGAGGATGAAGGCTGCGGAGGAAATGGCGCTGAGGAGATAGGCGATTTGGAGATTGAAGGCGATGACAAAACCGCCGATGGCCGGTCCGGCAATGCCGATGATCTGCTGCAAGCTGGTTGCCCACTTGGCGGCGTTTTCAAAGAGCGCGTCCGGCACCAACAAGGGCGCGATGGCCCGTTGTGCGGGCCAGCCTAGGCGGAGGAAGGACGAGTCCAAAAAGAGCAGCAAGTACATCCAGTGGATCGGCATCTGGTACCAGCTAAAGACGGCCAAGGCCAGCGAAGAGAGTGTCGCGCCGGCTAGACTAAGCATCATCAGCTTGCGGCGGTCGAAGACGTCGGCTAGATACCCGGCGGGCAGGGTCAACAGCAGCATGGGGATGGCTTGGACGAGGCCGACCATGCCGAGGGAGAGCGCTTGGCCAGTGCGGTCGTACACCTCCCAGCCGATGGCCAAACCTTGGGCGGCTGTACCCATCCGCACCAGTGAGGAGGCGATGAGATAGCGCCGGAAGAGCGGGACGCGCAGGCTGGAGTAGGGGTCGTGTCTTTTGTGCAAATCAGTAGTGGTGTACTATTATGGGCGGCGAGTGGTGCGATCTTGCTAAATTACCGGCGTGTCTCTGACTAGCGCCAGTGGCATACCGTCGAGAAAGGTCGAAAAAGGAAATTTATAATGTTGGCAATAGATGGGGGACCCAAGGTCCGCGAGACTCCATTTCCCAAGCGGTATCTTTTTGGGGATGAGGAGCGTCAGGTCGCGCTGCGGCTGTTCTCTGAAGCGCAGGAAAGCGGCAATGCAATCGGCTACAGTGGGCCAGAAGAATTGGCCTATGAACAGGAATTCGCCGCGTTCATGGGGGGTGGGTACGCCGATTTGGTCAACTCGGGGACCTCGGCGCTTTACGCGGCATTGGGATCTCTAAAGCTAGAAGCGGCTGGCGAGGTGGTGATTCCGCCGATTACGGATCCGGGTGGGGCGATGCCCGCGGCGCTGTTGTGCCAAGTGCCCGTGGTCGCCGATGCCGCACCGGGATCGTTCAACGCCGGTGCGGAGCAGATCGCGGCGGTGCTGACGCCCCACACCCGCGCCATTGTCGTGGCTCATATTGCCGGCGAACCAGCGGATATGACGCCGATTTTGGCGCTAGCTGAGGAACGCGGCATACCGGTCATCGAGGATTGCGCCCAAGCCCACGGGGCGCGCTATAAGGGGCAGCTAGCGGGATCGCTGGGCGCGGTGGCGGCTTTTTCTACCATGAGTGGCAAGCACCATGCGACGGGTCCGCAGGGGGGAGTGGTTTTTACCCGCGACGAAGAACTCTGCTGGGAGGCCAAGCGCTTTGCCGACCGGGGCAAGCCCTTTAATACGGAGGCGACCTCTAACCTGCGCGCTGGGCTCAATCTCAACGGCAACGACCTGTCGGCCGCCATCGGGCGGGTGCAGCTAAAGAAACTCGATGCGATGATCGCCAAGCGGCGACGGGTAGCGGCGCAAATCGAAGAGGCCATTGCCGAGTGCAAGGCGGTGCGGTTGGGATGGCAGGTGGCCGAGTCGGAGGGGGTGTACTGGTTTATGCGCTTCCACGTAGATGCTGAAAAGCTCCGGGTCGATAAAGACGGCTTTGCTCGGGCCGTGGCTGCCGAGGGCATTCCGGTGACAGCCACGTACCGCTATATCCCCTCCGAGATGATCTGGTTTAAGGAGCGGCAGGTTTTTCCAGGTAGCGACTATCCGTGGGGATTACCGACGTATGGGGGCGACCGCAATGCGCAGTTTCCCTGTCCCAACGCCGTTGCTGCGGTTGAAAGCCACTTCATCATGTCGATTCACGAGAATTTTGCCGCGCGGGAGGTGGTGGATATTGCCGAGGCGTTTGCGAAGGTGGAGCAGGCGTATTTGCGGTAGAAAGCTAAAAACGAGACGATCGGCGAGCCGGCCCTAGTAACGTCGGCAACTCATCGGCAAGCCGATCCGGGTTCCGGTGAAATGTTTCGGAAACCAACCGTCACGCGGGGATGATGTCATCCACCGCTACCTTAAGGACATCGGCCAGCTTGCGAAGGGTGTACACAGACCCACTGTTGCGTCCCGTCTCGATCTCGACGATCTGCACTCGGTTGACACCAGAGGCGCGCGCTAAGGCGGATTGAGACAGTCCACGGTATTCACGCCACACCCGCAAAGGAGATTCTCGGTCGATGAGCCGGTCGGCCACATGCGCTGGTACGAGTTCTTCCTCACCGCTGGCAATCCTCGCCTCGACGGTCCGCGCCGCCACCATATCCGCGAAATCTTCTTCTATAGCACACAGTCGCTCATATTCAACCTTGGGAATCGTCACAGTTTCGTTCATGGCTTTTACTCCCTGTAGGCGCTGCCTCGGCTGGTCACACAGTTCCTTTTTTAATAGAACGTGAGTTCGGGATAAGGTGAGGGCTTCCTTTTTGGCTAAACTTAGGTTTGCACACCATAAAACCTAGCCATCCAGGAGCCCTCGTGATGAATTTAGTCGAATTGTTTTGCCACGTCGATGATTTTTGCCAAGCCTTTGAGACGCAATGGATTAGCCACCAACTGACGACCGGGCGTCGTCGCCGCCGTCGTGCCGGTCGGCTGTGTTTGAGTGAGATTATGACGCTGTTGATTTGGTTTCATCAGTCCCATTACCGGGATTTCAAAGCCTTCTATCGGCATCATGTGTGTAAGCACCTACGGGATGCTTTTCCTCGATTAGTCAGTTACGGACGCTTTGTCGAGTTAATGCCTTCGACGCTGATTCCGTTCTGCGCCTATCTACGCCAATGCCAAGGAGCCTGCACCGGTATTTCGTTTATCGACTCAACCCCGGTGGCCGTATGCCATCCGCGTCGTCGGCATCAGCACCGACTCTTTGCCGGCCACGCCCAATGGGGCAAAAGTTCGACGGGTTGGTTTTTCGGGTTCAAGCTGCATCTGGTCGTCAATGATCGAGGCCACTTGCTCAACGTGGCCTTAACCCCAGGCAACGTCGATGATCGCCAACCCGTACCCGGTCTGGTGCGCGACCTGTTTGGTAAACTGGTTGCCGACCGAGGCTATATTTCCAAAAAGCTGGATAAACAATTGAGGGAACTATTCGACCTCCAGTTGATTACCAAGCTGCGATCCAATATGAAAAATCAACTGATGCCAATCTCGGACAAGCTCTTGCTGCACAAACGAGCGCTGATCGAAACCATCATCGATCAACTCAACAATATCTCCCAGATTGAACACACAAGACATCGTAGTCCGGTCAACTTTATGGTCAATCTCCTCGGGGGATTGATTGCCTATTGCCATCAACCTAAAAAACCGGCGCTAAAAATCAATCAACCACGCCAAATAGAGGCCCCTTAACCCGAACTCACGTTAATACAGATTCATTGAAAGAGGCTTGTCGTGCTGAATATCGACGTCGTCGAATAGTTCTCCAGTATGCTGAGCCGTTGGAACATCCCAGATGAGAGTTTCTACGAGGAAGTCAAGGTTAGGTTATGCCGACTTTCTAAGCTTGCCATGTAGCATGGTTGCTCGCCTTTCGAGCACACCTGGGCGGTAAAGGTCATAGAGGTCGAGAATGTCAGACCCTAGCTCATCCTGTATCCATAATAGGTCGCGGAATTCGTCAGTTCTTAAGACTTGCGGTTTGAACCGGATATCGCGTGTAATGGGGTCGTAGGCCCAACGATTCTGCATTGGCATCACGGCAAGTTCTCCCATACGAACCGCCTCCTGAAGCAGCGTTTCGCCTAAGTACATATCGGCGTTCGGCTGGCACGCAATTCTGACTATTACCGGCAATGGCAACCGGACCGGATCACAAAGGATCAGTCCGAGTTGGATGCAGAATGTCCGCAACGAGTCGGAGACTGGTGAAGACGAAACCATAAGCCTCCACCATCGCTCACGTCCAACGACACGGGGTCGCTCGCAATAGAAGTCCAGCGTCTTTTGATGGAACAGGGCAACGTCTGCTTTGGTGACACCACAGCTTTGTGATTTACATTCTAAGATGATGGAGCCGCTCCAGCCAGCCGCGCCCCCATCTATCTCATGTCCTATGCCGGAGGCTGGGCGGAAGCCGAACAAGGAGGTCATGCCCGGACCTTGGCGAAGACTGAGTCCGGGACGCCGGAGAAGATCACCAACAGCTCGTTCCCAGACCCTCCCGTCAACCAAGGCCCCGGATGGGTCTTGGCCTACTTGGGCAAGTAGCCAAACATCGAGGGTGAGTTCGGCCAGAACACTAGGGACGCATGGCACGAATTATCCCCTACCGCGTTCCAAGGAGCAGATCGTCGATATCTTCAGATTCATCGCTCCCATCAGTCGCGGGTTCCAGTTCGTCGCTAGCATCTAATCCTCCTTCGAAGAACCGCTGGGCCAGTTCGCCAGTTATACGCGGATCGCCACGCTCAGCCGCGAAGTTGAGCAATTCGTGCGCGCGGTTCAGCAAGATACCTACGCGACCCTCGGATTTCCCCCTCAGAACGCTGATGGCATCCGGTTCGAAAGGCATAAGGTCATCATTGTCCCCAGAGGTACGGTATTTTTCCAAGTACACACGAAGCAGATCGCGTACTTGGTTATCATCCCTGAGCCCACGCAGCACGACAACGGAGGAGGTGTTGTTGGGAGAAATCTCGAAGGAAGGCAGTCGATTTTCCTCCCAGAAGCGTTCAAGCACCTGAGCTGCCCGGTTATGAAAGGTGAAGATAAAATGCACTCTATTCACATAAGGAGCACCTTCAAGCATGTCTCGAATGCGCCCGATTTCACGGGACCGCTTTGCCGACGTGATACTGCGCGTCGTGGCTAGATCCTCGAGTTGATCAATCATCAGATAGAGGTGGTCGATACCAGCCGCAGCTAGGGCACCAAGGGCGAAGTCGAGGTAGTACAGGCCGTTTCGCAGGCGCGCCGTTATCGATACTGCATTCAGCACCTCCAGAACCTGCCTTGCATCGCTGGAGGCAAAGGCAGATACCAATTCAGGCCGAAGTGGAGCACCTGTTCCGCAGATGCAGAGCCACGTGTCGCGAAGGTGACTAGTGATTTTGGAGGGATCATCCGTGCCCAAGTCTTCGACAATGCGTGCCTTCGCTTGATCGAATACGGAGTCAATACCCTCTTCCGATGGTCGAGCCAGAGCGATTACGGCGTTAAACAGGACGGGGTAAAGACCCGAGGCATTGAGGTTGTTCAGATTTGAGTAAGCAGCAGCAACCGGCTTCTGTTTCTCCTGCCGTACTCCAGCATTTGTGAGAGTTTCGGTGCCCAAGTTTCTATTGATTTCCTTGGTGATCTCCTGCATCAGGGTCGTCTTACCGAATCCGGTGTCGGCTCGAACTCCCTGTGACCATAAAAAACCAATATTGACATTCCCGAGTACTGAACCCCGGATGAGCTTACGGCGAAACTCACGAGATTCCTCGCCGAAGACATCAGGGCTGTAGGGTTGATCTTGAGTATGGATAGCTTCGGCCGGAAAAGGATTGCCGTCCAGACTCCATGCTTCCTCCATGTGGTCAATCGAATCGACGCTCATATTAGCCTCCTTCAGGTTTAGGTTGCAGGGTCATTTCGTATCGGCGATTGCCGCCTCGCCGGTAGATCGGTTCAGAGGCGGGCTGCCTTGTGTTGCCGAGATGAAGCCAAAGCTGAACGCCGAGGTTAGGCATCTTCCCATCGGTTATACGCTCGATCACCAAGTCGACAAGCGCGCGTGTTACCTTACAGCGGAATGCCGCGTCGGCGCGCACACTATAAATAGGAAGATAGGGTGCACTGAGACTACTACGGGCCTCGCGTGCTTGAGCCCGGTAGGCGTCGACAATTGCAGCCGACACTTTCTGGTCGTATCTATCGAGGGCGCGGCGCTGAATCGAGAGATCACCATTCCCGCATAGGTCAGCGGCAAGCCAGATGACGTTCTGACCCTCGAATTCAGGCACATATCGAGATTGGTCAAGGAGCTTTAGCTGCGATCCCCAACTCTTTAGCATATTTAGATCGGTCGCACCCATGGAAAGCCCCCGGAGTCTCATTGCCGCTTCGGCGAAAGCGTCGTTGATAGCCTCGGCCATCTCTTTGCTCGTAGGCTGCTTCTCAGGGGCCCGCCCAAATCGGTGCCGGACGAATGAAATAATTATCTTGCGAATATCATCCTTCTGACTCGTCAACGATTCGTCCTGGGTCAATCGTTCGGTGGCGTAGTTAATCCAGTGTTCAGTGCCTTTATCTAAACGGCGCGCCTCCTCTATGCCTCCTTCAGTGATTTCGGGGCAAGCGAGTGGTCTCTCGTCCAAAACGCAAATGAAGCGCTGGAAATAGGGATGGGCGTGATAAACTGCATGGGCGAGTTGATCGCAGAATGCCGCCATGTCATTCTCTGCTTGGTTTGCGGCCTGCACGCCAAGATCGGTGAGCTTATAGTGGCGGTCGCGATGCGCATCGAGGTATTTCCGAGCTGAAGGAAGTTGCTGACGCTCAACGAACCCAAGGCGCATCGCCTCGTCGAGTACCTCGCGTGTAGGTGCCCAATACCTGTCCCTATCTCCTACTCGGCTTGCGGTTCGTCGCCCGAGTCCTTGGGCGGCCAACCGGTCAACGGTCATGCTGTATCGCAGCCGCGCCTGCTCAAAGGTAGTGCCTTTGCGTAGGCCGATAAGCTGATCGCGCATATGAGGGACTAGCTGTTTCAGTCGCGGAATGGTCTCGCGGATGTCTGACGCTTTATTCATGATTGTTTTAATATAAACTATCTCAGGTCTCTTCGCAAGAGACCTGAATAAATTTTGTATATTTCTTGTCCCTTTGTGATCGGTGTTCCCAAAATGTTGAGTACGTAGCAGTAGCCCTCCCGAGAGGGCCTTGGAGCGAATCGGTCATTGCGATGCCGCCAAGACACGCTCTTGGGTTCATTCTTTTAGCCTCAAGACGATCTGGACCCCGAGTCTCCGGTTGCGCGCGAACTTGATTGCTGCTCCACAAGCGATGGCTGGGCCGCAAGCTTCGCTATTGCCTCTACCTTACAATCCATCGTAGAGTCGACGTCGACATAGAAATCGAGAAGAAACCTAGTCACCAACTAGGCCTCGTAGCAGATTCATCGGCACCGCACGACGCGCATCCTGGTCCCCTGCCATCGGCATCACAGTCCTCGGTACGTTGATAAGGTGAGATGAACTCTGGGGACATGCCAATCGGACTTCTGGTAGGGATATGCTTTTGACTCACCTTCCAATACACGCGTATATCATACAGATCGTGAATGACGTAGGTAGCCTAATCAAGTCTGGAATTGGCCGCAGTAAGGCCTCTGATCAGTTTGATAGTCGCCGCTTCGCTTTTGATGTGCTTAATTTTCGGCACTGAGCAGAATCCTAGAATTTTTAATTTACCGGGCCAAGGTGCTGGAAGAAAAAGCCGTCGCCTCGGTTGAAAGCCATTTCATCATGTCGATTCACGAGAATTTTGCCGCGCGGGAGGTGGCGAATATTGCCGAGGCGTTTGCGAAGGTGGAGCAGGCGTATTTGCGGTAATATACTATATAGCGCAACGCAACCCTCCAGCAAAGCGGGGAATATGAAAAAGAGCAAAGTCTTGGACAAAGTGCGCACGGGGCGGTGCGCCCGCATTTGTGGCCTAGGGCATTATCTGCCGTTCTTCGTGCGCTATGCCGCCCACAACGGCTATGACGGCATCTGGCTCGACTTGGAACACCGGGCGATGGACCAGCGCGAGGTCCAGGGCCTGTTGGCCTTGTGTCGCGCCTGCGATATCGATTGCATGTTGCGGGCTCCGACGCTTGAGCGCACCCGTCTCTACCGCTATCTCGAAGACGGGGCGACCGGTCTGATGATGCCGCTGGTTTCCGACGCGGACTTGGCGCGCCAAATCGTCGCCGCGGTGAAGTACCCACCCTTGGGCAATCGCGGTTTGGACGGGGCGGGTTTGGATGCCGATTTTGGTCTCGACGTATGGCACGAGGGCAGTACCTATATCGACGACGCCAATCGCGAGACCTTCGTCGTCTTGCAGATTGAAACCCCGCAAGCGTTGGCCAATGTCGAGGAAATCGCCGCGGTCGAGGGGGTGGACGGGCTGTTCGTCGGACCGGCGGATTTGGGGTTGCGGCTCGGGTTGGCCGGGGGGGATGTCGATCTCGACCAGGCCGTCGCCAACGTCGCCGCGGCGGCGAAAAAACACGGCAAAGCCTGGGGGATACCCGCTGGCACGCCCGAGTTGCTGGCCAAATACCGCGCCCAAGGGGCGCAGATGCTGGCGTATGGCGGCGATTTTGCCCTAGCGCAGGTTTTAGCCGATTGCCGCCGGGATTTTGACCAAGCATTAGGTGAATGAGATGATCATGAAATTGCCCTCTGGCCGCATTTGGCCGCATTTAGTATGCGATATGCTGGGGTTAAACCTGACCCACCCTCGTTTCGTGATCGATGATATTGACTTGGGCAAAAAAGACGGGAGCACTTGTCGCGGCGACTTTCCCAAGTTTGCCGAATGGGGAGTGGGAGTGGTGATGTGCAAGGGGGGAGCGGCCTATTACGACGAGAATTACAAACCGCTGTGGCGGCAGGCGTCGGAATGGCGTCCGGGCCGCGGCGGCGAGGATATGTTCCTGAGTCTGGCGATCAAGAATCCGACCCAACTGGTGCTGGGGGTGCTCGACCGTTTTCTGCTAAACGTCGAAGCCTATCCCGAGCAGGTGCTGCTGGTGCGGACGGCCCGGGACTTGGAGGCTGCGCGGACAGCGGGCAAGGTCGCGGTATTAATGGGAGCCAATCGCAGCGATTGGTTCGGCGACGGCCCCGGCATCCTGCGGATGTTTGCCCGCCTCGGATTGCGGATGATCACCTTGGGCCAAGCGACCCGCGAGTTGGGTTGGGACGCCTCCAATGAGACCCGTTCGGGCGGGCGGATGACCGAGTTGGGGGTGCGGATGATAGCGGAGTTGAATGCGGCCGGGATTCTTATAGACTTGGCCCATAGCAATGACCCCTGCGCTCTCGATATCATCGAGGTATCGACAAAGCCGGTGGTTGACTCGCATTCGCATCCGCGGGCCTTGGTTGATGAGCCTAGGGCGGCACCCGACGAGGTTATGCGGGCGTTGGCCGAGCGCGGGGGCGTGTTGGGGATCCCGCCGCCGATCACCCGGCCGCCGGGGGACGCGCCCTATCAGGCGGTCGCGTCCGAACAGTTGGAGCAGACCTTGGTGCAGGTGCGCTATGCCGTTGATGTGATGGGTGTAGAAGGCGTGGGGATCGGCACTCATTTCAACAGTGCGGTATTGCCGTGGGTGGTAGAGGGCTTGCTGGATGCTGGATTTACCGAGGAGGACACGAGCAAGATATGCGGCGGGAATTACCTGCGGGTCTTGCGCGAGGTCCTGCCCGCTTAACTGGAGACTGAGGTCAACGATGGACGAAGCGGAAAAGTATCTCTTTGAAGTACATGGCTATCTGGTGATCGAAGGCGCTCTCTCGCCGAAGGAAGTGGCAGCGGCCAATGCGGCAATTGACCACCACGCCGATCAAATCGGCATCCGCCCCAATGACTTGGCCCACGAGTCGGAGACGCTCAAGGGCACGCAGGGACGCGGCGATTTGGGCGGGATGCTGACGTGGGACAAACCGCATTGCGATCCGTTTAGGGCGATGATTGCCCATGCGCGGTTCAAGCCTTATCTGGAAGAATTGCTGGGGCCGGGCTTTCGCTTGGAGGGGTTGGGAATCATCACCATGGACGAGGGGGCCGAAGGCTTCTGGTTCCACGAGGGCGGCGAGCCGCTCGACCGCTCGCGGGGGTTTCTCTATCGCAATGGCCGGATGTTTTGCGGGATGACCAACGTCGCCGTGCAGTTGACGGATGTGGGGCCGGAGGATGGGGGTTTTGCCTGCCTGCCCGGCAGCCATAAGGCCAACTATCCCTGCCCGGACGAGATCCGGCTGTACGAGGCGCACCAAGATCGCATCGCGCAGATTCCGGCCCAAGCGGGCGACGCGATCCTTTTTGTCGAGACGCTGATGCACGGGGCTGTGCCGTGGACGGCTAAGCACCAGCGACGCTCGGTGATTTTGCGCTACAACCACGGCGTCCAAGCCGAATCGCTGATGGGGACTTATACGCCGCCGGATTTCTACGCCGAGTTGACCGAGGAGCAGCAGGCGGTGATTACGCCGCCGCAGTACCGGAGAGAAGACAAGGGGTCGCGGCTTTACAAGCCGAAATAAGGAAGCCATAAACCTAAGGAGATGAGACGATGCAATGCTGGATTTTCGTTTTCAATCCGCTCGAACGCTACATGGCCAACTACAAGCATATCTTCGACGCTTGGGAAGAGGGCGGCGTGCGCGGCATTGTGGTAGGGCGCATGTTTTTTATGGAGGACGACGGCAGCCGGGTTCCCGCCTTTCCACAAGATCCTAAAGCCTATGCCGACTTGGGTCTGGAAGCGCCCGAGGAGCAGCCCCGCAATCTGGAAAAGGAGCGGGGACTAAGCGCGATGCTGGATGACGCTGCCGGGCGCGGTTGGCATATCATGGTATTCGACAGCGGCACCACCGCCCACGTGCAGAGCTTGATAAACCGCTATCCCCAGGTCAACGGAGTGATCATCGACGGGCCGGGCGAGAATCACTACGAACTGGCTTGGCACCACGGCGGCGAACTCTTTGAATTGCGCGATGGTGAGCGCCGCGAGTTCGCCAACTTGGGCTTTGATATTGACCGGCTAGAGCGCGGCATTGCCCATCTGTATCAGCGTTTTCACAACCTCACCCCGGATCTCGTGCGCTATTGGGCACCGGGGGGGACTTTGGCTGGTCTGAATCTTTTTGACATTAACGAGGATTCCCTCTACTGGCTGCGAGCTCGGCAGGAAAAGTCGCGGCGTTCGTGGGAGCGGGCCCGCGCCGACTTGGATGGAGTGAACCGCTACGTCGAGCTGGGCGGCATTCCGCGCATTACCACGTTTTCTTCTCTGACCGGCCAGGATTATCAGCAGATGCCGCCGTACTTCGACTACATTTTCCCCAAGCACTACTACTGGCATCGCGGCTTCGACGGCATGTACGGCACCATTGCCCGCTGGGTGCAAAAGTTCGCCGAATGGAATCCCTCCCTGACCGAGGCCGACTGCTTCCTGCTGGTCGAATCGCTGTTCGGCCTGCGCCTGCCCAATGTCGAGTCGCTGCTGGATATGGAGATGGGTTTTCCCGATGAATTTTTCGCCGAAGTCGTGTACAGCGAAACGCGGCGGGCGCTAGAGGCGATCAAGGACGTCGATAAAACCATCTTTTGGGTGTCCACTGGCCGCTCCCCGCACGCTGGCGACGCCATGCCGGCCCGCGACTTGGCCGGCATTCTCAATGCCTCGCAGGCCGCCGGTGCCCAGCGCTTTCTCTTCCACCCAGACCCGGATCCCAGTCCGTCCGAGTGGAGTGTGATCAGCGGCCTGTGCGGCGCACAATGGCGTCAATCGCGGGACGGGTACTGGCCGCCCAATGCGGCTAAACCGGACGAGTACCTGCGCGATTGATAGGCCCAAAGGACTAGCGCGTATGCGCTGGGAAGACGTTTTGTTGGGGACTATAGCATACAAGGTCTAACTCTCTTTGCGCCGCGTCTTTCCCTTATATGCCCTATCGGGCTTCATCAGCCTCGGCTACCAAGTCGCGTGGTTCCGCATTTTTGTCGATTGGTTTGGCTCGACCAACCTCACCTTCGCCCTAGTGGTGTGCAGCTTTATCGGAGGCTTGGGCTGCGGTGCGCTTTTGAGCCAACAAATCACCCGGCTGCTGACCGACCGGACCGGCATCGGGGACAAGCTGCGTTTGTACGGGCTGATAGAACTTCTGGTCGGAGCATCGGCCCTTGTGACTGTGGCGGTCGAATATCTGCCGCCGGACCTTTGGGGTTCCTTCCCTTATTACCTGAACGACGGAATCTGGGCCCAAGCGATCCACTATCAGATTGCCCAAGGGGCCATAGCCGCGGTCAGCCTCTTCCTCCCTTGTCTGTTCATGGGAGTGACCTTTCCCTTGCTGTGCGATATTTTCCGCTCAATACCGAGGAATCGACAGCTTCCTTCCGTCCTGTACGCGTGGAACACTATTGGTGCGTGTACCGGCGTACTCGCTTGCCAGTTCATTCTGATACCAGAGATCGGGCACAAGCCAACCTTCTGGCTGATGGCCGGCTTGAACATACTGCTAGGATTGTACTTCCTAGCCAGCGGTGGCGCACCCGCTAGCGACGAAGCGGTGGACACTGCCGGCGCAACATTCCCAAGTGCTGGAATGCCACCTAGGTCGGGAAGTGCTCTTATTGCTTGTGCCGCGCTGAGCGGCTTGCTCGCCGGAGCACTCGAAGGCGATATGTTCAAGCGGATCGACTTCATTGTCGTGCTGAGCCCTGGGGCGACCATGTCGTTTATCTCCTTCTGGGCCGTGCTGGGCATTTTTCTGGCCAGCATTATCGTGCGGCACATCGAGCGCATCCGGCTTGCTCATATCAAGGGCGCGTACGGTCTGGCCGCGCTCTATTATTTCGTGCTTTGGCGATTTAGCGATGAGCTGACCTACTTGGTGGGCAACCCGCCGGATGTGCGTGGCGTGCATCACTTCCCAGTGAGTCTCTCCCAGCTCTTCGTTTATACTGGCGTTTATGTACTGCCTTCTTACTTGCTGATCTCCCTGCTGCTGCCCTACGTCTGCAATCGACTACAGGGCATGGGGAAACACTTGGGACTGGCCTATGGTTTGAATACGGTGGGATTCTGTCTTGGCCTGATCGCCTTCACGTTGGTGGCACCTCGCCTGAACATCTTCTATTCGTTGAAGCTCTTCCTAATTTTCATGGTGCTCGCCGCGATCGCCCTAGCGTGCATTTCGGAATTTCGTCCCATAAAAGCGTGGCAGATCGCTGTCTTGGTAGTTTTCGTCGCCAGCGCCTGTATAGCTACGCCGAGAAAATTTGACCGAGATTTTTTTACGCCCTTGATGTGGCCCAACACTGTTGCGGCCCAAGGCATGAGGAGCAATGCCGCCCATACTACGTATTTCCTCGAGCTTCCGAACAACAACATGAAGCTCTTCTTCGGCCGTCTGTCCATGTCGGGCACATCGCCGCGATCTCAGCAGTATATGCGTCTGATGGCGCACTTTCCCTTGCTCGCTCATCCGCATCCAGAGAAGGCCCTGCTGATTTGTTTTGGCGTCGGCAACACCGCCTCGGCCATTGCCGCCCACGAAAGCATCACGCGGATCGATGCCGTCGATCTCAACGAGAATGTATTCAAGACGACGCCGGCCTTTGCCGAGCACCACGCCTTTGTTCATTTGGATCCACGGCTGCGGATGATCAACGACGACGGGCGCAACTTCCTCGCGCTGACCGACGAGACGTACGACCTGATCACCAGCGAACCGCCGCCACCCATGACCGGGGGAGTGTATCGCCTGTATTCGCGGGAGTATTACGAGCAGGTTCTTGCGCACCTGAGCCCCAATGGATTTATGACCCAATGGCTTCCCATAGGTCAGTTGCCCAACGACGCGATTGAATTGGTGACTAGAACTTTCGTCGCGGTATTTCCCTACAGTCTGTTGTTCGAGGGGGCAGGTCATCACCTGATCCTGCTAGGCAGCCGCTCTCCCATCCGTTTCGAGCGACTGTCCGAACGCTTCTACCAATCCGACCGGGTTAGGACCGATCTCTTGCGGATCGGTGTCTCAACTCCCGACGCGCTAGTTGCCCGCGTAATCCGCAACGCCGCCGAACTGCGCGGCCGCCTTGGACCGGGGCGCGTGCTCAGCGATCAGCACAATGACTTGGAGCATTTGTTTTACGATCCAGAGGAAGTTCAAAGGACCTCTTACGAATACTTGCGCGGTCGATAGGTTTGCGTATGCGCCGTCATGCCGGGCAGTTAGATTTGCGTGAGAAAGCTCCCCATGTGTCCGGTTATATAATCCAGCACCAGCCATCCGCCCGCGGCCACGATTTCGCCCAAAATCAGGCCGAGAAAAAACGGTCGCAAATTCCGGTATAGCTTGGGACCGCCGTAGCGCAGAATTAACAATTTGAGGAACCACGCGAGAAAGGCGCTACCAAAGATATGTCCCGTCTTCCAGTTGGCGCTGATGGTATAGCCGAGGGGATTGAGCGGCCACCAAATGAACTGGTGCCGCGCCCACATCAGTAGGGCCATCACCCCCCCACCAATGCCCATGAACAGCCAAGCGTCTAGTCTTGGACCGGGCAGCTCTGCGGCGATGCGCGGAGCCATATCCCGAGGACCAAAGGTGGGGGCCTGCCCTACGAAAAAGAGTGGATTGAGGTTGATGCCCCCGTATTTGTAGGCCAGCACTAAGGTCATATACGACGAGCCGATCAGACTGACCACAATGGCAACGACCACGGCCCAGAATAGCCGGCGCTTGGAACCGGTGATAATTTCACCCATCTTCAGCCCGTTGGCTACGGACGCCATGACAAAGGAGCGCACTTCGGAATGCCAGCCGTAGGAAAAACCCAGGGCCACTAAACCTGAAGCACCCAAGGCCGAAGCACCGGCTCCCGAAATGACAAAACTCGAAGTCATGATAGGGGGCCGCATGGCCGGGATGCCCCCTTCGGCCACTACCCGAGTTAGCCCTATAAACAGCATCATGGCACCAAAGATGAATAACAGTGCCGTAGGAAGGGTTAGTCCCATCATACAAAGGCCGACCACCACTAGGGCAAGCGCCGCTAGCAGGCCGAAAAGGGCCTGCCGGTAGGATAGCATTTCGCCGCTGTCGTCGATTTCTTCGTCGCCGTGGAAGGCTTTGCGGTAAACATTTTGTAGATGGCTGCGTCCCACCCACAACCCCACCAGCACAAAGACGATCATCGAGCCCATACCCTGATGAGCCAAGAAAGGTTCGATAGAGTAGAAATCGATCCGCTGCGTGCTCTGCAAGCCGACGATATTGAAAATGCCGCGCTGGATGGTGGTGAGGATGTAGAATATCCAGATCGAAGCCGTGATGTCGAGGTTGACGAAATAGAAAAAGCCTGTCCAAGGCGGACTAAACCAGAAATTCAGGCTGACCGTATCGCGGAACAAGGGCAATGCGAAGGTCTTGGTGATCTGCGGAAAGCTCGGAAAGTAGGAGTGCAGGCCGTTGACACTGAGCAGGATGAATGATACGGCAAAGCCGATCCACATGGCTTTGTTGGTGAAAAACGACCGGCCAATCGTTCCTTCCCTTTCTCGGCCGATCATCTCCATGGGCACTTGGACCAGTGGATAAACCAGCTTTTCTCGGTCCATCCACTGGCGACGCAGAATGACCATGGTGCAGATCATGGCGAAGCTGAGCACTAGAAAAAACCCGTACCAGAAACTCAGCGGTACGATCCAGATATCCCAGGGGATAGCCTCACCTTCGGGCAGACCTTCAAAGAAAAAACGCGCTGCGTTTTCGCCCCGGGGAATCATCCAGCTAGGGATGTACTGGTTGTAGAGAAAATCCCAGTTGTTTTCGGGCGTGGCATAGTAGGTGGAGCCGAGTAAGCAGGGTATGATGAACTGAGTGAAACCCATGCCGGGAACACAGCAGGACACCGCTAGCATGATATAGATGGTTACCAACTCGGCTTGGTCCAAGGCCAAGGGCCGGCGGAGACAGGCGACCAAGGCACTGGCAAGCACGACAAAAAAGAAGAAGAACAAGGCCGCCGGGGTGCTAAAATTCAGGGTCAGATACGAACCTCGGATGAGGGTCGTAGCATAGGCGTCGAGGAGATTTAGCAGAAAGGCCAGTACCGCCCCAAGTAAGATGGCCCGGGCCGAGATGCCTTTGACGTCTCCATAGCTCGGCTGGCTTCTGTTAAGCCATGTGAGGTGTTGAGGCGGAATTCTCTTTTTCAATACTTGTCTCTAGAGGCTATCATATGTCGCATTTCAACTAATGGATAAGTCGTTTGAGCGACAAAGAGAGGCCGTTTATTTCGTCATCACTAGGCGTGCTCCAATAGCACAGTAGCGGAGCGATTGCTCAAAGCTAAAGCGTTTGGCCGACCGCACGTTGCGGGCGTGATTGACAAAGCCGCCGCCGCGCATAACGCGCGCAGTTCCCGAAGCAGCACCTGTAGGATCCACCTGTTTGGCACTTGAATAGGCGCTGCTGTACCAATCTTGCACCCACTCCCATACATTGCCGTGCATATCGTATAGCCCCCACGGATTCGGCTGCTTTGAACCCACTGGCTGGGCAAATTTCCCCTCCGTTTCACCCACGTTTCCTATGTACCACGCATAGTCGCCCAACTGGCTTTCGTCGTCCCCAAAGGAACGGCTCGTCGTGGTCCCGGCCCGGCAGGCGTATTCCCACTCGGCTTCGGTAGGCAGGCGGTACAAATCTCTATCGGCGGCTTGGTTCAAGCGGCGGAGGAATTCCTGCATATCGATCCATGAGATATAGACTGCCGGGTGATTCGGCGCGGCCTGGACGTATTTGCGCCGGGTCCACGGCGCGGTCCCCATCACCGCGACCCATTGGGCTTGGGTAATCTCAAATTTACCCAAGTAAAATCCCTTGCTGATCGAAACCTCGTGCTGTGGGCCTTCGTCTTCGCCCCGTGTGGGGGATGAGGCTGGCGATCCCATCAGAAAAGTACCTGGCTCGATCCACACAAACTCCATCGCAACTCCGTCGCGAAGTTCCACAACAGTGTTCTCGGATCGCCCCACAGTCGCGCACGTGATGCCCATTATTAGGGCGGCAAAAATATGCCTCATTCCACACCTCTGGATATATGAATGGCGGAGGCATGCAGCTTTTTAGCAAGACAAAAAAGCGGCAAAGCCATCGCCCACATCCTACGATTTTCTGTTCTTGCCGCAGTAAAGGCTAAGACCTATAATTCCCTATCCATGCGACTATTGTTACCTGTTTAGTTCACCTCTACAGCGATGAGTATATGGAGATCTTTTATCGTCGCCGTGCCCTTGCTTTTGCCCTAGCTTTGGCCGTGCTGCTGCCGGAATCTGTTCTACCCCAATTCACCGACCAAACAAAGGAAGCGCACATCGCCTTCCAACATGTGGCCGGCGGATATAAAAAAAAGCACATTGTCGAAACCTCCGGTGGCGGCGCAGCTTTTTTTGACTACGACAACGATGGTGACCTCGATCTATACGCGGTCAACGGCGCTACAGTCAATACCTACCGGCAAAAATCCGGACCGGGCAATATCCTCTACCGCAACCAGGGCAATGGCACCTTTGCCGATGTGACCTTACTTGCCGGCGTTGGGGACCGCAGTTGGGGCATGGGCTGCACCGTGGGCGACATCGACGGCGACGGATACCGCGATCTGTACGTGACCAATTATGGTCCCAATGTTCTCTACCGCAACCAAGGCAACGGTACCTTCGTGGACATTTCCACTGGGGTCGCAGGGAACGATTATAGCTCTAGCGCCGCTTTTTTTGATTACGATGGCGACGGCGATCTCGACTTATACGTCGCCAATTATCTGATCTACGACTTTGATGCCCCCCCAGATAAGGTCTGCACCTACGAGGGAATCGAGATATTCTGCGGTCCCCAGGGCCTACCTGGAGCCGCCGATCTGTTCTACCGCAACGACGGAGACAATGCTTTCACCGATGTCACCCGTCCCTCGGGTATCTCCTGGGCCAATCGCTACTATGGGTTGGGTGTACTGCCCGAAGACTTCGATAACGATGGCGACACCGATCTCTTTGTGGCCAATGACGCAACTCCCAATGTGCTCTTCGACAATAACAGCGATGGTACCTTTAGCGAAATTGGCCTAAAAGCAGGCATCGCATATAACGAATACGGCGAGGAAGAGGCAGGTATGGGGGTCAGCGGTGGAGACTATGACGCCGACGGAGACCTCGACCTCTATATAACCCATTTTTTTCGCGAGAGTAATACCTTCTACCGCAACGAAGGACAGGGCCATTTCAAAGATATAACGACCCAGATCGGTCTAGAAGAACCCACGCTTGGAATGCTGGGGTGGGGCACCCAATTTTTCGACTATGACCGGGATGGCGATTTGGATATATTTGTCGCTAATGGCCATGTCTATCCGCAGGCGGCTAGTACTATCGCAAGCACTTCCTACCCCCAGCGCAACCAATTGATCCGCAATGACGGCGGCAACCGTTTAATCGATATAGGGGATGCGGCTGGCCCGGGAATGGCTCTTAAAAGAGTTAGCCGCGGTGCCAGTTTCGGCGACTACGACAACGATGGCGATATAGACATTTTCGTCGTCAATTTGGACGAGGCGAGTACCCTACTGCGCAACGATTTCGCCCCCGTCAACAACTGGCTCGTAGTCCAACTTCTGGGCCGTGGCCCCAATCGCGACGCCGTTGGTGCCAAAATTCGTTTGCTGGTCGGCGGCCGACCCCAGTGGCGGACGGCTAATGGCGCTTCCAGCTATCTCTCCTACAATGATATGCGCCTTTTCTTCGGCTTGGGTAGAGCGGAAGGGGCAGATGAAGTGGAGATCACTTGGCCCGACGGCACTCGTCAGACAGTGCCAGCGACACCAGCCAATAAGCTGCTGGTAATCCGCCAAAACGGTCCCTACGCCTTTCTGGAGATAGGGGCCAACCCCTATGTAGAGTAGGACTATGATTCCTACTCCTCTCCGAAAGCGGCTTTGAGGTTATCCTCCCGAATAACCACTTTCGCTGCGTATTTATTCCGCATTTCTTCGATAAACTGATTAAAGGCCTTTCTGTTTTTTTCTCTCCTGAGCTGGGACCGGACTCTCCACTCGGCCTCCTGAAAAGTCTCTCGCTTTCGTTCCCTAGAAAGCACCTTAAATATAGAATAACCCTCGTTTACCTTGGCCGGACCGGTGAGCGCTCCGATCTCGGCTTTTTCGGCGACTTCTACAAAACCACCGAGAAAGGCCTTTTCGAAAATATGAAAGTGGAATCGGCCCTCTTCATCCCGATTCTCTAGCGACCGAATAGAATACTTCTTGGCCAAATCGCCTAATCGAGCTCCCTTTTGGATCTGCGCCATCAACCTCAGGGCCTCGGCCTCTGTCTCTACCAGAACCTCTTGTACTTCAATTTGCTCGGGGTGCAGATATCTTTCCGCATGGGTCTTGTAAAATTGGCGTAACTCGTTTTCGGCGATGGTCACTTTAGCTCTCAGGAGCCGCGCCCTGATGGCACTTATCAAGAGTTGATTTGCTTGATTTCCCAACCACTCGACCGTTTCTGCTTCCTCGTCTATGCCAGCACGCAGGGCCGCTTCCACCAGCATTGCATTGGGCACGACATGGCGCTCGGCAAAAGCGATCACTTGGCTGGAGTCGCTGAGTTGGGCCAAGGCGTTGCCCTTCAGGACGTGGCCAGCATCTGCTAAGTCCTGAGCGGTTATTTCTCCGCCGTCGTACCTATAGAGAACTATGTTGCGTTCCGTCTCCGAGGCAAAAGATGCACCGCCACGCACTTTTTCGACAATGAGCGCGAGCCCTTCCCGATCCAATTCGAGGTGGTATTTTTTCTTGAGTTCAGCAACTAAAGCCGATAGCGCCCGCTGCTTTTTTTCTTTTTTCAGCCCCATTTGGATCGCCAGTTTCCTATCAGGACTGAGTTCGATGGTAGAGTCGGCGATGACTGTGAAGAGCGAATAGTTTCCACCGATTTTTATGGGCTCGGAGACTTCGCCCAAGGCGAGGGAAAATAGCTTGTCCTGAAGGGGCGCGATCATCTGTTCTCGGGTGGTATAACGGCCCAAGTCGCCGCCTTGAGGTGAGGTTTTTTTGTTGATGGACCACTTCTTGGCAACCTGCTCAAACGGGATCCCACTTTTGAGTTCCCGCAGGACGGCCAAGGCATTTTCGCGGCTGGGGACCATTATATCGGCCAATCTGACTGCTCTAGTGAGCCCCATGCGTTCAGCGTATTCCCGCACTTCGCCCTCCTCCACTTCCTCCTCGACTTCCAGCGCTCTGTCTTGGAAAATGCTGATCAACTTTTCTTGCTGAACTTGGGCCAGCCGAGCGAGAAATTCAGGGCTTTTGTCGAGATCGGCCGCCTTCGCCTCCATGATCATCAGTTCGATATTGATCATGGTGTTCAAATGATTCTGCGCTTCTTCTGCCCTAGTGGCCTCCGCCTTGTCATCTTCGGATAGGCCAGCGATAAATTTCCGCAACTGGTCAACCGTTATCTCCTCATCACCTATCTGAGCAACGACTCGGTCTCCCATTTCCACTGTGCAACCTATAAGCGCGGAAAAAAGCACAAGTGATAAAAGCCAATATGCAGTTCTTTCTCTTGGCATTCAGTTCAGATCTCCTCTGTATTTCTGTGCATAGGTAGGTTACTCCAACCCGGCAAATACCGTGGCAAAAGCCATTCTGCCCGTTTCGGTTTCGTTATCTATGGCTCTTCTGGTCAGCCTGAGTCCCATCAGGGTCGTCAAATTGTAGCCCAAGTAGTTTGAATTATTGGCGAACTGGGCCGCGCCGACAATTTCACTGAAGTCGTCTAGCAACCCTTCCTTGACCGCCGCATCCGAATCCCTGAGCTGCTGGAAAATGGTATATTCCACGCCGGCCTGCATGGTGGAGTTATTAAACAATGGCCACCGGGCCAATAAAGTAAAAATGAGCGTGTCTTCCCTGCGTTTGGGATTTGCTTTAAGCGCTGGAGACTCTATCCTCAATTCGTTTTTAATTTTAGGTTGGATATCGATATTTACGAATTTGAGAACATAATCCACTTTGTTGATCAGGCCGACAAAAACGAAGTCCTGTCGCAGATCGGGTTGTCTCTCTCGTTGACGCCAGCGGTCGTATTTCAGCTTGTTGACGATATTTAGATTCTTCAGTTTGGTATATTTGAAGCTTATGTAGGATGAATTTATCCAAGTATTTCTGGCCGCCAAGGGATCAATAGTAGGGATGTTTCGCCTCTCGAATTCGTCCCACTGGCGAAGGTCATTCTCTATATTGTCCTTGGCCAGCCTAAAGTTCTCAAAAATCCTCAGCCTGCCCAGTCCGGGGTAGTCCTTTTCCAGCGTAAAAAGCAAATAGTGGGTGGTGTTTTGCCCATCGCCGGCAATGAGGCTTTCATCGGTACGGCCGACTGTCAACCTCATATCTGGAGTAATGTTGACGCCCCCATAAAGGTTGTACCCGCTTAAATCCCTACCATAGGGAAAATCTGCTTCGTCATCGTTTTCGAACCGATCTACCCATATATTGTTGTTCATATCTATGCCAAACAGATACTCGGGGCGGTCCGTAGAATAGCGCAGAAAAGGCTCGTCGTAGTCGGGCACTAAATTGGGTAGATCTTCGCTGTCGTTTTGATTGAAATCGGAGATGAAATCGACATTCTCGTCCAAGCCGGGGAATACATTCAAGTCGATGCTTTCGTTAATCCTTTGCCAATCGGGGTATCGATCCTGATCGTCGTTGTCATCGACGAGTTCGTAGTAGAATCTCGTCCGGTCTTCGTAATCTATGTTGACCTCGCCCCGGGCCAAGATAGCGCTTGTATTGTAATTGTGCTCCATACTGTAAGCCTCGCCGAAGAAGAACCACGGCTGGACGGTTCTCGACAGATTTATCATCCAGCCATCGCCTTGGTCAAAAGCCGACAGGTGTTTTGTATGCTGCCTGTTGGGGTATTTTCGGTAACTCCTACTGCGGTCGAATTCGCCGTAGAAATCAAGCCCCGCGATATTGTTCGCCTCCAGAGTAAAACCGAAAATTTCGGTGGCGGTCGGCAAACCGTACGGGATCTTGAGGACTCTGAGATTGGAGCCATCTTTGACGTTTTCTTGGGCTCTGGCCGCCAGCAGAAACACATTGTTGTTTTGCCGGTTATTCTGGCGGTTCGAAGACACCTCGATTCTGTAGTCGTTGGCAACCACCAGTTCAAAAGTCACTCTTCGTATCTCCGAGGGGTCGGGGCCGGTGTAGGTTCCCTCGGAAAAATCATATACTAATTCGATCTGCTCAGAGCCGCTAGCTTCCCAGAAGCCCAAGCGCTGAAAGCCGCCCTGAGGCGAGGGCTTGAGACCGGCCTCGCTGGCCCGGACCTCCTCCCGCCTAAACCCCCGTTCTCCCTCCTCATCAATGATTTCGACTTCGGCTTCTATGATCATGTCCCAAGCGAAGAGGGTAGCACCGCCTTCGTTGTCTTCGGGCGAATCGTCGGTCAGACGGACGAAGAGCTGGGTGATATTTTCAGCATTTTGACTAGAAGTGATCGAACCGCTTCTAGGGGTTCCTTCAAAGGCATCTAAGAGTTGGAAGGAATTGTGGGCACTTACATAGTTGGCCCCGATGCTGATAAAATCTCCCACTTGGGCAACAGCCCGCCCACCCATCAGCGTTGTCAGGCTGGTCGTTTGGTTGACCGCAGGATTGCGAGGACCGGCCCCGCCGGGAGAAGAAATCCGCGAGAGGATCGTCGTGACTTGGTATTTGTCGGCTTGGTAATCTACTTGGATTCCGTCCATGGCTGGCTTTGAGAAGGTCATTGGGGTAAGGGTCGAGCGGATCTCATTGCCTATGGTTATAGCCAAGTTGTGTTGCCCCTTTTGGTCAGAGGCAATGACCAAATTGCTGAAAAAGTTTTGGAATCTCTCGGTCTTGAATAAATTGCTACCCCCTTGCTGTGGCTGCGTCTGAGACCAGTCGTAGAGCAACCATCCTCTAGTGATGTAGGAACCGTAAATATCGTAGAAGTAATCCCCGGCTAAATTGATATCTACATAGCGATTGTAGTGATCCCTAGCGTAGTTGGTGTATTCCCACTGTTTCCAACGGTATTCTAAGAAAAGTTCTTGAGGGACGTACCACTTTTTGACCGCCGGATCCAAGGCTCCGAACAGCACACCGGACCCGGTTGGTTCAAAGGTGAGTTCAGCTCCTCGGCGCACCCCTTTTATGCGCAGCGGATCGACATCTTGGGCTTGCGCGTCGGTGTCAAATGACATGGAAGCGAGCAAGGAGCAAACTATGGTAGCTGAACTAATACCGCGCATTAGAGTGTTGCAAATATGGCAGGTCAGCATGAGAGTTCCACCCTAGCTTTCAGGTAAAATGGGAATAATTAATAGACTATTGGGACAATTTTCGTCTTACTCTCGGACCCTGAATCTGCATCAATTTCCACTCGGACCAAATAGATTCCGGGTAGCACTTTGGCACCGCTCTCGTCCGTTCCATCCCAAGCCCTTTGGTATCTCCTGCTGGGATCCAACCCTGAATAGATCGTCTGTATCCGTCTTCCAGAAAGATCGTATGCCCCCACCGAAACCAAAGCACCACCCGTCAGGTTGACGATGTCGTAAGTCACCAAGACTTCATCATTTAAGCCATCGCCGTTGGGCGTGAAAGGGACGGGAGCCACATTCATCGAATGAATGAGGTTTTTACCCACCGAGATCTCGACCGAAAGGTCATCTCCCTGCGCCTCAAAACCAGAGACTGCATCTCCCTCGGTGACCACTTGGGGCAGATTGTCCGGTTCTTGGCTATCGGAGACTGTGCCGGCAAAAAAGGTATTGTACTGCAAAGCCACGTTCTCAAAGACCACTCGCAAGGTGCGGTCTCCCACAATCCGGGGGAAGCTAATTTGGACCCCGTCTTCTGTATTCGTCTTTTCCCATTCGACATCGGTTCCGTCTATTTGCACGGATCGCACTACCTCTACCGGTGCCATGGTTTTTAGTTCGAGACGGTTAAAGCCACGGCTGTTGACGGTTCGCACGGCATAGGTAAAGGGGGTGTTCTGCCCGATCAGGGCGCGTTGGGGCCATATCTCGCCCACCAGTGAGTCGGCTAGGGCAGGGGATACCTCAAAGGCGAGGGAATCAACGGTCGCCGCCGCTAGTATATCGCTGGTCTTAAGGAGTAAACGGAACTGAAAAAAACGACGCGGAGTTGGTGATTCAATCGCCGTGCGGACTCCGGCAGGATAGGGAGGGGACCAAGCGCTCCAAGACAGCGAATCGCTGGGATCTGGTGTGTTACCACTCCGGGTCGATAGGATAGCATCCGTTTTTGTTGGTTCGCCGATACTCCCCCTAGCCCATGTTATGTCGCCAAAGACCGCGGGTTGTTCTCGATCAAATACTTTTGAGGTATATGATGACGTAGAGGCAAAACCCGCACCAAAGACTTGAAACTCGTCAATTTCCCACTCCCCTCGCACCAGTTGCTTCACCTCTATGAAACGAACAAACTGCAGGGGGACGGTCAGATCAACGGTCGGGTTGAGGTTGCGTTCCTCGGTTTTAAAAACCTTGAAATCCGGCGTCCCGGCTAGGGTTTTCTGCTCCTCGCTGCCGTCGTTTAGCAGCAATTCATAGCCTTGCAGAAAAAACTCTTCAAATCCCTTGCGCGGAAAAAACTTGATCCGATTGACCCCGAAGCGCTCGCCCAAATCTAGTCTGAATATAACGCCTGTGGGAGAACCGCCCTTCACTTCAAAAGCCTTGGTTGTATCGCCGCTGACCATATGCGCTAATTGTTCATTCAAAAGACTCGAGGATATTTCGAGTATTATTCTCGCATTGGGCGACGTTACGGTCCCGCCTCTTTCAAAAATTTTCAGGACGATATTGTCTTCGGGACCTGTCTGAGCAGGCTGAATCTGGCCGGGGTTGGTGTCAAAGTCGATAACCGATGTCGCGGAATAATGGTCATCCCACGCTAGGGTGCCTGGACCGCCGCCAATGACGATCGTCTCTCCATAGCCTTGGGCCGGCGTAAGTCCCTGCAATAGACAAGAAAACGCTAATAGCGCGGTCTTGACCAACGGTGGTTTGTCCAATCTGTTCCTCTCGGATCGCAGAAGATCAATAGGAGACGTGTACTAAGCGGTAGTCCGAGGTATTTCTACTCGATTTTGAATCGACCTTAGTGTCGATCCTCAGCACATATATGCCAGGAGGCACCAAAGCTCCGGAGGCATCGACTCCGGTCCAGACCACGGAATGCCGTCCCGTAGTTATGTACTCTTCGCGTAGTTGGTGAATGAGACGCCCACCTAGATCGTATATTTGCACCTGTAACGGCGTTGATGCCTTCACCCGCATGAGTGAAAAACTCACAGCCATATCATCGTTGATGCCGTCGCCGTTAGGGGTGAAAATTTTATTTTTAACTTCGATATCTCCCAGTACTACACCTCTTTCAAGGGCTAGGATCACGGTTTTTTCGCTATCTGTGATCTCGTTTGCATCGCCTGGGTCCACTCTTTGCCACGAATCGGGAATAGAAGAATAGCCGATAGAGCCATTGAAGAATGTGGTAAAATCGAATATGGTCGCCGCAAACTGAAGCTCGACCAACGCGGCCCCGCCCTTGATGGGGGTAGGCAAACGCACCCAAAGCGAATCGGAATCATCGGACACGACCTCAAATCCCTCGCTTTGAGCAGTGTAGGTTTGAGTCGGTTGCCCAGTGAGGCTCAGGTGGGCTTGCTGGAATTTCATTTTGACGCTAGAGGGAGCTGCAATGAGAATCTCGTCAAAACCCTCGTTGGCCGGCTCAAAGGTCGTGTGGACGAAATAGGAAAACAGTTGCTCAGCGCCAATTGTCTCGAGTTGCGGGGGTAACACTTCGCCAACAATTGTTTTGGCGACTGGCGCTACAAAGTTGAGTTTCACCCAGCGCAGCGTAGCGGCCACGAGGGGATTTTCCGTGAGAAAGGTCGCCCGGATGGCGACGAATTTGCGCGGACTGGGCGAGGTGATTTTGTCCCCCGAATTGAAATAGCGTTGACTCCAACCGCTCCAATCGCTACCCGGGTTGGTCTGGGTAACAACGGGTCCAACAGAGGCATCCCCAAAGAACTTTTTGTCCGTAGCGTGCGCTTCCGCTGCTTCTTCTTCGGTGCCCGGAAACAACTCACCGTTCTTTTTATAGTAGAGCGTAGTAGTTTTGACGGTGTTGCCAGTCCGGGTCTGGAGAATAATATCCGTACCCGGCGGTGTATCCGCATCCCATTCTATAGACGCTAAATTTTGGGGAGTGGCTCCCAATTCTATGAACGCCGAAGGCCCGTCAAAGACCGATTCGATCCGGGCCTCGGGCATGTATCCCTCGCCGAAAAACTGAATCTCTGACAGGCCGTGACGGCCAGCCCTTACATGGAGCTTATAGGTAAAAGAAAAATGCTCGACTTTGGTGAGTGGGAACTTAAAATCGTGGTACGACTCGTTCCCATTGATATTGTCGAGCGATCCCACGGTTTTCCACGCCAAGCTCCCACCGGCATTGGTGGAGCCGTCCGATACTTCAATGCGGTAGGCGCGAAAAGGCCCAGGGGGGCTACTGCTGGCTTGGAGTACGCGGATATTGTCCAAGAAGAAGGCCCCTCCCAGATCCACCACTAAGGCACGCTCGACATCGGGCGGTTGCGAAGGCAGCAGCCTATCGGGGTTGTACCCTCCTTGGGCGGGCCAGTACAACGCCTTATCTACACTATATACTACCCCGTCAACCACCACACCCTCAGCCCCGTTGTTTTCCCAACTCGTTACCTTGCCACCCCGCTCTAGGACTCCAATGCCGATGTTGTCGCCAATCGACCAGACTTCCACTTCCGCCAATCGGGGCAACTCGCGGCGATAATAGACTACAGGGCCTTGACTGTCCCCGCCGGCCAAGGCCTCCCAATCCTCGCGTCCCTCCAACAATCTCAGCCGGCCCGAGGTTTCGCGGCGGAAGTATTCTATATCGCCCTGTTGATCGGGGTCGAGACCTTCATAAACGGACTGGGAAACTTGTCTTGCCTTGCCAAAATCGCTGTCCGTGACGCCGACCGAGACGAATCTGATCACATCGCCGGTAAAATCTCCGCGTACCTGTGTCCATTTGGTGGGCAACTGGTTGGTCAAATCGACTTCAAAGACCCGTTCATTCTTGATGGGCTTGTTTGTTGAGAAGCGTTTCCTGTACACCAGCGGGCCGATGATCGTCTCCCCCTGAGAGGTGAGGACCTTGAATTGGAGAAAGGGATCTCCCAGATTCTCCCCGACAAACTTGAGGACGATCTTATTGGCTGATACGGCCCGCCCTAAATCGATTTGCACCCACCAATCCCTAAGGGGGGTGGAAGTATCCGGCTCCCAGTAGGTGTCCATCCTGCCGTCCATGAGGTTTTCTGCGCTCAAGCGATTGGAGCCGGCCTCCCATATCCCGCCGCCGAACTCGGAGGCATTTAAAACCGCGTTAATGCCGGGGACTACCTGTTCAGCGCCATCTATTTCGAGCTTGGTGCTTTTGCGTATAAAAGCTGGTTTTACTCCCTCCTCGGTGATCTGGATGGTCTTTGCCACCGACTGCCAACGGGCCCAGTGATCCTCGGACTCGATGATAGCCGCGCCGTCTTGGATAGAAAAGCCCTCTTGCCCCCAAGCTACATCGCCTAGGATCATCCTACCTAGGAGGCAGACCAAGCTCGTGCTTACCAGCTTGAATGTTTTCTGCCATGTCATGGCATTGGGTCTCCCTCATCTGGGGGCGATTAAAAATCAATAGGCTACGGCGATAACGCCGCTCTTGATGCCCTCTTCCGATTGGATATCTACTGCTATCCGATACAAGTATAGTCCTGGGGGGACCAGCCGGTTGGAGTGGTCTGTCCCATCCCAAGAGTGGGAGTACTCTCCGATGGGAATGTCCCCGGCGTATATTTGCTTAACTAGTCGGCCGGACAGGTCGAAAATTGCCACGGAGACCGGAACCTGAGATGTCACCCGCAAGAGCTTATAGGAAATGTTCGCCACGTCGTTGATGGCATCACCATTGGGCGTAAAGGGATTAGGCCCAATCTGTGGTGCAAAAACCAATGAGCTGCTCAGCGATGTTTTTACTGCAATCCCGTCGCTCTCAATCTCGTCGGCGGCGTTGCCTGGGTTGATGCGTTGGCGCACCTCGTTTGGTTCGGCGCTATTGAAAACCTTACCAGTAAACAGCGTGCCCACTTCCCGCAGTACCGGCGCGTTGAACACCACCTCGATCAGGGCGCCGCTGTCGGTCGGCTCTAGCTTGCGCGGAAAGTTGAGTTCAAAACCCAAGCCATCCGAGGTTTTTGCCCAGACAAAGTCGTTGTAGTTGATGCCGTCTATGCGTAGCGAATCAACTGAAATCACCCCCGAGGGTGTAGAAATCTCCACGCCGTCAAAGCCCATGTCGCTGGCCCGGATGGTCGGCCGGATGAAGTAAGTGAAATGCGTCGCTTGCCCCACTTGGGTATCCACCGGGAAAATTTCTCCCACTAAGCCGTGTACGGCCGGCGGAACTGAGGCCCTGAACTCGACATAATCGATCTTACCTCCGTCCTCGATAGTAGAAGAGAAGTCCACTTTGAGTTGGAGGAATTGGCGCGGACTAGGGGAAACGATGCTGGTCCCCGAGTTTTCAAACAGGTAGGGACTGGACCAAAAACTCCAGTTTTCCGTATCGGGGCTCACCCAATCTCGGGGTTCTACCGGCTTGAGAACGTCGAGCAGCTTGCTGTAGCGGCGCTTGTATTCGCTTAAGGGCAAGTCGCCGCCGCCATCGAGAAATTGCACGCTGTCTCGCTGTTCGGGTCGCAGTTGCCAAAAAATGTCGGGATGTGGGTCTGCGCCCGTCCGAGTGCGGATATCGACCCGAGCGTCCGTATCTTGCCGGCCCGACCAGCGAATCTCACCCCAACTGGCCAAGCCGCCTAGATCGACTACTTCGGACTCATACGAGGCTCGGGCTACGAAACCACCGCCGTAGAGTTCAAAATCGGCGAGCCCTATTTCCTTGGGTGTGTCGCGAAAAATCAGTAATTGGACCGTTTGAGTCGATATCGGCGGGTCTAAAATCACGCTGACTTCAGGCTCGGTATTTTCTTTTACCTCGGCTACGGCCGGGAAATTGGACATTCTGTTGCCAATATTGACCAGCCGCTCATCGAGAGTTCCTATGGAGAGCCGCTCCACAAAGTGCTCTGGCTTTTCCGCCAGAGGACGAAATCTCGCTTCCCGGATGAGAAATCGCCCGCCTAAATCAAAAGTCAATTGCTCACTGAGGGTCCGCGAGGTGCCCACCTGAAAGCTCTCTGGAGCTACGGCTGGCCACGTGAGGCCCGTAGTTGGATCGCCATCGACCAAGACCTGTCCAATCAGTTGATTTTGATTGGCGAAAAGCCGCACCCGCACCCAGCCACCTCGGCTCAAGAGGGCCGCGGCGATGTCTTCGTCCTCATCAAAGTAGTTGGGTTGCAGTGAACCAGCCGGCAAAGAGTCCAGATCGAGGCCCTCCTGCAGTTGGGAGACGGACCAGTCGATTTCCCTGAAGTCGATGTCGAGGCCTTCAAGGCTGTCTTTTTCCGCTGTTGAAAAGGGGGTGCCAATTCTATAAATAACCACGCCGGAGACATTTTGCGGGCAGAGGCCGGCACCTAGCAACGCGAGTAACAGGACCCCTATTGACTTAGGTGGGACCATGACCAATCCTTTGGCAAAATTATTAAAAAAGGGGGCGAAGATGACCTCGCCCCCTGAACTGCTCATGTTCTCTTACTTGTTCTCCTTAGCGGGAAAAACTCGCCTTGATGTCCCCCCAGCTATCCGACTCGACGGCGGTGCCCATGTCTTCACCCGCTACCCAGATGCTCTCATCAAAGGGAAGCAGGACGTAGTCAACCATAGCGGTGGCTTTGAAATAGATTTCCGTGTCGCCGCTATTGGTCCAGTAGCCGTTATACGTGCCTTCGGCACCGTTGTCATCGTCCTGGACGGCAAAACCAATACCCATGATTTCGCCTGCCTGCATAGTGTGGACGATCACATCTTCGTCATCTATGCCCGTAGAGCTGGTAGGCAAATCGTCGAAGGGAGTGAACCACATCTCCATGAACAGGGTTCCGGCCCCGCCGTTGATATCGCCGTCAAAACTCCATTTGGCACCGGCATAAGGCTCGACCCCGGCCCACGGAGCTCCGCCCCAGAGCCACATGTGATTTTCTTGGTGTAGCTGGTAGCGGTAATTCTGGGATAGGGCCCCTTCCCATCTTTCCGGGTCCAAATCCGCCGATTGTACATTCTGGAAGATGGCGTCGCCGCTGTGGTCAAAGTCCAAGGTCACCTCGACCGTATCGAAATTATTTTCGATGGTCCCGTAAAAGAGGTCGTCGAACCGTTCCTCCATGAAATACAGAATGTTGGTCACTGGACTCCAGCCAAAAATGATGCGCTCGGCTAGATTGGAAGGGTCGGGATCCCCTTGGGTGCCGGTGACGGTCTCGATCAGATCTTCATGGGTCACCCAGAAGACCGAAGGTACGTTGTCCCATTCGCTGATGTCTCCGTCCATCTGGACATCTCGTATGCCATCGACGCCAATAGGCACTTGGACGGCGGCCCAGTTTCTGTCTGTCCGCAGGTGAGCCGAACTGGACGTGACAATAAAAAGGACAAGACTCAATGCCAAGAAGCTATAACTCGTTGCTCTGTTCATCACCCAAGATCCTTTCTTGGTGAAAAAAATGCTTTTGAGCGGTTGGTTGATTGAAGGGATTTTCTATTTCCTCCTTTCAAATGATTTTTTGGTGGCGAGGTAAGCGAAGCTACAAGATAACGTATTAATAAAGAAATAAGACTGGGAAATCAAGCTGATTCTTGTAAAGCATTGTTTTTATAAAATTCGTAATATCAAGGGCACAAGTTATTTATTTATAAATATTTAAGAAGATAATGGCCTATGCTTAGGCCGAAAGCGCAAAAAGTGTACGAACTATTGATCTATGTGGACAATGCCCTCACCCTCTTGCAGCACCACGAGTCTATTGGCGGAGAGATTTGCAAATCTCTCTTCTAGGCCACTTGGCCAGCGTACTACCAGTGAGTCGATGGCCTCTCTCTGCCCCAAGCCGAAATGGGCCCTCAGATCATTGTGCGAAAGATAGCTAGCACCACTCCGAATTTCGGTGCTTTGCGTGAGCCCCCCACTGTGAACTTCAATCCTAGCCCCTATACCGTCTCTGTTGCTTTCAGTGCCTATAGTCTTGACCATCAACCAGTTGTTCTCATTGCCACCATCGTTGCGCAACAAAGTGGGGCGATCGTTGATATTCAGGACAAATATGTCCAGATCTCCATCATCATCGTAATCCCCAAAAGCAGCTCCTCTGCTCACTTTTTTAATTTTTAAGCCCTCTCCCGATATCTGCGATACCTCGACGAAGGTGCCATCGCCCAGATTTTCAAAGAGTTGATTAGTCTGGGCATAGCTCGTGCCTAGATTGGCCCTGTCCAATTGGGGAAAGAGGTGGCCATTGGCCACGAAAAGATCTTTATCGCCGTCGTTGTCATAGTCGAAAAACTCGGTACCCCAGGCCAAAAACTGGAAACTCTCCTTGCCCACGCCGGCGTCAAAGCTGAGGTCGGAAAAGAATGTGCCGCGGTCGTTGTGGTAAAGCGTATTGGTCTGCTCCCAGAAGTTGGTGACTAATATGTCTTGGTATAGGTCGTTGTCGTAATCCCCATAGGCAATGCCCATACAGCCTTGTGCCTCGCCGCTTTCACCATAGGCAGCACCGATCATCCAGCCGATATCGGCAAAAGTCCCGTCGCCTTGGTTCTGATAAAGGAAATTGGCCCCGGTGTCGTTGGCTACATAGATGTCCACATCGCCGTCCCGGTCGTAGTCGCCGCCGATCACGCCCATACCGTAGAGCTTGTCTTGGTCCACCACCCGCGCCTCCGCGGTCACATCGGCAAAAGTCCCGTCGCCTTGGTTGCGATACAGGATATCACCACTCCCCTTCATTCCACGGGGTCCGAAGTGAACCCTTAAGCCTTTCCACATATAGGACCTATTGGGAGTGGTCTGCAGAAAGTGCTTGAAATCGACGTAGTTGGCTACGTACAGATCTAGATATCCGTCGCTGTCGTAATCAAAGAAGGCGCATCCTGTGCTGAACCGCTCGTCTCCTACTTGGGCGTACTCGGTCACATCGACAAAAGTCCCGTCGCCTTGGTTATCGTACAGTGCGTTCCTGCCGTAGTTGGTTATATAAATGTCCAAGTCGCCATCGTTGTCGTAATCGGCGACTGCGCATCCCATACCCCAGCCTGAGTCACCCAAGTTCGCTTCGTCGGTAGCATCGACGAATTTGCCGCGCTCGTTTCTATAAAAGGTATTGCGCGGGTGCTCTTGGTCTGGAAAGCCAACCACCTTCGACCCGTTCAAGATGTACAAATCCACATCGCCGTCTTGGTCGTAATCAAAAAAAGCCGATCCTCCCATCATGCTATCGACCAAGTACGTCTGCTCGCTATCCCCGGAGACGTTCTGCGCCACAACCCCCACTTCCTCCGCTACATCCACAAACTGGACTCGCTTTTCTACTGCCTGTCCTTCGACGGCTAAAAGCCGCGAGGAAATGAGTAGGAAAAAAAAGAAATGCATATAAACCAACAGTCTCTATGGGGTGGGAGTCTGCTGTCGTTTGGCGTCCAAGCTCTGGATAATCTCCTGTTGCTCTTCCGCTTCCCGATAGCGCCCTGCCTTGATGTAGGCATCTTTGAGCAGCCGACGATACTCGAGATTATGCGGATCGAGACCGATGGCTAGCTTGTACTCATTAATCGCTTTTATATACCTGCCCTGTTGGGTATAGTGAGCGGCCAATTCGCCGTGGTACTTTGGATTGTCAGGTACTAAGACGACTCGTTGTTCCATATCTGCTAGATTGCCTTCGCGCAGTTTTTTGAAGATCTCCATCTCCTTGGCACCCTCCTCGCCTCGGCCCTGTTTCAGATAGGCGTTGGCTAGACCGAAATGTGCTTCGGCATTGTAGTAGTCGAGTTCGATGGCTTTCTTGAATCCGCCAATTGCCTCTTCCTCTCTGCCGATCTTGGCGTATGCGGCCCCCAAGGCGTAGTGGAAAACCGACTGGTCGGGCTCGAGCTGGATGGCCTGCTGGTGTTGCTCAATAGCTTCTTGGTATTTTTTGTCTCTTGAGTAGATCATGCCGAGCCGATAACGGGTGTAAGCCATATCGGGATTAACTGCGAGTGCCTTGACGAACTGCTCGGCTGCTTTGTCGTACTGTCGCTGGCGTTCATAGGCCATACCCAGATTGTGTTGGAACCAACCGTTTTCAGGGGCCAATTCCACGGCCTTGCGATGCTCCTCAACGGCGGCTGTTAGCTTATCTTGGTCCGCCATGACAGCCCCTAGCAGGGCTAGGGACTGGTCGGTATAGACCAAGCCCAGTTTATCGTGTACCTCGGCCCAATTCGGCTCGAGTTGCAATGTTTTGTGGAATGCTTCTGCGGCCTCTGCCAGCTTGCCTATTGCCATATAGGCGTTTCCCAAGACGAAGTGGATAGAGGGTTCGTTGGCGACCAGCTTGACCGCCTGTCGCAATTGCTCTATGGCTTGAGAATAGGCCCCTTCTTCTAGGTATATCGTCCCGAGCCGGTAGCGCGAGGGACCGTAGTTGGGATTGAGGTCGATAACAGCTTTGAAATGCTCTGCCGCTTTAGCCCGCTCTTGGGTCTGCATGTAGATGATACCCAAGCCGTGGTGAGCGGGAAAATACTTGGGGTTGGCCTCAATGGCTTTTTGATAAGAACCGAAAGCCTCGTCGTACTCTTGGCTAATAAAAAAAAGTTTGCCCAACTTGTAGTGTGCCGGTGCGTAGCTCGGATCAATCTGGAGCACCTTGACAAATTCCTTTTCCGCCTCATCGAATCGGTTTTGCAGGGCGTAGATAAAACCTAGGCCATCGTGCGGATAGATATTGTTAGCGTCTAATTCTATCGCTTTCCTGTACTCCCTCTCCGCGCTTTCGTAGTCGCCCCTTTGGGCATGGCGCATGCCGAGCCTATAATGCTCTTGGCTCCTTGAGGAAGCACTCGCCTCGCCATCCTGTCCATGCGCGGCCCCAACGTGGTACAGGATACATATCAATGAAATTGCATAGCCGATTCGGCAAAGAGTATGCAATGCCTTCCGTAGCTTTGAAAAATACATAGAGAAATCATCCTCTCCCAAAGGGCGCTGTGAGTCTTGCCGGGCGAGCAGGGGAGACTAGTGGTTGTGTGCCATCCCGTCCGATTCATTGCTTGGGTTGATGGCAAAAGATTTAAACTGCCGGCGAATCGGACGCGAATCACCTTCGCGGATATATAGGTATTGGTCCATTTCGATATCGTTGAAAACCTGCACTTCTCCGCTGGTGGGCCAGACGATTTCGATCGCTTGGATCGACTCAGCCTGTCCCAAGCCTATTTCGCATTGTAGGCTGGAGGCACCAAAACTGCCTCCGCTGGTCACCGTGGAATAAATATCGCGGCTGCCATGTGCAGTGTTCACGCTCACCTTTACGCGCGCTCCAATGGCGGCCCGATTGGTACGCCTGCCTTCGAGCCGGAGCTTGATCCAATGATTGCCGTGGCCTGGATTGGCAAAGAGGACGTTCTGATAGACATCGCCGGTGAAAGCCCCGCCAATGACCGAAAAAACATCTTGGTCGCCATCGTGGTCAATATCGCCAAAAGCCACGCCGTGGCCCTTTTGCAAATGCCCAAAGCCACCCGAGGTGGTGACATCTTGAAAGAAATTGCCGTCGGCATTGCGGAACATGCGGTTGGGGACTAGCGTAGCCATATACGGGTCGCCGGTGCCGATGTAACAATCTTGATATCCGTCGTTGTCTAGGTCGCCGAAATTGCTGCCCATGGCGATGAGAGGCTCGTCGAGCCCTACCTTGCGCGTGACATCGGTAAAAGTACCGTCGCCGTTGTTGCGGTATAGACGGGGCTCTTCAGCGCGGTGCGGCAACCTCAAATAAGCGGCCGCTACGTCCGCTACCTCACCTTTGAAACCGGCGACGAATAGATCCTGCCACCCGTCATTGTCGTAATCCCAGAACCAAGTCGGAAAACTATAGGGTGGCCCGGCTACCCCTGCCGTGGCCGTCGCATCGACAAAACGCCCACTCCCCTGATTGTGGAAGAGCAGATTAGACTCTTCGGGGTTCAGACGCGAGATATACAGATCCAGTTGTCCATCGTTGTCGTAGTCACCCCAGACCACTCCTTTGACCCAGCCGACCACATCGAGTCCTGCTGCCTCGGCCACATCGACGAATTGGACCGCCGATACTCCGCGCCCAGACTCTTCGCCTTGGTTGCGGAACAACTCGCACGGATGAATGGCGCTACCCTGAGATTCGTTGCCGACAAATAGGTCAACCCAACCGTCGTTGTCGAAATCGCCCCAGGCCGCTGTCTGCGTTGGGTGGAAAGTGAGCAAGCCGGCTGCCTCGGTCGCATCGAAAAAGCGCCCATCCCCCCGATTGGCCAACAGCGAGTTGGGGTGGCGTCCCTCGTCGAGCCAAGCCCCGCGCAGCACCAGTACATCCGCATAGCCGTTATTATCGTAGTCGGCTTGGCAGATATTCAAGCCACCCACAATACCCTCCAAACCTGCCGCTTGGGTGCGATCGGCGAAGGTGCCGTCTCCTTGGTTGCGGAAGTAGCGGAGCGGGTCGCGCAGTCCCCAAGACGAAGCCACGATATCGAGATAGCCGTCGCCGTCAAAGTCTTCCATAATGGCCCCCCCCGAAAGTCCCACCACATCCAACCCCAGTTGGGGAGCGACATCGCGAAAAACCCCAATGTCGTAGTCAGAGGTGAATACTTCGGGTGGAATCAGCAAGTTCTGCGGCACCTCTGCCGGGTACTGACCCAGCGTCATATAGGCGATATTGAGTAGCCAACGAGCGGACAGATCGTTTGGATTTCTGCCCAGAACTCCTAAAAATTCCTCGGCTGCGGCACTCGATCCGCGCTTGATTTGATGCACACCGGTGTTGCGGATCGGCATTAGACAGGAGTCGATATTGTGTTGCACAATGCAGTTTTCTTGTTCGCCCAAACGGAGATAGGCCAAGCCCACTAGCAGTTGGAGAGAATGCCGAAGCCGAGGATGGTGGACCACAGTCTGCAGTTGCCGGTACTCCTGTACTGCTCGCTCGGATTGGCCGGCTTGCAGCAGTTCGTTGGCAAGAGAAAAGCGGGCTTGTAGAATTTGCTCTCGCCCGCGAGGGTTGGTGGCTACATCGGCTTGGCGTAGGTGGGCCAACTGAGCGCGGAAATATGCAACTCGGTCCAGATTTACATACGGATGCGCGGCGGGATCGACATTGGCGGCTATGTCTTCTAGGAGTTCAGCCATACGCTGGGTGCTGGCCGCCTGCTCTCGCTCGGTACAGGCTACCAAGACAAGAAACCATCCTACAATAATTGGGATCCGCATAGAGCGATCTGCCTTGTTATCATGACCATGACCGTCATACGCGTCGTGCAGCCCATGAATTGGCGCGGGCATGTGGGATTGATGATCGGTCCCCAGATACCCGAGATATGTACGTACCGGGCGCAGGTTAGAACGCCCACTCTGACGAGAGATACATTCGACATTGTTTTTCCTTTTTCTATTGAGTGGGAGGTCTATTGCGGCTAAGTGTATCTAAGAATACGGACGCGATATTGAGCCAACAAGATGAATGTTGGAATAGATGGCCCGTCGGCACTGCATTGCGAAACTGGTGAATCGGTGCGTTATTGCGTACATACCATGCAGTAGATCAAACGAGTAAGGAGGTGCCCATGCCCGTTATCGACGCTCATGTTCACGTGCTGCCCAACTTTGCTCCTATGGCTCCTTGGGAAGACCTAGGTCGGGTTGATCGGCTCCTCCACCACATGGACGAATGCGACGTCGATAAAGCCGTCGTACTGCCGGTGGTGGCGGAGTACTCGCCGGGCAACAATCAGGAGTGCGCCCAGTGGGGGCGAGAGCACCCCGATCGGCTGGCCGTATTGACGGATGTGCCCATGCACGAAAAAGACGCGGTCGAGCGGGTCTTGCGGGCGGGCGAGGAGTTTGGTGCTGTGGGCACCAGTTACTATCCTCCCCGGCTCGATGAGAGAATGCAGTGGATGTTGGAAGAGGCTTGCGACGCGCTCTGGCAGGCGTACAAAGACACTGGCTTAGTCTGCAATCTGCAAATTGGGCCGGCCAATTACGGAATTTTGCTGGAGTTGGCGCAGAGGCATCCAGAGATCTGTTTTGTCGCTAATCACCTAGCCCTGCCTGCGTTGGCCGGCGGCCCCGAGGCCCAAGACGAGACGTACGGGGGACTGCTGTCGGCTGCGGCCTATCCCAATTTGTCGATCAAAGCGTCGGGCTTCTACGCGGCCGCGGCGACTCCTTGGGATTTCCGCTGCCCCCAAGCGCTGGGATTTTTCAGCCGCCTGCTCAAGGGCTTGGGTGCCGACCGCCTGCTGTGGGGCTCGGACTGGCCGCCGGTTGGTCGTCATATCACGTACCGGCAGAGTTTGGAAATAGTCCGCACTTTCGCCGCGGAGTTGGACGAGGGGGGTCGGGCCAAAGTGCTGGGGGAGAACGCCGCTCGGGTTTACGGGATTTGAGCGACGCCTAATTGAAAGGGACTTGTTGTGCTGAATACCGACGCCGGGCGCTTTGACTCAGAAGGCTATTGCTTTTTTCCCGATGTTTTCGGGCCGGACGAGGTCGATGCCATGCAGCATTCGCTGGACGTGGGCGTGCGCGCGGGTTTTCTCGACCGGGATCAATACTACGGCGAGCCGCACACCAAGGAAGTGTTCTGGCTGGAGGTCTGCCGCTATCCGCACCTGCTCGACGCAGTGGAAGCCGTCTTGGGTCCCAACCTAATCTTGGTCTATTCGAGCATGTTCATCAAGCTGCCGGGCGATGGAATCAGCGTGGGTTGGCACCAAGACAACAACTATTGGCCGAGTGTGCACGGCACCGATGTGGCGACAGTGTGGTTGGCGCTCGACGACGCGGACGCTGAAAACGCCGCCATGCGCATCATACCCGGTTCACACCGGGACTACCGGGAGATGGAAACCGTGCCTGCGGGGGAGACCGAGATGCTGAGAAAGAAGGTGCAGGTCGCCCCCGAGATAGAGGCCCAGGCCGTGATGATGGAGATGAAGGCTGGCAGTCTATCCATTCACGATTCCTACATTCTGCACGGTAGCGAGGCGAATGAGAGTGGCCGCCGCCGCGCTGGTTATACGATTCGCTACTGCAGCACAGATACGGCTTGGGTGGACATGGACCAACATCCGATTCCGGTGTTTCTAGTGCGTGGAGAAGGAGGGGCACGGGGGGAGCGGTACACGGATTTGCGACCTGAATAATTCGCTGCTTGTACACTACTAGGAGGAACCCAAAATGACTCGCGCATCCATTGCAGCTAAGACCCGCAAAACCCCGCCCCATTGGGCCGTGCGCCAACGCGACTTGATCGCTTTGATGGACCGCGCCGCCTATCCCTTTGTCGATCACAGTACCCGTCCGGACGGCACCCTGATCCAGCGCACGGAGTGGACCAGCATGGACGGCACGGACAATGGCTACGAGGCCTTTCTGTCGTTCCCGCTGTTTTACCTGCTGGGTGGTGGCGAGCACATCTACCAGATCGCCTGCAAAGAGTGGGATGCTATCACCTGGCAGTACGCCAACTACGGCACGGTTGAGCGCGAGTTTGTCACTGGCTTTGACTGGTTCCATCACTCCGAGAGTTATACCTACATCTACTACTTGGCGCTGGCCGATCCCGCCCACCTCATCAACCGCACTCGTGCCCTGCGCTACGCCGCCATGTACACTGGTGATGACCCGCTGGCACCCAATTGGGACGCCCAGCACAAAATGGTCCGCTCGCCGCTCAACGGCAGCAAAGGTCCGCGCTTTGTCACCACCCAAGTCGATTGGGATTACCACCGGCCCATCCTAGCCGACTATCTGGCCCCCTTTGAGGATATTCCAGGTGCCGACAGCTCCGACCCGCTCTTCAAGGTCGATTGGACGGACGACGAAGTATTTGCCCGGGTGCTCGACTTGATCAACCGGCGCATGACCCGCTGCGATGTGCCTCTCAACTTGAGTGTCGCCAGCTTGATCACCAACGCCTATCTCCACACTGGCGACGACCAATACAAAACCTGGGTGCTCGATTATTTGCAGGCGTGGGAGGGGCGCTGCAAGGCCAACGGCGGCATCATGCCCGACAATATTGGACCCGAGGGAACCATTGGCGAGTTGATGAACGGCAAGTGGTGGGGCGGGTACTACGGCTGGCGCTGGCCGCACGGAGCGCGCAATATCGTCGAACCGGCCCTAGTGGCCGGCAGTTGCGCCCTGCTGATGACCGGCGATGATTCCCATTTGGACTTGGCCCGCTCGCAGCTCGACATGCTGTGGGAACTGCGGCGCGAGGAGGACGGGCTCGTCAAGGTGCCAGCCCGCCACGGCGACCAAGGCTGGTTCGATTTTCGGCCACCCGACCCCTACTTGTACATTCATTTATACTATTTGAGCCAAAGCGAGCGAGATTTGGCCCGCCTCGACGAAGTTTTTCCCGACCGCGCCGCTTTTGCCGGTCTGCCCTCCGACTGGGGCGCGGCCAAAGCCGGCATCTGTCCGCCGACGGCTTGGTTTGCCTTTGTCGAAGGCAAAAACTTAGGCTACGTCGATCAGGTGGTTGACTCGACTTACTCCAGCATCTGCCACAGTCTGAATCGCCTAGAAAGCGACGACAGCGATCCTGAAACGCGCGAGTGCTACCACTTCCAGCGGCTCAATCCCGTGCTGCCCGAAGCCCTGATCCAGATGGCCTTGGGCACGCCCGCGGCGATCTATAACGGTGGGATGCTCCAGACCCATGTGCACTATTTCGACCCGCAGCGTCGTCGCCCCGGTCTGCCCGAGTACGTCGCGGCTCTGGTTGATCGAGTCAGCGCCGACGGAGTTAGCCTGACGCTGGTGAATACGGACCCGGTGGAAGGCCGAGACGTACTGTTACAGGCCGGTTCCTTTGGCGAGCACCAATTCACTCGCGCCCAACTAGAGAATGAAGACGGCCAAGATCAGTCTGTTGAGGTAGGGGATCAGCATCTTCAGGTGCATTTGGGACCGGCGGCTCAGGCTCGCTTGCACCTTGGGCTGAGACGCTTTGCCCGCTCGCCTTCCTACAGTACCCCCTCTTTTTGACTGAGACAGCGATACCACGGCCAAGACCTGATCTTTAATTCGTCAGTCCCGATGTCGCCGACACAAGGGGCGAGTGCTAGGCAAATACGAGCGGCTGATAAAAGTCGGGCTGGTGAAAGCTGGGGTTGGGTGTACCTACGGGTGCCCACGAACCCCAGTGAGGGTGGGAGGTGTGGTCGCCGCACTTGTAGAAGTTGCCCTTCCACTGGGTGCCAGGTACTGGCGTCTGGGCACCGAAGTACTGGGCGAAGAGGGCGAAGGGGACGCGGTACTCGACCGCCCAAATTGTGGGAGTGGTGCGCTCTGGCTCGACGATCTTGGGGAGGGTTGTGGCGATGCGGATGGTGGCACCGTCGGCATCGCTAACGTTTTCAGTTTCTCGGCCTTGGGCACGCTCTGCGGCTGAAGGGCAGCGGTGCAGGAGCATGGTGCCGCCGCAGTTGACCTCGAAATTGAAGTAAGCCGGCGAATCGGGCCGGGGGGCGACGAAGAACTCGACGCAGGAATCGGTGCAGACCGAATCTTGGAAGCGCTCGGCCACGGCGCGGACGTAGCGATCCTCGACGCGGAAGATAATGGATAGTGCCCGCTCGTCGTAGAACAGGCGCGCCTGAGTGCGGGGGCGGTGGCCGGAATCCTCCCAAGGAAAGTGGGTAATTTCTAAGGTCTCGGCCGCTTGCCATTGGGGACGCTCCCAATCGGCGTCGGGAAGGTCGAGGTCGTCGGTGCGATGAATGGTGTATTGCATGGAGGTATAATAATCAACGGTAAAGCCGCGTGAAAGTGGCCCCATGCCGTTTGACGGGGAGTACGGCCTCCAGTATTTTCCTAACAAATTGTGGAGCGACCGGCAATTGGCTGCGGGTCGCCTTTTTGCGAAAGGGATACACGTTGCGCCGAGCAATTTTTTCCGCCATTGCCGCGCTGTTCCTCGCCGGAGCGGCCCAGGCCCAGATAAAAACCATCGTCACCGATCACTTCCGGGTCCATTACACGCTTGGAGCCGAGGGCACCGCACGCCGAGTGGCCGAAACCTGCGAGGAGGTCTTTCCCACCCTCGCGGCGGCCTACGACTACTACGACGACTTCCGCACCATCCACGTCATGGTCTTCGACAACTCCGACGTGCTAGGCAATGGTTGGGCCAACTACTACAGCAATACCATGGCCATTTGGGCCACTAGCCTCGACTTTGAGTTGCGCGGCAGTCACGATTGGATCAAAAACGTGGTCACGCACGAGTTGACGCACATCATTACGCTCAACAAGGCGCGCAAGAAATGGCCCTTCCAATTCGCACTGCTGTCGGTCTCGCGCTTCGACTCCAATCCAGACATTGCGTTTCAGTTCCCGCTGTACCATCTCAATGCCCCACGCGGCTGGACCGAGGGCATTGCCCAGTATGGGGCGCAAAAATTCGGCTATGATACTTGGGATTCGCACCGCGACATGTTGCTGCGGATGGCGGTGCTAGAAGACGATCTGCTCTCGTGGGAGGAGATGGGGACGGTCTTGGACCGCATGGGCAAGTTCTACGGCGAGTTCGTGTACAATCAGGGCTACGCGATGATGGTGTACATCCACGAGCAGTACGGTGCTGAGAAGGTCGATGAACTAACGCATCAGATCGGCTCGATGAGTTTCGATCCGGCCATTCGCCGGGTGTTGGGCGTTTCCGCCGACCAGTTTTACGCAGATTGGGTCGCCTTCTTGGCCGAGAATTACGGACGCCTCGAATCCGAGATCCGCGGGCAGGGCTTCTTTCAGGGCGCGCCGCTGGATGAAGTCAACGAGGGCGTGCTCGAATACCATCCTGCGCTGTCGCCGGACGGCAAAAAACTGGCGTACCTCACCAGTGAGAAGCAGGACTATGGGATCACGGTACTCAAAATCTACGATTTCGAGACGCGAAAAAAGACCGAACTCAAAGGCTGGATAGATACGAGGATTGGCTGGTCGCCCGACGGGGAAGAGATCGTCTTCGTCCGCAACAAGGGCGGCTTTAACGACCTCTATATCTACAATTTGGCCGAGGACAAGGAGCGCCGCATTAGCGCTAGGCTGCGCGCCAAAGACCCCTCGTTCTCTCCCGATGGTCAGCGCATCGCCTTTGTCCACAATGAGGACGGGACCAACAACCTCGGCCTCATTGATCGCGACGGCACGGATTTGGTCTATTTGACTAACAACAACGACGCCACCCAGTACATGGGGCCGCGCTTCTCGCCCGACGGCGAGTGGCTGCTCTTCAGCTTGTTCCGCGGCGAAGACCGCGACATTGCGATGATCCGCGCCGACAGCCCGCCGCGGCCCAAGGTCTTTGAGAAGGCGAAAAAGAAGAGCGAAGACGACGAAGAAGGCGAGGAGGAAACCATCGACGTCTTTCCCGATACGGTTGCCTTCGCTCATCCCGACTCGTCGGGGTTCCGTGCGGTCGTTGCCTCGTCGGCCGACGAGCGCGATCCGTACTGGTTGCCCGATGGTTCGGGTTTTGTGTTTTCGTCGGACCAAAGCGGCATTTTCAACATCTACCGCTACCGCCTGGAAAATCGCGAAGTCGAACAGCTAACCAACGTCATTGGCGGGGCTTTTGTGCCGACCGTAGCCGCCGACGAGCGCGTGGTGTACAGTGGCTACCACTCCAACGACTATAGCCTCTATGGCTTTGAAATGGGCGAATTCGAGCGCGATGCGCACTTTGAGCCGGTGGTGATGCGCGACTATCGCTCCATCTTCGACGGCCCCAAGCTCGCCGATCAGTTCCAGACTGCGACGTACAGAGGGCGCAACGTCTTGCGCTACATCCCGATTCTACAGGTCGGCCCCACGTATGTCGGCAACACTTTTGGCCTCAATCAAGCCAGCGGCGGCTTGCAGTTTTCCACCGGCGACATGCTTGGTGGACAGGAACTGACGGCTTGGGGCATTGTCGGCAAAAACATGCGCAATGCCACCGATCTCAATACGGATGTCGGCTTCTTCTACGAGCGCCGGCTCCGGCCACAAGTGGGCAACAACCGAACCTTCAATCCCTCGTTTTACATCGCGGGCCGACGGCGCGAAATCGACAACTTACTCAAGGACAGTCAGATCACGGCCGATACACTTGATGTGGGCAATGTCTATCCGGTGCCAGTCGATTCGGTCACCAGCCTGCTCATCCCGGACGTCCGTCAATACATCTATCAGGGCACGAGCCGCGAAGATCTGTTCAAGACATCCTTGGGGCAGCTAGTCGTGGGCGTCGATGTGCCGCTGACTCGGCGGACCGAGTTGAACGCCCTCTACATATGGCGCGACTACGCCGAGGGCTGGACCTTGCGCCACTTCCGCAGCCAAAACCAGATATATTTGGAACAAGACGGCGTCAATGTATCAGCCTCCTTAGATCCGTCGCTTTTGGCACAAGATACCCTGTTGGTGAACAACGAGGATCCGCTAAGATTCTACGAAGACCTCAGCTTTTTTCGCACGCATATGTTGAGCATGGCTTGGCGCTACCGGAAGATCAACCCCACGGCCGACCGCTTGATCAGTCCATCGGGCCGCGCCATGGCTTTGGTCTATCGCTATTTGATGCCGACGGTAGCCGATTCGCTGACCGAGCAAATACCCACCGATGGAGTCCCTCGCGACCAGTTCGTCGGCGTCGAGCGCCGCATGCGGGTCAACGAATACGTGGCCGCGTACAACGAGCGGATCAAATTGCCGTTCGACAACTCGCTCAACATCGAGCTAATTGGCGCGTACAAAAACGTCCGCCTCAAACCCCGCTTTACCGAGGATGGCGGCTTCTTTGAGGGCCGCTTCTATTGGCCTCTGCGCTACTATATCGGCGGGCGCAACTTCCTCAGTGGCTACCCCTATTTCACCGACTCAGGGACCAAATTGCTCTATGCCCGCGTTGGCTACGGGTTTCCGATTCTCAAGCGCATTAGCAGCCGCTTTATCAACTTCAACTTTTCCAAGCTCTACGCCGAGCTATTTGCCGAAGCCGGGGTGGTGGGCAATTTCTCGCGCTTTGAGGACATCGACTTTTGGAAGGGTGAGCGCTGGCGGTCTTTGCCCAATACCGACAACTTCCTGACCAACGTGGGCGGCGAGTTGCGGCTACAGCTTTTTACCTTCTATCGCATCCCCATGTTCGCCTATTTCCAAGTAGCGCATCCGCTCAATCGCGATCGGGTTGCTAGCGGCGAGGACGCCCCTCTGATCGACAAGTGGCGTTACTACTTTGGGTTTGGGCTGTGAAACGCGCAGAGCGTCAAGTGGGCAAAGTCGATCTGCACAAGCTGGCCTTGCGGCTCAAAGTGATAGAAATGATCGGTATATACGCCGACCGCCGCCGCCTCGACGAAGCCTATTTGCGCTGGTATCGCTTGATCCAGCCCAACTGATCTTCAAGTTCGATCTCGTTGCAAGAGACTGAGCGCGAGTTGCGCGTAGCTCAAGCTAGAGACGACGACCAAGGCCGCTGCCGCTAGGCTTAGCCCGGTGCGCAAGCTGGCCGGGGCCTCGAGGATGTAGCTGAGGGCCGTAAGCACCATGCAGACGGTCGTGTATTTGCCCCAGCGGTTGGCGGCAATGACTAGTCCCTGTGAACGCAAGAGCAATCCCCCCACTAATACGATTGCCACATCGCGGGCAAAGAGCATCCCCAAGAGCCACAGCGGCAAATCGCGCCAGAAAACTAGCCCGCCGAGCAGGCAGGTGAGGAAAACTTTATCGGCCAGTGGGTCGAGTATCTTGCCGAGGCGGGAGACTTGGTTGTAGCGCCGCGCCACCCAGCCGTCGCCGATGTCTGTGATACCGGCGAGGAGCAGCAGGAGTACGGCTTGGAGTTGGGCTGCCGGTCCTTGGGCGATGAAGTAGAGTAGGAAGGGAATGAGCAGAACCCGCAGGGCGCTGAGGAAATTGGCCAACATTGCGGAGTTATTGCAGCATTTCGCGGGCGTGTTGGCGCGCTGTATCCGAAATGGTCTCGCCGGCCAACAGATAGGCAATTTCCTCGGCGCGGGCCGTTGCGTCGAGTAGCACAACCTCGGTGGTGGTCCGCTGTTGCTGCTGCTGCTTACGCACTGAAAAGTGCTGGTCGGCGAGGCTGGCAATCTGCGGTAGGTGAGTGATGACGATGGTTTGGTGTGCCGCGGCGAGGGTCTGTAGCTTGCGGCCAACGGCTGCGGCAATGCGGCCCGAAATCCCAGCGTCGATTTCGTCAAATACCAAGGTCGAAACAAAGTCGCGCCCGGCGACCGCTTCCTTGAGGGCCAGCATTACGCGCGAAATTTCCCCGCCCGAGGCAATGCGCGCTAGGGGTCGCGGAGGTTGGCCGGCATTGGCGGAAATGTGGAAGGCAATGTGCTCCATGCCGTGTTCTCCAGCCGCGTAGCGCCGCCCGTCGCGCTGGACTATCCCCTCCGGGTCTTGAGTGGTTGCTAGTTCGATGTAAAACTGGGCCTTGGCCATGCCCAACTCTCCGAGGGCGGCGACTAGCGCCCGCGACAAGGTGGCGCTGGCCTGCTGGCGCGCCGCAGAAAGGGCGAGGCAACAGGAGGCAAACTCAGCAAGTGCTTGATCGCGGTGTTCAGCCGCTTGGGCCAGCTCGTCGCGGAGGCGGTCAGCGCGGTCTTCTCGCGCCGCAAGCTCGCGGGCGCGTTCTAACACGGTGTCGAGAGTGCCACCGTATTTCTTTTTGAGGGCGTGCAGGCCGTCGCGGCGCTCGCGCAGTTCGTCGGCCCGTCCGGGGCGCACCTTGATTCCGCCGGCGTAGTCGCGGAGTTGGCCGGCTAGGTCTTCGACCTCGTAGATTAGCTCCTCTAAGGCCGCGACTTGGGGGCCGAGTGCAGAGTCGATTTCGCGCAGTCGGTCGAGCTGACGACGAACTTGGCCGAGTACCTCGTAAACCGCACCTTCGCGCTGATAGAGCAGATCGTAGAGTTGGAGGCTGCCTTGGGATAGGGTCTCGGCGTTTTCGAGGACTTGCAGCTCGCGTTCCAGTTCGGACTCTTCGCCCGGTTGGGGTGCGAGGCGGCGGATCTCTTCTAACTGGAAAGCGCACAGCTCGTCTTCGGCTGCGAGTGCGTCGCGCTCTGCGCGCAGCCGGTTGAGGTGGGCCACGCTATCGCGGTAAGCGCGCCAGTGCTGTCCCACGAGGCGGCGCTGGTCGTCGAGGCCGGCAAATGCGTCGAGAAAGCGGGCGTGGAGCTTGGGGTCGAGTAGCGATTGGTGTTCGTGTTGGCCGTGCAGGTCAACCAAGATCGCGCCGATTTGCTTTAGCTGCTTGATTGGCTGACCTTGGCCGTTGACAAAGGCGCGCGAGCGGCCTTGGCTGCGGACCTCGCGGCGGAGGATGAGTTGGCTGTCCTCCAAGACAACGCCTAGATCGGCCAAGCGCGCGATTTGACCTTGGTCGTCGAGTTCAAAAAAGCCCTCCACCGCACACGAGTTAGCTCCTTTGCGCACCAACTCGGCGTTGGCGGGGCCGCCGAGGATGGAGTTGAGGGCGCCGATGAGGATGGACTTGCCGGCCCCGGTCTCGCCGGTGATGACGTTGAGGCCGGGGCCAAATTCGATCACCGCTTCTTCGATAAGGGCAAAGTCCTTGATGTAGAGGCGAGTCAACATCGGGCCGAGGCCGAGGGCTAGTGGTCGTCTTCGTCGTCCAGAAAAGAGAGGCGGAACTGGCCCTCGGCGTCGGCGGTGAGGACTTGGACGCGCTCACGGGTTTGGTCGAGCCACTGGCCACAGGTGCGCGAGGCGGCAACGCCCTTTTCAAATACTTCGAGGGCTTCTTCGAGCTTGAGGTCGCCTGCTTCGAGGCGCTGGACGCTCTCTTCGAGCACGGCTAGGGCTTCTTCAAAAGATTCACTCATTGAGTTTCTCCTCCACACGGCAGATAGCGCCTCCGCGGTGAAAGCGAAGTTGCAGTTTGTCGCCCGGCTGAAGCTCGTTGCTGTCGCGGACGAGGCGTTTATTGGCGACGCGTTCCGCTAGGGCAAAACCGCGTGCTAGGCTTGTGAGCGGGCTGAGATCGTCGAGGCGGGTGGTGGCGGTGGCTAGGGCCTCGACCCGCGTGCGCAAAAACCAATCGAAAGCAGTAGAAAGGGCTTGACACCGCTCGTCGAGGTATAGGCTTTGCTGCTGCAGGTGGTCGTCTAGGCGTACGCGCAGGCGGCCTGGGTCGCAGTGGCGCAACCGCTCCTCTAAGGAGCTGAGATAGCGCTCCATTTCCGCTAGCAAGCGGCCTTGTTGCTCGGCGACGCGCTCGCGCAGGGCACTGCGTTCGCGGGCGACCATTTCGGCTGCGGCCGAGGGAGTTGGGGCACGACAGTCGGCTGCGTAGTCGGCGATGGTGTAATCAATTTCGTGGCCGACGGCCGAGATGACGGGCTGCGGCGACTGGTAGATGGCTCGGGCGACGGATTCGTCGTTGAAAGGCCAGAGGTCTTCGGGTGCGCCACCGCCGCGGCCGACGATCAACACGTCGATGTCGTCTAGCTGATTTAAACTGGAGATGGCGGCGGCGACCTCAGCGGCGGCCCCCTCGCCTTGGACCCGTGCGGGGCAGAGGACGATATCGATGTCCGGGGCGCGTCGGTCGAGGATTTGGATGATGTCGCGGATGGCCGCGCCAGTCGGCGAGGTCACTACGCCGATTTTGCGGGGATACGGGGGCAGGGGTCGCTTGCGGCTTTCGTCGAATAGCCCTTCGGCCTCTAAGCGGTTTTTGAGTTGCTCAAAGGCGATAGCCAACTCGCCGACGCCAGCGGGTTTGATCTGCTCGGCATAGAGTTGGTACTTCCCGGCGCGCTCAAAGACGGAGACATATCCATACACCTGCACCTGCATGCCTTGTTGGGGACTGAAGGAGAGCGAGCCGGCCTGCCACTTGAACATCACCGCGCTTAGCTGGCTCGCATTGTCTTTGAGCGTGAAATAGCGGTGGCCGGAGCTGTGGTGGGTGTACTGAGAAATCTCGCCCTCGACCCAGCACTTGGGCAGGTTCTCTTCGAGTAGCCCTTTGACTTGGCTGGTGATTTCGGAGACCGAGTAAGGCCGGTGGGCGGCGTCTTCGGCGTCGGTCCAGAAGAGCGGCTCTTGAAAGGACATAGGTGCTCCGGGTAATCAATTAGGAATTAAAAATTGAGAATTAGTGTGCTCGTCTCACCCGATTTCTAATTTTTAATTCCTAATTCCTAATCCACACGAGGTCAAGGCTCTGCTAGCTGCAATCGCTCGATCCGGGTGGCCCGGCCGCTCGCCTCGTCGGCCTCGACGAGTGCGCCGCAGAGGACCGCCTTGCCGTCGGCGGGCTTGAAACGGGTGGGCACTTGGGTGAGGAAGCGTTGGATGGCTATTTCGGGACGCACTCCAATCACGGATTCGCGGATGCCGGTCATACCAGCGTCGGTTAGGTACGCCGTGCCTTTGGGCAAGATGCGCTCATCCGCGGTTTGCACGTGGGTGTGGGTGCCGATGACTGCGGTGGCCAAGCCATCGAGGTGGAAGCCCATAGCCATTTTCTCAGCCGTGGCTTCGGCGTGGAAATCTACAAAGACTAAGGGCGTCTCTGCGCGCAGGCGCTCGATTTCGGCGCGCCCCGTGCGGAAGGGGCAGTCGATGGTGGGCATCCCGGTGCGCCCTTGGAGGCAGAGCACGGCCACTGGGGGACCGCCGCGTGCGGCGACGACGGTAGCACCAATGCCGGGGGCATCTTTGGGGTAGTTGAAGGGGCGCAGGACGCGATCGGATTGGTCTAGGTACGGGATGAACTCGCGGCGATCCCAGACGTGGTTTCCGCTGGTGATGACGTCGGTGCCATAGCTGTGCAGCTTGCGCACGATGCGGTCGGTGAGGCCAAACCCCCCGGCGGCATTTTCGCCGTTGGCGATTACCAGAGAGACTTCGCGCTGTTTCACTAACTCGGGGATTACGGCTGCGGCGACCCGACGGCCCGGCCGGGCAAAGATATCGGCGACGAAGAGAATGTTCACCGTGCGTGAGACTCGGCACGCATCTCGCGGATGATGCAGACGCGCAACTGCCCAGGGTATTCGAGTTGTTGCTCGAGCTTGGTGGTGATGTCGTCGGCGAGTTGTTCGGCATACGTGTCATCTACCACTCCGCTGTCGACCAAGACCCGAACCTCCTTGCCGTTTTGCAGGGCAAAAGCCTGTTTTACGCCCACGTAGTCGGCTGCGAGTTCCTCAATGTGGTGCAAACGGCGGATGTACTCCTCGACTTTTTCTTTGCGGGCACCCGGGCGGTGGGTGGAGATTTCGTTGGCGGCTTCGACTAGGACGGCGATGGCTGAGCGCGAGGGCGTGTGCTTGCTATGGGTTTCGATAATCTGCACAACTTCAGGGCTTTCGCCGCCCTTGCGGGCCAGTACGGCACCGCTTTGCGCTGGGTCGTTGCCCAACTCAAAGTCCTGTGCCTTGCCGATGTCGTGCAAGAGACCAGCGCGGCGTGCTAGCACTATGTCAAGGTCGAGCATCTCGGCCATCATGCCGGCCAAAAGCCCGACTTCCTTGCTGTGGACCAACAAGTTTTGTCCGTAGCTGGTGCGGAAGCGGAGCTTGCCCAGCGTTTCCAATAGCGACTCGGGCAAGTCGTGAATGCCGAGGTCAAAGGCGGCTTTGGAACCGGACTCGCGAATCATCTCCTCGACGGTGCTGCGGGCCTTGTTATACACTTCCTCAATGCGCCCAGGGTGGATGCGTCCGTCGCGGATGAGCGTTTCGAGAGTATGTCTGGCCACTTCGCGGCGCAGTGGATCAAAGCCCGATAGCATGACCATGCCAGGGGTATCATCGACGATGACTTCGACGCCGGTGATCATTTCAAAGGAGCGGATATTGCGCCCGTCGCGACCGATGATACGCCCTTTCATATCGTCGAAGGGGATGGGCACGACCGAAAGCGTACTCTCGACGGTCAGTTCTCCGGCGAAGCGCTGGATGGCGCGGGTGATGATTTCCTTGGCCTCTAGGTTAGCTGTGGCAACCGCGGTGTCCTTGATCTCGCGGACCTTGCGGGCGGCAACTCGGCGTGCGCCTCCCTCTAGCTGGTCAACGAGTATGCGCCGGGCTTCTTGCTGGCTTACGCCAGCCAATTCTTCCAGCCGCCGACTCTGTTCGCGGACGAGGTCCTGAGCTTGGACCTCGTCCGCAGCTATGGCCGCCTCGCGGCGGTCGAGGTCCTGCTCGTTTTTGAGCTGTTCGCGCTCCTTGCTCGTGAGCAGGTCTATTTTGCGCTCTAGTTGTTGTTCGCGCTCTAGCAGCTTGGCCGCCAGATCGCGCAACGAGCGCCGCTGGGTCTCTTGCTCCTTTTCCAGCGGTGCCCACTCGCGGTGCCACTCGTCTCTCGCTTCGAGTAGGGCATTTTTTTTTAGTGCTTCGGCTTCTTGGCGAGCGCGGGCGACGATCTGATCGGCGGTGGCTTGGGTGCTGTGCAGTTTGCTGTTGCGCAGCCGCTCACTGCCAAGCCAGCCGAGGAGACAGCCGCCGGCGAAAAAGGCGAAGGCAGAACAGATTAGGACTATGTAGTCAAACCCATTAAACAAGGGAATCTCTTTCTTATCCTTATCGGTCTTGACGCCTGCGGGCATCAGGCCAGAGCACGGGGTGGAATCCGGCTCGGGATACTTCAGCTATCGGAACGGGGGACTTCTACTTCGGCGAAAAGGTGCCCAAGCGAGGTGGCGAGCTGAGAAGTTCGCTGGGCTATATCGGCTTCAGCGGAAGCGTAGTCCTCCCGCAGGGAGAGGAGTTCCTCCACTAAGCTCAGACTGGCCAAGATGGCCACTTGGAGTGGATTGCCGCTCTGGAGCTCGCGCTTGACTTCATGCATGCGCTCGTCCACCATCTCGGCGAGCTTTTGTACGTGTTCGGCAGAGTGATCTTCGTCGACGCCTAGGGTATAGTGCTTGTCGAATATTTTGACTACTACTTGGGACGACATACTAGACCCCTTTCTCAGATGTCTTTGTCTTATTCAGCCTCTGTATGGGCTGTTTCGACCTGCTCAAGGTGTTCGTTTTTGCTGCTGAAGGCACCATCCAAGCGGCTGAGGAGCTGTTCGATGCGTTCCTTTACCACTTCTTTGTCCTTTTTGATCTGTTCGTTTTCACTGCTGACGACGCTGATCGTTGTCTCAAGGCTCTGGATGTCTGCCTGTAGGGTGTCATTTTTTTCTTGGAGGCTCTGGAGCTGCCCGTTCAGTTCGTCGTTTTCCTTGCGCAGCGTTTCGAGATCTCCCGTCAGGCGATTTATGTAGCGTTCGAGGCGTTCAAAATTTTCGTTTACATCCATTGGGGACGACTGTACTCCTGATTGAGGTTGAAATTAGCGCAAACGAGCGCCGAACCGCGCTTTGAGACTCTTGAGCATCGCGGAGATCGCCGCGTCGGCCTGAGCATCCTGCAACGTCTGTTCGCGGTCGCGCAGACGAATGGCGAAAGCCACGCTCTTGTGGCCTGCTTCTATTTGATCTCCTTGATAGAGATCAAAAACCTCGATGGATTCGACGAGGTGGGGCGCACTATCTTGCATGGTGGCGATAAGTTCGGCGGTTGCAGTGTCTGCGCGTACGACTATGGCCAAGTCGCGCTCAATCGGCGGAAACTTGGGAAGCGCGGTAAACGAGCGCTCCCGACCGTACCAATGGCGTACTAGCGCGGTAAACGATATTTCAAAAATATGTACTTGGCGCTCTAAATCAAATGCCGCGCATAAGTCGGTCGAAGCTTGGCCCAGCCAGCCGAGAGGCTGGCCACCGAGGGAAATACAGGCCGCGTGTCCCGAGCGGCATTCGGGGCGGTCGGCGGGCGTAAAGCGCAAATCCCCCTCGCCCACTAGCGCTTCTAGCAAGCCCTTGAGGTCAAAAAAGTCGGCTTCGCGGGCGTCGGCCTGATAGGGAGAAGCTGAAACGCGACCTGACCACAGGGCTGCGAGGTGCCAGTTTTCCTCGGGCCTTGCGCCCTTTTCGGCCGCGGCGACAAAGCATTTGCCCAGTTCGAAAATAGCCACTCCCGCGGCTCGCTGGTTGAAGTTGCGACACGCGACATCCAAGAGGCTCGGCACCAAGGTGGTTCGCAAGGCGTCTTGGGTTTCGGTCGGCGGGTTGGTTAAGTGGGCCGGTTGATCTGCGCTACCGACTAGCTCGAGCCAGCGGGATTCGACGATCGCATTGCTGACGACTTCGTCCAAACCTAGGCCCAAGAGCCGCTGCCGAGCGACCTGTCTAAAGGCAAGTTCGGGGTTGCGCCGGGTGATCCAAGGCCCAGATGCCTCTTGGCGGCCTTCAATGCGGTCGAAGCCGTAGATGCGGCCAACTTCCTCGATGAGGTCGGCTGGGCGCGTCAGATCGGGACGGAAGCTCGGGGCCGTTACCACGAGGGGCTGGCCCGATTCGACCCGGCAGCCGAGGCGTTCGAGAATCTGGACGATAGCAATGGAGTCTAACTCCGTGGCCAAGAGTTGGTTGGTGCGATCGACGCAGAGCGGGATTTGGCGGCGTTGTCCGGGGCGGGGATACACGTCTAAAGGCTCTGGGGCGACCGCGCCGCCGGTCAGTTTGGCGATTAGGTGGGCGGCGCGGTCAATCGCCTGCACCGGGGCGTCCCAATCGGCACCGCGCTCAAAGCGCGTGGCTGCCTCAGTGAAAAGCCCTAGTCGAGACCGGGCCAGCCGCACCCGCGATGGTGCGAAATACGCGCTTTCAAGCAGGATGTCCGTGGTGTCCACCGATACTTGGGAATGAGCCCCACCCATGACCCCGGCTAGTGCTTGAGGCCGCGTTCCATCGGCAATGACCAGCATTTCTTCGTCGAGCTGACACTGGGTGCCGTCGAGCATCTCCAAGGTTTCGCCAGTGTGCGCCCGGCGGACGATGATGCGCCGCTGGTCGAGTGCATGTAAGTCGAAAGCGTGCAGGGGATGTCCCAATTCCAGTAGTACGTAGTTGGTTATATCGACGATGTTGTTGATCGGGCGCTGACCCACGGCTTGGAGTCGGCGCTGGAGCCACTCGGGCGAGGGGCCAACCTCGACGCCGCGCACGATGCGGCCGACGTAGCGCGGGCAATCATCTGGTGCCTCGATGTCGATCCGCACGTCTGCTGCGGTAGCCGGTCCGCTTTCGGGCACTTGTCTGTTGGGAAAACGGAGGGAATTGCCGGTGAGTGCGTGGACCTCGCGAGCAATGCCCAAGAGACTCTGGCAGTCCGGGCGATTGGGCGTAACTTCGAAGTCGATGACTACGTCGCCGAGCCCAGTGGCCGCGGCAAAGGGGATCCCGACCGGGAGGTTCTCGTCGATTACTACAATGCCGTCGTGGTTATCGCCTAGCCCGAGTTCGCTTTCGGCACACAACATGCCTTCGGATGCGACGCCGCGGATTTTGGCTTTTTTGATCTGCATGCCGTCGGGCAGCGTGGTGCCGGGCAGGGCAACGGCTACGGTTTGTCCGGCCGCAACATTGGGTGCCCCGCAGACGATGGTGTTGACTCCGGTCCCTACATCGACTTGGCAGACGGTCAGGCGCTCGGCGTTTCCGTGTGGGCAACAGGTGTTGACGCGGCCGATGACAACGCCCTCGTAGCGTGCGCCGAGATCCTCGACGCTCTCGAACTCCAAGCCCGCCATGGTCAGGCGCTCGGCTAGCTCGGGCCAATCCCAGGCGAAATCCACGTATTCCTTGAGCCAGTTATAAGTGATTTTCATAAGGCGTTGCCGAGAATCTTAGAACTGGCGGATGAACCGCAAGTCGTTTTCGAGGAAGCGCCGCACATCGTCAATGCCGTGCCGAATCATGGCGATCCGCTCCAAGCCCATGCCGAAGGCGAAGCCCGTGTATTCGTCTGGGTCGTAGCCCACCGCGGTAAAGACGGCCGGATCGACCATGCCAGCACCGGCGATTTCGATCCAACCCGTTCCCTTGCAAATAGAGCAGTTGGCGCGTTGCCCCTTGCAGGTGCAGGTAAAATCGTATTCCACGCTTGGCTCAGTGAAGGGAAAGAAGTGAGGTCGAAAGCGCACTTGGGTCTCCGCGCCCATAAGCTGGCGTCCCATGGCCTCAATGGTGCCTTTCAAGTCGGCGAAAGAGACCCCGTGGTCAACGTATAGGCCCTCAATCTGATGGAAGGCGAAGTGGTGGGTTGCATCGACCGTCTCCTTGCGGTAGCAGCGACCCAGGGAGATGACCCGCACTGGCGGCGGCGTTTGCTCCATGACGCGGATCTGCACCGTGGAGGTGTGAGTGCGCATGAGGCCACCGCCATCTAAATAGAAGGTGTCGTGCAGGTCGCGTGCGGGGTGATCGGCCGGTGTGTTGAGGGCGTCGAAGTTGTGGTACTCGTCTTCAGCTTCTGGCCCGTCGGCCACGTCAAAACCCATGCCTTGGAAGATGCTGATTAATTCGTCGGTTAGCTGAGACAGGGGGTGGGCACAGCCCAACAGAGGCCGTCGGCCCGGGAGTGTTACGTCGAGGGCAGAAGCCGCTTCAGCCAACTGCCGGAGGGCTAGAGCCTTGTCGTCTAGCGCCTGCTGAATGGCCTGTTGAGCGCGACCAGTGGCCTCCCCTAGCGCTGGCCTTTCGGCCGCGGACAGGTGGCCGATCTGCCGTGCGATCTGGCGCAAGCGGCTCTTGCGCCCGAGGTGGTAAACTCGCAGTGCCTCCAGTGCCTTATCGTCTTGGGCCGCCTCGATTTCCGCTATGGCCACCGACGCCAATTGTCGCACTTCTTCTAACATGATAGACCTAATAGAACAAAAAGGGCCCAGCGCGTATCGCCGGCCCCTTTTTGTCAGATGGGTGTAAATTTAGACGTGGGGTCGGGCTTGTTCGACTACCGCAGTAAAGGCGGCCGGATCACGCACGGCTAAATCGGCCAACACCTTGCGGTTGATTGCAACGCCGGCTTGGCCTAGCCCGTGGACGAGCTGGCTATAAGACATGCCATTGCGGCGGGCGGCGGCATTGATGCGAACAATCCAGAGGCGGCGGAAATCCCGCTTGCGCTGACGCCGGTCGCGGTAGGCGTAGACTTGAGCGCGGTCAACGGCTTCCCTAGCGGTGCGGAAGAGGCGGCTGCGCGCGCCCCAATAACCCTTGGATTGTTTGAGTACCTTCTTTTTGCGCTTTTTGGTGGCTACGGCGTGATTTACCCGTGGCATGAATTATTCTCCGTTAAACTCGCTTACTTGAGGTTCAGGGCACGGCGCACATTGGCTAGGTCTGCGGACGAAACCGAACTATTTTTGCGGAAAGCCCGTTTGCGCTTGGTCGAACGGCCACCCAAAAGGTGCGTGGCATAGGCATTGCGCCGCTTCAGGCTGCCCGATCCGCGCTGCTTGATGCGCTTGGCCGAGGATTTATGCGTTTTGATTTTGGGCATGGTAGTCCCTTTGTCTTAATAGGCAGAAAAAGACAAAAATAGACCATGACATAGGGGCTGTCAAGGAAGCTCAGTCCGCCCTTCAGGCGGCGAATTTCGGCGGGAAAATTCGCCGCCCGTCTAAATGCTGGAGCGTGGTCAGTGGGAGTGTAGGCGATTAGGCGGCGGCCTGCGATCTACACTTTTCGATTCGTTCCCGTACTTGGGGACGGATAAAGACCGCATCGAGAGGCAGCCGCGCAAGAGCACGGCATAACACATGCACCCGGGCTTCGGTATCGAGTTCGCGATTGACGATCAAGTAGGATCTACCGCCATAGCGGCAAAGCCCACCTTGGCCTTCAAAGTCGTCGTAGCGCACCTCGATGTCCAGATCTGCGGCGAGGGTTTCAAGTTCCTGTAGGAGAATGGTGGCATCCATCAAAAAATAATAGAACCGCAGGCCGCCGCTAGGCAAGGAATTATTGGGAGCCGAGTGGCGGATTGTTATTATATATCCCCATCTCAGAGCGCGTCCATAGCGGAGGCAAAACCAACTGTGACCGCTACAAAATCCCAAGTATTGGTGACAAACGACGACGGTGCTGATTCGCCTCTTTTGGTACCTTTGCTGCGAGAGCTTTCCGAGTTGGCCGAGTTATGCGTGGTCGTGCCAGCGGCGGAATGCAGTTGGACCAGCAAGAGTATGAGCCGCTTTGAGCCATTGGTGCTGGCCGAGATTGAATGCGGCGGCTTTCCCGTCCAGACGCTGACCGGCAAGCCAGCCGATTGCGCCCATATCGGTATCCACAATCTCTGTCCTACAAAGCCGGACCTGGTCATATCCGGCATCAATATGGGCGTCAACTCCGGTCTCGCTTTCACGCTGAGTTCCGGCACCATAGGGGCGGCTGTAGAAGGCTTTCTCGCCGGGATGCCATCCGCAGCCTTTTCGCTGGAGTTGCCCGAACCGGCTTTTGTGCGCTGGCGGCGATGTCGGCAGCTCGATCCCGCGCTTGATGTGCTGGTTGCGGCGGCGGCGGCTGTCACCGCGGACATCGCCGCCGAGATCTTGCGCGGGGGGTTGCCGGCTGGTGCCGACATGATCGCAGTGAACATGCCCGCTAGTACCAAGCGCGAATCCCCGAGGTGCCTGACGGGTTTGGCGAAGACGAGCTATGGTCCGCTATTTGCTCGGCGTGAAGACGAGCCGCACTTCGCATACCATAGCTGTCAGTTGCAGTTGGTTGGCGATGGAGCTAACAGCGATGTGGAAGCCTTGGCGTGCGGCGCAGTCTCGATTACGCCGCTCCGCTATGCGCTTGATGCCCCGATAAGCTCGCTTGATCGCCAGCGCTTTGAGTGCGGCATTTTCACACCTGAAAGCGCTGGGAAGCGAGGTGGTCGTGGTTAAGCGGCTTCTCGCAAACGGCAGTTGCATCGGCATCCTATTGTTCGCAGAGAGCGCATGGGGTGAAGGCGAGGGCCGCGTCGATTCCACTCAAAGCCAGCCTTCGTCCCCGCTGCTGACCAAAGTCTCGCAGGCGGCGACCGAGCAGACCGTGGAAGCCGTGCGCTGGATGGCAAAGCGACGCCAGTTTACCCTGCGGGGCATTCCCTATGGCGTCACCGGCCTACCGTTTGCTTATCTCAGCCCTAACACGGGCTGGAATTGGGGCGCACGCGTCCACTGGGCTGACTACCGGCGGCAGCCCTATCTCTACAAGCTGACGTTGCACGTCCAGCAGTCTTCTGAGGGCAAAGTAAAAAATCGCGTGCGACTGAGGGTGCCCCGGATTTCGGGGACGGGTTTCGGCCTGAGACTGGAGTTGTTCCGCGAGCGCAATATACGCACGCGCTACTATGGGTTGGGCAACAATAGCGCATTCAATCGAGACTTCATCAAGCCTAAGAGCGCTGATTTCAAGGATGAGAACTACTACTATTACATTCTAGAAAGAAACCCGAGGATCTTGGTGAGCCTTTTTCGCCAGCTATACGGTCCGGTTTCCATGTCGGTCGGTTTTGGGCTGGAGCGCGTCGATGTGGACCAGCGGGGGACGCAGGCGTTCTATTTGGAGCGAGGCACTCCAGATGGAGTAATAGATGGGTTTTCGGGGTTTATTAGTGCGACTCTCCAGTGGGATACCCGCGACGACGAAGTGGTGCCACGGCGCGGTTTCTTTCAGGAGTGGTCGTACGAGTCGGCACGCAACTCCTTGCTAGGGCTGCTCTTTGCGCCTATTGACTTTAGCCGCGTAACCCTGACCAACTCCTACTACGTCCCGTTGTCGCCTCGGATAAATTTCTCTCATCGCCTCGTACTGGAGGTCCTCAGTGGCGAGGTACCCCTCTATGCCTATGGCGAAATGGGAGGCAGTCGCCGAGTCAAGGGGTTGGGCGGCAGCGATTCTCTGCGCGGTTTCGACGCCCAGCGGTTTACAGATGACGTGCGCTTTTTGTCCAATATCGAATTGCGCTACCAACTGTACGACATCTGGTTTTACGGACAGTATATAGAGTGGCAGGGGGCAGCTTTTTTCGATGCGGGCCGAGTCTGGCCCGACTTGGATAAGATCGGGTGGTCGGGCATGCACATCAGCGGCGGTGCAGGGGTACGCATGGTCTGGGACGCCGATCTGGTGATCCGCATAGGTACGGGTATCGCTGATGAGCAAGTGGACGTCTGGCTGAGCCTAGGACACAACTTCTAGGCGTGGCTGGCGGTCTGCGGGGCCAACAGAGAGATCAAACGCGCCAATTCCGCCGCCATGCGGTCGCGCGGGACGATGCGATCTATAAAGCCGTGTTCGAGGACGGCCTCGGCTAGTTGGAAGCCTTCGGGCAATGGGGCGTCTGTGCCGAGGAACTGCTGGATGACGGTTTGGCCTGCAAAGCCGATGCGTGCACTAGGTTCGGCCAAAGCAATATCGCCGAGCATGGCAAAGCTGGCGGTGACACCGCCATACGTTGGGTCGGTAAGAATCGCAATATAGAGCAAGCCGTTTTGCGAGAGCTGGTTGAGCTTGGCACTGATCCGGGCCATTTGCATCAGGGAATAGGCGCTCTCCTGCATTCTAGCTCCACCCGACTGGCAGACGATGACTAGCGTGCATCGTTCGGCTATGGCGCGGTCGATGAGCCGGCAGAGTTTTTCGCCGGTCGCGCCGCCCAACGTGCCCGTGAGATAACGCGAGTCCATGATCGCCAGGGCGACAGGGTGGCCACCGATTTGGCCGATGCCAGTGTACACAGATTCTTTTAGGCCGCTCTGGCGGCGACCGGTCTTGATTTTGTCTCGATAGCCTTTGAACCTGAGCGGATCGACAGGTGCTACGTTGGCGTTGATTTCGGTGAACGTACCATCGTCAATGAGGATGTCGATGTACTGCTGATGGCCAATGGGATAGTGGCAAGCGCACTCCGGGCAGATCCAGTGTCGGCGTCGCAGGGCCATCTCGTAGTTGGAGTGGCCGCACTTTTTGCACTGGATCCAGAGCCCCTGGGGAATTTCGCGCTTTATTAGGGACTTAATCCCAGATTTCATTTTTTCAAACCAGTTCAAGGCTGCCCCTCTCAGATTAGCCCTGCCGCTCGAGTTCGGCAGAAGTGAACGTGGCACTAGTTCGAATAAACGCGCTATTCATCATATTGCTATAAAGCGAATAAAGTGCATTAAAAATAAATACTTGTCAATCTGTAAACGCGCGGCGATCCGCAAAAATGTAACGCATTCGCTGCAAAGATGTAATGGTGGAGTTGTTATATTTAATATTCAGGTGGCCTTTAAAAGTTGCATCCCAAACAGTAAATACATATCTTGACGGCTCTACGAAGGCTGCATTAAGTAATGACAATGAACTCGCAAATTGTCGCGTCTCGGTGCCCGTAGCCATATTGAGGATTATTCACCGTGAAATGTAATCTGATGCGTACCTTAGGACTAGCGATCTGCACCTTAATTTTGGGTGCCGAGGCTGAGGCGGCGGAAGTTGCAACAGCCGATTCCATCCGCAAGTATAAATATTACGCCAAAACGGCCCGCCAAAATAAAGAGTACGACAGGGCCATAAGCTATTATACGACTCTTTTGCAATATAGTCCCCAAGACCTGCAAGCCGCCTACTTCTTGGGGAAGGTATATTACGAAAAAAAGGATTTTGTCGGCGTGCGCACTGCACTGCGCCAGGCAATCAGTATCGACTCGCTGCATCTGAATTCCAACCTGCTTCTCTATTCGGTCTATCAAGCTGACTTTCCCGATTCGGCTGCTTGGAGCTTGGAGCGCGTATTGCGCAAAAAGCCGGACGCGGCTGAACATCGTCGCAAGTTAGCTGACCTCTATCGCCGCGAGGGCCACAACGAGCGGGCTGTCGCCCACTACGAGCAGTTAGTTGAAGCTGAGCGTGAAGACACGACTGGAGTCGAAGGCGCTGAACTCATTGAAATACTTGCAGTGTTGCACCAGGAGCTAGGGCAGGTGGATCAGGCCCTTGAGTGGCGTAAACGCCAGGTCGAGGGCGGGACGGATGGTGCCGACCAATTGGAGAGTATCGTCGAACTGAAGCTAGAGGTCGGCGATATTGAAGGGGCTTACGAGACGCTATTGGAACTGGCTAAGGTGGATTCACAGAATGCCTATTCCTATTACAACCGAATCGCATCAATCGCTTCCGAAGAGGATGACGACACTTGGCGCTTTAAGGGCCTCAAGGGTATGGTCGAGGCCGATCCCAAGGATTTGAAGAGCATAGCTGAGCTAGTGGAGTGGCATCAAGGCCGCGGCGAGTTAGCCTCGGCAAAAGCGTGGCTGGGGCGAGGGCTGAAGGTAAATCCCGAGGATGCACACCTGCTGCTGCTCAAGGGAGACAATCTGGTGAGGGAGGGCGACGAGGAAGAGGCCATCGCCGCCTTTGAGAAAGCCAAAGCCGACCCAGCTTGGGAGAAGGTGGCCCAGCAGCGCATTTGGCAGCTCCGGCCACCCGAGACTGAGGAAGAAAAGCTCAAGCGGCAGTTTTTCGGTGGCGGAGAGACGCAAGAGGAGCAAAACTAAGCATCGCTCCGGTCTGTTGGACCGGGACTAACAATAATCGCGAGGAGAGAAAATGGTAGAGCTTTTTCAAGACGGCGGATGGGCCATGTGGCCCCTGCTCATTCTGCTCATCATCGGCGTTGCCGTAGCGATTGAGCGCCTGTACAATCTGTCGCGGTCGTCGATCGACGCGGCGAATTTCTTTGCGAACCTCGAAGAGACACTCGCAAGCGAGGGGCCCGATGCAGCGGCCGAGCTTTGCTCACAGACCCGCGGTCCGGTTGCCTCGGTTATCCACGCAGGGTTCCTGCGCCTAGATCGCGGCATCGACCACGTCGAGAAAGCCATTGACAATTCCGGCGCAGTGGAGATGGCCTTTCTCGAGCGCGGCATGGTCTGGCTCTCGACAGTGGCCAACTTAGCACCGATGATAGGCTTCTTGGGCACGGTCAGCGGTATGATCAACGCCTTTCAGGCGATTAAGGAAGCCGGCGACGTCGAGCCGTCCATGGTCGCGGGTGGTATTTCCGAGGCTCTGATCACCACAGCCTCGGGTTTGATCGTGGGCATCCTAATCCAGTTCTGCTACAATTTCTGCGCCAATCGCATCGATAAGATCATCGCCGATATGACCGAGCAGACGGCCAACTTCATCGACTTGTTGGGCGCGCGCGAGCACCAAGGAGCCTAGACGTGATCGGGAGGCGCCAGAGCCGGGTTGCCCCGGAAATCCCCACGGCTTCGATGGCGGATATAGCGTTTCTGTTGATAGTGTTCTTCCTCGTCACGACCACGATGAACCAAGACAAGGGCCTCTCGTTGCACTTGCCGCCGGTGGGCGAGACCAAGGAAATACGAGAAAAGAATATTCTCAACGTGTGGATCAACGCCCGCGACCAAGTTGCCTTTTTTGAAAATGAACAGCTAACGCCTGTGCCGTTTACCGAACTCAAGGCGCGAATTGAGGGGCGTCTGCGGGAAAACGAGAATCTGATCGTCTCGCTCAAGACCGAGCGCGGGGCCACCTATCGGACCTTCGTCGATGTACTAGACGAGCTCAAACTGGCCGGGGCCACCAAAATCTCGATTGCCAACCCGGAAGAATAGTCGATGAAATTCGCACGCAAAGCCAAAGTAGTTAGCGTCATTCCCACGGCTTCCATGGCCGATATATCCTTTTTGCTCCTCGTGTTTTTTATGGTCTCGACGGTTTTCGTGCGCTATAGGGGCGTGCCGGTGGAATTGCCACAAGCTGAAAAAATTGAGAAGCTCGAAAGCCGCCGCAACGTATTGCAGGTTTGGGTCAATAGCGAGGGAGTTATCAGTATTGAAGACCGGAACATACCGCTTGCCGGCGTGGGCAAGCTGGTACATAAGTACCTGACGGCCAATCCTCGGTTGATCATCTCATTGCGAGGCGACAAGGACTCTGAGTTCGGGGTGATTTCCGATGTCATGGAGGAATTGCGCAAGGTCGAAGCCCTGCGGGTCAATTTCTCTACCAAGCGGGAGTTGGACGAATGATTCGTGGCAAACAGCCTGAAGCCAACCTGCGGTTGACGTACCGGAAGACGATATGGGCCTGCACGGGTTTTTCCGCCCTCTTACATGCGGCTCTCTTTGGCCTCTTCCCCAGCTTTGAGCCCGACGCCTACGCCAAACCCGAACAGCCGATTATCATTCAACTCGAAGAAATCCCCGAGACTAAACAGGAGCGCCGGCCCCCACCGCCGGCCCGACCGGTCGTGCCCGTGCCTACCGACAACCCGGATGTCCCGGATGACGTGACCATTGAGGATACCGACCTCGACCTCGATCTCGACGATCTGGCACCGCCGCCGCCATTGGAGGAGGAGGTGGTTGAGGAAGTCGAGTTGGAAGAGGAAGAAGAAATCGTCGAGTTGTGGCGGGTCGAGAAAAAGCCTGTGCTTATCAAACAAGTAACGCCGGAGTATCCGGCTACCGCCCAGAAGGCCAATATTACCGGCAAGGTGTTTGTCACCGCGCTCGTGGGCAAAGACGGCAAGGTCGAACAGATCGGCAAGATCACGGGGCCCAAGGTATTCCACGAGGTCGCCAAAGCTGCCGCACTCCAGTCGGAGTTTACGCCGGCGATGCAAAACGACAGGCCCGTCAAGGTCTGGGTTAGCCTGCCCTTCACCTTCAGGTTCAACTGACGGTTGCTAATATCTTCCTATTTTTATTATATTTAGTATTACTTTCCTTCCCCTTCTTCCCCGCCCAAACGCCGTCTACCGTACGCTAGGAGGATTAGTCTATGCGGTGTCCCTATTGCAATTGTGAAGAAGATCGGGTGGTGGATTCGCGGTCGTGCCGCGAAGGTATGGCGATTCGCCGTCGCCGTGAGTGCATAAGCTGTACCAAGCGATTCACAACCTATGAATACATCGAAAACGTGCCCCTATCCGTCATTAAGGCCGACGGTCGCCGCGAGCCTTTTGATCGCAGCAAACTGCTCGACAAGATACAGGTAGCCTGTTACAAGACGACCGTTTCGGCCGAGGCAATCGAGCAACTTGTCGATCAGATCGAGGCCGAAGTGGGCAATCTCAACGTGAAGGAAATTCCCTCCAAGCAGATCGGCCAGCGAGTCATAGAGCATCTGCGCCAGCTCAACGACGTGGCGTATGTCCGTTTTGCCTCGGTCTATCGCCAGTTCAAAGACAAGAGCGATTTCATGCGCGAATTGGAGCAATTGGCCAATAATTGAGGCCGGTGCTGTTTTTTTTAGCGCATTGTAACCGGATTAAAAAAGAAATTGCTCTTGCCCTTTTTTTGACTTGACAAATACGCGATCCCTCTCTTAACTTAGGACTTGGCACTACTACATATAGTGTCAGACGAATGTGATGCCCTGAGATAGTGTGTTTCAGGGCTGCACTTTTTTGTTTTCTCCCCTAACCCTAACAGCAGTACCCTGAATTCTGATTTTTGGCGATGTTTTTCACTTCGCCTATAGGTTTTTATTGCTTCAATGGGAGTTTTGAAATGGAATCCGAACGCGCAGTCGCACACCGCTTTGAAGACATGCTAGCGCAACTCGAAGGCCACGGGCTCAAGCGCAACGGCCACGATGCCCTTTTGGCCCGCGCCGCTGATGCCGAGACCTATTACGGGGAAAACGACCTCGCCATTGATGTCTTGCGCAACAAGTACTTGGCACCCGGCGAGACCGGGCCGCTGCACATCTGGGACCGCATCGCCCGGGCCATGGCCTCGGTGGAAGAGGATCCCCAACTCTGGTACGACCGCTTCTTCTCGCTGTTGATGGACTTCAAGTTCATCCCCGGCGGGCGCGTCATGCACGGGGCGGGCCGGGACGAGGCTAGGCGCAAGCCGACGCTGTCCAACTGCTATGTCATTCCCATTGAAGAGGACAGCCTAGAGGGCATCTATCGCTGCTTGAGCGAGTCGGCGATGGTGTACCGTACGGGCGGTGGCGTCGGCACGGATTTGTCGATTCTCAGGCCGCAAGGGGCTCCGGTCAACGCCACGGTGGATGCCTCGCCGGGTTGCACCGCCTTTATGAACCTGCTCTCCGAGAGCACCAATGCCGTCTCCCAAGCCGGCCGTCGCGGTGCCCTAATGCTGACTTTGCGGGTTGATCATCCCGATATCGAAGACTTTATCACCATCAAAAACGATGCTAATCGCACCAAAGTGCAGTACGCCAATATCAGCGTGCTGATTACCCACGAGTTCATGCAGGCTGTGTTGGCCGACTCGGACTTTGACTTGCGCTGGGGTGGCAAGGTGTTCCGCACGGTCAAGGCGCGCCAATTGTGGGACAAGATCACTGCCAATGCCCACGCTAGCGCCGAGCCGGGGATTATTTTTTGGGACACGATGCGCGAGCATCACAATGTCGAATACGCCAACCCACTCACCAGCACCAATCCCTGCGGCGAACAGCCACTGGCCTCGTACACAGCCTGCAACCTAGGCAATCTCAATTTGGTGAACTTCGTCCGGGCCGATGGTGAACTCGACTACGAGGAGTTGGGGCAGGCCACCCGCGTGGCGACCCGCTTTTTAGATAACGTCATTGATTACAACGTGGACAACCATGCCTTGCCCAAAATTCGCGAAGCCGTAGCCTCTGACCGGCGAGTGGGTTTGGGCATCACCGGCATGGCCGATGCGCTGGTCTTGATGCAGAACAAGTACGATTCGGACGAGGCCTTGGAAATTATAGACCGCATTATGGCCACCATCTGCCACAACGCCTATGAAATGTCCGTCGAATTGGCGCGGGAGAAAGGGGCCTTTCCGCTTTTCGACTGGGAGGGCATCAAGCAGAGCAAGTTCATCCAGAACCTACCTCAGGGGCTGCAAGAGAAAATCGCCGAGCACGGTCTGCGCAATTGCACCTTGATTACCATGCCGCCAGTAGGTACGGGTTCGATTGTGGCTCAGACGAGTTCGGGGATTGAGCCGATTTTTTGCACGAGCTACACCCGCCGAGTAAAGCAGGACGACGGCGAGACTTTCCGCGAATACAAGGTCTATCATCCGCTCATCCAGCGCGTCTTCGGCGACGACGAAAACCTGCCCGACTACGTCGTGACGGCCCATGAAATCGATCCCTACTTCCGCGTCAAGATGCAGGGCGTGATCCAGAAGTACACCGATAGCAGCATTTCCTCGACGATCAACCTGCCCGAAGACATTGAGCTAGAGACGGTCGCCGACATTTACATCACCGCGTACAAGGAGGGCCTCAAGGGCGTGACGGTGTACCGCGAGGGCAGCCGCGAGGGCATCCTGCAGACCGAGGACCAAGCCGACAAGAAGGAAGCTCCGGCTGCGGAGGGCCCTAACTACATGGGGCCAGATGGCTTCCTCCACCGTCGCCGTCGCCCGGCCGTCACCGCGGGCATTACCGAGCGGATCAACACCGGCGAGGGCAAGATCTACGTAACGATCAACGAAGACGAGTACGGGATATGCGAAGTCTTCAGTACCATCGGCAAGTCTGGCGGCAACGCCGCCGCTCAGTCTGAGGCCATCAGTCGGCTAATTTCGCTGGTGCTGAGTTCGGGGGTTGATCCTCAGGAGGTTATCAGCGAGTTGAAAGGCATTTCAGGCCCCAATCCGGTATGGGAGAACGGCGAGTTGATCCTGTCTACGCCGGACGCCATCGGCAAGGCGATGGAGCGCTATTTGCAACGGAAAGCGGGTAATCAGCTTGAGGCTCCCGAGAAAGTGCCGCCCAGTTCGGTCGAGAGCAGCGAGCCAAAGACGCTGACGACCTGTCCAGAGTGTGGGTCGACGGTATCGTATGAGAGTAGCTGTCTGATGTGCAAGCACTGCGGATGGTCCAAGTGTTGAATTAAAATCGGAGTGCTTTTTGATTGAGGCGAGGATGTCGTCAGAAGACCGGCGGCGTCCTCGTTTTTATTTTATTTCTAGTACCAATCCATCGTAGGCGAGCTGTACGCCTGGGGGGAGTTCGGCATTGGTCTGATGGTGGTCTAGGTCGTGGGCCATATGCGTGAAATAGGTGCGAGCGGGCTGGAGTTCGGCGACAATGGCCAACGCCTGTTCGACGTTGAAATGGGTTGGATGTTCTTTGTACCGTAGTGCGTCGAGGACCAAGACCTCTAGGCCGCGCAACCGCGCCATTGCCGCCTCTGGGATGTAGTTGGTGTCCGTGGCGTAGGCGAAGTTGCCGATGCGAAAGGCTAGGACCGGGGAGCGGCCGTGATAGATGGTGAGCGGCTCGATGGCGAGTCCGCAAGCTGTGAACGGTCCGGCAATCGGACGCAGGGCTAGCTGCGGCGTCGCGCTTGGAGCGTCTTTGTCAAAGGCGTAGTCGAAGACTCGTTCGATGCGTGCAATGGTATGCGGGTCCGCATAGCAGGGCAGCGGCTGATCGCGGTCAAAGCAATAAGAGCGCACGTCGTCGAGGCCGTGCAGGTGATCGGCGTGGCTGTGAGTCAACAGCACGCAATCGACGCGGTCAATCCGATAGCGCAGGGCTTGAGTTCTGAGATCAGGACCGGCATCTACGAGGATTGACCGGCCTTGATGTGCTAAGTGTAAGGCACAGCGCAAGCGCTTGTTTTTCGGGTCGTCCGAGGCGCAAACTGGGCAGTAGCAGCCGATGCGCGGCACTCCGATAGAGGTGCCAGTGCCGAGGAAGGTGACCTTCATGCTGGCACAGCGGGCAGGGTCAGAATCCGCGGTCCGTCCTCAGTAATGGCGACGGTATGTTCGGCGTGAGCGGCGAGCGAGCGGTCAGAGGTGAGGGTGGTCCAGTCGTCGAGATGGTCGATTTGAGGGTTACCTAGGCAGAGAATCGGTTCGATGCAGAATACGTGCCCAGGCTTGAGCAGCGGCCCTTTGCCGGGCGAGCCATAGTTTTCGATGTAGGGCGACTCGTGCAGTTCGCGGCCAATACCGTGGCCTCCGTACTCGCGCACTACGGCCAGCCCTTGGCTTTCGGCGTGGTGCTGGATGGCGTGCGAAATGTCGGAGAGCCGCCCGCCGGGCCGCGCTCGGTCAATTCCCCGTGCGAGGCAGTCGAGGGTGCCATTGATGAGGTGATGTGCCTGCGTGCTGATCGCGCCAACCGCGACGGTAAAGGCTCCGTCGCCATAGTAACCATTGAGACAGGCACCCACGTCAATGCTGACGATATCGCCCTCTTGCAGCGGGGTTTTATCGGGGAATCCATGCACGATCGCAGCATTTACTGAAGCGCAAATCGAGTAGGGGAAGCCGTGGTATCCCTTGAAGGCGGGCACCGCTCCTAAGGTGCGGATTTCGGCCTCGGCGACTTGATCCAATTCGAGGGTGCTGACGCCAGGCGCGATGAGCGCTTCGAGCTTCTGCTGGACGGCGAAGACGATCTCGCAGCCAGCGGCAATATGCTCTATTTCGCTTGATTTCTTGCGATGGATCAAGGAGCAAACCTCAGAGGATGCAGCGTGCAATATCGAATGGGTTACAAAAAGGCGGCGGCTTTAGTTTGTCAAGAGCGCGTCTTGCAATTGTCTTAGGGCGTCCATATATTCAGCAAATTAGGTAACTTACGTAACGTACAGCTTTCAGTAATATCAATTGAGGGAGCAGATGAGCAAGTCATTGGTGGTGGTTGAGTCGCCGGCTAAGGCTAAGACAATCAACAAAATTTTGGGCAAGGATTTTGTGGTTAAACCCTGTATGGGGCACGTGCGGGATTTGCCGCCGAAAGAACTGGGCATCGACGTTGAAGACGGCTTCAAGCCGCGCTACGTGACCATTCGAGGCAAGAGCAAGATCCTCAGTGGCCTCCGCAAAGCAGCCCAAGCCGCCGATACCACCTACTTGGCTACCGATCCCGACCGCGAGGGCGAAGCCATTGCTTGGCACGTGGCTCAAGCCATCTCCCACAAGAACGACAACGTCAAGCGAATTCTCTTCAACGAGATTACGCCCAAAGCGGTACACGAGTCGCTAGAGCACTCGGGCGTGCTGGATCTCCACAAGGTCGATGCCCAACAGGCGCGGCGCGTACTCGACCGCTTAGTCGGCTACGAGATCAGTCCGCTGTTGTGGAAGGTCATACACTCCGGGCTCTCAGCCGGCCGCGTGCAGTCCGTAGCCGTGCGGTTAATCTGCGATCGCGACCGCGAGATCAAGGCATTTGAGCCTCAAGAGTACTGGTCGATTGAGGCCCTTTTGGGCCGCGAGAGCCAAGGTTCGTTCTGGGCGCGCCTGTTGGCCAAAGACGGCGATAAGCTCGATATCGACAATCAGGAGGAGGCCGATCGCATCGCCGCCGAGCTGGCCGCGCAAGATATAGCGGTCAAAGAGGTCAAGGAACGCGACCAAGTGCGCCGTCCAGCCCCGCCCTTCACGACCAGCACCTTGCAGCAGGAATGTGCCCGGCGGATGCGTTTTTCGGTCAAGCGCACCATGGCCGTGGCTCAGCAGCTATACGAAGGCATTGAGGTCGAGGGCGAAACCCGTGGCCTGATTACCTATATGCGCACGGATTCGGTGCGCGTTGCAGCCGATGCCATCGCCGAAGTGCGCGAGCAGATCGACGTCCTCTACGGCCGCGAGTACGTGCCCGAAACGCCCAATCACTACCGGACCAAAAACAGCGCCCAAGATGCTCACGAGGCCATACGTCCTACCTCCGTAGCCCTGCATCCAGACAAAGTCAAGCACTTGCTCAAGCCAGATCAGGCGCGGGTGTATTCTCTGATCTGGAAGCGATTCGTGACCTCGCAGATGAAGCCGCAGGTTCTCAATATCACGACGGCCAATGTCGAGGCTGGCCCCTATTTGCTTCGCGCTGCCGGGAGCGTTGTCAAGTTTCTGGGCTTTACCCTGCTCTACAGCGAGAGCAAGGAAGAAGAGGATAAGTTGGAGGCCGTGTCTAATGGTATGGCCGAGACAAAAGAAAAGGACGCGTCGCGAGCCATGCCCGCTGATATTGCCGAAGGCGAGGTGCTAAAGTTAGAGCGGATCGCTCCTGAGCAGCACTTTACTAAGCCACCTCCGCGCTTTACGGAGGCGTCGCTCGTCAAGCAACTAGAATCCGAGGGCATTGGCCGTCCCTCGACCTACGCGCAAATCATTACTACCATCCTCGACCGCAAGTACGTCGAAAAGGTCGATAATCGTTACTTCGTGGCCACTGAGCGCGGCCAGACCGTCAACAAACTACTCGTCGATACCTTTCCGCACCTCTTCAACGTAGCTTTCACGGCCAACATGGAGGACAAGCTCGATCAGGTCGAAGACGGGGGCACCAACTGGGTGGAAATCGTGCAGCAGTTCTACGACTCGTGGAAGGGCGATTTAGACGCGGCCAATAGCCAACGCAAAGAGCTAAAACGCGCGCTGCAAGAGGTGTCGGACGAGGACTGCGAGGACTGCGGGGCCGACATGGTCGTCAAGTGGGGGCGCAACGGTCGCTTCCTCGCGTGCTCTGGTTACCCCAAGTGCAAAAACACCAAGCCCCTTGAAGAGCAAGGCGAGGTGGAGACCGACGAAGTCTGCGATCAGTGCAACGCGCCCATGGTCGTCAAGACGGGTCGCTATGGCCGCTTTTTGGCTTGTAGCGGATATCCAGATTGCAAAAACGTCAAGCCCTATGTCCTCGGGATCCAGTGTCCAGAGGACGGCTGCGATGGCCAGATCGTGGAGAAGCGGTCGCGCAAAGGCAAGGTCTTCTTTGGTTGCAGCACCTATCCCGAGTGCAAGTTCGCCAGTTGGGACCGCCCCATAGACCGCAAGTGCACCCACTGCGACGCTGCCTTGATCTACGAAAAGGGGAGCCGCTCGGGTACCCCTACCACGTACTGCCGGATTTGCGGCACTGAGTACGAAAGCGAAGAGGGCGAAAAAGACAAAAGCGCCCAAGCTGCCTGAGTAATCCTTTCCTCCTTGGCTCGCTACGCCATGGCCGACGCACCGCAGAGCGCTCTGCACGCCGGATCCAGCCTTGAAGAGGGTATTGCCCGCTTCTTGGAATACTTGGACAAAGAGCGCAACTGCGCCGAGTACACCCTCAGTTCATATCGCTGCGACTTGCAGCAATTTGCTCGCTTTCTCTATCCGCGAGTCGATAATTTGCAACTGCCGCTGCGAGTGGTGCAGCGCGAGCAGGTGCAGGCCTTTATCGCCGACTTAGAAGAAAAGGGCCTTAAGGCCAGCACTGTTGCCCGCAAATTGGCGGCTCTGCGCTCGCTTTTCCGCTATCTCTGTCGCGAGGGCGCGATTGTCGCCAACCCGGCTGGCGTGGTGGCATCGCCCTTGGTCGAGCGCGCATTGCCGCGGCACCTGCCCGTAGAACAGGTCGCTGAGGCCATGGAGGCTCCTGCGACCGAGCGGTTTAGCGGCGTGCGGGATCGGGCTATTCTAGAAGTGTTCTACGGAGGGGGCATTCGCCTCGGCGAGTTGGTGGGGCTCAATCTTTCGTCGCTGAATCTGGCCGAAGGCACCATCAAGGTGATGGGCAAGGGCCGCAAGGAGCGCATCGCCCCCATTGGCGCGAAGGCGCAAGAGGCACTCGAAGCGTATTTGCAACGCCGCGCCGAGGTCTTGCTCGAATACGATATGTCCCAAGTAGAAGCCGGTGCCCTCTTCCTCAACGGACGCGGCAAGCGCTTGAGTCGTCGCACCGTGCAGCGCATCGTTGAGCGCCATCTGCGCGCTGTCTCAGAAGACGATTCGCTCAGCCCACATCGCTTGCGCCACTCCTTTGCCGCCCATCTTCTCGACGCGGGTGCCGATTTAGTGGCCGTCAAGGAACTCCTCGGGCACGCGACGTTGGCCGCTACTCAGAGCTATACTGAAGTGAGCTTGGAGCACCTGCAAGCCATCTACGCCGAGGCCCATCCGCACGGTGCTGATTAGCGTCTTGGTCGCGCTGTTGTTAGGTTGCGCCAAAGTCGGGCCGCCTACCGGAGGGCCAGTGGACAAAGAGCCGCCCCGCATTCTGTCTCACTACCCGGAGAGCGACGCCTTGGAAGTGGCGCGGGATACCGCAGTAGAAATCGTCTTCAACGAACCCATGAATCGCGAACAGACCGAGGCTGCTCTTTTTACCTCACCGGTCGGGCCGCTGCAATTGTCGTGGCACGGTCCACGACTGCGCATTTCTATGCCTTTGGCCGAGGAACGAACTTATGTGTTGACGGTGGGTACTGGGGCGCGGGATCTGCGGGGCAATGCCTTGACGAAGTCCTTTACTTTAGCATTTGCCACTGGCTCGCAGCTCGATCAAGGGCTGGTGCGGGGTCGGGTGTACCAAGACCATCAGCCCGTGACCGGTGCCCATGTTTGGGCCTATGATTTGGGAACCTTTAGCGAAGAGGTAGGATTGGAAGAACCATCCTATCAGACACAGAGCGGTGCCGACGGGGGCTACGAGTTTGTTCGCCTTGCCCCAGGTCACTATCGAGTGCTGGCCTTTAGGGATGCGAATCGCAACGCTCTGCCAGACGCCGATGAGTGGTTGGCCCTGCCGGCTTCCTCGGTGGAAGTGGGGGAGGAAGAAGTGTTAGCTGGCGATTTGGCCCTCGTGCGCCAGCAGATGCCCGCGCCCGTGCTCGAGCGGGTCCAGGCCATACACGCCGAGCGGCTGATGTTGCTTTTTGCCGAGGCTGTGGATATACAAGAGTTAGAGTTGGAAGTCGTTGGGCTGGCGGTGGAGTCGCTGTATGCGGCCCTAGGTGCGGAGGAGAAAATTTACGTTGAAACGGCAGCGCAAGAGCCAGACCGGCGCTATGCCGTACAGCTCTCGCTAGCCGGAGTGCCCGTGCAGTGGGACGCGCCTGTTCGCGGCAGTGCGCGGTCCGACCGCAAGCCGCCCTCTTTTGTCGGGCTGACGCGGAATCGACTGGCCCCAAGCGACGCGCTGGACTTGTTTTTTTCTGAAGCCATGCAGCCGGTCGCGTTGGCAGGGGTTTGGACGGCGAGCGATTCGACGCAAGCATTAGCGGGGGAGTGGCTGTGGCCAGCACCCAACCGCGCCCGCTTCGCGCCCGCCGAACCGTTGGCACCGGGTGCGTATCGGCTCGCCGGGGCGGCTGCCCAGCTCGTGGACCGGACCGGCAATGGTCTCGCCGACAGCCTGCTGACGCTTTCTTTTACCGTCGGCGCGGAGACTGCGGCGATTCGGGGGCAGGTGCAGGTCGGGGAAGAAGGTCGCGTCCGAATCGCGGCCATCAACGAGGATGGGCGGACGTATGCCGAGTGGGCGGACGAAGAGGGGCGATTTGATCTGGATGGTCTGCTGGCCGGTACCTACTCGCTGTGGGCGTTTGTCGATCGCGATGGCGACGGTGAGTACAGCAGCGGCTCGCTCAGCCCCTTTCGCTATGCCGAGCCTTATGGACGCTATGGCGAGCCGATTGACTTAGATGTGGACCAAATCGTCGAAGAGATAGATATCCCATGCCGCTGAGACTGATCGAGTTGACGCTTTTGGTGTTGGTGCTCATAGGCTTAGGGGTTGTACATTTTTCTAGCTTGACTCCACATGAGCGGGACCTGATCCAATTGGAGGCGTGCTTGGAGCAGCTCTACCTGTTCGAAAAAGCCTATTTTGCCAAGCATGGTCGCTACTTCGACCCGAATGGCAAGGGAATTCGGCACGCTTGGTGGCAGATAGAGGGCTATACTTGGGAGTTCTGGCCTATAAGCACAGGATTCTGGTTGGTAGTGAGGGCCGACTTGGACGGGGATGGTCAGCTTGGGGCTTGGACTATAGATACTGCACATCCGCAGGTGAAGATCTTAAACCAAGACTGAGCAAAGTTGTATCCACGACCGCTGCACCGTGCCCAACCGGCACGATAAGGTCGGTACAACAGACCCATCAGACAGCGATCTCCATGGGGATGGAGGGGTGAGGGTGGTAGTTGAGCAGTTTGAAGTCGTCGTAGCGGAAGTCGGAAATCGACTGGCCGCGATTTTTAATCGTCATCACCGGTAGTGACCGGGGGGTGCGGCAGAGTTGTTGGCGCAGTGCGGCGACGTGGTTCTGATAGATGTGAACGTCGCCGCCGGTCCAGACGAATTCCCCGGGCTGCAAGCCGCAGACCTGGGCTATCATCATAGTCAACAGGCTGTAGCTGGCGATGTTGAACGGCACGCCAAGCCCCACGTCGCAAGAGCGTTGATAGAGCTGGCAGGAAAGCCGACCGCGGGCGACGAAAAACTGGAACAGGCAATGGCAGGGCATGAGCGCCATTTGTTCCAACTCGCCGACGTTCCACGCGCTGACGAGGATGCGGCGCGAATTGGGATTGGTCTTAATCAGATCAATAGCGCGTTGAATTTGGTCGATGGGGCCGTCTGGAGTTGACCACTCGCGCCACTGCTTGCCGTAGATGGGGCCGAGATCGCCATTTTCGTCGGCCCATTCGTCCCAGATGCTGACCTTTTCCTTTTGCAAATAGGCCGTGTTGGTGTCGCCTTTGAGGAACCACAAGAGTTCGTGGATGATGGAGCGCAAATGCAGCTTCTTGGTGGTCAGGCAGGGGAACCCGTCCGCGAGATCAAAGCGCATCTGATAGCCGAAGATGGCGAGGGTGCCGACGCCCGTGCGGTCGGCTTTGAACTCGCCGTGGTCGAGGCAATGGCTTACTAGATCGAGGTATTGTCGCATTGTGAAATCTCTTTTTTAGTTTATAGGTTTTGTACACCTTGTCAAAGGCGTTTTGCGTATTCGTCTTTGGGACGAGGTGTAACCTGTGCTTGGCCCGGAACAGATGGCGCAAACGGGCAACGGGCCGGTTGACAGGAACATGCCCGCCGCGTACTTTCAAGCCCTATTTGAGGCGACGTGGCCAAGTGGTAAGGCAGGGGCCTGCAAAGCCTTTATCCCCGGTTCGAGTCCGGGCGTCGCCTCCATTTTTTGTCTATGCGCCGGGGTGGCGGAATTGGTAGACGCGGTGGACTTAAAATCCACTGTCCGCTTAGGACATGCCGGTTCGAGTCCGGCCCTCGGCACCACTACTCCCACTATCCAGCAATTCCAGCGCCTGCATTCCCGCGCGAATGTACCAGGGCGAAAGCGCGGCCCCGGTGTCTGCACAGTACGCACAACGCCTGCGGCAGGCAACTCGCGCCGCGGCCAGCTCTTTCCCTTGACGCGTCGTACTGTGGCCGCTACTATCCGCAGCATGAGAGCTTTTTACCTACACGGCGCCCGCGATCTGCGAACTGCGGAAATTGCTCAACCGCAGATAGCTGCGGACGAAGTTTTAGTGCGAGTCCGCGCCACGGGCATCTGCGGTTCGGACCTGCACTATTACGTCCACGGCCGAAACGGCGATTTCGTCCCAGAGCGCCCCTTTGTCCTCGGGCACGAGTCGGCCGGGGAAGTCGTCGCTGCGGGCGCGTTCGCAGATGTGCTGCCGGTGGGCAGCCGAGTGGCCATTGACCCATCCCACCCCTGTCGCACATGCGCCCACTGCCGCCAAGGTCGCTACAACCTCTGCGCGCAGATGCGCTACTTTGGCTCTGCTGCCTGTAGCCCGCCCCAAGACGGCTCGTTCCGCGAATACGTGCAAGTCCATGCGCACAACTGCCATCCACTTCCCGCGGCGATAGACTATCGCCAAGCGGCCTTACTCGAACCACTATCCATCGCTGTCCACGGCGTCGGCCAAGCAGGAGGCATCGCTGGTAAGCGCGTCCTGGTGACGGGTGCCGGTCCCATCGGCCAGCTCATCGGCTTGGTCACCCGGCACTACGGAGCTGCTCATCTCGCCGTCAGCGATATTCGCCAAAGTGCGCTCGACTTGGCGGCGTCGCTGTGGGCCGATCAGCCCGTGCGCGCCGACTATGCGGCGGCCATGGCGCGGGCGGCGGGCGAGGGATTCGACGTCGTCGTAGAAGCCTCAGGAGCTCCAGCCGCCCTGCAAGCCGCGTACGCGCACTGCAAAGCCGGTGGCATCATTGTGCAGTTGGGTGTCCAGGGCGGCCCGATTGAACTGCCGGTCAACTTGGTCATGCAAAAGGAGTTGACTGTCCGCGGCTCTTTTCGCTTTGCCCACGTATTTCCCCAGGCCCTGGACCTGTTGGCGCGGCGGCAATTAGATCTCGACCCTCTCATCTCGCAGTGCGTCCCCTTTCCCGACTTAGTCGCCGGTTTCGACGTAGCGCTTCAGCCCCAAACCATCAAGGTGGTAGTTGATTACTAGGCGCGGCGCACCGCTGTTTGTTGACCGCGCTAAATGGGAACGCTTTCTTATGTCGCCGACGCCATGGGAGCCTATATGCACGAAGCTGTAAAAGACTGGTTGACACAGTGCCGCGACAAGCTGCGCACCGAGGCGATTACCGCCGCGGATCTCGACCGCCTCGGTGAATTGCTCGCTGAACCCCGCCAGCAGATTCTCTATCTCTACGCCAAATCGACCAATATGCGCTCGCCGCTGGCTAGCTGGGCCTTGTACGACGCCACCCAGCCGCAAACGCCGACCCTGCCCAGCGACGATCCGCCCTACGAATCGGTGCTCGCGGCCGTGGCCGATGGCTGGCGCGTGGTACAGTTTCCCATCGCCAAGCTCTATGCGTACGAGGGCCAGGACAACGACTACCTCGGCTATGAGTTCGTGCTCGAAAAATTCGTTTAGGAGGAATGGGATGTCGCCAATTAAACCGACGCTAGACGACGACGGCGTCATGGACTTTGTCGCCTCCGGCTTGGTCGTCCTCGAAAGCGTCATTGCCGAGACCTTCAACCGCTGCTGCGACGACCTCGCTCCCGGCAATTGCGACGCCTTTATCGCTTCGGACGACTTCACCTATCAGGTGCTCCTGCATCCCCAAGTCGCCGGGGCCGCACGCTCGCTGTTGGGCGAGGATTTCTTGGTGCCCCGAGGCGGCCACCACCACTTTTTCAAGGAGCAGCACCTCGGCCAGACTTGGCATTCGGACGGACTTTCGGGTAGCGGCTACGACGTCTTTGAACTCCAGTGCTATTATTACCCTCACAGTGTCGCGCTCGTCGACGGGCCAACCATGGTTCTGCCCGGCTCGCATTGCCGCGCCGTCGATCGCGAGGCCATCGCCCACTACGGCGATATCCGCGGCCAAGTCTCGCTGACGGTGCCAGCTGGCACCGTGGTGCTAACCCGCTATGGTATCTGGCACAAGGCCGGCCCCAAAACCAACGACCGCGCCCGCAGCATGATCAAGTTTTCCTACCACCGCACGGCTGCGCCACAGCGGGACTGGCTCTGCGATGCGGCGGAAATTCCCGCCTATCGCGATCGTCCGCGCCTGCCATACGTGACCGAAGTTGAATCTTACCGCGACCGGGTGCGGCGCATCCGCACCTGGAATTGGCTCTGCGGCATTGACCAAGAGACCGCGCTGCGCTGGGAAAGGTCGCAGCCGGTTTCCGAACTGATAAAGGAAGGCACTCCATGACCACCAACAGACCCTACGCATTGCGCGCTGTTCCCGGCTTGTACGCCAGCAAACCGGGAATCCAAGTCGCCGTTCAGACCTCGCACAAGGCCAGCGACGAGGATCTGCAATTTTTCCAACAACTCGGCGTCGAGTGGGTCATGCTCGGGATTGACGACCCGGTGTTGCACAGCGTCGAACACTACAAACAGTTCGCCGCGCGCTTTGCCGCCTATGGGCTACAGATCTATCGCATCGCCAATCACGCGGTCCACAACGTTCCGGAGATTACGCTCAATCTGCCCGGCCGCGACGAGAAAGTCGAAGAACTAATCCAATTCATCCGTGACCTCGGTGCCGCTGGTATCTGCTACCACACGTACGCCCATATGGGCAATGGTATCTGGAGCACTGGCCGCACCACCCGCCGCGGCGGCATGAGCGCGCGAACCCTCGACATCAAAGACGCCAAAGGTCGCTGGGGTAGCGAAACCTTTGCCGGAGACTTGACCCACGGTCGCGCCTACACGGAAGACGAGTTGTGGGAAAATTACGAGTACATGATTCGCCAGGTCGCGCCGGTTGCCGAGGAAGCTGGAGTCTATATCGGCATCCATCCCGATGACCCGCCGGTCTATGCGCTAGGCGGAATACCGCGCTGCATCTTCGGCAATTTTGCCGGGTACAAGCGGGCGATGGACATCGCCGACAGTCCTAATATCGGCGTCTGTCTATGCGTCGGCTGTTGGCTGGAGGGGGGCAAGCAGGGTATGGGGGCGTCGGTCGAAGAAGCGATACACTACTTTGGATCGCGCAACAAGCTCTTCAAAATTCACTTCCGCAACGTCTCCAATCCCATGCCCGACCCGTGGATCGAAACCCTAATGGACGACGGCTATCAGGACATGCACCGCGTGATGCAGGCTTTGCGCGCTGTCGAGTTCGACGGCGCCATCATTCCCGACCACATCCCCGATATGCTCGGAGGAAGTCGCGTGGGTGTCGCGTACTCCATCGCCTACATGCGGGCGCTCGTGCAGGCCGTCAACAACGAAAGCGGCGGTCCGGCCTAGCTGCGCTGCGCGTTGACTTTGCGCACAATAGCCCCTAATATCTTTGAGTGCTTCGCAGCCGCTTTGGCGATGTGCCCATAGCTCAGTTGGATAGAGCATCTGCCTTCTAAGCAGACGGTCGTAGGTTCGAGTCCTACTGGGCACGCCATGCAGCCCTCAAGACCTAGTGGTGGGTGTAGCTCAGTTGGTTAGAGCGCCAGGTTGTGGCCCTGGAGGGCGCGGGTTCAACTCCCGTCATCCACCCCATTTTTCGCCATGCAGTCGTCCTTGGCCGGTCCTGCCAAAATCATTACGTGCGACCAATTGCTCGCCGTTCGTAGCCAATTAAAAAAAGCGCGACAGACTTTTGTCTTCACCAATGGATGCTTTGACTTGCTGCATCGAGGGCACGTCGAATACTTGCGTGCGGCGTGCGCCTTGGGCGATTGCCTTGCGGTGGGATTAAACGATGACGACGGAGTCCGTGCCCTCAAGGGCCGGGGCCGACCTTTGTGCCCGCAAGACGACCGCGCCGCCGTGCTCGCGGCCTTGGAATGCGTTTCGCATGTGTGCATCTTTTCAGGTGAGAGCGTCGAGAGCCTCGTGGCTGCGCTCGCGCCCGATGTCTTGGTCAAGGGTGGCGATTACGCCCCGGCCGCTATTGTCGGCCGCGAACACGTCGAAGCGCACGGCGGCCAAGTGCGCGTCCTGCCGCTGTGGCCGGACCTTTCCACCACCCAATTAATCGAGCGCATCAAGGTGCTGCCCAGCGCGTAACGCCCCTTGCTCCTATTTGGTTTGGGAGGGGGATTATGCTATATTTTTCGTCAAAGATGGTTCATTTGTGTTTCCGATTAAAAGTGCGATGAAAAGCGCGAAAAGCGCACTGGCGTTGGTCTTGGTCCTTGGGGCTTGCGCTACGCCGCCTATGCCGCCACCTGCCGAACAACCCCTCGTCCAGTGGGAAGAGGTACAGCCAGAGGAAAGCGAAGCATTTCAGTCCCTCGAACGCGCTGTTGCGGCCGCGTACGAGCGCGAGCAAGCCATGGCCGAGCGCGTGCGCCAGCTAGAGGCGTCCAACGCCCAGTTGCGGCAAGCATTCAGAGCCCTCCAAAGCCAGAGCCGCGTCCTAAGTGCGCGGCTGGATTCTTTACCGCGCCGCGTCCGGTCGCCGCGCCCCGCCGCCAGCACCAGCCGCCGTGCTCTTCAAGTCGCGGCGACAGCCGACAGAAGCAAAAGCGATGCGTTCAACATGTACCAAGGTGCGCTCTACTACTATCGCCACAAACAATACGACCGCGCCTTGGCCGAGTTTGACCGCTTGCTGCAGGAAGCACCTCTGAGTGAATGGTCCGATAACGCCCAGTATTGGAAAGGCGAGTGCTATTACGGACTGCGCCAATACCAGCAGGCGCTGATCGAATTCACCAAGGTGTTTGCCTTCAGCAACACGGATAAAGCCGACGACTCCCAGCTAAAAATCGCCCGCTGTCACCTCGCTTTGGACGAGCGCGACCGGGCGCTTGCAGCCTTGCGCAAGCTGGTCGATGAGTATCCAGACAGCGAATATACGCCCGCGGCCCGCGAACGGATAAAACACCTCGGCGGTTGATGAGAACGATCTTGCTGCGAATTTGTTATCGCCTTTTGGCCGCCCTGACGATCTGTGCCACCGCGTCGGCTGCCGTTCCTTTTCCCACCAATATGGACTTGTTGGTCGAGACCGTGGCGAGTGCGGTCGATGAGAGTTTGGGGCGCATTGAAATGCCGGACGACGCGGCGGCGGCTCCCTTGTTGATCGTGGCGCAGAGCAAGCACGACGCCAATTGGATGGTCGAACACCTGCTGGCCAATCGGCTGCTGACGCGCGGCTTTAGCGTGACCTTGGATTCGACCGCGGCCCAACCAGCGAGTATGCGCCTGTCCTACCGGGTGCTCGACTTGGGCGTCTCCGCGTACTCGGGGCTGCGCGGCAGCGAGGTCAGCCGCCAGGGCCGGGTAACGCTCGCCCTGCGCTTGAGCGACGAGCGCGACGACGTGGTCCACTGGCAGGACGAGATCACTCGCACGCAGCGCGATGGGATCCCCAAAAAGCAGCTAGACATACTCCAGCACGACCAATTCAAATTCGCCAAGACCGAGCTAGAGGAACAAACGTGGAGCAAGTTCGTCGAACCTGTGATCGTATCCACCGTGCTTGGTGGGCTTATCTATTTATTCTTTTCTAATCGATAGCTATGAAATACCTTGCCTTCCCGCTCGCCCTGTGCGTTGCCGCCTGCGCCAGCACGCCGTCTGAGAAACTCCAAGGCGCAGATTACTACTTTGAAGAAGGCCAAAAGGCCATGGAGAAAAACCGCTGCCTAGAGGCCTCCGAGCACTTCAAGCGCTTAGTCAGCAACTTTCCCGGCTCGCGTCGGGTGGCCGAGGCGCAGTTCCTCCTCGCCGAAGCGTACTTTTGCAATCGCGATTGGGTCAACGCCGCTTTTGAGTATCAGCGCATCGTCGATATTTACCCGTCTAGCGAGTGGGCGGTTGAGGCGCAGTTTAAGGTAGGCGAGTCGTACTTTAAGCAACTGCGCCGCCCCGAGCTTGACCAGAAGGATACCTTTGAGGCGCTGACGGCTTTCCGCAACTTTATTGAGGACCAACCCGACTCGCCCTTGGCGGAACAGGCGCGCCAACGCATCGCCGAGTGCCGGAGCCGCCTAGCGCAAAAGCAGTACCTAAGTGGTCGCCTATACCACAAGCAGGGCCATCTCGACGCGGCCAAAATGACCTACGAGGAAATTTTGCGCGAGTACCCGGATGTTGGCGAATGGTATTACACCACGCTTTTCCGCATGGGCGAAATCGCCCACGAGCAAGGCGATGTGGAGCTAGCGGTGCGCTATTGGAAGGAAGTACTGCAAGACAGCGGCGACCCAAAGCTGGTGGAGAGTGTGCAAAAGCACCTGTCCGGGCTGAGCCAATCGCCGGGCTAAAGATGCGGCGCATCGGCGTCATCGGCGGCAGCTTTGACCCCATCCACCACGGCCACCTGCTCTTGGCCCGCTTCGCCTTAGAGCAAATCCCCCTCGACGAAGTGCTCTTTACTCCCGCAGCCGATCAGCCGCTCAAGCAGAGTGCGTACGCGCCGGCTGAGGAGCGCTGGGCTATGGTTGAACTGGCCATAGCGGACTGTCCCGATTTTGCAGCCTCGCGTTTGGAGCTAGACCGGCCGGGTAAGTCCTATACCGTTGAAACCCTGCGCCTGCTGCACCAGCTTTACCCTCGGGCTGAGCTGTTTTTCATTATCGGTGCGGATAACATCGGCCAGCTAGACGAGTGGCACGACCTTGAAGGCATTTTTGCCCAGTGTATGGTGGTAGTAGGGGCTCGTCCCGGCGAGGTGGCAAGCGACGATCCCAAGCTGCTGGCGCGCCTGCACTTCATAGATACCCCGCTCATCGAGCTGTCCTCGACCGAGATTAGATCGCGCCGGGCCGCTGGCCTGCCCATCCGCTACATGGTGCCCGAAGCGGTCGAGGCCCACATACTTGCGAAAGGATTGTACGCTACTCCGTGTTCATGACGCATCTAGAGTGCTCCCGGACGGGCACCCGCTACGACTCCGACGTGTTGCAGAACCTGTCGGAGGTCGGTGCGCCCCTACTCGCCCGCTACGACTTGGACCGGGCTGGCCACGCGCTCACCCGCGCCGCGCTCAGCACCCGCCCGCCGACGATGTGGCGCTACCGGGAAGTCATGCCCATCCGCACGCCTGCGGAAATAGTCTCCCTCGGCGAGGGTTTCACCCCGCTGCTCCGCCCGGAGCGCTTGGGCCGCTGGGCGGGTTTTGCCCAGCTCTACATCAAGGACGAATCGCCCAACCCCACCGGCTCTTTTAAGGCGCGCGGCCTCTCGGCGGCCGTCACTTGCGCCCGCGTGCGCGGTGCGCAAAAGCTGGCTATCCCCACCGCGGGCAATGCCGGTGGTGCGATGGCGGCCTACGCGGCTGCCTGTGGCCTGCCAGCGATTGTCTTTATGCCCCGCGACACGCCGCTGGCCTTTGTCGCCGAGTGCCGATCCTGTGGCGCTGAGGTTGAACTGGTTGACGGGCTAATCAGCGATTGCGGCCGCATTGTCGGCGAGCGCAAGGAAGCCGAGGGGTGGTTTGAGGTATCGACGCTCAAGGAGCCGTACCGCATCGAGGGCAAGAAAACTTTGGGCTACGAGTTGGCCGAGCAGATGGATTGGTCCCTGCCCGATGTGGTGATTTATCCCACGGGTGGGGGCACGGGGCTGATCGGGATGTGGAAGGCATTCGCCGAGCTGGAGCAACTCGGCTGGATTGGCCAGCACCGGCCGCGGATGATCTCGGTGCAGGCCGAGGGCTGTGCGCCGATTGTGCGGGCCTTTGCTCGCGGCGATGAATCCGCTCAGGCGTGGACAGACGCGCACACCGTGGCTTCGGGCCTGCGCGTTCCCAGTGCGGTCGGCGACTTTCTGATGTTGCAAGTGCTGCGGGAAAGCGGCGGCACAGCTATTGCCGTCAGCGACGAGGAATTGCTCGCGCATTCGCACAGCATGGCGGCGCACGCAGGCATTTTCCCCGCGCCCGAAGGCGGGGCAACGCTAGCGGCTCTAATCAAGCTCAAGGAGCAGGGACTAGTGGCCCCGGACGAGCGCGTGGTGCTCTTCAATACGGGGTCGGGCTACAAGTACTTGGAGGCTCTGTCCGAGGGGCTTGTGCCTTGACGAGGGTGGGGGCGGCGTCTATTTTATGACACTGCATTGCGGCTCCAATACTGGGATCGGACAGCTTGCTATGCGCCCATAGCTCAATTGGATAGAGCACCTGACTACGGATCAGGAGGTTTGGGGTTCGAATCCCTATGGGCGCGCCATTAAAAACAACGGGTTACGTCAAAAGGCGTAGCCCGTTTTGCTTTGGCGAGAAAGGGGAACTAGTCATGGCGAATATACCTGTCGGATTAATTGGCTGCGGCGGTCGTGGTCGGGGCCATGTCCGCGCCCTGCACGCGCTGGCGGACGTCGAGTTGGTCGCCATCTGCGATCCCGTGGCGGCAAACCGCGAACAGGTGGGCGACGAGTGGGGCATCGAGCGTCGCTACGCAGATGTCGAGGCTATGCTCAACGCCGAGGAATTGGCCGCAGCGATTGTCGCTACTCCGGCTCATCTCAACGCCGAAGCGGCCCTGCCGTGCTTAAAGCGGGGCATCGACACCCTGCTGGAGAAGCCGCCGGGGATGAGTTTGGACCAGACCCGCGCACTCAAAGCGGCCGCTGAGGCCAGCGGTGCCCGGGGCATGGTCGGCTGGAATCGCCGCTTTGATCCGCTGGTCCTGCAAGTGCGCGAGGAGATTGAGTCCCGCGGTCCGATCTACCAGCTAGTCGGCGAGTTCCACAAGAGCATGAGCGGTTTTATCGCCGCTGGCCGCTTCCCCGAAATCGTCATGGACAACATGCTGCTTGAAAGCCCGATCCACGCGATTGACTTGGTGCGCCACTTGGGAGGAGCGCCGGTCGCCGAAGTAAATAGCTTCGTCCGGCGCACATCCGCCTACAAGGACGTCCACGCCGCGTTAGTCGTCTTTGAAAACGACTGCGTCGCCCAGATTTGCGCCAACTACACCACCGACGCCCGGCTAGAGCGCTACGAAATCCACGGCCGCGACATCTCGGCCTATTTAGAGGGGATTTCCACCTGCGAGTTGGTCTGCGACGGAGAGCGCAAGCACTTGCAAAAGGAGGGAGTGGACAGCACCCTAGCCCAAGCGGCTCACTTTTTTGACTGCATCAAAGCCGCCCGTCCCATCGGCCCACCGGCTGCGGACTTGGACGAGGCCATCGCGACGATGGAGCTTGCGACGGCTATTTTGTCGGGCCTGCGAGACGGCGCTTGATCGCCCCCCAAGACACCTCTGCCACGGCTGTGGCCAACCGCACGGCCTCGACGGTGAAGTTACAGGCGATATCGTAGAAGAGCTGGTCGCCCTCGACGCGCACATTGGTCCATACGGCCGGCAATCCGACGACTCCAGCGTCGTCGGCCGCGGTCGGCCAGTGGACCACGCCCGACCCCGCCCGCGACCACACCCCGCTGTGTCCGACGCCGCCCAATTCTAGCTCGTAGGTTCCATCCGCCCGGAAGACCACGTGCCCGGCCAGCGTCCCATCGGCAAAATTGACGATGCCCCACCGACCCAATAGCTCGTCGCCTAGTTCCTGTGCTCGCGCCAAGGCGATGGCAGGTTCGGCTCCCCAATACAGGGTGTTGTCCTCTAGCTGGAAGGGCACTGTCTCGCTTTGTTCGGCCAGCACCCCGCTGACGTTGGCGGTATAGCGCAGGGTGACAACGCCGTCAGCGGCTTCGTACTGGCCTTGATCTTCTGTTACCGGCCGCTCGGAATCGTCCCGGAGCGCGACGCGGCGGAAGCGCCCATTGCTATTGAACTCGATATAGAAATGCTCTACGAAGGAGCCAAACTCGCTCTGGCAGCCCTCCCAGGAACCTACCAGATTCGCCTGCGCCTCAGCGCTGCCGTTTGCCCACAGCAGGGCAGCCGATAAGATGCTTGCGCGTATCCTAATCATCGGACGATCTCCACGCCCCAAAAGCCCAACATGGGCGAGAATCGCTCCATATCCGCTGGCACGGTTGCCGGGGCTTTGCCGTAGCCGCCGTGGACTCTCGCCGACCCTTGCAAAGGCCGCTCCAAGACCAACTCGACGCGATGATCTTGGGGATAGATCACTGCTGCGACTGGCACCTCGCCAGCTTCATCCTCGACCCGGAAGCTATTGGCCTCTAGGTCGATGCTGTCCATCCGGCTCTCGACGGCAGTAAACGCTAGCTCGACGCGGTCTCCCCGCTGCCGAGCCGCCGCTAAATCCGGTGCCTGCCAAGCTACCGCTTGGCCATAGACCAGCCCCAAAGCCGCCTGCGCCAACCGCTCGCCCAAGAGCATGTTGCCGGCGGGACTGGTGTGGATCAGATCTGCAAGCGGCAAGTCGAGCGCGGGCACCACGCCTACGCCCGGCACTTGCCGCGCCACCTGTCGCTGGGCCTCGCGCACTTGGCTCCAGCGCTGGTCGGCATCCGGGTCGGCGGGTTGGTACACGCGATTTAGCTGCACGGTGAGCACCGGCAACCCCGCATCGGCAAGGGCCTCCCGCCAGGCGGCGACTGCTTGCTGGAACCGCTGCGCGTAACTGGTCGCGTCCGCGTCGGTTCCCGTATCGCTTTCCCCTTGGTACCACACAATCCCCCGCACCTTTCCCCCTACCTTGTCCACGCACTGCACCATATTATCGAACAAGTCCGCCGCGCCAGGCTCGCCGGGATTCCAACGAGTGAGTGGAGAGCCTCCCAACGACGTCTGCACCAAGCCCACTGGGCGCGCGAGCACCCTTTTGAGCGTGCGGCCAAATTGCAAGTAAGGCGAGTGCCCTGGGTTGGCGGCCTCGCGGTTTACGGCGTGTTGGGTATCGGTCGATTCGTTCATCGGATGCGTCGCCAGTGCCCAGTGCTCGCTGTTCCTAAACAGGTGTACTCCCAGTTCCACTGGGTCTTCGTAAGGCCCGCGCCCGTATCCGGCCGAATTGCTCTGCCCGGCAATCACCCACAAATCGCCTACCCCTAAAAAGTGCCGCATATCCCCGCGCGGCGACCATTCTCCAGCCGGGTTGTCCGCCGTCCGCAATCGCGTCTCCAGCCGGTAAAGCCCTCCTGCGGGTATGTGTTCCAAAGCACCCTTCCAAGTCCCATCCTCGGCTGTCGGTACCGCCTGCCAGTCCAAACTGGCCGAAACGGCCACTCCTGAATCCTCCCACACCAAGCGCACCTCTACTTGTCCGGGCGTTTCAAACTTCCATCGACCTTCTAGCTCAATTCTTCCTTCCCCACGCTCGTCCTGCTGTACGATCTGCCAGTCCTCTGGCCCTTGTTCAATGATTGCACCGATTTGCTCTGCCATTCGACCTCTTTCCGTTAGGTAACGCGCATTCGTCAGCACTTAATTTGCCAAACGCTCCTCTTGTCATGCAAGTTTTCTCCAATTCTCTTGGCTCCTTGTGGATTGCCGACGATTGATGGCGTGTCCTAATTAGTGGTCTAAAAGGAGATTTTTGATGTCGCTTGAAGGCAAGGTAGCTCTCATCACGGGTGGTGCGCGCGGCTTGGGGCGCGCTTACGTCCTCCATCTGGCCCGCTTGGGCGCGGACGTTATCATCGCCGACATAGATCTACAGGCCGCCCGCGAATACGGCGAAGAACTCACGGCCGAGACCGTGGAAGCCGAAGTAGTACAGCTCGGTCGCCGCGGCGTGGGCATTGCCGTGGATGTCACCGATCGCCAAGCCGTAGATGCCTTGGTCGCCGAGGGACTCGATACTTTTGGCCGCATCGACATACTGGTCAACAATGCCGGCGGCAACTTGCGCTCGCACGAGGAACAAGCCGCCTCCTTGGCTGGGGAAGACCACTACCGCTACATAATGGACATCAACCTCACCGCCACCATCCACTGCTGTCAAGCGGTCAGCGCAGCGATGAAGGAAGCCCAGTCCGGCAAAATCATCAACGTGGCCTCGCAAGCGGGCTTGTGGAGCGGGCGCGATGGCGGCGGGATGCCCTACAAGGTGGCCAAGGCCGGCATCGTCCACTACACGCGGGTGCTCGCCGCCGAGTTAGGCCCTTATGGCATCCACGTCAACTGCATCGCCCCGGGTCTAATTTTGTCGTCCCGCGCCGTAGCCCAAGGCCGCAACAGCGAGGGATCGCGCCAGCGCCTAGAGCCGCAGATTCCCCTTCGCCGCTTGGGCACGCCCGAGGACTGCGCTCGGGTGGTGGAGTTTTTGGCGTCCGATCTGTCGGATTACGTCACCGGCCAGTGCATTCCCGTGTGCGGGGGGTTTGTGGCGTTTTAGGTTAGGACTGATGAAAAAGGGCAACCTACAAGGGTTGCCCCTACTCGGGCTGCCTGATGCGTGCTACGAGTCTCATCAGGGCGAGCCGCTCAAAATCGCGCGGATCGTCGGTGCGAATTAGAAAATTCCCTTCCACGCGGCGCGTTTCCCCGGCGTTGAGAACGACCGGCTGCCCAAGCGGTATAAACGCATCGATTAGGAATTCCTCTTGGTCGAAAAACCGCAAGTCGTAGCGCACCCACACGGTTTCTTCACCGACATTGCTAAACACGGCCGCAAAGATTCCCTCGAATTCCGCTATTGTCCCGAATCCCGGCTCTGGCAAGAACGGCAACCAAGTCAAGCTGTCGATCGACACGCTGCCCTCTAATCCCGCATCCTCGACAAACTCCACCTCACTGCGCAGGGCTTCTACTGCGCCGCTTGGTCCGTCCTCTGTGGCAAAGCACCCGACCAACAACAGCACCAGTGCGATCCCCATACTCATGGCTTGGTCCTAACTCTCGGTTTGCGTCTGTATTTCTTCGTGGTGTTCTTTAAATGCTATGAAAAAAAATCAGTTAATCCAGTGCCTAGCGCTAATCTTGATCGCCGGAACTGCTCGCGCCGACGATCCTGAGCCCCGCTACCAAATGCCCCCCATCGAAATCACGGCGACGCGCGCATCCCGCGAGGGATTTGACCTGCCGCTGGCGACGACCGTGATCGCAGAGGTCGGGCGCGCCCGGCCCGGGCTCTCGCTGGCCGAGTCGCTGCGTCTGGTGCCTGGGCTGTTTGTCGCCAACCGCCACAATCTTTCCCAAGGGGACCGGCTCAGCGTGCGCGGCTTAGGGGCGCGCGCGGCTTTTGGCGTTCGCGGGATCAAGGTCTTGCTCGACGGCATCCCCCTGACTATGCCCGACGGCCAGAGCCAGCTCAACAACCTCGACTTGGGGGCAACCGGCCGCATCGAGATTTTGCGCGGCCCCAGCTCTTCGCTGTACGGCAATGCGGGCGGCGGCGTGCTCGCGGCCCACACCCAAGTGCCGGCCGAGGCTGCTTGGCGCGTGGAGCCGCGTTTGATCGCCGGCAGCAACGGCCTGCTTCGCGCACAGACGAGCCTTGCGGGACGAACTGATAATACACACGCGTTCGCCAGCTTGTACGAGCTGCGCAGTGAAGGCTATCGCGACCACGCCGACGCCCGCGCCCGCGGCCTCAACGCACTCGTCGGCCACGCCCTTACTCCCCATACGGAGTTGACGCTACTGCTGCATTTGTACGATGCCCCGTACTTGTTCAATCCGAGTTCGCTTGCTGCGGAACCCGCGCGGACCAGCCCGCGTAGCGTGCGCGGATTCGTGGTGGGGCAAGGGGCGTCCAAGCAGGTGCGTCAGGGCCAAGGCGGCATTCGCCTCGAATATCGCCCGCCACACGCGCCGCACCACCGCGCGTCGAGCCTCGTGCTGTACGGCGTTGGCCGTGCGCTCAAAAATCCCATTCCGGGCCGTATTGTCGAGCTCGACCGCCGCGCTGGCGGTTTGCGCACAGAGCACCAATTTGCTTGGGCCGGTACGCGCCTCGTGACCGGCCTCGACTTGGACTTCCAGCGCGACGACCGCCGCGAGTTCGCCAACGAGGGCGTGCCCGAGGGCGAGCGCGTGGACGACGAGCGCGTCTTCGAGCTTGTGCAATACGGCGATAGTCAGGTGGATCAAGAGGAACAGGTGCAGAGTTTCGGCCCCTTTGTCTCCTTGGAACAGGATTTGGGTGCTGCGTTGACTGCGACCATAGGGGGTCGCTACGACCGCTATCGCTTTGCCGTGGACGACCAATCGCGCGATATGAATCAGTTCAGTCCGATGGCGGGCGTGGTGTACCGCCTCGACCCCTTCTCGCGCTGGTACGCCCATGTGGCCACGGCCTTCCAGACGCCCACCACCTCTGAGTTGGGCAACCGGCCCAGCGGCGAGGGCGGATTCAACCCGACGCTAGGCCCTGAGCGCGTCCTCGGGTTGGAGACGGGTTTGCGCCGCCACGTGCGCCGGGGGCGCGTGGATATGGAGGTGGCCCTGTACCAACTCCAGATCGCCGACGCGCTGATTCCCTTTCAGGTCGAGAGCGAAGACAGCGAGGAGATTTACTTCCGCAACGCCGGCCAAGCGCACAATCGCGGGTTGGAGCTTTCGCTGTCGGCGGTGCCGCATCCTGGATTGCGGACCACTCTCGCGTACACTTTTGGCGACTATGTTTTTGAAGACTACGAGGTTGAGGACGGGGACGGACTTGTTCAGCTTGCTGGCAACGAGGTTCCCGGCGTGCCGCGCCACCGGCTTTTCGCCGCGCTGAGCTACGACAGTCCGCAAGGCCTGTTTACCGAGGTTGAATTAGAGCGGGTCGGCCGCTACTGGGCCAATGATTTCAACGGCCCGCCGCCCGGAAGCGACGCTGCGCCCGATGAGTTTTTTAACCGTGCGTATCTGCGGGTGGATCTGCGCTTGGGGATTGACTATCGCGCCGCGAGGGCCTTTGTTGCGGTCGATAACCTGTTTGACTCCCAATACAACGGCTCGGTGGTGCCCAACGCCTTTGGCGGGCGCTTCTTTGAACCTGCTCCGGGCCGCATTTGGCGCTTGGGGCTTAGCGCTGCGGTTGGTCCTTAACCGTACTCGCCGTCTTCCGCAATCGACACACGAAAAACCCCTCCATCCCCCCCAGCGGCAAAATCCGCTTGGCTCGCTGCACTTGGGCGTCAAATGCTTTCTTTTTCCGCCACTGGCTCAAGCCCGACGCCACATTGTCAAAAGGCAGCGCGATGTCTTCGACGGTTAGGGCACCGGCAAACTGCCGCAGCACTCGGTTGATGATGGCCTCGTTTTCTTCGGGCGCGAAGGTGCAGGTCGAATAGACCAACACCCCGCCCGGCTTGAGGCATTGCACAGCCGAATAGCAGAGTCGCCGCTGTTTGCGGCTGGCCTCGGCGATTTTCTTCTTGCTCCAATAGGCATAGGTCTTGGGCACATCGGCGCGGAATCGTCCTTCGGATGAGCACGGCGCGTCGAGGAGCACGCGGTCGAAGCGCTCTGGATGGCGACGCCAGATGCGGGTTCCGTCGGCGAGATGGATTTGCACATTTTCGGCTCCGTGCCGCGCCAGATTGTCCCGCAGGCGAAAGAAGCGGCCGCGCACGGACTCCACGGCCCAGATGCTCCCTTGATTGCTCATTAGCTCGGCGAGTTGCAAGGTCTTGCTGCCCGGGGCGGCTCCGAGATCGAGAATGCACTCCTCGCTTTGCGGCGACAGGAGAATCGGCGGCACCATGCTGGAGGGGTTTTGGATGTAGAGTCGGCCTTCGCGGTAGGCCGCGCACTCGGTGAGGGCGCGGCGCTGGGCAGCCGGGACGACAAAGGCGTCGGCCTTCCAAACGAGCGGCGTCAGCGCAAAGCCCGCAGCCGTTAGCTCGGCTACGAGCGCGTCAGGCGTGCCCTTGAGTGCGTTAGCGCGGAAGGCGGTAGGCTGCTCGGCGGCCAAGCTCTGCCAGCAGGCGGCAAAATGCTCGGCTGGGAGTATGGCCTGCAAGCGGGTGCGAAAGGTTTCCGGTAGGGGCACGGTGGCTACTTCGGGGGCATCTCGTCGCCGGTTGGCACGGGGTGGTTGATCCAGTAGCCGCTCGGGTCGGTGCCACGGCAGATATAGCCGTGGGCGCGCTTCTCCTCGCGGGTGCGCACCTCGGGCGGCATGTAGCGCAGCGTCAGGCCGCAGCGGCGGCGCGTGGAGCGGTTGGGGGCCGAGCCGTGCAAGAGCAGGTCGGTGTGCAGGGACATCTGGCCGGCGCGCATGGTAAAGGCCACTGGCTCGCCGCCCCAGCGGAGTGGATCATGCACGCTTTGTCCCAAGACATTTTGCTCCTCGGCGGTGCTGTGTTCAAAGGGAATCTGGCCGTGCAAATGCGAGCCGGGGACGACGGTCATTGGCCCGTTTTCCTCATCGACATCGTCGATGGCCAGCCAAGCAGTCACCACCTTGCTCGGGGTCAGCGGCCAGTACGAGGCGTCTTGGTGCCAGACGACTTGTTTTTGTTCGCCTGGCTCCTTGCAAAAGTAGTGGGTCATAACGCTGACGAGGTTGGGGCCGAGGAGATCTTCGACGCAATCGAGAATGCGCGGCTCGTGCAACAAGTCGTAGATGCCCCGGCAGTGGCGATGCCAGCCGTTGATCGAATAGCTGTTGTGCCCGCTGGCCTTGGCCTCGGCCATAAGCACGTCGAAATAGCGGCGATTGGCCGCGGCTTCCTCGGACGCGAACACGTCCAAAGGGCAGATGTAGCCCTGTTCGTTGAACTGGCGGATCTGGGCGCGGGTGAGCTTTTGCGGGTTGTCGTTGGTCGCGCTGAAAAATTTGAGCTCGCGCTCCATGTCGGGGAGGGCGTCGGTGATGGGCATGGCGTTCTCCTGCTGGGTTTGATGGCGAGGCGATGGAAGCTCTATTTTACAACGCGCAATTTTACGCAAACTCATAAGGAGCACAACATGACTCAGTACAAAGTTGGTGTGATCGGCTGTGGAAATCGCGGTCGCCGCCACGCCGAGGGCTACCAAGCCTCCGCCCAAGTCGCCATCGTAGCCTGCGCCGATCCGGTGGAAGCGGCTCGCGCGTCCTTTGCCGAGGACTTTGCCGTAGCGTCCCCGTACGAAGATTACCGTGCCATGTTAGAAAGCGAAGCCCTCGACGTGGTGAGCATCTGCACGTGGACCGGCCAGCACCGCGAAATGGTCGAAGCCGCGGCCGCAGCCGGCGTCAAAGCCATCCACTGCGAAAAGCCCATGGCCAGCACGTGGGGGGATGCCAAGGCGCTGGCTCGGGCCTGCGCCGACCGCGATGTACTCCTCACTTTTAGCCATCAACGCCGCTTTGGTGCCCCGTTTGTCAAGGCCAAACAGTTGCTCGACTCAGGAGCCATAGGCGCACTCCAGCGGCTCGAAGGCGCGTGTTCCAACCTGTTTGATTGGGGTACGCATTGGTTCGATATGTTCTTCTTTTACAACGACGAAGTGCCCGCCGAATGGGTCATGGGCCAGATTGCCGTCGAGTCCGAGAGCTCGGTGTTTGGCGTACCCCTAGAAACCAGCGGCCTGTCGTGGGTCCGCTGGCAAAACGGCGTTGAGGGCTTGCTCGGCACGGGGGGCGCGCACGTGCAAGGCCCCCGCAACCGCCTCATCGGCAGCGAGGGCATCATCGAAGTTGGCGGTGCCGAGCGCGCACCGCTGCGGCTGTTGCGCGCGGGAACGGAGTGGCAGGATTTTGCGGATGCAGAGATCGCCGCTGTCGTGCCGCCGGGTGGCGATACCGTGCTGTCGGTGCTCGATGTGATCGCCTGTCTAGAGAGCGGTGCGGAGCCGCGCTTGTCGGCGCGCAAGGCCCTGCAAGCGACCGAACTGATTTTTGCCACTTATGAGTCGAGCCGCCGCCGCCGCCGAGTGTTACTCCCCCTCGAAGCGGAGGACTCGGCCCTGATTACCATGCTAAGAGAGGGGCAGATCGGGCCGGGCTAGTCGTTCCCGCGCCGGATGGCCGAGGCTGCAAAGCGAATCTGGAAGCGATAGACGCGCTTTTGTCGGCAGGTGATTTCGTGCGTGTGGGGGTCGATGCGGTGGGGCACTTCGATGTGGTTGACATCGACGAGGGCCTGATAGCCGCGCTCGGAAAAGATGTCGATTAACATGGCCAAAGCCAAAGGATCGTCAAAGAGCACATCCTCGGAGTTGACGAGCGTCATGCCGGTAATGGCGTAACGGGTGACAATGGGCATGAACTTGAAGTTGACTTTGTCGATGACCCGCTGGAACAGCTCGGGGTGATCCTCGTTGTAGATCTCTAGCCGCTTGACCAGTTCTTGGCGGGCGTAGAGCACGAGGCGGCTGGCCGGCGTGATAGTGCGGACGCGGTCGAAGGTGTTGTGCGAAAGCTCCAGCGAACTCTGGTAGGAAAACTCCTCTTCAATCTCTTGTTGCACCTCGATGAGTGGCTGGCTGGCGTCGATGAAGCGAAAGTGGAAAATGGCGCGCAGCGAGCGCAGCGCCTCAAAGGTCGTCTCCTTGAAAACTTGGTAGCGCTTGCGCGCGGCCGCTGGGTCGAGGTCGGTGGCGCGGATCTCGGCGAGTTGGCCGACGCCTAACTCCGTGGCCGTGCGGTTGTGCTCTTGGGCCTCTCGGCCGCGGTGGAGCTGGCGCTCAATGCTGACCTCTTCATCGACGAAGAGCAACACGGTGCGGAAGAGGGGGCGCGGGAAGTTGTGATTGCGGAATTCCTCGCGCAATTCGGTCATTTTGTCGTAGAACAGCTTGAGGCACTCGACCTGCACTTGGGTGCGCGGGAAGCCATCGACGATCACGCCGCGCTGGTAGATTGGGTCAAGCAGCTTGTGCAAGAGCAGGTAGGTGACCTCCTCGTCGCCGACTAAACCGCCGGCGTCCTTGATCTGTTGGGCGCGGGGGCTGTCGAGCAAGTCGCTGATCACTACGGCGGCGGCCGTAATGCCCCGCGCTTCGAGGATGAAGGGGGTATTGGTGCCCTTGCCCGCGCCGGGTGCGCCGCCGAGCCAGATGATTTCTCCGGGGAAGCAGAGCTTGGCGCGACCGAATTCTTGCTCTAGGTCGCTCCAGACGCGGGCGAAGATCAGGCTGGCGTCCTTGATCTCTAGGTCGATGTGTTTGGATTTGCTCGCCATGCGCTTTTGTGGCCGGCTGCTACAGGCTGCGGAACGGTTCCTTATTGACCAGCTCTGCTACGACCTGCCCGCCGATCAAGTGCTCTTGGATGATGCGCTCCAGCTTTTCGACGGTCATGGAGTGGTACCAGACGCCCTCGGGATACACCACGACCGTCGGCCCGGACTCGCAGACGCGCAGGCAGTCGGCCTTGGTGCGGTGGATGCCGCCCTTGCCCGGATGGCCGTAGCCCAATTCGGACAACCGCTTTTTCAGGTACTCCCAGCAGTCGGCCCCGGTGCCGTCGCTGTGGCACTTGGGCTTGGTGGGCGTGGCGCAGAGAAAGATGTGGCGCTCTACCGGAGTGTAGGTTGGATCCGTGGTGTGCTCGCTCATGTTATGCCTGCCAGTGTTGGTCGAGGGGGCGATGGGTGAAGGGGCGTTGCTGCTGGCCGTCGTACATATCGACGATGTGGCCGTCCCCTTGGAGAATGTACTTGTAGATGACGAGGCCCTCCAATCCCACTGGGCCGCGGCTGTGCAGGCGGTTGGTGCTGATGCCGACCTCGGCCCCCAGCCCGTATTTGAAGCCATCGGCAAAGCGCGTCGAAGCATTGTGAATCACCGAAGACGAATCCACCTCGCGCAAAAAGGTGTGTGCGGCTTCTGGGTCTTCGGTCACGATCGCGTCGGTGTGGTGGCTGCCGTACGCGTTGATGTGTTCGATGGCCTCGGCCGTGCTATCGACGACTTTTACCGCCAGCATTAAGTCCAAGTATTCGGTGGACCAGTCGGATTCGGCGGCCGGTTTGACTTGCCCGTTGGCATTGGCGATGGTGCGCTCGTCGCCGCGCAGTTCCACGTCCCTTGCGAGCAGCGCTGGCACGGCTCGCTGCAAAAAGGCCGGGGCAATGCCGCTGTGGACGAGCAGGGTCTCAGCTGCGTTGCACACGGCTACGTACTGAGTCTTGGCATCGACGGCGATCCGCACGGCCTTGTCGAGGTCCGCGCTGGCATCGACGTACACGTGGCAGATCCCGTCGGCGTGGCCCATAACCGGGATCTTGGTGTTGTGCATGATGTATTGCACAAACTCGTTGCTGCCGCGCGGGATGATGAGGTCGATCAGGTCTTCCTCGCCGAGGAGGGCGCGGACTTCCTCGCGGCCGGGCAAGAGCGTCATCCACCCCTCTGGCAGGATGCCTTGCGTGGCTTGACACATTATCTCGGCGAGGGTCTGGTTGGTCACGGTGGCCTCGCGGCCTCCCTTGAGCAGGGCGGCATTGCCGGACTTGAGGCACAGGGAGGCGATCTGCACCAAGGCGTCGGGCCGGGATTCAAAGATCACGCCGATCACGCCGATGGGCACGGTCACTCGATAGAGATGGAGCTGGTCGTCTAGCTCGGTCGCGCTCTGGGTCTGGCCGAGAGGATCGGGCTGGGCGCAGACCTCACGCACCATTTCCACCGTGCTGGCAAATTTGTGCCCGCTCAGGTCGAGCCGCTTGAGCAAGGGCGAGGCCAGCCCGTCTTGTTCACCAGCTTTTAGGTCCTCGGCGTTGGCGGCTAAGATGCGCTCGCGATTGGCTTCGAGGGCCGCGGCAATAGCTTCGAGGGCTTGGTTGCGCACCTCCTCGGACGTTGCGGCGAGCACGTGCGATGCGGCGCGGGCCGCTAGGGCTTGTTGGCGCACTTGATCGGACATGGCTAACTCTCCTCGGCGGCGTGCGCGGTGGCCGCACCCATGATGGACTGCAAGCTCTGGCCCAGCCGCTGCGGATCTTCGATCGTGCCCTCGCCTAACAATACGAAATCGACCAGAAAATGCGCCCAGCTTTCCAATTGCTCGGAGTCGCGGTCGCGTTTGAGCACCGCGGCCATGTTGCGGATGATGGGGTGTTGGCGATTGATTTCTAGCGTGCGCAGCGAGCCTTTGAACTCTTGATCGGTCATTTTCATCAGCCGCTCCATGTTGCGGCTCAAGCCGCCTTGGCTGGCGACCAGCAGGCAAGGGCTGTCGGTCAGCCGCTTGGACTCAACCACGTCTTCGACCCGGCCGGCGAGCTTCTGCTTGAGAAAGGCGAGCAGCTCGATGGTCTCGGCTTTCTGCTCATCGACTCCTTCTAACTCGACCGCGTCCTCTTCGAGGTTCAACTCGGCCGCATCCACGCCGGTGAACTCTTTGTCGGCGAACTTTTGCAGCCCTTGGATGACCCATTCATCGACCGGCTCGTCGAAGTAGAGCACCTCTAGGCCGCGCTTGCGGAAGGCCTCCAATAGGGGACTCTGGGCGATGGACTCTTTGCTCTCGCCGGCGAGGTAGTAGATCTTGTCCTGCTCGCTCTGCATCCGATCGACGTAGTTCTGCAGCGAAATATAGGGCGTGTCGTCGTCGGCTAGCGAGGAGCGGTAGCGCAGGAGCTTGGCGAGCTGGGCTTGGTGTGCGGCATCGGTGGCCACGCCCTCTTTGAGGATGGTGCCGCAGGCGTGCCAAAAGGCCATGTACTGCTCTTCGTCCTTCTTGGCCATGCCCTCTAACATGCCGATGATGCGCCGCACCAAGGTGGCGCGGATTTTGGTGATGATGGGGTTTTGCTGGAGGGTTTCGCGCGAGACATTGAGCGGCAGGTCGTCGCAGTCAACCACGCCGCGCACAAAGCGCAGCCACAGCGGCAAAAGCTCCTTGCAGTCGTCTTGGATGAAGACCCGTGCGACGTGCAGGTTGAGCGAGATCGTCGGCTCTGTGTGCAGCCATTGGACTGGTGCGCGCTTGGGGATGTAGAGCACGGCGTAAAATTGGATCGGCACATCCACGACGATGTGTTCGCGTGCGAGCGGCTCCTCGGGATCGCCGGTTAGGTGCGTGTAAAATTCGTTGTACTGCTCGGGGGTGATTTCGTTGCGCGGTCGGGTCCACAGCGCGGCCGTGTCGTTGACTTGTTTGCTGGCGACCTTGATGGGATAGGCGACAAAATCCGAGTGCTTGCGGATGATGGCCTCTAACCGGTGGGCGTCGAGAAATTCCTCGCAGTCCGAGCGGATGTAGAGCTTGATCTCGGTGCCGCGTTCGGCCTTGTCGGCGTGGGATAGGGTATAGGCTCCGTCGCCGGTGGATTCCCACAGCACGGCCTTGGCATCTGGGTCCGCCGAGCGCGAGGTGAGCACCACTCGGTCGGCCACCATGAAGACCGAATAGAAGCCTACCCCGAATTGGCCGATCAGTTTGAGCTTTTCTTGCTCATCGTCGGCATTGGCTAGCTGTTGGGCAAACTCAGCGGAGCCGGAACGGGCAATGGTGCCGATATTCTCGTTGACCTCGTCGCGGGTCATGCCGATTCCCCGGTCGCGGATCGTCAGGGTCTTGTTGCTGCTCGACACCTCGAGCTCAATGTCTAATTCGGCGTCTGGGTCGAGGATATTGCGGTCGGTCAGCGAGCGGTGGTGGATTTTGTCTAGGGCGTCTGAGGCGTTGGAAATCAGCTCGCGCAAGAAAATTTCTTTTTGGGTGTACAGCGAGTGCACCAACAGGTGGAGTAGCTGTTGGACCTCGGTTTGAAAAGCCCGTTTTTCAACCTGTGGATCTTCGGCTTGGACATCTTCGGACATTGCGTTGCAGCTCCTTTGATGCTTGCGTTGACAAAACCGAAAATGTAAGGAAGATCACCTACAAAGCAAGTTCGGCCTGTGCCCTTGTAGCGAGGGATGGACGGGCTATTTTCTGGCCACGTGCAAACTTACGACCTCATCATCGTCGGCGGCGGTCCGGCCGGTGCCACGGCCGCGCTGTATGCGCAGCACCACGGGTTGGCGGCTCTGCTGCTGGACAAGCAGTGCTTTCCCCGCGACAAAATTTGCGGCGACGCCCTCTCCGGCAAGACGGTGGCCATCCTCCACGAGCTAGAGCTGTTTGAAGAGGTATGCAACCTGCCTGGAGCGGCTGTTGCCCGCATTGTCTTCGGCAGCCCAGACGCGACTGCCGCGTCCATCGACCTGAGTCGCTACGAGCTGCACAACGCCTTGACTGGCCGGGTGCTGCCGATGGAGGGCTTTGTCATCCGCCGCGAGGTTTTCGACGACTTTCTCTTTACTAAAGCGCGGGTTGCGGCCGCCCACACCGTAGAGGGTTTTGCCGTGCACGAGCTTCTGAGAGAGGGTGATCAGGTCTGCGGGGTGCGGGGGCGTACAGCCGACGGCACGAGTTTGGAATTTCGCGCGCCCTTGGTGTTGGGGTGCGATGGCTTCAATTCGATCGTCGCTCGCAAGAGCGGGTTGTACCGCCACGAGGGCCGCGATTGGATGGTGGCTTTGCGGCAGTACTTCGAGGGCGTGGCGGGTCTGAGCGATCAGATCGAATTGCACTTTATAGACGAGGTGCGGCCCGGGTATTTTTGGATTTTTCCTCTAGAAGGCGACCGCGCCAATGTGGGCATAGGCATGGATCACCGAGACATCAAGGCGCGCGGCATCGACCTTAAGGAGGCACTGGCAGCCGCGGTGGCGAGCACGACCTTTGGCGCGCGTTTCCGCGACGCCCGTCCCCTCGAAGCTCCGGTCGGCTGGAATTTGCCGGTTGGCTCGCGGCGGCGACCGGCGCACGGCAACGGCTTTCTGCTCTTGGGAGACGCGGCCGGCCTGATTGATCCGTTCACGGGCGAGGGCATTGGCAATGCGCTGTACTCGGCTCGCTTTGCCCTGGAGACTGCGGCTCAAGCGCGGGAGGCCGGGGATTATTCGGCTGGCTTTTTGCGCTGTTATGAAGACCGACTGTGGGATGCGCTGGGCAGCGAGCTGAAGCTGAGCACCAAGCTGCACAATTTGGGCCGCTGGCCCTGCCTGATGAACTTGGTCATTCGCAAGGCAGCCAAAAATGCCGAGGTCAGCGACCTGATCTGCGGCATGATGGCCGACGCCGTGCCGCGCAAGATGCTGACGAATCCGCTGTTTTACCTTCGGCTGCTGTGGAAGTAGGCGCGGTGACATCTGGCCGCTCGTTGCGATTGCGACTGTGCATCAAGGGATGTAGCTTCGTTTCGCATAAATAGTATCATAGCGGCCGTTATCCGAATCAATTGTTCGGGTATAAGCTGTTAGCTGAAATAAACTTAAAGACTACGCAAGGAGTTATTGCTGGTGAGGATTCATATGTATGCGGCACTCCTAATTTCTATGACAGCAAGTACCGCATACACACAGACCGATTTTCAGAGCTACATGCCCTATCGAAGTTTTGAAGATAGCCCTTTTAAAAACAGCCACTATCTCTATTTCTATCTGGAGGATTTTGAAGATGGAAAACTGAATACACCTGGGGTCAGTGTTAATCAGGGTAGTCTTGTCATTGGTGATTTGGGATATAAATCGCGATTTGTTGACTCTGTTGATGCAGATGATGGTCGGCTTGATGAATCGGGTTTGCGAGGACACTCTTTATGGTCCAAAAACAATTTTTCTTTAGTGTTTGTCTTCAATGAGCAAGTTTTAAGCAAATTGCCAACCCATGTGGGAATGGTTTGGACCGATGCACCAAACTCCCCCATGGTATCACTTGTAGCCTTTGACAGTAAAGGAGAGCCAATAGGTAGAACAAGTGCTTTGAACCTTGGGGATGACGTAAAGACAGGAACTGTAATGGAAGATTGCTTCTTTGGCGTGTATTATGAAGAAGGTATTTCAAAGGTGATCATCAATAACCATCTTCCTGATTTTGAGATTGACCACCTTCAATATGGACTAGAGTCTCCTTGCCGTGAGTGCTCTCAAGAGACAACATATTTGAAGCAATAATGGATCATTGAGAGTAAGTAGAAAAAAACCACTTAACGTTAGACGACATGAAGATGCAATGAGAGGTCCGACATGAACGGGAATTCTAATGTCCCGCTCTGATCTCAAAACCACTTTCAACACCGTTGCCTCGCTCTATGACGAAGTAAGGCCCGGATACTCTGATGAGCTTGTCAGGGATGTCTTGGACCTTTCCGGAATGGATAGAAGTGGAAATATCCTGGAAGTCGGGTGTGGAACCGGACAGGCTTTGAGATTATTTGCCACCCTCGGTTGCGAAATGACCTGTTTGGATATTGGCCAAGATTTGATCGAGATTGCGCGGGCGCGACTCAACAACTACAAGAACGTCCGCTTCGTCTTGTGTCCTTTCGAAGATTGGGACTCGGCTAGCAAGTTTGACCTTGTGATCTCCGCGACTGCATTCCGCTGGGTGAGTCCAAGAGTCAGATTTATTAGAGCCCGTGACGCCCTGAAGGCCAGGGGATCATTGGCCATCTTCTCCAACCAACACGTGAGAAAAGACGAAGGTTTTTTTGCGGAAGTACAGGAAGTTTATAGCAAGCATTACGTAGTTTCAGATTCCCCTCGGGATCCCAGCACTCCGACGACATCGGAGTCCCCAGAACCCGGAATTACCGCTTTTGCCGATCCTATCCACCGAGTGTACGCGTGGACAGCGAACTATTCTGCGGAACAGTACATCAAACTCATCGGCACCTATTCTGACCACATCGCGCTGCCCGAATTCAATCGCACACACCTATTTGACGGTATCGCGGACCTGATAGACAAGAACTACGGAGGATCGATCACCAAGCACTACGAAACTGCTTTGGCATTTCGCAGGAAGAAAGCCTGATTGAAGTTTGAGATGTCAGCCCGCAGGTTAGTAGGTGCCATTACTGGAGAGTGCCGGAATCTCCCACAGTCTATAACACCGTATGAGGTGCTGATTGGATCGAATAGCGACCTATTACAACAGAAAGAACGAGCTCCAACGTCTCTTCAGTGGCCGGGGCGAGCTAGAATTCCTCCGCACTAAACATATCATAGAGCAGTTTCTCCCCGATGAGACTGGTTTGTCGATAGCAGACGTTGGTGGAGGATCTGGACCGTACGCGTTCTGGCTTGCCGAGAAGGGGCACAAGGTCGCCTTGTTTGATTTGATGCCTAACCACGTTGAAGAGGCCGCGTCGATCAACAAGAAAGTGCCAAATCCGCTCTCTCGGATCGAAACTGCCGATGTACGATCTCTCGAACTTGAGTCTCAGCAGTATGATGTAGTGCTACTTTTGGGACCCATGTACCATATCACCGATGCGAACGAGCGCAGCCTAGTGCTGCGGAAGGTCGCCGATTGGCTTTCCCTCAACGGTGTCGGGTATGTGGCATATATCTCGAGGTTTGGGTCGATGTTCGATGGTTTCATAAGTGGCTTATTTGAGGATCCGGAGTATCTGGATATTGTGCGGCAAGACTTAGAAACAGGTGTCCACTGTCCCAACAAGGACAATAGCAAATACTTTAGAAGCTGTTGAGTTATTCAGAGACATTTAGCGACGGTAATTTTTATCATGGCGATACGAATCATATTTTCGGCGGATTGGGTGAGGATTTCAAAATCTTTGGCCAAGCGTCGAAATCCCCCCAACCAAGCCAAGGTACGTTCGACAATCCAGCGTTTGGGGATCACCTTGAATCCGTGCGGCGGTTTAGCGGCAATATCGATGCGTAGCCCTAATAGGTCTTCGACGAATTCAACGGTAGTACCGCTGTATCCTGGGTCGCCGGAAAAGGCTTCTATTGTATCATACTTTTCCGCGACGTGGTCGCAGATGTCCCATCCTTGGCTGGTATCGGCGATATTGGCCGCATGGACTTGGACGGTCAGCATATTACCCAACGTATCGGTGGCGATGTGGCGTTTACGGCCTTTGCCCTTTTTTTCCCCCATCGGTGCCTCGATCCTCACTGGCATATTGGGTCTTAACCGATTGCGAATCGACCAAGGCATAGGTCGGATGCTTGTGTTTGCCCTGTTGGTGCCGCGCGCGCTCGTTCAGCGCATCCAAGGCTTGTTCCCACACCCCGCGCTGATTCCAGCGACGAAAATGGTCATACACCGTGTCCCACGGCGGAAAATCCAACGGCAGCATCCGCCAGGGGATGCCGCCTTTGACCACATAGAAAATGGCATTGACCACCTCCCGTTTGGCATACTTGCCCGGATTGCCCCGCGGATCGGGGCGGGCAAAGAAAGGAGCCAGCAAAGCCCATTCTGCATCCGTCACGTCACTGGGATACCTTGGCATAACACAAACCTCCTATGAAAAAAGCGATTACGCCAAAATAACATACAAAACAGCTTTAACTCAACAGCTTCTAAGGACCGAGAGAGAGCTATTGGAGAAGTGCTGAGTTTGTCCCGGTCTCAGAGCAGAACAGCACGCGTGAGGTCGATTCCCCCGGAAGCGCTAAGCGACCTTATAGAGGGCTACCATTTAGTTGCTTCGAAGGCCTATGATCAAGGAGTGTTGGAGACCTTTTCGGACGGAATGGAGTCGATGCAAAAGGCACTGTCCTACCTGATCCGTTACTCTAATGATAGAGATAAGGTTAAGGTTCTGTCACGACTGCTATCAGAGGTGAATAAGATGCGAATCAGCCACTCGCAGTCTGATGAGGATAAGTTGACTTTCTGATTTTATATCATTGAACACAGCGGTTTTCACTGCGGCGGTATGGCCGCCTTGGCCTTCGGCACAGCGGCTCTGTTTCATTCCGCCGCCGTCGCAAACTGCCGGACGTTAGGCAACAAACGCACATACTAACACGCGTTGAGGAGTCCATTGCCACAAGAGATACTGCGACTACGCCTTTTCGTTTCCGCTCCTAGAGACCTCGATTCCGAGATACAGCTAATTCGGGATATCGTCGCTGAGATGAACAAGAACTGGAGTTCGTCATCAGGAGTCGAGATTGAGGTAATTTCGTGGAAAGATGACGTAGTACTGGACGTAGGTTTGCGGGTACAAGCTGTGATAAATGACCAGCTAGCCGATTATGACATCTACTTGGGGATAATGGGGCACCGATTCGGCCAGCCAACAGGTGTTGCAGGTTCGGGCACAGAAGAAGAATTCGACTGTGCCTTTGACCGCTTTGGAGACGATCCCACGAGCGTGCGAATCATGTTCTACTTCAAGAATACTCCCATTTCACCCTTCGAAGTGGATCCGGACGAACTCCTCAAAGTGAAAGCATTCAAGACGCGAATCTCGGATCAAGGTGTGTTGTATGGATCGTTCGCGGACTCGGACGAGTTCGCGTACCTACTCCGACTTCACCTAAGTAGGGTTGCCCAGAGTTGGCAACGTGACACGGCTATCTCGGCGTCTGTTTCTGCGGAGCCAGACTCAGAGGCTCCGGAACAAGCTGAGGACGATCGAGGACTTCTGGATCTCTTGGGCGAGAGAGACGAAAGGAGTGCGGAGTTCGCGGAACTGATGACCCGAATGAGCGACGCGACTAGTGAACTGGGCACGAGAATTAGAGAGAGAACGGACCAGCTCAGTGGATCGGGTGGCCTAGCCACTCCTGCACAGCGTAGGCACACGCAGGAGATCATCGCACGTACGGTTGCAGACGTTAATCACTTCACAGAGCGGATGAAAGGTGAAGTTCCGTTGTTCGCCGAGACTTACTCATCTTGGATCGAGGTCAACATACAACTCTTGAGGGTGCTACAGGACTTCAACCAACCGGGAGAGGACGAACTGGCTGGGACTCGGAAGCAAGTCGCTAAGCTGCTCGCCAATCTTTCGGAGGCGAACACGAGTATGGTTAATTTACGGGAAGCGATGGCGGGGTGGCCCCGGATCTCGGCCGGACTCAATCGTGCCAAGCGAAAGGCCCTTGCGACGCTAGATGAACTCGCTGCGGAGATGGACTCCGCACTTAACATTACCGGAGAGCTGATGGAAGGACTTAAAGAGTTGGAGTAGAAGTGACAATCTAAAGTGACAACAGCGGCTACAGATTACGACAGGGATCCTCAGCGTGAGTGGGATCGCTTACTTAGAGATAAGTTCCACTAAGTCGAGCACGAGGTAGTACATCACTAATTACGGAAGTACCTGCCGCCGACTGGCAAGCTGCTGGATGCCGAGAGTGGTCATGGACATTACACATTATTTCTAGCCACCTAATGACTTAGTGTAGAGCAGCATCTAGTGTTGCTTCAACCGAGGGTGAAGTCGATCTTGTAAAAGCGGGCGGCATCAAATGCGTAATCTTCGCCACTTTCATCCACCATGCGAATGTACCCGTGAGCCGCCTCCTGATCGGGAATTACGCGATACACTTTTTCGACTTCGAGAGAAGCCTCATAGCCTTTGTTGTTGAGACAAATCGCGAACTGTGACGTTTTTTTACTGTAAAGCGTGGCGTCTCGTCGCTCTTTAAATCGTCGTCGCCAAAAACCCCCCGTCAACGCGGATGTCCGTGCCGGTGACGAAGCCGCTGGCCTCGTCCGATGCGAGGAACACCGCTGCGCCGATCAGTTCCTCGGGGCGGCCAAAGCGGTCCATGGGCGTGTGGGAGAGGATTTGTTGGCCGCGTTCGGTGGGGGTGCCGTCCTCTTCAAAGAGCAAGCGGCGGTTTTGCTCGGCGGGGAAAAAGCCCGGAGTGATGGAGTTGACCCGGACGCCTTTGTCGGCCCACTCCCGCGCGAGAAACTGGGTTAGGTTTAATACGGCCGCTTTGGCCGCTGAGTATGCCACCACCCGCGAAACCGGCAGGTGGGCGGCGACCGAGGCGATGTTGATGATGCTGCCCCGGCCTTGTGCGGCCATGGCCGATCCGAATTCTTGGCAGGGCAACAGCGCGCCAGCCCCCAAGTTCAAGTCGAAGCAACGCTGCCAATCATCGGTTGTTATCGCGGCAAAGTCTAGGTCGTCGTTTAGGGTCACCTGTGGCTGATTGCCGCCGGCGGCGTTGAGGAGCACGTTGACGGGACCCAACGCAGCGACGATCGCTTCATGGGCTGCTGCGAGCGACGCTTTGTCCGTGGCGTCGCAAGCGGCGAAAACGCCCGTGCCTCCTGCGGCCTCTATCGCCGCTACTCGCTTATTCCCTCGGTCTTGGTCTCGTCCCAACACTGCTACGGAGGCTCCAGCCTCGGCCAATCCCTGAGCCATTGCTCCGCCCAATACGCCGGTGCCACCGATGACTACTGCTACTTCGCCGCGCAAATTCCATTGACTCATTTTCAATACCCCAGTGCTTTAGATAACAGTCCAATAGTGCCGCCGAACACATTGCCCCAGACGATTAGCCAGCCCAAGTGCTCGCGGATTACTTCCTCCATCATTTCCTTGACTCGGTCGGGCGTCAACTCCTCTAGCTTGGTCTCTAGCAGACCGTCAACCTGCGTCCGCATCGCTCCGACTTCCGTACCCGCTTCGCCGGCCAAAAGCGGCGCAATCTCGCTCCCGAACCCGATCACGAACTGCTTGACCAGCGGCTTGACCGTCTGCGTCCCCACCAACTGGAGCATCATCCCTTGCGGCGATTCCGCCAGCTCTTCGAGCTTGCGGTCGATGATCGCGTCAACCTCGTCGGACGCTAGCACCTTTTGCACCTTTTCTCCTACATCGTCTCCGGCCATCCGCTCGGCAAAGAATCGCTCCAGATACTCCTCGTCGAAGAAGTAGCGCATGATGGCGTCTTTGACCGCTTCCCGGATGGCGCGAAACCGCGCTGGAATCACTCCCGACCCGTACAGCAGGGGTACGCGGTCGAAGAGCATTTTTACGGCCAACCAGTTGGTCGCGCCGCCGGCAAAGCCAAACAAGCCAACCGCCAGAACCCACTCGCTGCCATTGACTCCCTCGACGCGCCCCCAGAGGCCCGCTACCAACAGGGCAAACGAAATCAGGTTGCTGACGTTGCCCTTTTCCCAGCGTGCTGTTTTCATAGATTGATTCGCAAGCATATTATCCGCAGATGGACGCAGATGGACACAGAATGTGCATACTGTCGGCCCCCGTTACCGCCAACCCGGGCATGTCATTAGGAGATTTTTCTCTTCACCGGGCCGTCTTCGTCTTCTGCTTGTCTTCGTGCCGCTCGATCCCCAACTGGACCAACCGGTCGATCAACTCCCCGTAGCTCACGCCGCTCGCCTCCCATAGCTTGGGGTACATACTGATGGGCGTAAACCCCGGCATGGTATTGATCTCGTTGACGAAAATCGCCTCGTCGCTTTCGCGCACGAAAAAGTCCACCCGCGCCAAGCCCCAGGCTTCCACCGCCTGAAAGGCTCGGATGCCCAATTCGCGCACGGCCTCTTGGGTGGCCGGCGAGATGCGCGCTGGAATGATCAGATCGGAATTGTCGTCGATGTATTTGGCGTTGTAGTCGTAAAAGTCATTGCCCGGCACGATCTCGCCGGTTATGGACGCTTCTGGCGACTCGTTGCCCAAGATCGCCACCTCGACTTCGCGGCAGCCGCTCGCTTCGGCTTCGACCACGATCTTGTAGTCGTATTGTGCTGCGTCGTCGATGGCCTGCTCCAACTCGACACCATCGCGGGCCTTGCTCACCCCGACGCTCGAACCAAGATTCACCGGCTTGACGAAGACGGGGTAAGCTAAAGCAGCTTCGACCTCGGCCCGTACTCCGGCGCGGTCCTTTTCCCAACGGCTGCGCCGCACTACTTGGTAGTCCACCTGCGGCAATCCCTCGGCCTTGAAGACCCGCTTCATCAGCTCCTTGTCCATGCCCACGGCCGAGCCGACGACTCCGGCCCCCACATACGCTATATTGGCCAGTTCCATCAGGCCCTGCACGGTGCCGTCCTCGCCGTAGGGGCCGTGCAAGAGGGGAAAGATTACGTCGAGGGCTTGGTCCTGCACATCGCCTCGCTGCGCCACGAGCGAGCGCGTCCCCAGATAGTCCAGCGCCACCGGCGTTAGCCCATCCTCGTGGACCTGACTGGACGCTAGAAGTTGCTGCGTATCCGCGGCGGATAGCCAGCGCCCTTCTTTGGAGATGCCGATCATCACCAGTTCGTACTTGTCCTTGTCGATGGCTTCCAACATCGAGCGCGCTGAAATCACCGAGACCTCGTGCTCGGCTGAGCGCCCGCCGCAGAGCACACCAAGGCGTATTTTGCGACCCATGTATTGCTGTTCCTTCGGTTAAGTTGCGAGTATCGTTGCCTCTTCTACCAATATAGAAGGGATGCCAAAAGCTGTCGAGGAACGGCAACTTGCCCCTGCTGCGCGAATTGCGTATTTCTTCCCGCGTTCTCGTGCGTTGAATCTACTTATCTCAAGGAGCGAACCGCCGTGAAATACCGCTATGCTGAAATGATCTGGAACGAGACTCGGGACGCCGCAGTCGCGGGCCGCGTGGCCGTGCTGCCCGTTGCCACGCACGAAGACCACGGCCCGCATCTGCCGGTGGATACGGACGTGGTGTTGTGCCACGGCATCTGCGAGCGCGCCGTGGCCCGCATCCCGGAAGAAGCTGTGCTTGCCCCGCCCGTCACCCACGGCTATAGCCCGCACCACATGGATTTCCACGGCACCCTGACTATTACGTGGGACACCTTTATCCGCTACGTCAAGGACGTGTGTTGCAGCTTGGCTCACCACGGCTTTACGCGCATCCTCATCGTCAATGGCCACGGCTCCAACACCTCGCCGCTCGACTTGGCGGCCCGCCTCACCGTCCTCGAATACGAGGGCCAGATCCTCTGCGCCTCGGTCAATCACTGGGATATACGCCGCGCCAAGACCGTGGGCAACGAACTGCGCGACTCGTCCTATGGCGGCACTTCGCACGCCGGCGAATACGAAACCTCGCTCTATCTCGCGCTCAAGCCGGAACTCGTCGAAATGGACAAGGCCGTTGACGAGCGTTCGCCGCTGTCGCCCAGCTTCCGCACCGACTTGTTGGCCGGTACGCATCCCGAAGGATCGGGTGCGCGGCTGATACCCTACTGGAGCCAGCAGACGGCCAGCGGCGTAATGGGCGACGCGACTAAAGCCACTAAGGAAAAGGGCGAGAAATTTTTAGCAGCGGCGACTGAGGGGCTTGTAGAGCTAATCCGCGAGTTGAAGAATCAGCCGATCCTGCCGCGCCGCGACCAGCATTGACGCGACGCGCACATTGGAACCACTGTGAATAAGGAGCGAGTGACATGGACCGTTGGAACTTTGAGTGGCGACATGCCCTTGTGCTGTACGCGGCGTTGATCGTCACCAACGCTGTATTTGCCATTCTTGAGCAAGAGATCGGTTTCATAGGCGGGTATTTGACCATCCTCGCTATGTGCCTCGTCGCGAATCTGCTCTACCATGCGCGAAGGAAAAACGCAATAGACGCAGATTAAAGGAGCGAGTGCGATGAACCATTGGCATTTTAAGTTGTGGCATGTCCTCGTGCTGTACGGCGCGGCATTAACCCTCGGCGCTGAGACAGTATGGAGGTGGATGTCTGCATCCTTGGCGGACTTACGCGCATTGAACATACTCGTTCTGCTTCTCGTATCTGCTAATACGTTTTACCAAGCGCGACGTAAAAACGCGACGACGCAAGGAACGAGTGCGATGAGCCGTTGGCATTTTGAGTTTTGGCACGTCCTCGGTCTGTATATCGCAGCGTTCGTCATCGGTGCTTCGATAGTGCGGATCTTGCTGGCCCCGTCTTCATCTTCTATCGGAGACTTAGGCACGTATTTGGTCGTACTCGCTATGCTCTTCGTATCTGCTAATGTGTTTTACCATGCGCGAAAGAATGCCCGACGTAAAAACGCGACGGCCGCGGGTTGACCTTTCCCAATTACCTAATCAGGAGCCTCTAATGACCGAACAAGAAATGCTCGCCGAGTTGAAAAATTTTGACACGCCCTCCATTACCAATGTCGTCGCCACCTATCCGGGCGATCCTTTGTGCTTGGGGCTATACAATCCTTGGAGCGAAAACTGGTACACCGACCAGTCGCTGCGCTGCATGTATCCCGAGCTTGGCCCTACGGTCGGTTACGCGGTTACTTGCACCTACGGTCTGCCCGATCCCAATTACAGCGGCGTTAGCTTCATGGACGTTCTCGATGCCCTCGACGCCTCGCCCAAGCCGACGATCTTCGTCTTCCAGCAGAAGTTCCCGCCCGAAATCCAAGGCAAGGTCGGCTTAGCTGGCGGCAATATGACCACGGCCATGCAGGCCATTGGCTGCGTTGGCGCGATTTCCAACGGGCCCTCGCGCGACATCGACGAGATTCGCCCGATGAAGTTCCAGTACTTGCTCAGCGGCATCACCGCGGGTCACGGTGCCCAAGCCATTCACGCGGTCAATGTGCCGGTCTCGGTCGCTGGCATGGACGTGGCCCCCGGCGAGATCATCCACATGGACGAAAACGGCGCGGTGAAATTCCCCGCCGACAAGCTCAGCGCGGTGCTGGAAAACGTCCGCGCTCTGCAAAAACACGAGGCCGAGCGCATGGCCCAGATGCGCCAAGCCACCTCCGCAGCCGAACTGCGGGCCATTTTTGGTGGGCACGCGTACGGCGACGAGGAAGAGGAATCGTGAGTCGAGGTAAGAATGAGTGAAACCCCTTACAAAATCGCCTTCGCCGGCTTCCGCCACGGTCACATCTTTGATCTCTACGGACTAGCCTGTGCCTCGCCCGCGCTCGAAGTGGTAGCTGCGTGCGAGGAGCACGCGGAGACGCGCGCCGAAATCCGCGCAAAGGGCACTGCCGCAATCACCCACGACCGGATCGAGCAGATGCTCGACGAGGTGGACTGCGATATTGTCGCCACTGGCACCTATTTCGCCGGTCGCGGCCCGGTGCTGATCGAAGCCCTCGCGCGCGGCAAACACGTCATCGGCGACAAGCCTCTGTGTACCAAGATGGCCGATCTCGACCGCATTGAGGTGCTGGCGGGCGAGAAAAACCTCAAGGTCGGCTGCATGTTGACCATGCGCGATGCGGCTGCGTTTATCGGTGCGCGCAACCTGATCCAAGCTGGCCGCATCGGCGAGGTCCACGCCATCGCCTTTGGCGGCCAACACCCACTGCTCTTGGGCTCGCGGCCCGGCTGGTATTTTGAACAGGGCAAGCACGGCGGCACCATCACCGATATTGGCATCCACGCCATCGACGCTTTGCCTTGGGTCACAGGCCGCCAGTGGTCGAAAATCAACGCCGCGCGCTGCTGGAGGGCTTTTGCTCCCCAGGATCTTCATTTGCAGGATGCCGGTCAGATGATGCTGGAGATGGACAATGGCTGCGGGGTCTTGGGCGACGTGTCGTACTTCGCACCCGATAGGGCAGGCTACACCATGCCCTACTACTGGCGGACTACGTTTTGGGGACGGGATGGAGTAATCGAGACTTCGACTACGGCCAAGGACATTCAGGTGCTCGGCAGGGAAGATGACACCGTGCGGATCGAGCCCCTACCCCCGGCCCAACGGGGCGGCTATCTGCGCTCCTTCCTCGACGACATCGCCGGCGAAGTGCCCGCCAACGGCCTCGACACCGATGCCGTGCTGCGCTCGACGCGCAACGTTATTCGCATTCAGGAAGCGGCCGACAGGGGGGAGCGCGAAGTGGGGTTTAGTAGCTGAGTTGCTGATTCCGAATTTGCCAAGGGATTGAAATTTTCAACCTGACGCACTACCCTTTTTAGAGGGTGCTTCCTAAAGGTCTCATGGATGGGTTGTGCCCGATACAGTCTGACCCGCACGGCCTCGTCCTCCCCACTGCACTGCCGCCGTGGCATGGATCTTGCGAATATCTGGTGCGGGAGGTTTCGCGCTGTTCACGCTTTAACACCGAGGAGGTCGGATCGTGAGTGAGCACCATCCGCCGCCAGAGCGTCCGTATCCTTTAGATCACGAGGGGCGCATCGCCCGGCTAGAGGGCATTGTCGAGCAAATCGATGTGCGGCTAGGTCGCATCGAAGCCAAAATTGACGCCACCCGTGGGGCATTCGACGGTAAACTTGACGCCACCCGCGAGTCGCTGGAAGCCAAACTTGACCGATTATACCGTTGGGTTGTACCGCTTCAGATAACGACGATCTTAGCGATTGCCGGGCTGGCGTTCAAGGCATTTAGCGGCTAGCTCTATTTGGTAAACTTGGTTCCTTATCCACCTGCACCTGAACGCCTGCGATTCTGTACTAGCTCATACAAATAGTTCTTCTACCAGCGTCCGGGCTTGCTCGACGACCGTTTCGAGACTGCCGGGGGCGAGCTTGGCCCAGTAGGTAACGTCTTCGTTGGCCTCGTGTCCGCCTCGGGCGTAGGCTGCCCGCGTCGGCAGGTAGCCGACGTAGTGCGTGGTGAGGTGGGCTGGAAAGAGAAAAGGGGCCGCTGAGTTCGTTTTGAGTGCGAGTTGTCCTTCGACAAAAGGTTCCCCCGGCAGGCCGATTACGCCGAGGTCGCCGATGCGGAAAGCCTGGATTTCATAGGGGAACTCGCCGTCTCGCTGACGGCATAGTTCGACGCTGCGGGTCGATGCGGCGCGGAACCAGTGCGGGTCCACTTCGCCGTTGGCCCCGCGCGGCGGTTGCGGATTCTCAGCGAGGATTGCGTTGACCGCGCGCAAGCGTTCGGCCGGAATCTCGCGCAAGGGCAGGCCGATCTTTTCAACTCTACAATCCAATGCCGCGTGGTTGGCAAACGCCATATTGTGCACGATTCGTTCGCTCATCTGAGCTAGTTCGCGCCCCATCCGCTGGTGATCCGACCGGCAATCCGGGTCGAAGGGATGCCAGGGGTTGATGTTGCCGCAACAGCCGTTGACGACCAACGGCACGGCGTCGGAGCCGAATAGCTGCTGCATCTGTCGCGTCCAAGCGCCGGGCCAATCCGCCGACACCGCCCGGTAGGTCTCGGGGTAGCCGAACGCATTGACGGGATGACAGGTGTAGTGCAGGAGAAAGGCCAGCGGCTGCATATTCATATCTTGGATACAGCACACGCCGACTTCCGGGTCCATTGGCCCTTCGAGATAGCAGATGTCCGCGATGCCAAACGGCTGCTGCTCCCGACCCAGCGGCTTGGGCATGGCGATGGTGCCGTCCCGGCGTATGCCTCGGCGGTTGAAGGCCAAATCCCCCAACACGCCGCGTCCCAAACCAATGCGCACAGGTTGCAGCTTGTCCACTGCTTTGACTGCGGCTTCGACTGCGGCGGCAGCGGTCCGGTCGCCGTAGGCGCGCTCGGCTCCGCGCAAATACTCGGTCTCTGCGGTGGTTTCCAATGGGAAATCTGGGTCCAGCATAAAGTAGCCGAGGCTCGGGGCGGAGTGCGTTTGGGTCGCTTGGACCATGATCGCCTCGGGTGCGATGCCTGTTTGCTCGCCGATGGCGGCGCGGATTTGGTCCGTGTAGGAGCCGGTGACAATGGTGATATCCAAGATCACCATGCAGACGCGCCGTTCGCCGGCCTCGAAGACGATGGCCTTGGCAAAGAGCGGGTCCATCACGGCCTGAGCAGGGCGGTGTTCGCCCGCTCCGCTGCCCGCCAGATGCGTCCCCGCGGGTGGGGTGATGTCGATCATCGCCGCTCCGGCTTTCAGTAAGTTCGTCTCGTGCATGGTGTTTTCCTTTTACTTCAATCCGATTTGGCCTCTCTCAATTCGATCTTGCGCTAATAGCGCAACGCCGCGTTGTTCCATCGTCGCAGCGCATCTTGTGCCCGCCATTGGGGGTGCGCTTCATCAGTAGTGGCGACGTGCTTAAACCACTCGGCACAACGCGCATCCAAGGGACGCATATTCATCAGCGCACCGAGGGCATTAAAGCGCACAAAAGGCTCGGCGTCGGTCAGCGCCTCTACTACTCGCTCCTCTGCACCGCGTGCCTCCCGGCCCCACAGCGCTAGCGCCTGTAGCGCATTGTGCCGCACCCAGACGTCTGCGTCGTCTATAGCGCGCTCCATATCGGGCACTAGCGCTAGGCTTTCGCGGCCCAGATCGCCCGCGATGTCCGCGGCCATCGCCCGCAGCCACGGATCGGGGTCCGCCAGCGTCTCGCGCAGCGCATCCACGGCGACGCGGCCCGACGCGCTGAGCGCCACCGCGGCCATCTCGCGCTCTTGCTCGTCTCCGTGGCGCATCCGGGCGACTAAAGCCCGCGCTCCATCGGCATCTACTTGCCCACCCAGACCATAGGCTGCTTCTATAGATTCGTGCTCTTGGTCTGATGATAAATCTTGGAATAGCGACGCCAACGACGCCGAGCCGCCGAGCCGTTCGGCCTCGCGTCCCCTAAGCCAATTCCACATGGTCTGCCACGTCTTGGGCAGGCATAACAAACGCCCGTCGGGGAGTGCCGACCATTGGCGCGCGATTGCGGCAAAATCGGGATGGTAGGAGGCGGCCTCCCAACTCGGCGCTTGCGGCTCGCCCCGGCGGTCGAAGACGAATTTGAGCATAATCCGCTCAGTGTTGCTCGTATTGGCTCCGGCCCGATGCCAAGAAGAGAAATGGCAGATGGCCATTATCCCGGCCTCGCCCTCGACCGCGCATTCCAAGGCTTCCATTGCCTCGGGCCGTTGCCGATAGTACTGCGATCCAGGTACCAAGGTCGTCGGTCCTAACTCATTGGGCACTGCATGGGGGAAGTACACCAGCAGCACCTTGCGCGGCCGGTGTCCATAGCGCCAGGGGCGGCTCCAGCCCCGCAGGGTCCGGGGCGTCCCGTCTTGGTGAAATCCGCCGGCTGCTTGGCCGGGTTGGGTCAGGTGGGCATGGCGGTGGCAGAGCATGTGATAATCCGCGCCCAAGATGCTCGTCAACGCTCCCACTACTTGCGGATGCGACAAGACCTGCTCCAGTGCCGGGACCCGCTCGTAGATGGCGTTGCCGGGATTTTTGCCCTCGACAAAGGCGGCGCGGGTCTGCGCGCAAACCGCTTGGTGTATCTCCGCGTCGATTGCAGGGTGCAAGATATGGTACCCCCTTGCGATAAAGGCGAGCATCTCGTCGTCGTTGAGTCGAAAGTCCACAGGCTGTCCTCCTCGTCGGTTGTCTAGGGTCGTGGCTCCATCCGCGCCGCTTCTAATGCGGCCTGAAAGTCCTCCGGCAGCGGCGCGGTAAACTCCATCATCTCTCCGGTAGTCGGATGCGCGAAGCGCAGTTTTTTGGCGTGTAGGGCTTGGCGTTTGATCAGGCTCAGCATCCAGTTGGCTTGGCGTCGGTACTCGGGGCGGATCCCTCTGGCTTGGTCGCGGCCTCCGTACACGGGGTCGCCAAAGACTGGATAGCCGATGTGGGCCAGATGCACGCGGATTTGGTGTGTGCGTCCGGTCTCTAGCTGGCACTCGACCAAGGTCGTAAAAGGACAACGCTTGGCGATGCTGAAATGGGTCGCCGCCGCTCGCCCGTCCTCGACCACGGCCATTTTCTTGCGGTTTTTGGGATGGCGGCCAATCGGCGCTTCGATCCGGCCATTTTCCTCGCGCAAGACGCCCCACACTAAGGCGGCGTACCGGCGTTCGATCTGGTGCGCTTGGAGGCCTGCGGCCAGTGTCCGATGGGCGGCGTCGCGCTTGGCGACTAGCAGCAAGCCGCTGGTTTCTTTGTCGATCCGGTGGACGATTCCCGGCCGGAGTGCGCCGTTGATGCCCGACAGATCGCGGCAGTGGTGCAACAGCGCGTTGACGAGAGTGCCCTCGGTCGCGCCTGGGGCTGGATGCACAGTCATGCCGGCTGCCTTGTTCACGACGAGCAGGTCGTCGTCTTCGTACGCTATGGACAGGGGGAGTGGCTCGGGACGCGCGGCTAGCGGCTCGGGCGTGGGTAGCTCGACGGCGATTTCGTCTCCGGGCTGGACCAAGTACGCCGGGCGCGTCTTTTGGCCGTTGACGCGGATTGCTCCGGCCTTGATTAGTGCTTGGATGCTGCTGCGCGAATGTTGGGGACAGTGGGTGCGGAGGAAAAGATCGAGCCGCTCGGCGGCTGATTCGACGGGGACGGCGAGGTCCATGGGAATTTACTCCCGGACGATTTCCTCTTCGGACTCAGGGGAGGCGTCCGTCTTTTCGCGGCGCGAGTAGCCCAAGGCCAAGAGCAAGACGCCGACGGTGACAAAGGAATCGGCAAAGTTGAAGATCGGCCAACGCAAATCCCCGAGGCCGAAGTCGAAAAAATCCACCACTTCCCCCAAGTACAGGCGGTCGATGATGTTGCCCACGGCACCGCCTAATACTAGGCAGAGAGCTAAGCGCAAAAGTTGCTCGTTTGCGGTGAGTGAGCGATAGAGGTACACGAGGATGCCGAGGGCTAGGAACGAGAAAGCGGTGTGCAACAGCGGGCTGCCCATGTTTAGCCCGAAGGCCGCGCCGGGGTTGTGGATGTAGGTCAGGCGGAAAAAGTTGCCCAATACAGGTTCGGATTGGTACAGTGCCATGGAGCCGCGGACGATGAATTTGCTAACTTGATCGATGGCCACGGCCAGTGGTATGATCCACAGAAACGTCACTCTAAGTCCGACGCCTCCTCGCGCTTGGACTTGCAGCTAATACACTGGGTGGCAGTGGGTACGGCCTCTAGGCGGCCGCGGCCGATTGCCCCCTTGCAGGTCCGGCAGATGCCAAAGGTGCCGTCCTCGATGCGTTGCAGGGCCTCGTTTAAGTAGATGATGTAATCGCCCCCGCGCTGGGCGAGGAGCAGGGATTTCTCTCGCTCCATGGCGTCGGTTCCGTGGTCGGCCATGTGCAGCGAATAGGTCGAGCGGTCCTCAGAGGCCGTTTCCCGGGCGTCGTTGCGCGAGGTGTTTTCGATGGCTTCGACATCATCCGAGGTCTGGGCGATTTTTTCGCGGAGCAATTTTTCAAAAAAATCGAGGTCTGTTTGGTCCATCTGAGTAGGTTTGTTGGCCATTTTACTTTTACCTCTCTTCACTTAGTACTAGGCCTTAGCGATGGCAATGGTGCCATCGTGGCCGTTGACCTGCCGCTCCTGCTGCAGGAGCGCCTCTTGGGGCAATTCTCCAGTGTGGAGGGCTAGCGCTAAGGTTTCGGCGGCGATGTACTCGCGGTGCTGCTCAACAGCTTCCTCCAAGCCGGTGTTGCCCCGCACCCAGACGTGGATGCGGTCGGCGACGTCCAGCCCGGCGTCTTTGCGCATGTTCTGCACGCGATTGACGAATTCGCGTGCAGTGCATTCGGCAATCAGCTCGTCGTCGAGTTGGACGTCCAACCCCACCCCGAGATTGTTGTCGAGGGCTACCACCACGCCCTCTTTCTCCCGGCGCTGCACGGCGATGTCGGCTAACCCGATCTCGCCGCCGGCCACGGAGAGCTGGCCACCGCTTTTGAGGAGGTGTACATCCTCGGCCGTCAGGGCTTGGATGCGGGCGGCGACTTCTGGCATCCGCTTGCCGAAGCGCGGCCCTAAGGCGCGGAAGTTGGGCCGGTAGGAGACCTCGCTGAACTCGGTCTCGTCCACCACCAACACCACCTCTTTGACGTTGAGTTCGTCGGCTAGCAGGTCGGTCATCTGCTCCAGCCCGTGGGGGCTGTGTCCGTTGGGGGGCAAAAGCCAGAGGTGCCGCAGCGGCTGGCGCACCTTGAGTTCGTGCTTGCTGCGCAGCGAGCGGCCCAAGACCACGGCTCGCGTCGCCAGTTCCATCTGCTGTTCTAAGGCGGCGTCGCGCAAGTGCTCGTCAGCTTGGGGCATGTCGCACAGGTGGATGCTTTCGGGGGCCTCGGGATCGACGCGGCGCACCAAGTTCTGGTAGATGCTCTCGGTGATAAAGGGCAAGACCGGTGCTAGGGCTTTGATGAAGGTCACCAGCACCCGATAGAGCGTGTCGTATGCGGCCGCCTTGTCTTGGTCGTCTTCGGATTTCCAGAAGCGACGGCGGCTGCGGCGGATGTACCAATTGGTCAGCTTCTCGACAAAGGCCACCATCGCCGGCACCGTGCGATAGAGCCGGTAGGCTTCCATCTCGGCGTTGAGATCGCGGAGGAGGGTCTGCAACTCCGAGAGAATCCAGCGGTCGAGGCGGTGGTCGAGCGGCTGTGCACGGCTCTTGTCTGGCGTCCAACCATCAATAGTCGCGTACGTGACAAAGAAGCTATAGGCATTCCACAAGGGGATGATGACATCGCGCAGGCTCTGCTTGATGCCCTCTTCGGTAAGGCGCATCTCCTCGGCCTTCATGGCCGGCGAGTTGAGCAGATAGAGCCGCAGGGCGTCGGCGCCGTAGGTGTCGAGCATCTCGGCCGGATCGGGGTAGTTCTTCAAACGCTTGCTCAGCTTGCGGCCGTCGGCCGCTAGCAGCATGCCGCCGACGATGCAGTTGTGAAAAGCTGGCTTGTCGAACAGGGCTGCGGCTAGGATCGTCAGGGTGTAGAACCACCCGCGGGTCATGTCGAGGTTCTCGGAGATGAAGTCGGCCGGGAAAGAGGCTTCAAAGTCCTCGCGTCGCCCAAAGGGGTAGTGGCTCTGCGCGTACGGCATGGACCCAGACTCGAACCAGCAGTCGAGGACTTCGGGTACGCGCAGCAGAGAGCCGTTCCCCGATGGTGCCGGAATCTCAATGTCGTCGATGAAGTGCTTGTGCAGGTCGTCCACGGCGCGTCCGGTGAGTTCGCACAACTCCTCGCGGCTGCCGACGCACACGGCCTCGCCCGTCTCTTCATTGCGCCAGATCGGCAGCGGCGTTCCCCAGTAGCGATTGCGGCTGACGGCCCAGTCGGGTGCCGACTCAACGCCCTTGCCGAAGCGACCATCGCGGATGTGCTCGGGAATCCACCAGATCTGCTGATTGGCGGCGAGCATCTTCTCCTTTACCTCGCCTTCGATTTTCACGAACCAAGTGGAGATCGTGCGGTAGATCAGGGGCGAATCGCAGCGCCAGCAGAAGGGGTACGCGTGCTCGATGGAGCCTTCGGAGAATAGCTGGCCCGAGGCGCGCAAGCGGCGGATGAGGGGCGTATCGGTGTCTTTTACGAAAGTGCCCGCAAAATCTGGGAGCTCGTCGGTGAAGCAACAGTCGGCGTCGATGGGGCAGACCACAGGCAAGCCCTCGGCCAGACCGAGTTGGTAGTCGTCCTCGCCGAACCCCGGGGCAATGTGGACGATGCCGGTGCCGTCGTCGGTGGACACAAAGTCGGCCGTTACGACGCGGAAAGCGCCCTCTTCGGCATGACCAGCGAAGTAGTCGAACAGGGGCTCGTAGCGCAATCCGACGAGGTCTTCGACAGCGACTGGCGTTACCTCGGCGATTTCGCTGTCGTGCCGGCGGAAGAGGCCCTCGACGAGGGAAGCGGCGAGGATCAATTGCTCCCCGTCGCGGGTGGTGACGCGCACGTAGTCGATGTCGCGGCCGACGGCCAAGCCCATGTTGGAGGGCAAGGTCCACGGGGTCGTCGTCCAAGCGAGCAGGGACAGTCGCTGCTCGCCAGCGACGCGGAAGCGCACCGTGATCGACGGGTCCTGAGTGTCTTGATAGCCCTGGTTGACCTCGAAGTTCGACAGTGGTGTCGCGCAGCGGGGACAGTAGGCGAGGGATTTGTAGCCCTCATAGACGAGTCCCTTGTCCCACAGCGACTTAAACACCCACCACACGGACTCCATGAAATCGGGGTCCATCGTCCGGTACTGGTTGTCCCAGTCAACCCAGCGCCCGAGCCGCTCGATCAGGCTGCGCCACTCGGCCGTGTAGTGCAGTACCAAATCTCGGCAAGCCTCGTTGAACTGGGCTACGCCGTATTCGAGAATGTCGCGTCGCGACCCGAGCCCGAGCTGCTGTTCAGCTTCGTTCTCGACGGGTAGGCCGTGGCAGTCCCAGCCCCAGCGGCGCTCGACTCGGTAGCCGCGCATCGTCCAGTAGCGGGGCACCACGTCCTTGGTAATGGACGCCAAAAGGTGGCCGTAGTGGGGCAGTCCGGTCGCAAAGGGCGGCCCATCGTAGAAGCGAAAGGGCCGATCGACGGAGCGGGCATCGACGGACTTGCGATACAGGTTGCCGTCGCGCCAGAACTCGAGGATGTGGCGCTCCTGAGCGGGGAAGTCCACTTGGGATGGGACCGGGGAAAAAGGGGTTTGGGGTGCCATGCTCATTCGGCTGCGGGGAAGATATTGTGGAGGAAAACGACGACGAGCCGGAGCAGAAAAAACAGGACTATCGGCGTAAAGTCTATGCCGGTTGACCAGAAAAACCTCGGCAAGAAGGAGCGCACTGTATCGAGGGCCGGATCGGTGACGCCGCGCAGGAATTGGACGAGCGGATTGTGGGGGCTGGGGTTGAACCACGAGATCAGCACCCGGACGAGGACTACATAGCTGTAGATCGTGATGAGACCAATGATGAGGCCCTTGACGTCTGCAAAAAAACCGCCGAAATCGAACACGATTATCTCCTGTGCATCAGGTCGGCCGCGGGCCGAAGATGGCCGTGCCGAGGCGCAACAAATTGGCCCCTTCGGCGATGGCGAGTTCAAAGTCGCCGCTCATGCCCATGGACAGGTAGTCCATGGACACGCCCGCAAATTCGCACTCGGCGACTTTTTCGCCGAGCTCGCGCAAAGTCCGAAAGCAGCCTCGGACTGTGGCCTCGTCTTCGCTGTGAGCGGCAATGGTCATCAGGCCGCGGACACGCAAGTGTGGCAGCGGCGCGAGGGCTGCGACTAGATCGACGAACTGGTCGGGTGCCACTCCCGCTTGGCTCAGGCTGCCGGCCGTGTTTACCTGCAAGAGCACCTCGATGGTGCGACCGGCCTGCTCGGCGCGGCGACTGAGTGCCCGCGCTAGCCGGGCGGAATCGACCGATTGCACGAGGTCGAAAAGCTCGATGGCCCGCCCGGCTTTATTCGTCTGCAAGTGGCCGACAAAGTGCCAAGCGAGGGGCGCGGCAACCTGCGGGCGCTTGGCCGCTGCTTCTTGGATGCGGTTTTCGCCGACGAGGCGCAAGCCGCAGGCGTAAGCCGCTTCGATTTCGCGTGCGCTGCGCGTTTTGCTGACGGCGACGACCTCAATCGCGCTTGCTGTGCGCCCGCTGCGCTCGGCCGCCCGCTCAATGCGGGTGCACAGTAATTCCCAGTTGTCGCGGATGTGGTCCATACAAAATATCTAGACCACTAAAGATACGAATCAGCCTAGTTGGACACAAACCAACAGCGGCTTGGCTCAGGTCGCCGCGTCTTCTTCTGAGGGACGGCCCTTTTCCGCGGGGACAAGGCTCGTATCTACGAGCAATGACAAAGAGGAGAAAAGCAGGGTCGAAACGAGAATATCCAAGAGCACGGCCTGCGCCAACAGACCCTCGGCTCCTACGTAGGGGGCCAGCCCGTGTGGGCCGCAGAACAACTCAAATAGCAACGCGCCGCGCGGCAGGAGCCTCCAGCCAATGCGCCGCCCTGGATGGAGGCCGGGTAGCGGGTAGTAAGCCATGGGAGCTAGTCCCCGCAAAAGTAGCGGCACGGCCACTAGGACGAGCGCGGCCTCGTACAGCCCATCCGCGGGCGGCCACAGTGCGCCGAGATCGAGCGCGGTCCCCAAAAGTGCGAAAAAGAGCATGAAGGCCACTGGTGCGCCCCGGTGCAGCAGCAACCGCACGCGGCGGCTTTGCTGCTTGTCTTGTACGAGGCCCGCCACCAACCCGCAGGGCAGCGCCATCAGCCCGAGGATCTCCAGCGCGAGAGCTGTAAAGAAAAAAGCCCCGACTAGGCCGGAGACTATGGTCGCGCTTGGCGTGGCAAACCGCCTTAAAAGGCGCAGCCCCAGCCCCAGCCCGCCGCCAGCTACAAGCGATAGGCCGACGCGCCCGACCCATCCTGCGGCTCCAGTTTCCAACAGAACCAGTGCTCCAGCCAACGCCCCGAGGGCGCAGCCCGTCCCTAGCACGGCCAGCACTAATACACCGCGCCGGCCAAATTCCGGTACGCCGGTGAAAGGCCCCCACAAGCTGGCCAATGCGCCGAGGAGTACGGCTTGCTCCCAAGGCAGCCCGAGCAATGCGGTGGCCGCGGCGACCGCGGCAAAGACCAGCGCGGTCGCCGCCGCTACCAACCCAAGCGTGCGCCAGGCGTGCGTTGGCCATACTACGTGCAGTCCTACTTGGAACCCGACCCCGAGGCCCGCTGTGAGAAAGAGCAATTGGTGCAGGGAAAATGCGCCTAGATCGACGAGTTGCAAGCCGCCGGTGCCCAGCAACATCCCGGACCCGATCCATCCCACCAGTGCTGGTAGGCGGCTCGCCTGTGCCAGTTGCCCTCCAGCCGCGGCCAAGAGGGCCAGCGCACCCAGCATCCACGCGGCGTCAAAGGGGCTAGAGCGATCCTGCGGCGGTCCGTAGTAGATCAACAGCAGGACAAAGGCAGCTACTACTATCGTTTTCATGGCGAGAGGCGGTCCCGCCCAGTTGGCTTTAGTCGGATCCTTTGGCGGCGGCCCGTTGTTGGCCTAGATAGAGCACTGGGCTGGCGACGAATACAGACGAATAGGTGCCGACCACGACGCCGATCATCAAGGTGATGGTAAAGTCGCGGTTGACTTCGCCGCCAAAGATCATCAGCACCAGCACTGCCAAGAGAGTCGTCGCCGAAGTGATCAGCGTACGGCTCAGACACTCGTTGATGCTCTGGTTGACCGTGCCGTCAAAGCCCTGCCGACGGGCCGTGTGCAAGTTTTCGCGGATGCGGTCGAATACCACGATCGTGTCGTTGAGCGAGTAGCCGACAATGGCTAGCAGTGCGGCGACCACCGCGAGGGTAATCTCAATGTCGAAGAGCGAGAGCAGCCCGAGGGTGATGAGCACGTCGTGGAAGAGCGCGACGACCGCGGCGATCCCGTAGAGGAAGCGGTGGAAGCGCCAAGCCATGTAGATTAGGATCAGCGCGAGGGCCACCAGCACTGCGCGCACGGCTGCGCTGCTTAGCTCACTGCCGATTTTGGGGCCGACCTTTTCTTGGCGTCGGATCCATTCCATTTCTTCGATACTGTTGGTAAATCCGGCCTTGAGTACCCCCATAATGCCATCGGCTACCTCAGTGCCTGCTCCGCTCTCGCTGACGCGGATGAGGATGTCGTTTTCCGACCCGAACTGCTTGATCTCGCTCTTGCTCAGGTCGATTTCGGCATCGCCCACGGGGACGCGACCAAGCTGGCTGCGAATGTCCTCGACTTGGACGGCTGGATCGAAGTGCAACTCCAGCAAGGTGCCACCGGCAAAGTCAATGCCCTTGCGGATGCCGTTGATGCCCAAGATGGAGACGATGCCGATGAGCAGCACGGCTGCCGAGGCTCCGAAGCCAATGTTGCGCAGCGAAAGAAAGCGGATGTTCAGGTTGGCGAAAAGTGCAACCGGCCCGATGCTCAAGCTCGATTGCTCCGACTTCCGGGTAATCAAATCGAAGATCGTGCGGGTTACAAAGAAGGCCGTAAAGAGGCTGGAGATGATGCCGATGCACAAGGTCAAAGCAAAGCCGCGGATCGGCCCGGTGCCGAACTGATAGAGCACGATGCCGACTAAGAACGTGGTTACGTTGGCGTCGATGATGGCCGAGAGTGCGTGGCCATAGCCGGAATCTATGGCCGCGCGCACGGTCTTGCCCGAGCGCAACTCTTCGCGGATGCGTTCGAAGATCAGCACATTGGCGTCAACGGCCATGCCGATGGTCAGGATGATGCCGGCGATGCCGGGCAAGGTCAGCGTGGCGTGAAAACCGGCCAGCACCGCCATGATGAAAAGCATGTTGAGCAGGAGGGCGCAGTCGGCGATTATGCCGGCGGCGCGGTAGTAGAGAATCATGAAGATCGCGATCAGCACCATGCTGTAGATGGCTGCGGTCTTGCCTTGCTCGATGGAGTCGCGCCCCAGCGAGGGGCCGACCGTGCGGTCTTCGATGATCTCGACCTCGGCTGGTAGGGCACCGGCTCGCAGCACGATGGCGAGGTCTTTGGCTTCTTCTTGGGTACCGCTGCCAGTGATGATGCCGCGACCCTCGCTGATTTTGCTCTGGATGGTTGGGGCCGAGTACACCGATTCGTCGAGGACGATGGCCATGCGGTCGCCGATGTGCGAGCCGGTGATGCGGCTGAAGAGCCGCACCCCTTCGTCAGTGGTCGAGAAATTGACGATGGGCTGGCCCATGTGCTCTACTACTTGGCCGATGGAGACGAAGGCGTCCTGAATCATGTGCCCGGTCATCTCCGGCTTCTTGCGCACCAAGTAGAGGAAATAGAACTCATTGCCCGCGGCCCCGGCGGGCTTGCTCGAAAAGAGGAATTCCACGTCTGCAGGAATGAGCTCTTGGGCCTCTGGAGTGTTGAGCAAGTTCTTGACGCGCTGCAAGTCGCGGCCCGCGACCGTGAGGTCTTCTCCTGCACCGCTGAGCATGGAGGAGAGGGGGGTACTTTCTGCGGTGGAGGAAAGGAGGAGGTCTTCTTCTTCCTCCTGTTTTTGCGGGGCTAGCACTTGGTCGATGCGCTGGATCAAGCGGGTGCGATCCTCAGCGAGTTCGAGGAGCTGGAATTCGAGCAGCGCGGTTTGGCCCACTAGATCTTTGGCGCGTTGCACGTCTTGGACGCCGGGCAACTCGATGATGATGCGGTTTTCGCCTTGGCGCTGAATAGTCGGCTCGGCCACCCCAAACTGATCGACGCGGTTGCGGATGACTTCTTGGGCTTGGGCGACTGCATCTTGGGCTTCCTGCTGCTCCATCCCCTCGGTCTTGACCTCTAAGACGAGGTGGATGCCGCCCTGCAAATCCAGCCCCAAATTGAGCGAGCGCTTTTTCAGATCGACGAGTTGCCCGGGAGATTTTAGCTCCATGGCCTCTCGCTCGTCGTCCGCCATGCTGTAAAATTCCACGCTCGGCAGCAGGTAGTACACTGCCGCGGCGATCAGTGCCACGATCAGCACGAGTTTTCGATTGCGTTTCATAAATTGGTCTTTACTCCGCTAGTGCCGAGCACAGCCCGGCGAAGGTTTGTTGCTATTGCAAAAGCGAAAGCGGTCGCGCAGCCCGGTTGATGCTTGGTGCATGAGCTGCCCGTCTCGCGCAAAGAAAATAAAGCCCTCGACGTTCGTTAGGCCCTCGACGAGCGCGATCCCTTGCTCAGGCCCTAAGACGAAGACCGCGGTTGACAGAATGTCGGCGTCCAGTGCGGTCGCGGCCCACACCGTGGCGCTTATGCTAGCCCGCGCTGGATAGCCAGTCTTGGGGTCGAGCAGGTGGTGATAGCGCTCGCCTTCCCAATCAAAGTACTGCTCGTAGTCGCCCGAGGTCGCGATAGCCGCGAGCCCGAGGTCTTCTACTGCTAGGTATTGCTCTGGGTCATGCGGGTGCTTCACCCCAAAAAGCCAAGGCCTCCCGTCCGGCTTTTCGCCCCAGTAGCGAATATCGCCCCCGGCCTCAATAATCCCGGCCTCCACTTGCAACTCCTGCATCGCCGCCACGGCTTGGTCAACCGCATAACCTTTGGCCGCCGCTCCCAAATCCAACCGCAGGCCCGGCTTGTTGATCCGAAACGACTGGGAGGCAACCTCCAACCCTTTGTAGCCCACCAGTGCTAGCGCCGAATCAATCTGCGCCGAGGCAGGCGGCGCTGCCGCATCGGGGAAGTTCCACAGGCTTGTCAACGCTCCCACCGTGCAGTCAAAAGCTCCATCGGTCAACGCGGCGAAATGCTGGCTGCGCGTCAAGACCGCAATCAGCCCGGGCGAGCTGCGCGTTGGGGCGAGCCGCGCCTGCTGCTCTAGCCGCCGCAAGGCTCCATCCTCGTGGTAGTGGCTCATTGCCGAATCGACGCGGGCAAATTCCGCGTACGCCGCCTCTAGGTGCGGGCGAACCACTGCTTCGTCGCCGTAGAGCTTGACCGTGACGAGGGTTCCCAACAAGAGGCGGTCGGCGCGCACGGGCGCGGCGGGCCGAGGCGGCGGCAGAAAGTACAGGACCACGGCCAAACCGCCAATGGCCAGCAGACTGCGCTTGAGCATGGGCTAGTCGCGTCAATTGTTGCGTTCGACGACGAGCTGCACGGCTCGTTCTAGCGCGGCGCGGGCCGGGGATGGGGCCAGTACTGTTAGGCATTGCTGAGCTTGGGCGGCGTATTCGTGCGCGGTCTTGGTGGCGGCGGCGACTCCTCGGTACTCTTCGACAAAGGCCACGATCTGCGCCCATTCGGCTTCGTCTTTGTCGGGCTGGGTCAAAAGGGCCTCCATCTCGGCCCGCGCCGCTGAAGGGGCTTGCTGTAAGGCGCGTATTAATGGCAAGGTGATCTTGCCTTCGCGCAGGTCGTGCCCGACGGGCTTGCCCATGGTCGCCTGATCGCTGGTGAGGTCGAGGATGTCGTCGGCGACTTGGAAGGCGCGGCCGAGTGATTCTCCGTAGCGCCCCATGGATTGCACGATCTCGTCTGATGCGCCGGAGAGAATCGCGCCAATCCGCGCTGCGGCCGAGATCAGGGAAGCCGTTTTGTCGCTGACCATGGCAAAGTACGACTCTTCGCGCGTATCGCACCGAGTGCCGATCTGGATTTCAAAAATTTCGCCTATGCTCAGCCGCTCGGTGGCGTGCGCGACTGCGCTCAGGACCTGCAGATTGCCGATCTCGATCAGCAGACGCAGGGCGCGCGCGAGCAGAAAGTCGCCCATGAGCACGGCGATCTGCCCGGTCCAGCGCTCGTTGACCGTCTCGCGGCCCCGGCGCATGGTCGCCGAGTCCACTACGTCGTCGTGAGCCATGGTGGCGGCGTGAATCATTTCGACGGCCACAGCCGTGTCGATTAGCTGTTCGTTCCAGCGGCCAGACGCTTTGGCCACGAGCAGGATGAGGGCTGGCCGGAGACGCTTGCCCTTGAGGGTGGCCATGTAGCGGGCAATGACGTGGACCAGCTCGACATCGGCATTGAGTTCGGCGTTGAGCCGCTTTTCAAACCGGGCCAGTTCTTGATCGATCAGACCTATACAGGGATCCATGAGAAAGGCATCTGTCGAAATTAAATCACTACATAAATAGAAAATTTAGAAGCTAAGTATTGAAAATATGCCTGTCAATCTATCCAAGGGGGTGCTGGCAATGGATTGATTTCGCTCTATGAATTATACTTGTCGCTTCATTGCAACACGGGGAGACCGCTATGAAAATTACTCAGATCAAGACCTATTTGATGCAGTGCGCACCTCCGCAGGCGAGTGGTTGGTCGGCGCGCAATTGGCTCTTCGTCAAGGTCGAAACCGACGCTGGCATCTACGGTGTGGGGGAGGCCTCGGGCTGGCCGCGCGTGGTCGAAACGGCCATCCACGATCTAACGCCTTTGATGCTCGGCGAAGACCCGTTCCACATTGAGCGGCTGTGGGGCAAGATGCAGGTGGCGATGATGGGCCACGGCATGACCGGCATCGTCGGCTCTGGTGCCATGACCGGCATTGAGATGGCCTTGTGGGACATCAAGGGCAAGGCCCTTGAGCAGCCGGTGTGGAATCTCTTGGGCGGCAAAATGCGCGACCGGGTGCGAGTTTATGCCCACGCGCATGAGACCGAGCGGGCCCGCGCCTTGGTCGATCAGGGCTATACGGCGATCAAGACCGGGGGAATCAACAACTGCGTCGAAACGGTTGCCGCCATCCGCAAGGAGGTCGGCGACGAGGTGGACCTCATGGTCGATGTCCACGGGCCGCCTTGGCTGACGACGCGCGACGCCATTGCCTTGGGCCGTGCGCTCGAAGACTACGACCTGCTGTTTTACGAGGATCCAGTAGCCCCGGAAAACATCGACGCCCTCGCTCGGGTTGCCGACGCAGTAGATATTCCCATAGCCGCGGGTGAACGCCACGCCACTATTTGGGGGGTAAAAGATCTGATTGAGCGCGAAATCATCGACGTGGTACAGCCGGATACGGGCCGCGCTGGGGGGCTGTCGCAGATGAAGAAGATCGCCGCTATGGCCGAGGCGCACTACTGCACGATGGCTCCGCACGACGGCTCGTTAGGGCCGGTGGCCGAAATGGCGGCTGTCCACCTAATGGCCACGCTGCCCAATTTCCTGATTTTGGAGCACCTAGCCGATGATGTGCCGCAGCGTTACGAAGTAATGATCGGCCAGCCCGAAGTGGTCGATAGCCATATCGCGGTGCCGGATGCGCCTGGGCTGGGCGTGGATTTGGTCGAGGAGGCGATTGCCCAATATCCATCGCAGGGCAATATCGCCACTCCAGATACGAGCTATGACTATCAATACGTCCAGGCGCGGGTTGGGCGGGCGCTGTGGCTTAGCGAACGGGAAATGCCGCCGCCGGACTATCGGCCAGGCGAGATCTACTAGGCGTACAGCTTACCTGGATTAAAAATGCCTTGGGGGTCGAGGGCGCGCTTGAGCATCTGATTCATGTGCGCCGCGCCGGGGCTGAGCGGGGTAAAGGCGTCTTCGTTGTGTTCGTCGGCTGCAAAGCGCCAGCCGATGGCTTGGTGGCGCGCGGCGGTGCGATGCAAATGCTCGGCTTGGGCGGCCACTGGCAACAATGCCCACAGCAAGCCACCGGCCCAGTCCAGTCCCCAGCGGCTCAGTCCCTCAGCTTCTAGCGCTTTCATTAATTGCGCCATCTTGGTCGGCGGTCCAGAAAAGCGCCAGCGCTGTTCGCCCTCGGCTGGAACCAGCCATTCAAGCTCGCGCCAGCGCCGCCAGAAGGCTTGTGATTCGGCCTCTTCTACGATCTCCGACTCTGCTGATTCTTCTTCGCGTAGCGTTGCTAGTTGCGCCCGCACCGCTGGTGCTGGGCCTTCGACGCGGGCGGCTAACCGGTCGGCATCGCAGACTAGGCCCGTGATTTGGAGGGGCCGCGCTGCCCAATCGAGAATTCGCGCCAATGCCGCGGTGGGCGTCAGCCCGTGAATGAACAGGGTTGATTGGGTTTCAGGGCGCGGCCAGACCTTGAGGCAGACTTCGGTGAGCACTCCTAGCGTCCCAAAGGAGCCAGCGAGCACCTTGGACAGATCGTAGCCCGTGACGTTTTTGACGACTTTGCCACCGGTGCGAATGCGCTCGCCGCGGCCGTCGATCAACTCGGCTCCGAGCAAGTGATCGCGCAATGCGCCCATCTTAAAACGCCGCGGTCCCGAGAGGTTGCAGGCCACAGTGCCGCCGATGGTCGCAGCCTCACCCCAAGCGGGCGGCTCGAAAGCGAAGTACTGGTTTTCGCCGCGGCACAGGGCTTCTATTTTGCTCAGCTTGGTGCCGGGGCGAGCGACTAGGACCAACTCGTTCGGCTCGTAGCTGATGATGCCGGTCAGAGCGGAAGCGGAGAGGTCGAGTGGGATTCCTTCGTGGTGGCGTCCGAGAAAGGATTTGGTGCGGCCGGCAAAAATGTTTAAGGCCGCGTTTTCGGCTAGGGCGTGGCGAACGCGCTCTTGGATGGCGTCGGCTGCGTCGTCGCCTTGGTTCATGTGCGCTGAGACTGGGGCTTTTGCCCGTTCAGACCTTGATCCCGTTTTCTTTCAGGAACTGATGGACGCCTTTTTTGTTTAAAGTGCGTAGGGCACGGGCGGTCAGGCGGAGGGTGACGGTGCGGTTTTCCTCGGGAATGAAGATGCGCTTTTTGATGAGATTAGGCTGTTGGACGCGCTTGGTTTTGCGCTGCGAGTGACTGACGTTGTTGCCAACTAGGCCCTTAACGTTGGTCAGGCTGCATTGTCTGGCCATGAGTGCCTCCCTGTAAGAAACTACAAAACATAGCGGCACTGAGCCGATAAGTCAAGGTGAGATGCTCTTGACAAAAAGGGGGCTTGGAATGACCTTAACAGTGCCAATCACCATGATCCAATGACCAATCCCGCCCATACCATTTTATGAGATTCACATGCTGCCTTTGGGCACTCGCGCTTTTTTGCGGGAGTGCGGCCATGGCGGAATTGCGCGTGAGCGAACAGACGCCGCAGCGCCTGCGGTTGGTTTGGCTCCCCGAGGGCCGAGAATTGGAACAGGGGCGCGGTGCCTTAATCGGTGTCCCAACCGACGGAGAGGTTCGCTTGGAACTGGTCGAAGCCCGCGTAGCGCGGACGGATCGCGCCGCTGAAGACGACGCGCCCACGCCCGGTCCGGTATTTCTCGGCGAAAGCGGTTTTGCGCGGCGCCAGCGCGTCGTTCCAGTGGCGTTTACCCCGCTCGTTGAAGCGGATGGAACGCGGACTCTGTACGATCGCATCGTCGTTGATCTGCACGTGACCGGCAGCAGCGGCTCTCGCGTCGCCGATCCTTGGGGTGAAGCATTCTACCGCGGGCTGCTCGTCAATCCCGAGCAAGCCGAGAACTGGCGATTGCCGCCCAAGCGGCGGCCGGCGCGCAAAGCCGCGTTGCAGGAAGGGAATTGGCTGCGGATCTTCGTCGCGGAAGAGGGGATCTACAGGATATCGGGAGCCGACTTAGAAGCCGCTGGGGTGGCAATCGGCGACGTCAATCCAGCGAGTTTGCGCCTACACTACGGCGGCGGCAACGCCTTGCCCATCGACGAGATAAACCCACCCCAAGCCCGGCGGGAAGTGGGCTTGGTCGTAGAAGACGGAGGCGACGGCCGCTTGGACGCGGACGACTTCGTCTTGTTTTGGGCCGAGTCGGTCAGCCGCTGGGAATACGCGCAAGATAGCCGCTCGTTTCAGTATCGGCACAATTTTTACACGCACGAGAATGCGTACTGGCTGGGTTTTGGCGGTGGAGGCGAGGGGCGGCGAGCCGAGCAAAGGAGCGGTGCTCTGGTGGAGTCCGACCCGCAGCAGCCCACGAGCTATCGGGAGCGAATCCACGAGGAGGCCGAGCAGTTCATTCTCAACCAACTCGTAGGGATTAAGTCCGGCTACACTTGGTACTGGGAGGATTTTCGCGGCAATGCGCGCAATTTTCCGATAGTGGTGCGGCAGGCCGCCCCTGAGCCGGTGGCCGTGCGTTTGGGTTTTATCGGGGTGTCTGGGACACAGCCGCGTTTTTCGGTGCGCTGGAACGAAGAGACCATTGGAACAGCGGCTTTTGCGATCCCAAGGAGATCGGGCCAGATGCCGGTTACATCCGATACGCTGTGGGCGACGCGAGGAGCGCAGGAGGGGCTGAACCACTTGGGGATCTTTCACTCCGGCAATCCGTCTCGCTTTGACTGGTACGAGGTGGAGTACAGCCGGGGCTTTGTCGCCGAGCGCGGCGAACTGTTCTTCAGCTATCCGCTGACGGGCACCACGCAATTCCGCCTCGCGGGTTTTGCCGATGAGCAGCCGCGCGTCTTTGAGGTGTCTGCGGGTTTGGCAGAGATCGTGGACTTCGCGTACGATGCGCAAGCCGGGACGGTAATTTTTCAGGATCAACCCGGGGATGTGCCGCGTCATTACGCAGTGGGCGGCTCGGCGACTTGGAAGCGACCGCTGCGCATCGAACTCGACTGGCCCGGCGACTTGACGACTAGGAGCCGGGGAGCCGATTGGGTGGCCATTTACCACCGCGATTTTCGCGCCGCGGCCGAGCGCTTGGCACAATGGCGGGCTGAAGACGACCGCTTCGGGCCGCCCCTGCGGACCATGGCTATCGACATCCAAGACATCTACGACGAGTTTTCCGGCGGCCTTTTAGACCCGGCGGCGATCCGCAATTTTCTCGCCTACGCGGCCGAGCACTGGGATCCCGCACCGCTATTTGTGGCCTTGATCGGCGATGGCTCGTACGATTACAAAAACAATTCAGCCCTCAGTCAGGGCAATTGGATCCCGCCGTTCCAAGACGGCGACAGCACATACGACGAGTGGTACACGCGCGTGGTGGGCGGCGATTTGTACCCCGACATGGCCATTGGGCGGCTGACGGTGCAGACTGCGGCTGAGGCCGACGTGGTCGTCGATAAAATCATCGCCTACGACCGCGCACCCGAAGTGGGGCCTTGGCAGAGCCGACAGGCATTAGTCTCGGACGACTTGCTCAATCGAGACGAGCCGGGTAGGGTTGAGTCGTTCTTCATCTATGACAGCGAATACATGGCCCGCAACATCCTGCCCAATTCGCTGGATTTGATCAAACTCTACATCGCCCAATTCCCCTTAGAGGGACGGGAGAAACCGCGGGCCCGCGACGAGTTTATTCGGCTCTTCAACGAGGGCGCACTCACTGTGACTTATTTGGGGCACGGCAGCTTTAACGTGCTGGCCCACGAGAGCATGTTCTTGCTTGCCCGCGATTTGGACAAACTCAAAAACGGCGCTCGCTTGCCCTTGCTCTACACGGCTGCGAGTCAAGTTGGGGTATTCGACGATCCAGTGCGCATCTCCTTGCCCGAAGCGCTCCTGAAGAAGGAAGACGGGGGCGTGATCGGCATGATTTGCGCGACTCGGGTGGGGTATCATCCCACCAATGTCCAGTTGGCCAACCAGTTTTACTGGCAGATGTACCACACCGGACGGGAGCACGTGCCGATCGGGCTAGCCCTTTTTGAGTCCAAGCAATTGCTGTTGCCGCGATATAGCCCCAGAGGGAACACCACCTTTCGCAACATTCAGCGCTACTCGCTCTTCGGCGACCCGGCGACGCGCTTGGCCATGCCGCGCTTTCAGGTGCAGATCGACGCGGCCGACTCGCTCCGCGCCCTCGGCGAAGTAGCCATCGCCGGCCAAGTGCTCGACGCGACAGGGGCACCGGCCACTGCCTATACGGGCCAAGTGTGGTTGCAGGCTTTTGATTCGAGTGAAGAAAGCGACTTGGAGGGCTATGCGTACCAGCAGACCGGTGCCCCCATTTTTCGCGGTCGCTTTCCAGTAGCCGAGGGCCGCTTCCGCGCCGCATTTCGGGTGCCTAAAGACATTACTTATGGCGGACAAAACGGCCGCATCAGCGCCTACGTCTGGAGCGATGATCGCCCGGCGGCCTTTGGTGCGGTGGATAGGCTGGTGCTGGCGGGTACAGCCGAAGGGGTGGAAGCGGATGTGGAAGGGCCGGAAATTTCCCTGCGCTTCGAGGGAGCCAAAGGCAGCACGATTCCGCGGCAGACGGTGTTGTTGGCCTCGATTGCGGACCCCAGCGGCATCAACATCACCGGAGAGACCGGGCACGAAATCGAGCTGGCCATTGACGGCGAGCTGTTCACCTTGACGGATTTGTACAGCGTGCAGGGCGGGGATTATCGGCAGGGCGTGATAGAATTTCCCCTGCCCGAATTGGCAACCGGCAAACGCGAAATTCGCCTGAAGGCTTGGGACAACTTCAACAATTCGTCGCGTGAGACCGTGGTCGTCACGGTCGGAGACGACCAACGCGATGCGAGCCTTGCCAACGTCCTATTTTACCCGAATCCTATGCGCGACAGCGGCTACTTCACGTACGAGTTAGCAGGCGAGATGCGCGCGGTGCAGATAGCGGTCTTTTCGCTGGCCGGGCGGCTGATAGAGCGGCTAGACGGGCAGACGCGCGCTGGCTACAACCAAGTGCCTTGGACGCCGGCGACGGGTTTGGCCAACGGCGCGTATATTTACCGGATAGAAGCCGAGCGGGAAAGCGGTGCTGCGGTCGCGCGCCGCGCCGTCTTGCAGGTGGCCAAGTGAGCAGGGCGAGAGGAGAGCCTTTGCAGCAATGAGATCGCCTTAGTACTGAGGAGGCATCATTTTATATTTTATTCCGAGCTGAGGAGGACTCCGCTATGAGGAAACTGACGATCCTGCTGTTGGCTGGCCTTTGCGTCGGCGCATTGCCCGATGGGGTCCGGGCCACGCCCGAAAGCCGCAGTGCTCCGCTGCTGTTGTTGATCGAGCCGGGTTCCCGCGCTATTGCCATGGGCGAATCGTACGTGGCGGTGGCCGATGACGCCACGGCGAGCTACTTCAACCCAGCCGCGCTGGTCGGGCAGACCAAGAAAAAGCTCCACCTTTCGCACACCAAGTGGCTGCCGAAGCTGGCCGACGACTTGTCCTACGAGTTTCTGGCCTATTCCCAGCCCGTGGAGGGGTGGGGCAACTTTGGCTTCAACGTCGCGCTGCTAAATTTGGGCGAGCAGATCCGCACAGACGAGCGCGGCAACCAACAAGGTACCTTCCGCAGCTATGACGTGGCTGTGTCTGCGGCCTACGGGGCGCATATTGGCGACAATACGTCCGCTGGCATCGGCTTGAAGTTCATCCGCAGCAACTTGGCCGATGCGGGAGCCGGCATTGAGCGGGGCCGAGGTGTGGGCAACAGCTTTGCTGCGGATTTGGGTTTTTTATGGAAACCCGTTCCCAGCCTCAGCTTTGGTGCGGCCCTGCGCAACCTAGGCCCCAAGATCGCTTATATCGACGCCGATCAGGCCGATCCGCTGCCCCAGCACATCGTCGTCGGCGTGGCCTACGACGTGATGGATACCCAATACAACGACCTGATGCTCTCCTTTGACCTGTACAAACCGCTGATTGCCGATGGGTCTTTTGTCAGCAACTTGGCCAAGGCCTGGGCCGACGAGGGCATGAGCAACGAGTTCAAGGAGATGGACCTGCACGTGGGCGGCGAATACCAATACGGGCTTTCCGCGCGCGAAGGGGAGGCGTTTATCGCGTTGCGGGCGGGCCTTTCGCAGGACACCGACGGCGAGGTAAGTACCAAGACCTTTGGCGTTGGGCTAAAATACAATCGCTTCCAGTTTGACGTGGCGTATATAATCGGCAGTGAAGACACGGTGGTGGGAGACAATACGCCCATTTCCATGAACATCATTTTCTGAGGGTGTTCCCATCGGACGCTGGTTTTGTCTTCGGCGAGCTCAGTCGAGCCGTTGCCGCGTCGAGCGGCGACGCTGCGATTTAGCTCCCTTGATCCTCTTAGGCTTCTGCCTCACACTGCTGTTGTCAGCGGCCACCGACGCTAACGCCGAGTGGCGAATTTTGGCCTTGCGCGTGGATTTTCCGCGCGAAAATCCCGACGAATTGACGACCACTGGAATCGGCGCGTTTGATCTGCGCTCGGCCGCGGAAGCGGCTGAGGACTACGCGCTTCCCTACGACCTGCCGCCGCACGACCGCGCTTATTTCGAGCGGCATTTGACCGCGTTGGCGCGTTATTACGAGGTCGTTTCCGCAGGCCGGGTAGCGATTGCCGCCGAGGTGTTTCCCCGCGTCGCACAGCAGGCGTACACACTTCCCCAATCCATGCTCCACTACGGCAACGGGCGCACGACCGAGGAGATCGGTGCGAAGTGGATCGAACTGGTACGCGATGCCCTACACGCGGCACTGGCCGATCCCGATGGCCCGCACTTGGACGAATTCAACAGCTTCCTCGTGTTCCACGCCGGAGTTGGCTACGAGACCGGCGGACTGAACGACATTCGCTCGGTCTTCCTAGCCGAGCGCGATTTTGTGGATTTTAACGGCGGCCCGCTGACCGTGGGTGGCGTGGAGATTGAGCAGGCATGGATCCTGCCGGAGTCGCCCAGCCTCAACGGTCGGGCCGGTCTCAATGGCTTGCTGGCCAAGTTCTTTGGCCATCAGTTGGGCCTACCTGGGTTGTCCAATTTCGCCGACGGGTTGCCGGCTCTGGGAGGCTGGAGCCTGATGGACGTGGGAGCCAATGCTTCGGGCTACGTGCGGACCGACAGCCTCGCGTGGGTGACTGGGTTTGCGCCGCCGCATCTCATGGCGTGGAGCAAGATGCAGTTGGGATGGATCGAGCCGGTGGTGGTGCGGCGCGACACCGTACTATCGCTATTGGCAACGGATCGCAGCGGCGATCTCCCCAAGGCCGTGCGCATACCCATTGACGCGCGCGAGTACTTTTTGCTGGAGAACAGGCAGCAGCGCGGCCAACGCGGCGTTGGGGAAGACGAAGATAAGGTGTGGATTGACCCCGATCAGGTCACCATAGAAGAGAGCGTGTGGGTGGCGATCGACGAATACGACGCCTTTGTCCCGGGGTCGGGAGTGCTGATATGGCACGTAGATGAGGGCGTGATGGCGCGTGCTGCGGATCCCAATGCCGCGAACAATCAGCTCCACTGGAAGGGGATTGCCTTGGAAGAGGCCGACGGGTACCGCGACATTGGCGATCCGCGCCGTTCGTGGGAGTTGCAAGTCGATGGATGGCACGACGACCCCTTCTTCGTCGGCGGACAAACGCTGTTCGGTCCGGCGACGCGACCCGATTCGCGCAGCAATCGGGAGTGGGAGACCGGCGTTGAAATTGAAGTGCTTTCCGCGCCCGGTGATACCATGCAGGTGGCCATACGCTTTGGCCGCGCCCGTCCGGGTTGGCCGCGGGATTTGCCGGGCGATGGTCGGTTGCAAGCCGCGGATTTGGACGGCGACGGAGTAGAAGAGTTGCTTCTTGAGGCTGGGGGGGGAGTTGGCTATGCGACCGGCGACGGCGTGGCGGCATGGCAAGTACCAGAAGCACGGTTGTTGGCGGCTGGCGATGGCGACGGCGATGGCCGCCCCGAGGTTTTTTTGCGGCGCGACGCAGAGGTTAGTGCGTGGGACGTTGGGGGCGACCAACCGCGGTGGCGGCTCGCGCTGAACGAGGTGCCGTTGGCCGCGCAGTTCAGGGCGGGCGCGGAGGCCGAGTTGCTACTCGCTGGAGCGGAACAGACCTATGTGGTAGATGCCATAAGCGGCGAGTTAAAGGAGCAAAGGCAGCCGATGGTGCCCTCGGCTGCGGGCGATTTGGATGGCGACGGCCAAGTTGAGCCGATCTTTGCCACGGTCGGCGGACAGGTTGAGATCGGATCACAGGTCGTCGAGTTGGGCGATTCGCTCGCCGCGCCGCCGGTCTTGGGCGATTTGGCCGGCGATGGCCTGTTGGAAGTGGTTTTGCTTGCGCGCAGTGGAGCGATACACGCCCTGCGGGCCGACGGATTGCGCCAAGCCAACTTTCCCGCTGCTCTGCCGCGCTTTGCCGAGGTCGGCGATCTCGTATTCGAGCCGGTGCTTTGCGACGTGGATGCCGACGGCAAGCAGGAGATATTCGTCGCCGGCCACAGCGGAATTTTCGGCGTAGATGACGATGGGCGGCTCTTGCCGGGCTTCCCCCTGCTGATGGCCGCGCCCCCGACGGGGTCGCCGGTGGTAGTGAACCTAGACGGCGATGGCCGGTTGGCGCTAGCGGCTTTGGATCACACGGCTTTGTATGCGTGGGATTTGCAGCGGGTGGCGGCGCAATACACCGGCGGACCGGCCCATTGGCCGCAGGCGGGTGCCGATGCGGCTGGGTCGCGGACTGCGCTGGTAGCTGGTCGGCTCGTTGTAGAGCCAGAGGTGCCCTTGTTAGGCCGAGTCTATTGCTATCCCAATCCAGTCGGCCCGAATGAAAAAGCCCATTTGCGCTTTGCGCTGGGCGCGGCCGGGCGCATTGAATTGGAGGTGTTCGATGCGTTGGGCGGGCGCGTTGGCAAGCTGCGCCGCGACGGTCTGCAAGCCGGTGAGCGCGAAATCGCGTGGTTGGTGGAAGACTATGCGAGCGGCCTGTATCTGTGTCGATTGATCGCGCACGGCGACGATGGACGGCGCGGAGAAGTTGTGGTCAAAATGGCGGTGAGTCAGTGAATTGGGAATTGAGAATTAGGAATTGGGAGAGGAGTGCCTTTGCAGCAGTGAGATCGCCTTTACTATGAGGTTACGAGTTGAGGAGGACTCTTCTATGGGGAAACTGACGACCCTGATACTGGTCGGCCTAGTACTCGGCTGGGCGGGTGCGTCCCTGGCCCAAAACCACCCGGAATTAGCTTGGCAGGTGGTAGAGACTGAGCACTTCCGCATTTTCTACCACGAGGGATTGGAAGGGGCGGCGGCGCGGGCGGCGCGCATTGCCGAAGCGGCGTACGCCCCCCTTACCGAGCTGTATGGGTACGAGCCTGACGGGCGCGTGCGGATCGTGCTCAAAGACCACGACGATTACGCCAATGGCGCGGCTTTTTTCTATCAAGACACCATTGAAATTTGGGCCACATCGCTGGACCACGACTTCGACTTGCGCGGTAGTTCAGACTGGCTACGCAACGTAATTACCCACGAATTTGCCCACATCATTTCGCTAGGGGCGGCGCGCAAAGGCGTGCAGCGCGTTCCCGCGCTCTACTTGCAATACTTTGGCTACCAGCGAGAGAAAAACCGACCGGACATTCTCATCGGCTACCCAGATGTCATCGCCTCCTATCCGGTGATGGGCACGGTGGTGCCGATGTGGTTGGCCGAGGGCGCAGCCCAATATGGCACTTCGACGACGGCCCACGATCGCTGGGACGCCAACCGCGACATGGTGCTGCGTTCCTTGGTGCTGGCGGACGAGCAGCTATCCTTCGACCAGATGGGCGTGTTTGGCAAGCAGGGCTTTGGCAACGAATACGTGTACGATCACGGCTTTGGCTTGGTGCGCTACATTGCCGAAAAGTATGGGGAAGAAAAAGTCGCCGAACTGTACCGAACCGCGTCGCAGTGGCACACACTCGCCATTGACGGGGCGTGTAAAAAGGTCTTGGGCAAGAGTGCGGACGAGCTGTACGGCGAGTGGATCGAGTCCATGCGGCAGGGCTATCGGGCGCAGGTAGCGGCGCTGGGGCCGCTACGCGAAGGCGAGCGGATCGTGGATGTCGGCTTTTCCAATCTGCGACCGCGACTGGCACCCAATGGCGAGCAATTGGCGTATTTGTCAACGCACAAGCGGCACCACTACCCACACGGCTTGATCGTGCGCGACCTCGCTACTGGTGAGGAGGAAGTGGCAGCCTTTCCGGCCGCGGCTTCGACCGTGGATTGGTCGCCGGACGGGCGCAAGCTGCTCTTTTCGCGCATCGACCGGGCGGACAAATACGGTTCGCGGCAGGCGGATATTTACGAGTGGGATTCTACAGCCGCTGGTCCTAGTTTTTGGCGCAATATGCTGTGGTTTGTGCCGGCCATGGTCAGCGGCACGGCACCGGAGACGCCGCGCATCAAGCGACTGACGCGGGGGATGCGGGCGCTGTATCCGACCTATTCGCCCGATGGCGAGTGGATCGTCTTCGTGCAGAACAAGGACACCAACAACAATTTGGCGATGATGCGGGCCGACGGCACGGGGTTGCGCTATCTAACTCATTTCGCGGACGGTACTCAGCTCTACACGCCGCGTTTTTCGCCCGACGGACGCAAGCTGGCGTTTGCGATTGCGCGCGAGGGACAGCGCGACATTGCCGTGGTGGAATTGGACGCAGCGGGAGATCTGCTCACCGAAGGGGCATTCGACCTAGCCATTGCCACGCCCGGCACGGACCGCGACCCCGCGTGGAGCGCGGACGGCAAGGAGCTCGTTTTTGCGTCGGATTTCAGTGGCATTTTCAATATCTATGCGCTGAACTTAGAGACGCGTGCGCTGCGGCAGATAACTAATACTGTTGGCGGTGCGTTTAGCCCTTCGGTCGGCGCGGACAGCGAGGTCGTCTTTACGGCTTATACGGCGGCCGGTTTTGAGATCCGCCGGTTGCACGACGAGGGGACGCTGGTGGCGGCTGAAGAGGCGTGGTTCTCTCAGGATTTGTCGCTGGATTGGGACGGTATGCCCGTGGCCGCGTTGCCGAGTGCGCCGCAAGCGTATGGCATTGACTTTCTCAAGACCGGGATCCTGCCGAGGCTGTTCATTGACGAGGGGCATTTCAAGGCGGGCGCGTACCTCAGTGCTGGCGATGTGCTCAATCGCCAGAGCGTATTCGCCGGGGGTGCCATCGCGCCGACCAATGCCGACCGCGATTTGTTCGCCATATACGAGTTTAAGGGATTCCGTCCCACTTTCTTTTTACAGCTATTCAACCAGCGCCGACACTCGGCTCGCGGCGATAGCTCGGAGGCGCGGACGATCATTGTCAACGCCGTCAACTACAGCTTGAGCCAGTTCAGCGTGGGGGTGCGCGGCAAATTGGGTCGCCATGGGGAGTTGACGGCCTCGGCCACGTACGACCGCTACGACGCCAGCGTCGAGAGCGACTGCCTCGTCTGCAAAGGCGACGGACAGGTCGGATTTGAGCGCACTGCCCAGCGGCCCTTTGGCTATACCTATCTCAACGGCTTTGGCCTAGGGCTGACTTATCGGCTGGAGATGATTGCGCGGCGGCGGGACCGCGATATAAGCCCGGTGGGCCGCCAGCTCTACGCGCGCTACGACCGGATGTTCAATTATTTTATCGACGGCTTTAACGAGCAGGCATCTTTTATCGACGAGAACTATATCAAGCTCTTTTACAATCAGTTTACCGTCGATTGGAAGGAATACATGACCATGCCCGGCAATAGTCGCTTGGGCCTGCGGCTATACGGCGGCTGGATCGACAGCGACGCGGTCACTGACACGTCGCGGGTCGGTGATTTTTTCGACTATCGCCTCGGAGGTCTCAATTTTATGAAGGGCTATACGTTTTATAGCATTGAGGGGCGCAAGGCCCTGATGGGCACGGCGACGCTGCGCTTTCCCCTGCTGCCGAATATGGACAAGCGCATTGCGCAGCTATATTTCGACAAAGTGTATGGCGCGGTGTACGGCAGCATGGGCAAGGCTTGGGACCGGAACATAGGCGAGTGGAACGAACGGTATGGACGCGACGGCCCACTGCGGGATGTGGGGGGGCAGTTGCGGTTTGACTTGATTTCATATTACAGCATCCCGACGCGGGTGCAGGTGGATGTGGCTTACGGGATTGACGAGGTGGAAGATAAGGGGCGGTGGAAGTCTTATGTTACGGTGTTGTTTGGGTATTTGTAGAAACGCAGATTGTTAGGGGCGCACATGGCGACAATTGCAACGCCAGTTTCCTGCTATTGGTAAGGGGCGTCCGAGGCTCGATTGGGCAGTGGCGGTGCTACAGTAAGGAAACGGTCGTCGAAGATCAAACCGCATTGTGGTGATGTAGAAGAGGTAGAGATGTTACAGCACATGGCAATTCCGCATCCATTTCCCTATCAGGGTAGTAAGCGTGGCATTGCCCGGCATATCCTCGCGCATTTTCCGCGTGACGTCGATTGTCTTATCGAGCCTTTTTGCGGGTCCGGTGCCATTTCTCTTGCTGCTGCCGCGCACGGGCTCGCAAAGCGATTTTGGCTCAATGATTTGAACGAACCTTTAATGGCGCTGTGGGAAGAAATTTTGCAGCGGCCAAATGAGCTAAGCAAAAGCTACGAGCAGTTGTGGACGGAACAGTACCCGGATAAAAAGGCTTTCTTCCTCGGCATCCGCGATAAATTCAATGATGCACACCGGCCTCATCACTTGCTCTATCTGCTAGCGCGCATAGTAAAAGGATCGGTGCGGTACAGTGCCGAGGGCCTGTTCAATCAAAGCGCGGATAACCGGCGGTCGGGTATGCGTCCCATACTTATGCAGCGCCAGATACTCGGCGTTCACGCGCTGCTTGCCGGAAAGACCACGCTTTCCGCAGTAGATTTTCGCAAGGTGGTCGCGGAGGCTGCGAAAGAGGATCTCATTTACATGGACCCGCCCTATCAGGGTACGTCCTTTACGAGAGATCACAGGTATTGTAGCGGGCTGAGTTATACCGAGTTCGCAGCCGCGCTCCAGATTATGAACGACCGGGGGCTTTCGTACATGACGAGCTACGATGGGAAAACCGGCGAAAAAAGTCACGGCAAGCCACTTCCCCGCTCGCTTTCCCTAGCTCACTTGCACATTCGCGCCGGTCGCTCGAGTCAAGCCACGCTCTTGGGAGATAAGCACGAGACTGTCGAATCTCTGTACCTTTCGCCCGCTTTAGTGGAACGCTTGAACGATGGTCAGAGACATGATAGAATACCGCAAATTCAGCAGGAGCTTGTTCTGAAGCCAGCAATTGCCGGTTGTGCTATTGGGCATTTCCAGAATCCTATAGTCATGTAGCGATGCGAGAGATGCGCAGACTGGATATTCTTTGGGTAGGTGAGGAAGTAATCGAGTATGACCAGTTGAAAGAGACCGCAGAAAAAGTTGGAGAAGAAACACCGGCCTACGCCAAGAATGTATTGAGAAATCATCTCGAATGTGAAAACGATTAGGGTATAATAGCTGGTCGCGTTTTGTCTGCTGCCGCAATGAAAAGGAGTAAACATGACGAGGACAGGAATCGCGCTGGTGGTTGCGGTGCTAGCTGCCGCCGGCGTCCGAGCCGAGGGATTGCCGAGTATTTTGAGCGCGGAGGGGCAGGCGTTCTTGGTGGGATTGCGGGCGGTGGAAGGCGATGCGGATCCTGAGCCGGTGTCGCGTGCAGAGCCGCGCAAGGGCAAGTCGTCCAAGCGGGCGTTTTTGCTTTCCGCGCTGGTGCCGGGGTTGGGCGAGTGGTATGCGGGGTCGAAGAAGCGGGGGCTGGCGTTCTTAGGGGCCGAAGCCGCGCTGGTGGGCCTATGGGTGGCTTGGAAGGGCAAGGGCAAAGACTTGGAGGAAGAGTTCCGGGCGGTGGCCGACGAGCACTGGGATCCGCTCAACTACTTGGCTTGGCGCGGCTCGGCGATATCAAACAATTCGTCGATCACGCACGCCCTGCCTTGTAGTAGCGAGGTTGTCGAAGTGTACATTCCGGCGATGCAGCAGTCGGGGAGTGCGGCTTTTGGCGGGTGTGCCCCGAGTGAAATTCAGCAATACTACGAGCTGATTGGCAAATACGATCAATATGTAGCCGGTTGGGATGATTTGAGGCGCGTACGGCGCGATGGCAGTATCGGCAATGCCGCCGCACCGACTGAAGTCGATTCGGTCGAAAATTTTCATTCCGAGCGACGGCTTGGCTACGAAGACGACCGCGACGAGAGCAATCGCTTTCTCAAGCGAGCCTCCACGGTAAGCGGGATCATCCTGATCAACCACGTTATCAGCGCCATTGACGCGGCGCGGGTGGCGCGGGCGCGCGCTGCGGGCGCGGACGAAGCGGCCCTGCAGCGACGGACGCGCTTGGCGCTGGTCATGCAGCCTTGGGTGCGGTCGCACGTGCCCATGCTCGTGGCGTACAAGCCGTTGGATTGAGCTTATGTGGTGCTGGATCGCGTTTATTTTATTGCTGCCCGGCGTGGCTGAGGCCGGGAAGGCCCAAGGGGCGTTTTGGCGCTCCTTGCTGGTGCCCGGTTGGGGGCAGAAATACGCCCGAGGCGGCGGCAGTGGCTTCTTGGCTGCTGAGTTGGCACTTTGGGGCGGCTATTGGGGTTTTGAGTGGCTAGGTCAGGTGCGCCGCGATCGCTACGAGGCGTATGCGGCCGAACGCGCGGGTGCGCGGCCCGAGGGCAAGGGGGACGACTATTTCGACGACTTGGGGTTTTATGCGAGCCGGCTGGAGCACAACCAGTTCGCCCGCTACGAGGATGGCCCTGATGCCCAACTCTATCCGGTAGCAGCGGATTTCTTCTGGGAATGGGATCGAGAAGAATCGCGTCTGCGCTACCGCGAGTTGCGCAATGCCAGTCAGCACGCGCAGCGGCAGGCGCTCTATATGACGGGGTTGGTGGTCGTCAATCACCTCGTGTCCGCCATCCATGCGGCGCGAGTGGCCAGCGCGGAGCAAGCTCAGACCGGCTTCGTGCCCAAGGTGGCGGTGGGGCCTAGGGGGGCAGCATTTTTCCTCGTGCGACATTTCTACTGATGGTCTGTTTTTTTTCACGGGTGGCCTTGGCTGCGTGGATGCTCTTGCTGCCGCTGGCGGTCGCAGCCGAAGAGCGGATATGCGGGACGCGCTGGCTTGAGCAGCACCGCACGTCTTTCCCTACGGCAGTCCCCAAGGCAGTCGGCGCAAGTCAAGAAGCAGGCCCCATTGAAGTGGGGACCCAACTTCCCTTTTACGTGCCGACTGAATTCGTGCTCAAATTGGCGACCTGCCGCTACAAGGGGACGCACTGCTATATCTTCGTCGAGGAGAGTCAGTGGGACATTATCGCGGCCCAGCCGGATGTGGATAAGCTGGGCGCACTTTTCGACTCGGCGACTCCGTCCGATCCCGAGCGCGGCGTATTTGAAGTAGCAGTCGATGCCTTTGGCGAACCTGCCGATGAGGACGGCGATCCCCGCATCTTCATCCTGATCTTGGACCTTCCTAGGGACATAGTCGGTTATTTCGACGGCAACCTGTACGAACGGGCGCAGCCCGAATTGCGACGCGATACCATTTACCTCGACGCGAACAAGCTGGCCTTTAGCGCCTATCTCGCCCACGCAACTTTAGCACATGAATTCCAGCATCTAATCCATTGGGGGAGCGATTCCGACGAGGAGACTTGGATCGACGAAGGGCTTGCTGGATACGCCGAAGAGCTAGTCGGTTTTCCCGAGGCCGATCCGAGCATGGTGCCGAGTTTTCTCGCCGATCCCGGCCGCGATCTAACGCGCTGGACATTCGAGTCAGCGAGCTACGGTAAGACCTATCTGTTCGCCTCTTTTTTGGCCGAGCGCTATGGTGCGGGGCTGATTCGCCAAATCGTCGCCGAGCCGCGCAACGGTATTTTGGGTATTGACGATGCTTTCAAAAGCCAAAACTGGGTCGAGGACTACGCGGGTGCGTGGCGCTTGTGGATCGCGGCCAACTACGCGGGTGGGTACGAGGCCCTACGTGGGCGTCGCGCAGCCGCAGTTGCCGCGCCCGAAGTGCCTTTCGCGGAACTAGCCGGTGAGGTCGGCAGCCAATGGGGCACGGCCAATGTGGTCATTCGTCCAGAGGGGGATATAGTCGTCGATTTCGCTGGCGCGGCCGAGGGGGACTATGCCGCGTGGGTGTACGCCATGCGCGACCAGCGCGGCGAGCTGATAGCGATGGAACTTAGCGCGGACAACGCTGGGCAGGTGCAGATCGCGGATGTAGATAGCGCGACTGTTGTCGTTGGCAGGGCCTCGCCGACGGGCGAGGATTTTGTCCTCGCGGCCCGGTATTTTATGCCCACGGTCGTAGCGATGCAGGCGGATGAGCAGGCCGAGGCCAGCGACTTGGCCCCGGCTTATCCGAACCCGGCCAATAGCGCAGTGAACCTGCCCTTTCACTTGGCAAGGGAAGCGGATGCCGAACTGGCGATATACAATGCCTTGGGCCAGCGCGCGGCCCTTTTGGTGGCGGAGCGACTCGCCGCAGGGCACCACTTGGCGCGCTGGAGCGGTGAGCGCGCGGCTAGCGGGGCGTATTGGGCTGTGCTGAAGGTCGGCGGGGAAACGCGGACGCGCCGGTTGATGTTGGTCCGGTGAAGGTTGGGCTAACCTCTTATCGAATTCCCTATCATAACTAGCGGCTGAGCGGCGCGGCGACGATGTTGTCGATCAGTCGGACGTTGGACAGGCGCACGGCGAGAGCGATGACGACCGGGCCGGTGATATGGGCTATTTCTTTGAGCGTGTCCGGGTGCGCGATAGCAATGTAGTCAATGGACGCGTCGGGTATGCGCTCAATGTGCGCTCGCATCCCGGCGGTGATTTGGCTGGCGTTGCTTTCGCCTTGTTCGATTCGTTCTCGGCCCATTGTGAGTCCTTCGTAGAGGGCCGATGCACGCTGTCGCTGTTCTGCGCTGAGGAGGATGTTGCGCGAGCTCATGGCCAAGCCGTCTGCTTCGCGCACGGTAGGAGCGACCTCAATGCGCAAGTCTAAGTTCAAATCGCGCACTAACCGACGAATGACGGCCGCCTGCTGGTAGTCTTTTTGGCCGAAGACGGCTAGGTGCGGTTTGACGGCGGTGAATAGCTTGGTCACTACGGTGGTGACGCCGCGGAAGTGCCCGGGGCGGAAAGGGCCGCATAGACCCTTGGTTAGCTCTTCGACTTCGACAGAAGTCGAGAAATCGGATGGATAGAATTCCGCTGTTTTGGGATGGAAGACCGCATCGACTCCCCGGCGGGACAGCAGGTCGAGGTCGCGCTCCATGTCGCGTGGATAGATGGCGAAGTCTTCTTTTGGCCCGAATTGCAGCGGGTTGACGAAGATGCTGACGATTGTGCGGTCCGCGGCTTCGAGGCTGTGATCGACCAAGCTGAGATGTCCCTCGTGCAAAAAACCCATCGTCGGCACTAGTCCGACGCACAGGCCCGCGCCGCGCCAAGCGTCGGATTGAGCCTGCATTTCCGCGACCGTATATATGCGTTTCATGGGATGGCGGGAAGGGTGAGAGGGCCAGCGGCCTTAGCTTCGCGACCGTTGAGTGCGGCGAGGTACTCAGCAAATAGCTGGCCGGTGACCGGATGGCTAAGGCGCGGGGCGATTTCGCAGAGGGGTACCAGCACAAAGCTGCGTTCGTGCATGTGCGGATGCGGCAAGGTCAAATCCGCGCTTTCGACGACGCGCTCGCCGTAGAGGAGCACATCGAGGTCGAGGGTGCGCGGCCCCCAGTGAATACGGCGTTGTCGTTGGTGTTTTTTTTCGGCGGTGAGCAGGGCGGCGAGCAGCGGCTCGGGAGCAAGCGAGGTTTCTATGGCAAAGACGGCGTTGAGGAAATCCGGTTGCTCGACCGGCCCCATCGGCGGGGTTTCGTAGGCATGGGAGACCTCCGCAAGGCGCGTGTTGGGGAGTGCGGCGACTTCTTTGAGCCCGGCTTCGAGGTAGGCGCGGCGGTCGCCGAGGTTGCTGCCGATGGCTATATACGCTCGCTCAGGCATAGGAACGGCGTATTTCGACTTCGATGCCGTCAAAGTGCGCGGCGACCGGGGGGTTGGGTTTGCGCACGCGGATGATGAGTTCGACCGGGGCGCAGTGGGTGCCGACCTTCTCGGCGATGCGCTCGGCGAGGGCTTCGACCAATTTGCAAGGCTCGCCGGTGACTACATCGGCCACCAGCGCGTACACTTCTGGATAGTTGATCGCCGCGTCAATGTCGTCGCTGCGCCCTGCTTGGCGAAAATCGCCGTAGAGTTCGACATCGACCTCGTAGTGCTGGCCGAGCGCAGTCTCTTCGGGGAAGAGCCCATGGTAAGCGAAAAATCGCATGTTGCGCAGGCGGAGTGCGTCGCTGGGCATGGCAAGAGCTTCAGGTGCGACCCAATGCCCGATAGGCAATGTCGCGGCGGCAATAGGCGTTGTCGAAGGCGATCTGATCTACTGCCGAGTAGGCTTTGGCGACGGCGGCTTGGAGATCGGCGTCCGTGGCCGTCACGCCGAGCACCCGGCCGCCATCCGTAATGAAGCGACCATCGCGCTGGGCGGTGCCGGCGTGAAAGACGACGATGTCGTCGCGGTTGGCAAAAGCGTCCAAGCCGTGGATATCAAAGCCCTTCTCATAGGATTGTGGATAGCCGTCCGAGGCCATGACCACGCAGACGGCTGCTTCGGGCGAGCATTCGACCTGCACTTGATTTAGGCGACCGTCGCAGGTGGCGATGAGCACATCGACGAGGTCGGTTTTGAGCAGGGGCATGAGGATCTGGCATTCGGGATCGCCGAAGCGGGCGTTGAACTCTACGACTTTGACGCCGGTGTCGGTACACATCAATCCGCAGTACAGCACTCCTTGGTACGGGGTGCCTAGTCGACGCATTTCGTCGAGCACGGGCTGGATGATGCGCTCCTTGGCCTCGCGCACTAGGGCGGGCGTCATCACCGGTGCCGGAGCGTAGGCTCCCATACCGCCGGTGTTGGGGCCTTTGTCGCCGTCGTAGATGGGTTTGTGATCTTGAGCCGGTGTCAAGGTGATAAAATGCTCACCGTCGCAGATTGCAAAAAGCGAGGCTTCCTCGCCGGTCATGTATTCCTCGACGACGATGTGGTGGCCGGCCCGGCCTAAAGTGCCTTCGTCGAGCATGTCGTGCGCTGCTGCGAGGGCTTGATCTACGCTCTGGCAGACGACCGCGCCCTTGCCGGCGGCTAGGCCGCTGGCCTTGACCACGATCGGAGCACCTTGGGAGCGGATATAGGCGTTGGCGGCTTGGCTGTCGGTGAAACTTTTGTGCCGAGCGGTGGGAACGCCGAGGCGTTCCATCAGGTCTTTGGCGAAGACCTTGCTGCTTTCGATGCGGGCGGCGGCTTCCGTGGGGCCGAAAATCGCGAGGCCGCTGGCGCGGAAGCGATCGACGATGCCGCCGGCTAGGGCATCGTCTGGGCCGACGACGGTCAGCCCGATTTGCTGCTCGTGGGCAAAGGCAATTAGGCGCTCGATTTCACCGACGAGTTTGTCGCGCTCGGCCACGGGGGTATCGACGCGGATATCGACGCATTCGGCGAGGGAGGCCATGCCGGGATTGCCGGGGGCGACGTAGAGTTTGTCGATGCGCTGGCTCTGCGCTAGCTTCCACACGAGGGCGTGTTCGCGCCCTCCTTTGCCGACGACTAGGACGTTCATTCGCATTCCTTTCTCAGGTTCAGAGATAACCAAATTCCCGCAAATCGCGCTCTTTGTCGCGCCAATCTGAGCGGACTTTTACCCACAGCTCTACATAGACGGGCGCGTCGAGTAATTCCTCTAAGGCGGCGCGGGCTTTGCGTCCGATGGATCGCAGGCGCATGCCCTTCTTGCCGATGACGATGCCCTTTTGGCTCTCTCGCCCGACGTAGATAATGGCGCGAATGTAGGTTTTGTGGCCGGGGCGCTGGCGGAATTCCTCGATGTGGACGTTGATGGCGTAGGGTAACTCGTCCTCAAGGTGCTCAAAAGCTACCTCGCGGATGCGCTCGGCGGCAAAAAACCGCTCGGGCTGTTCGGCTACCATATCGTCCGGGTAGAGCTTGGGGCCGCAGGGTAGCTGGGCCTCTAGATGCGACAGCAATTTGCCGAGTCCATCGCCGCGCAGGGCGGAGACCGGGATGGGGCTGGCGATGCCGAACTCATTCGCGATGCTTTTTTGCAGGCCGTCTAGCTGGGTGGGTTGTACTAGGTCAATTTTGTTGAGCACGGCCAAGACAGGTACCCGGGTGCGCTCTAAGAAGTGCTTGACCAGTGCGCTGCGGTCTTTGGGACGGGAGGCGTCAAACAGCAACAAGACTAGGTCGGCTTGGCGGGCGGCTTGGTCGATCTGGTGAGCCATGGTCTCATGCAGCTTGTAGGAGGACTCCAGCAGGCCCGGCGTGTCCAAGAAAATTATCTGGCTCTGTGGACGGGTAAGGATGCCGAGGATGCGGCTGCGCGTCGTCTGCGGTTTAGCGGTGACAATGGAGAGCCGCTGACCCAAAAAGGCGTTGAAGAGGGTGGACTTACCCGCGTTGGGGCGACCGGCCAAGGCCACGTAGCCGACGCGAGGTTGCTCAGAAGCGGAAGCTGGCGGACAACTGGTAGGTTGCTTCGAGGGCATCGTGCTGCAAATAGGCGAGGTCGAGGTCGAGGTTGCGGTGGGGAGTAAGCCCTAGTCCAAGGGACTGGCGACCTTCCTCTAACCCGGCTCGCAAGGCGACATAATGGTGGCGGTATTCTAGGCCGGCGTTGAGCGGGACGTCGGCGGTCGCCGTGTCGCCGCCGGAGCGAGTGGCTAGGAGGGCGGTGGTTTGGCCCCCGGCAATGGGTATGGCGTACGCTACGCCCAAGAGCAGCGCAGGCTGGATGCGGTCGGTGCTGTCCGTATTCCAGACGATGGGCGTGGTAGTAATGTCGCGCACGTTAGCCGCGAGCGCGATCTGGGGACTCAATTGGTAGCGCATGCCTAGGTCGAGGCCGAAGCCGTAGGCGTTGATGGAGGCGACGTGGCGGTAAATGGCTTTGGCGCTTAGCCCGAGAGATAGGCGCGCACCGAGCCGGCGACTGCCCGACAGATACAGAGCGTAATCCGCGCTTTGTTCGGTCGAAGCGATGCGAGGACGATTGTCAGTACTGGGAGACTGAAGGGGCTCCGGCAGTTCGGTAAAGTGGATGTCGTCAATGCCCATGTGCACCACGCTCAGGGCCATGCCGTGCAAAAGACGACCCGGCCGGGCGACGGCGACAAAATCGCGCTGGATGAGGCCGGAGAAGTGTTCGGAGTGCGTCAGGTGAACTTGGCGACTGCTGAGGGCAGATAGGCCAGCCGCATTCCAATAGCCTGCGGTGGCGTCGTCTGCGAGAGCCACATAGGCACTGCCCAAGGCCGCAGAGCGGGCACCCGCGCCCAAGCCGAGGAACTCGCCAGCGTAGCGCGAGGCAGCGTGTGCAGCCCCGGTCAGCAACAGGGCTAATGCAAGGGAAAGGAAGCTCTTGGGCATGAATTGTAAAAAGCTAGCGGAAGGGTGGCGGAGTGTCAAATCGGCTCGCTGCATCATATTCCGCCGGGATGAGCGATCTTCAGGCTATGAGGACGATTTGTAGATCCATGACGTTGGTACCTGTAGGACCTGTGATGACGAGGTCGTCCAACGCCGCAAAGAAGGGATAGGAATCGTGGCGGTCGAGAAAGGCACGGGCGTCGAGACCTTGGACGCGGGCGCGGCTCAAGGTCTGGCCGTCGGCTAGGGCACCGGCGGCATCGGTGGGACCGTCGGTGCCGTCGGTGCCGCCGGAGAGCAGGGTGATGGTAGGCCAACCGTCGAGCTGGAGGGATGCGGCTAAGGCCAATTCTTGGTTGCGCCCACCCTTGCCGTGGCTGCGCAGGGTGACGGTCGTCTCGCCGCCGGCGATCAGACAGGCCGGCCGAGCGATGGGGCGGTTGGTCTCTGCGGTTTCTTGGGCGATGGAGACCAACGCGGTGGCGGCATGGCGGGCCTCGCCCTGTAAGCGGCTGGTGAGAACGCACACCTCATAGCCGAGCGCGCGGGCTTGGTTTGCGGCCGCGTCAATGGCCAAGCGGCTGTTGCCAATGACCAAGCTCTCGGCGCGAGCAAAGCAAGGGTCTCCAGATTTGGGGGTTTCCGGTTGTTCCCCTCGGGCACCGGCTTCGAGACGCCGCCGGACTGGGGTGGGGAGCTGGTGACGCAGGTCGTAGCGATCGACGATTGCTAGGCAATCGCCAAAAGTCGTGGCGTCTGGGTGGGTTGGACCGGAGGCGATGGTGTCGAGGGGGTCGCCGATGACGTCCGAGAGCATGAGGGAGACCACGCGGGCCGGTGCAGCTACCCGAGCGAGCAGCCCGCCTTTGATGGCCGAGAGGTGTTTGCGCAGGGCGTTGATTTCGTCGATGGTCGCGCCGCAGGCGAGCAGGAGGCGGGTGGTTTCTTGCTTTTCGGCGAGGGTCAGGCCCTCGGCTGGGGCGGGTAGCAAGGCCGAGCCGCCGCCGGAGAACAGGCCGAGGACCAGCGCGTCGGGATCCAAGTCTGCTAGCAATTCGAGCTGGCGGCATGCACCGGCGACACCGGCTTCGTCTGGTACCGGATGTCCGGCTTCAAAGGTCTCGACCCGCGCCAACGGCAGCGCGTGGCCGTACTTGGTGTTGATGGCCCCGCAGTCAATGCGGTCGCCGAGGATTGCTTCGGCTGCCGCAGCCATGGCCGCAGTGGCCTTGCCAGCACCGACTAGGCGCAAGCTGGAAATGGAATCGAGGGGGAAGTGGAGCGGGCCACAGCGCAACTCATCGCCTGTGACCGCGAGGGTTTGGTGGACGCAATGGCCGGGATCGGCGGCAGCGACCCCGGCGTCAAAAATGGCGCGCGCATGGACGCGCCGCAAAGCAGCATCCACCGAAGTGCCCCTAGAAGCGGCGCATGAGGCCCACTACCTTGCCGGCAATGCTGAACTCGTCGGCGTCGGGCGGGACGACGATGGGATCGAACGCCTCGTTTTCAGGCAGGAGCCGAATGCCGTCGGGATCGGGAGCATAGCGCTTGACCGTGGCCTCTTCGCCGAGCAGCGCGACGACGATATCGCCGCGCTCGGCGCGATCTTGCTGGCGAGCGATGACGATGTCGCCGTCGAGAATCCCGGCGTTGCACATGCTCTCGCCGTGGATGCGCAGCGCGAAGACATCGCCCGAAGCGGGAACGAGCGATGCATCGACATTGAGCGTGTTCTCGATGTTTTCGGTGGCGAGGATGGGAGTGCCCGCAGCGACCCGGCCAACGAGAGGTACTTCGCGCAGGTCAGCGGAAAGGGAGGCGGGCTTGACGAAATCGACGAGTTCGATGCCCCGGGAGCGGCGCGCCCGACGGCGGATATAGCCTTTTTTCTCCAAAGTCTCCAAGGTGGTGCGCACGCCATTGGTGGAGTTGATGCCAAAGACGTCCATGATCTCGCGGATCGTGGGAGGGCCTCCGGAGCGAATTGCATCGGCGATGAAGTCGTAAATTGATTGTTGGCGCTCGGTTAGGGGCTTGGGCATGAGTGGAACTCCATAACTGGGGAGGAAAAGTGAAAGTAGAACTGAAAATATATATACTGCACATTAGTTCATTTGTCAAGGGGCAGTTCTTCGTCTAATTTGCCCTCTCCATTACTTGCTCAGAGAAATTTTCTGTTTTCGCGCGACGGGAACTAAACATGGAGTCCATAGTCGCCAGTGTGCGGCAAGTGCTACAGGAAGCGGGATTGAAGGCCGATGTTAGCGCAGTCGTCGCTGCATCGGGCGGCGTCGATTCGATTGTGCTGCTCGATGTGTTGGATGGCCTAGGGTACCGGTTGCACGTGGCGCACTTGGACCACGCGCTGCGGCCAGATTCGGCAGCCGACAGCCGCTTTGTCGCCGACGAGGCGAAGCGGCGCGAGCTATCCTACTCGGTAGAGCGGCGCGACGTGAGGGCTTACGCCCGCACCGAGGGCCTGTCGCTGGAGGAAGCAGGTCGGCGGCAGCGCTACGCCTTTCTCGACCAAGTTGCCGACCGGGTCGGGGCCGAGTTCATCGCCTTGGGGCACCACGCCGACGACCAAGCCGAGACCGTGGTCTTGCGCCTGTTGCGCGGCAGCGGTGCCACCGGCTTAGGGGGGATGGAGATTGTGCGCGAGGGCCGCTATCTGCGGCCGCTGCTGCGCGTGCGGCGCGCTGAGATCGAAAAATACGTGCGCCAGCGGGGCTTGTGCTACCGAGAAGATCCCTCCAACCGCGACTGGCGATTTTTGCGCAATCGGGTGCGCGGGGAACTAATGCCCTTGCTCAAGAGCTATAATTCTAACATCGCCGAGGTTCTAAATCGCACGGCCGCGTTGCTCAAAGCCGAGGACGACCTACTCGCCGCGTTAGCCCAAGAGGCTTTAGATACAGTGATTTGTGAGCGTTGCAGCGACAAGGTGGCTCTTGATAGTCCTAGACTTCTCACTTATCATATAGCCATACAAAGGCGCGTGTTGCGCGCCGTGCTTCAGGGCCTTGCCGCCACAGAAGGCCCTTTTGATTTTGCCCGCGTCGAGCAAGTGCGGGGTTGGATTGGAGCCGGCGACCAGCGTCTGCGGGTGTTGGGTGCTGGGTTGAGGGGGCAGGGCTGTGGCCCGCGTTATATCCTGCGTCGCGGGCAGCGACCTTCGATAGCACGAGACTTCGATATACCCGGTGCGCTGGTGCTCAGAGAGCACGGCGTGAAAATCTGCGTCCAAATCGTCTCCCCAGAGCTCTTCGACGGCTCGACTGAGCTCGCCGAAGTCAAAGCCCAGCTAGGAGGCGGGCGGGTGGCTTTAGACGCGAACCGACTCGGTGCGCGGGTGCAAGTGCGCAGCCTGCGGTCGGGTGATCGCTTCCAGCCGCTGGGCATGGAAGGGCACAAAAAACTGAGCGACTTTCTCATTGACGCCAAGTGGCCGAAAATCTCGCGCGACGAAGTACTGGTACTGGCCCGAGGAGAGGAAATAGCTTGGGTTGCGCCCCTGCGTTCTAGCCATGCCTTCAGAATAGAACCCACTACTAGCCGCATCGCCTTGTGTACGCTGAGGCGCTGGGACGGCGATTGACTTAGAGTACCTATCATGGAGGGACCAAAAAAGCAGGACCAAGAAGAGCGACCCACGCGCCTTAGGGACGACCGCGGATTGGACCGCCAAGAGGGCGACGGCGAAGACAGGCCGCGCCGCTGGCGCCGCCCTTCGCGGACCCAGGCGTTTTGGCTATTCTTCGTGTTGGTGATGATCTTCACCGTCAAGTTCTTGGGCAGCAAACCCCCCGATCCTCAACTCGTCTCCTATAAGGAATACCGCCAATATTTGGAAGATGGCCGCATCGCCGAGGCCGTCATCGTCGGCGAGCGCGAGTTCGAAGGCGTCTTGCTCGACGGGACCCGTTTTATGGTCAACTTGGGGCCAATAGACTCGGATACCAAGCGCGAGTGGGGGGAACGAGGGGTCGATTTTCGCTTTGAGGAAGAACCCTTCCGCTGGTACAATTTCCTCTTCAGCTTTTTGCCGTGGCTGCTGTTTATCGCCTTCTGGATATTCATGCTGCGGCAGATGCAGGGCGGCACGCGCGGGCTGTTCTCCTTTGGCAAAAGTCGGGCCAAGCTCCTGATGGAAGACAAGCAAAAGACGACCTTTGCCGACGTGGCCGGGGCCGACGAGGCCAAGAAGGAGTTGGAGGAGATCATTGAATTTCTCAAGGATCCTCACCGGTTTCAGCGCCTCGGTGGGCGGATTCCCAAGGGCGTCTTGATGGTCGGGCCGCCGGGCACGGGCAAGACGCACTTGGCACGTGCGGTGGCTGGCGAAGCGGGCGTGCCCTTCTTTTCGATTAGCGGCTCGGATTTCGTCGAGATGTTCGTCGGCGTTGGAGCTTCGCGCGTGCGCGACCTCTTTGAGCAGGGCAAGGCCAATGCTCCGTGCCTGATCTTCGTCGATGAGATAGACGCGGTGGGTCGCCACCGAGGCGCGGGCATTGGCGGCGGCCACGACGAGCGCGAGCAAACCCTCAACCAGCTTCTAGTGGAAATGGACGGTTTTGAGTCCAACGACGGCGTCATCCTCATCGCCGCGACCAACCGCCCCGATGTGCTCGACCCGGCGCTGTTGCGGCCTGGTCGCTTCGACCGCCGAGTGGTGGTTGACCTGCCCGACGTCAGAGGTCGGGAGGGCGTGCTCAAGGTTCACGTGCGCAAGGTGCCGCTGGATCCAGACGTCGATTTGCAAAAGGTGGCGCAGGGCACGCCCGGGCTTTCTGGAGCCGACTTGGAGAACTTGGTCAACGAAGCCGCCTTGCTAGCCTCGCGGCGCGATCGCAAGACCGTTGACATGGGCGACTTTGAGGCGGCCAAAGACAAGGTGATGCTCGGGGCCGAGCGCCGCAGCATGGTCCTGACCGAGGAAGATCAGCGGCTTTCGGCCTATCACGAAGCGGGGCACGCCTTAGTTGCCAAGAGCATCAAAGGCGGTCCGGCTATTGGCAAGGCCACCATTATCCCGCGTGGGCAGGCCATGGGCATGGTTTCCTTTCTGGCCGACGAGCGGCGTTCGCTGACCGAGACGCGGCTCAAGGCGCATTTGGCCACGGCGCTGGGTGGTTGTGCCGCTGAGAAATTGATCTTTGCCGAGCGCTCGACCGGAGCCCAAGGCGACTACCAGCAAGTGACGCGCTTGGCTCGTTCGATGGTCTGCGAGTGGGGTATGAACGAAGAGCTTGGCCCCCTCTCGTTGGGCGGCGGCGACGCGGAGGTCTTCCTCGGCAAGGAATTCGGCCACAGCCCCCATCTGAGCGAGGAGACAGCCCAAGCCGTCGATCGCGAGATCCGCAAGCTGGTGGTGGAGGCCGAGGAAAAGGCGTTGCGCATTCTCGGGGAAAACGAGGACAAGCTCCACTCCTTGGCCCGAGCCCTCCGCGCGTACGAGGTGCTCGACGACGCGGAGATCGACCAAGTCTTGGCCGGAGAGCCTCTCGCCCGCAAACCAGTGCGCACCTTGAGCGACGAGGGTGAGGCGTGATTTGGGAGTTGAGAGGTCGCACCCTCCACTTTGGCGACCAGGTACAGATCATGGGCGTCCTCAATGCGACGCCCGATTCGTTTTACGACGGAGGTTGCTATAGCGAGCCGAGAGTCGCGGTGGAGCGCGGCTTGGAGATGGTGGAGGAAGGGGCGGCGATCGTCGATATCGGCGGTGAATCGTCGCGGCCGCCGATGTACGGGGTCGCCGAGGATGTCTCGGTCGCCGAGGAGTGCGCCCGGGTTCTCCCGGTCGTCGAGGGCCTTCGCCGCCAGAGCGATGTGCCCATCTCGGTTGACACGGTCAAGGCCGAGGTGGCGTGCCGGGCCCTTGAGGCGGGGGCTGATATTATCAACGATATTAGCGCCCTGCGGCACGATCCGGCTATGGCCGAAGTCGCTGTACAGGCCCGTGCCCCCGTGGTACTGATGCACCGTCGGGGCACGGCGGCTACCATGCAGCAGAACACCCACTACGACGACTTGCCCGGGGTGGTGTACTCCTTCCTAGAAGAGCGCGTATGTGCTGCCTATGCCCAAGGTATTGAGCGCGTGGCTGTGGATCCGGGTTTGGGGTTTGGCAAGTCGCCGGAGGGCAACCTCGCCTTGTTGGGGATGTTAGAGCGCTTCTTGGATTTAGAGTGCCCATTAGTAGTGGGTGCTTCGCGCAAATCCTTTATCTGGAAGACGCTCGGGCTCTCGGTCGCCGAGAGCTTAGAGGGCAGCTTGGCGGCGGCGGCTCTAGCGGCTAGGGCAGGCGTCCACGTGCTACGAGTCCACGATGTGGCCGCGACGCTGCGGGCCGTCCGCTTAGTCGAGGCCGTGCGGAGCCAAGCGCCGTGCTGAAAGACCCGGTCCTGTTCCACCTGTTTGGCTTTCTGCCGGTCTCGCTGACCTCGGTGGTGGATATCCTACTGGTGAGCTTTATCTTTTTTCGCTTGCTTTCCCTGATTAAGGAAACCCAAGCTGCGCACATGGTCGCCGGGCTGCTGCTCATGGTGATCGTGGCCTTGGCCGCACCTTGGCTCAAGATGAACGCCCTGTCTTGGCTTTTAGAGCAGGCGCGCTCCATTTTGCTGATCTTGCTGGTCATCCTCTTCCAGCCCGAACTGCGGCGGCTCCTGCAAGTCTTGGGTCAGACCCCGGCGTTTCGCTGGTTTTACAAGGCCGAGCCGTCACGGGTCATCGACGAGGTCGTTAGCGGAGTCGGGCGTTTGGCCGACTTGGGGTACGGGGCGCTGATCGTGCTGGTGCGCCAAGTCCAGATCAGACCGGTCATTGAAACTGGCGTGCCCCTGAATTCCGAGGTGTCGGACGATTTGCTAACCACAATCTTCAGCCCGCGCGCTCCGCTGCACGACCGAGCCATCGTCATCCAAGGCGAGCGCTTGGTGGCAGCCCGCTGCACCTTGCCGCTGGCTGAAGAGGTCGAAGACCAACGGCTGGGAACTCGCCATCGGGCGGCCTTGGGGCTGTCGCAGGAATCGGATGCGGTAGTTATCGTCGTCTCCGAGGAGAACAGCACTATTTCGCTGGCCGTTGGTGGGGTCTTTTGGCGGGGGTTGGACCGTCGGCAACTCAAGCTGCGCCTACAAGAGCAGATGGCCTCGGGCTAAGCGTAGCGCAGCGGCGTTTTGCTTGACACGGTCTCGGCAGTACTCTACTTTGAAATTTTTATTTCAATTAAATAATAAAAATTATGAGAAATAAACAGATGCGGCAGACCCGCATACGGGAACTGCTCTACAGAAGGACTATTGATACGCACGAAAAATTGGCCGAAGTCCTCCAACAACAAGGCATCGAGGTCAGCCAGTCAACCTTGTCGAAAGACTTGCGCGAAATAGGCGTAGTGCGGGTGCCGCAGGCCGATGGAGGATTTCGCTATACGCTGCCCGAAGCCGGAGCTACGCAGCGCGACCTGCACATTCTAGAGCGCGAGTTGCAGGACTTCTTGGTCCAGACCGAACAGATAATTAACATGGTGCTGGTGCGGACCGCGTCGGGGCACGCCCAAAGCGTCTGCGAGGCCATTGATCGCATGAGTTGGGCCGAGGTCGCAGGTACGCTGGCCGGCGAAAACACGATCTTTATCGTCACTCGTTCCGAGCAAGATGCGGCGAAGTTAGTCGATAAAATTGACGCAGTGTGCGGCGAGGAGGATTGATGAACGCCGAGGTTTTGCAGGACTTGCAGGTCCAGATCGGCAAAGCTGAGACTCTGATCGAAGCCCTGCCATACCTACAAGAATTTCGCGGCAAAGTGATGGTCGTCAAATACGGCGGCAGCACCATGGGCAGCGGGGACACGGTATATAAGGACATCGTTTTCATGCAGGCGGTCGGCATTTGTCCGGTCGTGGTCCACGGTGGCGGTCCGGCTATCACCCGCCGCCTGCAAGAGTTGGGCATTGAAAGCCAGCGCGTAGCTGGGTTGCGGGTGACAGACGCCACCACGATGAAGGTGGTCGAAGATGTGCTCTTTGGCGAGGTCAATGCGCGGATCGTCCGCGAGATTGGCGCACTAGACGGGCGGGCCGTGGGCGTCTCGGCCAAGGACGCTGGCATCATGCAGGTGCGCAAGTACTGGCTCCAAACCGATGGCGCTCCCTTGGACATCGGCTATGTCGGCGATGTCCAGCATGTAGATACCGCGCCTTTGTTGGACTTGATAGCCAAGGGCATGATCCCGGTGGTTGCGCCGATTGGTCGCGGCCCGGAGGGCGAGAGCTTCAACGTCAATGCCGATACGGCGGCCGGGGAAATAGCCGCAGCCCTGCACGCCGAAAAATTGGTCTTTTTGACGGATGTGCAGGGCATTATGCGCGATCTCGCCGACGATGCATCCCTGCTGTCAACTGTGCGCGTCTCTGAGGTGGGCAAGCTAATTGACCAAGGCGTGATAAGCGGTGGGATGATTCCCAAAGTCGAAGCCTGTATCAAGTCCGTCAAAGCTGGCGTGCGCAAAACCCACGTTATCGACGGGCGCGTGCCGCATGCGATGTTGCTCGAGTTTTACACCCGACAGGGCATTGGCACCCAAATTGTCCAGTAAGACGACGGAGAAACCATGAAAACCGAAGACATTATCAAAGGCGAGGCGCAATACATTTTGCAGACCTACGGCCGGCCCGAATTCGTACTAGAGCGGGGCAATGGGGTCTATCTCTTCGATACGGACGGCAACCGCTATCTCGATTTTGTCAGCGGCTTAGCGGTCAATGCGTTGGGCTATGGCGACTACGAGGTGCTCAAAGCCATTGAGGCGCAGGCTGCCAAGTTGATGCACGTGTCCAACCTCTACCACACAATCCCTTCGGTACAAGTAGCGCAGCGGCTGGTCGAGCACTCGTTTGCCGACCGGGTGTTCTTCTGCAACAGCGGCACCGAGGCGTGGGAGGCGTCGCTCAAGTTCTGTCGCAAGTGGGGCAACACCACCCACGACTCGCCCAAAAACCGCCTCATTGCCTTTGAAAATTCCTTTCACGGGCGGACGTATGGATCCATCTCGACGACCGGCCAGCCCAAGTACCACAAGGGGTTCGAGCCGCTGTTGCCGGGCATCGACTTCGCCCAATTCAACGATTTGGCCTCCGTGGAATCGCTGGTCACGGATCAGACCTGCGCGATTTTGGTCGAGCCGGTGCAGGCCGAGGGGGGGATTCACGCCGCGACGGGGGAATTTCTCACTGGTCTGAGGCGTTTGTGCGACGAGCGGGAGATGCTGCTGGTCTTCGACGAGATCCAAGTGGGATGCGGGCGCTTAGGCTCGCTGTGGGCCTATCAACAATACGAGGTTGAGCCGGATATTATGACCTTGGCCAAAGCCCTCGGCGGTGGATTGCCGATCGGCGTCGCGCTCTTGCGGCAGAAGGTCGCCGACGCCATTGAGGCTGGCGACCACGCTGCGACATTCGGTGCCAATCCCGTGGCCTGCGCCGCGGCGAATGCAGTCTTAGACAAGTTGCTGGAGCCGAGTTTTATCGCCGGGGTGCGCGAAAAAGGCGAATACCTGATTGACCGCCTGCAAAAGCTGCAACAGCGCTGGCCTGAGCACATCGTCGAAATCCGCGGCAAAGGGCTGATCGCCGGTGCGGTCACCAGCCGGCCGGCTGCCGACTATCTGGCTGCCTTCCGCCAGCGCGACATCTTGGTGGCCACGGCCGGGGCTGATGTGGTGCGCTTCTTGCCACCGCTGGTCGTCGAGCGGGATCGCATCGACGAAGCAGTAGATGTATTCGACGAGATTTTGCGCCAAGGTGTCTGATGGCCGAGGTACAAACGCCTTGGGGCGGGCGGTTTCAGTCTGCGCCAGCCGAGCTGATGGAGCGCTTCAACGCCTCGATTGGCTTCGACCGCAAGCTGTTGGCGGCCGACATTGCCGGCAGCGTGGCCTATGCCCGCGCCCTGCAGCGGGCCAGCGTTCTCAGCACTGGAGAACTGGAGCAGATCGAAGCGGGGCTAAAGCAGGTGCAGGAAGAATTTTCAGCCCCAGACTGTGCGCTTCCCGACGCGCTTGAAGACATCCACATGGCGGTGGAGCAGCGGCTGACCGAGCTGATCGGCCCGGTCGGAGGCAAGCTGCACACCGGGCGCAGTCGCAACGACCAAGTCAACTTAGACGAGCGGCTCTACCTGCGGGACGCGATTGTGTCGCTTCAGGCGCAGATTCGCCACCTGCAAGGCGTGCTGCTGGCGTCGGGCGAGCAACACAGCCGCGTGGTGCTGCCCGGCTACACGCACCTACAACAGGCCCAACCGATTCTTTTCCCTCACTACGCGCTGTCGTTGTTCTGGATGCTGGAGCGCGACCGCGGGCGGCTGGGAGACGCTTGGCGTCGGGCCGACTTTCTGCCGTTGGGTTCCGGGGCGTTGGCTGGGAGTGCGTTTCCGCTCGACCGGGCTTTTCTCGCCCGCGAACTCGGGTTCTCGCAGGTGACCCCCAACAGCCTCGACGCGGTTAGCGACCGCGATTTTCTGCTCGAGACCCTATCCGCGCTGGCGATTTTAATGATGCACTTGAGCCGCTTCTGCGAGGATTTGATCCTCTGGTCGTCGGCGGAGTTTGGCTTCGTCGAACTCGACGATCACTTTGCCACCGGCTCTAGTATGATGCCGCAAAAGAAAAATCCGGACGCGCTGGAATTGGTGCGTGGCAAAACGGGCCGGGTGTACGGCAGCTTAATGGCATTGCTGACGACGATGAAGGCCGTGCCGTTGACGTACGCCAAGGATCTGCAGGAAGACAAGGAGCCGCTCTTTGACGCGCTGGAAACGTCGGCTATTTGCCTAGAGGTGTTCGCCGGTGCTTGGGAGAGCATGGAGGTGCGCGCCGAGCGGATGGAGTCCGCAGTAGATTCCACGGCCTTGGCAACGGATTTGGCCGACTATTTGGTGGGCCAAGGCATGCCTTTCCGCGAGGCCCATCGCGTCGTCGGCCGCTTGGTGCGGGATTCGCTAGAGCAAGGTCGCGCCCTCACTGACCTTAGCTTGGCAGAGTTGCGCGCCCACAGCGTGGATTTCAGCGAGGATGCGCTCGGCCTGCTCGACGTGCGCCAGAGCTTGGCGCGCCGCAATATAGAGGGCGGTACCGGCCCGCAGGCCGTGGCCGAACAGATGGAGAAGGCGCAGCAGGCATGGGCCGGGAGTTGACAGCATGTTAGTAGCGATTAAAGACATTGAATTTTACGTGCGCGAAATGCGGATGCGGATGCCGTTTAAGTTCGGCAACGTGGTCGCCGATAGCTTGACCGCGCTGCACGTGGCCATGGACCTAGAACTGAGCAATGGCCGTCGGGCGCGGGGCTGGACTGCGGATATGCTGTCGCCTAGGTGGTTCGACAAAAACCCAAACAAGTCGATGGCCGAGGGCATCCGCGACTTGGTGGATGGAGCGCAAGCGGCCGCCACCGCTTATCGGGAATCGGGGCGCACCGGCGCGGCCCCATTCGCAATATGGGAGGCGGGGTACGAGGCGGGTCGGACATGGGGGCGAGAGCGGGGCACGAACGATCTGCTGGCGTCCAACGGCGCGGCTCTGATGGAGCGGGCACTCATCGATGGCTTGGGGATCGCGCTGGGGCAGCCCTATTTCGCGCTGTTGCAGGACAATGTCCTCGGGTTGGCGCTGGAGAGGATTCACTCGGAGCTAGAGGGGTTGGAGCTTGCGGCGGTGCTGTCGGCGGAGCCGGTGCGCTCGCTATACATCCGCCATACGGTCGGCTTGGTCGATCCCATCCGCACGGCCGCAATTGCGCCCGAAGAGCGGTTGAACGACGGGTTGCCGCAGTCCTTGGAGGAATGCATCCAAGGCCAGGGCCTGCGCTATTTCAAGATCAAGATCGGCGGCGATCCCGAAGCGGACTTCGAACGCTTGGCGGAGATAGCTGCGTTGTTGGACGAGAGCGGCACAGAGTACCACATCACGCTCGACGGCAACGAACAGTACGGCGACGCGGCCGATTTGCTGGCTTTGTTGGAACGGATTGAACAGGACTTGAGGGCGTTTTATCACCGCATCCTCTACGTCGAGCAGCCCATGGACCGCGCCCTTTCTCTCGATCCCGCGCTCAAGAAAGACCTCGGGGTTTTGGCGGCAAAGCGCCCCTTGCTGATTGACGAGTCGGACGAATCCTTGGGTTCCTTTCGCCGTGCGTTGGACTTGGGATACAGCGGCGTCTCGTCCAAGAGTTGCAAAGGGTTGGTCAAGGCGCTGGCCAACAGCGCACTCGCCTGGCAGCGCACGGCTGCGGGCCGCCCCTGTTTTGTCTCGGCTGAGGATTTGACCGTGGTGCCGGTGGTGTCGCTGCACCAAGATTTGGTGCACGTGGCGGCGCTGGGGATTGAGCACGTCGAGCGCAACGGGCACCACTACGTGCGGGGACTGGACCACTTGTCGGCTGCCGAGCGGGCGTGGTGCTTTGAGCGGCACAGAGATCTGTACCGTTCCGAGGGCGAAAGCGGCGTTCTCGACATTCGCGACGGTCAGGTCGCGATCGGTTCCCTGCAACGGCCTGGACTCGGGGTTGATGGCGCGGTCGATATTGAGGCCATGCAGCCGCTGGCGGAGGCGCAACTCTCGTGAGTGCCGTAGAAATAAGGCTTGAGGATGTGCGGTTCTACATGCGGAATGTGCATACCCGCATGCCTTTCAAATACGGCGCGGCCGTGCTGACCTCCGTGCCGATCCTCCACGTGGTGGCTCACGGCGCGCTAAAAAACGGCACTCCGGTGCAAGGGGTTGCAGCCGACATCCTCCCACCTAAGTGGTTCGACAAGGACCCGGCCAAAAGCTACGAAGACAATGTCGCCGACTTACTGTGGGCGGCGCGTGCGGCGCGGTTGGCGTATTTGGATGCGGCGCGGTCGCCCAGATCGTTTTTTGCCATATGGCAGGACGGTTATGCGCAGACGGTATCCGCTGGCGACGCGCACGGCCTGAACCGGTTGACGGCTGTCCACGGCAGTACGCTGATGGAGTGCGCCCTGATTGACGCGGTGGGATGCGGTGTGGGCGCGAGTTACTTCGAACTGCTCAAGGCCAATCTCCTCGGCTTGGATCTGGGGGCGATTCACCCCGAACTGCAAGGGGTGGAACCTGGCCAAGTGCTAGGGACTGCGCCGCTGGCGCAATTGCACGTGCGGCACACGGTGGGATTGGCCGACCCGATTGTCCCAAGCGATATTGCGCCCGAGGAGCGGTTGGACGATGGGTTGCCGCAGTCGCTGGCCGATTGCGTCGAGCGCCAAGGGCTGACGTATTTCAAAGTCAAGGTGAACGGCGATTTGGAGGCCGACTTGGCGCGGTTGGCCGCGATTGCCGAGCTGTTGGACGGGCGCGACGCCGAGTACAAGGTCACGCTCGACGGCAACGAGCAATATCGGGAAATGGATTCGCTCATGGCCTTGATCGATGGCATTGCAGCCGCACAGCCGCGTTTGTACGAGCGCATTATCTACATCGAGCAGCCCCTAGAGCGGAGCGTGGCTTTGGATGCTGCACTAGAACCGGGTATCCGTGCTGCCGCAGCGCGTCGTCCCTTGCTCATCGACGAGTCAGACGATGCGTTGGACACCTTCCGCCAAGCCTTGGCGCTGGGATACGAGGGCGTTTCGTCCAAGGCGTGCAAAGGGCTGGTCAAGGCGCTGGCGAATCTGGCGTTGGCGCGGCGGCGGGAGGGCTGTTTTCTCTCGGGCGAGGATCTGATGAACCTGCCGGTGGTGCCTCTGCACCAAGATTTGGCGCACGTGGCGGCCTTGGGGATTGGGCATGTAGAGCGCAACGGGCACCACTACGTGCGGGGGTTGGATCACTTGTCGGCTGTGGAGCAGGCGGCCTGCTTGGCCACGCACGGGAAGCTCTATCGAGAGGTGGATGGCGGGTTGGTGGCCTTGGATGTGCGGGAAGGGAAAATCGAGGTAGAGTCGCTGCAAGTGGCGGGTTTGGGCGTGGGCGTGCCGGTGGCTGTGGATGAGATGGTGGAATTGGAGGAATGGGAATTTGCGTCATTGGCTTGAGCTAGGAGATGGCTATGCTGGACGATTTTTCCCTAGAAGCGCTCGTCGCTTATGCGGAGGCACACCCGCTCATCGCCACCTTGTTGCTGTTGGTGGTGCTGGTATTGCTAGGCAGCTTGCTGCGCAAGGTTTTCAAGGTCGCGGTGGTGTGCGCGATTGTTTTGCTGGTCGGCCTGTACTTTACCCAAGGCGACGACTCAGATTGGTGGGAACGGGTCGAAGCGATCGGCAGCGAGGTTGTGTTGTGGGGCGAGGCATTGCTGGAAAAGGCCGACGAGATTTTTGAGAAAGGCAAGCAGCAACTAGCAGGGAATTAGGCCACCCCGGCCTCTTTTAGTTGCGCGATAAAGGCCGCTTCGTCGAGCACTGCGACGCCGAGAGACTCTGCTTTTGCTAGTTTGGATCCCGCTTTTTCGCCTGCTATGAGCAGGTCGGTGTTCTTGCTGACGCTGGACGTGGTCTTGCCCCCCAAGCGCTCGATCAGCGCGGCGGCTTCATCGCGGCTGTAGCCCGACAGGGTGCCGGTGATGACTACGGTCTTGCCGCTGAAATACGACGGCGGCGCGGCGGTTTCTTCTACTTCCATTGCAAACTGCAACTTAGCCTTATTCTTGAGCTTGTAGAGTACGCGATCGAGCGCAGGAAGATCGGGGAGGCTAGCGTACAGGCTGCGGGCGATGATCGGACCGATCTCATGGGCAGCTTCTAGCTCTTCGACGCTGGCCTTGCACAAAGCGTCGAGGCTGCCAAATGTCCGCGCCAAGGTGCGAGCCACGGTCGCGCCTACGTGGCGGATGCCGAGGGCAAAGAGCACCCGGTCGAAGGGTTGCTTCTTGCTGCGGTCGAGACCGTCGAGGAGGTTTTTCGCCGATTTTTCGCCCATTCGCTCTAGGGCACCAAGGGATTCTACGTCGAGTTCGTAGAGGTCGCTCAAGTCCTTCACCAACCCCGTCTCTACCAATTGTTCAACCACGGCCGGCCCCAAGCCTTCGATGTCCATGGCGTTGCGCGAGGCGAAGTGTTCGAGGCGGCGGCGAAGTTGGGCAGGGCAGGTGGGGTTGTCGCAGCGCGTGACGGCTTCTTCGACGTCGCGGGTGAGTGGACCTCTGCACGAGGGGCATTGGTTGGGGAAGGAATATTCTACTGAGTCGTCGGGCCGCTTGCTGAGATCTACCCCCACGACTTTGGGGATTACGTCGCCCCCCTTTTCGATGAGCACGGTGTCGCCGATGCGAATATCCTTGCGGCGGATTTCGTCCGCGTTGTGCAGGCTGGCCCGGGCGATGGTCGAACCGGCCAACGGCACGGGTTCTAAAACGGCTACCGGAGTTACGGCACCCGTGCGTCCGACTTGCAGATGGATATCGAGCAGCCGCGTGCGTGCTTGATAGGCTGGAAACTTGTAGGCCATGGCCGAGCGCGGGCTTTTGGCAGTGTAGCCCAGCCGCTCTTGCTGGCTGAGGCTATTGACCTTGATGACCGCGCCGTCGATTTCGTAGGGGAGATCGGAGCGGGCGGCGGCGTAGCGGTCGTAGTGGTCGAACACGTCGGCTAGCGAGGCACAGAGCTTGTGCTCAGGGACCATTAGGCCCCAATCGCGGAGCGTTTTGAGGCACTCGCTGTGGCGCGTCTGGCCGCTACCTTCGGCGTGTATCCAGTAGGCGAAAAAGCGCAGGTTGCGCTTGGCCACTAGGTTGGGGTTTTGCAGCTTGAGCGAGCCGGCCGTGGAGTTGCGCGGGTTGGCGAAGAGCGGCTCGCCGCTAGCCGTGCGCTGGTCGTTAAGCCGGTCAAAGTCGCTGCTTTCCATATAGACTTCGCCGCGGATTTCGCAGTTGATCCCCGGCTGCCGCAGCCGGAGAGGGATGGTGGGAATAGTGCGGGCGTTGGCGGTGATTTCGTCGCCTTGGATACCGTTGCCGCGGGTGACGGCGCGCACGAGCACGCTGTCTTGGTAGATGAGGCTGAGGGCCACGCCGTCGATTTTTGGCTCGAAGACGTATTCGACCGCTTCGTCGGGCAGGCTCTGGCGCACCCGTCGGTCGAAGTCGAACACGTCTTGGCGCGAGTAGCTATTGTCGAGGCTGAGCATGGGCCGTGCGTGACGCACGGTGGGGAAGTCGCTAGTGGATGCACCGCCGACGCGTTGGGTGGGTGAGTCGGGCCGCTTGAGCGCGGGGTGGGCCTCTTCGAGGGTTTGAAGTTCTGCGAGGAGGCGGTCGAATTCTTGGTCGGAGATGGTGGGGGCGTCGAGGACGTGATAGCGGTAGAGGTGCTCTTCCAGTTCGTCCGCGAGCGCGGCGATGTGTTGGGCGATGTCTTGGGTCATGGTACTAAAGTACGATAGGCGGGGCACCGAGCCGCGTCAACTCGCCTTGTCTTTGGGTAGTGGGCTATTTTGCAATATTCCGGTTGGCATTGCTTGGGCTGTTCAAGCGATCTCAAACGAACCCACTATCTGTCCGTGTATTGTCCGTCTATGGACCTGGCTTTATATTTTTGTCGCGGAACGAGATAGATATGACTGCTACTTGGCGCGACTACTGGGAACTGACTAAACCGCGAATTGCCTTTTTGGTGCTGGTTACGGCCGCCTTCGGATTTTTCTTGGGCGGGCAAGGTATCCACGCGCCACTGCTTTTTTGCTGTCTGCTCGTCGGCACGGGCCTGACCACGAGCGGTTCGTCGGTACTCAACCACTATCTAGAACGCGATGTCGATGGGTTGATGAAGCGCACGCGCAATCGGCCCTTGCCGACCGGGCGCGTCAAACCGGGTACGGCGCTGTCGATGGGGTTTGTGCTGGTTTTAAGCGGCGTGTTTTTTCTGCTTTTTACCGCTGGGTTGTTGACGGCTTTTCTGGCGCTGCTCTCGGCGTTTCTCTACGTGGTAGTTTATACCCCGATGAAGCGGCAAAATTGGCTCAATACCTCGCTGGGGGCCGTCCCAGGTGCCCTGCCGCCCGTAGGGGGCTGGACGGCGGCGACCGGCGCGATTGACCCGGGGGCCGTGGTCCTGTTTCTCATTCTCTTTGCTTGGCAGCACCCGCACTTTTACGCCATTGCTTGGATCTTCCGCGACGACTATCGGCGCGGTGGTTTCAAGATGTTGCCCGTCGTCGAGCCGGATGGGAACAGCACCTGCTGGCAGGTAATGGGCTACTTGGTGCTGCTGCTGATCTTTTCGGTGTTGCCTTCGTTTATGGGTCTCACTGGGCCGTTCTATCTAGCCGGTGCGGTGGTGTTGGGTGCGCTGTTTCTCGCCTCCGGTCTCGCGCTTAGCTTCTCGCGCTCGGTGACCAGTGCGCGACGGCTGCTCAAGGCTTCGGTCCTCTATCTGCCGCTATTGTTGGTGTTGAGCGTGGTGGACGCCGGATTTTAGGAGTGCGGCTTGCGCCCGCTCATACTCTTCGGGCGCGTTGAGATTGGCAAAAAGCAAGCCGCGCTCGTCGTAGGGCCGCCAGTCCTTTTCTCTTACTAAATCCAAACTCAGATCGGTTAGCAGGTCGCGCAGGCTTAGCCTCTCTGCGTCTAGGGCCGTTTCTACAGCCGCCAAGCAGGACGGCTCGTAGAGTGCGCAGAGCGGTTGCAGTCCTGTGGCTGTGTAGGGCACGATCGCTTGATACGGGCCGCGTCGGTCGATGAGGTAGCGGAGGAAGGCCGGAGTGAGAAAGGGCAAGTCGCAGGCGAGGAGGAGCACGGGTGCGGCGGTTGTGCTGAGCGCGGTGTACAAGCCGCCCAGCGGCCCAAGTCCGGGACGGCGGTCGGGATGGACGGGTAGTCCGAGATGAGCATAGGCGGTGGGGTCGCCAATGATGACGCGGGGGCAGCCGAGGGGGTGTGCCGCGGCGAGGACGCGTTCAATCAGGGACTGGCCGCCTAGTTGCAGGAGGGCCTTGTCGCGGCCCATGCGTCGGCTCTGGCCGCCGGCTAGCACGGCGACGTGGATCATGTGGGGCGGCGGTTGATCTGGGCGGCTGCGTACCCAGCGCCAAAGCCGTTGTCGATATTGACGACAACCACGCCGGCCGCACAGGAGTTGAGCATGGCCAACAGCGCGGCGAGGCCGTGGAAACTCGCGCCGTACCCCACGCTAGTAGGCACGGCCACGACCGGAATATCCACCAGCCCGCCGACGACGCTGGCGAGCGCACCCTCCATTCCGGCGACCACGACGATGGCCCGTGCCCGCTGCAAAAGCTCGCGGTACGCTAGCAGCCGGTGCAGGCCGGCGACGCCGACATCGCAAACTTCCTCGACATGTGCGCCCATGGCGCGGGCCGTGACGACGGCTTCGCGGGCCACGGGCAAGTCCGAGGTGCCGGCTGAGACGACGGCGACTAGGCCCTCGGGCGCGGGCTGTTCGGTGCTTGGTACTAGGACCGTGCGGGCGAGGGGGTCGTGCTCGGCGCGGTCGAAGCGCTCGACGAGTGCTTGGGCTGTGGTCGCCTCGACGCGAGTGGCTAGCATCTGTGCACCATGCGCGGTTATGCGCTCGGCGATGGCCAACACCTGCTCGCAGGTCTTGCCTTGGGCGAAAATGACTTCCGGGAATCCCGTGCGCAGGGCGCGGTGGTGATCGACGTGGGCAAACCCGAGGTTTTCGAAAGGCAGGTTCCTAAGCCGCTCTAAGGCTTGGCTCGGCGCGAGGTCTCCGGTGGCGACTCGCTCTAATAGGTGACGGAGTTGTTCTTGGTCCATGGCATTTAGGAACGCGGGATCAACGGCAGCAACGGAAGCCGAGGAGGGGCTGCTCGTAGGTTTGCAAGGGCGAGTCGGCGATGATTGCCGCTAAGACTTCTATATCGTATGGGTCTTGGCCTTCGATGGATAGGGTGCTCACGAGGCTTGCGCCGTCGCAGGCACCGCTTTCGTATACGCTGCTTGCTGCCACGTACACCGCTAGGTCACCGGCATCGTCGAGCGCGGCGACCCACTCGTCTATGTTGCCGGTCAAGTCAAAGACGCCGGTCGCGCTGCCGCAGTTGGGAAACGAGCCGGAGGGCGCGAGTTGGGCGGTTGGGTCGCTGCTGAAATGGGAAAAGGCCGAACCCGGCACGTTGCAGAAGCGCACGCCAAAGTGGTCGCGGCTGTCGTAAGCAGCTAAATCATCAATTGAAGAAAAGCGCCGCATTTGGCCAGCTTGGCAAGCGGCGGTCCACTCGCCCGGGCTGCACAGGCGCTTGCCCTCGGCCGCGCACAGGCGTGCTGCTTGAAAAAAAGAAGCGGACTGCGGCCGCTCTCCTCTGGCGTTGGGATACTCGTAGGCGTCTATCTCGTATTCTTGACCTGTTGGCAGGACTAGACGCACCATACCGCCAGCCGGCAGAGGCGGCTCAATGGAAACGTGGAGGGCGATTTCGCGCTCGGTGCTTGCGGCACCGTCACTGGCGGAAGCGCGGAGTTTATGGCTGCCGGGAAAAAAGGCGACGATGGTAGCGCGCGAGCCGATTTGCCGACCGGTTTCTTCGTTGCGGATGGCCTCCTCTGACCAGATGCTGAGGCTGTCCCCGGCCATCGGCTCCCAGTGGTATTCGAGCTGGTCGCCGTCAGGATCGCTGCCAAACGCGTCGATAACTATCTGCGGTATGCTAAACGCGCTAGCCGCGTCGGAGGTTACTTCCAGCAGGGGTTCGCGCTGCACGACCTCCACGAGGAAGTTTTCGATTAGCACCTGAGCGTCTTCGGCGCAGCGCTGGCGGTCGGTTATATCGGGTACGGCAATGGCATTGCAGTTGCGGTCGGTTACGAGGACCTGCACGACAAATTGCTCACTGGAGCCGGCGATGGTTTGGGGGGCAAGCCAAGAGTTGGTCTCTTGGGCCTGCGCAGCGCGGAAACTGCCTCCGGCAGGGGCTCGCCACTCGTAGAACACCGGGTCGTCGTCCTCGTCGGCTGCGCGGACCTCAAAGCGAACCTCGCCGCCGCGTTGGACCCGACAGACGGCATCCGCGCTATTGATCAGGGTGTCTAGGGAAGCTGCGCCCGGCGACTGGCAGGTCATCCGCGCCAAGTGTACGGTCGGGGGATCGTTGGGGAGGTTGTCGTGGAGCAAGCTACAGGCACCAAGGGCGAGAAACGGGGCTACGAGGCACCAACCGAGGTTCATTCGCCTTCGATCATCAGGTCGAGTAACCGCTCTAGATCCCCATCGTTGTAGAATTCGATATGGATCGCCCCCTTGTTCGCCGCGGTGCGACGGATATTGACCGCGGTGCCGAAGCGGTGCTGCAGCCGCTCCTCGTAGTCGCGGATGTGGGGGTCGTTGGTGATTTCTTTGGGGGCCTTCTTTTTTTTGCGACTCACGCGCTGATTGGCGACCGCCTTTTCAACCTCGCGGACGGCCATTTTTTCCTCGACTGCGCGGCGGGCCAGCGCGAGCCGGTCTTCGTCTTCTTCGAGACCGAGCAGGGCGCGGGCGTGCCCCATCTGTAGTTGACCGTGGCGCAAGAATTCTTGGACTTCGTGCGGCAATTGCAACAGCCTGAGAAGATTGGTCACGGTCGAGCGATTTTTTCCCACCTTGCGGGCGACTTCCTCTTGCGTGAGGAAGCACTTGTCGGTCAGCGAGCGGTAGCCTTCGGCCTCTTCGATGGGGGTCAGGTTTTCGCGCTGGATGTTTTCGATCAGCGACAGTTCCATCAAGTCTTGCTGCGACTCGATTTCGTGGACGATCGCTGGTATTTCTTGGATCCCTGCCTTCTTGGTGGCCCGCCAGCGGCGCTCGCCGGCGATAATCTGGTAGCTCTGGCCGATGCGGTTGACGGTGATGGGTTGGATGACGCCTTTCTCTTGGATCGAGTGCATCAGTTCGTCGATGCTCTCTTCGTCGAACTCAGTGCGAGCTTGATAGGGATTAGGTTCTATCTCATCGACGTTGAGATAGAAGATCTGGCGCGAGGTGTCGCCTTGGCCGCTATGTTCGGCGTACTCGGGGATGAGGGCGCCGATGCCCTTGCCGAGGACCGGCTTCTTACCCATGGTCAATCACTTCTCCTGCGAGGCTCATGTAATCCTGAGAGCCCTGCGACAAGATGTCGTAGAGCACGATGGGTTGGCCGTGGCTAGGGGCCTCGGCCAGACGCACGTTGCGGCTGATAGAGGTCTTGTAAACCTTGTTGCCGAAATAGGACTTGACCTCTGAAGATACTTGGCGCGATAGGTTCAAGCGTCCGTCGAACATAGTGAGCAGGACACCAGCGATCTGGAGCTTGGGATTGAGATGGCGTTGGATTTGGCGCACGGTGTTGAGCAGTCGGCCAAGGCCCTCTAGCGCGTAGTATTCGCACTGAATGGGTATCATTACCGAGTCGGCCGCGGTCAGGGCGTTGATAGTCAACAGCCCCAAAGAAGGCGGACAGTCGAGGATGATATAGGCGTATTGCTCGCGGACTTGGTTGAGCAGCCCGTCTAACTTCTGCTCGCGAGCGATCATGTTGACCATCTCGACCTCGGCTCCCGTCAGGTTGATGTGCGAGGGAATCAAGGACAGGAAGGATATCTTGGTTTCGTAGGTAACGGCCTCGGTCTCTTTTTGCCCGATCAGCGCGTGGTAGATATTGGCCGGTTCGATCTCCTCGCTGTTTTGAAAGCCGCAGCCGGAGGTGGCGTTGGCCTGCGGATCCATGTCGATGAGCAGGGTTTTTTGTTCGGCCACGGCCAAACTAGCCGCCAAGTTGACGGCCGTAGTGGTTTTGCCGACCCCTCCTTTTTGATTGGATATGGCGATGACCCGGCCCATGACAAAATCTCACTCGGCAAGGGCGGCTTGGGCGGCCGCCAAGCGGGCGATAGGTACCCGGTAGGGGGAACAGGAGACGTAGTCGAGACCTACCTCGTGGCAAAAGCCCACCGAACTGGGGTCGCCGCCGTGCTCGCCGCAGATGCCCACCTTGAGCTGGGGACGAGTGCTGCGGCCCCGCTCGGTGCCGAGGCGCACGAGCTGGCCGGTGCCCTCTTGATCGAGGCTTTGGAACGGATCGTCGGCGAGAATGCCTTGGGCTACGTATTCGGGCAGGAACTTGCCAGCGTCGTCGCGGCTGTAGCCAAAGGTAAGCTGAGTTAGGTCGTTGGTGCCAAAGCTGAAAAACTCGGCTTGCTCGGCGATTTGGTCGGCGAGGAGGGCGGCGCGGGGAATTTCGATCATGGTGCCTACTAGATACTCGATAGTGCCCCCGACGGCAACGGCAACGCGATCAACCATAGCTTTTAGGTCGCTAAACTCGCGCTCGGTTCCCACGAGGGGAATCATAATTTCGGGCAGGGGATTGACGCCCTTGGCGCGCACGTTGACCGCGGCCTCGAAAATGGCCTCGACCTGCATCTCGTAGATTTCCGGGTAGGTGATTCCCAAGCGGCAGCCGCGATGCCCCAGCATGGGATTGAACTCGTGCAGGGAGGCGATTTTGGCCTCAATCTGGCGCAAGGGGACCCCCATTTCCTCGGCCATCTGTTGTTGCTGAGCTGGCTCGTGGGGCAAGAACTCGTGCAGCGGCGGGTCTAGCAGGCGGATGGTTACGGGCAGGCCGTCCATGGCGGTGAAAATGCCCTCAAAATCGCGCTGCTGTATGGGCTTGAGCTTGGCTAGGGCTTGGCGTCGCCCGGCCTCGTCGGCGGCGAGGATCATCTCGCGCACGGCTACGATGCGGTCGCCCTCGAAGAACATGTGTTCGGTGCGGCACAGGCCGATGCCCTCGGCACCGAAATTGCGGGCCACTTCTGAGTCGTGCGGCGTGTCGGCGTTGGTGCGCACGGCCAGTCGGCGCTTGTCGTCGGCCCAACCCATCATGGTGTCAAACGACGACGAGAAACTCGGCTCCACAGTGGGCACTTGGCCCAGCATGACTTGGCCGGACGAGCCATCGATGGATATCCAGTCGCCCTTTTTGACGGTCTTGCCGTTGGCGGTAAACAATTCCTGGTGATAGTCGATTGCTATGGACTCGCAGCCGGCGACGCAGCACTTGCCCATGCCGCGCGCGACTAGGGCGGCATGAGAGGACGCGCCCCCACGCGCCGTGAGAATGCCTTGGGCGGCGTCCATGCCGCCGATGTCTTCGGGCGAAGTCTCTTGGCGTACCAAGATGACCTGCTGACCTTCGGCCGCTTGTGTTTCGGCCTCTTGGGAGTTGAAGACCACTCGGCCGGTTGCCGCCCCAGGTGAAGCGGGCAGCCCCTCGGCAATGACGTCTTTGGGACTCGCTTCGTCGAATGTGGGGTGGAGGAGTTGGTCGAGCTGGTCGGGAGTGACGCGCAGGAGGGCTTCCTCTTGTGAGATCAGCCCCTCGGCGGCCATATCTACGGCAATTTGGACCGCCGCCGCCCCAGTGCGCTTGCCGTTGCGGGTTTGCAGCATCCACAATTTGCCCTTTTGGACCGTGAACTCCACATCCTGCATGTCGCGGTAGTGCGGCTCTAGCTGGTCGCAGATCGCTTGGAACTGCTCGTACACTTGCGGCATTCGGCTGCTGAGTTCGGGCAGAGGCTGAGGCGTGCGGGTACCAGCGACCACATCTTCGCCTTGGGCGTTGATGAGGAACTCGCCGTACAGGTGCTTCTCTCCAGTGGAGGGGTTACGCGTGAAGGCCACGCCCGTGGCGCAGTCGTCGCCCATGTTACCGTACACCATGGATTGGACGTTGACGGCCGTGCCCCAGTCGTGGGGGATGCTTTCTATTTCGCGGTAGCGGATGGCGCGCTGCCCCTGCCAAGAGCCGAAGACCGCGCCGATGGCATTCCACAACTGCTCGTGAGGGTCTTCGGGGAATTCGCGGTCGAGCCGCTTGGCGATCTCGGCCTTAAACTCGGCGACCAATTCGCGCAGATCTTCGGCGCTCAGTTCACTGTCGAGCGCGACCCCTCGGGCGTGCTTTTTCGCGTCGAGCAGGGCCTCGAAAGGGTCTGTTTCTTTTTCGTCTTCGGGCCGCAAGCCCATGACCACATCGCCGTACATCTGCACGAAACGGCGGTACACATCGTAGCAAAAGCGCGGGTCGCCCGATTGTTCGATCAGCCCTTGGACGATCGCGTCGTTGAGGCCGAGGTTGAGCACGGTCTCCATCATGCCGGGCATGGACACTCTGGCCCCAGAGCGCACGGAGAGCAAAAGCGGGTTGGCCGCATCGCCAAAACGCATGTCCATGGTTTTTTCGACTTCGGCAATGGCGCGTTCCACTTGGCCTTTGAGCGAGTCGGGATACGTTTGGTCGTGGTTGTAGTAATAGGTGCAAACTTCGGTAGTGATGGTAAAACCGGCTGGGACAGGCAGGCCAAGCTGGGCCATTTCGGCGAGGTTGGCACCTTTGCCGCCGAGCAGGTTGCGCATTTCCTTGTCGCCTTCGGATTGAGAAGTGCCAAACAGATACACGTACTTTTCCGTCATTGCTTTCCTATTCTATGAATAGTGATAATGCGTTTTGAATTGAGAGGGCATCTCGGCCTTGACAGCCTTTGCCGCTGAGCTTGAAAAGGGGGCGAATTTGGATGTTGGGAAAAGTCCAAGGGTCGAACATGATCGGCGCTTCGAGGAACGGCCTCGCAGGGCTGAATATATCCCAAAGGAGAGGTTCGTGCAAGCATTACGCCCACACCTGTTCCCAGCGCTGGCTGGCGGCCGAGCGATAGAGGGCCAAGGCCGTGCGCAACTCGCCGAGAGCGTGCTCCGCTGGCGCGTCTGGGGCCTTGCCGTCGAGGACGGCGGCGGCAAAATCGGCTAGCTCCGGTCCAAAGGATTCGGTGTAGCCAAGGCTGGCAAAAAGCCGCTTGCCGTCGGGATGGTCTGCGTCCCACAGATAGAGTTCAGCACCGTCGAGAGCGGCGTTGATGGTCAGCTCTCCCTTGGTGCCGGTAATTCGCCACCAAGGATCCGGGGCAAAGACCGTGTCGATCATCATGGCGTCGAAGATGGCGGTCTTGCCCGAGTCAAAGCGGAAGAGCGCGCGGGCGAGGGACTCGCCCTCCATTTGCGCGAGCGGGTGCCCCAACACGCCGACCACCTCTTTGATTTCGCCCATCCATATCCGCAAGGGCCGAATCCAGTGCGAGCCGCCGTCGATGGCGATGCCGCCGCCGGTGCGTCCCTTTTCGTAGCGCCAGGGCCGCTCCTCTTTGAACCAGTAGGAGTCAAAGGGATAGACAAAGGCCGCGCGGGCGGTGATGATCTCGCCGATGGCTCCGGCGGCAAGGTGCTTTTGGGCCTCGACAATTTCGGGCCAGTACTGGCTGTTTTCGGCAACCATGAAGACGCCTGGAGCCTCGCGCGCGGCGGCGAGAATGCGGTCGCAGGCGTCGAGGGTAGGGGCCATGGGCTTTTCCAAGAGCACGTGCTTGCCGGCGGCGAAGCACTGGAGGGCGATGGGTTCGTGCAGGTCGTGGGGCAGCATGATATCGACGGCGTCGAAGTCCCCCTTTTCGAGCGCTTCGTCGAGCGAGGTAAAGACTTGCCCGCCGGTTTCAGTGGCGTAGGCTTGAGCTTTGGACTCGTCGAGATCGACTAAGGCGGTGACGTCGATGCGAGGAGCGTGGCCCTTGATGCCGTCGAGGTGAAAGCGGGCGATGGCACCGCAGCCAATAAAGGCGAGCTTGAGTTTGTCCGGCATGGAATAAATCTCCGCTAGGATAGGTGAATTAAGACTGAGAAACTACGCAATGGAGACGTGGGGAATCAATAGAGCGGCGAGACCTGTGGCGGAGAAAGGATGGGAGTGGAGATAGGCTGCGCTATTGCCACGAGACGAGATTCCTGAAGAAGCGATTTGCCTTTGCACGGCAATGGGCTGCGAGATTACTTATTGGGTAGTGGGGTAGCGGGATCGGGTGCTTAGGGGTAGATTTGGGCCAAAAACAAGGAGCTAATTATGAAAAAGTACGAATTGCTTTTATGTGCTCTCGTGCTGTGGGCGGGCGTCGCCTTCGGCGCAGAGGGGACGCTCTCCGGTGTTGTGAAGGGACCGGAGGGCGAAGCCATCCCCGGTGCCAACGTCGTCCTTGTCAGCGACCTGCTGCCAGGCGGCAAGATCGGCACGGCTACCGACGAAGATGGTCGCTTCCACTTAGAAGGGCTGCCGGTCGGCGAGTATCAACTCAGCGTCACGCATATTGGCTATAGGACCCTAATGCGAGAAGGCGTTGGCATCGTCGCCGGCGAGCAGGAACTGAGGCTGACGCTGGAGACGGGGATCATCTTCCTCGACCAGAACGTAGTTTCGGCTTCGCGGCGGCAGGAAAAAGTCCTCGAAGCCCCGGCCTCGGTGGCGATAGTTGAAGCCGCGGAGATCCGCAATCGACCGGCACTCAGCGTCGCCGAGCACATCCGCGATTTGCCGGGGGTGGACTTTTCCCAGACCGGCTTGGCGCAGAGCAACGTGGTCGTGCGGGGCTTCAACAATGTCTTTTCGGGTGCCCTGCTGACGCTGACCGACAATCGCATCGCCCGCGTCCCTTCGCTGCGCTTGAATGCCTACAACTTCATTCCGGTGACCAACGACGACATCGAGCGCATCGAGGTGGTGTTGGGGCCGGGGTCGGCGCTCTACGGCCCCAATAGCGCCAGCGGCGTGATGCACATCATCACCCACTCGCCGTTTACTTCGGCGGGGACCAATGTCAACTTGGGCGTGGGCGAGCGAAGTGTATACAAGGTCGGTATGCGCCACGCCGGGGCCGCTAGCGACCGCCTCGGCTACAAGGTCTCGGCCCAGTACTATGCGGGAATGGACTGGGAATACGAAGACCCGGTAGAGGTGCAGGCTAGGGCCGCCAATCCAGCCATCCCACCGCGCAGTTTTGACATTGAGCGCCAGAGTGCCGAAGCGCGCTTGGATTACAAGGCTTCGGACGACTTGACGGCTATTTTGGCCGCCGGATACAACAAAGCCGACCAGATCGAGTTGACCGGCTTAGGGGCTGGCCAAGCCCAAGACTGGGCGTACAACTACGTCCAGCTGCGCCTGCTGTACAAGAATTGGTTCGCCCAGGTCTTTCAGAATGGGAGCAACGCCGGTGACACCTTTTTGCTGCGCGATGGCAATGCCATCGTCGATAACTCCAAGCTGACCGCCTTCCAGCTCCAGCACTCGGCGGCCTTGGGGAGTCGGCAGCGCTTTACCTACGGCGTCGATGTGCTGCTGACGCGGCCCGATACCGAGGGGACTATCAATGGCGGCAACGAAGACGAAGATTCGATTGACGAGTTCGGGGTCTATATGCAGAGCGAGACGGCCCTGAGCGAAGTGCTCGATTTAGTAGTGGCCTTGCGCTACGACGACCACAACCGTATTCCCGAAGGCGAAATCTCGCCGCGCGCCGGGCTGGTTTTCAAGCCGCAGGAGACCCAGATATTGAGGTTGACTTACAATCGCGCCTTTGCGACCCCGTCGAGCAACAATCTCTATTTGGACATCCGCTCGTCCCAAGATCCGTTCGGCATTGGCGCGGCATTTGCGCCATCGCTGGGCTTTGCGCCGGCGATAGATATTCGCGCACAGGGAACCTATCGCGAGGGATTTGATAGCGGCTGGACTTTTGCCCGCTCGGGCAATGGTCGGCCTCAGTTCCGCTCGTCTTTTGCGCCGGTGGCGGGGATGGATCCGGCCGACTATATCGACTTGGGGGATCCGATTTTTACCAATGTGATGTGGGGGCTAGGGCGCGGCGGCGTGTTGAGCGCACTTAATACAGAGCTCTTTCTAGGGCTAGCAGCTACTCAGATAGGGATATTGCAAGAGCTAGACCGAGCAGCGGCGGAGGCTGCCGCCCAACAGCTATTGGGCGGGTTAGATGCCTTGTTGCCCGCACAACTGACGGGATTGGACAACGCCCTACTCATGCTCAACCTCGAGAAGGTGGCGGCTGGCGATCCGGCCCCCTTTGATCCGGTCGCCGATGTGATCGACGTGCCGCTGACCCGCTCTACAACTACCGAGACCTTTGAATTTGGTTACAAGGGAGTGGTCGGCGAGAGGCTGGTGGTGGCGGCCGACTTGTATCACACGCGGATAAAGGATTTTGTCTCGCCAATTCAGGTGCAGACGCCCAATGTTTTCCTCGATCCGGCTAGCCTCGGCGCGGCGTTGGGCACTAGCGTTGGCGCGGCGCTGGCCGAAAATGCAGAGTTGGCTGCGGCGGTCGCCCCGCTCGACAATATGCAGGTCCCGGGCACCTTGTCTGGCAACGGCAATGGCTCGCCGGTGGATGAAATTGTCGCGTTGTTTGCCGGCGGGGCCGCGGGCATCCCGTTTGGCACGGTTACGCCGGAGCAAGCCTTTGATCCGACAGCGGTGATATTGACCTATCGCAACTTCGGCGAGATCAACCTGAACGGCTTAGACGTGAACTTGGCCTATTTCCCGAGCGATCAATGGTCGCTGACGGGCAGCTACTCTTATGTCGATCAGACCTTATTTGAGAACGTCGATGGCATCGCCGACATAGCACTCAACGCGCCGGGTAACAAATTCAAGGTGGGAACGTCCTACACCTTCGACCAAGAGCAATTAACCCTAGGGGCGCAGTGGCGCTATGTGGGGGCGTTCCGCCAGGAGTCCGGGGTGTTCATCGGGGATGTGGACGCGTACTCGCTACTCGATTTGAATGCGAGTTATTTGCTACCGTTTGGAAGCAACCTGCGGCTCGGGGTGGATGTTTCCAACGCGCTCGACACCAAGCATCGTACCTTTATTGGGGCTCCGGAGATCGGCCGCTTGGTCTTTGGGCAGTTGGGCGTGGCGTTTTAAGGGAGAAGACAGAAGGCAAAAAGGGGGACGGGCGATGTCCGTCCCCCTTTTTTATGTCGGCTCGTTGCCGCGAGCCATGACTACCTTGCCGGTGCGAACCATTTCCTTGAGGTCGAATTTGCTCAACAGCGATTCGAGCGCATCCATCTTCTCGGTGGTGCCAGTGGCCTCGATGGTGATGGTGGCCACTGATATATCGACCGTCTTGCCGCGAAAAACCTCGGTAATCTGCAATACCTCGGTGCGCTCGGCGACCGAGCAGCCGACCTTGAAGAGAGCCAACTCGCGTGTGATGGCGTTGTCGCCCGAGTAGTCTTTGGCGTGGATGACGTCGACTAGCTTATTGAGCTGCAAGATTATTTGGTCCAGCTCGGCCGCCGGGCCAATGGTGGTGATGGTCATGCGCGAGCACTGAGGAATGTGAGCTGGCGAGACGACTAGGTTTTCGATGTTGTAGGCCCGGCGGGCAAAACACTGGGCGATTCTCACTAGGACGCCGGGACGGTCGTTGACCAACAGGCCGATGGTCGTCTTTTGCTGGGGTTCGGTCAGCCTGAGTTGCGGTGCGTCCACCGCCTCTTGGCGGGCGTTGAGGTCTGCGGCGGCAAAGTCAATGGCAGTTGTAGGCATTAGGTGCTTCCTTTGGGTTGGGCCAGTTTCTGCTTGGGAGCCTCGATTAGCATATCGGTGAGCGCGGCTCCGGCGGGAATCATCGGGAAGACGTTGTCTTCTTTTTCGCACTCGGCGTGGATGACGCAGGGGCCTTCGTCGTGGTCGAGGGCTTGCTTGAGAACTTTGTCAATGTCGGCGGTGCGCCGGATGCGGAAGCCCTTGGCCCCGTAGGCTTCGGCCAGCTTGACGAAGTCGGGGTTGCCTTCTAGATCGACGCCAGAGAGGCGATTGTCGAAGAACAGATTCTGCCACTGGCGGACCATTCCTAGGTACTTGTTGTCGAGGACTACGATTTTAATCGGCAGCCGATGGACGACGGCGGTGGCCAGTTCGCACAGGGTCATCTGGAAGCCGCCGTCGCCGCAGATGGCGACCACGGTCTCTTCGGGGCGACCGAATTGGGCCCCGACGGCCGCGGGGAAGCCAAAGCCCATGGTGCCAGCGCCACCGGAGGAAAGCCACTGGCGGTGGTGCGCGGTCCTGTAAAACTGAGCCGCCCACATCTGGTGCTGACCGACGTCCGTGGTCACCACGGCGCGACCAGCGGTCAGCTCGTACAGGCGGTCGATGACAGCCTGCATCTTGAGGCCGCCGCGCTTGCCGTATTTGAGCGGGTATTTCTGCTTCCAGTCGTCGATTTGGGCCAGCCAAGCTGCCGTGTCCAACGGCTCGACGTAGTTGATTAGCTCTTCGAGCACTTGGCGCGCATCGCCTTCGATAAAAACGTCGGGCATGACCACTTTGCCGTATTCGGCCGGGTCGATGTCGATGTGGATCTTTTTCGCATCTGGGCAGAATTCCGCGAGCTTGCCGGTGATCCGGTCGTCCCAGCGCCCTCCTACCGACATAATCAAGTCGCAGCCGACGACGGCCTTGTTGGCGTAGGCCGTGCCGTGCATGCCGAGCATACCCACCGAAAGCGCGTGCTGTTCGGGGAACGCTCCCTTGCCGAGCAGGGTGTTGGTCACCGGCATCCGCGTCTTTTCGGCAAAAGCCTTGGCTGCCTCGTGACCGCCCGAGGCAATGCAGCCACCGCCCAAGTAGAGCAGGGGACGCTTGCTCTGGCGCAGGAGGGTGGCAGCGGCTTCGAGCAACTCGGGCGCGGGCTTGGTCTGCCAGGTGTAACCAGGCAGGTACACCTTCTCGGGAAAGTCGGTGGTGCATTCGGGGAAGGGGTCGCCTTGGGTGACGTCCTTGGGCAAATCGACGAGCACTGGCCCCTGGCGGCCGGTGGTGGCGATGTGAAATGCCTCGGTCATCACACGGGGGATGTCGTTGGGGTCTCTCACTAGATAGGAGTGCTTGACGACGGGCATCGAGATGCCAAAGACATCGGCCTCCTGAAAGGCGTCTTTGCCGAGCATGGGGGTGACGGTTTGGCCGGTGAGGGCGATGACGGGCGCGGAATCCATCAGCGCGGTTAGCAGGCCGGTGATGGTGTTGGTCGCGCCCGGGCCGGAAGTTACGAGGACGACGCCGGGCTTGCCGGTGGCGCGGGCGTAGCCGTCGGCCATGTGGGTCGCGCCTTGCTCGTGCCGGGTGAGGACGAAGCGAATCTGCTCGGAGTTGAGTAGCGCGTCGAAGATGGGCATGGCCGCACCGCCCGGATGGCCAAAGACGTACTCGACGCCGAAGCGGTCGAGCGCTTCGATGACTTTGTCGGCTCCTCTCGCCATGTCAATTTCTCCCTGAGATGGATAGTTTAAGTTAATTATGTTATCTGAAACGAAAAGTATCGGATATTTGTGCAATAAAAGCAAGATGGAATTTGAAATTGGGGCGATTTTGTGGGTTAAATGGGTGTGAAATTGTAAATGAGATGAAATACAATGTCGATTCGGGTCGATTTAGACGATGTAGGGGGCGACTGGTCGGTCGCCCCCTACGGATGGCTCCACACGTCCTTGAAGAGCCGGATCCAATTGCCGGAGAAAATCCCGGCGATGTCTGCTGGCGAGTAGCCGCGATGCGCGAGGATGGGCTGGAGTTTTTGCAGATCGGCGATGGTGTTGAGATCGCGCGGGGCTTGTTCGGTGCCGAAGCCGCCGTCGAGATCGGTGCCAATGCCGCAGTGACGCGAAGTGCCCAAAAGCTGACAAATGTGGTCGATGTGGTCGGCGACGGTTTCCAACGTGGCGCTGGTCAGTTGTGCAAAGGCGGGGATTTTGCGCTGCCAGCCCGGGTCGAGCATCCAAGCGTCGAAGGCCGCGCCGATGACTCCGTCGCGCTCGGCGATGGAATGGATCATTTCGTCGGTGAGCTGGCGCTGGCCGGGGACGAGGGTGCGACAATTGTGGTGCGAAGCGCAGATCGGGCCGTCGTACAATTCCAAGAGTTCCCAGTGGGCTTGGTCGGTCAAGTGGGTCAAGTCGATGATGATGTCGGCCGCTTGGAGCGCGTCGAGCAGGGGTTTGGCCGGCGGCAACAGCCCCCCTTCGGTGCCGGTGCCGTGCGAATAGGTGCTGGTGCCGTAATGCGAGATCGACACTAGGCGCAAGCCGAGTTCGCGCCATTCGGGCACTTGGTCTGGGCCTAAGATGGGATCGGCGCTCTCCATGGCGAGGATCAAGCCGAAAGGGGTTGTTGGGTCGGGGTTTTGCCAGGCGGCGATGGTTTCGTCTAAATCCGCACGGCTTTTGACGAAGCGGAGCAAACCCGCGCGTTCGAGTGCTTGGTAGTACGCCAAATGTCCGCGGCCGACGCCGTGGCATTGAGCTTGGCAGTACATGCCGGTGCGGGTCCAGCGGTCGCCTGGGTCTAGGCGCGACATCACCGTGCCGCAGAAGAGGCCGACCTTGCCTCGGCGCAACTCGGGGAAGGTCACTGTGCAGGAGCCGAAGCCCTCCATAGTCTGCACTGAGTCGTGGACGCGCACCGTGGCTGCCTTTTGCGTCAGGTCGCGGTTGATTTGCAGGGCGGAGAAGGATAGATCGAGATGGCTGTCGAGGATCAGCGGGTGCGCGTCGGTCATTGTTAGCTCCAGGCTTGGCGGAAGAAGCGTGCGAGGTTGCCGTGGGCGATGGCCGCAATGTCGTGGGTCGAGTAGCCCCGCCGCTCGAGGATGTCGAGGAAGCGCTGCAAGTCGGCAATAGTGTCGTAGTCGATGGGGGCCATTTCGCGCCCGAAGCCGCCGTCGAGGTCGGAGCCGATGGCGACGTGGTCGCAGTTGCCGACGAGCTGGCAGATGTGGTCGATGTGATCCACTACGGCCGACATGGAGCGGCGGGCGGTTTGCGGATAGGTCGCCGGGTCGTCGAAGTTGATCTCGGGATTGAGCATGAATTCGGCGAAGACCGCGCCGATGACGCCGCCGCGCTCGGCGATGGCTTGGATCATCTCGTCGCTGAGGTGGCGCTGGCCGGGGACGAGGGCGCGGCAGTTGCAGTGGCTGGCGTGGACTGGGCCTTGCCAGTAATCCAAAAGCTGCCAGAAGACCAAGTCCGAGGCGTGGGTCAGGTCGAGGGCGATATTTGTTGCGGCGAGGGCGTCGAGCAGGGGATAGGCGTCGGCGTATAGCCCGCCGCGAGTGCCGGTGCCATGACCCCAGGTATTGGCACCAAAGTGCGTCAGGCCCACCGAGCGCAGCCCCTGTTCCCACCACCAGCTTACTTGCTCAGGGCCGAGGATGGGGTCGGCACTTTCCATGCTCAGTATCAGGCCGATTGGAGTCGTTGAGTCGGGGTTTTGCCAAGCGGCAATGGCCGCGTCGAGATCGTTTATGTCGCGGATGAAGCGCAGTTGGCCCTCGCGCTCTAGTGCTTTGTAATAGTGAAGATGCGATTGGCCCATGGCATGGGCCGCTTCTTGGGTTCTCATGCCATCGTCGAGGAGGCCGATGGGCATCTGCACTCGGCACATAATGGTCGAGAGCGCGATGCCGACGCAGCCTTGGCGCATCTGCGGCAGGGATACGGTGGCGGTGCCGCGCGAGGAGCTTTCGGGGCGCTTTCTGTCGCGCAACGAGTCGGGATGCGAAGGGCCTACGGGTTTGGGGTCTTCGCGCTCGCGCAGGACGTGGACGTCTTGGGTGAGGTCGCGGCGGTGGTGCAGGGCGTTGAAGGCCAAGTCGAGGTGGCCGTCTATAATGAGCATGGGTTGCTCGGGCATGATGGGAAACCTTTTGGGTTAATTCACTAGATACTTTTCCACTATCTCTTCGTTGATGGTCACGCCTAACCCCGGTCCCTCCGGTACGTGAACGTAGCCATCGACGACCGCGAACTTTTCGTGCGTCAGGTCGTGGCGCAAGGGCGATTCGGCCATGCAGTATTCGAAGATCTCGCCGTGGGGAACTGCCGCCAACCCGTGCAGGGAAGCGGCGATGGTGATGCCGCTTTTAAAGGAGTGATTTACTACCTTGCGGTGCAGGCGGTGAGCGAGGCGGCCGACCTCGACCATGGTCGAAAGCCCGCAACGGCCCGGATCTGGCTGAACCCAGTCGATGTGACCATGGACGAGTAGCCGCTCAAAATCCTGATAGCGCGATTCGGCTTCGCCCGTGGCGATGGGCACCGGGCTGCGCTCACAGAGATGGGCATAGCCCTCGACGTCCTCGGAGTGCAAAGGTTCTTCGAGCCAGAATATGCCGTACTCGGCGAATTGCTCGGCACGCTTGAGGCCGGTTTTCCAGTCCCACACCTGCCCAGCGTCCACCAAGATGTCCACATCCGACCCAGCCCCCTTCCGCGCTTCGCGCACCAAGGCGATGTCGTTTGCCTCGCTCTGCCCCATCGGCCCCCAGCCGAACTTGATGGCCGTGAACCCCTCGTCGGCAAAGCGGCGGGCCAGCTCGCCGGTCTCCTGCGGCGTGTCGCCGAAAAGGATGGAGCAATAGGCGCGGAATTTGGTTTGATAGGGACCGCCGAGCAGCTCGTAGGCCGGGCAATCGCGCACTTTACCCGCAATGTCCCACAGCGCGAGATTGACGCCGGCCATAGCGTGCGTGCCCACGCCGACGCGACCGTAGTAATTGGCCGCGTCGAGCATGCGGGCCCCGCAGACGTCGATGGCCAGCGGGTCTAGGCCTTCCAGCGCGTTGGCGAGGCCATTGCTAATCTGGTGGGAAAGCGGGGCCTCGACGACGGCCTTGACCACGGTGGGAGCCGAATCGACTTCGCCCCAGCCGGTGATGCCAGCGTCGGTTTCTATTTGGATCAGACAGGTGTCCTGCGTGCCGTCACAGCGTGCGGTGACATCAGGTAGGCGCAGGTAATGAGCGGATACGCGCGTGATTTTCATATCAAAAGTCGAATACGGTTTCAAGGGTCATGACTTTGTGGCGCTGCAAGCGCCGATTAGCGGTGCGCTCGAAGAGGAAGCGAGTATCCCAGCGCACGGAGGTGCCTTCTTTCATGTTCAGTCCAATATCAAAGCCGTAGAAGGTGTCCTCGGTCGGCTCAAAGAAATCGTCCCGACCAGTGCCGTCTTCGTTGGGGTTCCGGCCGATGTTGTTCTTGTGAAAATAAGCGTACGCGCGCTTGAGGCGGGGGAAGTATTTGAGCAGTTTGCGCGACAGGGATGCGCTGGCGATGAGCTGCTGTTTGGGGTCGCCAGTGCCCGTCAAATACTGATAGGAGACCGAGGCATACGCGTACGAGCCGAGTTCCGTGCCCAAGTGACCGAAGAAGCCGGAGAGGTTGTTGCTGTGGTCTAGTCGTGCGTCCTTGGACTGAGCCTGTCCGGTGGCGCGGTCGAGATACGCGCGGTCGAGTTCGTACAGCTCGTCGAAGTAGCGCGAGTCGAAATCGCGGCGGAAGTGGCGGAAGTCCAGTTGGCCGTTGAGCGGGCCTAAAGACAGCCACAGGCCCGGAGCGGCGATTCCGAACCCGGTCGCTTGGCGATTGCCGGGGGAGACGCCTTGCTGTTGCGCCTCGAAGTTGGAGAGGGCGTCGTCGTCGTCGATCAGCATGGCGAATTGGCCGTAGAGTTTGAGCTCTAAGCCTAGGTCGCGGATGAGCGGGTAGGCTAGGTCCACGCCCAAGATCGAAAAGAAGTCTTGGCCAACGTGATTTCTATTGAAGGGCTTGTGGCGGTCCACGTCTTGGTCTATTGGGAAGGCGTTGCCGTAATTGGCATTGAGCCCCAACAAGGCAGAGGCAATGTCGGCGGAGAGGCCGCTGCCGGCATCGGCGTCGATGATGCCATCGTTGTCGTCGTCGCTGTCGATGTGGTCGGGGACGCCGTCGCCGTCGTTGTCGAGGGCAAAGTTGCCGTCTTCTGGGAAGGCGTCAATGGGGTCGGGGACGCCGTCGGAATCGCTGTCGCGCAGGCCGCTGTACTGATCGAGATCGGCGACAAAGGTCACGCCCACTTCAAGGTCGGCGGCGTAGCCAAAGGTCCGCAGCCCGATGAGGGCACCGCCCTCTTGGAAGTCTTGGAGGTTGTTGATCACTCCTTCGAGTCCGATATTAGTGCCGGCGAAATTGGCGATGCGGAACTGGAGTCCGGTTTTCTTGATGCCGGGATAGTGCAGGGTGTTGCGGTAGTTGTCCATGATGAGGCCGTATCCCAACGTCACGTTGTCGAGTGCGCCGATTTTGACGTACACCGCGTCATTGGGACGCCCATAGCGCACGTAGTAGATCTTGCGCAGGATCGAGTCGAGGGTTTGGGTTGACGAGCCGGCCTCCCAACCGCGCGAACCGAGATCGCCATTGCGCTCGACAAACAGCTCTAAGTCAAGGCCAATGCCCAAGCGGCCCAAGGGGAAGTCGGGCCGGAGGCTGAGGCGATATAGCTGCTCTTGATCGACGGTGACGCTGCCCATGCTGAGCGAGTAGCCAAACATGGCCACCGAGGGCTGCGCTGAGGAGACGACCGGGCAGGCCAAGAGCAGCAAGATAAAGGCGCGATTGCAGCGAAAATTCATAAAGGGAAGATGCGGTCGCCGGGCCGCGTGTGCAATGGCAAGGCGGTCCTTTTGTGCGCCGCAAACGACAACGATATAAATCACTAGAAAGAGGTTTGCAATGGGACAAACGCTGAGAGATTTGCTCGACCATAGCTTCGCAACCTGTGCCGAGCAGACGGCCATTCGAGAGCTTAAACCCGTAGAGGGTAGCCGCACATTGAGCTACCAGCCCGTGACCTACGCCGAGCTCAAAAATCGCCGCGACCAACTCGCGGCGGGCCTTGCAGCGCAGGGTTTGACCAAGGGCCAGCGCGTGGGCATTCTCACCGATGGGGGCAGCGAGCCGCTCTTGATCTTTCTGGCGACCGACTGCATTGGGGTCAGTGCGGTGCCGCTGTGTATCCAATCGCCTGACGAGGCTCTCGCCCATAGCATCGCACACTCTGCGGTTGAGTTACTGGTCGTAGATCGCAAAGGATACGAGCGGTTTGACACCATCCGAGAGCGACTGGACAAGACGCCGCAGATTGCGTTGACCGAGGGCGAGGCCGAGGGCGCGATCCCTTGGGAAGAGCTGGCTGGGAGTAGCGCGGCCGTGCCTGAGGTCGAGGTGCTGCCAGAAGATGAGTCGAAAATTCTCTATACCTCGGGTTCAACCGGCCTGCCCAAGGGCGTGATCCAAACCCACGCCAACATCGTCGCCAACGTCGAAGAGGTTTGGGACGTGATTAGCAAGCGCGAGCCGCTCCGCATGTTCAAGTCCGCGCCCGATTATCACTCCATGGGAATTCTCAACATCTACTATCCTTTGGCCAAGGGGTGGATTTTGGACTTGGCGCGCTCACCAGACCGCGTCCTTAGCGACATCCGTCTCTCAGAGCCGGAGGGCTTCCTCACCGTGCCGCTGATACTCGACAAAGTGTACGGCAATGTGCGCAAAGAAATAGACGCCGGCGGCCTCAAGGGGGGCTTGATCCAGCGCTCGGTTGCGGCCAAGGAGCGATTGGCGCGCGGCGAGGCTGGGCTGGGCGACAAGCTCTTTTTGGCGGCCATAGGTCGTTCAATAGTCGGCAAAATTCGCGCTCAGCTCGCCACGCGGGTCGGGCCCCATCTAGAGCTTTTGATCGTCGGTTCGGCCAAGGCCGATCCCAAGGCATTGGACTTCTTTCACGAAGTGCTCGACATCACCACGTACGAGGGCTACGGCACGACTGAGTGCGCGCCGCTGATTGCCGCTAACCATCTCGAAGGGCGCAAAAGCGGCACGGTGGGAAGGCCGTTGCAGGCGGTGAAGATCGTGGCCGAAGATGGGTCGGAAATCGGCTACAACGATCCGACACAGGACGAGTGTCGGCCCAGTGGCGATCAGATCGGGGAGTTGTGGACCAGTGGCCCCAATGTCATGCGTGGGTATTTGCACGACCCTGAGCAGACCGAGCAAGTGCTAGTGGAGGAGGACGGCCATATCTGGTATCGGACCGGCGATTTGTTCAGCATGGATGACGAGGGCTTTCTTTCGTTCCACGGGCGGGTTGGCCGGCAGTTCAAGCTGCGCAATGGCGAGTTCGTCAATCCCGAAGCCTTGGAGCGGATTTTCGCCCGAGTGTCCTTAGTCGAGCACGTTGTCGTGTACGGCGACCAGCAGCGCGACTACCCGCTGCCGTTGGTGACGGTGGATGTGGAGGAAGCAAAAAACAGCGGCATTGACGGGTTGCCGCTAGAGGACGAGGACGCCCTGCGTACGCATCCGAGCTTGGGCGAGCGAATTCGCGAAGGGTTCCTCGCCGAGGCCACGGCCGCTGGTCTGCCGAGCTATCAGCGGCCGCAGCGCGTCGCGCTCTTGCCCGAGCCGCTGAGCGAGGACGCTGGGACGTTGACCAAGGGCCTAAAGAAGATCGTGCCCAAGGCGATCGTCGAGCGGTATCGCACGGTCGTCGAAGAGACCTACGCATCGTAGCTGAGCCGCAACTGGTGCAAGCGGCGGCTTAACTCGATTGGCGAGGCCGTGCCAGTCGTGCCAACCTGCTGAGCGGTTATTGACGCAGCCAAGCAGGCTACCGCGGCCGCTTCCGTCAGTTCGGCACCCGCTGCCAAAGCCGCGCTGAGGGCGGCTGCGCAAGTGTCCCCAGTGCCAACCGGGTCAACGGGTGAGGTGAGGCGCACGGCTGGTACGTGTTCGACCGCGCTGCCGTCGGCTACGAGTATCCCCCTATTGCCAAGCGTTAGAAACACCGGGCGACCAGTATGGTTGCTGAGTACGCGGGCGTGGTGGCGTGCGGTCTTGAGCGCCAAGCACCCTTGGCTGCCAAGCGCAGCCCAAGCCTCGCGCTGGTTGGGTTTGAGGATGGCGCGCTTAAAGAGCCCAATGCGCGTGCGCGAATCGGCGAGGACCACGAGCTTGGGTTGGGAGCCGAGCTCGGCGGCAATGGCGCGGCGTACGCGCGTGGTGAGGACGCCGCAATTGGCTTCGGCGACTTGGTCGATGAGCACGAGCCCGTCCCAGTGGCTCAGGCGCTGGCGGACGTGGTCGATGAGCGCGCGTTGGATATTGATCGGGGTCGGACGGCGGTTTTTAATATCGAGCCGCTCCAGTTCCTCAAGGACGGGCCGACCGCGCTGGTTGCTAGCGACGTAGCAGGGCTTGCCATAGGTCGGAGTCAAGCGGCCCGGAGCGGTGAGAAATCCCGTCAAGTCTAAGCCCAGCCGGCGCATGGCCCGCCGTAGCTCGTAGCCTTCTCCGTCGTCACCGCAATAGCCCACGGCCTCGACTGTACCCACGCCGAGGGCGCACAAGTTGGCGGCGACATTGCCAGCGGCCCCGGGTTGGCGACGGTAGCCGATTACTTGATAGCAGGTCTTGCCGGTCTCCAGCGACTTTTCGTCGAGGGCAGGATCGCATTCGAGGTAGGCGTCGAGAAAAAAGTCGCCGACTACGCCGATGCGCAGCGCGGGAAACGCTTTCACGAGGGTGCGCAGGCGAGTTGAGGACAAGTCGAACATGGGATTGGCGGCACAAAGGGTAGGTAAGTCAGACTTGATTTAGCACCTAGAGCTTCCTATTTTCACTAGGTGCTATTTTTAGTTATGTCCTTGATTCTCTTAAACTTAAAATAAAAAGAAACCGTGCCGATTCGCAAAGCTGTGTTCCCCGTAGCGGGTTTAGGTACTCGTCTGCTGCCGGCAACTAAGTCTCAACCCAAGGAGATGCTGCCCGTTGGTTGCAAGCCAGTTGTGCAGTACGTGGTCGAGGAGATGATCGAGCAGGGGTTGGACAAGTTCCTCTTTGTAACGGGCCGCAAGAAGCGCTCTATTGAGGATCACTTCGACGACGACCCGGAACTGGCGGCTCGCTTGGGCGATGGTGCGATCGGTGAGGTTGACTACGCGGCCGAGGGCGTTGAGTTCTACTATGTGCGGCAGCGGCGTCCTTCCGGCAATGCCGATGCCGTGCGTCAGGCGCGGGAATTCGTCGGCGACGAGTCGTTCGTGGTGGGGTTCGGCGACACGATCGTCACCTCGCCGCGGGTGCCAGGCGTGGTCGGCCGGATGATGCAGTCGCATGTCCAGCGGGGTGCGGCCGCGACCATTGCCGTATGGGAAGTGCCGCGCGAAGAGACCTACAAGTACGGGGTCGTCACACCGCAAGGTGAGGCCGACGACGACTTTGCCATCGCCGACATCGTTGAAAAGCCGGCGGTGGAAGCCGCACCGAGTTGTCTTGCAGTTGCGGCCCGCTATATTTTTTCGCCGGAGATTTTCGCCGCCATTGACGAGATTGAGCCTGGAGTTGGCGGCGAGTTGTGGTTGACCGATGCCATCCGCGTGCTGATCCAGCGCGGGGCCGAGGTTCGCTGCACACGTCTTGCAAGCGACGAGGTGCGCTACGATATAGGAACGCCGCTGACGTACTATCGGGCCTTTGCGGATTTCGCCTTGGCCGACCAAGAGTTCGGCGCGGCGTTTCGCGCCTATCTAGAGGACAAATTGGCCTAGGCATACGCAATGAAAGTAAAGCTCGATTATGGCCGCGACGGACTCGCAATCGAAGTGCCCGACTCGGCTGAGGTATTGCAGATGGCTCCGAGTGAGGGGCTCGACCGGATCGAGGAGCGGATCGATCACGCGCTGGCCCGCCCGATAGGGACTCCATCCTTGCGGCAGCTAGCGCGGGGGCGCAAAAACGCCTGCATAGTCATTGCCGATATTACCCGCCCGGTGCCCAACGCCGTCATTTTGCCGCCGATGCTGCGGATTCTCGAAGAAGAAGGCATCGCCCGCGAGGATATTACTCTGTTGGTCGGCACCGGCCTGCATCGGCCCAACGAAGGCGAGGAATTGGTCCAGCTCGTCGGGGCCGACATCGCCCGCAACTATCGCATCGTCAACCACACGGCCCGTCTCCGCGAGACCTTGACGTACTTGGGGGAAACCTCCGGTGGTGCTCCAATATGGATCACTGCGCTCTACGTGGAGGCCGACCTGAAAATCGCCACCTCGCTGATCGAGCCGCACTTGATGGCTGGGTACTCGGGTGGCCGCAAGGCCATTTGCCCGGGATTGATGGGGATTGAGACGATGCGCGTCCTGCACGGCCCCGAGCTGTTGAGCCATCCTCGGGCGTGCGAAGGTTCCATTGAGGGCAATCCCTTCCACCGCCAAGCCCTCGAAGTGGCGCAGCGCGCTGGCGTTGATTTTACATTTAATGTAGCTATGAACGACCAGCGGCAAATTACCGGCCTGTTCTGCGGCGACCTAGAAAAGGCCCATGCCGAAGGGGCCCGCTTCGTCGAGCAGCAGAACGGCGTCTTGGTTGACGAGCCGGTTGACATTGCGATTACTAGCAGTGCTGGCTGGCCGCTTGACCTGACGTTTTATCAGGCTGTCAAGGGCCTGACGGCGGTGTTGCCCATCGTCAAAGAGGGCGGGACGATCCTCATTGCCGCGCGTTGCGCCGAGGGTTTGGGCAGTGCGGAATTTGTAGAGATGCTACTCGGTGCATCCGATGCTGCCGAATTTTCGGACCGCCTTGCGGACCCCGATTTTTTCGCCATCGATCAATGGCAGTTGCAGGAGTTGTGCAAGGTACTCGATAAGGCCGAGGTCATGTTCTACTCGGAGGGCATTGATCCTCAGTGCCGCGACAAGGTGTGGGTCGAGGTTATTCCCTCTGTGGAGCAAGGGCTAGCTGAGGCGCTGGCGCGACACGGTGCCGGGGGGCGCATAGCGGTCGTGCCCCAAGGCCCTTACGTGCTCACGCAAACCAAAGGAGGGCATTGATGTCCGATAGACACAGGTGGTTTTTGCGAGGGGGATTTGCTTTGCTGGCCGCGCTGTACTGGGGGGCAGACGGAGAGGCGGCTGTGGTGCCGATTATGGGGTTGGGCGAGCAAACAGAAGAGGAGGAAGCCCCACAGGAGCCAGTGGTCAGTGACAGCACCATCGCAGAGGGGCTGAAGCAGCGGCTGCTTTTCATGCCCTTTCGCGACAAGTCGAAATACAAGGGAGAGTGGGACATATACTCGGCCATGCCCCGAGGCTTGGCCGATTCGCTGCGCGGCAGTGCCTTTTTCAGCACTGTATCTATTGATTCAGCGCTCGTGCGATTAAAAAAGAAAGAATTGCAGGGCAAGGTCGATGTCGGGCGCGCCTTGGCCATTGGCCGCGAGGTAGAAGCCGACTACGTCGTCTTGGGGCAGATCGACGAGATGAGCATGAAGCGCTTCCGCGCCACCGTGCCCATCGGCGGCTATCGCAGCTATCAGGGCTTGACCACGGTGCAGCTGTATCCCTATAAGGTCATAGACGGAGAAGCAGCCGGCGAGGTGATGCGGGAAGTCGCTGAGGATAGCAAGCGTTATGGAGTTACCAACCCGGCGGCGTATGTGCCGCTGGAAAAGGAGTACTTCTTTTTAGGGCAAATGGAGTGGGGCAGCGAGGAATTCCACAATACCCTGTTAGGCAAGTCGGTGAGCCGATGTCTGGACCACTTGGCCGCCGGGCTAGACAGTCTCATCCAACCCCCGGCCGAACTCAAGGTTTCCGAGCCGAAGATCATAGAGGTGGTAGCTGATACCGTGCGGGCTGATACAAAGGAAAACGGCCAATCTGTGCGAGTGCGGTTGAGTGCCTATATTAACGTGGGATTAGCCGATTCAGTGCAGAAAGGCAACAAGTACGGCGTGTGGGACAAGGGGCGGGAGCTGAAAGACCCGGATACCGGCGAGGTGTTGGGAAAGTCCCTGCCGCGCCGGGTCGGCGTCGTGCAAGTCGAACAGGTGCTCAGCCAACATCTGTCGCTGGTGAGGATTCTCCAAGGGGAAGACGCCGTGCAAAAGGACTACGGAATTCGCGCCGAATAAGGTCGCTATGAACGCACTACGAACGACATGGATCACGGGCTTGGTCCTGCTGCTGGTCGCAGCGAGTGAAGTTGGCAGCGGCGAGATCCAAACTTTGCCGGAGGACAGCCGCGTATTCTACATCTTCTCGCCCGATAGAGCCCCACAGCGCCAGCGGGTTTTGCAGCTATGGCAGGAGTTTAGTGCGCAAGATGCCGAGCAGCGGTTTGTCGCCATCGCCCGCGACGAGCAAGTGCCGGTGGTCGAGGGCTTGACTCTGTGGTCGGTCGCTATGGCTGCACAGTCCCCGGAAGTGCCCGCGTACATCAAAGCGAGGCTGGACACCGCCGGGGATTATTTTGCGGCCGTAGATTCCGAGGGATCTTTGTACTTGGCTGGATCGGGGCAAGATCTGCTGCAACCCTTGGCTACGGAAGTGGACGAAAGCACCTGGGGCAAGGTAAAGGACTTGTTCAGATAGGACCATGTCCGCAGAGTTTGCGCATAGAGACTTTTCCATCAAGCGCATCGATGCCCTCGCCTGTGGTGCTCGCCTGCTCGCGGCAGGTGCCATGAGCTATCACCGTTTTGCAGTCGAGGGCGGTCGCAATCTACCGCGCGAGGGCCCGGCCCTGATTTTGCCCAAGCATTGCGCATACCGCGACATTCTGCTCGAAGGCGTCTTGTTGTACAGGTTCACCCGGCGCTATGCCAACTACATTATGAAGGTTGGTCTGTGGGGGGTACTAGAGTTGATGGGGGGGGTCAAAGTGGTGAGACCGAAAGACATCAGGCGGATCGCAGATCGGGAGCAACGCCGCGCAGAGATTCGGCGGGCCCGTGCGGCCAACCAGCAGATGCAAGACTATTTAGATGGGCTATACCAGCGCGGAGAAGTGGTCGTTTCACACCCGGAAGGCATGCGCTATCAGGACAAGTTGGGACCGTTGCAAAAGGAAGTAGTAGAGCATCTGGTACAGGCCGAAGAGCGGTTGGAGATGCGCGTGCCGTTGATTCCTATTGGACTGGAATACGATAGCTACGCTCGGCCTGGGGCGCGGGTGTACTTTCGGGTTGACGAACCGCTCTACGCGGATTCCTTCGCCGATATCAACGAGTTGATGGATCATCTCAGCAATCGCCTGCGGGTGCTCAGCGGCTTGGCCTGATGGGCCGGGTGTGCAATAACTCAAAGGAGACTACATGTTCAAGCTATTTGCATTGGTTTTAGCTGTCGCGATCGCAGGATGCGGCACAAACCAAGTTAAAATTGAGATCAAGGGCGGAGCCGACCAACTCGTGCGCTTAGACGCCAATGACGTCCAATACAAATTCAACCACTTGGTCAAAGCCGGAACCTACGTCTTGCCCGAGCCGGATAGCAAAATCGAATTGGGCGGAGGTGCGTACGCCGTCAGTGTCGCCGTGGGGGATTATCTGGGTAACAAGGTCTTGCAAGTGGAATCGCCGCCGCTGTGGGGCGTGCGGACCTACGAGGCGATCTTCGACATTCCCGCTAGCAGCAATGCTCCTTTCAAACGCGAGGGCACGATCCTCTACGCTTCGACTAAGAAAAACGTCCGCAACTGGGACTTGTTTACCATCAAAGCCGATGGCAGCGATCGCCAGCAACTAACGCACACTCCCGAACCCGAGCAACATCCCTCTTGGTCGCCCGACGGGAAGAAGATCCTTTTCACTCGCGGCGACGTGATGAGCAATATCGATCTCTACGTCATGGATGCCGATAGCTCTAATGTCGTGCGCTTAACCGAACATCCCGAGCGCGACCAGCGCGGCGTTTTTTCGCCCGACAGCGAGACGATCGCCTTCGTCAGTCAGCGCGACGGCGATGTAGCCGTCTGGCTCATGGACGCCGACGGAGCCAACCCGCGCAAGTTGGTTCAAGGCAGCCAGCCTTCGTTTTCGCCCGATGGCCGCCGCATCGCCTTTACTTCTTCAGCTTTCGACGACAACGACGAGATCTACCTCATCGATCTCGACGGGTCGAATCGGACTCGCCTCACCGAGAATCGGCGCAAGATCGACTGGTTCGCGTCGTTTGCTCCCAAAGGTGACCGCTTGGCTTACAATTCGGAGGAATTTGGTGGCCAAGAACTGATGCTCATGCGGGCCGATGGGCAAGGGAAGACCCGCATTTCTATTGCCGAGAAGACCTATGAGCAAGAGCCGGTCTGGTCGCCCGATGGCAAGGGACTAGCGTATGCAGGTAAGATGGGTGACGACGAATACGATATCTACTTGATCGGAACGGCTGGATTCGACTTGGACGAGATGGACGCGCCGCCGCTGATGCCCATCAACCTGACCGACAACGACGACCGCGACGATATGTCGCCGAGCTGGCGTCCCTACTGATCCGACATGCAAACGAAGGGGGCTAAGGGCGCTTTTTATCTTTATATCGTCCTCGCCCTGGGGCTGGCCCTACGGCTTGTAAACCTGCAAGATCCCCTGATCGACAAGCAGGCTTGGCGTCAGACGGACACGGCCGCTATAGCCCGCAATTTTTACGAAGAAGGCTATTCGCTTCTCTATCCGCGCGTCGATTGGCGCGGCACCACCCCTGGGTATGTGGAGACGAATTTTCCGCTGTACCCCTTCGTCGTTGCCCTGCTTTACGCTGCTGCCGACGGTTCCTATGAGTGGCTCGGGCGGCTCGTGGCGGCGCTGTGCTCGACGGCGGCGGCAGCGCTGATCTATTGGCTGGGCCTGCGATTGGGCATGGGGCGACTGGGTGCGTTACTGGCGGCGCTGCTCTATTTGCTTTTTCCCATGAGCATCTACTACGGGCGCACCTTTATGCCCGAAGCGCTGATGATCCTTTTGAGCGTAGGTTCGCTTTGGGCTTTCGCGCGGTGGGTTGACAGCAGTCGCCGATGGGACTTCGCGCTGGCTGTCCTGTTGGTCGCTCTGTGTTTTCTCGTCAAAATACCTACCCTCTATCTCGGTTTCCCGCTGGTCGCCTTAGCTTGGCTGCGCTGGGGGTGGTGCTTCGCCTTCAAGCCCGTGCTTTGGCTCTACCTAGTGCTGGCCTTGGCACCTGCCGTGCTCTGGTACTGGCACGCCAGCCTGCTCTTTGAGGAGACCGGCCTGACGTTTGGTATCTGGAATCGCTACGGCTATGACAAATGGGATCGCAGCCTACTTTTTACGGTTGATTTTTATCTGACGCTGTTAGAGCGCTTCTGGCACAGCGTTTATACGCCTGTGGGGGTGGTCCTAGTTTTGGCTGGACTCGCCCTAGCGCCTAGCCAACGACGCGAGTGGACGCTCTGGGTGTGGATGGGAGGGCTGGTGCTCTATGTCTTTGTCGTTCCTGAGGGCAATCGCAGGTTACATTACTACCAACTACCCTTTGCTCCGGTTGGAGCCCTTCTAGCTGGACGGGTGCTTGAAGCTATTATTGGGGCAGATGCCGCAGCGGCCGGGTGGTGTCGATTTGCACGGAACTGGAAGCACTACTGGCGCGTCGTGTTAGTATGTACCCTGATCGTCGGGGTCGCCGCCTACAGCGCTTGGGCGGTGAGGCCGTATTACGCGCAGCCCAACAATTGGCACAACTACTACCAAAGCTGCCATTTGGTGGGGCGGATACTCGACGCCAAGTTGCCGCAGGATGCGCTGTTGGTTATCGGCGACGAGGACGAAAACACCGGGGTGCCACACCGGTCGCAAAGCCCGACCTTGCTCTACTACTGCCATCGCAAGGGCTGGCAAATAACCCCGGACGAATTTTCGCCCGCCCGGCTCGACAGCCTCGCAGCAGAGGGCGCAGACTATTTCCTCGTAGCGGCTGGTTTTGTTGTAGGAAACGAGTCTTTTTGGCAAGACCTCTTGCGCCGAGGCGTGACGGTCCCTTCGGCGCACCCGCGCCAGTGGCACGACGAAGCAGAATTTATGCACTTCGTCGGCCGGCAGCCAAGACAGGATCGGCACTTCATTCTCGTGTCTCTTGCGGCCGACGGCGAGTAGTTGACAGCAGCCGAGAGCCTATATATTATGGCTCTTAGGCAGTTGTCCGTTTTCTACAGCTCGTCCCAAGGAGGGAAAAATGGCGTCGAAAGTCGAATACACACAGGTGCGAAAGTGGCTTCTGGTCGGTATAGCAGCCGTTGTGGCTGGCTGTGCTACCACTGGAGGCAGCAGCGGAGGCGGTTATGGTCTGCCGCCCATTCCCGAGGGCAAGGGTCGGCTCATGTTGGAGATGGGCGGGATCAACGAAGTAAATTACTATGTCCTCGATGGAGAGACTGGCGAGGAAGTTCACTCGGAATCACCGCGCATGGCCGCGAGTTCGCCCATAGGATATGAGACCGGTTACCGCTCTCTGCCGCAATTCGTCGATCTGGACCCTGGTAGCTACACAGTTGTGGTCAATACAGATATCGACGACAGCGTTGAGAAGGAAATCGAAGTCCTAATGGGACAGGAAATGTACGCGCCCATACCCATCGGTCGGTTTCAGGTCATTTTTTCTGATGCGCAGGGCCGTAGTCAGGTACCGTTCCTAATTTTTGACTACAATTTGCGGACTATGCTGGGCCGGGGCATGACCTCAACAGAAGTGCGCTACTTTATCGTGCCGGTGGGTGAGTACAAGGTGCGAATTGAAAATTCTCCCACTGGTTTGGACGAAATCAGGCCCGTCCAGGTGAGCATGGGACAGACCCAGAACATTCTCATCGGACCGCCTCCTTCGCCGGCACAACCGGGCGAAAGCGGGGGCGAAGGGGACGCACAGCCTTAGGCTGATAGCTTATCGTGGAGTAATGCCATGAAGCGCAAAGGACTATGGGGTGGAATTGCATTTTTGGCCGCGCTATGGGTATCGGCCAGTGGCGCGGCTACGTCCCCTCTCAAGGCGACCGTCATCGATCGCTACGGAAATCAGCACCAAGTAGATAAGTTCACCTTTCAGGGGCGTCAGGATTTGGAAATCTATGTCCAAGGACAGCGTCGGTTGGTGGAGTTGGTCAAGGTAGATCGGTTGCGCTTTGAAGGGGAACGCAGCGACGAGGAGCAGCGCGTCGTGCTTGTGTTCCGCAACGGTGTTCAAGAAGCGGGCTTGATGGTGACGGGTGGCTCTGCTTCGCCTCACCAAGATGCGGTTGGCGGTGGAAGTAGCGGGCGTCGATTCTCTGGGGTGACCGAACTGGGGCCGTTTTTCATTCTCGCCAGTGATGTGCAAGAGATTGTCTTGCGCCACCCCGTTGGTGAGGAGCCACCCGAGGAAAAAATTCTCAAGGCCGCGATCATTACGATGAACGGCAGGCGCTTTGAGGTGGAAAATTTGCGCTATCACGGCAAGCAGCGGCTCGACTTTTTCAGGGGCCGCAACAAGCGCTTTATTCCCCTAGACAAGGTGGCGCGGATTGACTTTGAAGACGGCGGAACGGGCGATGAGTTCAGGCCGATAACGGCGACCTATTGGTCGGGAAAAATCGTTATGGGCACGGTCGAAGCGAGCCTAGTGCGCCTTTCGGGCGAGACCGACAAGAGCTATTTCGAGCGCGTCAACCGAGCTTTTACAGGCGTTGTGGGTTCGAGTCCATTTGCGATTGGTATGCACGATGTAAAGCATATTCGCTTTCGGCAAGATGAGGACGAAGAAAGCGACGAAGGCGGTGCTGACGACACTGCCGGAGATTCTCAGTAAGCTCATCTTGCGTAACTCCCGATAATACCCCTTATCGGGAGTATGCTATGCCAGCGGGTCCAGCGGGCCAATCACTGCACAAAGTACTTGCCGCACAGAGAATGATTTCCTATATTGCAACGGTTATAAGCCTTCTACAGCGGCATCGCTTGGTCGGGCAAATCGGATGTTGACTGGTAGGGGGCGTAATTTTCTACGAGGGGAAGATAGATCTACGGAGGCAAGAAGTGTTAGCCTGTGTTATGACGCATATCACGCCGAAGTGGTCACTACCCCAAAACCATCACACTCCCGATAAGGGGTATTGGAAGGAGTTGCAGCTTATGAAACGTCTATATGGCCTTTTGGCTATGGGCCTAATTTTGGGCCTGACGAGCGGTGCCAGTGCGCATATTGGCGAACAGGTTTACCTGCTCTTTGAGCTCCCCGAAGCTGATCTGGCCGATATCGATCTGAGAGACGCCAGCATAGCCGACTGGGAAGATGTAGTTGGTGATGCTTCGCTGGTCACCACTGATTTCTTTCAGGATCCGACTGTGGGCGACGGTGCCCAGTACGATCCGGCGGACCTAGACTATCGCATTTGGCTGGCTTGGAATGGCAATGCCGGTACCATCTGGATGGGCATGGAGCGCATCGACAACATCTACATCAACGAGTACGCTGGTGGTGACTTGGGTAGCCTGTGGAGGCAAGATGCCATTGAGTTCATGCTTGATGGCGACCACACTGGTGGCGATTACACTGGTTCGGCCGATGAGAACTGGACTGACGAAGAGAAGGACTTGAATAACAACCGCACGGCTCAGCAGTACGTGGCTATCGGTGATACTCCTGACGGCCGCCACGTCGGCTATCTGGGCAAAGGCACCGAGTGGGTCAACTCGCTGCCCTACGCTGATGGCGGCGGCGGTTCGACCGGCGATGGCCCGACGACTACAATCATTGAGTTTTTCGTCACGCCTTTCGACGACCTGATTTGGAACAGCCCGGATGACAGTGCAGCTTCGCCGTTGTTCGATGGCAAGATCATTGGTTTCCAGATTTCGGCTCAGGACATGGATGAGGCTCCGAGCGATTACCGTGCTTTTCACACCTTGTCTGGTCAGGCTGCGACTTGGCGCTTTGCCGAGCGCTTCGTCGATGGTCGCTTGGTCGGTGACGGTGGCACGGCAGTCGAAGAAGACTCTTGGGGCCGCATCAAGGCCGCGTTTGAGTAACAGCAACGCCCTGCTGTTTTCCTAAATTTTAAGGAGAGGGGGGAATATGTCCTCCTCTCCTTAAAATCATTTTGTGGCTATCCATAATTTGGGTAGCCACCTTCCTCAGTATCCATAATACCTCGCTCTTGGTTTGTCATGCTAAGACCTAGGCAGCGCAAATTCTACCGGGGAGTAACGGAATGAGAATTGGGATTTGTGTCGCCGCGTTGGTTTTGGGTGGTTGGGTAAATGCTGCTGCGGAGTTGCGGCTGTTCGCTATTCCGGGCAATACAACTTGGGTTGATGCCAAGCAGGGGCCGCTTTCAGAAAATCGCTTCATTGAAGTAATAGATCTTGAAAGCTATGAAAATGGCATTGGGCCTATTACCCCATCGCGTGTAGTTCCCGTTCCCGAAGTTCCTCTCGCATTAACCGCCGCCGAAGTGGATGCAGCGACCGATTCCAGCCTCTTTGCCTTCTCGCTTAATGTAACCAGAGCCGATGTAGTAGCACCGACTGATATCGAACTCGAAGATGGTACGACCGTAAAGGCGGGCACGGTCTTGGTTCCTCGTTGGAGTTCTTTCCCGCGTAGCTTAGAGGCCGTCCAGTTATTGCGTCGGGCTGGCATTACCGAGATTGAGGCCATGATCAACGTGGCCGAGTCCTTCCCCCGCCCTCCCAGCGGCGACAAGTACAATAAGGGACTAAACCTCACGCCTCTCGGCATTTTTGAAAGGGCTTTGACTGACCAGCGACTCCAAGAGGGCTTATGGCACGTTTTCGATGGCGATCCGCTGACCCATTTCGAGCGCATTGACCGAGTTGGGCAGGACGTCAAACAGCAATGGATTCTCTATATCGACTTAGGACGCTACTTTCCAATCCGCTTGTTCCGCCTCTATCCCAGTCTTGAAGAGCCTTCGCGCGTTTCAGCTTATACTTTCTATAGGGGCCTGCCAGGGACTGAGAAAGTGATCGCCGGTCTTAGTCTCGACGATCCGAGTGTTGGACAGTTGGCGTTCCCTAGGTTTACTAAGATAGCCTCGACTTTTCCGACCTTCGTTCCCGAGGCGAGCGCACCAGTCAATCTGGAAGATACCATTGCAGTGGCCTTTGAGCCGCAGGCTTACATGCGCTATGCTCGCTTTGATTTTCAGACTCCGCTGGATTACGATCTGGCTGAAATGGAGTTTTTAGCCGATGGCTTCGTGCCTGAAGCGGTTTATACTTCCAATGCACTACCGCTGCCCCCAGCGACCTTGGGAAGGATTTTCTGGGACGAGCGAAAAATTGGCGATCCCAACGGGTCGCGCGCTATCGTACGCGTACAGACAGGCGTCAATCCCGAGCCGGAGGTACTTTTTCGCGTCAACAAATTCGAGCGCTCGGTAGAGTGGAGAGAGGAAGGGGCGAGCATCACCGACCAACGGCTTGGCTCTAAGACCTTCGGCCAGGAAGTGGACCTAAACGATGAGGCTCTCAATCTGGAGGCCCGTGAGATCTTCAGTGCTGCCCTGCCAGAAGACCGAGCGCGAGTCCGCCTGACTCGCGCCGAGTACAAGGTTCTGCCAGGCAATGAGCGGCGCCATGTTGAGCCTGATCTCGAGTTCTGGAGTGGTGTTCAGTTGGCTAACAATGGTCAGTTGATCAATGCGCCGAGTGGTCGGCCCTTCATTCAGATTGAGGTTGAGTTTCTGAGTGAAGATCCTGAGGCGGCTACGATTATTAGCAATTTGCGTTTTGAATACTCCGCTCCACAGATAACGGATCAGGTCTTCGGCGAGATCGCTCCGGCCGTGGATGTGATTGCTGGCCGCGATACCTCCTTCGTGTTGGTCCTCAACGCTGGACTAGGGGCTGAGAACAATGGGTTCAACCGCTTGCAGGTTTTTACGCCGGCGCGTGTGGAAGCCATTGAGGGGGTGGAAGTGGATCTAGGCGACGGAGAGTTCCTGAACTTGGAACGAGTGGATGGCGAAGGAGAGATAGGCGAGGGACAGTTTCGAGAATTGTACGTTGCCGATGATCAGTTAGTCGTTGGTTTTCCAACCATAGGCCCAGCTGAGGAAGACCAAGTCCGCAACGCATTGGTAAAGGTCCGCTTTCAGGGCCGGGTCATCGACTTCCGCACTAACTTCGCTGCCAATGTATTCTTAGACACTTTAGGAGCAGAAGCAGAGCGGCGCTTTACCAGTAGCGGCATTTTGGTGCTTGGGGGTAATGAAAGTGCGCTCGATACGCTGGCTATTTTCTTGCCACAGCGGGTGGAGGACAATGACGTGGTAGATTTCGCAGCGACGGACCAGCTCTCAGATCGCAATTCCCTAGCTGTGATCGCCGATATTTCAGCGCAGAGCGAGAACCTAGTGACCAATTTCAAGGTTGTGCCCAATCCTTTTACGCCCAATAGCGACGACGTCAACGACGAAGTAGTCGTGACTTTTGACGTCCAGCGGTTGCTAACGCCGAAGCCAGTATATCTGGAGATCTTCGATCTGAATGGTCGCCGCAGGCGTCTCATTGAGCGCCAGCTATCGTCGGGGGGGTATTCGCAGCAGTGGGATGGCCGCGACGATGCTGGACAGGTCGTGCCTCCGGGGCTATACCTATTGCGCATTTCGACCGACGCTGATCATGCAGGTGAGGCCCAGACGCGCATCATTTCCGTAGCGTATTAGCTTTAGGCTGCTAAAGCGGAAAGAAAGGAAATGCTATGAAACGGCTGCTAAAGCAGAAGATGGCTCTCTTCGCAGTACTATTTCTGCCTAGTTTCTGTCTAGCTCAAACGGATGCCTATCGGCTTTTCGGCAGCTCGATCCACGTGGATCGGGCTTCGCACTGGCAAAATTGGATTTATCAGAACGACTTGGTCTCCCAATTGAATGTGCCAATCCGCGATGCGGACATTTTCCGAGTTGATGCCGATGGGCTGCGGCCGACTTTCTTTCGCCGCAATATCAACGTGGCCCCGACGGCTGTCGATTTCACCTATCCTGATTTGGTCCGCGCTAACGGCGATCTCGTCTCTGGGGGGGCGACGGCCAAATCCAATGACGCCTTGGCCAATAATATCATCGATGGCGATTTGAGCACCTTCTGGGAACCAGACACGCCAGCCGATTTTGGGAGCCGCCTGACTCGCCCTGGAGATTTCAACCTCGACGGCCTGCGCAACTGGGAAATTGAAATCGATTTAGGACGGCTGGTCTTTGCCGATAGCCTGACGATCATTTTTCCGGCTGGTCAGTTTGAAGACGAGTTCCTCGGCGAGCCGGTCAAGTCCTTCGTACTTTTCGCCTCGATGGGCGAGCGCTTCCCCTTTCCCTTGGGTAACAACCTCCATTTTTCCGTCATCGGGCAAGTCTCTACCGGCTTCGTCGCCGGCAAATTGGCTCAGTGTGTACGCGATGAAAGCGCGGGCTACGCTGGCGAGACCCGCTGTGCAGAAGAGGAAGGAGGTGAGACTGGTGAAGTGACGCTGGTTCCTAGGCTTGGGACCGAGGGTCGCTACGTACAGATGACCTTCCCGCTCTTGCCGCTGGATCGGGCCGACTGGGACTCGGATGGTCGGCCCGATATTAGCGGAGCCTTCATCCATTACGTCCGCATTAAAATTACGGATTCAGACCTCTGGCGCGATGCCTTTTTGGGCACGGGTGAAGAGGCGCGCCTCGCCTATGAAGCATTGCCCCAAGATCAGCGCGGTGCACTCGTCTATCAGCGCCAAACTGCCGGTGGGTTGCTCGTCGAAATCGAGGATGGTGCCGATCAGACGGCAGCAGAAAAGTATCAAAACCTACCCGAGGAAAAACGAGGTCCGCTTCTCTACTACAGCAAGGAGGTTCCCCGGATTGCCGAGGTTCAGGTTTGGGCTAAGGGCGATAACTACGCGCTGCAACCCGAAAGGCGGGGCGGGGCTTCGTTTGAAAACGGTGGCTTGGGTGCGCCCAATTTGTCCACGGATGGGCTATACGACTCGGAGTGGGTGGCCAATACGTGGTCGCCGGTGTACCTCAAGGGCACGGCTTGGTACGACTTAGGTGCTGTGTTTTGGGTCGATAATGTTTCAGTAGTCAACAAGCGCATCAACCAGAGTCACAAAGGGGCCTTCTTGGGACCGGATATTTTGGTCTCCGACGGCACGCTGCTCAAACCCGTGAGCATGGACGACCGCGAAGATTTTCCCCAACTCGAAGAAGCGCTCAAGTGGGACAACATCATCAGCGAGGAGCACGTCGATAACCGCGGTCCGGTAGTGCGCATTTTCCGCGAGACGTTTCCTTGGCGCAAAATCCGCTTTCTGCAAATCCGCGACATCGACGTCACCGGGCAGCAATCCGGTCGCTATGGGGCGCTGGCGACCTTGGCTGAGATCCAGCTTTACGGAGAAGGCTATCCAGTGAGCGTGTGGGCGTACTCGCCGCCGATTACGCTGACCGATTCGCGCGGCAACTTCATCCGCAAAACCCTGCCGCGCATCGCCTGGGAAGGCGATGTCATCGTTCGCGAGACCGATCCGCTCACCGGCCAAGCCAGCGAACGCATCGAGCCGTTGGATATCCACCCCGATGTTCGCTTGCAGATCCAGACCCGCACCTCCGATCAGACCGACACCAACTTCACGTACTATCAGGTCGTGACGGTCGCCGGCAACGAAGAGCGCGAGGAGGTGACGAAAGAGGTCTACGACGAGATCGCCTTGGAGTGGACGGCTTGGGAGATCTGGCAGACCCTGCCCGCCAGCCAGAAGCACGCCTCGCGCACGGACGACGATGGCGATGGTCTCACCGACGAGGATGAGATTGACCTGATCGACAACGATGGCGATGGTCTCATCGACGAGGACGGCAGAAAGCTGCGCCGGGCACCGCGCTCCAGCTTTGCCAAAGACGGCGAACTGGCATTTGTCGGCTGGAGCGAATGGAGCGAGAGCTATTTGCCGACCAATGGCGTCAACGAGGCGACGATCACCTCACCCAATCCGCGCAAGTTCGTTCAGGTGCGGGTCAATCTCTCTTCAGAGGATCCCTTTAAGACGGCGCGCATCCGCAGCTTGCGCATTGAGTTGGCACCGCCGCTATCGCTGGAACTGGCCGGCGAGTTGGCACTTTTCACCGACGAGGGAGCAACGCGCGTTCCGACCGACTTGGGTGCGCAGACCTCAGACTATACGCCGCCGCGCAATATCGATCCGCTCGCGTCGCAGCAGTTTGCTTATTTCATCCGCGCTGCCGAGCCCGACCCGACCGATGCAGCCGTGCGCGACGGCTTTAACGAGGTGCTGGTCGTCGCGCCGCGCGATGCCCACTTGACCGGTGTGCGCTTGGGGCAGGTCGCTATCGCTCAGACGTCCTCGCTGCTCAACCCAGAGGAAGTGCTGACCTCGGCGACAACCACGAAGTTTGATCGCGCCTTTGTCCTCGGCGACGACGGAGTCTTGCGCGATGCAGATGGCGAGATATTGGAACGCATGGCGACCGACGCGGATTCGATCTGGGTGCGGTTCCCCTTTTCGCTCAATACCGATCTGCCGGCTGGTCAACACGCCCTCATTGAGGTGCAATTTGAGTCTCAGAGCTTTCGCGAGGGCATTGAATTCGCCTCGTTTGTGCGGTCTTCAGACTCGGAGGAAAGTGTATTTCAACGGGTGGACACCGCCGATAAGGATGCGACCGAGTTGGTGGATTCTTCGACGGTGCAGGTCAGCTTGATGGCGCTGCCGGGGTCTTTGATCCAAGACGTAGTGCTATCACCGACCTTTACGCCCAACGGCGATGGGATCAACGATGAACTCTTGGTGCATTTCGTTTTGCTGAAGGTACAGGAGGAGCGTCCGTTAGACGTTGCATTTTACGATTTGGGAGGACGCTTGGTCGGTCAAGGGCAGAGCTCGGCGGTTGGTGGCAAGGTAGGGACGCAGGCGTTTGTGTGGGATGGGCGGAATATGGATGGACAGCTCGTGCCGCCGGGGATATATCTCTGTCAGATCAAGCTAGAAGCCGACGATCAAGCCAACAAATTGACACGCCTTGTGCATGTGGCCTATTGATAAAGCAGCAGTTCGGACCGGAATTCGACAACAAGGGAGGGATTTGTGTATATAGTTAGGAGTTTCCGCACCGGTGCGGTGGCAATCCTGATGCTAGGAGTGATGGTGGAAAACCTCCCCGCACAGGAAGATTTCGGCTCGCGCTTGGGCGTGCGCCGTGGCGGGGAGGTTTTTTACGATCCTACCGGGCCAGGGATACTTTTTGACGCGCTAGATCCAGCGGTGAAGAAGTGGTACGTGCCGCAGGAACTCTTCAACGAGTACCAATGGCGACAACAGGACTATACCAATTACGCTCGTCGGCACTATTCGCGCTATGTGAACACCAGCCAAGAAGGCGAATACTTCTACGATATCTACGGAAATTACATCACTCGCGGTGAACTCATTTACGACTGGAGTATTGCGGCACCGCAGACGTCGGGCAGCAGTCTATTTAAAACTCCCCGATTCGGTAGCTGGTTCTCAAATTTGGTCGTCGCCTCGGACCAAAAGGGCCAATACGCCTATGCCTTGACAATTGGCGACCGCATCCGCACGACGTTGACGCCGATGACCTTTTCCAAACCGACCTTTGCCGGTATTCAGTTTGACCTAGCCACGGACAAATACGAGGCGACCTTTCTCGCCTCGCGCCCTAGTTCGCCTGGTCGCGTCGAAACTTCAGCAACGGCTAGTACTGGTCGTTTCCGCTCGAATGACACCAACTTGATTGGCGGCCGCGGCACCATGCAGGTCGGCGATTTTGTCAAGTTAGGAGCGACCTACATCAATGCTTTCAACTCCTCAACCAAGGGGCAGGCATTTCAGGGCAACCCCTTCAAGGGTACACTTACCGAGGGCCAGAACAACGCCGACGTTTCGCGTATCGAAGTGAGCTTGAGCGACGATTCGCCCGAGGACGGTAGGGCGGGCGCGGCCTTCTTTCAGGAAGAGATGATCATCACGACCATCGATGGCGATCGCATCAGCAACCGTCGTCGCATCGGCAATAGTAACATCCTTGCCTTCGCCCCATCGGTGCAGGGTGGTTTCCGCCGCGAAGGGTTCCTTGCGGCCGACGGCAACGAGGTCATCACGCTCGTGTACGATCTAGAAGGCCCCCAGTACCGCAACTCCTTCGGCCCTCAGCCCGAACAGATCAAGAGCATTGAGTTTTTGTTGCTCTTGGCCAACGACTACCGGATCGACGTTACTTCTAACCGCCAGCTCAACGCCAACGGTCAGCCGGTCTTGCTCTCCGAGGGCATTCCCGAGCGTACGATGCGCGCTGACGGCAACGTGCAGGATGGCTCGAACCAGGGATTTGTGAGCGTTAAATACGGGTTGCCGGTGGCCAATGAGATATTCGGCTTTACGCTCGATATTACGGATGTCAGTGGGTTTTACTTATCGGGGGAATACGACCGCAACCGCCAACACTTTCGCTATCCACGGCGATCGGAAACCGACGTGACCCAGCACACAGCACACAACACCTCGGCCGACGCATGGTTTGTCAATGTGTATAAACGCTCTTATCCCTACTATGGCTTCGGCGAAGTCTATAACGTCGATCCCAGCTACAGCACCAGTTCTTTTTTGGCCGGGACCCAAAACGATGCAGCGGACATCAACTACGACGACGATCTCCGTTTCGTGTACGAATTTGTCGACGACAACGACGATCAAGACCGCAATCCCGACTGGCAGCGGGCCAATTTCTCGCTGGATAGGGAGGTCTTTCCAGGGTTCGACGAAAACAACGACTTCATCAATGACTTTAATCAGAATGACTCCGAATTGCGCTCGAACACGGTGCCGGACTACGAGGAGCCGTTCTTGCGCTACGCATCCGATCGTCCCGAGTTTCTCTTTGGCGTCGATATGAACAACAACGGCATCATCGACCGCTTTGAAAACGACATTCTGCCCGACTACCTGTACAAACGGGATCGGCGAGGGTACAACGTTTACGTAGGGTCCCATTTGGGGCCGGAGGCGCGGCTGACCGTTGGTCGCCTGAATGAGCGTCAGCTAGCCGATGCTCGCGAGAACGCTACCAATTATACCTTGCTGACCTTTGACAAGGACTACGCCAGCAAGGGGCGTGTGCAAGTGTACAATAACTATCGGCAGGTCCGCGACGATATCCGCGACAACGTGATAGAGTGGGTTGTGCGCGAGGGATCGCGCGGCGACCTAGTGCCCTATACCGACCCGCTGCCCCTGCGCGATGGCTGGGCCAATACCTTGTATCTCGGCTATCAGTACCAGAGCGACCACATCCACTTTAAAAACCGCCTTAAGTGGGAGGTTTTCAAACAGGCCAATTTCGACGAGCGACCGCTTGATGAACAGGACATCCGCGAGACGGCTTCCTTCTTCGGTGTTCTCAACAAGATCGATTACACGTTCGACCTCGGGGTCGTCAAATTCCAGCCGCGCTGGAAGAGTGAATTTCAGCGCCAGCGGCCATCGCGTCGCCAAGATACGCAGGTGCGGGTGGCGACCACTGAGTTGCGCGAGTTGTGGTCGCTGGTTGTGCACGTGCCAATTCTGTCGCGCACCCAATTGCAGACTGGCCTAGAGTATCTGCTCGTCGAGCAATTTCGCGAAGAGTTGGAAACCCACTTGCTGCGCTCGGATCGCAACGAGTTGGTCTATGCCTTGCAGTTTACCAACAACGCCGAATACCTAGGCTATAACCTGTGGAGCCAGACAGGGTTTCGCGTATCACGAATCGATCGCGCCTCAGCAGAAAAGGTGCGCACTGAAACGGCCGTATTCGTCACTGTGTTCGCCGGTTATGAGTAGGAGGTTTCCCATGCTGAAATGTTTCACGCCGCTGCTTTTGGTTGGGCTACTTTTTCCGGGCTGCTCCTATCGCTACTATGCCGAAGACCTCAAGCCGATGAGTGAGGCCGAGCAAGGAGCTAACAAGACGGTGGCCGACGATGGGACCGTGTCCTATACACAGGCTCGTCTTGAGATCAGCTTGCGGCCAATGACCGACACGGAGTTGAACCGCCAGTTCAGCGCGTACTCCAACGAAGGACCCAACTCACAGAACCCCTACACGTTTGGCAACTCGACGTACTTTCGTACTGGGGACACTCCACAGCGATTCACTGTTTTTCGCGTGTATGTTTCTAATTACGAATATCCCAAAGTCTATCTCGACCCCAAAAAGGTCTATATAACCACCTCCAACGGGCGCAAGTACTACGCGCTGCAACGCGAACAGCTCTCGATATACTATCGTCGCTATGTCGGTAGCGGAAGCGGCGGCAACGAGCCTGGGATGCCCGGCAATGCCATGTTCACTTGGAAAGAGCGCGACGGTATCTTGCGGCGCACGATGTTCCCCGACGAAGAGGTGTTCAGTGCTCAGGAGAGCGAAGGGTACGTCGTCTTCAAGCCGCTGGCCCCCGATGTGGAGGAGTTGACCGTCCACATCCCCGGTGTGGTGGTGCGTTTCGATTACAAGGGCGATCCTATAGAGGATGTAGATGTGGCAATGTACTTTGAGCGCGAGATTGGCCGCATCTATCCCGATGGGCGCAAAGTGGCGACCAGCCAATAGCGCAGCACAGAACTCACAATTGAATTTAAACTAGCTGCGCGGTGCCGAAGTGGTACCGCGCAGTTTTGTAATGGGTGAAAAATTTATGTCTTGGCGATTTTTTGTCTGTAGCATTTTCTTAGCTGTTGCAGGTTGCACGTCAGAGAACGAACCGGCCACCGCAGAGACGGTCTTAGCCACGGTGGGTGGGGAGGTGATCACGGCCTTGGACCTCCACCGCTACGAACAAGCACTGCCCGACTATCTGCGCTCAAAAAAAGAAGGGGTAGCCGCCCGTGGCGAAAATCTACAGACCCTAGTCGACAAGGAGCTCATGCTGCGCGAGGCCTACAAGCGGGGGTTAGACCAGTTGCCTGGGCTTTCCCATACGCTGTCTGACATGGTCAATAAGCGCTTGGCCGAGGAACTATCGCGCGAGTGGATTGACTCCCGGCTCAAGGTGACCGAGGAGGAACTGCGCGCCGCGTACGAGGAGCATTTGCTTGGTTGGGAAATCTGGCCAGCGCACATTCTCTCAGCCACCGAAGAAGACGCCCAGGCTATCATTCGCCAATTGGAAGCCGGGGCCAATTTTTCCGAGTTGGCGCGTCAGCATTCTCTCGCTGACGACGCTGACAAAGGCGGTAATCTCGGTGCCTTCTTCGACCAATCTGGTGCTGTACCCAGCCTGCGCGATGGCACCTTTCACTTAGAGGAAGGCCAAGTTAGCGAGCCGATCCGCACGATTGACGGATACGAGGTCGTCAAGGTCCTCAAAAAGCGACGCATCCCTTTTAAGAAATTGCGCGCTGACATTGCCGAGCAGCTCGGGCAACGCAAGTGGGCGCAGCGGCGACAGGTGGTGATCGACTCGCTCAAGGAGGTGCGCGATTTGCGCTATCACCGCGACCGCATTCACGCCGTGCTAGCTGGGTTACACGGCCGTGCGCTGGACCAACCCCACGTACCGCTGATTGAATATGAAGGAGGGGGCATTGGTATCGGTGATGCCGTGCTGGGGCTCCGCTCGCTTAAGAAGGGAGCACTGCCGCCCGACAGTGTAGCCGCGGTTTTGGCTATTGAGCGATGGATTCTGCCGGATTCCCTGTTGGCACTCGAAGCCCGTATGCAGGGACGACACCAACGGCCCGCTATGGTAGCGTGGGCCGAGGGACAGAAGCAGTCGCTACTCGTGTCGCAATTGCGCTTAGACGTGGTGGCAGGGAAGGTTTCATTAACGGAAGCAGAGGTTCGGGATTACTACGAGCAACACTTGGAGACTTACCGCTCCCTGCCCGGCGTCATCGAGATGACCGAGGTGCTGGTCAATACGCGTGCGGAGGCCGAAGAAATTCTCGCGCGGGCACGCGGTGGGGAGCGGCTGGCGGAGTTGGCGCAGCACCACTCCGTGCGGCCCAGCATGAAGCCGGTGGGCGGCCACACTTTCGCCGACAGCGGTCGGCTCACTATCGAGTCGCTCTATCAGTCGCCGTACCGCACTTTCTTTGGCGACAGCAATTCCAAAGACGTCGGGGTTTTGCAAGGCCCGCTGGAGGTTCAGGAGAAATACAGCGTGTTCCGCCTCGACCAGCCCTATGAGATGGCGTTGCTGCCCTTTAAGCAGGTACAGCGGCCCATTCGCGTTAAGATCCGCAAGCGCCGCGAAGGGGTACTCTTCGATGCGTTCCTCGACTCGTTGCGCCGAGCGGAAGCCGATCAAGTGAAAATCAGTGAGGAAGCACTCTCCCGCTACGCGACAGGGCGTTAAGTTATCAAATTCCAATGAACTCAGGGGCCATGCGTGGCCGGCTCGCAGCGCTGCTGCTCGGCTTGGTTTTAGTCGCGCTCATCGAAGGGGGGTTGCGGCTGATTCCGGCGTTGGATCCGCCGCCATTTGCCATCCCACTAGCGCGCGTCGAAGGCCGGGCACTCCACGCGGTCAACCCGGACTATGCCCGTCGCTTCTTCGCCGACATGGCTGAGCCTATCCGGCGCGGCATTCGCATGACCCCGAAGCCCTATATCGAACCCGCATCCGAGGGTGCGTTGCGCGTGCTTTTTGCCGGGGGTTCGACTGTACAGGGCTACCCCCACCCCAAGCGTTTATCGGCCCCGTCTTATCTCCAAGTAATGCTCGGCGACCTCTTTCCAGAGCGCCAGATTGAGGTCTTTAACGCCGGGATCACCGCTGCTTCGAGCTTTGCCGTGGCCCGCGCCGTGGAAGACGGTGTAGCCGCTCTCGAAGCGGACTTGGTCGTAGTTTATACCGGACACAACGAACTGTACGGGGTTTATGGGGCGGCCTCATTGGCCCAGGGAGGGCAAGCGGTGTGGATGAAGCGGGTCCACTACTCGCTGATGCAGTGGCGGCTGAGGCCCTTGGTAGGCAAGCTGATAGGGCCGTTGGGCAAAGAGTGGGCGGATGGTCCCTTAATCGAGGTGATGTCCAAGGCGGGCGATATCCCAGCGTCCGATCCGCGGCGGGTGCTGGCAGCGGCCAATTTGGAGACCAATCTCCGCGACGTGGCGGCCTTTTGCCGAGCGCAGCGCGTTCCCTTGGTTCTTTGCACGGTGACCAGTAACGAACGCGGTTTCGCGCCAGCGCGCATTGAGCCGCCTTTGCCGGATGAGGAGCTCGCGCTCTATGTGGATTTTTTGGCGCAGAGCGATAGGGAGCAAGTGTCGCCGGCAGCACTGGAGGCCTTGGCGCAGGCTTTGGCGCTCTATGCAGACGACGCCTATTTGCACTTCTTGCGCGGTTATCACTTAGAGCAGGTGGGCCGTGGGGCTGAGGCTCGAGCGGCTTATGTGCAGGCGCGCGAGTTGGATCCACGGCCTTGGCGGGCGACGGCAGCCCTAAACGAGGCCGTGCGCCGAGTCGCGGCGGAAGAAGGAGTGCAGCTAGCCGATGTGGAGTCTCGCTTCCTCGCTCATAGCCCGGAGGCTGGCGTGGGTTGGGAGCTAATGGCCGATCACTTGCATCCGGCCGCGACTGGCCAAGTGCTCTTGGCTCGAGCCATTGTCGCTGCGTTGGAAGGAGCACCGGCCCCTTGGCAGGTCGCGTCCGGCGCAGCAGATCGGTTGGCGGCAGCCGACGAATACCGCCGTAGGCTCGGCGACTTGCCCGTCGAGCGGCTAGCCGTGCTGCAGGCCATGGTCGTACTCTTGGCTTCACCTCCTTTGGATGAGGGGAACGAGGGTCAGGTGCAGACCTTGCGCCAGCAGGCTGAGGCCCTGTGGGACGAACTGAGTGCTGGAGAGCAGAGCGGAGTTGAGCGATGGCAAACGGGCGCAGGGCCGGAGCTATTGGCGCTGAATGTCGCGGACGCTTGTTACGCCGCTCAGGAGTACGAACGTGCGCGAGCCTATTATCGCGCGGCCCGTTTGGAGGAGCCTTATACGATATGGGGCGATTTGTGGAGTACGCTGCGCCAGATGCGTTGCGGACAACTTGTGGGAGGTTCTATTGGACCGGTTGAGCACTCCGCGCTCCACGCCCTGCTAGACCGCTTGCGCTTCTTAAGCGAGGCTCCAGACTTTTCTCTGGGGTTACAGGACTTTATTCGCGGCTATGCCTACCATTTGCTCGGGGAGCATGTTAAGGCGTTGGCAGCGTTAGAGCAGGCTGTGCAAGACGCAAACATCCGCAAGACGTTCACAACGGACTTACTAGAGCTGATCGTCGCCGAACTAATGACTGCGGGCCGCTTGGCTGACGCTGAGCGATATGCGGTAGAGATAGCCGCCGAGCAAGGCCAAGAGGCGTTTGGTCGCGCCCTCGTAGAGCATATTAGGGCGGGTCAGAAGCCGCGCTGATGCCCTCGCCTTCGACGAGCGCGATGGCTTGGTTGGCTGCAAAGGGGCCGAATCGCTCCATGCGCCCCGAAGGCCAGCGCACTTCTAATGCGTCAAGTTGCGGTCGTTTGCCTAATCCCAAACAGATGCGGAGTTGGCTCTGCGATAGGTACGAGCGGCTACCGCGCAGTTCCCTAGTCTGGACCAAGTCGCCGCTGGTCGCCGTCAGCCGGGCACCGATGCCGTTTGGGTTGCCGCTGGCCCCTGCGAGCCGGATGGTGATCCAGCGGTTGGCGTCGCCGAGGTCGTTGCGCAGCAAGCTGAGCGGTTGTCCCGAATTGAAAACTAGCAGATCGGAATCACCGTCGCCGTCGTAGTCGCCGGTGGCACTGCCGCGGCTGACGCGCTCTAAGGCGAAGCCGGGGCCGGCTGCCGCGGAAACCTCGGCGAAGCGGCCACCGTCATTGCGGAAGAGCAAATTGCGCTGTCCATAGCTGGTGGATTGGTCGATGTCGCGGATGTTGTCGAGGACGTGGCCGTTGGCGGCAAACAGGTCGAGGTCGCCATCGAGATCGGGGTCGAAAAACTGGGTACCAAACCCGAGAAGGGGCAGCGACGGCAAGCCCACCCCGGCGGCAAAGGTCGCCACCGAGAAGAAGCCGCCTTCGCCCCGATAGAGCGCGTTAGGCTCGGCTTGGAAGTTGGTCACCGTCAAATCGAGTGCGCCGTCGCCGTTGTAGTCGCCCCAATCTACCCCCATGCCCGCTTCCATTTGTCCGTCTTGGCCATAAGCCACGCCCGCTAGTCCTGCCCTTTCGGTAAAGGTCCCGTCTTGGTTGTTGTGGTAGAGGAAGTTGCGCACCGCGTCGTTGGCCACGTAGATGTCGGGCCAACCGTCGCTGTCGTAGTCGCCAAAAACTACCCCTAGCCCCTTGCCGCTCGCATCGCCGATGCCCGCCCCTGCCGAGACATCGACTAGGTGTCCTGCGCCATCGTTGCGGTAGAGCAGGTCGGGTTGGCCTTGGAAGTTATCTGGGTGCGGATAGCCAATAGGGGCTTGGTCGCCATAGCTTTCGTAGCTGGCCATATAGGGCACTTGGTCGGCGCGAGCCGCGGCCGGATTGTAGGTTACGTAGTTGGCGACATAGAGGTCGAGGTCGCCGTCGCGGTCGTAGTCGGCAAAGGCACAGCTCGTGCCCCAGCGCGCATCGGCAACACCTGTCTGCTGTCCGATTTCAGCAAAGTGTCCGTCGTCGTTGCGAAAGAGTGCGTTGGGGCCAAAGTTGGTCAGGTAGAGGTCGAGGTCGCCGTCGCTGTCGTAGTCGGCCGCGGCAACTCCCATGCCGACGCCTGGGTGGGCGGCCCCAGCCGCGACTGGGACAAAACGCTGGCCATCGTTGCGAAACAGGCTATTGACAGGGGCCGCATCGCGTGGGTCGGCAGCGATAAAAGCGCCGTTTACGGCGTAAACATCTAAATCGCCATCGCCGTCGTAATCGAAGAAGGCACCCCCGCCGCCCATAGTCTCGGGGAAATAGCGCTGAGGGCTGCGGCCGTTTTCGTGCTGCCAAGTCAGGCCGACGGCAGACGCTACTTCGACAAAGCGGAGAGACGAAGCTCTGGGTGCGGCGTGCGGCAGCGGTGCAGGTGGTGTGGTATCTTCAGCGGAGTTGCAAGCCAGACAGAGAAAGCAGATGAGAAGAGCTCGTATGGACATATCAGGGACTCGACAGTTGGGCGAGTCGCTCGCGGGCTTGGCGCAGGAAGTCTGGGTCGCCTTGCCACTTGTCGATAAAGGTTTGGTAGCAACGGCGTGCCTCCGAGATCGCACCTTGGGCTTGGTACACGGTTGCCAGCGCGTAATAGGTCCGCGCAAAAGTCGAATCAGCCGCAAGCGTCGCCTGATAGGCTCGTTGCGCTTGAGCTAGCTGCCCTTTTTGCAAGAAGAGGCTACCGAGATTGTAGTGGGCATCGGCCAGAGTTGAATCGGCGGCAATAGCTGCTTCTAGCGCCCGTTGCGCTTCTGTTTCCTCTCCCAAACTTAGCTGGACATGAGCGAGATTATTCCAAGCGGTAGCTAAGGAAGAATCCAACGCTAGTGCGTGCTCAAAGGCCGTGCGGGCCTCTTGATATTGGTTGCGCCGCATATAGACATAGCCACGGGTGAAATGGAGCTTGCTAGTGCGTACATCCTCGGGGTGCTGAGAAATGCCTCGGCGGCATAGTTCAAGCACTTCTTGGTCTTCTCCGCGCGCCGACAAAAGACCGCTTAGCGAAATTAGCACCTCTAAGTCGTTCGGGTCGGCCAATAGTACAGCCCGATAGTGAATAAGGGCGTCGTCGTCTCGACCGAGTTGCCGATAGTGATGGGCTAGCTGCAAACGAGTCTCGCGATCGTCGGGATTGGCGTCGAGCTGACGACGCAGATGCGCGACTTGGGCTGCATCAGCACCGAGGGTTTCAAAGCGCGCCAGCGCTGCCTGCGCTTGGGTTGGCTGCCCCAGTGCCAAAAGCGCCGAAGAAAGGTTGTAGTGTGCCTCGATCAGGTGCGGTTCGAGCGCGAGCGCGTGGCGAAAGGCGGCCAACGCTTCTGGGTAACGCCGCTCGGCTAGGTGCAGCAAGCCCAACAGACGGTGGTTTTCGGCTTGGGTCGAGTCTTGGGCGAGGGCTCGGGCGAGCGCGGCTCGGGCCTCGTCATAGCGTCCTTGACGCAAATAGAGCCGACCGAGTTGCTGCTGCACGTCAAGGTCTTCCCCGCCCATTTCTAGTGCGGTATGCAGTCCTTTTTCGGCTAGGTCGTAGCGTCCCTGTTTAGCGTAGAAGAGGGGTAGGGTGCGGAGAGCGGGGACGTAGGTTGGAATGCGTTCGAGCAACTCGATGGCCAGCGGCAGGTGCCCCCGGTCGGCCTCGATTACAGCTAGGTTGTGTCGGGCGCGATGATAGGTGGAGTCGGCTGCGAGCGCGGCTTCGTAGGCTTGGACGGCCCGCTCTATGTGCCCGAGCCGAGCGTCGAGGTCGCCCAATGCACAGTGCGCTGCGGCGTTGAGCGAGTCTATGGCTAACGCTTTTTCAAAGGCATGGCGTGCTTCGACGTAGCGGTGTTCTTCAGCGAATTCTCGCCCGGCCTGCACTAAGTGATCGCCTTCTTCTTGCGGGCCAGAATCTACCCCGCAACCACTCAAAACCGCCCATAGTGCGGCGAGCAAGACAGCCAAGCTCATCGCGGTGCGTGCTCTTGCGCGGATAGCTGCCGTCGGGCCTCGGCGATTTTGGCTTGCAAAGCCTCATTAGTCGCCCCACCCGACGGAACGTTTTCCCAAAGCGCAATGGCCCGTGCGAATTCGCCGCGGCGGGCGTGGATATCGCCGAGCAATATGTGGGCACTATAGAGCTTTGCGTCTATTTCGATAGCCCGCTCGACAGCCGCCTGCGCTTGGTCCAGTTGATCCATTTCGAGGAACACATTGCCGAGATTGGAGTAGTAAAAACCCGTAGATGGGGCTAACCGCACGGCCTGCTCGTATTGTTTGAGGGCCTGTTCTAGTTCCCCCCGTTTGTGAAAGATCAAGCCCAGATTGTTGTGGCTTTCGGCTAGGGTTGAGTCGTGGCTCAATGCTTCGAGGTAGTAGCGCGCTGCCAAATCGTCCTTGCCCCGGCGCTGGAGCAGTGTGCCCAACCCTTGGTACCCCAAGCCATAGGTCGAGTCGATGAGAATAGACTGGCGATAGTGCTCGACGGCTAGTTTGAGACGTCCAAAGCGACTGTAGAGGGCGGCGAGGTTGGAATGGGTTTGGGGTTGGTCGGGGTGCTGGCGTAGCGCATCTTGATGGGGTTTTAGCCGGGCATTTTGTTCGTCTAAGATGCGCGAGCGCTCAAGGGCGCGTTGCCCCTCTGCGGCACGGCCCATGCGCAACAGAGCCTGCCCGATTCCGAGGAACGCGGCCGGCTCGTGAGGGTTGAGGCGCGCTACTTGGCGCAGTTGGCGCTCGGCTTCTTGGTAGTTGCCCAACTTTAGATCTGCTAGACCTAGCTGGAGGCGGGCTTGGAGGTGAGTAGAGTCGGCCGCGGCGATGGCGGCGAAAATTTCGCGGGCCTCTTGTAGCTGGCCTTCGCGTTGGTGGATTACGCCTAGGATATACCGCGCTTCGACGGCGTTGGGGGCTAGTTCCAGTGCTTCGGCGAGGAGCTGGCGAGCTTCCTTTACTTTGCCGTGTACATCATAGAACATTTTGCCCAAGGCGATGCGGGGACCGGCGTAGTCGGGTTTTAGTTCAAGCGCTTTCTCAAACTGGGTCTGCGCCTCGGCAAAACGACTCTGGGCGTGCAATACAACGCCGAGATAGTAATGGTATTGGGGGTTGTCCGGGGCTTGTTGCAGCGCTTGCCGATAGGCTTGCTCGGCTTGGGAGAAGAGGCCGCGGGCTTGGAGAGCTCGGCCAGCGGCAAAGGTCTGAGCCGCCGTACTGGTCGGCGGCGAGGTCTCTTGCGGTGGATCGGGTGTTTCGCGATCGCAGGCAGCAAATATAAACAAGAAAAGTAGGACAAAGCGCATGGTTCTACTCCGATATGAGGCGATTGACGCCTCGACGAATGACGTAGTGGTGGTCGGCCAGCACGGCGCGGAAAACCTGACGCTCGCCACCTAGCCAAGCAATTTCAATAAAGAGTGGCTCAGCACTGAAGACGGGAGCCGCGCAAGCAAGAAGCAAAAGAGCTTGGAGATAGCTAGACAAGGAACCTCCTATGGCGATTCGAGGCGGCGATAGGCTTCGTCGAGCAGGCGCTGCGCGTGGGGGAAGGGACCTCTCGCCAGCACTTGCCGCAGCCGGTCAATGGCCGCGGCGTGGTTTCCATTCTCGAGTTCGATAAGCGCGAGGTTGACGTGGACTTCTAGGTTGTCTGGAGCCAGTTCTAGGGCTTGGAGAAAATGCATTCGCGCCGCTTGGGTGCGTCCAGCGAGCAGGTGCAGGGCACCGATGGCGTTTAAGGCCTCGGGCCGTCTTGCGAGAGATAGGGCTTGGTGGTACTGACCCAGTGCGGCCTCGGCTTGCCCGGCTTGCTGCAAGGCTCTCCCCAGTTCGTAGTGCAGCCAGAAGTCTTGGGACTGCCAGGAAAGCGCTTGTTGCAAGTGGGTTGCAGCCTCGGCATAGTGCCCTTGGCGGTAGAGTAGGCGACCGTAGTAGTAGTGGGCCATGCCGGATTCTGGATCTCGTTCGAGGATGTGGCGCAAATGTGCTGCGGCTTGCTGTGGTTTATTGGTCGCTAGGTAAATCCGGCCTAGGAGAACTCGAGTGTCGGTGCGCCGGGGATTTTCCGCTAGAGTCTGGAGGGCCTCGCGTTCGCTTTCCTCATAGCGCTCTTGGTGAAAGTACGCCACGGCTAGATTGTGGCGGGCGTAATTGTACTCTGGGTCCAATTCCAGTGCCCGGCGCGAGTAACGCGCAGACAGGGCGTAGTCTTGCTTGCGCAGATGCACCTCGCCAAGATCGAAATAGAGCTGAGCGTCTTCTTCAGTCGGCGCGGCCTCGGCGAGATTGCACAAGACTAATAGACCCCCCAGAGGCAAGGCAAGTACTGTAGTGCGTATATAGGCTCTGCGGCGCACGCCTAGATAGAACTGAAAAGTGGCAAAAGCAGCAAAAGCGATCAATACCGGCACGACAGGCATGCGGTAGCGGGCTACAGGAAAGAAAAGTATGACCGAGGCCGTGTATGCGAGAGCGTAGAGCCGCAGCAAGGCAATCGGCGGCGTCCACTTCCCCCTCATGCTCAGCCCCAAACCGAGCAAGCTCAGCGGGCCGATCAGGCCGAAGGGGATCGACACGTGCCAATCCCAGAGCAAGAGACTCAAAATCTGCGAGTGTTGGCGGGCGTAGTATATGTCTTGATTGCGCTTGGTCTCCGGACCGCTCCAAAAGTGGAATACCTTCTTGCCGAGCAGACCGAGATAATCGAGGGGCTGAGTGGTTATATAATTGAGGGATTTGCTCAAGAAAAAGGCCGATTGGGCGGCTGCGGTCTTATGTCCAGAGTTTTCCGCCTCGGCGATCATGGTCTCCCACTGCATACCCGGACGCAGCGAGACCGTGCCCTCGTAGTCGGCGTTGTTGCCAATGTAGAAGTTGACGCCGGCATTGGAGGAGATAAAGACGAGATCCGACTCAATAGTCCAGTTGCGATAGGTAACGGGCAGGATAATCAAAGCTATGGGAACGATAAAAGAGAACAGGGAATAATAGGCAGATGTGCGTCGGTGCCACAGTGCCCAGGCGCAAAAGGCCGCAATAAAGAGCAAGATATTGGGGCGAGTGAGAGCCGCAAGGCCCGCGATGAAGCCGGTTAGCACCCAGTAGCGCCCATGATCGCGTTTCCACGCGAGCAATAGGCCGTATAGGAGTAGGAGATTGAGGAAGACTTCCACTGGTACGGCCAATAGCTCGCCCTCAAAGTAGAGCAGGGAACCGCATAAGGCTGCCATGACGCCGGCGATGCGGCCGACCTGCTCGCCAAAGGCGTACCGGGCCAATGCGTATATCAAGAGGCAGGAAAGGACGCCGAAGCCCACATGCACGAGCCGGATGCCGACGAAGTACGAGGTTGGTAGAAACCAGCAAACGGACGTCAGGAGGTAGATGTAGAGGGGGGGCTGCCAGTACGGTTGGTCCCCTCCCCAGAATGGGTCGCTGGCAAGAGCCTGCTTGAGAAAGGTCTGGGCGTCAACTATGGGCGCGTCGAAGAAGGGGCTGGCGCGGTGTTCCCACAAATAGCCCAACCGTAGTGCGAGGGCGACTAGTAGGAGCGCGCAGAGAAAAAAGCGAGTGCTGCGCGCCATGGCGTTAGGATAGTGAGGAGGGAAAATTAAGCGTTTTATGGCGCGACTTTGCCCGACTCTGAAGGAATGGGCAAAGTCGCGCGTTTTGGTCAATAGACCAGCGATAGGGTTCCTGAACGCTCAGTAGAGACGTTGTCCAAGTCGATGGCGAGCCGATAGAGATAGATGCCCGGCGTGGCGACTTGGCCTTGGCTGTCGCGGCCATCCCACTCGACTTGGAGACTGCCAGCGGTTGAGCCGCCTGTCTGGATCTGGGCGATGCGGCGACCAGACAGGTCGTAAATTTCAAGCTGGACATCAACCGGATCGAGGACGAGGAAAAGGTCGAAGGAAAAAGTGACCTCGTCGTTAATGCCATCGCCGTTGGGGGTAAAGGGATTGGGGGCGATGTGGGGTGTCCTGACGATTTGGTCGATCTCGTCGGCGACCACGAGGAGGGCATTGGTGGCTATGTCGGGGGTAGCGTCCCCATCCTCGGCCGGTTGTGGAATGGATTCGACATCGGAGTCGCCTTGGTCATTCCACACCGAGCTGGTGAACTCTTCTGAACCGCGAAAGAGCTTGGAGCGGAAGACGATTTCGATGTTCTGGTCGAATTGAAAGTGCTTGGCACCCATCTGGGGCAGCTTAATATGCAGTTTGGACGACCCCGTGCGCGGATTTGTAACTACGCTCTGGGCAAATTGCCCCAAGCTGTCGGTGCGGCCCTCTGCTGGGGCGAGGCGGATGGGATGAATCTCGCTCAGAGGATCAGCGGCCGTGCCAGCGGCGATTTCGGCCCAGTCTTGGCCATCGAAGCGCAAGGTATCGATGCGCGTATCCGCGCTGGGGACGGCGATCTCGATCCGGTTGAAGGAAGTGGCCTCGCCCGTTTTGAAGAATGGCCGAACAAAGTAGCGGAAAGCTGTTTCCTCGCCCAAAGTGACTCGGGGGGGGAAAATTTCAGCGACGATCCCACCCGAGACCAGCGGCGCGTCGTAGTCGAACTCGATGAAGTCCAACAGGGCTGCACTGTGCTGGGCGGAGTCGAAGAGGATGCGGAACTGGATGTAGCGCGTCCCTCCGGGCAGGGGTAGCTGGACGCCGGTGTTTTGCCACTCGGCTTCGGGCAGGCTCTCGTCAATGAGCGCGTCTTTGAGCTTGAAAGGTGCCGACCAGAAGCTCCAGCCTAGAAGGCCGTCGTCGCCTAGATCAACACCTAGCTCATTGTATTGCAGTTCGCGCTCGGGGACGCGGCCTTCGGGGATCTTGATCCAGGAAAACAGATCGAGGAGATTGCCATTCTCGTCTTGGGTGTCCGAAAGGCCTGGCCCCAAGCGGCGGGCGTATATATGGGTGTCAAGGGCATTGCCAACGCGAAACTGGATGCGGACATCGCCGTCGAGGCCCTCGCGGTTGCCTCGCCAGCGTACCTTGCCCCAGTTGACTTGATCACCGGCCACATCGAGGGGAAACTGGTTTTCATACGCCTCGCGCTCCGAGCCGGCGAATTGCTCAATCTCGCGGTCGTAGCGACGGATACGCGGAGTGGACGTACCCACGTCGATGATGGCCGAGATGTACTGCCCATCGATGGCATAGCCGTCGCCGAAATAGCCCGCTTCGGCGGTCTCGACATAGGTGCCTTTGGGATCCGTCGAGACTATGTCGACGCGACCAGCCACAAAGGGGGTAGCGAATTGGAAATCCTTGACTACCGGGTTAAACTGACCGTTGGTAACGGGAACTAGCGTTCTACTCGCTTGGATGGTTTCGGAACGGCTGCTGATCGTGGTACGATCGCCGTATCGGATATAGTAATTGGCAATAGTGCTGGCAGGCAAGGTCGGCCGTGGGCGAAAAACGATACGGTTGAGATAGTAGTAGCCCATCAGGTTGATGCCAACACCACCGCGGTTGTAAATGGCGGATCCGTATCCCGTGCTAAGATCTCCATCGACGATCAGTTCTGCGTCGACTCGACCGATTACTTGGGCGGTCGCCCAGTGATCGGCCGAGATCGGGTCGGCTATTTCACGACGAAAGCCATATTCGCTTGGCACCACCATAAAGGGGCGCTGGGGAGCCTTGCCGGGGATGATGCCACCGAACTCGCCGGCCTTGAAGCGCTGGTTGAGCAAGTAGGCGAGGTTGCGCAGGCTGTCGAGACGCACTGGCCGCAGCCAGGTGGTCACGCCTTGGCCGTGCTCAGGAAGCGACGGGTCTTCGTCGATGAGTCCGTCGCCATCATCGTCGATTCCGTTGATTGGGTCCTCGTTGAGTTGGCCGTCCCAATCGTCGTCAAAGAGCGTGTACAACCCGTCCTCATTGAGTCGGCCATCGCCATCATTGTCGAACTGAGGATCCGGCCCATCTTCGTCGATGAGTCCGTCGAGATCGTTGTCGACTAGTTCGACTGGGTCTTCGTCGATGAGTCCGTCGCCATCATCGTCGATTCTATTGGCTGGGTCTTCGTTGAGTTGACCGTCTCCGTCGTTGTCCACTTGCTTGTCGACAGGATCTTCGTTGAGCAGTCCGTCGAGATCGTTGTCGACTAGTTCGACTGGGTCTTCGTCGATGAGTCCGTCGCCATCGTCATCGGCGATAAGCTCGACCGCCCAACTGCGACCAAGGTCGAGGCGACCGGTGACCGGCCGCAGAATCCAAGGATGTACATCATCGCCGATCCGCCACCGCTTAACTTCGGCATAGCTGTTGCCGAGCATAAACGCCACACCGAGCACCGCTACCAATAACCTGAGCATCGAATACCTCCGCGCAAGAATGTAAGCCCTTGGCTACCTGCAACGAGTAAGACAAGAGTGCCGATGGCAGTTGAGCGCTCCAACCCAGTCCCATCGGCCGGTCTAATTACGCATTTTAGACATTTTTTTATTCTATTTATTATATAGTATATTGGTAAACATCTCAAGGTAGTCAGATAGGGCTCGACGATTGCAAAAAAGAGGGGATTTTGTAGTCAATCGCTAAGATAATCACTAAGGTTGAGGTGCAGATGAAGTTATTTGCAACGATTTATACGGTGATTAAATAACCTTAACTCACTGTTTTTTATTGAACTTATCCGTTATAAGCCCATTGTTTCTACGGCTGCCTCTAATATATCTTGACACGTCTTAGGCCATTGATTATCATACACCCCTGAAAGACATCTAAAAACTAATAAAAAGGTTGTTGGTTGAGGTGCTGTGGTCGCGTTTATTTCTTTTGACGCTAGCGCTGCAGATAACAATAGGCTCGGCTAAGCCGGTTTTGAGTCATTACCCTGAAGGAGTGGGCTACAGAGCCTTTCAATTTCCCGATCACTTAGTTCCCGTCATTGACGGCGATTTGAAAGATTGGGAAGTTGTAGGTGACTCCTACGCTATATTAACGGGTCAATTTCACGACCTGATTAATCCAGAAGTTGAGGCGAGTGATTCGGATGATTTTTCTGCTCGTCTTATGGTAGGGTGGAATAAAGCGGAAAACAAGCTCTACATCGCCGCTCAGGTTCGCGATGATATACACCAGATTGATCGTCCCGCCGGTAGTGCTACGGCGCTTTTCCAAGACGACGCGATGGAATTATTTATTGATGCGGACCACTCAGGTGGACAATTCGCCAATTTCACCGAGTTGAGCCAAGAAGAGCAACGGCGGCGTAATGGAGTTGAAGCCAACCACTTCGTTGTGGCTGGCCCGCCGCCTGACGAGGATTTTTTCGTCAATTTTTCTGCCGCCGCTTGGTACGCGCTATCCGATGGTCCTTATACCGAGGCGGCGGTTGAGTTTATAGGTGTCTTGGGAGGAGAAGGAGTGACAAACTATGAAGTCATGCTCGTGCCCTTTGACCGCGTCAATATTAATACAGCCTTTCAAAGCGAAGAGCATATCTTACGGGAAAATGAAATCCTTGGTTTTAACATAGAGTTCAACGATTTTGACGTGCATTCAGCGCTTTTTGATGCTAAGTGGTCGCTTTCTGGCCAATACAATTCGTATCGCTTTTCTGATCGCTTTGCTGACTTGATCCTGATGCCGCTAGAGGGTACATTTACGGCTGTGGAGTCGATATCTTGGGGGCGCTTAAAAGCCTCTTTGCACACAGAGCGGTACCACCGAGGAGTGTCAGAATGATGGGTTTTACGCGAGTATTATTCTTGGCCTTGATTATCGGCTCGGGTGTGTTGGGCTGTGGGTATAGTTATTACACGGGGCCATTGCAGCCCGGCCAAGATCAGGCCTCGTCTATCAGTGTGGCAGATGACGGGACGCTGACCTTTGCCCAGGATCGCTTTGAAGTGCGGCTCAAGCCGATGACTGACGAGGAGTTGAACCGCCAGTTTTTCAACAATTCCCAAGCGGGTCCTAAGTCCACAAACCCCTATACCTTTGGCAATACGGTATTTTGGGGGACTGACGAAGAAAAGCAACGCTTCACTGTCTTCCGTCTCGGTGTTAAGAATTACGCTTACCCTAAAGTCAAGATTGATCCGAGCAAAATCGTTGTCAAAGCGAGCAATAAGCGCGAGTATTGGAGCCTCAACTTTGAGCAGCTCGACACGTATTATCGCGCCTATGCCATAGGCTATAGAGGCAACGAATATGCTCGCTATCAAGAGCGCCGCGACTTGCTGCGGCGGACGATGCTTAAAGACGAGGAAATCTTCAGTGGCCAAGAGTCAGAAGGCTTTGTTATTTTTCCCGTGCTCCACCCCGATGTGAGTGATATCGAAGTCCAAGTGCTCGATGTAGTCCTGAGATTTGACTTTCGAAATGAGCCGGTGGAGACCACCAATATTTCCTATAAATTCGTCCGAGATATCGGCAAGATCTACAAGGACGGCACGGTCGTTCCTAAAGTCGCTAAGGCAAATTAGCCTTTAAGCGAGACCACCAAGGAGGAGTTGCATTATGAAATCTCTGAAAATGCTTAGTGTTTTAGTAGGCGTGCTGTTCGTCGCCCAATCAAGCGAAGGGGTCGTCAACATTCAGAATGTAGGATCGGGCGCACGGGCGCAGGGGTTGGGCAACAGCTTTGTGGCGGTGGCCGACAACGCCGATGCGGTGTTTGCCAATCCGGCCGGGTTGGGGCAAGTTTCCCAGCGTCAGGTGGCCTACACCAATGTGTCGCTGTTGTATGCTGGCATTGAAGGCGACGATCTGGGTCAGCACGTGGTGTCCTATGCCCAGCCGTTGGGCGACAAGATGGGTTTGGGTTTGGGCTACGAGCGGATTGGCTCATCGCTGATGAGCGAGAATGGGGCGTTTGTATCGCTGTCGTATCAGGTGGAGCGTCGGCTGCAGGTGGGCTTGTCGGCCAAGTATCTGTTTTGGAGTGTGGGGTCGATACCCGACGATGACGGCCGTGCCGATCCGCTGTCGAACCAGAGTGCGGGCAACGTCGGGGTTGATTTGGGTTTGCTATGGCAGAGTCCGGTGCAAGGGGCGCAGGTGGGGGTGCTGTTGAAGAATATCAACCAGCCGACTGTGGCCTATGGCGAAGTGGCTGGCGATCCGGATGCGGGCGCATTGCCGATGGACGTGCATGTGGGGGTGGGGTATCGTCTGAGCAGTCAGTCGTTGGTTTCGGTTCAGTATATTCGTCGCGATTTGACGGGTGAGGGTTCAGATCATGGGTTGGTCGTTGGCGGGGAGACGCAGTTGGTGGAAGGTTTGTTGTTGCGTGCGGGGGGTCGTCGTTTGTTGGAGGAGGACGCCGGAGGTGGTTTGAATGCGGGGTTGGGTTATCAGTGGAACCAGTTGGTGTTCGACTATGCGTATGACATTGGTTTGGATTTGACCGAGACCAATGGCGCACATCGGTTCTCATTCGCATACGAATTCTAAGACAAAAAACTTGATAAAATCCCAACTATAAACCTAGGGTAACAAGGAGATACACAAATGACGGTCTGGGCCGGGCTTATCGCGCTGGGATTGGGGCTAGGAGCTAGCCTTTTTCTACCGGTGCCGCAAAATCTGAAGACCAGTTTTGACGCCGGACAATCTCTCTACGCCCTTGGCGAGTTTGAAGGGGCGATCATCGAGTATTCAAAGATCGTCAAGTTTGACAGCAAGGCCGTGCGTACCGACAGTGTGCGGGTAGTGTTTGGCAACGACTTGGAATTACCTGTAGTCGCCGCGGCGTGGTATCAGCTAGGCAACGCCTACAAGAAGAGCGGGCAGCACGAAAAAGCAGTAGAAGCCTATCGCCAAGTTCTCGACGTAGGAAGCGTAGCCGAGGATTTCAAGTCACTGGTGCAGTTCCAAGTTGCCGAGACTCGCTTCCTCGCCAAAGAATATGGCGAGGCAGCAAAGGAATACAAGCGCTATGTCGAGTTGTTCCCCGAGACGCCGGAAGCTGGCAAGGCGTATTTTTACGCGGGCTGGAGCGAGTTTAATACAAAAGAGTACGACCAATCCATCGAGACGCTCAACGGCATGTTGGCGGTTTATCCGCAAGACCGCTATGCGCCGGATTCGCAGTTCCGCATCGCCAGTTCTTTTTACGAGAAGGGCGAGTATGCCAAAGCCGTTGAGATGGCCCAGATAGTCCTCGATAAGTATCCCAATAGTCCAGTCATTGCCCAAGCCCTTTATCTAGAGGCTAACGCCTACGACCAGATGGGGCGCGACGAGGAGGCAATTAAAGCCTACCGTGATGTGCGCAATCTCTACGACCGGATGTTTGAACTCTTGCGAGGTTCGTTTCGCGAAGGGAAGAATGTCGATTTTGAAAACTATCGACAGCTTTTTGAGACTTCCTCGTTACGCGTTGCTGAGATTTTCCGCAAAACAGACCAATTTGAGGAAGCCTACCAAGAGTTAATCGCCGCTCAAGAAACTGCCGAGGAACGCTTTTATAAAGCCAAGGTGCAGATGAGAATCGGCGACAACTACATGGAGTGGGAGAAGTTTGACGAGGCGTGGACTGCCTACAACCAGGTGATTGAACTCTACGGGGATACGCCTTATCCGCCGAATGCTCAGTATCAGAAAGGCGAAGCCAAGTACTTCGCCGGAGACTACGCTGCTGCCCGTGAAGACTACCTACAACTGTTGGAGGACTACCCGGATAGCGATACAGGTTTGCGTTCCGCAGCGCTCTATAGCGCAGGTTGGTCTGCCGAGAAACTCGGCGTGGTGGATCAGGCTATCGCAAGCTACACGCAGGCAGTGGACAGCTTTCCCCGCTCCGACCAAGCGCCGTTGTGCTTGTTGCGCATCGCTCGGCTAAACTACGAGCAGAAGAAAGTTGAGGAGGCCATTGAAGCCTACAAAGCTATAACGGAAAGCTATCAGGAGACGCGGCATACGGCTGATGCTTACTATGGCCTTGGTATTCTCTACCGCGACGAAGATCGGAAAGACGATGCTATCGCTGCTTTTTCCAAGGTTGATCGAGATGCTCGCGAGACGTACATCGCCGCGTTGATTGAGGGGGCTAACCTCTACATTTCCCAAGATCTCATCGCCGAGGGACGTGCGCTGCTCAATCAATTGCTAGAAGGTGTGACCGGTGACCGCGATTTGGAGTCTAGGGCCCATTTCCAGATGGCTCAACTCGACCTCAATAATAAAAATTACGTCGATGCAGTCGAGCGCTATACCATGGTGCTTGAAGAGTACCCAGAAAGCGATGTCATTCGCGATACCCGCTACGGACGTGCATTGGCCTATCACTATTCGGGCCGTTACGACCGTGCGTTGCTCGATTACAAGTGGCTATTGGACACCAAAATCCCCAAGGCGATGCAGCTAAAGGTCTCCTTCTCGATGGCACTGTCGTACTCGGCGGAAGGCAATGATGCCGAGGCAGAGAAGCTGCTGAACGAGGTTATTGCTTCTGAAGACGAGAGCTTGGTGCGCTCGGCGCGACTGCAGCTAATCTCAATGGCCGAGAAGAAGGGCAATCCAGAGGAAGCGGTGCGCATCTATGAAGAGATGTTGGCTACTACGACCTCCAGTGAAGACCGGGAGCGTTTACTAATTCGCTTGGCCAATGCCTATTTCAAACTGGATAAATTCCAACAGAGCATTGAAGCAGCTCAGGAACTCATCGACTTGGCCATCAATGCTGAGAGCATTGCCAACGCGCTTTTTGTCCAAGGCAACTGTTTCTACAGGTCGGAGCAGTTCATCCAAGCGATTGCTACGTATAACACCATCATCGAAAATTACCCACAGATTGCTTGGGCCAAAAATGCCCAATTCCAAATAGGCGTAGCTTATAACAAACTATCGGCTAATGGCAATATTGACGTGCTGCCAGCGATGTCCCAAGCGTTCAATACCTACTACACCCAATATCCTGATGACGAGCGCGCTGTGCATTCCTATTACTACGATGCTTGGGCGCACTATCGGATGGGTAAATGGCGCGACGCCAGCGATATTTTTGCTAGCCTAGCAGATAAGTATCCGCAGTCCCGCTATGCATCTGAGGCGCTTTTTCGTGCTGGCGATGCCCTGTTTAACATGACCAATAGAAGCGGCGTGGAGGACAAAAACCAGCACTACCTAGATGCTATGGTATATTACGACCAAATCATTAGGCGCTATTCTCAGTCGAGCCATATGGATGATGCACTCTACAATAAGGCTTGGTGCCTGATCAACCTCGATCGCAAGGAAGAAGCGGTGCCAGTTTTTGAGCGGATAGTTGCTGAACATCCCAATGGTACTTATGGGGCACGCAGCCAATTTACGCTCGGAGATTACTATTACGGCCTCAAGGATTACGAGAAGGCCACCGAAAGCTACCAGACTTTCTTAGATCGCTTTCCCGCTGACAAGTTGACTGCCCAGGATAGAGCCCTGCCGAACAAGGCAAAGACTCTGCTCGGACATTTGGCTGAGATCGATGCCTACAATCTTTATGCAACGGGCGAACAGCTTTTGGCTGAGAAAAATTACGACGAGGCCATGGCGGTCTTCAAGGAAGTACAGCAGAAGTATCCCAACAGCGATCAGGCTGTCAATTCATTAGTCAACATCGGTGCAGCCTATATGGCCCAAGAGGAATTCCGTCAGGCTGGTGCCGTCTTTCAGGAGGTCGTCGATAACTATGGCGACAACTCCAAATACGTGACGCAAGTGGACTATGCCAGAGAGCAGCTACAGGTAATGCAGGAAGCTCGCGTCCTCTAACTTCTGCTTTTTTGCGGTCCTAACTCTTAAGGAGGGAAAAAGAAATGATTGAACTTTTTCGCGAAGGTGGACCTTTCATGTATCCTTTGGGACTCTGGTCTATGCTTTCCATTGCGTTCTTTCTCGAGCGCATTTGGACGTATGCACGGCTGCGCTCCGAGGACGAATTGGCCGAAATCACCAATGACATCAACGCACGTATAGACTCGGGTGCTTCCATTGACCAACTCAAGGAATACTGTGCCGAGGTTGGCAAGCTAGAGGGCGAGGTGTACGGCGAGGGGATTGAGCGCTTTGAACACTTGTCGCGAGAGCAACGGACGATGGAGGAGATGCGCGAGGAAATGAACGGCACGGTTGAACGCGCCGCTTTGGCGTATCTTGAACGGTATCTAGCCGTTATCGACTTCGTCTCCAAGTCCGTGGTGTTGCTCGGCCTGCTGGGCACGGTCAATGGTATGATTAACGCGTTTGAAGGTATTGCGGAAAAGGGGCTTGGTGAGCCGACGATCGTCGCCGCCGGTATTTCCGAAGCGCTAATTACTACAGTTACCGGTCTGGTGATTGCCGTGCCTTCAATCGCTATCTTCACGTACTTCAGCAACCGCGCCACGGGCAAGTCTGTTCAGTTTGAAGCATATGGCCACGGTTTTGTGGACGCCCTGCTACGTCGTTGGCAAGGTACGCAAGCTGCCTAAGGCAGCTCTTTTTTAGGAGGCATGAGATAGATGGCTGAGAGAGTAGAAAAAAAAGAACTGACCATGCCCGATCTGACTCCGATGATTGACGTGGTCTTTCAGCTACTCATCTTCTTCATGGTAACCGCTGTGTTCGCCATTACTCCGGGTTTGGATATTAAATTGCCCGAGGCCGAAGAGGCTCAGGCGCCGGAGAAGGAGAACCTCTTTATCGTCGTGGATCAGGACGGCAACATGAAGCTGAACCACAAGTCGGTGACCTTTGCAACCCTCAAAGAGGAATTGCAAGCGAAGAGACAGTTGTTGGACAACACCACTATGATTATCATCCAAGGAGACGAGCGCTCCACGCATGGGCAAATAGTCCAGATCATGGACATTGCTCGCCAAGTGGGCGTCGTTGATCAGGTTATCGCCACGGAACCGCAACGCAACTGAATGAGGTTTCTAGGCCCTGTTAATAGGGGGAAGAACTGTGGTAGACGAGTATAAAAAAGCAGTACAAGCCCAGCGCCAAAAAACGGCCTATATGGCTGTCGGTGCGGCCTTTCTCATTCACGTACTTTTCATCCTGTCCAAGTGGGTGGTAATCGCCGCCGGTTTGGCGGGTGTTGGAGTACTGTTATACGCCCTATATACGGCTACCACCGGCCGCCGGCTGAGCATGGGAGTGGCATTTGTCCTCTCATTATCCATCCACGTTGGCGTCTTCGTTTACGATTATCTCTTTGGCATTGGCGAAGAACAGGAAAAGGAGGCGCTTATTATTTTCCGTGCTCCTCCGCCCATTCTCGAAAAGAACTTCGACTTAGCCAAGCGACCCGAGATATCCGAAGTGCAGATGGAGATGCTGCAGTCGATGGCCCCACCGGATTTACCGCAGGATATATCGGCGATAGCCGATGTTAGTGCGGTAGGTAGCGACCTGCTGAGTTCGGTTTTACCCGGTACGCAGGTCTTGGGTGCCTTTTCAGGTGCCAAGCCCGAAGAGTTGGCTTTTGAAGAGGTCGCAATGATCGAACTGGCGGAAACGTCGGCACCAGTGCAAGAGGCTATGAGCCTGAGGCACGAATTGCTCAATGTCGGCGACTTAGACATCGGCCGCTATCAAGCGATCTTGATTCATGATCCCGACAATAAACGCAATATCCGCGGCTTCTTTAACATGACAGTCATTGACTACGATATCGCAGACAAGAACAAAGATCGGTTCCCAACTGCGGTAGAGGAGTTGATGCGCTATATGCGCGACCACACCCAAATTAATGCCCGCATTGAGGGCACTACCTTGGAATTTTCGGATCCGCGCATCATGGACGCCCCCATGATTTATGTGACGGGCAACGATGCTGTCTTGCAGATCAGCGATACAGAGAAAGCCAACCTAGGCGACTACCTCAAGAATGGTGGTTTTCTCTATGCCGAGGAAATCCGCCAAAGCGACGCTGAGAACGGACTTGACGGCAAAGAAGCCGGGGTTTCGGGTACGCCGTTTGACCGTCAGTTCAAGGCCCTGATGAAAGATCCGCTAGTGTTGGGTAGCGACGGCTCCAAGTGGCAGAAGGTTCCCAAGAGCCACGATCTCTACTATAGCTTCTGGGATTTTCCCGATGGTCCGCCTATGGGCGGCGCACCGGCTGGCAATGTATTCGATTTGGAGATGCTGGAACTGCGCGGTCGGGTTGCAGTAGTCTTCAGCGACCTAAATATTAGCTGGTACTGGGGAGACCCGCTGGCTGATGCACGAGAGCGCGGGTTGCAGTTCGGGGTCAATCTAATCGTCTATGCGTTGACTCAGCCGGGCGGCATCGCCAACGTGACCCAGTTTACTCAATAAGCACCTTCAAGCAGCAAGAAGCTCGGATGCCCTATCGGTAAGCCACCGGTAGGGCATCCTTATTTTGGCCGTTCCCTTTCGCTCACGCCGATCCTCTTATCTGATCCCAGACATCGAAATATGTCGGAAAGGTTTTTCCGACACAGCCGGGGTCGTTGATGCGGATTCCGGGCACTCGCAATCCGACTAGAGCAAAACTCATAGCTACTCGGTGATCCTTATAGGTATCGATGCTGCTGCTTTTGGGTTTAGAAGGCATGATAGTAACGCCATCTCTGTGTTCTTCTACCGCCACGCCGAGCCGACGCAGTTGGGCGACCATAGCGTCAATCCGGTCGGTCTCCTGCCAGCGCGTGTGCTCAATGTTGCGGAGCCGCACAGGATTCTTGGCAAAGGGAGCGATCGCAGCTAGCGTCAGCGAGGTGTCTGATATGGCCTTCATATCGACGTCGATTCCCCTGAGTTGGTCCGGCCCGATCACCTCAACTCCGCGGGTGTAACGGTTGACCGTACAGCCCATTTTCTCGAGCACATCGACGAAGTGGATATCGCCTTGGGCTGAGTTGGCGGCAATGTCGTCTACGCGTACCCGACCACCGGTGAGCGCAGCGGCGGCAAAGAAGTACGAGGCGTTGGAAGCATCCGGCTCAATGGCGTAGGTACAGGGCGTATAGCATTGGCTGCCAGCGACGCGAAAGCGCCGGTACTCGTCGTGCTCGACCTCGATTCCAAATGCCTGCATTACCGCCATAGTGATGTCAATATATTCGGTCTTGAACTCGCTGACCATTTCGATTTCCAAGCCGTTATCGGCGTAGGGAGCGACGAGCAGTAGCGAAGTGAGGAATTGGCTGCTCTTGCTGGCGTCGAGCCGGGTTTTGCCGCCTCTGAACTCCTTGGCTTGCACTTCTATGGGTAGGCATCCGTTGGCAAAGCGCGAACGAGCGTCGATTCCGAGCTGGCCGAGTGCGTCGAGCAGGTCGGCCATCGGTCGGCTCTGGCGCATGGGCGCGTCGCCGTCGATGATGAAGGTTCCATTGCCGAGCGCGACATAGCTTGTGATTGACCGAGAAGTAGTGCCCGAATTGCCGATGTACAGCTCGGCACCATCGACGGGAATCCGTCCCCCATTGCCTGCGACCACAAAGCTGGCCGCCTTTGAATCGGCCTCTATAGAGACGCCGAGTTTGCGTAGCGTCTGGACCATGTAGTCGGTGTCGTCGCTAAAGAGTGCGCCCGTAAGGTGCGATTCTCCGTTGGCTAGTGCCGCGACCAGCAGCGCCCGGTTGGTATAGCTTTTGGAACCGGGAACGGAGACTTCGGCGTCGAGAGGTTTTTGCAAGGGTCGTATTTCGAGCGAGTCAGCGTTCATGTTTAACTATGGCTGTTGGGTGGCATGATGCAAACGGCACGAGGCCATGCATAATCTGGTATCTCTCGGTGTTCTGAGCAATGCCTGCTTGGGAGATCTTAGGCTGGAGGGCGCTGGTGTTTTCCTCTACATTTATTCGCAAAAGGAATGCGTCATGCCATCAGTCAAGAAGCCGGACGAGATCAAAAATTTACTCGAAGGTCCGGTCAACTCCATCCCCACCACATTTTTGCCCAACGGCCAACTAGATTGGGAGGGCATCGGCCGCATAATCGACGTTGGCATCGCCAGCGGTAGCAAGGTCAGCTTGCTGACCTACGGAGACAGCCAGTTTGAGTTCCTCAGCGATGAAGAAGTCGCCCAACTCACCCGCTTCTTGGTTGACCGGGTCGCCGGACAGGCGTTGACGGTGGCAGCTACTCGGCGTTGGCCAGACGACCGGGCGGTCCAATTCGCCGAGTATTGCCGCAGTTGGGGAGCCGACGTGCTGATGGTGCTGCCACCGGAACAAGCCCAACCGCAGGGCAAAATCGTTCAGTATCGCAAAATAGCCCAAGTCATGCCTCTGATGTTGGTGGGGTGTCCTTCCTATGAAATTCTCGACGAACTACTCGACGCGCCCAACATTTGCGCCTTCAAAGAAGACGGCCCACTCGAATACGCGAAGACGACTATGCACCGCTATGGTGATCGGTGGAAGTTTATGACTGGCGGCGGTCTATGGCGCAATTTCGCGCAATGGCCCTGCGGCATCCGCGCCTTCTTTTGTTATCCATCTTCGTTTGCGCCCCACGTAGCACAAGGCTACTGGAGGGCCTGCCAAGCCAGCGACGCCAAAGCAGCCCAGACCATCATCACCCAAATCGAAGAACCCTTCTGGGGAGTGGCCACAGATGTAGTAGGCGGTGGTCAGGCTGTGTGGCGCACTGCGCTGGAACTCAATGGCATTGCCTCGCGCTGGTTGCGCCCGCCTATGGTCACGGCCACAGACGAGGAAGTGGAAAAGATCGGTGCCGTCTTGGATGCCATCGGGCTGATAAATCCCCTCTGAGACGAGCAACTTTTCTGCTAGGAATTGATTGCGGTTCAACTGCACAGTTTATCTCTTTCGCTGTAAGACGAATTAGCTATCCACACAGTGTATCACCGCCACTTCGCCGAATCCTAGCGTCAGCTCGAAGGCTCCGTCGCTGAGCGCGAGATATCGCTCCTCTAGGAGGTCACGGGTCGCGCCTATCTGCCAGCGCGTCCGCGTTGTGCGCTGTTCTACGTTGAGCGCGAAGATCAGCGACCCAGCCCTGCTGAGAGTGGCGGCGAAAGGCCCCAACTGTCGATTTGCGGACTGACTGTCTCGTGGTAGGGTGCTGGGTACGAGCCGCTGTGCGAGCGCTGCTCGTGCGTTCCATCGAGTCGGTCAATCAAGTCGGCCATCCACCTTGGGTGATCGGCCATGTTTTCGCGGTGGAACTGCAAGTACAGCCTCATCTCCACTGGCGCGGCCTTACTGCGCGGCGCGGCGACGTCCTCCCAGGAGCGGTAGCGGCGCAGCAGCCGTTCGTTGAGTGCATCGAGCGTGTAGTTGCGGTAGAGCCAGTCCTTGTACTTGGCGATGGTATAGTCGTTGTAAGGAGGATACGGCTCAGGAGCCGTCCACGCGCCGGCGTAGCCAATGCCGTCCCAAGTGCCCCAGACGCCCAAGGCTTGGTGATTTTTGTAGCGTGGCATAAATTGGCGCAGATAGCGCTCGACGTAAACCCGCCACATGGGGAGGTTGAAGTTGTGGGTCATAGCCCCGTGTGCGGCGAACGCGCCGGTCGTATTCTGTTGCACACTGCCGTCGCGGCGGACGATGCGCATGTCTGGGTGGGAGTGCAGCATCCAAGCTGGGCAGGCCATGTGGGTGCTCAGCGAGGTATCAACCCAAACCTTTAGACCGTGTTGGGCAGCTAGGTCGAAGAGCCGGTCCAGATCGTCGGTTTGAAAAAGACTCGCGCCACACTTTGCTCTACATGTGCGAGCCGCCCGTTACACAAGAAGGGTGCGAGGCTGCAGTAGATGAGCTGTTGGGAACGCCGATTGAGGCATTGATCTTCAACCTCGGCTTCGGCAATGCCTTTTTGCACGACACCCAAGTGGCTGATCACTGGGGTCCAGAGACGGCGGCCACCGCTCAGTTTCGATCGGAGGACCGGCCACCACTGGGATCACCTCGTCTTCCAGTGTGCCTATCGCAATGCCTAGCAACTCATGCCGATCAGCGACGATTTGCCGCGCTGGGGAGCGGCGGGACGAGTCCACGAGGTGATTTTGCGGATACGGCTGATGCACGCTACCGACCACGACCGCTTCAGCTTCAAGCTGAACGGAGACGAGCTGCCAGCGCATATTACGCGCAAGATCGACCATATCTATCAGATGACCACGCCGAGCTACCGCTCGCATTCGAGTTACTGGTTTGTCTTCCGGCTGGCCGGTACTTACTGGCCGGCGCAGGGAACTAACGTCGTAGAGGTCACTCTGCACGAGCGCGATCTGGAGGCTACGCCGCTCATCTATGTGCGGGACGTAGAATTGGAGATGCGCTACCTGCGCGGCAAGAGCACTTATCGCGGCGTGCACAACACCGACCCGGACTTGGGGCCTTATGAATGCGCCGTTACTTGAGAGGGCCGTCGGCGATAGAGGTTTTTGATCCTAAAGGTTGGATATGTAGATTTACCACCTAGAAAGGAGACCCGTCATGCTGCGCCGTATAGCTATCCTATGTGCTCTCTGGGCTTTGCCCGCCGCGATTATCGGGTACTTGGGAACATAGCCAAGACGGAATCGAGACGCCTGTCTTTACTTGGAAACATAATGAGTTGACCCTTGAAAACGCCACCGTTTTCTACGACACGTTGGCGGGCCAATCTATCCGGCGCGCGACCTTCAAAGAAGACGGTACCTTCAGAGAAGAGTGGACAGTTCGCCTCGACTTCATAAGTGTTTATGGCTTCGGCGATCTGACTGACGAAGCGTTGGCGGACTTAGAAGAATTGGACATTTTCAACAAAGTTGCGACTTACGATGGTATAGGTACTTGGCGCACCGCTGGCGACAGCCTGTGGATCGAGCTCGACGAAGTCATCATATATGAGGACGATACTGAGATTAAGTGGTCCGAAATTCCCACTGCGGATATTTACGAGCTCGGCGACGGAGAACCGATGTCTGAGGAACAGCGCGCCGACTTAGAGGAGCTCTTTTCTCCTTCCTTCAAACTCTTGGTATGGCAAATGGAATTCACTGGCACGTACCAAATCGCCGGCGATAGTCTGCTGCTTACTTTCTTGGGCTTGGACGGCGCAGACCGCACCCGCGCGTACACTCGCACTACCGCTACTACCACCGTGACTCACACTAGCTGGGGGACACTGAAGGCCAACCGGTAAACACGTCAGCCAATTAATGCGGAGGAAATTATGGCTAGCCATCTCGAAGACGTCGAGTACAAAGACGGCAAAAAACACGGCCCGTGGGTGCTGTACTACGCCGATGGCGGCAAGCGGCGCGAAGGCGCTTTCGACATGGGCAAGAAGACGGGTAAATGGATAGAGTACCACCGAAATGGTAAGCCCGCTAGTATCAATCACTACCAAGAAAATCAGCTCACCGGCGACCACGTGGCCTACTATGAAAACGGCAACCGGAAACAGGCTGGGCAGTTTAACGAATACCGAGGCAAGAGCACGGACGGGCGCAAGAAGGGCACGTGGACCTTTTACGCCATCGACGGCGAGACGGTCTGGCGGCGCATTACCTACAAAGACGGTCGCCGCTGCCGCGAGGACGAGCATCCTCTCGGCTTGTGCCCGGATTGCGACAAGCCGGTGGAATCGCCCGAGTGGGAACACTGTCCCCGCTGCGACGCCGAGTTGATCTGAAGGTTCATTTGCAAAATCGACCAGCAACCTATAGGAGAATACTATGAGCGAGCATAGCGCCGTGTCCGTGCCCATGACCGAAGAGCAGAAGTTTTTTTTCGACCTCCAAGGTTGGATCCTGTTGCCCTCGGTGCTGTCTGAGGCAGAAATCGCAGCGATGAAGGCCGAAGTGTACGACGGTGCCAAACAGGGCTATCAAGGGGCCTTGCAGGAACTGTTGGACCATCCGGCGGTGGTCGGCATTCTCACCGAAGTCCTCGCTGAAGAGCCGTACCTTGGGGACGAGTACTACAGCTTCCGCTGCGAAAATTCCTTTATCACAGTGCGACACGCCGGCTGGAAAAGCACCGACAAGGGCACCGGCCTGCCGCACGTGGTGCGGCCGCCGCAACAGGCCAATGCCATGCGCTACCAAGTGGCGGGCAACAAGATATTTTCCGGGCTGACGCGGGTGGTGTGGGAGCTTGAAGAAGTGAAAGCTGGCCAAGGTGGCACCACGTTTCTCTCCGGCTCGCACAAGGCCCATTTCAATTACGGCGGCCCCGATCCCAACCGACCCAATATAGGCGAATCGCCTTGGGAGGAACCCATGCGGGCGGCCATGACCCAATATAGCTGCCCGCCCGGCTCGGCGATTGTCTTCACCGAAAGCCTGCTACACGCAGCCAACGATTGGCGCAACTCAGACAATCCGCGCTGTGCTGTCTTCAATTGCTACAATTCCCTGTGGGCGCAATGGCACCGGCTCAACCTCAGCCACGAAATCATCGAAGCCATGCCGCCCAAGCGCCGCTCATTGTTCCGTGGCACGTGGCAAATAGGGGGCGACAACCGCGCCTATTCGCTGGATAATCGTTCGGTTTAAAGTCGCTGTAGCGTGAGAATGTAGAGAGGGAACGTAGATTATGCCCAAACCTGTCGCCGACAAATCGCTCAACGCGTACCTCTATCCCGAAGGAGGTCCCGGACGCCAGCTCAAGGCCCGTTTGCGGGCCGGGGAAGTATTGGTGGGCGGCATGATTGCCGAGTATGTGCGGCCGTCGCTGGTCAAGTGCTTCCAGCAGGCCGGCTGCGATTTTATCTACATCGAGTTTGAGCACGGCTATTTCGATTTGACCGCGCTAGCCGATACCGTGCAAGCTGCGCGCGACAATGGCCTGCCGGTCATTGCCAAAACCCCGCAGCTAGAGCGGGCCGCAGTGGCCAAGCTGTTGGAGTGCGGCGTGGTGGGGCTACAACTGCCGCGCACGGAATCGAGAGCGGACATCGAGACCTTGCGCAGCTATCTCAAGTTTCCACCCTTGGGTACCCGCGCCGCAGCGCCGGGGTACGGCAACAGTGACTACTGCAAAGTCGCGGACCACCGGGCTTGGATGGCGGCGCAAGACGAGGAAATATCCCTCGTGGTGCATATAGAAACGCGACGGGCTTACGAGCGGGCCGAGGAAATCGTCTCGACGCCAGGGGTGGACATGGTCTATGTCGGCCCGGGCGACTTTTCCGTGGAGATGGGGCAGCCTGGAAAGCCGGATCACCCGGACGTGCGCAGCCCGATGGAAGAGATCCTACAACTGTGCAAAAAGCATGGGATTCCGTTCGGCACCACGGCTTCGGGACCAAAAGCGGCCCGGCGCTGGGTGGAACGGGGGGCCTTGTTCTTTGAGGCTGAGGACGAGCGCAATCTGATCTTGGAGGGGGCGACCAAGCTGGTGGAAGCGTACCGGGCTTTCTGCTAGCACTGGCTCAGAATCCGTGACGCCTGCAGATCCCCATAGTAAGTCTGGCGCTCGGGAGCGCGTGGCCGAGACCTTTATCAGCCAAGCCAACTTGAGGGAGACTCCTGTCGTAGAGAGCCAACCCCTTTCCATCCGGGCCTTTTTGTTGGGATCCCTGTTGTGCCTGCTCATTGGCATCGGCACCATCTACGCCAACGCCATCATCCAGGGCACCTTCATGGCTTGGTGCTTTAGCAACCCCGTCGCGCTCTTCCTGTTCTTCTATCTCGTGTTGGGAAATATCTTGGTGGGAACTTTGGCCCGCAGTTTGGCGCTGAGGCGGGAGGAGTTGGTGCTGATTTACGCTATGATGATGGTGTCGGCGTCGATTCCCACCTTTGGTTTGGTCGAGCACTTACTGCCCATGATCACGGGGGTTTTCTATTACGCCACCCCGGAAAACGATTGGGGCGAACTGATCCAGCCCTACGTTCCCGCTTGGATTGCTCCCAGTGATGAGAATTTGATCCAAGGCTTCTACGAGGGCCTGCCCAAGGGGATGCCGGTGCCTTGGGAAGGCTGGCTGGAGGCGTTGGGCTATTGGTCTATTTTCCTCATCGCCCTCTACTTAGTGTCGATTGGCCTGATGGTGCTTTTGCGGCGGCCGTGGATGGAAGGGGAACGCCTGCTCTATCCGATGATGCAGGTCCCCATTGAGATGATCAACGGACGCGAGGGGGCATCCTTGGTGAGTGCGGTCTTCCGCCAGCCGCAGATGTGGATCGGTTTTGCCTTGCCCGTCCTAGTCGGCTGCTGCAACGCCCTGCACAATTACTATCCGCAATGGCCGGGGCTGTCCTTTCGCTCCAGTATGTACTTGTTCCGCGATACCATCAACTTGCCCTTTGAGTTTTCCTTTTCGCTGGTGGGTTTTTCCTATTTCATCAACCGCAACCTAGCCTTGGGAATCTGGTTTTTCTATTTGCTGGCCTTGGTCGAGCAAGGCTGTTTCAATATTCTCGGCGTCCACAGTACGGAAAAACTGGGCTGGTTTAGCAATCCTAGTTCCCCTTATCTGACCCATCAGGCCCTAGGGGCCATGCTGGTATTCGCGCTATATACTTTGTGGAAGGCGCGCTTCCACTTGCTGGCGGTGGTGCGCCGGGCGTTCAGCCGCGGCCGTGGCGACGATGGCGACGAGATTATGTCGTACCGGGCGGCCTTGTGGACGGTGCTGGTGGGGTTGGCCATTATGGTGGTGTGGCTCGAGGCCTTGGGCATTCCGTTGGTAGCGGTATTGCTCTTAGTCGCGGTGGCGATGCTGATTTTCATCGCCTTGTCGCGGATTGTCGCCGAGGCTGGGGTAGCACTGGTGAGGGCGCCGCTCATTGCGCCCGATTTTGTCATGGCCAGCATGGGCACCTCTTTCCTCGGGCCAAAGGGCTTGACCGGACTAGCATACACCTATCCGTGGACTGCGGATATCGTCACCTTCCCGATGGCGGCCTGTGCCAATAGCCTGAAGATGATCCACGAGGTGGTGCGGGGAAGAAAGCGGGCCTTTTTCTGGGGCATGGTGCTGGCCTTGGTGGTTACGTTGGCAGGCGCTTTTTGGATTGTGCTGTACCTGTCCTATCGGCACGGCGGGATCAATCTCAATAGCTGGTTCTGGTTCACCTCTTCCTCCGTTCCCCTCTCCTATATCTCGATGATGATGAGCAGTCCCTCGACTACGGATCTAGGCGGCTGGCTGTTTACGGGCTTGGGGGCGGGGCTGATGTGGCTGCTGATCGCAGTACACCAGCGGGTCCTATGGTGGCCCATTCATCCGCTGGGCTTGGCCATGACCGGGACCGTCTTCACCTCGGGGGTGATGTGGTTCAACGTCTTTTTGGCTTGGGCTATAAAGGGTTTAGTGCTCAAATACGGCGGGGGCGTTTTGTACCGTCAGACCCGGTACTTTTTTGTCGGCATGATTTTGGGTGCCTTTGTCGTGGCCGGGACTTGGCTGGTCATCGACTTTATTACTGGGAAGCAGGGCAATTTTGTATTGATATGGTGAGTCAATACGCCACACTGATCGCGCCGGTGTGTTCTTCCCGCGCCTCGTCCGTATCCACCCGCACCTGATATAGGTACGTCCCGGGTGCCACGGCGTGGCCATCGTCGCGGCGGCCATCCCACAAGTGGACATGGCGACCGCTGCGCTGCTGGCCCCGGTAGAGCGGCCGGACTAGACGGCCCGCGAGGTCGAAGATATCCACCGCCACTTGACCGGTCTCCACCAATTCCAGCAGCGAGTACTCGACATCAGCCGCGTCGTTGATCCCGTCCCCGTTGGGTGTGATCACGGGCGGCTGCGCCCGCACTTTGCTCACTAGGCGACCGCGCAGGCGTATGCCGGCCCATATTTGGTTGCTGTCTAGCGCAAAGGTGGCGTCTCCGCCCTGCACCTGCTGGCCCACTTCGAGGGGACGTTTCGAGTCGAACACCCAGCCCTCAAAGGCCGTGCCAAAGTGAAAGACCTCGGCGCGAAAGCATACCTCGACCAACTTCTGACTATCGGTGGCGTCCATGCGCGGCAGCGACAGCGCCAAGCGCTGGTGCGCGAGGTCTGCGGTCCAAGCCACCTCATCTCCGTTGACATGAACGGAATCGATGCCGACAAATCGTCCCGAGGTTTGCAGCACTAACTGGTCGAAACCGCTGTTGTCCGGGGATAGAACTGGTTTGAAGGCATAGGTAAACGGCGTCACTTGACCTGGCTCGGCTTCCACCGGCCAGATCTCGCCGACCACTTGGTCGGCTATGGGCGGCTGCGAGGCGGTGAACTCGACGAAGTGGAGTCCAGCACCTTGGAAGCCCTTCGGCAAGAGCAAGACCTGGAGTTGCAGGTACTGTCGGGCGCTCGGCGCGATAATGGGCGTGCCAGTGCTGTCGGCAAAATCGTAGGTCCCGGACCAGGGGTTCCAATGGTCCAAGTCCGTAGTAATGTCGGCTTTATTGCCCTTCAGCTTGTCGTAGGCCGTACGCGTCAGGGGCTGGCCGGTTGCGTCGCGAAAGGTCTGCTCGCCACCGCGACCGGTAAAGCGCCAGTAGCGATTGGGGTCGGCTGCGGTGCCGTTGCGCGTGCGGATCTTGACGCGGGCGTCCCGTTCTCTAAAGCCGGACCAGCGCAGGTCGCCCACAGTGGCTGGGCTGCCCAAGTCGAAGATCTGCGTTTGGTAGAAACCCTCCAAGACGTAGCCCTCTCCGTACGCTTCGAATTCGGCGACTTCCCAATCGCGTTGGCGAAAAGCCATGCTCAGCACCAGCCGGTCGGCGGCTTGGGGTGGAAAGAGGAGATCGACGATGCTGGAGCGGTTGTCCGTCTCTGAGACGATGACTTCATCGCGGTCGTCGTCGTAGGCCGTGAGGATGAATTGTTCGATAAAGCGCAGGGGAAATTGAGGCGAGGGATAGAACCGCACGCGGTTGACTAGGAAGCGCCCGCCCAAGTCGAGAATGAGTACGACGCGCGCGCCGACGTGTTCCGAATCGGTGTTTTTGAACACCGTCGTCGAATCGCCGTCGGCGATTCCAGCACTCACTTCGTTTTCCGTTTCGAGAAAGCCGCCCACGCCAAAGCGGGCGCTCTTGGGACCGCCGCCTCGGTCCTTGGCGGCGAGTGCCAAATTATCGTCCGCAGTGACCAGAATGGGCGTCGCTTGGCCGCCCGCAAACAGCAGGCCTTCGGCCCGCCCGCCAAAACCCGCAGCGGCTTCCTCCCAGGTCAGATGGACGATGTCCACCCCTTCCGTCTGTGCGGGCGGGGGGCCGCCAATCCGGTACAGGGTCAAGCCCCAGTTGTCGCATGGCCACAAGGCAATAGCGGCCCATACCGCTAAAAAAGACGCTTTCATGTCGCTGCACTCCATTGGAGATGGCCCCATTATAAAGCGGCGCGGATGGCGAGACAACTGCGGGGTGCGCGGCTGTTGGAGCGAGTCGTTGCTTGACCTATCTTTCCCAGATCAGTCTAACTGCAACGGACACATCAGGAGGAGCATAATGGGAGAGTGGATCGAAAAAGCACCGATGCCGACCAATCGGCACGACCTACAGGCCATTGCTGTAGAAGGCGAGATATATGCTATTTCTGGGGCCGGCGACCATACGGTCCACGCGGTTGAGATTTACGACGTAGCCAACGACACTTGGCGGCCGGGACCGCCCATTCCCACGCAGCGGGGGTGGTTCGGCGCGGCGCGGATTGGCGACGAGATTTACGCCTGCGGCGGCAAGCGGGTGCGCTCGGAAGAGGAAAAGCAGCAAACCGGCGACGACTACCACTTTGAAATCCGCGACAGTGTCGAGGTTCTGAATCTAAAGACGCAGACTTGGTCCGCCGCCGCGCTCTTGAGCAAACCCCGAGCCGGTCTGGTGGCCGTTGTCTGCAAGGGGAAGATCTACGCGGTCGGCGGCAACAGCATGAATGCCGAGCCAGCAATCGGCCAGCGGCACCTAGACCGCGTCGAGGTCTTCGATCCGGCCACGGCCCGCTGGACTTTAGGAGTGCCCCTGCCCAAAGCAGTCCAAGGGCCTGGAGTCGCCGTGGTCGATGACAAGATCTACGTTGCGACCGGGATTGGCGGCGACGGACCCCGCCCCGACTTCAATGTCTTTGACCCCGATACCGGTGATTGGTCGCCGCTGCCGCCCATTCCCACGCCGCGCTGCGATCCGGGCTGTTTGGCCGTGGGGCGCAAGGTCTACGTCTTTGGCGGCTGGGGCGGATCAGCGCCCTATCACACCGAGGTCGAAGTGTACGATATCGACGCCGGCACTTGGTCTAGCGAGACCCCCATGCCGGTAAAAAAAGCCTGGATGGCCGCCGCGAATGTCGGTGCGCGAATTTTCGTCATGGGTGGGGCCCACAAGTGGGAAGACCGAGCAGGGTACAACTGGATCGCGGATCTACACGAGTACGTGCCCTAAACTGGCGCTTTTGGGGTCTGGGCCGATGCTGGCGCATAAAGGGATTGCCCTGGTACTGTCGGCTTTACTACTGGGCTGCCAAGCGCAATCCGGGCGGGAACAGAGCGAGCCTCCTCCTTTTCACTTCGTCGATGCCAGCCGAGAAGCGGGACTGGACTTTCTAAACGTCTCCGGCAGCCCAGAACAGAATTACGTCCTCGAGTCCATGTCCGCCGGGGCAGCTTTCCTCGATTACGACAACGACGGTTTCCTAGATATTTTCGTCGTCAACGGGACGCGATTGGAATACCAGTCCGAGGACGCCCGCAACCGGCTTTTCCACAATGAACCGGGAGCTGGCGGGGCGCGGGTTTTCCGCCAAGTGGAAGCCGATTTAGGCATTGGGGGCTGGGGTATGGGATGCGCTGCGGGGGACTACGACAACGACGGTGACGTCGATCTGTACGTCACGTATTGGGGCCCCAACCAACTCTGGCGCAACGACGGGGCAGGCCGCTTTGCCGAAGTGGCCGCTGCTGCCGGCGTAGATGACGGGCACTGGGGCTCCAGCGCCGCCTTTGGGGATGTCGATGGCGATGGGTGGCTCGATCTGTACGTGACCAACTACCTCGAATTCGACTTGGACAATCCGCCCGCGGGCGGCTCTAAATGCCACTACAAGGGGCTGTACGTGTACTGTGGGCCCGAATACGCTGGTCGGCAGGCGGACCGGATCTACCGCAATCGGGGCGATGGAACGTTTCAGGACATGAGCGATTCCACTGGAGTCGGCACCCTGCGCTACCCGGCGATGGGGGTCGTCTTCAACGACTTGGACCGCGACGGCGATCTCGACCTGTACGTGGCCAACGACACCGAACCCAACCTGCTCTGGCGCAACGACGGCGACTGGCGCTTGGCCCAAGTGGCGGTCCAGGCCGGGGCCGCGTACAGCGGCGACGGTTTGCCGCAAGCCAGCATGGGGTTGCACGCCGGCGATTTCGACAACGACGGCGATCTCGATCTCTTTGCGACGCACTTTTCGGAAGAGCTCAATACCCTGTACTGCAACGAGGGAACTTGGCGCTTCCGGGATTGCACCCGCGAGGTTGGTTTGGGCCAGATTGAGGGACCCTACTTGGGATGGGGGACGGCCTTTGTCGATCTCGATCGGGACGGCTGGCTCGACTTGTTCGTCGCCAACGGGCACGTCTATCCGCAACTGGATCAGAGCTACGCCGATTTGCGCTACGCGCAGCGCAATTTGCTCTACCGCAACGAGGGCGGACGGTTCAGGGAGGTGGGAGAGCAGAGCGGGGCCGGGTGGAAGTTGCAGAAGGTGAGCCGCGCCGCGGCCGTGGGCGATTACGACAATGACGGCGATGTCGATCTTTTTATTATGAACTTGAACGATACGCCGACCCTTCTGCGCAACGACAGCGAGGTAGATCACCACTGGTTGGGGTTACGACTGGTGGGGGTCGAAGGGCGGATAGCCATTGGTGCCGAGGTGCGAGTGCGGGCCGGCGGCAGCGAACAAGTGCGGGAGGTCCATCGCGGGTACAGTTTCCAAGCCCAAAACGACCCGCGCTTGTTGTTCGGCCTAGGGCCGGCGGCAGAGGTGGAGCAGGTGGAAATCCGCTGGCCTTCTGGGCGGCGGCAGGTGTTGCAGGGTCTGCCGACCGGACGCTATGTGGAGGTGGTGGAGCGGCCCTGACGATCGTTTTCAGGCAGGTCGAGCTGGATTTGCGGGATTGCTTCTTCAAAGATGCGTACCTGCTCGGCGTATTCCTCTCTGTAGCGGGCGACCAATTCGTTGAAACGCCGTTCCTGCTCGATGACGCGCAAGATCGCCGCTATGCGCTTATGCACTGCTTGTAAAGGAGCAATTTCCCCGCCGCTGCGCTCTTTGAGGCGGAAAATGGAATACCCGCCGGTCACTGCTACCGGGCCGACCAAGACGCCGATTTTGGCTGCCATAGCATGGTCCACTAGCGCGCCGTAGATTCCTTTTTGATACGAGTGAAGGTGAATTTTCCCTCGGCCTTCTGGACCGCCGTGGCGCTGGCTCAGGGAGGCCAAATCGGCTATGGTTTCGCCGCGGTCTAGACGCTGACGCAGGGCCTTAGCTTGGTCGTGGTCGTCCACTAGGAGTTCGTCTAGCCACATTTCCACCGGGGTGCGAAATTGTTCCCGATAGTCTTGGTAGTATTGGGCCACGGCCGCATCGGTTATGGTTATTTTGTCGCCAATCTCACTTTGGCGCAGGGCGAGAATGAGCATTTCCTCGGTTTTGCGCTGCTTCCAGTAGCGCATGGCCGGGCTTTCGGTGTGGCCGGCCTCTTTGGCCGCGTGCCAGACCAGCGTCTTGGGAATGGGCAATTTCCAGGCCGCGCGGATTATTTGCAAGCTGTCGCCTAGGGCTGGCACCTGCCCGCTGCGGCGGAAAGATTCAATGTAGTGGGTCGCGGTTATGCGGCCGCCGTCAAAAATGAACAGCGGTGCCGAACCTTCTTTGGGGGCGAGGGTGGGATAGGGCTCGACCGCGGGGTCTTGGGCCATGAGGACGGCCAGACCAGCGGAGTGCAGGCGCAAATTCAAGGAAGTCGCCAATTCCTCGATCAGAGCCTGATGTTCGGCGACGAAGCGTTCTTTCCACACATCTTTGTACAAGTCCCGGCGATACTGAGCGAAATCGGCACGGCGTTCGTCAGTGCAGAAAACTAGCTGGTAATTTTTGCTCAGGGGCAGGATTTCGGACCGGGAACCTGGCTCTAGGCTGGCAAAGACCTGAACGGGAATCCCGTGATTGGCGGCACCGACGCGGTTGACATAGCCCAAATCGCCGCCATGCTCGGCGGATTGCAGGTCGAGTGAATGGGCCCGAGCTAGCGAGGCGAAATCGTCGGCGGTGGCTATCTGCTGGCGCAATTTTACTGCTTCGTCGCGGGTGTTGACCAACAGGCGGAGCAAGCGCTTTTCGCGCTGGAAGTCGCCGGCGACAAAGAGTTCCTCAAGTTCCTCGTCGAAAATCTCGATCTGGGCACTTACTTTGACGCTTTGGTAGGTGTTGATGACCTTTTCGCGAAATCTCCAAGCGAGTTTGTTCTTGAAGGTCTGCACCGTGTCCAAACCGTGGGCGCGGGCCGCGTGGGCCAGTAGTTTCTGGTCTATGAGCGATTGCAGATAGTCGCGGCGCGCGGCATCGCCGCTCTCTGTGGATTTTAGGCCGGGGCCTAATGAGGCAATGAGACGCTCTACTTCAACCACGAAAATAGAATCGCTGCCGACTTGAGCGACGGCGATTTGCCGGACGGCTTGCTCCGGTGCGGCGGGTGGTTGGTCTTGTGGGGTACAGGCAGACAGAGCCCAACTAAACGCCAAACACGGCATTGAAACGAGGGTGCGATACATGACGGTTCCTTTGCAGACTCAAGGGGTGCGGTCGAGCGGTTGAGCAAATTATAACCAATCAAAGGCGGCAGCAAACGGGCCGTTTTAGCACGCCTAAAGGCGCGGTGAAGCGCGGGTCGGTGCAAGCTGGGCTTTGGTTTTTGGCTCCGACTGCTCAAGCGCACACCTTTTATTTTGCTTGATTTTTAATTTTCAAATTTCGTACCTTGCAGTTAGAGAAGTAAAAATTGGGAAATTTTAGTAAAATCGGCTTTTGTCCCACTCGATCGCAGAAAGGAGGAGAGCGCATTAGGCTCAGAGAAGTATTCCATCCAATTAGAACCGCAAATTGAGAAAGGAACTGACATGACTCGTCGCATTACGACGGCTGCTGTGGCTCTTACGTTGGGCCTAGCGGTCAACATTTCGGCGCACTCGCCCGAGGGCGCTATTTTTCCGGCCTTCCAGTGGCCAGCCGGCCTCGAGCCCGTCCTAGACGGCGTCGGCAGTGAATACGATATCGTCCCCGAAGCGTACTGGCAGACCACCGAGCAGTTTCCCGACACCCAGGGTGGGCGGGAAATAGACGCGTCCAATTTCGACGCCAAAGCCACGGTGACCTACAGCTTGGGGACCAACCGGCTCTACTTTTACAGCCAAGTATTCGACGACATCAACCGACCGGGCGATACTTGGCAAATTCTCCTCGACGCCGATCACAGCGGTGGTGAGTGCTATCCGGGTGATGAGCGCTTGGACGGCTCTCAGTGCTATCAGACCGAAACCTACAACAATATCGGCGACACGCTGTTGGGATCGGAAATTGTCCACTTCTTCTGGGGCGCAGCGACTTGGTTGCCTGAGGAGGGCTGGTACAATGCGGTGGCCACTTTTGAGGGCGACCACTACGGTCCTGGGACGACTTGGCTGGAAATCCGCTTGGCTCCCACCGACGACATCAATCCCGCCGGGGCTGGAGAGTCGATCCTGCACGAGATGCAAGAGAACAATATAATCGGCATCCACTACAACTGGATGGATTACGATGTTGGCTGCCGCCAGGCACGCGAAGGCGAAGAGTGCGGCGGTTGGGACGCTTTCTACAACCTGAGCCAGAGCGACATTGGCTTTAGGAACGCCGATGGCTGCAGCGATTTCTTCTTGTCGCCCATTGATGAGAGCGTTGACTTCGGCGCTGTTCCCTCGGCAGTTGAAGCCACGACTTGGGGCCGGCTCAAGGCCGGTTTTGTCAATTAAGCGATCCTCCATATCCGGTGTTGTTTTCGCTGCCTGGTGTACCGAGACGGTGCGCCAGGCAGCACATTTTAACCCAATAAGTATGAAAGCCGCGATGCTTCGCCTAGTGCTGTTGTCTTTTTTGGCTCCGACCTTGTCTTGGGGGCTCACCATTTATCGAGTTGGTGGCTATGGGATGCCGGAACCTGAATTGGCAGACAATCCGGGTGTGGAGTTCGTCCAGTTGAGTTGGGAGGACTTCGCCGCGGGAGCCGAGGGCGTGATGGTCGGCTTGGAGGTCGGCGATGAGGGCCGGCTCGCCCCGGTATTCATCCCTTCGGACGAGAATATGGCGGTATCTTCCTTTGCTCGGGGCGGCGGTCCCGGCAGTTGGAAGTACAATTTTCTCACCAAAGGCGAAGAAATCGATTTGATCGCCGACGGCGACCCGACCACGTTTCTCGACCCAGCGGTTCTAGTTGCGCGTTCGGAGTCGTCGCTGGTTTACCTCGACCTAGGCGGCCGCTTCTTAGTGAATCAGGTCGTCGTCTATCCCCGTCCGAACCATCCCGACCGCCTGATCGAGGGCTATACCCTGTACTCATTGCCCAAGGGGACGATAAGGCCACAGGGCAAAAATGTAATTGCGCGGGGGACCGACAATCGAAATCCGCAGCTCGAAATCAACTTTGTTCCCCGCCTGCTCGACCAGATACAACTCAATATCCACCAAACAGAGGGTTGGGAAATCGCCGAATTGGAAGTCTATGGCGAGGGCTATGTGTCCAGCGCCCTGTACACTTCCGGGGCCTTCGACCTCGGCCAGCCGTCCAGCTTGGGTGAGATCCGCTGGTCGGGCTTCCAAGATACCGGTGCCAGATTGATCCTCCGCACGCGCAGCGGCCACACGGTAGATCCCAACCGCTACTGGCGCTTTACCGGTCGCGGCGAAGAAAAGACCTTCCGCAATGCCCGCGGCGTGCCCTTGACCGCAGCCGACTACAACAACCTAAAGGGCAACAAAGCCGAAATCACCACGGACCTAGACAATTGGAGTTCGTGGTCAGGTCCCTACGATTGGGCCGATAGTCTCGGTACGCCGATCATCTCGCCGGGTCCTCGACAATTCATCCAAATGCAATTGGATTTCGCGCCTAGTGGATTGGATGGTGCGGCCATCGATTTTATCGAATTCCGCGTCACCCAGCCGCCAGTGGCCGGGCGAGTGCTCGGCGAGATCTGGCCGATTGAGGTGAAGCCGGGGGAAGAGACGGCCTTTGTCTATGCCATGCGGCCGGATTTTGCCGGAGGCGAAAGCGGCTTTGACCGCCTAGTACTGGAGACATCGGGGCAGTTCATTGGCGTCGATTCGGTGCGCGTCAACGAGGAATTGCAGGATTGGCGACTCGTCGAGCCGTTGACAGCCCAGCGGCTGGTATTGGAAGTGGCGCGCATGGACCGGAGCAAGACCGGGCGCGTGGTGGAGATTTTCTTTAAGGGGCGGGTATTCCGCTTTGGCACGGTCTTCTCCGCGCAGGTCTTCGACAGCCAACGCCCGCTGGAAGTGGGGCAGTTGGTAGAGGATGGAGATGCGACCTTCCGCCTAGACGGCAACCAGCGCTCGGTGGGGATTGAATTGGGCCGCGAGATCGTCAGTGAGTTGATGCTCAGTTCGCGGGTATTCACGCCCAATGGCGATCAGGTCAACGATCAGGTCCATATCGAGTACATCCTGCTCGAACTGGCCGGGACCGGAGCGGTGGAAGTGGGCATATTCGATCTGGCGGGTCGCCGGGTGCGCCAGCTCTATCGAGGAGCGGATACCAGTGGTCAATACACCCAGACGTGGGATGGCAGGGGAGATGGCGGGAGCGTGGTGGCACCGGGCATTTATCTCTACCGAGTGCAGGTGGATACGGACGAGGGACGGGAGGAAAGCAGCGGACTAGTGGCAGTTGTGTATTGAACGAATTCCACGGGAGGGAGTACTATGGAGAGCATTTATCTGCGCTGGGCCGGATGTGGACACTTTGAGGCGCTATTGGGCGATATTAACGTGTGCTTCGACCCCTATCTCTTCGGCGAGGATCTCGAACGGGCCGAACCGATATTCGACTACATTTTTATCAGCCACGAGCACTTCGACCATTGTCATCCCAAGAGCCTGCGCAAGCTCTGCGAGGGCGACCGCTTTAAAAAACTTTTCGTCCCCATCGGCTGTCTGACGCCCAACGAACCTGTTGACGAAAAATACGGCGATGCTGCTTTTGCGCGCGACCTGCCCATCACCAAGCACATTCCCGCCGACAAGGTCCAAGTAGTTTATCCCAAGTACCAGGATGTCGAGCGCTATGGCCGCCGCGAATTCCCCGGGCCTTTTGAGTTCGACCTAGGGCCGATTCAGGTCGAAGTGTACGAAAGCGGCGAAAGCGCCCGGCCCGACCTGCCCACTTGCGCGTACCTCGTCACCCATGCCGCAAGGGACGTAGCCATTTTCCACACGGGGGATTTGCACGGAGCCTATCCGCCGCTGGAGAACCTGCGCGGTCGCGTCGATTATTTGGTACACATGAAGACGCCGATGGGGCCGCTCATCAATGCGGTACAGCCCAAATTCGTCATTCCCACCCACTATCGCACCGATCGCCAGTCCGAGCCGATTCCGGCCGGGCATTGGCCACCCAATCTGACCGACGTCAACGCCTTCCTCGAAGATTTGCGGGAGCAGATTGACGGCAAGGCCCGATTATTGCCTTTTACCGCGCCTGTTCAATACGAAGTGGAGATGCCGGCCAAAAAGGTCAAGTGGGAGTGGGAGTGGTACAATTCGTGGGATATTCCGGCCTGGAGAGAAGAGTAGGGGCAATCCCTTGTAGTTGCTCAACCTCCTACGGACGGTGTATAGCCATCCTAAATCCTTCACTAGACGATCCGCAGATGGACGCAGAATAGTAGAAACAAGACGATCCGCAAGCTGAATCGGTTAAGTCATGCAGGACTGTTATAGAAAGAAACGCATGAGTAGGAAAATGTGCGGCTTTCTCGCCTTGGTGTTGCTGTCGTTGGCAGCCGACTCTCCAGCGCAGACGATCGCCTTGGGGGAAGGGGAGCGTGCGTGGTCGGGCGGTGGGGAAGAAATCGACCCGCAATTCCGCTTGTCCAATACCGAGTTAGCCATTGGCAATACGCCGGGCGGCGTCATCGACTTCGCATTTGCCGAGGGGTGGATTTTTCCACAACAGATCGACACGGGACGGAATCTGGCACTAGGCGCGGCCGACAGAGGCGGCGGCATGAGTTCGCCCCTGCCCTCAATTAGTCAGGTGTCGCTGGAGGCCATGATCGACGAGGATGCAGAAACGGCCTTTCGCCGCAAGGCCAGCGCTGCTGGAGAAGTGGTCATCGCCCGTGGCATCATTATGGACTTGGATTTGGGTGCGCGCTTTGGCGTCAACCGGATCCGGTTTTTTCCGCGCAACACGGTTCGCGCCAATGCGGAGTTCAAGTTCGAAAACGACTTTATGCGCGGCTATTCTCTAGAACTGAACGACGGCAGCGAAGAGACATCCGTGGAAGGCCGCCCGCAGTACACGACCTTCGTCCGGGTCGAGGACAATACAGACGCCGTCGTCGATTTGTCCCTGCCTCTGCAATTCGTGCGCTATGTGCGGCTGGTGTCGCTGTCCAATATTGGCTTTGAAGTGGACGAATTGGAGGTGTTTGGCGCGGGCTTCGTGCCCGAAGCTCAGTACCTGTCGGATATCTTCGACTTAGGTGATCTGGCCAACTGGGGCAATTTGCGCTGGAGCGAGCGGCGCGAGGGCATCGCCGGCCTGTCGGATATTCGCGTTTTTACCCGTTCTGGCCGCGACACGACGCCCTTTGTCTTCAATCGCTTCAACGCCGATTTGCAGGAAGTGCCCTGGAAGGAGTCTGCCGAAATAAACGGCGTCTTACTCGACGACCTGCCCACTGACGAGGCGTTCGATCTCTACAATTCCCAACCCGAATCCGTCCGGCAGGACCTCACCCTCTCACAGGCCGATCACGCCGGTCTGCCCCTCCAGCAAAAAGCACCCATCCGGGACGACCTAATCAACTGGAGCAATTGGTCGCCTCCCTATCCGTTAGAGGGCACGACCCCGGCGGGTACGCCGATTGTCTCGCCCGGTCCGCGGCAGTACTTCCAGTTCAGGATCGATTTTGTCAGCCGCGATTTTCTCGCCGCGGCCGGGGTTGGCACCCTGTCCTTTGATGTGGCCAGACCCGTGCCGGCCGAAAAAATTGTCGGCGAAATTTTCCCCCGCGATGTCGCCGCCGGGGAAGTGGTGGAATTCACCTATGGGGCGCGAGTGGGCATCCGGCCACAGGATACGGGTTTCAATCGCTTTGAAATATCCTCGCCAAGCATCTTTGAAAAAATTGGCCGCCTAGAAGTGCTCAATGCCCGGGACGAACTCATCGCGGGAGAGGACTTTGACGTGGCCCTCGCCGAGGCGCAATTGCCGCTGCACAAGGGCGAGTTCAGCATTGAGAGCGCTGCCGACGGCCGCTTTGTCGTTGGCTTTCCACTCGTCGGCGACGGCGATTTGCTCAAAATTGCATTCACGACTTCGGTCCTGCGCTTTGGCCAGGGATTTGCCGGTCGGGCTTGGCTGGTCGATCCCGCCGCAGCCGACGAAGGGCAATTGCCGCAGTTGGTCGTGCCGGGCAATGCGGCTCAACTGGGGGCCGAAGATGTGGATCCGCGGCCGGTGGGCAGCGAGGATCTGACTGCGGTCGACAACAATCTGGCGGTGCGCATTGCCATCAGGGGATCGCTGTTGGGCCAACTCCGAGTGACCCCCGAGGTTTTTACTCCCAACGGCGACGGGATCAACGATGCGGCTGCGGTTCACTTTGAGGTGCTGCGGCTGGGCGTAGGTGCTCCGCTGAGGGTGGAGATCCGCGACCTAAGCGGGCGTTTCATCGCCGCGGCCTTTGCCGCCGACCGGGCCAGCGGCCGCTTTGCCGCCGCTTGGGATGGGCGGGATGACAACGGTGCTGTGGTGGCTCCCGGCATCTATTTGGTCCGCGTCTTACTCGATACCAATGTGGGCTCCGAGGCAAAAACCAGCCTCGTCGGCGTGGCGTACTGAACGGGAGGGCGTTTCTATGGATGGCAAATACGGGTTGGTTTTCCTGCTCCTCAGCGGCTTGCTGAGTCCAGATGGGCTCGAGGCGCAGGATTACGGCTCTCGCCTCGGGGTGCAGCGCGGCGGTCGGGTGTCGTATGAACCTCGGGGCCCGGGCGTACTCTTTGACGCTCTCGACCCAACCCTCAAACGCTGGTACGTGCCCCAGGAACTCTACAACGAGTACCGCTGGCGGCCTTGGCAGTACAACAACTACGCCCGCGAGAATTACCAGCGCTACGTCAATACGGCCATAGAGGGCAATTACTTCTACGACCTCTACGGCAATTTTGTCACCCAAGGTTGGCTGATCTACGACATGCGCCGGCAACAATCAGCCGAGTTCGGCAGCACCGTATTCAAGGACAGCCGCTACGGCTCTTGGTTCAACAATGTCTTGATCGCCTCGGACAGCAAGGGCCAAAACCACTACGCGGTGACCATTGGCAACAGCATCCGCACGACGCTGACGCCGCTGACTTTTTCCAAGCCGGCCTTCAATGGCATTCAGGCCGATTTTGCCTCGGACAAGTACCAGGCCACCGTGCTGATGTCGCGCATTAGCGCCCCCAACCAAGTGGGCGTTGCCGTCGGTGCCGTGCCCACGGGCGTGTCGAATACCACCGATTTTCTCGGCGGTCACTTCACCGCCCAAGTGGGCGATTTCGTCACCTTGGGGACCACCTATATCAACGCCCACCAGTCCAATACGCTGTTGGAGAGCTTTTTAGGCGGTCGCGCCCAGGGCGATTTGACCGTCGATCAAAACAGCAGCGCCGTCACCCGCATCGAAATCCTGCTCGAAGACGATTCGCCCGCCGACGGCCGGGGTGGGGCGGCGCTGTTTTCGCAAAATATCATCATCACGGCGATCCGCGACTTCAATACTGGCGAGCGCGAAACCATCACGGGCAAGGAGATCAACTTCACGCCTCTGGTCCAAGGCGGCTTTCAGCGGCAGGGGGGCTTTTTGGCTGCGGACGGGGACGAGACCATTCGCCTGATCTACGATTTTTCCGACCGCGCCTATCTGGGCCCCGATCCCTCGACTATTGTCGAGGTCGCGTTCAAGTTGGTGCTAGCCAACGACTACAAGGTGTCGATGGCTTCCAATCGCCAACTGAACCGCACCGGAGAATTCCATCCCCTGCTCATCGCCCGGGCCGACGGCAATGTGCGCGACACTTCGAACCAGCGGCTCGTGCGCTTTGACTACGGGCTGCCCACGGCTAACCAAATTTTCGGTTTCCACCTCGCGACGACGAGCTTCTTGGGCTTTGACACCTATGCCGAGTACGCGGTCAATCACCAGTTCAGGAAGTACCCCAACCCCAATGTAGAAGGCGACCACGAAGGGGCTTCACGCCGGGCCGACGCTTGGATGCTAAACGCGGCGAAAAACATCTATCCGTGGTTTGTCTATGGCGAAGCCTTTAGCATGGGCAAAGACTACGCGACCAACATTTTTCTCAGCGATCAGCGAGGCGTCATCGACTATGGGACCCAGAACCGATTCTTCGAGTTCGTCGAGGACAACGACGACCAAGACCGCACCCCCGACTGGGGGCGCGCCTTTCAGGCCGGTCCCGATATCGAGGTCTTTCCGGGCTGGGACGAGAACAACGATTTCATCAATGACTTCAACCAAAATGACAACCGCACGCGCGAAAATCAGTTGCCCGATTACGAAGAACCCTTCCTGCGCTATCACAGCGACCGGCCCGAGTTCCTCTTTGGCATTGACCTCAACAACAACGGCTGGATCGACCGCTTTGAGAACGACACTGAGCCAGACTTCCCCTACAAGCGCGACCATCGGGGATACAATGCCTACGGTGGCATCCACCTGATGCCGGAGACCCGGCTGACCGCGGGACGAACCCGGCAGTGGTTGATCTCGGCCGCTCGCCGCAGCGAGACCAGTTACGCCCTCTTTACCTTTGACAAGGATATTGCCGGCTTGGGGCGCATCCGGGTTTTTGAACACCTGAAACGGGCGCGCGACAACATAGCCGACGACCGCATTGCCCCCCTGCCCTTTTTCCGCGGGCCGCAGCTCCCCGTGCAGGATGTACTACCGGCCCGCGACACTTGGATCAACATTGTGTGGCTAGGCTTCAACTACACGGGCACGGCCAATCTGACGGTGGAAAACAAGCTCAAATACGAATTGTTCCACCAATTGCTCGACGATGAAACGTTGGCGGAGTTGGGCGCTCGGCGGGACTCGCGCTTTTTCGGGCTGATCAATAAAGCGGAGTATTCCCTCGACGTAGCAGGGGTGAAACTGATGCCACGGGTCAAAAGCGAGTACCTGATTGACTCGCCCTTTCTGCGGGCCGAAGACGAGCGCAAGCAGTGGATTCCGAGCCTGTTCTTCATCACCCGCCTGCCGCTGATGCCGCGCACCCAGATCGAAGCGGGCTTGGAACAGAGTTACCGCTGGGAGTTGCTAAGCGACGAGGAGGCCCTAGTTGCGACGGGGGCCGAAGGGGTGGATACCGGGGATCAGCGCGAGACGATCCTGGCGATCCAAGCGACCAATATCACTGATTATTTAGGCTATAAACTAATCACGCAACTCGGTTTCCAATATGAGCGCCGGGCGGCGGAAATCGTCGCAAAGAAAACCACTGATTTTGGCTTGGGGAACAAGACTTCGACCGGTTTTACAACCTTTATCACGGTGTACGCCGGTCTGGGCCTCTAATCGTGGCACGTGCGGTTATTACCATACTCGCCCTGTTGGCGTTCAGCCCCGGTGCTCTCCGCTCCGAGGAATACGGCAATCGCTTGGGCCAGGGGCACGGCGTCGGGCTGCAATATGTCACGCGCAGCCGCAGTACGCTCATCAACGCCATCGATCCAAGGGTGCAGAAGTGGTACATGCCCGAGGAATTGTACAGCGAATACCGCCTGAAGCAGTGGGAGTACACCAACTATTCGAGGAATTTCTATCGCAGCTATTTATCGGCGACGCTCGAAGGAGATTACTTCTACGATCTGTTTGGCCGCCGCGTGATGCACGGGTGGTTGGTCTATGAGGCGAGAAAAGAACAGCCGAGGGCCTCAGAGGGCAATAGTTTGCTCAAGGGCCTGCCCTACGGCCGCAATTTCCAGAATCTAGTCATCGCCTCCGACTCCAAGGGACAGCACCATTTCTCCTTAACGCTAGGCGATGAGATCGCCACGACCCTCACGCCGATGACATTCCGCAAGGCCGTTTTCAACGGCGTCCAGTTCCACTATCTGCGGGATCGCTACGCCGGCACGGTGCTGTTGTCGCGCATCAGCGCACCGCTGGTCACTGCCTCGTCATTCGACGTGGGGCTGACCAATGCCACGGAATTGACTGCCGGGCGTCTCACCGCCGAGGTGGGCGAACACGTCACGATCGGCGGTACATACGTCAACAGCCACAACAGCCGCGCCACCTTGGAGCGCTTTGCCGGCAATATGTTCAAGGGGTTTCTCACCACTGACCAAGTCGGCAACGCCGTTACTTTTGTCGAGGTGCGCCTCGGCGACGATTCGCCCGAAGATGGCGAGAATGGGGCCGTACTCTTTGCCGAGAACATCCTCCTCAAGGATGTAAACGGCCATCAGTGGAACGGCGCTCAGGTCGGTTACGTGCCGTCGCGCACGGGCGGCGAAGTGCGCGATGGCTTTGCCGTGGCCGACGGCGGCGATCGCATTGTGCTGCGCTACAATCTCGAAGCCTTGGCCGCGGCGCGGGTCGTGGAGGTAGAAGGCGAGCCTACGTGGCTGCCGACTACGGTCGATTCCCTTGCCGAGGTGCGCTTTGAATTGGTCTTGGCCAATGATTATCGGGTCGAGGTCGCTTCGAATCGCCAGACCAATATAGAGGCGCAGCCGGTCTTCCTCTTGGTCGAGAATGCCCCGGGCAATGTCGGCGATACTTCCAATCGGCGCACCGTGCGTTTTGACTACGGTCTGCCCACCGCCAATCAGATCGCTGGCCTCACCTTGGAAGTGCGCCAACTGTGGGGTTTTGACCTATACGCCGAGTTAAACGTCAACCACCGCTTTGCGCAGTACCCCAGCCCCCTACTGGCGACCCACCAAATATCCTCCAGACAGGCCCAAGCGTGGATGGTCAATCTAGCGCAAATACGAACGCCCTATTTTTTGCACGGCGAAGTCTTCAGCATGGACCCGGATTACGCCACCAGCGTCTTTATGACCGAGACCAACGGGCGGGTCGATTACGTCGATCAAGAGTCCTTTTTATACGACTATGTCGATGACAACGACGACTTGGACCGCTTCCCGGACCAAAAGCGCCGCTGGCAGTCATCGTGGCTGGGAGAAACTATCTCTACTGGCGAGGGGGCGGCCGATCCGGCGGTGTTCCCCGGTTGGGACGAAAACGGCGATTTTATTTCCGATTTCAATCAGAACGATACGCCGACCCGCCGCAATGCGCTGGCTGATTACGAGGAGCCCTTTTTGCGCTTTAACGTCGATCGGCCCGAGTTCCTGTTTGGCATGGACATGAACAACAACGGCTGGATCGACCGCTTTGAAGACGACGTTGATCCCGATTATCCCTACGACCGGGATCTGCGGGGATACAATGTGTACGGCGGTGTCGATGTCACGCCCGAGGTGCGCTTGACCGTGGGCCAGACGCGGCAGTGGCAGTTGTCAACCAAGCGGCGCAGCGAAGCTGCATACGGTCTTTTTGTCTGGGTGCAGGACTGGCCCGGAGTGGGTCGCCTGCGCGTCTTTGAGCACCTGAAGAAAGTGCGCGACAATGTAGCGGACGACCGCTTGGCAGCTCCGCAAGCCATTGGCGATCAGCAGGCCGTGGTGGAAGATCCGCTAGCAGCCCAGAATACTTGGATCAACACCGCATGGCTAGGGTTCGATTACACGGGCCTAAAATCTCTGCATGTAATCAACAAATTCAAGTACGAGATCTTGCACCAGCGCGCCGAGCAGCCGATGCTCGCCGAGCGCGGTGCCCGCCGCGTCGGGCGCTTTGTGGGCGTGGTCAACAAGGCCGATTACGGCCGCGATATTGGCCGAGTCCACCTCCGTCCGCGTCTTAAAAACGAATTCTTCTGGGACGTCCCCTATCTCGCGCGAGAAAGCGAGCGCCAGTGGTGGAAACAGATGCTGTCGTTCAGCGTGCGATTCCCCATTCTCAAGGAGTCGTGGCTTGAGACGGGCGTTGAACAGGTCTTTATCACCGATCTAGCGACGGATGTAAAGCAAATGGCTGCGGGCGAGCGGACCGGCGATGGCCAGCAGACGATCTTGGCGGTCCAGTTGACCAATTACGGCACGTACATGGGCTATCGCTCGATCATGCAGTGCGGCCTGCGCTTTGATCGGGACCAGTTTGAGCGCGTCGGCCGAAAGTCCGAGACCAAAACCGGCAGCCTCGTTTTTGTTTCGTTCTACGCCGGTCTGGAGTAGCAAAATGCAAAAGAGAATTTCTATGGCGAGTGGGCATTGGGCGATCTGGATTCTGGTCGGAGCGCTCGGCTGTCGGGCCGCGGAGGCCCAAGAGGGGTACGCGATTCGAGGCGACCGCATTGTCACCCAAGACGCGGCCCAGTGGCGACAATGGCTCTTTCCCTTTGGCACGGTCGATATCGACTCCGCCGGGGCTAGACCGCACTTGGTGGCGTCGGAACTCAATGCCAGCCTCAATGCACACCGCTTTCCCCTAGGGGCCGACGAGGGCGAAAAGGAGGGAGGGATCCTGGCCGCCGGATCGGGGCTGGCTGGGGCGGTGCGCATCCTCGACGGCAATGGAGATACCTACTGGGAGCCCGACCTAGACGATCCACAGGATCTGTGGTGGGTGGCGATTGACTTGGGGCGGATCGTATCGGCCAAGCACATTGTTTTGCGCTTTGCCCAAGCCGGCGCGGGCGATCCGTTTTACCAATTCCGCCTGATGGTGGCCGACGGCGAGGGCAAGGTTGGCGATAATCTCGATTATCACTTAGTCGGCAAGACCGAGCGGCCCAATGTCGATCAACGCGAATTCTCTTTTGATCTAGAGCCTTTTCAAAGTGCCGATCCCCATTTTACCGGCGATGCCTTTCGCTTTGTGCAGGTGGTGATGACGGACAGCCGCTTGGGCAAGGCCGAGGAAGTAGATAGCTTGGCCTACCAGAATTTGCCAGCGGCTTTGCAGGGAACCGTGGAGTACTTTGGCCGCAGCCGCTCCGGGAGCGAGTGGTTGCTCGACGAGGAAGCCTATGCGCTGCTCGATCCGTCCGAGCGGGGTTCGATCCGCTATTACCGCCGCGAACAACCGCGCCTCGCTGAAGTCGAGGTCTGGACCTTGGGCGAGAATATATCGCTGGGGGCGATCCAGCGGGGCGGCAGGGTGGAAGGGCACGGCTTCAACCCCACTCGCAGCCTCGATGGGGACTACACCACCTGGTACGGTCTGCAGCAAAGTTACACCCGCGAGGCAGCCGAGCCCGAGCGGCAAGTCCTCTTTGACCTAGGCGCTTTGTACTGGCTGGATCTATTCCACTTTCTGCCGCCGGCGGCCCGCAGCGCCGGCGGTACGCTGGGCAATTATCGGATGAAGCTGTCGGACGGTTCGCTTGCGCCAGACGGGAGCTTGCAGTGGGTGCAGGTCGAAGAACGGCGAGTTTTCCGCCAGCCTCGGTTCCAAGAGGTGCGCTTTGAGTTGCAAAAGGTCCGCTACATTGCCTTCGACTACCTAGTAGGCAGGGGGGGCAACAGAGCCGGATGGTCCGAACTACAGGCCTATGGCGAGGGCTATCAGCCGGAGGTGGTGTTGGAGTCGCCGTTGATCGACTTGAGCAGTAGTAGGAATTTGACCACGCTTCAGTGGGAGGCCGACGTCCCGCCCGGTACGCGCATTGAGGTGGCCACTCGCACCGGCGATCAGACCAAAGTCAACACCACGTATTATCGCAGCGACGGCGCTGAAGTGGATAAAAAAGCGTACCATAAATTGATTGCCGCGCTCAAGGGAGATTCGCTCAATGTGCTGGTCGTCGATGAGGAAACTTGGAGTCCTTGGAGCAAACCGCACCTGCAGTCAGGCCAAGTCATCACTTCGCCGTCGCCGCGCCGCTTCCTCAAGGCCGAGGTGCGATTGAGCAGCGACGATCCGCAAAACTCCGTGCTATTGCGGCGCTTGGAGGTGTCGTTTTCCCAACCGTGGGTGGGCAGAGCCTTGGGCGAGGTATTCCCGGTGCAGGTGGAACATCCGGGGGAGAACACGCCGCTGACCTTTTTCGTGCGGCCGGTGCGACGGGTGGGCGATCCGGGCATTGACGAGGTGCTCTTGGTCAGTTCGGGAGGGACGCCGCTGTCGCTACGGGAGGTGCGCCTTGGCTCCGCGGCCGAAGTGGCTGCCGGAGGCGGCGCAGCACTGGGCCTAGATGTGGTGGAGGTGCTCGAGACCGCGGCCGACTCGCTGTGGGTGCGCCTGCCCGACGCGGTCGGTCGCGATCAGGTCATTGCCGTCGATGTATTGACCGCGCTGTTTGGTCACGGTGTTTCCTTTGCGGGACGGGTGGGCAACCGCGATGATTCGGGAACTTGGCAATTGGTCGAAGCCGACCAAGAGACTGTGGCCGAAGTGGAAAGCGGCGTTCTCCGGGTGCTAGTGCCCTCGGGGCAGGTGGGTTTGTCGGAGCTGGCGCTGGTCCCAAAGGTCGTGACGCCCAATGGGGATGGAATTAATGACGCAGCGCTGATTGGCTTTAAGGTGATGCGCTTGGATGGAACCCAAGCGGTGATCGTTTCGGTACACGATCTGACGGGGCGTCGCATTTGGGCGCTGGAGCAGGTGCGCGAGCGGGCGAGCGGGCAATACGAGGTGGCTTGGGAGGGGGTGGATGATGTGGGCGAGCGGGTGCCGCCGGGGACGTATATCTTGCGGGTGGAGGTGGAGGCGGATGCGCGCAGGAATGTGCGGACCCAGATGATGCAGCTCGTTCACGTGGTGTATTGAGAGGAAGGGTGGGCCGCCGTATCCAACGATTGACGGCTATCTTGGCGCTCGGATGGTTCATGGGCTGCCAAAGTGAGTCGCCGGCGGTGTACTTCACCGATGCCACCGACCAAGCGGGCCTTTCCTTTGTCCACGAAAACGGTGCCGCTGGACAGTACTTTCTCATTGAGACTATGGGCGCGGGCGGGGCCTTAGCCGACTTTGACGAGGACGGCGATTTAGATATTTATCTGGTCAACGGCTTCGATCTAAGGGGCTTGGACGCCCGGCCGATCAACTTGGCGCACAGAGAAGACGGCCTCTATTGGGTGGCCCCCTCGGCCCCTAGCGCCGGGGATCGCTCCGCCGATCCGGCCGATTATGCGGTCGAACTGGCCCCCGTGGCTGAGGTGGAACCAAGGGGTAATGCGCTCTATCGCAACGAAGGGAAGGGTACTTTTGTCGCCGTGCCCAATGCCGGTGGGGCCGCGGACCCGGGCTATGGCATGGGCGTGGCCGTGGCCGATGCCGACAACGACGGAGACCAAGATCTGTACGCAACTAACTACGGCCCCAATGCTCTCTATCGCAACCGAGGGGACGCCACCTTCGTCCGCAGCCGGGGCGTAGAGGCCCCCCAATGGAGCACCAGCGCCGCCTTTTTCGACCGCGACAACGATGGCGCACTCGATCTGTACGTGGTCAATTATCTCGATTTTACCCTAGCGACCAACAAAATCTGCGGTGGTTTCATCCGCACCGACGACGCGGGCTTGCGCGCCATTGGCGAAGATACGCGCTCGTACTGCGCGCCCAGCGAGTACGGGGGCGTGCCCGATGTGCTCTACCACAACGAGGGGGACGGTACTTTTGCCGATGTATCCATTGCCGCTGGCATTGCCAATCCCAATGGCAAGGGGCTGGGCGTGGTGGCTTGGGACTGGAACGAGGACGGCTACCAGGATCTGTACGTGGCCAACGACGGGGTGGCCAACTTCCTCTATCAAAACGCCGGCGATGGCACCTTCCGCAATGTAGCCCTACAAGCCGGGGTGGCCTACAATGTGCGCGGCCAAGCCGAGGCCGGCATGGGAGTCGATATCGGCGATTGCGACGGCGACGGCGACTGGGATTTGTTCGTCACCAACTTCTCTCGCGAGACCAATACGCTCTATCGCAATGAAGGAACCCATTTCAAAGATGTGACCACGGCTGCGGGTTTGGGCCGACCGAGTTGGCTCTACTTGGGCTTTGGCACGGCGTTTTTCGATTACGACCACGACGGCGACCAAGATTTGTACGTGGCCAACGGCCATGTCTTGGACCGCGTCCATATTCTGCAACCTGGGGTGCGCTATGCCCAAGAGCACCAGCTATTTCGCAACGACGGCTCCTGCCGTTTCGCCGATGTGGCGGACAGTGCGGGGAGTTGGTTCGCGCAAGAGCAAATAAGTCGGGGACTGGCCCAAGGCGACTGGGACGGCGACGGCGATCTGGACCTGCTGGTGACCAATTGCGGGGGGCCGGCCAAGCTAGTGCGCAATCACCACGGCAACGGGCGCAATTGGACTGTGGTCAAGCTGGTGGCTACAGTGGCCAACCGCGATGCGGTGGGAGCCGAGGTGCGGCTGGTGGCGGGTTCGTTGGAGCAGCGCCGCTTAGTTAGCAGTGGGAGCAGCTATTTATCGGCTGGTGATCGACGGCTCCACTTCGGCTTGGGCGGCCACGAGCGCATTGACCTGCTAAAAGTCCAATGGCCGGATGGTACCGCACAGGTATTTCGCGATCTACCCGCCGAGCGGAATTTGCTAATCGAGCAAGGACAGGGCGTGCAGTATGAATAGCCCGCCCTCGGCGGCCTCGATGAATCGCGAATTGCGAATTGGCTCGGCAGCCCCAATGAGCCGACGCGAATTGAAGATCGCAGGTGGTCTTTTGCTTTTGGCGTTGGTCGTGCGTCTGGTCTATTTGGGGCACAGCCAAGACAATCCCTTTTTCGCGGCCCCCGTAGTGGACGCCCATTCCTATGTGGCTCAGGCGCGGCAGATCGCCGAGGTGTCTTGGGTGGGGGACAAGCCCTTTTGGCAGCCGCCTCTATACCCCTATTTCCTCGCCTTGATCTACGCCGTTTCCGGCGACTTGTTCTGGACGCCCCGGCTTGTCCAGTTCCTCTTGGGAGCGGCCTCCTGCGCCTTGGTCTTTGGCATCGGTCGACAGGTGTTTGGCGTCCGGGTTGGTCTCTTGGCTGGGGCTATGGCCTGTCTATACGGACCCTCCATCTATTTTGAGGGTGAGTTACTACCTACCGCGCTGGCTGTTTTTCTCAATCTCTTGTTGCTCTTGGTCCTGCTCCAGCCCGGTCGGGAATGGGGACAGGCTCTAGCCTCGGGCCTCGTCCAAGGCTTGGCCATAATCGCCGTGCCCAATGCGGCCCTGTTGGCCCCTTGCGCCTGCCTTTGGTACTGGAAGAGCGCCGAGCGAGCAGCGCGGAGCAAGCTGGTCTGGTGCCTGCTTTTTGCGGCGACCACCTGCTCAGTAGTCGGCGCAGTGACGGCGAGGAATTGGGCGGTCAGTGGCGAGTTTATTCCCTTGTCTTGGAACGGCGGCGTGAATTTCTACTTGGGCAATCACCTCGATTACGACCGTCTAGTAGGGATCCGTCCAGGGCCGGAATGGGAGGCCTTAATGGAGCAGCCGCTGGCAGCGGGCCAAGTGGGGTACGCCGAGCGCTCGGCCTATTTCTACCGACAAGCCGGCGACTGGATAGCTAGCGCACCCGGGGATTTTGTGCGGTTGTTGGGGTACAAGGCGTTCTTGTTGGCGCGAGGTGAAGAAATCAAGCGCAACCAAGACGTGTACTTCGCCCGCACCTATTCTTGGCTGATGAGCGTCTTGCTGTGGAAAGTCCATCACTTCGCCTTTCCTTTTGGACTGCTGGGACCTTTAGCCGCTGTGGGCATGGTGCTGGCTTGGCGGCACCGGCTCCAGGCGGGTTTATTGCTGCTGTGTACCGGCGCGTACAGCGCCTCGCTGCTGCTCTTTTTCATTACTGGCCGCTATCGCCTGCCCCTAGTGCCCCTGCTGCTGCTCTTTGCCGGGTACGCCCTAGTCTGGCTGGTGCAGCAGGGGCAGGACCGGCAGTGGCGTCCCTTGGGGACCGGCTTGGCTTTGGTCGTTTTGCTGGGGATAGTCGCCAACGCTGGCCTGCGGCCGGCCGACCCCTTGGCCGACGCGGAAATACACTTTGATCTGGGACGAGTCCAGGCCCAACGGGGGCAATACGAGATTGCGGTGCGCTCCTTTAGGACCGCCGTGCAGCTCGATCCAGCGTACCTGCGGGCCCGCCATAATCTGGGCGCGGCGCTGACGGCGCTGAGGCGCTATGAGGAAGCTGAGGAGGTTTATCTGCAGGGCTTGGCGCAAGCGCCCGACGATCGGGGGTTGCACCTCAACTTGGCGGCTCTGTACCGGGCTACGGGACGATACGAGCAAGCAGCGGAGCACTACCGCCGAGTTTTGGCAAAGAAGGCCGACGCGGCGGTTTTTCTTTCTCTGGGAAGGGTTTATAAGAGAATGGGGGCAATAGAGCAGGCCCGGGAAGCTTTTGAATCGGCGCTGAGCGGGGAAAAGGTGCGGGCGCAGGCGGCCAATGAGTTGGGCTTGATCGAGATCCGGCAAGGGGCGTTGGAGCGGGCGGTTAATTATTTTGCTATGGCGCTAGAAGCCGCGCCCGACAATCACTTGATCGCCTTTAATTTGGGGGCGGCCTACCACGACTTGGGCCGATTCGACAAGGCGGCCGAGTTCTACCGCCTGACCCTGAGCTTGGCCCCTGAGTACGCCAAAGCCCAGCGCGCGTTAGCGCGATTGCAGGGGCGATAGGCCGGGAGTGTTCTATTCTTGCAATCTGGGCCGAGGGCCGCAGCGTCAGAATTCTACTTTTTATAACTGAAACACGGGACTAGTAAGCGACGGCAAAGACGCCTCGTTGGGTGTGCTGCTCCTCGGAATCGAGCATCAATTCGTAAATATAGGTGCCGGGCTGGACTAAGGCGTCTTGCCCGTCGCGGCCATCCCACTCTTGGATAAAGACACCGCTGCGAACTTTGAACACGGGCAGGTGCGCCACCAGCCGACCGGCCAAGTCGTAGATGCGCACCTGCACGGCTCGGTCGGCGGTGACCTCGCGCAGCTTGTAGGCGATAGTCAAGGTCTCGTTGATTCCGTCGCCGTTAGGGGTGAACACCCCAGGCACCTGCACATCCACCAGCAAATCGCCGCCCACCGGCGTGTTGACCGCCAGCAAATCCCCCGCAAAGCGGAAGGTGGCGTTGCCCGGATCGATGCGTTGCCGGATCTGATCGGGATCGGTGCTGCTGAAAACCCAGCCGCTGAACTCAGTGCCAAAGCGCAGCACCGGCACGTCGAAGTCGACTTCGACCTGCTTGAAGCTGTCGGCGGTGCCCGTCAGCGGCGGGAAGGACACGATGAGGCGATCGTCGAGCAATTGCGGGACGAACTGGTCTAAGTCCACGAGCTGGCCGTCGAGGCGCACCGCGCGCACCACATGTGCTTGGACGTGGGTGAGGATTTCTAAGCGGTCGAAGCCGGCGTTGTCGTCGCTGAGGGTGGGCAAGACCACATAGGTAAAGGGAGTGGATTCAAAGGAGGCGACCTCGATTGGCCAGATTTCGCCGACGAGCGCCTGCGCCGACAGGGTTTCGCTCAACTGCAAGATGAGTTGGTCGATGCGAGGTGCTACATGGAAGTCGGCGAAGAGCTTGATGGCGATTTGGATGTAGCGGCTAGGTCCTGGCGACAGCAGCAGCATTCCGTCCTGCCAGTCGCTGGCGGGTTGGTTGGGATTGCGCTGTCCGGCGGCAAACTCGTAGGGCGACGACCAGAAGCTCCAGTGGTCGGCGTCGTAGATAGGCAGCAATTGAACGGCGATATCGATTGCGTCGTATTCGGCGCGGGTGATGGGTATGAGTTCGTCGTTGATATTGGGCGCGAAGTAGAGTAGCGGCTCGGGGGTGTGGCCGGTGCGGGTGCGAATTTCGATGCGGGTGCCGTCGGGCATGTCGCCTTCCCAGCGTATTTTGCCCCAAGTAACGGCTTGGCCGAAGTCGAGGATGGGGGTGAGGTAGGTGGCTTCTTGGACATAGCCGTCGCCGTAGATTTCGAATTCGGCGATTTCATAGTCGCGCAAGGGAAAGGCGCGCAGAGTCAGCCAGCGGACTGAGCGGATGGGAAAGCGCAGATCGACGACCGGGTCGAGGTTTTCGCGGGTGGTTTTCAGTACCGTCAGTCTGGGGTCGCCATTGCGCACCCAGGTTAAGTCGCCCAGCACGGTGCGCCGCTTGCTGGTCGCCACAACGTTGGTATTGCGAGCTCCGCCGCTGCCGTAGTCGTTGGCATTGCACGAGTCATTGGCAAAGACAATCGAATTATCGCCGGTGCGGATCTCATACCAAGCGAGGAAATTGTCGAGGAAGCTGTCTTCGCCAAAGGTTTCGACAGCGGGGGTGGGAGTGCTCATGGTTTCGATTAACGGGCGGTCTTCCCGCCGGCTCAGACGAGGATAGAAGCGGATGCGGTTGATGGGCACACCAGTTCCAAAATCGAATATCACGGAATTGCTCCAGCCATAGCCCACGCCCGGCGGCGCGCCGACCCGCTGGACAAAGGTGCGAAAGGCGGCCGTGGTTGGATCGCCGTCCAGCATCAGCTTGATCGAGGGTTGCATATTGCCCCAGGACCAGCAACTATTGTTGTTGAGGACTCTGGAGCCGGGGATATAGGGCAAGGGGATGGTGGCCCTGCCGGCTTCGACATCGGCCTGGGCGATATTGATGCTAGGGTCAATGAGCCGAGGCCGAATCGAGGTGCCGGAAAAGTCAATTAAGGTGTCGGCACCCACCCCAAAGGGCGCAATCCCCACCGATACTTGACGCTCGGCTTGGCCGTCGGCAGCAAAAGCTTGGTAGATGCTTTCCCCGGCTAGGACGGCCTGCCAAGGGTTGCCATCGGGTCCGCCCAGACGGTATTCCGTCCCCCCCAACACAGGCGCGGCACCCAGCAAGATGCCGCAAAAACACAGCAACACTATGCCTGCCATAACTGCCTCCTTGCTTGATTAACCAATACAAGCGTGCAGTTCAAAGGTTGCGAAGAGTAAGTATATGCCAAGCTGAAGCGATTTGAAACAAAATCTCTTCAACGCGTCCAGTTTCAATAGGCGACGGCAAAGACGCCGCGTTGGGTGTGCTGTTCCTCGGAGTCGAGCGTCAACTCGTAGATATAGGTGCCGGGCTGAACCAAGGCGTCCTGCCCGTCGCGGCCATTCCACTCTTGGATAAAGATACCACTGCGGGCCTTGAACACTGGTAGATGCGCCACCAGCCGACCGGCCAAGTCGTAGATACGCACCTGTACCGGCCGGTCGGCAGTGACTTCGCGTAGCTTGTAGGTGATGGGCAAGGTCTCGTTGATTCCGTCGCCGTTGGGAGTGAACACCCCAGGCACCTGCACATCCACCAGCAAATCGCCGCCCACCGGCGTGTTGACCGCCAGCAAATCCCCCGCAAAGCGGAACGTGGCGTTACCTGGATCGATGCGTTGTCGGATCTGATCGGGATCGGTGCTGCTGAAGACCCAACCGCTGAACTCAGTGCCGAAGCGCAGCACCGGCACGTCGAAGTCGACCTCGACCTGCTTGAAGCTGTCGGCGGTGCCGGTCAGCGGCGGGAAGGACACGATGAGGCGATCATCGAGCAATTGCGGGACGAACTGGTCTAAGTCCACGGGCTGTCCGTCGATGCGCACCGCGCGCACTGCGTGTGCCTGGACGTGGGTGAGGATTTCTAAGCGGTCGAAGCCGGCGTTGTCGTCGCTGAGGGTGGGCAAGACTACATAGGTAAAGGGAGTGGGTTCAAAGGAGGCGACCTCAATCGGCCAAATCTCGCCGACGAGCGCTTGCGCCGACAGGGTCTCGCTCAACTGAAGGGTGAGTTGGTCGAGACGGGGTGCCACATGGAAGTTGGCGAAGAGCTTGATGGCGAGTTGGATGTAGCGGCTGGGACCCGGCGACAGCAGCAGCATTCCGTCGTGCCAAGTGCTGGCGGGTTGGTTGGGGTCGCGTTGGCCGACGGCAAACTCGTAGGGCGACGACCAGAAGCTCCAGTGGTCGGCATCGTAGGTAGGGACTAGCCGGGCGGCGATATCGATTTTGGCGTGTTCGGCGTGGGTGATGGATACGAGGTCGTCGTTGATATTGGGCGCGAAGTAGAGCAGTGGGTCGGGGGTGTGGCCGGTGCGGGTGCGAATTTCGATGCGGGTGCCGTCGGGCACGTCGCCTTCCCAGCGTATTTTGCCCCAGGTGACGGCTTGGCCGAAGTCGAGGATAGGGGTGAGGTAGGTCGTCTCAGGGACGTAGCCGTCGCCGTAGATTTCGAATTCGGCGATTTCATAGTCGCGCAAGGGGAAGGTGCGTAGGGTTAGCCAGCGGACCGAGCGCGTGGGAAAGCGCATATCGACGACCGGGTCGAGGTTTTCGCGGGTGGATTCCAGCACGGTCAGTAGTGGATCGCTATTGCGCACCCAGCGCAAGTCGCCCAAGACCGTGCGCCGTTTGCTCGTCGCTACATCGCTGGAAATCCCTGCTCTACACACGCTGCAGGTGAGGCTACCGCTACCGCTGCAGGGGTCTGGGGCAAAGACGACCGAGTTACCGCCGGTGCGGATTTCATACCAAGCGAGGAAGTTGGCCAGGAAGCTGTCTTCGCCAAAGATCTCCACCTCCGGCGTGGGCACGTTCATGGTCTCGATCAACTGGTGATCCTCCCGCCGGCTCAGGCGGGGGAAGAAGCGAATGCGGTTGATCGGCACACCAGCACCAAAATCGAATACCACGGAATTGGTCCAGGTATAGCCCACGCCCGGCGGCGAGCCGACCCGCTGCACAAAGGTGCGGAAAGTGGCCGTGGTTGGGTCGCCATCCAGCATCAGCTTGATCGAGGGTTGAAAATTGCCCCAGGCAATGCAGTGATCCGTGCTGAGGACCCTGGAGCCGGGGATATAGGGCAGGGGGATAGTGGTCCTGCCGGCATTGACATCGGCTCGGGCGATATTGACGGAGGGGTCAATGAGCCGAGGTTGGATTGAGGTGCCGGAAAAGTCGATTAGGGTGTCGGCTCCTGCCTCAAAGGGCGAAACCCCCACCGATACTTGACGCTCGACTTGGCCGTCAGCAGCAAAAGCCTGATAGACGCTTTCCCCGGCTAGGATGGCCTGCCAAGGGTTGCCATCGGTCCCACCTAAGCGGTATTCCGTTCCGCCCAACACGGGTGCAGTACCTAGCAAGACGCTGCAAAAACACAGCAACACTATGCCTGCCATAACTGCCTCCTTGCTTGATTAACCAATACAAGCGTGCAGTTCAAAGGTTGCGAAGAGTAAGTATATGCCAAGCTGAAGCGATTTGAAACAAAATCTCTTCAACGCGTCCAGTTTCAATAGGCGACGGCAAAGACGCCGCGTTGGGTGTGCTGTTCCTCGGAATCGAGCGCCAATTCGTAGATATAGGTGCCGGGCTGGACTAAGGCGTCCTGCCCGTCGCGGCCATTCCACTCTTGGGTAAAGACACCACTGCGGGCCTTGAACACGGGCAGGTGCGCCACCAGCCGACCGGCCAAGTCGTAGATGCGCACCTGCACGGCTCGGTCGGCGGTGACCTCGCGCAGCTTGTAGGCGATAGTCAAGGTCTCGTTGATTCCGTCGCCGTTAGGGGTGAACACCCCAGGCACCTGCACATCCACCAGCAAATCGCCGCCCACCGGCGTGTTGACCGCCAGCAAATCCCCCGCAAAGCGGAACGTGGCGTTGCCTGGATCAATCCGCTGCCGGATCTGATCGGGATCGGTGCTGCTGAAAACCCAGCCGCTGAACTCAGTGCCAAAGCGCAGCACCGGCACGTCGAAGTCGACCTCGACCTGTTTGAAGTTGTCGGCGGTGCCGGTCAGCGGCGGGAAGGACACGATGAGGCGATCGTCGAGCAATTGCGGGACGAACTGATCCAGATCAATCGGCTGCCCATCCAGACGCACCGTGCGCACCGCGTGTGCTTGGATATGGGTGAGGATTTCCAAGCGGTCGAAGCCGGCGTTGTCGTCGCTGAGGGTGGGTAGAACAACATACGTAAAGGGGGTGGGCTCAAAAGAGGCGACCTCAATGGGCCAAATCTCGCCGACGAGCGCTTGTGCCGATAGGGTTTCACTCAACTGCAAGGTGAGTTGGTCGAGGCGAGGGGCCGCATTGAGATTGGCAAAGAGCTTGATGGCGAGTTGGATGTAGCGGCTGGGACCGGGCGACAGCAGTAGGCTCCCGTCCTGCCAGGTATTGGCCGGATGGTTGGGATTGCGCTGTCCGGCGGCAAACTCGTAGGGCGACGACCAGAAGCTCCAGTGGTCGGCATCGTAGGTAGGGACTAGCCGGGCGGCGATATCGATTTTGGCGTGTTCGGCGTGGGTGATGGATACGAGGTCGTCGTTGATATTGGGCGCGAAGTAGAGCAGTGGGTCGGGGGTGTGGCCGGTGCGGGTGCGAATTTCGATGCGGGTGCCGTCGGGCACGTCGCCTTCCCAGCGTATTTTGCCCCAGGTGACGGCTTGGCCGAAGTCGAGGATAGGGGTGAGGTAGGTCGTCTCAGGGACGTAGCCGTCGCCGTAGATTTCGAATTCGGCGATTTCATAGTCGCGCAGGGGAAAGGCGCGCAGGGTGAGCCAGCGAGTCGACTGGGTGGGAAAGCGCAGATCGACGACCGGGTCGAGATCTTCGTGGGTGGATTCCAGCACCGTCAGCAGTGGGTCGCCGCTCCGCACCCACCGCAAGTCGCCCAAGACCGTGCGTCGCTTGCTGGTGGCCAAAGAGCCTAAATTGCTCCCGGAGCTGTCAAAGAGGAAGGTGCCGGTGCCGCTGCATGGATCTGGGGCAAAGACGACCGAATTGTCGCCGGTGCGGATCTCGTACCAAGCGAGGAAATTGTCGAGAAAGCTGTCTTCGCCGAAGTGCTCGATATCTGGAGCGGGTTCCCGCAGGGATTCGATCAGTTGGCGGTCTTCGCGCTGACTCAGGCGGGGATAGAAGCGGATGCGATTGATGGGGATTGCGCCGCCAAAATCAAAGACCACGGCTCCTCTCCAGGTAAAGCCATCGCCAGGCCGGCCTCCGGCCCGTTGCACAAAGGTGCGAAAGGTAGCCGTAGCGGGATCGCCGTCCAGCATTAGCTTGATCGTGTTGGCGTGTAATTGCGCCTGACCGCAACTATTAGTAAGGACTCTCGAACCGGGCATATAGGGCAGGGGGATCTGGGTTTTGCTAGCGTCCACATCGGCCCGGGCGATATTGACGGAGGAGTCAATCAAACGGGGTTGGATCGCTGTGCCGGAGAAATCGACTAGCGTGTCAGCCCCCGCCCCAAAGGGCGATATTCCCACCGGCACTTGTCGCAGTGGCTGGCCGTCGGCGTCTTGGATCTGGAAGAAGCTCTCTGCGGTCAGGGCCGCCTGCCAATCGTTGCCGTTAATTCCGCCCAGACGGTATTCGGTTGCACCAAATACCTGCGCAGCACTGAGCAGCATAGCAAAAACGGAAAAGGACAGAAGCCCTGCCATAGCGCGCTCCTTGTCTTGGTCGGACGGAAGTAGGAGAAAAACAGGGATGGATTAAGCCGCTTCCCCTAGGGGAGAATATAGATTGTAACCTCTGTACACCAAAGCGGATGCTGGCAATTGGACCGCCTCTAAGGACTTATCAAGCTTCTAATGGCCCCTTTTGGCAGCGGTCGGGGGACCTTCTGCTGCGGATGCTATGCGAGCACGCGCTTGCTGCAACATGCGGCCGATGCGGGTTGTGTCCGCGATTTGTTCCCACTCCACCACGGCTTCGCGGTAGCGCTCTAGCTGGAAATATGCCTGGCCCAAGGCACCGCGAATCTCGGCATCATCTGGTGAGTGGATCGCTGCTTTATGCAAATAGCCGAGAGCGCCTTGGAGGTCATTGCGGCGCAAGCAGAGGAGGCCAAGGCCGTACAGACCAAGCGCACTTTGCGGCGCTCGGTCTATCATTCCTTGATAGTGCGCTGTAGCCTGCTCTAGTCTGCCTTGCTCCATATACGCCAGACCCAGATCTAACAAGGCCCTTTCGCTTTGCGGCTCACGGTCAATTTGGGACTGGAGGGATTCGACGCGTTGTGCAAGCCGGCGATACCGGGCAAACCGCTTGTTTGCTTCCGCAGCCGCTTTGTCATTGCCCTGCCTTGCGTAAAGCTGTGCCAATGCCAATAGTGGCTCGGGTTCCCAAGGTGCCCACCTTGTGGCGTTGCCAAACGCATTTGTCGCTTCGGTCAAACGATTGCTTTGCTCATAGGCCCGCCCCAGCCAGAAGTACGCCTCCCAATCCTGTGCCCGCAGTCTGGCGACCCGCGCAAGAGCTCGGCTAGCTGACTCGGGTCGCTCCAAGTCCAGATAGACTTTGCCGAGAACGAGAAAACTCTCCGCCGAGGCTGAATCGCGGCGAGCCGCCTCCTCCAGATATGAAAGTGCCTCCTCGGCTGCACCCATGCCAGCATAGAGCAATGTGCCCATGCCTAGGTTAGCCAGCTTATGGGTCGGATCTAAGGCCAAGGCCCGATAGAAGGCGGCGTGGGCTTCACCGTAGTGTCCGGCCTGATAGTATTGGTTCCCAAGGGCCGCGAAATCCGCAGCACTTTGGTTCGGCGTCTGTGCCAAAGCGATAGGATATTCGCTCTGGGGCGGGGGAATAGCCGGTCCTTGCTCGAAGCCATCGCGGCCCTCGTGTACTTTGAGATAGCGCCGCACTGGCGGTGCCGCAATGGTTTGACGAGAGCCCGATGGCCAGTGTATTTCGACTCGATCTACGGTTTGGTTCGCACCTAGACCTAGCAATACACGGGGATCGTGTTGGCCTTGAAAACCATAACCCCGAAACACTTCTCTCATTTGCACCTGATCGGCGGTAAAAATCCAGATTCTAGCGCCGATGCCATCCCGGTTGCTGGCATGACCCACCAGTTCAAGACCCAGCCAGTTATTGAAGTTTCCTCCCTCGTTGTGCAACAGGGTTGGTGCTGAGTTGTGATTTACCACGGCCAGATCGAGATCGCCATCGTTGTCGTAGTCGCCTTGGGCGGCCGTGCGACTGGCCGCTTCGAGTTGCCAGGCCGCTCCGGCCCGGCGGCCCACTTCTATAAAGTGCCCATGCTGATTTTGATAGAGCAGGTTGCGCTGTCGGTAGGTCAATCCCGAAGCATGGACTCCCAACTGTGGATAAACGTGGCCGTTAATTACATATAGGTCCAGCCAGCCATCGTTGTCGTAATCCCAGAAAGCGGTTGCCCAACCCAGATAAGGCCGGTCGCCGGCACTCAAGCCGGTGGCATGCGAAACATCGACAAAGCGCGTGGAGTCAGTCGTCGATAGGGATTGGTTCTGGTACAAGGTATTGTAGTCTTCGGAGAAATTGGTCACAAACAAATCGAGGTCGCCATCGTTGTCGTAATCGCCGCTGTGGACCCCCATACCGGCTTGGGGCCGCCCGCTCTCGCTATAGGCTGCCCCGGCCGCTTGGCCGATTTCGCTGAAGTACCAGTCGCCGTCGTTGCACAAGAGCATGTTGGGCTCGCTGTCGTTGGCGACGTATATATCGAGGTCGCCGTCGTTATCGAAGTCGCCAAACGCAACGCCCAAACCGGCATAGCTCCACTGGTCTAGGCCGCTGCTTGCACTCATATCGGCGAAGGTGCCGTCGCCTCTGTTGCGATAGAGCACATCGGCTTGGGCTGGAACCCCCTGTGGTCCGCACGGTACGGCCAACCCTTTGTATTGGCACGGTTGGCCGTCCTTGGGGGGATGGTCCAAATCTATGTGGAGGTAGTTGGTCACGTACAGGTCCAGCCAGCCGTCGCCATCTAAATCGGCAAAAGCCGCACTGGTGGCCCAACCGGGGTGGTCCACTCCGGCTTGGGCGGCGATTTCGTCAAAGGTGCTGTCGCCGTTATTGCGGTACAACCGATTGGGACCCCAATAGGTCACCAATAGGTCGGTATCGCCATCGTTGTCTATATCGCCAGTAGCGCAACCCATGCCCCAACCCTTGGAGAGCAGGCCACTTTGACGGGTCACTTCGCGGAAGTGTCTTTGGGCGCTGGGGCCGGGTTCGTTGTGGAAGAGGCGATTGGTCGCTTGGGGTGGATCAGCGTCTAGCAAGGTGCCGTTGACGAAGAAGAGGTCCAGCCAGCCATCGTCATCGTAGTCGAGGAAGGCCGCGCCGGTACCCGTGGTTTCCACCAAGAGCTGTGGGTTGTCCCGTCCCGAGAGATTGACGAAATCTAGGCCGACTTGGGCCGCCACATCGGCGAATAACACGGGGGGACTCTCTTCAGCCGTCAGGTGAGCGGGGGATTGGACTGAGGCTGACTGCGGCTGTTCCGAAGGGGCGCAGCCAATCACCAGAATTGCGATAAACAGAGCGCAGCCAATCAGGGCCCTAGACACATTGCCACCTATGGATTCAAATTGTCGAAACTGACTGCCCCAAGGGGCAGCTAACGAACTAACCAATGAACTGGGCTTGATCGAGGTCCGGCAAGGGGTATTGGAGCGAGCGGTTGATTATTTTACCATAGTTCCAAAAGCCGCGCCCGGCAATCACTTAATTGCCTTTAATTTTAAGAGCGGCCTACCACAGAAAATCAGGAGGTGTGAGTATGGACAACCGAATTACCGTTGATCCCAAAGTGTGTCACGGCCAAGCATGTATTAAAGGGACGCGCATTCCTGTGCATCAAATCCTCCGAATGATTGCCAACGGGGATACCATTGAAGCGCTCCTACAAGAATATCCTTCTGTGACATTGGAAGATGTTCTCGCTTGCTTCGACTATGCGGCGTCACTGGCTGAAGAACAGGTGACATCTCTTGAGTTGCTCTCGGACTAGCGTGTGCGGGAGAGCTACTGAGCCGAACAGGGGGTTGCAGGCGGCTGGTGCCCTGCTGCTCGGCTTCCCTATCGTCCATTTGATCACCCATGTATCCCCACGCCGCGCCATCCTGCTCTTGGCGTTGGTGTTCGTTCCGTTCTGGACCTCGCTGCTGGTGAGGACGGTTGCCCCGGGAATTCTGTTGACATTAATCAAAGTGTGTCATATATATGACACATGAAACATTTTGGTGCCACCGTCAAAGAGATACGTGAACGCCTCCGCCGGGAGGATCGGCGCTTTTCGTTGCGCCAAGTGGCTCAGCGGGTCGGGATCGAACCGGCCTATCTGAGCAAAATTGAGCGTGGCCAAGTGCCTCCGCCTTCGGAGGCCACCACGGTCCGGCTGGCAAAGGAACTGAGCCAAGATCCGGACGTGTTCTTGGCAATGGCGGGGAAGGTCTCCGGCGATCTACAAGAAATCATCCGCAAGCGACCCAAGCTATTTGCAGAGTTGATCAGGCAACTGAAAGAGGCACCGGATCACGCCATCCTCCGAGTGGTGCGCGAAGTGCGAGACGGAAACTGGTGAGGAAAGGAGATACTGCTATGATTACCCTCGAAGGTAACAGACTGCTTTTCAGGTTCCCTGAAGTTCACGACGAGGCGCACTGTTCGATGGAGTTCCAGCGCACCTTGCGAATTCCCGACGACGACAGAGATTACCCCCTGCCGCCGGGCTTGGGCTGCTTCCCGTTGCGGCATCTGGACGACTATGCGCCGCAGTTGCCCGAGGAATGGCATGGCCGTGGCGGCGTAATTGCGCCCATGCACCAAGCCGAGGCCATGTGGATCAACTTCTCTGGATCGGATTATCCGTTTGCGGTGAAAGTGGCGACTGGCAAGATCTGTGCGCTCACGGGTGACACTTGGGTCAATCACCTAAACAGCGATCCGCAGGACTATGTCGTGCTGCCCAAACAGCCATGGCTTGACGGCTACTGTGTCGAAAAGGGAGTGATCCGCCAGTTCGTCGCCATGCCCTTGGGCGAGGGCTACACGGTGGAGGAGCAGATGACGGGTGCCGCACGGCACGGCGGGCTTCAGATAGTCGCCTATCCCATGAAGCGGGAGCGGTACGAGGAGCTGTTTGCGCCTCAAAGCATGCCCCGCGTTGCATTTTGCTGCTCCAGCAGCCTCGTGGAAGACTCCATGGGACTAGCACCCGGCGGTCGGATGAAGCAGGATATTTATGACGATCCTTACGGCCTAGATGCGTGGGATCAGCGGTACGCCAGTCGGTGCTTTGTCACCATCGTCAATTCCGTCCAATGGATGGCGATCACCGGTGAGCGGCCGCCGACCGAACCACCCACAGCGAAGCAATACACTCAAGCGGGCCTCCCTTGGTTCGACTATTACCGCGGCGATGCCGAAGCGGTCGCCGGTGCCGAAAAGCTGAAGGCGGTTGCGAGCATGGCGCAAATTGCCAAGGAGAAAGGCGGCTTGCTGCCGGAAAACGAAACGCTCGATGTGGATCACGTCATCAGACTGCGAAACAGCGGCGCACGTCCAGTGCGGGAGTGCCCCGCTGGAGAGGTCGTGGATTTATGAGTTCAATGATAGGCGGGTCATGGCGAGATGTATGGGAGCGAGCGTGTGCCCGATGAAAGATCCAGAGGAATTTAGCCGTTATGGTTGAACTGCGCCCCTACCAGCAAGACCTGTTGCAGCAGGTTCAGGACGCTCTGGAGGCCGACGCCCAAGCGCGGGTGATGATGCAGTTGCCCACTGGCGGCGGCAAAACCATCATCGCCGGAGCATTGCTGGTTGACTGGTTTACGGACGGACGCAAGGCGGTTTGGCTGACGCACCGCCGGGAACTTGCCGAGCAGACGTGCCGGATGCTGACCGATGCCCACATTTCGGCCATGACTGACGTGAACTGGACGCCGGGAACCGATGCGCCAGCGATGAGCGGTGGTGCCGTCATTCTGATGGCTCAGACGGTAGGCCGGCGCATCGCCAAAAGGGAAATTTGGAACAGGTATAGCGCCGATGATCTGATGGTGATTGACGAAGCGCACCACGCTGCCGCCAAGGCGACAGGCGACAAAGGAGAATCATGCGATGACACGAATGGAACCTGACGAGAGCCTTGATGGCCCTGAGTTTGAGATATGGAACCATCTGGAGTCCGGTCTCGACCTAGCGAGGATGGAATTTGAAGAAGGTCTCTCCGAGGAAGAGCGCACTTTCTACATGAAGTTCGGCGAAGATATTCTCTCGCTGCAAATCAACCGGCTCATAGCACCAGACGATAGCACCGCCGAGCTCGCCAGCACGTCGCATCTGCTACTCAAGGTCCCGTGGATCAAGTTCGCTGTAGATTTTGCCTTTGCTAACCAGACTCTGCCCCGTGCGACAGGAGTGTTCGATCGTTACGTTGAGTTGCAGCCGATCCTGACGCGCTACGAACTCTCTGACGTGGCAGCGAAATGTTTGCAAGAGGCGGGATGGACGTTCCTCTTTTCTTTTGACTTTGCCTGCGTAGTGTCCTGTACTGCGGTGCTGGAACAGATGCTGGCTAAGGAGCTTGTTGATGGATGTATTATCACTTGGGATGAACTGGAACGCTGTCGGTATACCGCCGGTAAGCTTTTCCAGAAGGCGAAGAAGGAAAGGCTTCTCCCAGAGAAGGCCGAGCAGGCCACGAGCGAGCTGATCGAGATGAGAAACAAGGTAATGCATCGGCAGTTTGAAGCCTCCAAAGACGAAGCTCTCAAGGCAATGGAGAACCTTGGTATCGTCCTCCAAGATCTTGGACGGTGACACCTAGAGCTAATACTATGAGATATCTTCTCCTCAAGACAGAAGTCGCCCCAGACCTCCCTGCATCTTGGTCCCTGTGCAGGCATCGTCGCAGAACTGGAAGTCGTACGAAGAAATTTCTCGATACCAGAACCATAAATCATCTAATTCACATAAACCGCAAACAGTCATAAGACGAGCCGCCTCAACGTCAGTAATGAGAGGACAAAACTCGAATGAAAAAACAATTCTTAGCCCTATTTTTAGCAAGTTCCTGCTTTGCAGGTGAGTGTGATTGGGATTATGTGCCGAAAATACAGGACGAGCATAGCGTCCAAAAAATGGCAGTTTCAAAAATAGACAGTTTTTTAGCAAGAAAGCTCTGTAACAACTTATTAATACACACAATACCTGATACTCATGACGTTTACAAACATTATAAGTTTTCGGGTGATTATGATCTTCTTTTTTACAAGAGTTTTTTCAATAATGGAATTGTCTCTTCACACCTTGCTTATGTTCCGCATAAAGGAAAAAAGATAAAAACATTGGTTGAAGGTGCTGGGAACTGGAAGATTAGGAGAGGAAAGCTTACCGTTTATAACCAGTTCGGAGTAGACTTAACTAACAATCGCTCTTTCTGGCCTAAAGAGATACCTACGCTTATTTTTATAGATGATAAAAGCGCCATTCTCGGACTTAAAAAAGGTGGGGAAAAGTATAAAATTGTGAAAAATAGTTACTTTGACAAAAATGAAGTAAAAGAAAGATAAAAATGTTCAAAAACTAATCGGACGAACTTATCTCTAGCAACCGACAAGGTACACCCCGATCATTCTCCAGATAGGCTAAGAGCGCGTAACTATCGAGCACGCCTCTGGAGTCATTCAAGCCGACGGTCCTCAGCGCGCTGGGAAAGCAGGGCTTCCACTAGGGATGTTGGCCCCGCGAGCATTCCTTGGGCTTCTTCGATGGGATCGCCAAGGGCAGGTACGAGGGCCAAGCCGCCGCCGTAATCGACAATACGCACTTGGTCACCGGGCTGTAGGCGGTATTTCTTGCGCAGCGGTGCCGGAATGACGACCCCGCCTTTGGCCGATATGCGGGCCGATGCCATGATTCTCCGTTCTGTTAGGTCAATCCGTCGATAGCGGGATATGAATGTTATACATTTCACAAAAAAGTATAACAAACGATAGGTAGAGTCAATGAGTGCAGTTGTTGAGCGAGGCAGCATGGCCCGCTACATTTATATGGTCTTTTGCGGGGACAATTCTTGCTCTCGGGCTAAGTGGAGAAACCATGAATCTATTGCGAAAATGCGCCGCTGAATTCATCGGCGCGTTTGCCATTGTCTTTGCTGGTTGCGGTGCTGTGGCCATCAATCAGATTTCCGGCGGCGCGGTTAGCCATGTAGGCGTTGCCGCCACGTTTGGGCTGGTCATCATGGTGATGATCTACGCCACCGGCCACATTTCCGGGGCGCATTTCAACCCAGCGGTGACCCTTGCTTTCGCTCTGACGCGGCATTTTCCCAAAAGGGAGATTGCGCCCTATATCTCGGCCCAGTGCGCCGGAGCCGTGGTGGCCAGCTACGTGCACGTGGCGAGCTTATCGTCGGTGCTGGCCGCCACGCAACCGGGGCAGGTGCTGAATTTGGGGGTCACTCTGCCGGTGGACGGCTCGTTCACCACGGCTATAGTGTGGGAATTCATGTTGACCTTTTTGCTGATGCTGGTCATTATGAGCATGGCGACCGATTTTCGCGCCGTGGGGCCAGCGGCCGGTCTGGCTATTGGCGGCACTGTGGGGCTGGAGGCCATGTTCGCCGGGCCGTTGTGCGGGGCCTCGATGAATCCTGCCCGCAGCTTAGGCCCGGCCCTAACAGCCGGCGAATGGACGGCTTTTGCTGCATACATCGTCGGTCCGGTGCTCGGGGCCGCAGCCGGCGCACTGTTCTACGAGTTCATTCGCTGCCAAGCGCCCACCGACCAAGAGGTGAAGGGCTGTTGCTGAAGTTGGTCGCCTGATCTACGTAAAATTTCGCAACCGGCCGAACGGTTGCAATCCACGTCTAGACGATGCGAGGAGAACGAGATAATGCGCGTACTGATCATGTCCGATATGGAAGGCGTAAGCGGCATTGTGGTGTGGGAGCAGGTCAGCGGTGGGGCCGCGATGTTTGAAGAGGGCCAAGAGCTCTATACGGAAGAAATCAACGCTGCCGTGCGCGGTGCCAAAGCCGCTGGCGCGACGGAAATTGTCGTGGTCGATTGCCACGGTGCGGGGAAAGGCTGGAGCTTTAATTCGCTTATCCCCGACAAAATTGATCCCGACTGCGAATGGGTTGCCCATCACGGGTGGGGGCGCTACGACGAGCTGTGGGAGCAAGGATGCGACGCCTGTCTGCTCGTCGGCATGCATGCCCGCGACGGCACCCCCGACGGGGTGCTGTGCCACACCATCTCCAGCGTCCAGTATCGCAACCTCTGGTTCAACGACGATCTCGTCGGGGAAACCGGCGTCAACGCCGCGCTCAACGGGCACTACGGAGTGCCCATTGCCCTCGTCACCGGCGATGAGGCCGTCTGCCGCGAAGCCAGAGATCTCCTCGGCGAAGCGCTGCCAACCGTGGCCGTTAAAAAGGGACTGAGTCGGTTTAGCGCACGCCAGCTACCGCCCGTCCGCGCCCGTCAGTTGATCGAAGACGCAGCTAAAAACGCGCTTGCCGATCTGACCCGAACCAAGCCGTATGTCCCGGCAAAGCCAACGACTATTCGAATCGAACTCGCCAGCGTCGATCAGCTTGCCGAATTCAAGGGACGCCCCGGAGTTGAGATAACGGGGCCGCTTTCGGTTGAAAGCTGTGCAGGAGACTGGCTGACCGCGTGGAATCAGTTTTGGCCCTATGCTTAAGGATCGGCCGTTTCTTCCGGGAAACCGCTCTTCCGTTGGTCCCTTCTCGGACGCCTATCGAGTCAGCGGCAGCGCGATTTTTGCGTTGTTCTGCTGCTGTGATTGCAGACAGGCGATCATCATCTCCACAACGGTCAGACCATCTCGGCCGGTACACGACAGTTCGCCTTCGCCATCGAGCACGCGCACGAGTTCATGCACGCCCGCTGCGATTCCATCGACTTCCCACGGACGCGGTTCAACCAGCTCCCGCTCTCCATGCCGCTCGATGTACGCATCGCCTTCCCGCTCGATGAAAATGTTGCCCGTGGTGCCCGATATGGTGAAGTCGAGCCGGTTGGGGGCCTGTTTTTCCCCGAGGTAGATCCCGCGCACGCCGTTGGCAAAGTGAATGTAGGCGTTGGCGCTCGGCTCGGTGGCGGGGTCGTGTCCGCCGTCGCCGCGATACTCGCTGTAGTCTTCGTACCCGTCCTCCAACTCGGCGACGAGCCACTCAGGGTTACTGCCAGCGTACCACATGATGGCGTCGAGCAGGTGGGTGCCGTTGCGGAACAACATTGAGCGCGTGCCGTAGTGTTCGCACAAGACCGATCGCACGGTGCCAATCTCGCCTGCGGCCACCAGCTCTTGGCAGCGATGCCAGACGGGCATCCAGTGGCGGGTGTGGTCAACCGACAGCAAGGTGTTATGGCTTTCTGCGGCAGCCACCATGCGATCGGCGTCTTCGACTCTGGTGGCCAGTGGTTTTTCGCAGAAAATTCCCTTAGCACCGGCTTCGGCCGCGGCCACCACCAAGTCGGCGTGTCGGTTGTCGCCGGTAGCCACTGTGACAATGTCGAGCTGTGCCTTTTCCAGCATCTCGCGGTAATCGTCGTACATCTCCAGCCCGGGATTGGTTGCCTTAAACTGCGCGGCAAATTCGTCGCGTTGCTCTGGCACGAGGTCGCAACCGGCCACGACCTCGGCGTTTTCCAGACTCTCGGCCCCGTGGGCGTGCCGATTGCCAATGCCTCTACAGCCGATGACTCCTACTCTGTACATGATGCCTCCTTTTGAGATGAGACCATTAGTGAGATTGAAGTAAGTGATTTTGGCGAAATTTCCAATAGCTTCTAAGATCGCACCGCGTAGAGCCTGTTTACTGCTGCTAGAGACACCACCTTGGAATAGTGATACACTTGCTCGTCGCCTACGCGGGTCGGCGCTTCGAGGACGAAGTCGGCAAAGTGCGGCGCATTGAAGACCACAAAGGCTAGGGATAGAGAATCGACGTGGCGGGTGTGGTGCTGGCTCAGGTCGGGGAAGGCCACCGGGCCGGTGTCAACTTGGTAGATATCGTTGGCGCGATTGGTGTTCATGGTTTTTACCGGGTACTCCATGATCGCTTGCAACCCGGTTTCCTCGTTCTGCACTTGGGTTTGCGCGACGATTGGCACCGAGTCGTAGGTCGCCTCGCGCACCGCCGCATCGCTGGTCAGTTCCTCCACATCGCTCCCGACGATTAGATGGTACTGTTGCCCGTTCCACCACTCCTCTGAGCGGCGGATCTCTCGATAGCTGTCGCGTAGGTTGGCATGACGCCGATAGACGACCGACCACTCTGGGCCAAAGATGGGCAGAAAGTCGTAGTTGTCCTCGTGCAGGAGGTTTTCTTTGGCAAAGGTGTGCTCGCTCTTGCACGACCCCACCTGTACGTAATCCTCGCTCTGGCCGGAGGTTTCGTCGATGATGTGCGTCCGCGACTCGACCCAAAACCGCACTTCGTTTTCCGGGGCGTTGCCGATTAGAAATGAGCGTCCGTAGTCTAGTGGTATCACGATAGGGCCTCCTTTGGAAGCTGTCTGAAAGTCCCGGTGGCAAAAGTATCCGCAGATGAGCGCAGAAGCTCTACGGTGGAAGGTTGGAATGCGGAGAAAATAAGGCTACATTAGAGCGGCTCCAAACAAGAGAAACGGCTCCCATGACCTTAAAAATCACCGACGATGTATTCTTAGATCAGGCTGGTCGCCCGCGCCGGATCCGCGGCGTCACCGTCAACAGCGCCTCGCCCTTGCTCGTCTCGCTGGCAGCGCAGGTTGGTTTTGAAGCGGTGTGGATCGAAAGCGAACACGGCCCGATTGGCTTTGAGCGGGCCGAGACCCTGTGCTTGGCCGCGGAGGCCGGTGGCATTTTCCCGCTCATTCGCCTGCCCGATGGCGAGCGCCACCACGTGCTGCGGGCACTCGAAATCGGGGCGCGGATCATTCTCGTCCCGATGGTAGATGATGCGGAGTATGCGCGCCGCATCGTCGAGGTGGGCAAGTACCCGCCGTTGGGCCGGCGCGGCTTCAACGTGCGCACGCGCGGCATGGGCTTTGGCATGGAAGACTTGCACGACGTTCTAGCCCGCGCCAATGCGCGCACCCACCTTTTTGTCCAGATCGAAACCGTGGAGGCCGTGGCGAATATCGATGAAATACTCGCCGTGGAGGGCCTTTCTGGGATCTTCATGGGGCCGGGGGACTTGGCGGTCGATATGGGTTGCACCGGCCAGATGGGCGATCCAAAGCTGCGCGAGGCCGTGCTCTCGTGCTTGGCCAAGGCGAGGGCTGCTGGCAAGCTGAGCGGCATCTTCACCTTGCCGGGGCCATTGCTTACGGCCGCCATGGACGCGGGCTGCGACTTGGTAATTTGCGGCGGGGACGTGATGAATCTGGGCGCGGCTTGGAGCGAATTGCTGGGTCAGATTCCGGCCGAGTAGGGGCGACCGATCGGTCGCCCCTACCAATCGGATTTAGGGTGTGCGCGGGTGAGGACGCGGCGCGGTCAATCGGACCGGACCGGCACGCCCTCCAGCAAGCCGCTCTGGTGCATATCGACCCATTCGTCCATAAAGGTCTTGTTCCACTGCGCGGTCAGCGGGTGGTCCATCATGTCGCGGTACACCGTCCACATGGTGACGAGTTCGTCGGCCCCGTCGCGGAAGGCGGCGTGCGCGGTCTCCACCGAGCGGATGAGGGCGGCCATAATGAAGGGACGCTGGCCCCAGCCGCTGAACATCTGTGCGCATTCGCGGATCAACTTGGTCGGGTCGCCGCCCACTTCTTTGACCGGCTCGCAGAACGGCAGGATGTGGTTCACTCCGGCTTGGGCGACGGCTACAGCTTGCGTCAGCGAAAACACCGTGGTGCAGAAGGTCTCGACGCCTTGATCCTTGAGGATGCTAAATGCCTTGAGTCCGTTGACGTTGCAGGGGATTTTGAGGATGATCTGCTCCGACATGTTGGTAAAAACCTGCCCGACTTCTAGGAGTTCTTCAACGCAATGACCGTCGATTTCCACTACTATGGGCTTGTCGGTGAGCTTGAGATATTGCTCTATCAGGCTGATGACTGTGCCGTATTGTTTGGCGTATTGGTTGAGCACCACCGTGTTGGTGACGATTCCGGCGATCCCGAGGGGCATCCACTCTTTTAGCTCGTCGGGCGAGCCAGCTAGCCAGATGGTTGGGCCGCGGCCTTGGGCGCGGGCGGTGGGAACGGGTCCACTTGCTGCCATGACAGGTCTCCTGTGGTTTTTAATGGGCGTTGACAGGTGGGCGAATATAGAAAAAACGCACTGCGAAGGCGAGTAGGTAGAAGAGAGGAGAATCCGTGCAAACCAACCGAACTAAGGCCGCCTTGCTCGGGGGGGCGACGGTGGAGATAGTGGAAATCAACCGGATTTTCGACCCGGTCGTAGTCGAGCTCGCGGCCCAAGCGGGCTTTGGCTGCGTCTGGATCGACATGGAGCATTCCCATCTCGGGCTAGACGGGCTGTCGCAGCTAATTTTGGCGGCGCGGGCCACGGGGGTCGATACGGTGGTTCGCATTCCCAAGGGGCCGTACAATCAAGTGATCAAGCCGCTGGAACTAGGGGCTGGGGGCTTGGTTTGGCCCCACTGCAAGAGCGCGGACGAAGCGCGGGCCTTTGTGCAGATGGCCAAGTTTCGGCCGCTGGGCTTGCGCGGCTTAGGCTGTGGCCGGGATTCGGACTACGGTACGCTGGACCCCGCCGAGTACATGGGGGGAGCCGATGCTGAGACTCTACTCGGCGTGATGATCGAAGACGCCGAGGGCGTGGAGGAGGTGGAAGCGATTGCCGCAATCGAAGGGATCGACCTGCTCTTCGTGGGGCCGAGCGATTTGGCGCACAGCTACGGCGTCGAGCGCGAAGGAGTTCCTCACATAGACCACGACCGCGTGCTGGCGGCCTTCGACCGCGTGGGGGCAGCTTGCGCCGCCAACGGCAAGGCCATGGGCACGGCTGTCGGCCCGGGCGAGTCTATGCGCCGCGTGGTCGCCAAAGGCACGCGCTGGCTCAATTGCTGCCACGACATGTCGGCCCTCACCAGCGGCTTGCGCAGCGCACGGCAAGCAACCCTTGGGGCGAAACAACGCACGATTACCCAGCAGTTGTTGGACTTGTATCACCGGGGAGAGCTGGACCTTGGCGACATATCCGGCACGGCAAAGCGGCACGACTTTAACCGGAGCATGGTCAATCACTTGGCCAACTTTGTCATTCAAAAGGCAAAGTGCGTCGAAGCCCTGCCCGAGGTAGCTCCGTTCGTCAAGCGCATGGAGCAAGCTCTGGTGGATGGGCGGCGGGGCTTGGCGTTGACCGATGCCTATTACGTCTGCTTGACGGTGCAAAGCCTGCCCAAAGAGCGTTGGCTAGCAGTGCTGCAAGCGACCTTCGACCGCTGGGAGGATGCCGCCAAAGGCTCCTTTAAGACATTCTTTGACGAGGTTAAGGAACGGCTGTAGGCCGAGTAGTGACGCGTCAGATCGCGGCTCCGCCGCAGACAGAAATGCACTGGCCGGTCGCGCAACCCGAAAGATCGGTCGCCAAAAATTCCACGTGGTCTCCTGTTAGCCGATGCCCAGTGCCGTGTCGATTTCGGCTTGGTATTCATAGACGGCTCCGCTTTCTACTTCGCTTAGCTGTACCGTCCGACCCAGACGGCTTGACTCGAAAATTGCGTACACTGCGGCCACGTCTTTTAGCCCCTCCATCCCGTCCACCTCGATTTCTCGCCCGTTGAGAATGGCCTCGGCTAGTTCAAAGTACTCTAGCGCCAACAGTTTCCAGTCGATGTCTTGGTCGGCGACTCGCTCGGGGAAAAAGTGCTCGGCCAATGGCTCTAGGGCGAATGCTTCTGAGCTAGCCACGAGCGCGGCGTGGTCGAGCGTTGTGCCGTCGGCCCGTTGCAAGCACGCCCTAGCGCCGCGCGTGCCAAATCCCTGCATCACGCCCTCAGACCCGAAGATGATCTCGCCGCCGCAAGAGCCGTATCCCCCCAAGCCCACCACCCAGTTGACCGCAATGCCGCTCTCCATCCGAAACATCGCCATAGAGGTGTCTTCGGCCGTGGCTTCGACTTGCTGCTCCATATCGGCGAAACGGGTTCGGTAAAACTCATAGGGCGAGTTGACGGCCTCGGGCTTGTGGCGCACGGGCGTGGCTAGCTCGACGGCCCCGTAGGCTTCCTTGATGTCTCCGAGTTGGTAGCGAATCATGTCGGTGAAATGAACGCCCAGATCCAGCAGCAGTCCGCCCCGATCCTTCATGTGCCGCCAAGGGGTGATAAACACCTCGTGATGCGGAGCTAGCGAGTGGAAGATCGCCATGTAGGGGCGGCCAATGGCCCCTTGCTCCAGCAGGTGATGCACCAGCCGCGACGAGGGATCGCGACGGTAATTTTCCGCCACCGACAGGATGCGCTGGTTGCGCTGGGCGGCTTCGATCATCTGCTGACAGCCCTTGACGGTAATGGCCATGGGTTTTTCCACCATCACGTGCAGCCCCAGATCGAGGGCTTGGCAGACTACGGCGTGATGCACCGACGGGTCCACCACGACATCCACGGCCATTAGGTCGGCGACTTCGCGGTGCATGGTTTCGAGGTCAGTGAACACCTCGGGCCGCTGGCCCACGAGCTTTTCGGCTTCTGTGGCTGCCAGTTCGGCGTTGTCGCGCCGGATGTCGCATACGGCGACTAGGTCAACATTGTCAAACGGGGTTTTGGCGAGTTCTCCTAGGCCGTATAGATGCCGCGTTCCCATGCCTCCGCAGCCGACTAATGCCAGTCTTATTTTGTCCAAAAGCGCCTCTCTTTTCTATGAAGGATTATCGAGCGCGGCGCGGACCTCGTCGATGGCCTTGCAGTGCCGCAGCCCCACGGACTTGGCTGGCGTTTGATAGCCCTTCCAGGCGTAGGGGTCGATGCCGGCCACGGGCACGATGGTGCGCCGGTCGGCGCGAGCGGGCGACTCGCCTTCTTCAATGCTCCAAGGCAGCAGGCTCCAGGCGTTGCAGTAGTGGTTGACCAAGACGCGGCGGTAGGTGTCGCCGCGGTTTTTGTACGAGCGGTGGAGGAGATAGCCGTTGAAGAATACAAGGGCACCGGCTTCCACTTCAACCGGGATCTCGACGCTCTCGTCAAAGCCGTAGCTCTCGGGCGCGAAGTCGAATTCGTCTGGATTTTCGTGGGGCCGCTGCGGATAGAGGTAGCCGGGCCGGTGCGATCCCGGAATGACGTATAGGCAGCCGTTTTCCACGGTGGCGTCATCCACGGCGATCCACGCGCCGATTAGCGAGCGATCCCGCGTGGGGATGTAGATCTCGTCTTGGTGCCAAGCCTGCCCTTGGAAGTTGGGCGGCTTGACGAAGTACATGGACTGCATGCACTTGACGCTGCCGTCCCAAAAGGGCAGGTGCGCGGCGGTGATCTGGCTCAGGGCACCGCAGATTTTGGGGTGGCGGACGTACTTTTCGATGATGGGGCTGACGTAGTGCGGCTGGTGGATGCAGAGGATGCTCTCCAGTACCGCTTGGTCGCTGAGGGTGGGATCGACCGGCTCGATGTTGTCGCACTCGTAGTGGCCGCGCGCCACATCTACGAGGTCGCGTTTGAGTTCTTCAAGCTCGGCTGCTTCCATCAGGCCCGGCACGACGAGATAGCCATCGTCGATAAAGGACTGCACTTGGGCGGGGGTGAGCGGCTTGGGGACCTCGATTGCCGGGCTGGGATTCATTTTGATTGCTTCCATAATTCTACTTGCTCCGTTTAGCTCGTTGGCACGTAGCCGATATTTTGATACCCTTACTGCGCTTTGTCAAACAAATATAGAGAAAGGAGCACACATCGTGGATCTGACGTATATCGCATTTACTAAACACTTGGAGGGCCTCGATGTCCCGCAACTCATCGACGCCTTGCAGGCCATGGGCGTGCAGGGAGCCGATTTGTGCGTGCGCGATGGCTACCCTGTCAACCCCGACAATGTGGCCACGGCCCTGCCGGAGGCCGCGCGCCGCTTTGCCGATGCCGGTCTTTGCATCCCCTTGGTCACGGCCCCGGGCGACTTCAACCGCCCGGACATCGACTATGCGGAAAGGTATTACGCGGCCTTGGGTGCAGCCGGCGTGGCCCACGTCAAGCTCGGCTATTGGCACTGGGAGCCGGACGTGCCCTATTGGACGCAGTTAGACGAGGTGCGCGGCTTTATGGAGGGGTTTCAAGCGCTGTCGGAAAAGTACGGCGTCAAAACCGTCATTCACAATCATTCGGGCGCGTCCATGGGGCTCAATGCCTGCGCCGCTATGAACATCGTCCGCGACTGCGACCCGCAATACGTAGGTGTTTTCGCCGACCCTGGGCACTTGTCAATATGCGGCGAGCCGATTGCCATGGCCTTAGACATCGTGCGCTCGCACTTGTGTCTGCTCGCGTTTAAGGATCTGGCCCGCCAGCGGTCTTTGAGTATTACTCAACAGGGTGCGCCCGGCAGTGGCGTCGTGCGGATGGGGCAGGGATTTGTCGATTGGCCTGCGGTGATTGCGACCTTGAGGCGGCTGGACTTTACCGGCCCGGTCAGCTTCCACAGCGAGTACAGCGGCGAGCCGGTGGAAAGCGTCATCGACTTGGCGCGGATTGACGTGCGCTTTTTTACGGCGTTGTGCCAGAAAGGGGAAGATCATGCTTAAAGCGGGATTTATCGGCGCGGGGGGCCGCGGCCAGAGCGCCCACTATCCATCGGTCCATCGCCTCGCCGACCGCGTGGAGATGGCTGCGGTTTGCGAATTGGACGAGGAGCGCCTCAAGCAAGTGGTCGCAAAGTACGGCTTTACGCGCACGTACCAAGACCACCGCGCCATGCTCGACGAGATTGACCCGGACATTGTCTATTGCGTGATGAACGAGAAGTGGCTCCTGCAGCCAGCCCTTGACTGCATTGTCGCGGGCAAGCACCTGTTTATCGAAAAGCCACCTGGAGCTAACAGCGACGAGACGCAGGCGATTTTGGCGGCGGCCGAGCGCGAGGGCGTCTGGGTGATGGTCGGCCTCCAGCGCCGCTACACCGCCGTCACCCGCGAGGCCATGCGCCTAGTGGCGGCCAAAGGCCCGGTGTCGCTGGCGACTACTACCTTCAACAAACAGCTCCCGCAGCGCGCCGACGAGTTCACCACCACCTTGTGGAATGACCTGGTCCACATCGTCGATCTGCTGCGCTACATGGCTGGCGGCGAGCCGGTGGAAGTTACGGCCTATCAAGACAAATTCGGCGGCGAGGGCTTTAACCACTACACCGCGCTGGTGCGCTTTGACAACCGCGCAACCGGCGTGATGCTTGGCAACCGCGCCTCTGGCGGGCGGGTGCTGCGCTCAGAGCTACACGGCGTGGGCATTGGCTGCTACATGAAAATTCCCAGTGAAATCGAAATCCACGAGGACAACCAAGTCCGCACCCTCGGCGGCTGGGAAATCGACGGCGTGCCCCAAGACGACGTGCCCCGCTACGAGGGGGTCTTGACCATGCACGAGCACTTCGTCGATTGCGTGGTTGAAAATCGGCAGCCGATCACCGACATCCGCGACGTGATTCACTCGATCGCGCTAGTAGATCAAATTGAGGCGGCTGAGATTATGGCGGCGAGAACGTAAGCTATGTCGAAAAGTAGCTGTAGTTCTGTGATTGCCAAGGGACGATTCGGGAGCGCGTCCCTATGCCTATCCACAACATTGCATAGCTTTGGCACTTTGCTTATCCTATCCCGGGTCCCGTGCGCGGCCTAGGGGCCGATAATTTTTTATCAACCCAAGGGGGTTAAAATGATCAAGCGTTTGCAGGGGAGTTTTCTCATAGTAGTCTTTTTCGGCCTGTTTCTTTTGGCCGGATGTTATCACGCGACCATTGATACCGGGCTTGCCCCAGGGCCTAAGACGGTGGAGATGTGGAAGCATAGCTGGATATATGGCCTCGTGCCGCCGTCGGTGGTCGAGGCGCAGAGCGAGTGCGAAAATGGCGTAGCTAGGGTTGAGACGCAGCAGAGCTTTGTCAACGGACTGGTAGGTGCGCTTACGGGTGGGATATACACGCCCTTGACGGTAACGGTGACGTGTGCTGCTGGCGGCATGTCCTCGGCGGCTGTGGATTCCGCGTCGGTTGTCACCGTACCCTATGGCTCAGATTACGCAGAAATCATGGATGCTTTTGGCCAAGCCGCTGATAAGGCGGTGGCTGCCGAGCAGCCCGCGTACGTGCAATTCAAGCGCGATTCACTGTAACAATGAACCGTCCTCCGCGTCGTCACATATAGCCATCCTAAATGACTTGAACGATTCGATATGCGGATCGCCTTGCAGGTAGGGGCGAGCGATCGCTCGCCCCTACAATTCGGCGTCTGTCGGCGTCTGTCGGCGGATTATCTCATGAATGATGTAGGATAGCTATATGACGCAGAGGCCGGTCGTTAGCTTTTTGTCGATTTTTCCTACGCTTTCACGAATCACCCCCGCCGGTATAATTCCCAATCCTCATAGAACACCCGCGCCTTAAAATTCCAAATACGGTTCAGATTCAATCGGCGTAAACGACTTCGGGGGATGCTGTTCCATAACATCCTCGCGCAAATCTACGCCCCAACCCGGCCCTTCTGGTGGCACACAGTGGCCATCAATCACTTCAATCGGTGGGGTAAGCACCTTGTTGTATCGATCAATGGACGACACAAAAATTTCCTGCATCAAACTGTTGTGAACGCACATATCCAAATGTAAGCTGGCGATTGTTGAAATCGGCCCATTGGAATTGTGTGGTGCGACTGTCACGTAATACGTCTCAGCCATTGCGGCAATTTTCTTCAATTCAGTGATGCCGCCTGCATGACAAATGTCCGGCTGAATGATTCCGACCGCATTCAATTCCAACAGCGGGCGGAAATCCCAGCGAGTGTACAGTTGCTCACCTGTCGCAATTGGCACATTTACTTCGCGGGCAAATTGCGCTAGCGCTTCAGGATTATCCCACAAAATCGGCTCTTCCATCCACGCAATGTTATACGGCTCTAGTTCCTGTGCCACGCGCCGTGCGCTCCATATATTCAGTCGTGCGCGAATGTCAATTCCTATTTCGATTTGCGATCCGGCGGCTTCGCGTGCCGCTTCCACCAAGGCGACGCCGTGCTGAATGCGCTCGATGGTGGCCACCTGTGCGCCTCTAAAAGGGTAAAACTTCAGCGCCTCATAGCCCTGATCCACCACCCGTTTTACGCCCTCGGCAATCCCTTCAGGTGTGTTGTCCTTTCTCGGCCAGCCATTGGCGTACATGCGAATTTTATCGTGCGATTTTCCCCCTAACAGTTCATATACGGGAACGCCCAAGGCTTTGCCTTTTATGTCCCACAACGCCAAGTCAATCGCACTGATCGCACTCGTCGTTACCGCTCCGCCGGACCACGTCACGCGCCGATACAGCGAGGTCCAAATTCGCTCGATCTCAAATGGATTTTTGCCTAGCAGAAAACGCTTGAACGCGGCAAATTCGCCGAGCAAGGCGTCGTCTTTGTATTGCAAGCTAGCTTCACCCCAGCCGTGAATACCGGCGTCGGTTTCGATTTTGACAAATATCCAATTGTTGGTACCTTCCGACCCCATTCGCATTACGTGGAGGTTGGTGATTTTTAGAGGCCCTAACAAAACTAGATTCCCGCTTTCGTGGGAATGACCTAGGCGGGTGTCCTGCTCGAGTTCCGAGGATCGCTCAGCGGATTTTGTTAGAGTTTCTAATGAGTCTGTTGACGTACCTTTCTCGCTATCTTCTGCTAAATAAAATGCGATCCCTTCGATATTATTTAGCGTCGCCAGTGTTTCGGAATCCAAAACGGCTTCTCGAAGCTGGGACATTAATTTTTCAAGTGATTTCTCGTAAGGTTCCTGAAGTTGTTCCAAAAGCTTGGTACTATTATCCTTTATACTATATAGATAGCGAATCCCCAGGCTCCCATTTGCCAGATGTCCGATATATCTTTCGTTTAAGTCGCTGTACAACTTGTTTTGTGTAGATTTAAAATGCTTTATCTGACCCTCTTTTACGCCAATTTTGTCAGATAAACTCTTGGGTTTGTCAGAACTTTTGTGGAAATCCAAATGGTAGAATAAACCTACTTTTTGAGAGATTGTTATATTTTGTCGAATCTTTGCTATCTGTGGGACAATCACACTTTTCCAAATAATTCGGATGATTTCCTCGCGATTTTTGTACAAAGGTTTGTGCAAAGCTGGGGCCAAAGCTGATTTTGATTTCTTGAGAATATCGAGAATCCGACCTAGTTTCATAGCAATGAATCCTTTCGCGAGCGGATAGGTTCGGAAATGTCGAACTGTAACAATCCGCTCATGCTGTTACAGTTCAAATGACGCGCCACCACGGTGCGGCGAGTACGCGCTCGGTGAGCCAGAACGTCTCTTCACCATCATAAAGAATGATTCCACATTGCGCCATATCGGAGTACTCATCTAGGAACGTATGCAGATGTCGCACATCGCCGGGATGGACGCTCGCGGCGGCCTTCACTTCTACGGGCAGCAGACGGCGGCCCGTTTCAATGACGAAATCGACCTCGGCCCCCTTGGTCGTCCGCCAAAAGAGAATCTCCGTTTTTTCGACGCGAGTAGTAGCCCAAGCGAGCAGATCGCAGAGCACTATGTTCTCTAGGTGCGCACCGCGAGGATGTGCCTCGCCCGCTAAGTGCAAAGCCAACCCGGTGTCGCTCCAGTAGAGTTTGGATGACTTGACCAGCCGTTTCGTCCTGTTGACAGAATAGGATGGCAGTCGCACCAGTTGGAACGATACCTCTAACAAGTTGAGATACCGCTGCACTGTGGAGGGGGCAAGATGTACGTCCCGGGCTAGGTCTGCTTGGTTTAATAGCCCGCCAACGCGCAAACAGGCTGCCGTCATCAACCTCCGCAGATCGGTGATGCCTTCGATGGCGGATAGACGTGGGATATCCCGCTCCAAGTAGGTAGCCGCGTAGCCTTCGAACCATAGTCGCCGGTCGTCATCATCGATTAATTCATGGGCTGGGACGGGATAACCTCCGCGTCGAGCAAGGGCCGCCCACGGCTCTGATTCGGCTGGCTCCGCGAGCAGCACATCCCGCCATGCAGCAGGAGGCGCATCTACGAGCTCCGTCCACAGACCAAGCCTAGCCAATCCGCGTTGCTCGCGGCGAGTCATGGGCCAGAGCGTCAAGTAGCTAGCGCGGCCAGCCAGCGTTTCCCCCACCTCCTTCATAAGCAGCAGATTAGCCGACCCAGTCAAGAGGAAACGGCCAGCAATCCGACCTTCGTCAACGAGGCGCTTGATGGCGAGCAGCAGATGCGGCACCCGTTGCACCTCATCAAGCGTGATCTGCACGGCCCGAGCAACAAGAGCATCCGGTTCGCGTTGGGCCTGCTCGAGGACGGCGTAATCGTCCAAGGTGAAGTAAGATCGATCTGCCCCGATGGGATGCATGCGGGCGAGGGTGCTCTTGCCGGTCTGGCGTGCGCCCGTGAGAACGGTCACGGGCATGACCCTCAACGCCCGCTCCACACTCGCGGCAGCAAATCGAGGAAGCAGTCGATTCGTGTTCATATACCCACGATATGGGTGAAAATCACCTACGTCAAGGGTGATTTTCACCCATAAGGAGCTTTACACGCCCGCGGCCCAGCCATTGCCCCCGGCGCGCACTTTGTCTTCGCTTTTAAGTACTTCGGCACCGTGAGCACCGCCGGCTACCGCTTGAACTACCTGCACTCGGTGGCCCATTTCTCTTAGGGTTTGCACAATCGCCGGGTCAATGCCGCGTTTTAGTTCGAGGGGTTCTTGGGCTTCGGCGTTGAGTCGGAGGGCGGTGGCGGCTCCCAAGGCGGTGGCGTTGAAGTCGATAATGCGCTGTCCTAGTTGGGCACCGACGCTGATGATGCGGCGACCGCCGGGTAGGCCGATGGCTACGTCGCGCTGGGGCAGGCGCAGGATCATGGGGACTACGTTGTTGAGCGGACGCTTGTGCGCGGCCACGGAATTGGCGTGGCCGGGGCGGGGGTCCAAACGGCACATGCCGTGGCCTAGAATGATGCCTGTGCCCGGTACCGCAAGACAAGAACCAAAGGCCCCACCTTGGGTGATGGTGATGCCGACGAGATTGCCCTCGGCGTCTGCGGCTGATACGTGCAGGGTTTCGGCGATGGCTGGACCCGAGGCTTCGTACACTTGCTGATCGACCTGTTCGGGGAATTGCCGCAGGGCTTCGACGCGACCGGCCGCGTAGTCCTTGCTGAGCAAGCGCTCCACCGGCACATCGACGAAATCGGGGTCGCCGACGTAACGCAGGCGGTCGCGCCAGGCTTGTTTGACGACCTCGGCTAGCTGGTGCCAGTACTGAGCTTGGTCGTCGGGCACTACGGGCAGGCATTCCAGCATGTGCAAGATCTGTAGGGCGGAGAGGCAGCCGTTGGGCAAAATCGGTCCGTACACCGGCACATCGCGGTAGGTGATTTGGTACGGCTCGGTCAGACGCGGTGCAAAGCCAGCCATATCCTCGCGGGTGAGGGCACCGCCGCTGGCTTGGACGTAATCGCCGATGGTGCGGCCCAATTCGCCGTTGTAAAAGTCGCGCCAGCCCGCTTGGGCCAAACGCGCTAGCGTGCGCTCCATATCGGGGCGATGCCATATATCGTCGGGGCTGGGCAACTCGCCTTGCGGCGCGAGGTGGCTAAACGTTGCGGGGAAGCGGCGCAGGATGGCTGCTTGGTTGCGGATGGTACCGGCTAGGGCTGGGCCGTAGGGGAAGCCGTCGGCGAGCAGCCCTTGGGCCGGGCCGACGATCGCGGCCCAAGGCAACTGTCCCCAGCGCTCGTGCAAAAAGCCCATGCCAGCCATTTGGCCGGGGACGGCTACGGACTGGGGGCCGTACACGTTGGCATCGTCGCGCACGCTGCAGGCGTATTCCTTTTCATTGGTGTTCATGTTGTCGCGGCGGGCTGGCAGAATGTCGTACATGTGCTCGTGGGCTGCGGCCGGGGCCACGGCATTGGCGTCGAGCGACCAGACGCGGCCAGTGGAACCTTCCAGCACAACCGCTGCCGACATGTAGCCGCCGATGCCGTTGGATTGGGGGGCCAACATGCAGCAGGCCAGACTGGTGGCCGCGGCCGCATCCATGGCGTTGCCGCCTTGGGCCAATACTTGCGCGCCAATGCGCGCCGCGGCTGGTTGCTGGGCGGCCACAGCGCCGCGGTCGGCTAGTACTTGGTGTCCTTCGGTCATGTTTTCCTCACAGTAGGAACTAAGAGTCCCCAATAAAGCTGGATTCCCGCTTGTGCAGGAATGACATGAATGGGAGGGACGCCCACGTTCTCAGTCAAGCGTCCATGGAGTCTTGGTAGAGCCTCTACGCCTAGCCAAAACGCACGCCCGTTGGGATAATCCCCACGTCCTCCCCGCGCCGCATGGCCTCAGCCGCGTCGAGGATGCTCGCCAAGTCGTGCTTGGGCTCAAACCCCAACTTTTGCTTGATGTTGGTCAAATCCAGCTCGAAGTAGTTCCAATCCGGTCGCCGCGCATCGGCGTAGCTCAGTCCGAAGCGTTCGGCGAGATAGGGTACGGCCTCGCTCCAATCGAACAGCGCGGCTCCGCCTAAATTGAACACCTCGCCCACGGCCTCGTCCCGCTCCAGCGCCAACACCAGCCCTTGGACGATGTCGCGCACGTCGGCATACACCTGCCGGAAGGGCCGTCCGTCTGGATTGCGCGATAGCAAGAATTGCTCCTCGCCCGTCCACTGCGCCTTGAGCTCCTCGGCTCCCTCTCGGTCCTTAAACTGCTCGTACACCGGCCCGAACAAAAACAGATGCGGCAAGCCGTTTTCGTCGAGGAATTCTCCCGGCTCGATTATCGTAGCAAAGCGCGTGGTAGCCGACGGTAGCCCGTACTGGCGGTGATAGCTCATCACTAGTTCCTCGCCGATCCACTTGGTCAGGAAGTAGGGCATCGTCTGGTAGCGGGCGACTTGGTCTTCGCGGATTGGCTCTTCAAAGCAGCGGCCGTTGTAGGGATTCTCCCAGTAAATCGCCTCGGTGGAGGCATAGACCAAGCGGTGCAAATTGGGTGTCAGCTCGCGGATGGACTCCAACACGTTGATGGTGCCCATGCCGTTGATTTCGAGGTATTCGCGGTTGTCGAAGGGGCCGCCAAAGGCCGCGGCGATGTGGTACACCGCATCGACTCCCTCGACAGCGCGGCGCACGTCGGCGAGATTGCGCAAATCGCCTTCGATGGTTTCGACGCGGTCAAAGCCGTCTAGCTTGTGGGCGCGGCTTTGATCGCCGGGATAGACAAACGAGCGGATGTCGTGCCCTTTATCGAGCAGAGCTTTGGCCAAGTTGGCTCCGACGCGGCCGGTGCCGCCGGTGATTAAGATTTTCACGTTGCACCTCTTTGGTTAGGGACTACATATAGCAGTCCTGAATGATTTGAACGATTCGATATGCGGATCGCCTTGCAGTAGGGGCGAGCGATCGCTCGCCCCTACAATTCGGCGTCTGTCCGCGTCCATCGGCGGATTATCTCGTGAATGATTTAGGATGGCTATAAGATAATCCGCAGATGGACGCCCCTACATGGGTAGGGCGCTGGCCAAGAGTTTTTCCGGCGTGGCCTCGGCCCGTTCGTACTCGGCGGCGATCCGTCCCTCGCGCATCACGTACACTCGGTCGCACAGCCCCAGAATTTCGGGCATTTCCGAAGAGAGGACCACGATTGCCAGTCCTTGGCGCGCCAGTTCATCCAGCAATTGATAAATCTCGGCTTTGGCACCGACGTCGATTCCTCGGGTCGGCTCATCGACGAGCAGCACCCGCAAGTTTTCCTTGAGCAGCCAGCGGGCCAGCAGCGCCTTTTGCTGATTGCCGCCGCTGAGCCGCGCGATGGTCTGCTCTTGGTCAGGAGGACGCAGCCGCAGGCGCGCGACGAGTGCGCCGACTTGCTGCCGCTCCATGCCTACTCTCACGTGGCCGGCGCGGCAGAATTGCTCTAAGGCCGCGACGCTCGCGTTTGCGCGCACGCTCTGCTGGGCGAATAGGCCGTCAGCGCGGCGATCTTCCGGTACCAGTCCCAGCCCGAGGGTGCGCGCCTGCGGCGGTGCGTTCGCTGGCACGGCGATCCCGTTGATGGTGATGGTTCCAGCGCGGCGGCGATCTGCGCCCATCACGGCTCGCGCTAGTTCGGTCCGTCCCGCGCCCATCAGCCCGGAAAACCCGACGATTTCCCCAGCGCACACCCGGAAGGAAATATCCTGTACCCGGTCCGTGGTCAGCCCTTCCACCTCCAGCGTACACGGTCCCGGCGTGCGATCGGCCGCGGGAAACCCTTGGCCCAACTCCCGCCCGACCATTAGGGCGATAAGTTGCTCCTCGTCGAGGTCGGCGGCCTGTTCGCAGGCGACGCGCTCTCCGTCGCGCAAGACCGTTACCCGGTCGGCCAGCGCCATGACCTCGGCGAGTTTGTGCGATACATAGACCACGCCCACGCCTCGCGCCTTGAGCCGGGCAATGAGCGCAAAGAGCTTGTCGATCTCGTGCGTGCTCAGGGCCGAGGTTGGCTCGTCCATGATGATTACTTGGGCGTCGCACGCCAATGCCCGTGCGATCTCGACCAATTGCTGCGCAGCCACGCCGAGGTGGCCGACCTTGGTCTGCGGATCAACCGCTAGCCCGACTTCGGCCAAGAGCGTTGCCGAAGCGTCGTAGAGCGCGTTCCACTGGACGCGGCCACCGCGCCCATGCGGCAGGTGCCCGAAGAACAAATTCTCGGCCACCGATAGCGAAGGGACTAGTTCTAACTCTTGGTAAACGACCGCCAACCCGTGGTCTAGGGCTTGGCGCGGATGGTGGATATCTACGGGGCGGCCTGCGATCTGGTAGTGGCCTTGGTCGCGGTGGTACACGCCAGCCGCAATTTTGATTAAGGTGCTTTTGCCAGCGCCGTTTTCGCCGACTAGGGCGTGGACTTCGCCTGGCTGAATCGAGAAATCAACGCCCTTGAGCGCATAGACGCCGGGGAAGCGCTTGTGGATGTCTTCTAGGGAGAGTAGCGGCGTCATGTCGGGGGGGCGAGCAGCCGTCGCAGGAGACTCTGTTTGCGCCGGGTGTCCAGATACACGGCGAGGATAATTACCGCACCGCGCGCAATGTCGTGGTAAAAGGACGATACGTTCAACAGCACCAAGCCATTAGAGAGCACCGTCAGGATCAGGATGCCGATGAAAGCACCGCCGAGCGTCCCCACGCCGCCCGTCAGGCTGATGCCGCCCAAGATCACCGCGGCGATCACCTGCAACTCAAACCCGAGGCCGGCATTCGGCTGCCCGGAGTTGAGGCGTGAGGCCAAGATAAAGGCGCTCAACGCCGCCAGCACGCCGCCGAGCACAAAGACCAAGACACGCGTGCGATCGACGGCCAAGCCCGCCAGCCGCGCCGCTTGGATGTTGCCGCCGATGGCGTAGATGTAGCGGCCGAGGATGGTGTGGTGGAGGACGTAGTAAAATAGCCCGAAGAGGACAAAGGTCACCAGCACTGGGATTGGGATCGGCCCCAAGTGTCCGGTTCCCACTTCGATGAAGCCTTCTACTTTGCCCTGGATCGATACCGCTTGGGTACTGACCATGGCTGCGCCGCGCAAGATTGCCATCATGCCCAAGGTCGCGATCAGGGAGTTGATGCCGGCCTTGGTGACCAGCAGTCCGTTGCACAGCCCGACGAGCGCTCCGGCGGCGAGTGCGGCGACCAGTGCCAGCGTCACGCTCTCAAACTGGTTGAGCACGGCCACGGCGATGATCCCGGCCACCGCTTGGGTCGAGCCGACGCTTAGGTCGATCTCGCCGAGCAGGATGATCATCACCATGCCGATCCCGGCGATGGCCACCAGCGAGGCGTCGCGCAGCACGTTTTTGATATTGACGGCGGTAAAGAAGACCGGCGTCAGCAGGGAAATTACCACGCAGAGCAAGACCAGCGCCAGCAACAGTCCGGCCTGCTCGCTGTGGAGTATCCGCGCCAGCAAGCGGCTCATTGCGACATCAGGGCACGCACCGCATCCACCTTGAGCGCGAAGGGCGGCTCGGTGCTCGTGTCGTAGAAGCGGCTGAGATTGTCGCGGGTGACGACGATGGTCGGCGTCTCGTAATGGTCGGGTAGCTGCTCACCACGCGATAGTTGCACCGCCGCATCGATGAGTGCGCTTCCGACGAAATTCGGAAACATCGCCAGCGCTGCTGCGTAGGGCGTGTCGCCGGTGAGGGCCGTCTGTCCCACGGTACCCTCGAAGCCGAAGCCGATCGCGGTCAGGGCTGCTTCGTCTAATCCGGCCGCCTTATAGGCCGCCATGCCGCCGGTAGTAGAATCGTCGTTGATGCCGTAGATCGCGTTGATCTGCGGGTTGGCCGTCAGCGCGTCCTGCGCCACCTTGAACGCCTTTTCCTTGAGGCCCTGCCCATCGACTTCTTGGACGATCTGGTATGGCCGGCCCGAAGCGGCGAGCGCGTCCTTGAAGCCATCGACTCGCTGTCGGCAGTCCTCGAAGTTGGGGAAGCCGACGATGAGGATTTTGGGGTCGAGGCCCTTCTCCGCCGCGTAGCTGGCAAACCACTCGCCGGCCTTGACCCCACCGGCGTAGTTGTCGATTCCCACGTAGCTGACGGCCTCAGACACGGGGTTGGATTCGGTAATCACGTGTACTCCTGCCGCTTTGGCCTGCCGCACTATCGGCCCCATGGCCTTGGCGTCCACTGGTGACAAGATCAGCACTTCGACCCCTTGGGCGAGCAGGTTTTCGGCTTTGGAGATTTGCGCGGCCACGTCGAGGTTGGCATCAGCGACGATCAGCTCGACATCCAACTCGGCTGCCCGCGCTGTCGCCGATTTGCTGATGTTTTGGTACCACTCGTGCGACATGAAGTTGATGACGTAGCCGATCTTGAGTTTACCGGGCGCGTCGTCCGGCTGCCCACAGGCGATCAGCAGCAAACTCAACAGCCATGTTTTTTTCATAAATCGCGTTCCTTTACAATGCTATGTTGAAAATTACAAGGGCCGATCAGGTATCGGGTATTTAGAGGAGAAACATTAACAGACCCGAACCTTGGTCACATCCCCCAAATATCGATTATCACTCCGCTATCTGCTGTCCGCCGCTCGTGGAACACCTTATCGACCCACCGCCGCCCTTCGCGCCGGTCGAAAATCACCAGATGACCCGCCTCGGCCGCGCAGCGATCCATGTACTCCGCGGTCTGTTCCAACCCTTCGGCGATGGTCTGCTCCAAGCTCTTGTGCAGCACCTTGCACTCGACGACGAACCGCCGCGTCTGCTCACCCTGCGGCCAGACGATCAGCAAATCCGTCCGACCCCGACCGAGACCGTATTCGCGCTCGATGCGACCGCCGCTGTTGACGATGCGCTGCAAAAATGCCTGCAACAGCAACTGCGGTCCGGCTTCTTTGTACTCGAATCGTTCGACCCAGTGTTCCGAATGCTCGCGGAAGAACGCTTGGAAGGCCGATAGCAGCTTATCCATATCCAAGCCGCCTGCGGCATCCACATACCAAGCGGTTTCCTGCTCAAACTCCTCTTGGATCACCCACGTCAGTTCACGCGGCACCACCTCGGCGTAGATCGGATTGGCGATGCGCGGCGGACGATCTTGCGCGACCAGCCCCAGATCGCGCACATACTCTACGTCGCGGTCGGCAAAGTGGCGCACTTCGCCACCGCTCAACAGCGGCTCGACCACCCGGCGCACCCGTGCCTCCTTGAGCTTGTCGGCCAACTGATCCAGATGCGTCTCGCGCCGTAGGATGAGTTGCTCTTGCGCGGCGAGGATGGCCTCGGTAGCTACCGGACGGTGCCACGTCTCAGCAAATTCGCCCGCAAAACAGGCTTCGTCGGCCAGCGCATTGACCAGCCACGGCTGCCCTTGGGTCTGCGTCCAGATCGCGTCCAGTGCCTCGGCGGTGAACGCTTGGCCGGTCTCCTCGGTGTGCTGACTTAGCAGCGCGAGCACCTCCTCTGGCGAAAAGTCGCCCAGGCGCAGAGACCGCGCTTTGATGTTGAACGCACTGCCGCCGGTGATGATGGCATTCTCCGCGGTCGATTGGATGCGATAGTCGCGCACGTCGCGCACCCCGCACAGCACCACGCTTTGCGGAAACTCCCCGGGACGGCGGTCGTACCCGGCGCGCAATTGCCGCAGCACCGACAGCAGGGAATCGCCCATCAAGGAATCGATCTCGTCAATCAGCAGGACCAGCGGTTTTGTAGCCGCCTCCGACCAGCAGGTCAATGCCTCGCGCAGGGCCGCGTACGGGCCGTACTTCGCCAAAATGTCGGGCCAAACCGAGTCGAGAAACTCGTCGCCTATGGAACGCGCCCGGGACGCCAACTCGCCCAAAATGGTGCGCATCACCTGTTCCACATCTTCGCGCCCGGCCTGCCCGCCTTCCACGTTGACGTACACGCAGCGATAAGCCCCTTCGGCATTGAGCAGGTCGCGCAGCGCCAACAGGGCCGAGGTCTTGCCCGTCTGCCGCGGCGCGTGCAGGACGAAGTAGCGTTTGTCGCGGAGGAGCCGGCGGACTTGAGGCAGGTGCAGCCGCTCCAAGGGTGGGATGCAGTAGTGATCCTCGGCTACGACTGGACCGCTCGTATTAAAAAAACGCATCGTGAGTTATCCCTTTACAGCACCAGCCGTCAATCCCTGGACAAAATACCGCTGCAATCCGACAAAGAGCGCGATGGGCGGCAGGCTAAAGATCAGCGATGCGGCGAATAGCTGGTCGTATTTGTTGACGTATTGCCCTAAAAACGCGGCGCGCAGCCCCACCGGAATGGTCAGGGCCTGCGATTTGGTAAATACAAAAGCGAATAAGAATTCATTCCACGAAAGCAAAAAGGCAAAAGTCCCCACTGCCACGATCGCCGGTGCGGCCAGTGGCAAGATGATCCGGTAGAGTAGCTGGAGGCGGTTGCAGCCGTCGATGAGCGCGGCCTGCTCTAGGTCGGTGGGGATGGCGCGGAAATAGCCGTTGAGCAGCCAGGTGCAAAACGGGATGGCAAAGCCCGTGTAGATCAGCACCATGCCCACGTGCGTGTCGAGCAAGCCGAACGAGCGAATCACCTGAAAGAGCGGGATGAGGATCGAAGAGCCGGGTAGCATTTGCGACATTACTACTACCATCAGCAACAAGGTGTTGCCGCGAAAGCGGAAGCGGGCAAAGGAGTATGCCGCGCAGACGCTAAACGCGAGGGCGATTAGGGCGGTAGAAAGGGAAATGGCCATGCTGTTGGCAAAGTACTTCACAAACGGCCCGGTGTCCCACATCTCGACGTACGCGCTGAAAGTGACCGAGCGCGGAAAGATCAAAGGCGGCGTCTGCGTCATCTCGGACAGGGGACGCACCGAAGTTGTGACCACCCAGATCAGCGGCATCACCAGCGCGAGGACAAAAACCGAGCCTAAGCCGTAGGCGAGATAGGCGCGGACTTTTTCTTGGGTTTTAATTCGCATGGTTCAGCGGCCCTTTGCAAGGGAGGGCATTGAGCGGGTATTGGTCTTTGTTCATGGCATCTTCAATTATCTCCGGACGCCGTAACAGTGCAGCAACCCTGTCGTAATTAACAGCATCCGCCGCATGTAGCGGCGTCCGGCTATTGTTGTCGGCCATAGTAACGACTCAAGACCTCGGCTGTCTCTTCAGCATTACTAAATGTCGCCGTGTGCAGCGGCGTCAGGCCCTTGTTGGTTTTAGCGTTGGCGTTGGCTCCCGCCTTGAGCAAGATCTCGGCTGTCTCAGCAGCATCTTCCTGTGCCGCCGCGTGCAGCGGCGTAGAGCCACTGTTGGTTTTAGCGTTGGCGTTGGCTCCCAGTCTGAGCAAGATCTCGGCTGTCTCAGCAGCATTCTCCAACGCCGCCAAGTGCAGCGGCGTAGAGCCATCGCTGTTTTTAGCGTTGGCGTTGGCTCCCGCCTTGAGCAAGACCTCGGCTGTCTCAGCAGCATCTCCTGACGTCATAACATGCAGTGGTGTAGAGCCATCGCCGGCTTTGGCGTTGGCATTGGCTCCCAGTCTGAGCAAGACCTCGGCTGTCTCAGCAGCATTCATCGCCGCCGCCGCGTGCAGCGGCGTAGCGTCATAGTTGGCGTTGTTTTTGACGTTGGCATTGGCTCCCAGCCTGAGCAGGACCTCGGCTGTCTCAGCGGCATTCATCACCGCCGCATCATACAGTGGTGTAGTTCCGCTGTTATTTTTGGCGTTGGCGTTGGCTCCCAGCTTGAGCAAGGTCTCGGCTATCTCAGTAGCATTTTTCCCCGCCGCCGCGTGCAGCGGCGTATTTCCACTGTTGTCTTTGGCGTTGGCGTTGGCTCCCGCCTTGAGCAAGACCTCGGCTGTCTCAGCGGCATCCATCGCCGCCGCATAGTGCAGCGGCGTAAAGCCCTTGTTGTCTTTGGCGTTGGCGTCGGCTTCCTGATTGAGTAGGGATATAGCCAGCATGGGCAGGTCCAGTTGTGCTACAATATGCAGGTCGGTTTTTCCTGCATCATCCACCTCACCCAGCGAAGGACTTCGCCCCACTTCTGCGACAAATACCTGTTCTTGCCGCTGTTTTTCGGTCGGTTCTGCTACGGGTCTCGCCGGTTCTGCCTCGCGCTCTTGCTGTTGCTTTTCAGTCTCCGTGTTGCAGCCAATGACCCCAATGGCCAAAGTCGTAACGAGTATTTTCCAAATCATAACCATCTCTTCCCTCCTTGAGAGAGGACATTGAAAGGGTGTTAGTATTAGGGAACCTCTGATTAAGTGGTATGAATGTCTATACGTTGTTGTTTTACAGTACGTTGGTGCTTTGATATAATATTTCGTAAATTGTTGTTTTATAAAGAGTTGTCGGTTTTCGTGCAACAAAGCCAAAAAAACAAACAGAATGCGAAAACTCGTAAGAACAAAACTTAATCAGAGGTTCCTTAGCTCATGAACCTTTGATTCGCTCAAGAATCAGCTTATTTCACCGTCGGCCACCGTACCGGAGCAACAACGCTGCCATCTCACGAGCATTGTTTCCTGCTGCATAATATAGCGGTGTCCTTTCATTTATATCTTTGGCGTTTACATCGGCTCCCTGTTTAAGCAATACTTCCGCAGTCTCAATAGCATTCTTTGCCGCCGCAAGGTACAGTGGTGTGATGCCATTTTGGGCTTTCTCGTTGATCTTGGCTCCTTGTTTGAGCAATAGCGCAGCCGTCTCAACAGCATTCTGTCCCGCCGCATAGTGCAGCGGTATATGATCATAGTTGTCTTTGGCGTTTACATCGGCTCCTTGTTTGAGCAATAGCGCAGCCGTCTCAATAGCATTCTGTCTCGCCGCATAGTGCAGCGGCGTCATGCCATTTATGTTCCTTGCGTTTACATCGGCTCCTTGTTTGAGCAACAGCGCAGCCGTCTCAACAGCATTTTTCCCCGCCGCACCGTGCAGCAGCGTACTGCCTTCTTTGCCCTTTGCAGTGGCCTTGGCCCCTTGTTTGAGGAATAGCACTACTGTCTCATAAGCATTCCATGCCACCGCCCTCTCTAACGGCGTAACGCCATTATTATCCTTTTCGTTGATTTTAGCTCCTTGTTTGAGCAGTAACGCAGCCGTCTCAACAGCATTGTGTCTCGCTGCAATGTGCAGCGGCGTATAGCCATAGCTGTCTTTGGCGTTGGCGTTGGCTCCCTGCTTGAGCAAGGCCTCGGCTGTCACAGAAGCATTTCCTCCCGCCGCATAGTGCAGAGACGTCAAGCCATCGTTGGTTTTGGCGTTGGCGTTGGCTCCCTGCTTGAGCAGGGATATAGCCAGCATGGGCAGGTCCAGTTGTGCTACGATGTGTAGATCGGTTTTCCCTGCATCATCCATCTCACCTGACGAGGGGCTCCGCCCCACTTCTGCGACAAATGCCTGTTCTTGCCGCTGCTTTTCGGCTTGCTCTGCTGCCAATCTTGCTTTTTCTGCTTCAAGTTCCTGTCGCTGCTTCTCGGCTTCCGTGTCGCAGCCGAGGCTCCCGAGGATCAAGGCCGCAACGAGTATTCTCCACATCATAGCCATCTTTTGTCTCCTTGAGGAAGGGCGTTGAGAGGTCGTTCTCCGGCCATACTCTCGGATTTTTGTAGAGCATAGCACGGCCCACCGGGGCTGTCAATCGCGCCTCTCAGGGAGTACGTATGGTCCCCGACGCAGTGGGTACCAGGGATGCCAAGGCTCGCCGCACTACGGCTAGCACTACGGCTAGATCGGCGGCTTGACTGGGGGTGGTTGATACGATACGTTGAGAGTGATAGGCTTCTTGGATGAGGCGGCAAAGGCCATCTGATAAATGGGGACGCATGAATGGATATCCGGGACATCATTCGAGCTATAGATTCTCAAAACTACCGTATCACCGATCATGGAGATGAAGAAGCAGAGAATGATCAACTGGATTTTGAAGAGATATTCTATTCCGTACGCAATGGCGAAATTATCGAAAATTATCCATCAGATCAGCGGCCATTTCCAAGCTGCTTGATATACGGGGCAAATGTATCTGGAGAACCAATTCACAGTGTTTGGGCTTACGATGAGGAGAATCAACGGGCATCCCTCGTTACCGTCTATCGCCCAGATCCAACCCGTTGGATCAACTGGCGTGAAAGGAGGAAGAAGTGATGCTTGATAAATGTCCAGTATGTGGAGACGGGATTGTCAAAAAGCAAGTCAATAAAGTTTTGCGTGAAGGCAATCTTACGGAGACGGTAAAAATTCAAGCAGAAGTTTGCCTCCGTTGTGGCGAACGCTTTTACGAGCCAAAGGTCATAAAACATTGCGAAAAGGTCAGAGCAAAATTAAAAAAAATGGTTAACTCCCAGACTACATCACGGGAAGGGCTTTTGTGCAAGTTGAGCTATGAGCGCTGGATCCTCAATTTTCTAGAGAAACGCTATGATAGTCCCGACAAGAAGGTGATCGAGATCACGAGCGGCAAGCCATCTTCTACTATGTGCTTGGATAGTAGCACAGCATACGTTTCCCCAGGTTCAACTTTCCTGAACGATATAATGCCTCTCACTGTCATCGTTTCCTTCAAAGTACTGGATATGATTTTTGTTTGGATACTTAAAGAGAATAACAAAAGCGTTCCTGGGAGTTTCTTGGGAAAATTAAAGAAGCTGGAGAAAGAATCGGACCTCCAACTTCCGCCTCTCTTCGAGAGGCTACCATACCTTTATGACTACTCAAAGGCACTTTTTTGCCGATTGCGGCCGTATCGCAACGAGATCGTGCATGAAAATAGATTTTCAGTCGATGGAAAAACATTAACTCTATCGAGCTCCGAGCATGGTACCAGTCTACCCTTGAGCAGCAAACAAGTGGCCTGTCTCGTACGTTTTTTGTGTGTGCTCATCCGTGCTCTATCGGGCGAAATGGTCGTCAGTGATTACGAAAACAAGATGCTTCAACATTATCTGGACCTCCTCGCCTCGGTGCATGGACAACCGACCTTCAACCAACACGAGCCGTGTTTCGTGCAGGTCGAATTCAAGGTGCCCAAGTATGGGGCAGGCTTCCCTGCCGATCTGAAACAAGTGCGGGATACGCTTGAGCTCAAATTCCCTCAACAAGAAGTAATTTTCGACCTTAAAGTGCAGGCTATGGAAGAAGAGAATCTCATCGCAGAATGGTACTTCGCGCCCGAAGAAGTTCCAGATTTGGACTTGATGACCTTGTACGAGGAGTCGCACAAGAAGAACCGAGTAGCCTTAGTCTGACTATATGCTATATGATGAGGGCATTGGCGATTTGATGTCCTTCAAAACCAAGCCACCCTCGGCTCGGGAAGCAGTTTGAAAACCTACATCGGACCATCGTCGAGGGGCCGTCGAGAGTCTTTGGCGTCCAGCGATTTTAGAGGACGAGATGTCCTAGTTCCGAGGTCCTTTGATACGATTGGGGTACTACCCCCAGAATTTGCAGGCCGCTTCGGCGTTGTTGCATGAAAGTCTGGTTAGGGTCTTGAAATGGTGCAGGCTCTCCAGTTAGATTGGTTCGTGGTTTCTGGTTTCCCAACAAGAAACACATTCCTCTCTTCCCAAAGAGCCTGTGATGAGCAAAGTATCTGGTGGTTCGTCCTCGGTCAAGTCGAAAGCGGTGTATCGGGTTAAGAATTGGTCGTCGTATAATCGGGCGTTGGTTGCTCGCGGCAGCCTGACGGTCTGGCTGGACGATTCGTTTTGGCGGCAGTGGTATGATCAGCGGCCGTGTCAACGGGGGGCTCAGTTTGTCTATTCGGATCGCACGATTGAATGGATGTTGACGATGCGGATGCTGTTTGGGTTGCCGCTGCGCCAGACGCAGGGTTTTATCCAATCGCTTTTGGACTTGATGGGGTTGACCTTGGCCGTGCCGGACTACTCGACCTTGTCGCGTCGCCAAGGGCAATTGGCGGTGGTGTTGCCCACTCAACGCACGCCTAAATCGATGCACTTGGTGGTGGATTCGACGGGCTTGAAAGTCTATGGGGAGGGCGAGTGGAACGTGCGCCAACACGGCTGGACGAAACGGCGGACGTGGCGCAAACTGCATGTGGGGGTCAATGAGGCCACCGGCGAGGTGGTCGCCCAGACGTTGACGTCCCATCGGATCGATGATGCCTCGCAGGTCGTCCTCCTGCTGGAGCAAGTCGACGAGGCAGTGGGGGCGGTAGGCGGCGATGGGGCCTATGACAAACAGAAGGTGTTCGACGCGTTGGCCACACCACCGAGCGGCCCCGCGATTCGGCCGATCATTGCCCTGCGTAAAGACGCTAAAATCCAGCAGCATGGTAATTGTAAGGCCCCTCCGTTGGCGCGGGACGAGATGCTCCGAGCTATTCGACGAAAGGGACGCAAGGGGTGGAAACAGGAAAGTGGCTATCATCGACGTTCGTTGGCCGAAACGCTCATCTATCGCTATAAGCATCTCATCGGTGGCCAACTCAAGGCGCGTAGCGAGGCCAACCAACAGGTCGAAAGTCGCCTCGGCTGTGCCGTCCTCAATCGAATGATCCATTTGGGCAAACCCGAATCCTATCGGATAGAAAAAAGCAACTGACAAACAAACAACATGCCAAAACCATACCTGATATATGATTCATGCAACAACGCCGGCCGCTTCTAAAACCCATCCCCGCATCCTTCCTCTCTTCGCCGGAAGAGCACGCGAATGAAGACGATGCTCAGCGCCAGCAAAAAGAGCAGCAAAATCAGTGCTGCGGCCGCGCCCTTGCCGAGCCGCAGGTGCTCGAAGGCGATGCGATAGACCGTAATCGGCACCACTTGCGTGGCCTTAGCCGGGCCGCCTTCGGTCATTATGAAAATCAGCGCGAAATCGTTGACCATCCAGATGGTGGCGAAGAGAAAGACCACCCCGATCACGTATTTGAGCTGTCGTGGGAGAGTCAGCTATTGGATTTTAGCCGAATTAAGGCTATAATCAGCCCTTTTCCGCCTTCTGGATCAGCAGGTCTTCACTCGGCGGTTATCTCATCCAACAAGCGCGTGAATTCGGCGAGCTCCGACACCTGTATGGCGGCGCGCAGCAAGGCTTGAAGTTGCTCCACCTGTTCAATACTCGCCAAGCGCCCCGACAACGCCTGGGCTGTATCCCTATCAAACCGAATCGTCAAGGCTTCTTGGATACTTTGCCGAAGTCCCTGCTCCAATCCCTGCTCCAATCCCTGCTCCAGTCCCTGCTCCAATCCCTGCTCCAACCCTCGCTTGCGAAAATACTCCAACAGCGGAAACTCAGTCATGATCTCCTCCGATAACAGAGAAAAAACGGTTGATTCCTCGCACACCAACGAACTCAACATCCCCATGTGCGCCAACACACTATGCTTAACAGCACGAGATACAGCTAATTCCTCAGTCGTTTCCACACACCGACGCAACCACGCATCCACATCCATCCCTTCAGGACGCCCCATCAGCGGCGTAAACGGCAATACTCCCACATTGCCCGATGACAAATACGCCATCCCATCCAACGCAAGCAAACGGATCACCTTATAGCGCAACACCACCTCAAAACCCGTATGCTCTTGGATGTAATGCCCCGGATCGCGCCGCCCGGCCTCGGGACGCAGGTAGATCACGTAAGAAAACAGGGGCAAGCCGTACTCGGCAATGCAGCGTCCCATGTAGCCGGCCATGCGGCGCGGCATGGGCACGGCCGTGCTATCGGTAGTTTGAAACTCGCAATGCACTAACGCCTCCTCACCTTGGATTTGTACGCGCAGCAGGCTGTCCATCACCTGCGTCTCGACAGTGGGTTGCTCCGGGTTGAGTATATCCAGTAGCTGCACCTGTGAGTGCCCCAGCAGGAAGGTCAGAAAGCCTTGCGGATGGGTGCTGAGCAGGGATTTGGAAACGCTGTCAAATTCGGCCATCGGTCCGTTCTCCTGAGAAGCGTTCTTAAAACTCGCGTCGGGCGACAGGTGTATTCGTGGCCACGGACCACGGCGAATTTTAAGACAGCTTCTTATCTCGACTTTATCCAAAGAAGATGGCAGCGACTCATTTTCCTTCGTAGCGTAGATGGTGTCGAGACACCTACAACCGAGGAGGATGCCATGAGTCGGCTGCCGGAGGATATAATAAGCGTTTTGTCGCAGATGGCCCCTATTTTTTCTGCCCGTGTCTGGCCGCAGGCACAGACGTTGTTGCTCGGTGCGTTGTTGGCCCCGGGCAAACGGACGGTGAGCGCGGTGTTGGAAGTGATGGGGTTGGGGGCACAGCCGCAGTTTCAAACCTACCATCGCTTGCTCAATCGCTGTGTGTGGTCGCCGATGGCCGGCAGTCGGCGTTTATTGGCGTTATTAGTGGCGACCTTTGCGCCGACCGGCTGGATTGTCTTGGGCTTAGATGATACGATTGAGCGGCGGCGGGGTGCCCACATCCGCGCCCAAGGCATCTATCGGGATCCGGTGCGTTCGAGTCGGAGCCATGTGGTTAAAGCCCGTGGCCTACGCTGGCTGTCGTTGATGGTGCTGACGCCGATTGGCTGGGCCGATCGGGTCTGGGCGTTACCCTTTATGAGTGTGCTGTGCCCTTCCCAGCGCTATTATACCCAGCAGGGTCGCTGTGCGGTGTCCCTGGTACAGCGCGCCCAAAGTATGCTCCGGGTCGTCGCCGGTTGGCTGCCGGGACGGCGTATTGTGGTGGTGGCCGATAGCAGCTTTGCCGCGTTAGCCTTCCTCGACGCGGTCGCATCGTATGTTACCGTCGTGACGCGCCTGCGGCTGGATGCGGCTCTGTATGCCCCGGCTCCGCCTCGGTCGGCCCACCAAGTGGGAAGACCCCGCTGCAAAGGGCCCCGTTTACCCGCCCTCCAACACCATCTGGACGCCCCGGATACGCCGTGGCAGACCCTAACCCTCCCTCGTTGGTATGGCCGCAAGCGGCGCACCGTGGAGGTCTATTCCCAGACCGCCGTCTGGTATCACACCGGCTTGCCGCCCGTGCCGATTCGATGGCTGCTGATCCGCGACCCACACCACACCTTTGCCCCCCAGGCGTTACTATCAACCCATCTGCGCCTGTCGCCCCGGCAGATGCTGACGTTTTTTATACAACGTTGGGCGGTCGAAACCACCTTTGAAGAAGCCCGCGCCCATCTGGGCTTGGAGACCCAACGCCAGTGGAATGACCGAGCCATTGCGCGCACGACCCCGGTCCTGTTAGCCTTGTTTAGTCTCGTCACGTTGATCGCCCATCGCGGGGTCAAAAAACGACCCCAGGGCTGGCACGCCACCGCGTGGTATAAAAAAGTAAAACCAACCTTTGCCGATGCGTTGGCGGGCGTCCGAAAACACATTTGGGCGACTTTTTCAGCCACCCTACCAAAAGACGACATGGTAAAAATACCGCGCACCCTATTCAACCGCTTGATACACACCGTCTGTTACCCTAACTGAATGGATAAAGTCGAGCTAAGAGTGGACGCGATGTAGAAAAATATATCCGATTGGCGTACCAAGACAAAGGGCATAGCACAGCCCACCGAGCCCCTTGGCGTCTGACGATTTTTAATCGCCGTCCCGCCTCTCCTCGCGGAAGAGCATGCGGATGAAGACGATGCTCAGCGTCAGCAAAAAGAGCAGCAGAATGAGCGCTGCGGCCGCGCCCTTGCCGAGCCGCAGGTGCTCAAAGGCAATGCGATAGACTGTAATCGGCACCACCTGCGTGGCTTTGGCTGGGCCGCCTTCGGTCATTATGAAAATCAGCGCGAAGTCATTGACCATCCAGATGGTGGCGAAGAGGAAGACCACCCCGATCACGTGTTTGAGCTGCGGCAGCGTCACGTGGAAGAAGCGCCCGAACACGTTGGCTCCATCGACGTGTGCGGCCTCGTACAGCTCGGCAGACACGCCCTGCAAACCGGCCAGCAGCATGATGGTGATATAGGGCATGAAGCGCCAGACATTGGCCACCACCACCGCGCCCATAGCCGCGTCGGGTTGCGCCAACCAGGGGACATTGGCGTCGATGAAGCCGAGGCCTAGGAGCGTGTGATTGACGAGGCCGAAGCTGTCGTGGAAGAGCCAGCGCCACATGTAGCCGGTTACGACTGGGGCGATGGCCCACGGGATGAGCAAAAAGCCGGTAAAGACCGGCCGATACTTCTTGATCTCGTTGAAGATCAACGCCATTCCCAAGCCCAGGACGAAGGCGACCGGCAGGGAATAGAGCGTAAAGCGCACCGAACTCCAGATGCTGTTGACGAAGGTGCGGCTGCCAAAGAGCTTGGCGTAGTGAGTCAGGCCGATGAACTCGTCGCCAGCCCCGCGAAAGAGCTTCACTTTGTACAAGCTCATGATCAGGTTGCTGAACACCGGGTAGAGAATGACGACCGCCAAGACCAGCAGGGCCGGCAGCAAGAAATAGTACGGCGTCAGATTTTTGCGCAGTGTACCGCTAGTAATCACTCAACACCTCGTTTACTTCTTCGGCGGCAAAGTCCAGCGCCTCCTTGGGGCTTAGCGTGCCGGTCAGCGCCATGTTGACCGCGTCGGCAATGTGCCGCTGAATTTGCGTCACTGCCGGATGGCCCGGCCAACCTAGCCCATTGGCTCCTGCGATGGCTAGCTGATCTAGGTCGATGTAATCGGATTGCACGCCTTCGGCATAGGCTGCCTTTAGCGTGGGAATGCCGCCCATGGTCGGGTTGGGGTTGCGCCAGACCGGATGGTCCAAATCCAGCGCCTTGACCACTTCCCAGGCTTCATTGGGAACCTTGGTGTAGCCCGTTATGGCAATCATAATTACGTCGAGCAACGTCCGCGATTCGTGCGGCCCGATGTGCTCGGTGGGCGTGGGAACCTGCGCTAGCGCCAAATTGTTCAGATCGAAGTCGTAGTTGCCGTGGACGATATCCTGCCACCACGGCCCCTCAATCGACAGCGCCGCCTTGCCGGTTGACCAGTGCGCGGCATTCTCGTCGAAGCGATAGGCCGCGCTGCCAGCCGGCAAATAGCCCTTGTTTTTCATCTCCACTAAAAACTCCAGCGCCGCCTGCCCGGCTGGGCCGTTAAAGGCGGCGGCAGACCAATCGTCGTTAAAGACGCGCCCGCCCGCTTTGTACAGCAGCGGCAAGAAGCGGTAGGCCGTGTCTAGATTGACGCCTCCGGGCATGGTAAAAGGCTCGATCCCCGTGCCCGCGAATTGCGGGCCGAGCGCCAGCATCTCGTCCCAAGTCTTGGGCACTTCGAGGCCCATCCGCCCCATGATGTCGGTATTGACCGCCAGCACGAAGGGCAGCATGGTCACTGGCAGGCCGTAGTGATTGCCGTCGTATTCGACTAGTTCCCAAACGTTGTCGAGGATGCGCTCCTTGACCTCGAGGAAATCGGGGAAATTTTCCAGCGCGTATAATCCCCCCAACTCGCCGAACTCCACCGAGTACTTGTGATGCACCCGCACGATATCCGGCCCATCGCCGACGATGGTGGTGCTGATCAGGCTCTCGCGTTGCGTCGCCCAGTCGCGGAATTCCAGCTCGATCTGGATGTCGTTGCGGGAGGTGTTGAAGTCGGCCACGGCCTGCTGCACCCATTCGCGCAGGCCCGGCACGCCGCCGAACTCCCACAACACTACCGTGGTCGGCTCGCCGGGACGCGGGCGGTCGTCGCCCCCGCAGGCGATTAGACTTATGAACAATGGAAGTATTATTTTTTTCAAGGGTATAGCCGTATAGAATCCGCAAATTGCTCCAGTGCATTTCGCGCCGTCTATATTAGCCAAACCACTCTTTACCGACAATCTGCTCTGTTGGACACCGCGTCCACAATTCCGTACTTAATGGAACCTCATAACTGTTCGGATACGCCATGCAAAACGTCCTCATCACGGGTGCCACAGGTCTGATCGGCACGGCCGCTGTCTCCAGCCTGCGCACTCGCTATAACTTGAGCGCCCTCAACCGCCGCCCGCTCCCGCACATCGACTACCACCAGGCCGACATCGCCGATCTCGACGCCATCCGGTCGGCCTTTGTCGGGATAGACGCCGTCGTCCATCTCGCCGCCCAGATCGACAACGAGTTACCGGCGATCTTCCGCGCCAATTTGCAGGGCACTGGCAATGTTTTCACTGCGGCTCACGAGGCCGGGGTGCGCCGCGTCCTTTTCGCCAGCAGTGGGTCGGTCATGGGTGGCTATGCCGCGCAATCGCCTCTGCGGCCAACGGGCCTGTACGCGGCCAGCAAGGTTTGGGGCGAAGAGCTGGGCCGCGAGTACGCCTCGGCCCACGGCATGTCCGTCCTCTGTCTGCGCTTTGGCCGCGTCAACCCGGAAAACCGCCCGACTCATTCCCGCGAGTTCTGCGTCTGGTGCAGCCAGCGCGACGCCGTGCAGATGATCGAAAAGTGCCTTGCCGCCCCTCTCGACTTGTCTTTCGACACCTTCTTCGTCAACTCGAACAACAAATGGGGCTACCGCGACTTAGAACACGCTCGCCAAAAGGTGGGTTTTGTGCCCGCGGACCGAGCCGAAGACTATCGCTGAGGAGAAAATCCATGCTACCTTTTGTTATGTGCGCGATTTTGCTCGCCGCCTCCGCCGCGCGTGCGGACATGAACATCAACGCTCCCTTGTTGGAGACGGCCCCGACCATTGACGGCGACCTTGCCGAGTGGAAGGATCTCGCTCACAACGACGGCGTCTGGGACATGCGCCGCATCAGCGAGGCTGGCTTCTACCGCCTCGATCGCGGTGCGCGCAACCGCCTCACCGACCACGGCAATGAGCCGCACCTTGAAGACGATTTGAGCGCCCGCTACTACATTGCTTGGGACGCGCAAAACTTCTACTTCGGGGCCGAGGTCTGGGACAATGTCAACGACCTCGACGACCCCGACCCGGCGGACAAGCGCTGGTATTTCAAAGATGCGATTTGCTGGTTTATGGAAGGCCCGCGCGACCGGGCCAACGAGCGCTTCGGTCAAGGCGACAACGCCTTCTGCTTTACGGCCGATCCGCAGCGCACGCCGGAAAACGCTTGGTGGCGGCACGGCGCGCCCGGCCAGAGCTACATTGAAGAGCCGATTCCCGAGGCTGCTTGCGACTATGTGGTGCGCATGGATCCTTGGGGCCGGAGCGCGGCTGATTTCATCTTGGAGGCCCGCGTGGATATGCACGCGACGTTTGCCCACAGCGACCCCCGCTGGCAGCCGCCGCAAGTGGGCGACGAATACAGCATGGAAATCGTCCACACCGACCCAGACGGTGGCGCATACGGCGGGCACTTCATGATCTACGGTAACGGAGACGACGACAACACGTGGGGCCGGATGATCTTGGTCGGCCCGCGGACGCCGATTGGGCGGCTTGCCGAGTAGGAAAAAGAAAATGCATCGTAGAGTGTTTCTGCCTTTGGCAATCGCGACCTTCATCGCCCTCGTCGGCTGCAGGTCCAATGCGGTCTCGGTGGACGTTGGTCGAGCGCCTGCGTTCACCTTGCCTGCGGCGGATGGGACTTCTGTTTCCCTAGCCGATTTACTCGACAACCGCGCGGCGGCGGTACTGCTGTTCTACCGAGGATTCTTCTGAGGTGACTGTAGGAGCCAACTAGGTGAGTTGGCAGATGTGTATCCCGAGTTTCTAAAGCGCAACGTGTCGCTTGCGGCGATTAGCACGGATGACACAGCCGACGCGCTGAAAATGATGGAGCTCACCGGCGCTGAATTCGCCATTTTGTCAGACAAAGACGCCGAGGTAGCCAAAGCTTACGGAGTTTACAATCTTTTGCGTGATGGCGTTGCGACGCCGTCCACCATCATCGTCTCACCCGAGGGTGACATCGAATGGAAATACGTAGGGAGAGGTGTCTCCGATCGGCCGCCGCCCGATGCAATTTTGGCTCAAGTCGACCGGTTGATACAGTGAGGTAGTCCTTGATCAGCCAAGTGCGCGGCATCATGTCCCTGTTATGCTAGGTACGCGGTGGTGTTCGGAGAGATCCCTATATCAGGCGTGAGTATGATCTTCATTCAGGCTCTTCCGACTCTTCCTCGCTTGGGTTAGCCTGCTCAAAAAGTTTTTGCAGCAGGTCGAGTTTTTCGCTGACCTCTTTGGGGATTGTGGTGGGGTCAACGAAGTGAACAAGGCGATGGAGTTCGCCTTTCCTGAGCAACATGGCGTGTCCGAGCTTCTGCGCGAGACGCCGGAAGAACTCTTCGGCAAAGTCGCTCAGCTTCAATCGTTCGGTTCTTGTTTCCCACAAGAGCCGTTTCGCGTCCTCGTTTGTATCACGCCACGTAGCAAAATCGCTTTGGCTACCGTCAAAAACTCGTTCTTGGATTAATCCATCGAGGACTTCGTTGGTCTGTCTCTGAAACCCGTCAAAGAGCGTTAGATCTTGGTATTGTTCAGCGACGTAGTTTCGCAACACGTCCGGCGTGATAAAATAATTTTCCGCTTCATAGCGACGCCAGTAGGTGATCTGAAGTCCCCCTTCATCCGAGCCCTTCCGCTCGTGGCCATCGTTATCGAGGATCGCCAATCCCCTTAGATTAGGCACCATAGGCCGGAGCGCGAAGAAATGTTGCTCCGGCATTGCGTCGAAGCCACCTTCTACGCGCTCAAGCTCTGAGTTCAAGTTGGCCATCGGGAAGGTGTTTTTCACGTAGAATGCGTTGACACGCTCGTCCCAAACACTTTCTGCCTTGTGATTCAGTTGCTTTGCTAACGCCCGTAGAATATCGATATCTGTGCTTCCTTCCACGTAGAGCACGTAGCCTTGCTGCTGTGCCCGAATGTAATGTTCGGCCCCGTAGTGTTTGATTGTATTGAGGATGTCCTTCTTCGCCGCGAGGTCGTCGGCTCGTCCCTGCAACAGCAGTGTGAGGTTGTGATCGCGCGCTTCCTCTAAGACTACTTCCGAATGCGTGGCGAGGATGATCTGCGACTCTCTCTCGACGGCGATTTCGCGCAACAGTATGTAGATCTGTTTTTGGCGCAGGATTTCGAGGTGGGCATCTGGCTCGTCGATTAGGAGGACGTTGCGCTGATCAGAATACAGGTAGGCGACGATTAGGAGCATCTGCTGAAGTCCACGTCCAGCAAGCGACACATCTAACCGATCCTTGACATGAGACTGCCGATAGAACAGATCAATGCTGCCGCGTGTAGTCTCTTGCGGATTTTCAAGATCAACTGTAAACAAACGCTTCATCAGATCAACGATCTTTTTCCAATCTTTGGGCGCGTTTTGGAATACAGTCAAGCAAAGGTTACGGAGCACTTGCGCCGTTTGCCCCTGGCCGAGCAATACGTCTATTCGTCCGGGCTGTAAAACGGCTTCTTCAGTATCGAGACCCGACATGGGGTATAGCAACTTGACATTGAATTCGGCGGCTGTTTCGATGAGTTCTGGCCTTTTGAGCGTTGATTCGTCGGGTGTGCAATAGACCAATTCGTTGCCCTGATTGCGGAAGCGCATGGTGACAGGCTCGACTTTGTGCTCGTGTAAGACGCCTAGGGTGATATGAAAGTAGATGTCGTGGTTGCCGGTGCGAACGGCCATGTTGTGCCAGAAGTAGCGCGTACGCTGCACGGGCACCGAGACGATATTGAGCCGGTTGATTGATGTTGATGTCCGCTCTTTGGGTGGTGCTGTGCCTTTGTTTTCCAACCAAGTTTTGACGGCTTGTGACCAGAGTGCGATGGCCTGTATGGCCGTCGTTTTGCCGCAATTATTAGGTCCTATGAGTACGGAAGGATGATCCAACTCAATGCGCTGTCTGTCGCCAAAGCGCTTGAAGTTTTGTAGCTCTAGGTAATGTAGCAGTCTCATGTCGTCCTCTCGTCGATGTGAAAGAACTAGCGCGTAGCCTGTCGGATAGGGCCAAAATTGAGCACAAAGCCGGAGTGGTCTCTTGCACGGACGATAAACTCGCTTTCTGCCAATACGTCGATTTTGTCGATTACGGCCGTGGAATGAGGGCGGTTTCCAGCTTGCGATCCTGTAAAATAATAATTATTTCGGCGCGGGTGCATCCACATCTTTCGTCTGTAGGTCCTCGAATATGGCCTGCGCGAGGATGGGCAGGGCCAAACTCCGAAACGTTTCGTCCGACAGGTAGCGCTCCGCGATCTGGTCGTTCTCGCTCATGCGCTCGATCATTAATTCGTCGAGACGGCCCTTGATTCCCAACTCGAACCGGTCGCGCGGATTGGCGCGCGCCGTCTCCACTACGGCTTCGTCGTTACAGGCTTTTTCCTTAATCTGCTGAAAAAAAAGTCGATCTACTTCATTGAACTGCGTCCCGAAGCGTTCGTTCAGCACCTCGATGATCTCCGACAGGGGAGCCTTGGGGTCCTGTGCCCGGCCAGTGCCGACCTCGGTCGGGGGTCTGACGTACTGAGGCTCGCCTTCTGACACATTTATTGGCCCCGAGGAAATGCGCTCTAGCCGGTAGTACTGGAGAGCGACTTCGCTGCCTAGCTTGACAACTGCGTCGTCGCGGTCGAGAGGCAGGTGTGGTAGTAGAGAGTACCCATAGCTGTAAAGCATTTCTTGTTCTGGGTCTCCGTAGGGGACGATCTGGCTCAAGTAAGCGTATAGCCCTACGTACCCGGAGAGTTTGTCGCGGAACTGCTCGCGGGCGTCGTCTTGCTCGATTGAGGCGAAGCGAGTTACGGCTGGCTGGAGGCACTTTTGCATGTCGGCGTGATCGCTAGGCCTTTGGTCCTCGGGGGATTTGTAGAACACCCCGGCGAAATTCTCGACCTCACTCCAATAGTAAACCTGTGCTTGGTCGAGTTCGTGCTTTAGGGCCTCTAGCCTCGAAGGGTCAGACGTCTCTACTACCTCGGTCTTGTCGTAATACGGCTTGAAGGCGTTCAACATGTCTTCGGCCTTATTGACGAAATCGAGTACAAACGGAGCGTCCTTACCCGGAGCCGTGCGGTTGAGCCGCGAGAGCGTCTGCACGGCCTGCACTCCGTCGAGGCGCTTGTCCACGTACATCGCGCACAGGCGCGGTTGATCAAAGCCCGTCTGGTACTTGTTTGCAACCAGTAGCACTTGGTAGGAGGGTGAGTTGAAGCGGTCAGGCAGCGCCGCTTCGCTGATGGTCTTGCCGGTGACGACGTCCACGTTCATGCCCGGCTCTGTGTATTCAAGGCCGGTATCGGGATCGCGCACGGTGCCGCTGAAGGCGACGAGCGGGCGGATGTCCGCATAGCCCTTTTCCTCTGCCCAAAGGCGAACCGCTCCATGATCTCGCGCACGTTGTCCGAAAAGCCATTGATGTAAGCGTTCAGATTGGGGGCGAGTTGATTGGGGTCGTTTAACAGCGTTGGCCAGTCGAGCTTGGACAAGTTGTAAAACGGGCGCTCGGTAATTTCGCTCAGCAGACGGCGGATGGCAGCCTCCGGCCTAGTCTTAATTTTCTCGTACTCTTCGAGCACTTGCGCCTTGGTGGGAGCGAGCAAACAATCGAAGCGGCGCAGCACAGTCAGCGGCAGGATAACCTTGCGGTACTCGTTGCGCTTGTACGGCCCTCGGAGCAGGTTGCAGATGCTCCAGATGAAGTTGGCGAGTTGGGAGTGGGTTTCGGGGCTCATTGTATTCAACAGATCATTTCTATATCGGAAGTTGGCGAGCGCGGATTTGCCCCTCTGTGACGCTTATGACGCAGCCGTCTTCAAGTTGTTTGTGATAGATCGAGATGATTTGTTGCAGATAACTGTTGACGTGGGCCGGCTGCATGTGGCGCAGAGGAAAAATAATGACGCTGGGTAATCGTGTACCGCTGGCTGAAACTAGTTCCCCAAAGCCTAGATCGTGCGTGAGAAGTATGCGCTGCTCATGGCGCGCCTTGTCTAAAATTTGTGGATCGGGCAACCGATGTAGCCCTTGATCAGCCAAGTGCGCGGCATCGTGTCCCTGTTCTGCTAGATACGCGGTGGTACTCGGGGAGATTCCCATATCCGCTAGGAATCTCATGCCGAGGACGGTGCCACCGAATATACGGCATCTTCCGCTAACCACGCCGCGTAACGCAGGCTCTCGCTGACATCCTCGGCTTCGAGGTATGGATAGGCTTCCAAGATTCCCTTGGTTGACATCCCACTGGCAACCAGATTGACCACAAGGGAGACCGTCACGCGCATACCGCGGATACAAGCCCGACCGCCCATTACATCCGGATCAAAGGTAATGCGTTCAAATCCTAGCATGACAATTCTCCTTCATTTTACCGGTTTCTGTCGGCGTCGTAGCGGGCTTGTAAATATAACGGGATATTGAGACATAATCGAATTTTCTCTTATTTGAATCATGGATATTGGCTCTCTCGGCGTGGGGGGGACACGTCCCTCCGTCGCCAGACTCGACAGACCGTCCTCGCAAGGCGATATTGAGCGCGGCAAATCTTCTTTTCGATAAGGAGCAACACATGAGTAGGGTAGATCAGATCGGCTGGCAGGCCCAGAGCAAAACCGGCGTCATTGCGGCTGGTGGTGCCGGGGCGGTAGCCGCTGGTATTGAAATTCTCGGCCAAGGCGGCAATGCGGCCGATGCCGCAGCCGGCGCGATCATCGCGCTCAACGTCACCGATCACGGGGCCTGTTCCATTGGCGGGGAAGTGCCGGTGCTCGTGTGGGATGGGAACGCGGTCAAGTCGTTGTCCGGCCAAGGGCGCGCGCCGCTGTCGCCGGAAGCTATTGCTTGGTACATGGAGCACGGCATCCCAGACCGCGACATTAAGATGGCTCCGGTGCCCTCGGTCGTGGATTTGTGCATTACCCTCTTGCAGCAATACGGCACGCAGAGCTTTGCCGCGATTGTCGCGCCGACCTTGGCCCTGCTCGACAAAGGCGAGGAGGCGTGGCACCCGGACTTGGCGCGGACGCTGCGGCGCATGGTGGAGGAAGAACACCGCGCCACTGGCAATCGCCAAGAGAAGCTGCAAGCGGCCTGCGATCACTTCTATGGCCGCCGCGCCGAGCACGGCGATATAGCCGCAGACCTAGAGGCGTTCTACGTGGAGCACGGCGGGTTCTTGCGCCGCACGGATTTGGCCGCTCACAGGACTTTGATCGAAGAGCCGGTGGTAGTCGATTACCGGGGCTACCAAGTGTACAAGTGCGGCCCGTGGACCCAAGGCCCCTATCTATGCCAGGCCCTGCGCCTGCTCGAAGGGTTTGATCTCAAAAGCATGGGGCATTGCTCAGCCGACTACGTCCACGCGGTCACCGAAGCGATGAAGCTAGCCATGGCCGACCGCGACGCGCACTACGGCGACCCCCTGTTCGTGGATGTGCCCATGAACGCCTTGCTGTCCGACGAATATAATCAGCTCCGGCGGCCCTTGATCGACATGGAACAAGCTGCGCTGGACGCCCGCCCCGGCGACCCGCTCGGCATGAAGGCGGTGCAAGAGGGAGGCGTGTTCCGGCCCGGAGTCGGCGGCACGACCACGTGCGTAGTGGCTGACCGCTGGGGCATGGTCGTATCGGCCACGCCGAGCGCGAACGTCTATCACGCTGGCGGCACCGGCAGCACGGGCGTCTCGTATGGCAACCGCCTGCGCAGCCTCAACACGACGCCCGGGCACCCCAATTGCATCGCGCCGGGCAAGCGACCCCGCATCACCTTGACGCCTACAATGGTGCTCAAGGATGGTGCGCCCGTGCTGGCCATCAGCGTGGCTGGCGGCGACTTGCAAGATCAGGCGACCTTGAGCTTGTTGCTCGACTTTGTGGAGTTTGGAATGCAGCCGGCTGAAGCGGTCATCGCGCCGCGCTTTGCCACGGACCACCACGAGGACTCGTTTGACCCCAATCCGGTGCGCGAGCAGACGTTTATTCAAGCTGGATCGCTGGCTATCAACTCGGCTGTCGATGCAGAGGTCCGGGACGAACTGGCGCGGCGCGGTCACCAAGTCGAGGCTCGCAACGGCCCTATCGCCACCCCGGTCATGCTGTGGGCCGACGCGGGCACGTACTACGCGGCTGGTGATCCGGCTGCGGGCCGCCATGCGGCAGGGTTAGACGATGGAGTGTAGGAGATGCTGCGACTCTGCTTCGCTTCGCTCAGCATCTCATGCCCAAGATCTCGAACTTAACCTAATGGCTATAGCTCCGTTGAGATTGCGGCTGCGGGGCGTTGAAACCATATTGTCCGCGTTTAATTCCGCTAAAATTGCCTCTGAAGCTGGCTTTTAATGACGTCGCCGACTGCGGCCCCGACATATCGAGAAACACCCGCCGACCAAGGCGCGGCCAGCGGCCTCACGCTCCGCTCCTTGGTGCTCGGCGTCATCCAAGTCCTCATCGTGTGTTTGGGTGCGCCTTACGCGATATGGGTCTTGGGGTCGTCCGAAATCACGTGGTCGTTCTTTCCGATTGCCGTCGGCTTCTCGTTCTGCTGCCTCATCCTGCTCAATATCCTGCTCAAGACGATCAACCCCGGCTGGGCCTTGCGGCCGGCCGAGATGATCACGGTCGTGGTCATGGGCTTGGTGACGACTGGCATTCCCATCTTTATGATGGGCTACGTGCTGTCGATTCCCACCACGCCCTATTACTTTGCCTCGGCTGAAAACCAGTGGGGCACGTACGTCTTGCCCTACCTGCCGGCGTGGTTGTTGCCGAGCAACGACGGCTTGGCCATGACTTGGTTCTTCGAGGGGCTGCCCATTGGTGAGCCGATGCCTTGGGGCACGCTGCTTGATGCGTGGGCCATGCCGCTGTTTTGGTGGCTGAGCTTTATCTGGACCTTGTACGCGGTTTGTTTTTGCCTCGTCGTCATTTTGCGCAAGCAGTGGGTCGAGCGCGAGCGGCTGGCCTATCCGCTGATGGAGGTGCCGCAAGCGCTCGTGGCGGACGCCGATGGCCCTGCGCGCGTGCCGGCCGTTTTGCGCAACAAGGTCTTTTGGATGGGGGCGGCGATTCCCCTGGGCATTGTCTTGTGGAACATTGTCGGATTTTTCTTCCACTTCTTTCCCAAGATCGAGTGGAGCCATCCCATCCAAATCGCGCACGGCTTTCCGACGATCAACATTCGCTTCTACTTTCCGGTCGTCGGCTTCATGTATTTCGCCAATCTCAATGTGACCTTCAGCATCTGGTTTTTCTTTTTATTGCTGCTGGTCGAAGAGGGCCTGTTTAATCGCTTTGGCGTTGGCGTTACGGAGGCGGACAACTTCGTATGGGGCTTGCCGTCGACGTCCTGGCAGTGCTGGGGGGCGTTTGTGGTGTTGGTGCTGTGGGGGCTGTGGATGGCGCGCGATCACCTAAAAGACGTGGCGCGCAAAGCGTGGAATCCCGCGCATCCAGTTGACGACAGCCGCGAGCTGATGTCCTATCGCAGCGCGGTCGTCGGCCTGTTGGTCGGGGTCGTCTATATGCTGGCGTGGCTCAACAAGGCCGGCATGGAATTGCCGGTGGCGGCGTTTTTCTTAGGCGGCGTGCTCATTGCTTACTTGGGCATCACCCGCTTGGTGGTACAGGCCGGCGTCTTTTACCTGACCACGCCGGTGGTCAGCCAGGCTATGACCATGATGACTTTTGGCACGAGTGCGATTTCGCCGACCGGTTTGGCGGCCTTGGGGCTGAGCTATGGGTTCTTCAGCGATGTGCAGTCGATTTTTATGCCGTCGGCTGCCCATGCCACCCGGCTGCACGACGCTATGCGCATGAGCCGTCGCGGCCTGTGCTTGGCCATTGCGCTGGCCCTGTTGATCGGCTTTATCGCCGCCATTGTGTACGTCATTGCCATGGCCTACGAGCAGGGAGCCTCCAATTTCAACTCTTGGTTTTTCCGCGTCTCCTCGGGCGCGGGGGTGCGCTCCTTTGACGACGCGCTGACCAAGATCAAAACTCCGGCCGATTTCCACGCGCAAAAATTGGGCTTCTTTGGCATTGGTGCGGCGGCGATGACGGTTTTGACGTTTATGCAGTATCGCTTCCCGTGGTGGCCTTTGCACCCGGTGGGCTTGGCCATCTCCGCGATCTGGATGGTGCGCAACCAAGCCCCGGCGATCTTTGTGTCTTGGGCAGCCAAGAGCTTGATCATGCGCTTTGGCGGCATCGAGCTGTACCGCAAGGCTGCGCCATTTTTCATCGGCTTGATTCTTGGGCACTTCTTCGGGGTGGGGATTTCGTTTATCGTCGATATGATTTTCTTCCCCGGCAACGGCCATCCCATCCTCCACGGCTGAGGCCGCGTTGGCAACCCATCCCGCACAGCACGTCACCGTGCGCTCCTTGCTCGTGGGTTGCGTGGTGGTGGTTCTGATCAGCTTGGGGGCACCGCACTCGATCTGGACGTTTGGCTCGTCCGAGATGACGTGGTCGTTTTTTCCGATTGGGGTGGGGTTTCTCTTCGTCTGCCTCATCTTCGCCAACGCCCTGCTGAAGACCCTCAATTTTAACTGGGCACTGCGTCCCGCCGAGCTGATCACCGTCGTCGTCATGGGGTTGGTCTGCACCGGCATCCCGGTTTTTCTCGTTGGCTACTTCCTAGCCATACCGACGACGCCGTATTACTTTGCGTCGGCGGAGAATCAGTGGGGCACGTACGTGTTGCCGTACCTGCCCGCTTGGCTGCTGCCGTCCAACGACGGCTTGGCCATGACTTGGTTTTTTGAGGGTCTGCCCCTCGGTGAACCTACCCCTTGGGGGACCTTGCTCGCCGCGTGGGCCATGCCGCTGTTTTGGTGGCTGAGCTTTATCTGGACTTTGTACCTGGTCTGCTTCTGTGTGGTGGTCATTCTGCGCAAGCAGTGGGTCGAGCGCGAGCGGTTGGCCTATCCGCTGATGGAAGTGCCGCAAGCCCTCGTCGCTCACGCCGACAGCTCCCGCCGACTGCCAGCGATCATGTACAGCAAAGTCTTCTGGGTGGGGGCGGCCATTCCGCTGTGCATTGTTTTGTGGAATATCGTCGGTTTTTTCTTCCACTTTTTCCCCAAGATCGAGTGGCACCATCCCATCCAAATCGCCCACGGCTTTCCGACCATTAACATCCGCTTCTATTTTCCGGTCATTGGCTTCATGTACTTCGCCAACCTCAACGTGACCTTCAGCATCTGGTTTTTCTTTTTGCTGACGCTGATCGAAGAGGGTTTGTTCAACCGCTTTGGCCTCGGCGTCACCGAAGCGGATAAGTTCGTATGGGGATTGCCTTCGACATCGTGGCAGTGTTGGGGGGCGTTTGTGGTGCTGGTGCTGTGGGGGCTGTGGATGGCGCGAGACCATCTCAAGGACGTGGTCCGCAAGGCGTGGAATCCAGCCTACCCGATTGACGACCGCCGCGAGTTGATGTCCTACCGCGCCGCCGTGCTGGGCCTCTTGTTGGGTGTTTTCTACATGCTGACTTGGCTGCACGAGGCGGGGATGGAGTGGTCGGTGGCGATGCTTTTTTTGGCTGGCGTACTCGTCGCCTATTTGGGCATTACGCGCTTGGTGGTTCAGACGGGCGTGTTCTATCTGACCACGCCGGTCGTCAGTCAGGCGATGACCATGATGACGCTGGGCACCAGCGCCATTTCGCCGACGGGGTTGGCGGCCTTGGGGTTGACCTATTCGTTTTTCGGCGACGTACAGTCCATCTTCATGCCCTCGGCCGCGCACGCTGCCAAGTTGCAGCACAGCCTGCGCATTGCCCGCCGCGGCTTTGTCTTGGCTATTGCCTTGGCCGTGGTGCTGTCCTTCGCGGTTTCGCTGACCAATCTCATCGCTATGGCCTACGAGCAGGGCGCTTCCAACTTCAACTCTTGGATCTTTCGCGTCTCCTCGGGCGCGGGCGTGATGGCTTTTGGCGACGTGATGGCCAAGATCAAGGCCCCGGCCGACTTCCACGCGCAAAAGTTAGGCTTCTTCAGTATCGGCGCGGCGGCGATGTCAGTGTTGACGTTTATGCAGTATCGATTCCCGTGGTGGCCTTTGCACCCGGTGGGCTTGGCCATTTCCGCGATCTGGATGGTGCGCAATCAGGCCCCGGCGATTTTCGTGGCGTGGGCGGCCAAGAGCCTGATCATGCGCTTTGGCGGCATTGAGCTATACCGCAAGGCCGCGCCGTTTTTCATCGGCCTGATTGCGGGCTACTTCCTCGGCGTCGGCCTTTCCTTCCTCGTGGATGTGGCGTTTTTCCCCGGCAACGGCCATCCGATTCTGCACGGCTGAGGATTTTGGATTTAATGGGTTGATTCTTTAGGTTCTACACTATGACCACAGAGATAACCAAAAAGACCAACCAAACGCTCGAACTCGTCGTAGAGACCCTCGTCCGTGCACACCCCTTCGAGCGGATCGTTCTATTCGGCTCCCATGCCACGGGTCATAGCCAATGGGACAGTGATTTGGACTTACTCGTCGTCTGGCAGACGGATTTGTCCCCGTTGGAACGAGCCCTTGAAATGCGCCGTCTGCTCAAAGGCATCAATTGCCCCTTGGATATTGTCGTGTACACCCCCGCCGAACTGGACTATTGGAAAGAAGCTCCGTCTTCGTTCGCGTCTCAGATATTGGCTGAGGGCACCACTCTGTATGAGCGAAACCCCGCAAAAAATTCTAGTGCGGCAGTGGATCAGCCGGGCTGAAAATGACCTGCTAAACGTCAGGAATAATCTGGCGGCCCAAGAAATACCTTGGGATACGATCTGTTTCCACAGTCAACAGGCGGCTGAAAAGTACCTCAAAGCCGTTCTGGTGTTCTATGCCCAGCCGGTCCCTCGCACCCACGATCTAGAACATCTGCTGAGCATGGTCGTCCAGTGGATTCCCCAAATCCAAGAACAACGGGAGGCGTTGCGCTGGCTGACGACGTTTGCTGTTGCCAGCCGCTACCCAGTCGAGACGGTCGAAGGTGTGGATGAGCCGCAAGGTCGGCGTTCACTGGATATTGCCCAAGCCATTCGCCGGGATTGCCGCGCCTACCTGATGAAGTTGGAGCCAACGCTTTTTGACCAATCGACCACTACTCCCGCATCGCGCCCTTCTTCATCGGCCTGATTACCGACTACTTCCTCGTGGATGTGGCGTTTTTCCCCGGCAACGGCCATCCGATTCTGCACGGCTGATTTACAGCAGATCGTACGGGATGACAAGTACCTCATCGCGTAGTTGGAAAACCTCTTCTACGGGGGCGACTATAATTCCAGGGCTATTTACCTTGTAAATTGATGATCGCATCATCAATTTACAAGGTAAATAGCCTCCTTCGGCTTTCGTTCGGCTCGCTCATTTCATGGCTACAAGGCGTTGTCGGCCACGACTCATCCTGCACAGGTGGCACAATCTATTGGAGAAGGTGTTAAAGCAGGAAATGATGGTTGCACGATTTTTAGAATACTTTCATCTCAAACAGAAGAAGAGGATGCAGTGAAAAATTACCAGCGCTTAGTCAGGACCGCGCATATAGCGATCGCGGCATTGTTCTTGGCTGTCCACCCAGCCTTCGGCCAGTTGGCTGCGGACACGTCTCATCCCAGCGACCCCTACTTTGCCCTCGACCGCGTGCTCGACGTGAGCATTGAGATAGCCCCCGAGGATTGGGACCGTCTGCGCGGCCAGACGCGGACCCTTGCGGATATACTCGTCGGTGCCGACTGCCTCGACAGCCCCGCAGATGACATCTTCTCTTGGTTTGAGGCGACTGTAACCGTGGACGGCGAAACCCACACCCAAGTCGGCGTTCGCAAGAAAGGGTTTATCGGATCGCTGAGTAAGGTGAAACCCTCGCTCAAGGTCCGCTTCGACAAGTTCATCGACGGTCAGCTCCTCGGCGACGCGATGAAGCGCCTGACCCTGAACAATGCCCAGCAAGACCCGTCGCTGCTCAACACTTGCATGGCCTACCACGTCTTTGCTGACGCCGGCCTGCCAGCGCCGCGCTGCAACTTTGCTACCGTTGCGGTGAATGGCGAAAACTTGGGCTTGTACGCACACGTCGAGAGCATGAAAACCGCCTTTTTGGAGCGCAATTTCTCCGATTCAAGCGGCAATTTTTACGAGGGGACCGTCAGCGATTTCCGCCCCGAGTGGCGCGGTACTTTGCAAAAGAAAACCAATGAGGCGGAAGCGGACTGGTCGGATATCGACGCGGTCGTCGCCGCGCTGCAAGACCCCTCTCCGGCCGGCCTCGAAGCCCTCGCCGACATCATCGACATCGACCGCTTCCTCACCTTTTGGGCGACGGAAGTGCTCATTGGGCATTGGGATGGGTATGCTGGCAACCGCAATAACTTCTACGTCTATCGCGAGCCGGATGCGCCTTTTGTGTTCATGCCTTGGGGTGCAGATCAAGTTTTTACCTCGATCGATGGCCCCTTCGACGATTTTGTGTCACCGCCTTCAGTAACGGCACACGGGGCCATTGCCCACCGTTTATACCGCGACGACGCGATGCGCGCCGCCTATGTAGCTCGCCTCAGGCAATTGCTCGACACGGTCTGGAACGAAGAAGAACTGCTCGACCTCGCCGACGAGATGGCGGCGATCGTCCAGCAACACGCGCTGGCCAAAACGCACGCCCGTGCCGCCCGCGACGCAGACCGGGTGCGTCAATTCATCCGCGAGCGGCGGGCGGTGATTTTGGCCGATCTCGACCCAGAGCCGGCTGCTTGGCCTTGGCCGCTGGCCTCAGCCGACATCTGCTGGCCGGAAAGAGGCGCGTTTGATCTGCGCTTTGAGACGGCGTGGGGATCCAGCGGGAGTGAAAATCCGCTGGGGGAAGGGACGGTCGCGTTCAGCAATTATCAGCTAGGAGGAAAAGAGCAGGGCTTTGAGCTTTCGGGAGCCATAGCCGGCTTTGAAGAAGACGACGGACGCACGGACAAAAACAGGGCATCTGTATCCATCATTAGCCTTGGAAAAGATTTTGCCATCGACGTTCTCACCGTTTCGCTGCCGATTGGCTGGATGGCGAGCGGTGCCAGCTTGCCTATCGACATGGAGATAGTCCGTGGTTACCGCTTGTCGTTGCCCTCGCCTGATAGTTCCCCAGATCAGTTTGAACTAATCGCCAAGGGAGGGATTGAATTTAGCGAGGCCAGCACGGAGCCGGGCGCAAAAATCTCGGGTCGGTTCTACGGCACCCTGTTCAGCTTTGGAGGGGAAGGGGATGCGGTAGCAGAAGACAGCGACGAAGCCGGGGCAGAGATTGGACTGGTTATCAACGAGGTCGCCGCCCAAGGCGATCCCCTTGATTGGTTTGAACTCTACAATGCCTCGGATGAGTCGATAGATCTTGCAGACTTTGTGATGGCCGACGATCTGACGGACGAGAGTAAGCGCACCCCCTTTCCGGCTGGCACAGTTATCGAAGCGGGTGAGTTTCTACAGATCGAACTGGATAAGGACGGGTGGCCCGGATTTGCCCTTGGCCGCGACGAAGAGCTAGGCATCTGGACGGTAGATGGCACCTTGGTCGCTCAGGTCGATTGGGAAAAGGGACAGGCCGACGAGGGAACGAGTTGGGCGCGCTTGCCCGACATTACGGGCGATTTCCAGACCGTAGATACCCCTACGCCCGGTGCTCCGAATGAGACCCCGACGGCGGTTGCCGAGCAGACCGCAGGAGTGCCCGAGGCGTTTCAGTTACACGGCAACTGGCCCAATCCATTCAACGCCAACACGATCATCGCCTTCGATGTGGTGAGGACTGCGTCGGTGCGTCTCGTGGTGTACGACGTGCTTGGCCGCCGCGTCCGCACCCTGTACGGCGGCGAGACGCTGACGGCCGGCCACTATCGCACTGCTTGGAACGGCCGCGACGACGAGGGGAGGTCGGCTGCCAGTGGCGTCTATTTATACCAACTCAGCGGTGGGACGGATTTTACTGCGGTGGGGCGGATGGCCTTGGTCCGCTAGTCGATTCTACATGAGTAGCGGATGTTACGTAGCTGCGCCGAACCGGTAGTAGGGGTGCCCCTTGTGAGTGTCCAAGCAACACGGCGCATTCAGCCAGCCAGCGAGATCCTAGGAGGGCAACCACGAGGGTTGCCCCTACAATGCGTACCATCAGTAAGTAACATCTTTCCCTAGCGACGGGGTTAAAGTAAGCGACGCTGGAAAACCCCTAGGCCCCTTGAGGAAACGCGCATCCATAATGAGCAAGATCAGAATCTCGATTGTGGCGATGGTTGTAATGGCCAGCCTACAGAATGCGTCTTGGGCGCAGCCTCAACTCACTAGCACTCTCAGCGGCTTTGTCCGCGATGGCAGCGATGGCGAGCGCTTGCCCAATGCCGCGGTCGCCATCGCCGTTGAGAACCGAGAGCTGGGGGCGCTGAGCAACGCCGAAGGCTATTACGCCATCCCGGACATTCCGGCGGGAACTTGGGTCGTTACCGCGTCCTACATTGGCTACACAACCCAGCGCGACACGTTGGCGTTGGCCGCTGGCCAAGCGCTGCGCTGGGATATCGAACTGGAGCGGCAAGCACTGGAGATGGTGGAGGTCGTGGTGGAGGCCGAGGCGACCGCGACGAGCGAAGTGAACCAGCGGCCGAGCGTGGTCGCCCTGCAAGTAACGGATGTCCAACAGATGGCGGCCATGGCCGAGCCGGACCTGCTGCGCAGTTTGCAACTGTTGCCGGGTGTGCAATCGGCATCGGATTTTAGCAGTGGACTCTACGTGCGCGGCGGTGGCCCCGACCAAACCGGCATCCTGCTCGACCAGATGCGGCTCTACAATCCGTCGCACGCCTTTGGCTTCTTCTCCACCTTCAACCCGGACGCCATCAAGGACGTCACCTTCTACAAGGGGGCCTATCCAGCCCAGTACGGCGGCAGCCTGAGTGCCATTCTCGATGTGCAAAACCGCGATGGCAATCGCCGCAACTTTAGCACCAGCGGCGGCGTGAGCCTGATCTCCAGTCGGCTTATGAGCGAGGGGCCGCTCGGCCAAGGCTCGTGGATGGTGGCTGGTCGGCGCACGTACATCGATCCGGTGCTGCGGGCGGTGCGGCGGACCACCGACGAACTCGATGGCCTCGGCTACTGGTTTTACGATGTCAACGCCAAGGTCAATACCCAGCTCAGTCCCAACGACAACCTCATGCTCAGCGCATACCGGGGCAACGACCATCTCGACATCAGCCTCGGCATCAGCGACAGCACCAACACCGACACCTTGTCCTTTGGCTTTGGCAATAATTGGGGCAACGAGGCCCTGACCGGGCGCTGGACGCACGTGTTTTCGCCGGCGCTCTTTGGGCGCGTGATTGCCCAGTACTCCAAATACCACAGCGACATCACTCTCAATTTGTTTGGCACACCCATTGCGGTGCGCAATCGCGTACGGGATGTCTCCATCAAGGGAGACCTCGACTATTTCGCCGCGGCCAATCACACCCTCCGCACCGGAGTTGGCCTCGCGTTATTCCGCTTTGATTACGGCGTGCTCTTCGATCAATACGAGAACGACCAAGTAGTAAAGCCCTATCTCTTGTCGGCTTATGTCCAAGACAACTGGCAGGTGACGCCGCTGACCGAGGCTCGGCTGGGGCTGCGCGGAACTTATTACGGCGAGGGCGGACACCTGTCGCTCAACCCGCGTTTTTCGCTGAGTCGCGTGCTGCAAGAAGGCTGGCGCGTCAAGCTGGCCGGGGGCAGCTATCGGCAATACTTACAGCTCGTGTCGTCCGAGGGCTTTAGTGGCGGCGATTTGTGGCTGCCGCTCGACGAGACCGTAGAGCCTGGGCGCTCCTATCAGGCGGTTGCGGGCTTGGAGTGGGAGCCTGCTAACAGCTATCGGTTCAGCGTTGAGACCTACTATACGGACTTGGCCAACCTCGTCGTCCTCGACGAGGAGCAGGGGGAAAACGACGGGCAGGAAACCTCTGAGGACATATTCAAGACCGGCGGCACCGGCTATGCTACTGGCGTGGAGCTATTTGCCGAAAAGCGCCGCGGGCACCTCAGCGGCTGGCTGGGCTACACCCTTGGCTGGACGCGGCGGATGTTCCCGGATATCGATGGCGGCCGCACCTTTCCGCCCAAATACGACCGCCGCCACGACGTGTCGTTGACGGCCACCTATCGCTTGGCCCGCTGGACTTGGACCGCCAATTTGGTGTACGGCACTGGCCAAGCCTACACGCCCGCCGCGGCCCGCTACACCCTGCGCGACCCAGCCTCTGACCGCCCGGTTGACCGGCTGCTGGCGGCATCGCGCAACACGGCTCGGCTGCTGCCGTACCACCGCTTGGATGTTGGGATGCGGCGCACCTTCGGGCTGTTTGGCGCGGATGTCGATTTTTATCTCCAGATTTTCAATGCCTACAACCGCCGTAACGAATGGTTCATCCAGTACGACCCCAACGATTCTACCGAGCAACCGATTGTAGTTAGGATGCTGCCCATTGTGCCGACCTTCGGCTTTGACTTCAGGTTTTGAGCTATGTACCGCTACCTATTGCTCCTAGTCCTAGCACTGTTTCCGCTGCTGGCCTGCAAGGCCCCCGGGCCGCTCGCAGCCGACCGAGACCCCGACGAACTGTTTGGCTCCAGCGAGGCCGACCTCGTCGTCGTCGATGCCATCCTCATCGTGGATGCGCCGTTGCCGCCTGTCGTCTTGCGGCGCACGGTCGCTCCCGGCCATTCCTATTCGGCGGTGGCCACGGCGCTGGAGGGAGCCAGCGTTTCCATCCAGCGCGGCGACGCAATGTTCAACTACCGACCCGACCCAAGTAGAGCCGGACACTACCTGCCACCAGACGACGCGCCGGTGGTTGAGCCTAATGGTCTGTACGAGTTGCGCGTCACCACTGGAGACGGTCTAACAGTCCGCGCTCAGACCCAGACGCCAGCGCGCATCCGCATCGACGAGTTGCTGCTTTTGGCGGACGATTTGGAAACCGAACTGCGGCGTCTGCGGTTGTTTGCCGAGGTCGGCGATGCAGTCTATCAGGCCGCGGAAAATCAGTTGGAGTACGACAAGGGGGTGCTAATAGCCCAATTCCAAGACGATGGCCCTGCGGTATCCTACCAAGTGCGCCTAGCCAATCTAGAGCGTTCCAGCCCGCTGCTGTTTGACGACGCCTGGATTGAGGACCTTGAAGACTTTGAACTTGAGCGCGTAGAGACCTCGCCCCTGTTGAGTTTGGCAAGCGGCGAACTCTACCTGCCTTGGGCTGGCATCTACTATGCCGGGCGCTACAAAGTCACGCTCTTTGCCGTTGATCAGAACTGGTTCGACTTGGTCCGCACCGACAATGTGGATGCGGAACGAGGCAGCGGCGAGGCCGGCCAGAGTTTTCAACGGCCGCTTTTCCACGTCGAGAACGGGATCGGCCTGTTTGCTTCCGCGACAGTGGATTCCTTCGGCTTCTCTGTCCGGCCTTAGGAACCTGACTTTCATGCTGGTTTTGGGAGTTTTTCTCTCGATTTTCATGACGTCTGCCGCCGCGGAATTTACTTTCGATCAGTACGAGGTCGTCATCGGCTCGACGGAACGCCAGACCGTTTTGACGGGGTTCCTTTTTGGTGGTGCTGTAGCGGATCTGGCCGTGGTGAACATCGACGAGAACGGCGACCGCCGCTTGCGCATTTATGCATTCGGCGATAGCACTTGGGTCCCGCGATTCGGTGCAACATTGCGTCCTGAAGTGTTGTTCGTGGATGTGGCCAATATCGCCGGACGCGATCGGTTGATTGCGTACGAGTCCGGTCGCTTAAACTGGTTCGATCCCGAATCGGCGACGGAACGGATACTGGTGGCGGTTACCTCCAACTTCAACCCGCCTCGCCGCGGCGAAATTCCCCATGTAGATGTTACGCGGGATGTGAACGGCGACGGGCGCGACGATTTAGTCGTGCCGGATGTCGATGGCTTTTGGGTGTTCGTCCAGAGGAGCGACGGCGCGTTTGCCGAGCCAGTGAAGATCGGCCCTTCCACCGATATGAGTAGAATCTACGGTGCCGACGGCTATCGATACGATCCTTGGTCGCAGAGCCGTGTTCACGAGGCGGACTACAATCGAGATGATCGCCGCGACTTAGTGTTCTGGAACGAGGACCATTTCGCGGTGTATCTCCAGGACGAGCGTGGGCTGTTTGCATCGGTGGCGGAGACCTTTACGACAGATGTGGCGTTCGACTCTGACAATCTTTCTTCACTTGCCACCGGCGATATGACGGGGAAGGTGCTGCACTCGTTAAGCGACCTGAACGGCGACGGGATAGCAGACCTAGTGACCTTCTCGCTGGAGGGCCGGAGCATTGCCAGCAAGCGTTCCGCCTTCGATGTGCATTTCGGCATGCCAACAGCCGATGGTGGCACCGCGTTTGCGCTGGAGGTCGGAGCCACGTTCCAGTCGGATGGCAGCGTCCAACTCGGGATGGAGCGGCACGACTTTGATCGCGACGGCCAAGTCGAATTGATGTTCACAACCATTGAGGTCGAATACCTTGAAAGCAGCCTGTGGAAGAGGTTCAAAGGGTTCATGGGCGATGATATATGGTTGAACCTTGAGTTCTATCGCATGGAAGGGGGCCGCTACCGCGACGAACCCAACGCCACCCGTAGAATTGCGTTAGATGGCGTACCTAGCCATAAGGAGCCGGGATGGGTACCACTGGACATAGTGCTGCGAGGGGCTACGCACGAACGCCGCAAGACGCAAAAGAGTTGGCCGCGCGCGTTCAACACGACTTTGCTCCTCGGGGATGTGACCGGCGACGGCCTCTCCGACCTGCTCATTGGGGATCACCCTCGGATCATGGACATCTTTGTCGGCGTGCCGGGACCGGACCTGTTTTCTCAGCAGCCTCAAGACGTTGCGATCGCCGTGCCCAACGACGAGGAGTACACGTGGCTGGTGGACTTGAACAAGGACGGCAAGCAGGACGTCCTCATGCACCATCCGTTCACGCTGCGAGATGCTCATGGGGCTCGGAGACTGCCGCCGGGAGCTGAGCCGCATCGGGTGACGATGCTGATTGCTCGTAGGGGGCAACGATCGTTGCCCCCTACGGCCGCACCACGGTCCCGTCGGCGCGGCGATCCTCGGCCGCGTAAAAGGCGCGCACCTGATCGCCGACCAACAGATTTTTCGCCTTTTCTTCGTCGATATCGACCCCTAGCCCCGGTTGGTCGTTCGGATACATATAGCCCCCTTCCATAGTAGCGTGTCCGGGGAAGGCCTCCAGCTCTGCTGGGCTGAAACCGTTTTCCTCTTGGATTCCGAAACTGTAGCTCGACATATCTAAGTGCATGGCCGCCGCTTGGTTGACCGGGTCGTTGTCCCCGCCTTCCTGCCAAGCTGTCTGCACGCCGTAAAACTCGCAGAGCGCGGCGATTTTGCGGCAGGGGGTGATGCCACCGCCTTTGGCCACCCGCACGCGGACATAGTCGATGAGACGCTCGCTGATCAGCGGCAGGTATTCGTGGACATTGACGAATAGCTCACCCATGGCCTGCGGCGTGGTGCATTGCTGGCGCATGAGCCGGTACCAGCCGATCTGCTCGGGTGCCAGCGCGTCTTCGAGGAAAAACAGCCGATAGGGTTCCAGCCGCTTGGCCAGTGCCACCGCGATTTGGGGTTTGAGATGCTCGTGGACGTCGTGGGTGAGCTTGGGGCCAAAACCCAGCTTATTGCGCAAGTACTCGAACATCGCGGGAATAGCCTCCAGATAGGCTTCGTCGTCAAAGGCTGGTGCCGCCGACCAAGCATTGCGCGGCTTGAGGGCGTTTTCCACGAATCCGCCGCCGCCATAGCCGCCGAGTTGGCAGCGGATTACCGGCCAGCCTTCGTCGATGTAGCGCTGGATATCATCGGCAAGTGCTTCGTGGTCGCCGCCGCCAGCGTGGGCGTAGCAGGGGACTGCGGCGCGGCAGGCTCCGCCCAGCAGTTCGTACACGGGCATCCCGGCCTCCTTGCCCTTGATGTCCCACAGGGCCATGTCAATGCCGCCTAGGGCGGCGTTGAGGATGGAGCCGCTGCGCCAGTAGCCGCTGTTGTACACGCACTGCCAGATGTCTTCGATGCGGCTGGCCTCGCGGCCAATCAGCAGCGGGCCCAAGCTCTCTTCGAGGGCTGTGGCGACGGTGGCGGCGTGGTTGTGCTCGCTGGCCGAGCCGATTCCGTAGAGACCGGGCTGGTCGGTGATGATTTTGACGATGACCCAGGTGCCGTTCTGACGAGTGCGGATGCAGCGGACTTCCTTGATCTTGGCCATTGGCCTCCTCCTTGCGTAAGTTTGAGATTAGAGTGCGAAAAAGAAAGTATTTTGCATATGAACTTCAATACTACCAACAGCACGTTTCGCCAACTTATGGGCAATGGGATGAGTTATCGCGTACCGCTGTTCCAACGCGACTATTCCTGGGGGGGCGACGAGTGGGACGACCTGTGGCAGGATCTTGTTGCGCTATTCGGCGAGGACCCAGAACCCGCTCATTACATGGGCTATCTAGTACTGCAATCGGCGGACAACAGGGCGTTCGATATCATCGATGGACAGCAGCGTATGACCACGCTGAGCCTGTTGATGTTAGCAGCGGTGGCGCATCTAACGGACTTAGCTGCGCCGGATGATTTAGGAGATCCGCAACGTCGGCGCGCTGAGCAGTTGCGTAGCAACTACATCGGCTATTTGGACCCAGTGAGCCTAGTGCCGCGCTCCAAGCTGACGCTAAATCGGCATAACGATCGTTTTTACCAGAATTATCTGGTCCCCTTGGAGAGTCTGCCGCAAAGAGGATTGAACGCATCGGAACATCTCCTGCGCCGGGCGTTTCTCTGGTTCAGAGCGCGCATCAAGGACCGATCAGGTGATGACGGAGAGTCGGTGGCGCGTTTTGTCGATGTCGCGGTGGATAAGCTGTTTTTTACGATCATCACTGTTACAGACGAATTAAATGCCTTTAAGGTGTTTGAGACTCTGAACGCTCGCGGCGTGCGCTTGTCTGCCACCGATTTGCTGAAGAATTATCTGTTTTCCGTTGTCTCGCGTGATAATGCGCACGAATCGGATATCAACAACTTGGAAAGCCGCTGGGAGGATGTAGTTGGGCTGCTGGGCAGTGAGAGTTTCCCCGAGTTCTTGCGGGTCTTCTGGAACAGCCGCAACAGGCTGGTGCGCAAGGCGGACTTGTTCAAAACCATGCGCAGTGCCATCAGCGATAGGGCCAAGGTGTTTCAGTTGATCCGCGATATGGACAGGCACGCAAGAGTGTATTCGGCCCTGCGCAGCCCGGAGGATGACTTTTGGACAGCAGACGAGCGCGCAAGTCTGGCCCAGTTGCAGATGTTCAACGTGCGCCAGCCGTTAGCGTTGTTGCTGGCGGCATTTGAGCAATTCGCGGAACGCGATCGCGCCGGCTTTGGACGTTTCTTGCAGGCTATCGCAGTAGTATCGTTTCGCTACAACGTGATTTGTGGCCGCCAAAGCAACGAGCAGGAGGTTGTATATAACCAGATTGCCCGCGAGCTATCGGCAGGCGAAATTGTCAGCGCGAAAGCAGCGATTGCAAGGCTGCGACCAGTCTATCCCGAGGACGCGGAATTCAGGGCGGCGTTTGCAGACAAGGCGCTGCGAACAACTAGCGCACGCAACAATAAAGTCGTGCGATTTATACTATTCCGGCTCGAAGCGCAGTTGTCGAGGCAGCACTTTGAATTCGAGAGCGCGAAGTATGGCATTGAGCATGTGCTGCCAGAAAATCCGAGTGACGACTGGCACCAGTTCAACGACCAACAGCGGGAGGCTTCTACTTATCTTCTAGGCAACATGACCCTTTTGACGACTGCGGACAATCGCGATTTGGGCAACTCGGGATATGCCGAAAAGCGCTTGGTTTACCAAGAGAGCGACTTCGCAATAACGCGCAAGCTGGCAGAGGACTTTGATGCTTGGACCGTGGAAAAGATCCATTCACACCAAGCATGGATGGCTAGACAAGCTACAGGTATCTGGAGAGTCAGTTTCTGAGCGAGCAAAATAAGCCTCATTCGATAGACGAAAAACCCGCTTTTTAGCGAGAGGACACTTATGAGCGCCTTCCAACCCTACGCTTCTTTGGAACGCTACATCGGCCGCCGTCTCTTGGCATTGTTGGCCGCGCTGGCCCTAACCGACGTTGCCATTGTGCTGAGCGCGTCGCTGAGTACCGCCTTGATGAGTACGGCATCCGGGGCCGATGTGGTTCGCGCCCGCGCCATTGAAATCCTCAACGATGAGGGGCAACCCGTGCTCGTAGCTACGGCTGACGAGCGCCAGAACGGCGCGTTGTGGGTGGGAGCTGGCAATGGGCAGGGTGGGGTTAGCCTCAGCACCGATGCAACTGGCCACGGCTTGCTCGTGGTCAATACGGCGACTGGTGCGCCGCTGGTCTCGCTTGTAAGTAGCGATCAAGAGGGGGGCGCGTTGCAGGTGTACAGTGCCGCGGGCGAGCAGTTGGCGTACCTAGGCGCGAGCGAGGTCGGCAGCGGCCACTTGGCCCTGCGGAGCGCGGGCGGCGGTTTGCTCGTCGCCGCAGGAGAAGACAAGGGCAGCGGCCTGCTGATGGCCAACAATGCCGCGGGAGTCAACATTTTCCTCGCCGGGGCCGATTCGTCGCAAAACGGCGGCCTGTTGCTCAACAGCCGCACCGGCGACAACCTGATCTACGCGGGCGCGGGTGCTGGCGGCAATGGCGGCTTGCACGTCAACGCCGCTAATGGAACGCACCTCATCTTCTTGGGGGCTGATGAGCAGCGCAACGGTGCGGTGGGGATTTGGGACCGCCATGGCGCGGGCAGCGTCTTGCAGAAGTAGCCTATACAAGAGAATCCGCAGATGGACGCAGATGGACGCAGAAGAATAGCAACAAGGCGATCGGCATCTCAAATTGTTCAAGCATTTGTCTGCGCCTTGCTCGGCGCGATTTGCTGGCTGCCTCAGGCAAGTGCCGACGAGATGCGTTTTGCCTCGCGCCGCGACTGGCAGGCTTGGCCGCTGCCCGGCACGGTTGAACTGACCCCACAGGGTGGGCTCAAGCCCATCGCTGCCCGCCGCGACATCAATGCAGCCCTCAATGCCTCGGCTTTTGGCGGCGGCATCCGCAGCGCTGGTTCCAATCTACGAGATGCGCCGCTGGTCATGGATGGCGACCTATCCACTGGCTGGTATCCCCGTATGGACGATCCCCCCGAAAGCTGGACGGTTGAGGTCGATTTGGGCCGGGGCGTCTCCGCCCGCCGCGTCAAGCTGATCTTCGATCCCCAAGGGCCGGCTCCAGCGCTTTTCGATCTGCTGCTTTCCACCGGCGAACACGCCGTTGATGAGGTCGATAATCCCATCGCCGAAAGCGTCATCTACCGCCAGCGCGAGCGGTTCAAGGAGAACACCCGCTACGAGATTACCTATGAACTCGACCAATCCTTCCACACGCCGATCCAGTACGTGCGCTTGGACTTGCTCGCCCTCGAACCGAACACCCGCCTGCTCGAAGTAGAGGTCGAAGCGCTGGGCGACAATCTGGCCTTGGGGACGCTCGAACGCGGCGGCAACCTCGAAGTCGTCTTAGATGCGTTCGTCACCCAAGACCTCATTCCACTGGGCAATGCCCGAGTGCTCATTGACGGCGATCTCTCCACCCGCTGGTTCGTGCGGCGCACCATCCAAGCCGAGCGCGATGTATTTTCGCACATCATCCTCGACTTAGGTGCCACTTACTTTGTCGATAAGCTCAAAATAGTCGGCGGCGTGGTCGCCCGGCCCGGCGGCGGCATCACCGCTGGCAGCGGTCAGACCATTGCTTTCTTCGTTACCCGGCGCTCTTTTGGGTTCAATTTCTACGAAGTGCTCGGTTCTAACGGCTCTGTGGCACCCGATGGCACCCTGATATGGCAGAAGTACTATTCCGGCACCGCTAGCGATTACGTCAAACAAGTAACCGGCGCCGCCACCCACGAGTTCGGGCTGGTGCCCACTCGCTTTATCCGGGTGTTGTGGAAGAGCTGGGACGCGAGCAATCGCTGGGCCTTTCGGGGCTTTGCCGAGGAGCTTCAGGTGTTTGGCGAGGGCTTTCCGCAGAACTTGGAATTTCGCTCGCACATCATCGACTTCCAGAGCACCAAAAGCCTCAATGCCCTATCTTGGGAAGCCGACATCCCGCCGGGTACTCGGCTGGAACTACGCAGCCGCTCTGGCAACGAGGTCGAAAACCTGCTTACCTACTATGACAAGAACGGCAAGGAAGTTACCCAAAGGCGCTACGACAAGCTGATTCCGAGTTTCAAAGGGCCGATCGACACCTCCCGGGTCATCGGCGGCGACTGGAGCGCGTGGAGCAAGCTCTACGCCTTCTCCGGCCAAGAGTTCCAGTCGCCTTCGCCGCGGCGCTACGCTCAGCTACAGATGCGGATGGTCACTGAAGATCCGTCGGTGGCACTCCAACTCGACGCGCTCAGTATTGCCTTTAGCGATCCGCTATCCCAGCGCGCGGTCAGCGAAATTTTCCCGACTCAGGTTTTGCCGGGTGAGGAAACCGAATTCCGCTTCTTCTTGCGCCCGCGCCAGACCAAGGCATCTGGGTTCGACCGTCTCGTCGTGGAGACGCCAACGCCGGCGCGCTTTATTCGCGCCTTGGTCAACGACGCGCCCTTAGAGGTTGAAGACCAGTCGGTCGAAGCTGGGTTTGCGGTGACCTTCCCCCAGCCGCTGCGCGACGACGATCTCGTCGAATTGCGCTTTGCCGCTCAGGTATTTCAGCAGTCCACGCCTTTCGTCCTTTTCATTCAAGACGCGCGCACCGAGGACGCCAGCCGCCAGCGCGTCGATCCCGGGGATGCTACCGACCAAGTCGCCAGCAGCACCAACGTCGTCGGCCTGCCCGTGGCCCGCGACCTTCTGCTCAACGTCGTCTTCGACAATGAGGTGCTGACGCCCAACGGCGATGGTATAAACGATGTGCTCGCTGTCCGCGCCGACGTGATCAACCTTCTCGAACCGCGTCCTTGGCACCTGCGGCTCTACAACTTGGCCGGCCACGCGCTCGTCGAACGCTCGCAAACTGTCACTGCGGGTGCTCGGGATTTCACTTGGGATGGCCGCGATCAGGCGGGGCAATTGGTGCCGCCCGGCCTCTACCTGCTCGAACTCCACCTCGATGGAGACGCGCACCAGCAGCGCGTCCGGCGCGTGGTTTCAGTGGTGTATTGAAGTAAGAAATCTAGCGCCCCCGATAGCGCCGCCAGCCGCTGCGCTCCACTCGCCAGCCGAGCGCGTCGAGATGGGTCGTGCGGATCTGTTCGATGTGGTGGGTATGGGCTGCGGCCTTCTCTTCGCTGAAGGCGTAATGGCGCAGGCGTTCGGGATCGAGTTCGACGCCCAGCCCCGGCCCTTTGGGAACGGCGAGGAACCCCTGATCGTAGCTCATCTTGCCACCGCAGATCACGTCGTCGGCCCACTGGTTGTAATGCGCGTCAATCGCGTGCGCCGAGAAAGGCGGAAAGGCGCGGTCCCGCCCCCAGACAATGTGATAGGGCATCTCGTAGGGAAAGGTAAAGGCGGCGATGTGTAGGCGGATGGCCGTCGCTGGCCCCAGCTCATACGCGCTGTGCATGCCGATTCCCATGCCCATAAAGCGCGCCGCGTCGTAATAGCGCTTGAGTGCCAGCGGCCCTGCGTAGGCGTCGGGAGCGGAAATGTCGGCTGGCTGCCAGCGGCGCAGCGCGTCCAGATCTAGCGCCGCGTCTAGGGCATCGTCACCGTAGCGGCCCTTGGTGCTGGGATGTGGGACCAGCGGCGGCAGCCAAGCGTGCGACGAGATCGGTATGGTGCTCAATAGCCGCAGGCGATGGCCGGCGCGGAAGATGTGAGCGAAACGCCCGCCCACCGGCTCCTCAATCCACTCCAGATGACAGTCCTCGACCTCGCGCATAAAGCGCAGCGCCTGCGCCTCGCCCCAAGAAGCGTGGGGATCGACGCGGATGTCCACGTCTGATCCCACGGCTGCGCGGATGTTGTGCACCAATTCCACGTAGCGCTGCGGCTCAAAATCGCACATCGAGAGCTTGATGTTGTGGAAGCCGTGGGTGCGGATAATTTCCTGCACGTAGGAGGGATAGCTTTCAAAGGTAACGGCGTTTTTGCCGTTGAGGTCGGGGAAGCTATACCAAGTATAGGCCGACATGGGCACGCGCTCGGCCAAGGGGGTCTCTAACGCGAAGAGTTCGTGCAAATACTGGCCCAATGGTCGGTTGGCGATTTTGCCGATTAGGTCCCAGTAGGCTAGGCCCATATCGGCGCGAATGCTTGGATCAAAAGGATTTTTGCCTAGGACTTTGCCCTTTAATTCTTCGGCGTTTGCGTTGGCTCCCTCGGCAATGCCGACCAAGCCTTTATCGGTCTCGAACTCGGCAAAGGTAAAACCCTCGGCCGAGCCATCCCAGCGCTTGGTCCCAACCCAGGGCATTAGCACCCGGAAGACGCGCACGTCGCGGATGGTGTGCCCGGCTGCAAGGCCCTCGGCTTGGATGCGCTGTTCGACAGCTTTGGCTTGGGCGACGGTCTCGCGGTCGAATTCGGCTAACTCTGCTATGGGGTCCACGTTGGTTTCCTCCCGTTTAGCGGTCGTTATCAAAGAAGGTGAACGACCCGAATCTACTCAGACGTACTTTTCCTCTGCAACCAATATAGGGACGCCCTTGCTCTACTCGGATTCGACGGAGTATATTGACGCCCTTAATGTGGAGGAGAAATCAACGGCATGATCGATTCCATCGACCTCTTTGAGAGCGGCACCCAAGGCTATCACACCTTTCGCATCCCAGCCCTGATTACCACGCTCACCGGCGCGGTGCTCGCCTTTTGCGAGGGCCGCAAAAACGCGCGCGGCGACACTGGCGACATCGACATGCTGCTGCGGCGCAGCGACGATGGCGGGCAGACGTTTGCTCCGTTTGAGATCGTGTGGGACGACGGCCCGAACACCTGCGGCAATCCCTGTCCGGTGATCGATGCCCGCACGGGGGCGATTTCCCTGCTGATGACCCACAATCTCGGCGGCGACCACGAGCCCGAGATCATCGACCAAACGAGCGAGGGCACCCGCACGGTGTGGCTGACGCGCAGCGAGGACGACGGACGCACTTGGTCTCCTCCCGTGGAGATCACTTCCGTAGCGAAGCAACCTAACTGGACTTGGTACGCCACCGGGCCAGGCGCTGGCATCCAGCTAGCCAGTGGCCGACTCGTCATCCCCTGCGATCACATTGAAGCGGGCAGCAAGAAATACTACTCGCACGTCCTGCTCAGCGACGATGGCGGCCAGAGTTGGCGGCTCGGCGGCTCGACCCCGCAAGATCAAGTCAACGAGTGCGAAGTAGTAGAGTTGCAGGACGGCCGCCTGCTGCTCAACATGCGCAACTACGACCCCAGTATCCGCGCCCGTGCCTTTTCGTTTAGCGACGATGGCGGTCAGAGTTGGTCATCCATCGCGCGCGATCCCGTCCTCGTCGAGCCGATCTGCCAAGCGAGTATCCGCCGGGTCGGCACCAGCGTGCTCTTTTCCAACCCCGCCAGCACCGAGGGCCGCCAGAATATGACTGTGCGACTCAGCGACGACGATGGACAAACGTGGACCAGCGCCCGCGTTTTGCATCCCGGCCCGGCCGCGTACTCCTGTCTGGCCGTTTTGCCCGATGGCCGCGCCGCTTGTCTCTATGAGTGCGGTGCCGAGCATCCCTACGAGCGCCTGACCCTGGCCCGCTTCTCGCTGGACTGGGTGCGCGACACGCCCTGAGGAGTTTTTATGAAAATCACCGACATCCGCACCCTTTGCCTCTCCCGTCCCCACGAGCCCGAGCGCCAGTGGTTCAGCGCCACTTTCCACGTGGAAAAGGCCGACTGCCCCATCGTCATTATCGATACGGACGCTGGCTTGCAGGGCATTGCCGAACCTTCTACCTATGGCGATCCACCGGTCATTCGCGAGCGGCTCGGCCTAGTCAAGCACAATCTCATTGGCCGCGACCCGCTCGACCCGGACCTCATACGCAAACCCACTGGCGACCGCTCGCTGCACATTGCTCACGCTGGTCTCGAATTGGCGCTGTGGGATCTGCGCGCCAAGGCGCAAAATAAAACAGTTGCCGAACTCATCATCCCCCTCATCACGCCTGACGCCCCCGAGCGCAAACCGCGCACCCTCTTCCGCCTCTATGCTTCGGGCGGCGTCCAGTACGACTGGGACGACCGCCCCTCATCGGTCGTCGATGAAGCACGCGCCCTTGCCGACCGGGGCTTCACTGCCTATAAGATGCGGCTGGGGACCGAGTGGTCGTGGTCGGAGGTCACGGTCGCACAGATGATCGGCCTGTTGCAGGAGGTGACCGACGCGGTGGGCGAGCGCATGGAGCTGATGCTGGAGGGCAATTGCCGCCTCGAGGAGGCGCAAGCCCGCGAGATTGGTCACTTTCTCGACGAGGCGGGCTGGACGTGGTTTGAAGAACCGCTGATCAAAGGTAAGACCGACGGCTACGCCCGCCTCAACGCCGAACTGAATCTGCCCATCACCGGCGGCGAATCCAACACAACCCTCGCCGAGTTTGAGTCGTTCTTCGAGCAAAAAGCGTACGCCAAGGGCCAGCTCGACGTCGGCGTCTGTAGCCTCGGCGAGGCCATCCGCATCTACCATTGCGCCAAAGAATACGGCGTCGAGATTTTCACCCAGAACTGGCACAACGGCCTGCTGACCATATCTAACGCTCACTTCCTCGCCGCTCTCCCCGAAGAGCACGTGCTGGAAATGTTCATCGGCCAAGGGCCGTTGCAATGGGGTATTCTCAAAGACCCGCCCGCGACCGAAGGCTACCTCGCGCTGCCCGACGCGCCCGGCTGGGGCGTGGAACTAGCGGACGACCTTGAAACGCGTTTTCCCTACATCCCCGGGCCTTGGGGCCGTGCGGTGGAGCGTTGAGAGGCGCATACAAAATCGCGTACTCTTTATTGAGGATCTGACGACACAAAATCTACTGACAGCCGCAGACCCATACTATGCAGGATAACGGCTAAGGTATGGAGACGGGGATTGCCGCCCGCCGATAAGGTCCGATAGATATTGGACCGATTCAAACCGGTTTTCTCAGCTAGCTGGCCCAGCCCCCCTTGCGCCTCTGCTACGTCTCGTAAAGCCAGCAAAAGCGCTCCGTCGTCGTTATCGTTTTGATATTCCTCTAAGGCCACATCAATATACGCTTTAGCCTTGACAGGATCGCTGAGTTCCTGAAAATGGAACTTCTTAAAGGCTCCTAATTTTCTCACCGGTCTGACTCCTTATACTCAGCCCAGTACGCTTGGGCTCGCTTAATATCGCGCTGCTGAGTGGATTTATTGCCTGCCGTAAGCAGAATAAGCCGGTCTGCCAACTCCGCAAAATATACCCGGTACCCCGGACCAAAGTCCAATCTAAGCTCGGCGACGCCTCGTCCTACCGGCTTACAGTCACCTAGATTCCCAGCTTCGACGCGCCGGAGTCGGTTGCGAATGCGTGCTTGAGTACGTAAATCGCTGATTGCCTTATACCAATCGGTGAACGGTTCCCATCCTCGGGCATCTCGATAAATCTCCAGCGATTTTCTCGGCGGCATAGTTATAATATACAATGGCAGCGCGATAAAGAAGGAAGGGGCTTAGCTCCTTGTCTGCTTGACAACTGCCCTCGGCCCCTTGTAAAATAGTCCGCCTTCATTCACCTTTGGAGCCAACATGATAAAAGACCCTCCGCTACTTACTGTGCGCCGCAACTTTCCGCGGCCTTCAGAAGCTGTCCTGCGTGCCCTGCGCAGTGTTCCCACAGGCTTTATCGTCGATTGTATGAACGGTCGCGGCTCGCTCGACTATCTCATCAAGCCGCTCGACTCCGACAACTGCAAGTTCGTCGCGCCCATCGTCACCTGTCATCCGGGGCCGGGCGACAACCTCGCCGTCTTTGCCGCACTCGAGATTGCGCAGCGGGGGGACGCGATCTTCATCGCCACGGATACGTTCACCAAGACTGCGGTTGCCGGCGACAACATGATGGCCATGGGCCGCAACCGAGGCGTGGTCGGTTTGGTCACCGACGGCTTGATGCGCGACATAGATGGGATATTGCCCGTTGGTTTGCCCGCCTTTTGCCGGGGCATTACGCCCAACTCCTGTACCCGCAATGGCCCAGGCACGGCCGGGATGCCGGTGGTCATGGGCGGGATCTGCGTGGATGCTGGTGAGATCGCGGTTGCCGACCAAGACGGGGTGGTGGTCATTCCCCACGACCAGTTCGATCACGTCTGCGCGACCCTACCCCAGGTGCGCGAGGCTGAGGAAAACCTCTCCCGCCAGATTCGCTTAGGTTTGGACAATATGGAGGGGATACGCGAGCTGCTCGACTCGGACCGCACGGAGCATATCGACTAATTTTCGACGATTACCAAACTCGGCTGATCGAGTGTTGCCTCTGGTAGCCGCTCGGCCTGCATCTCTTCTACGGTTCCATCAGCTAGGCGATAGAGTCGCACCAATCCGGTAACTGGTACAACCGACGGAATCATAGCCCCTGCAACTGCTGGTAATAGCAGGGCCAACGTGCGGGTCGGCCCTTGGAGCAGCCGCACTGTTGCAGCACCATCTTCTTCTATACTAATCGTCTCGGCAAAGGGCACGCGGAAGCGCTGGAGCAGTGCATTGAGGCAGCGCAGGACGCCAAAGACGGGGCGGGGGTTGCACAGGGGATCCAAAAGCCCCTGGCCGACATCCATAGTGCGATCCAGATCGATAAAAGGCTCGGCAAAAAGCCGTGCCCTCGGCAGCAGCGCCGTTGCAAAGAGCGCCTCCGCAGCCCGGACTGAATCGTCTTGGTCGCTTTGCCCCGGCAACTCAAAGAGCAAATCCAGCCGCCCCATCGTGGTCAGGGCGCTTACCTCGCGCCAAGCCAAGGCATCTTCCCAAGGGGCCGTTGCGTCCAGTCGGCACAGAGCCGCTTCTATCCACGTATCCGCGTTTTGCAACAGACGGTCGAGTTGGGCCACTTCGTCGGGTCGGTAGCCGATCCGGGTGCGGGGATGTTGCTTGCCGGCTATCTGCTGGCCGGGGATTACTGGAGCCAGAGACAGCCGCAGATTGCGGTGGTAGCTCTTGAACAAATACAGACACGAAGACGACGGCCAAGGCTCGCCCGGCGTCTGGAGCTCCCAAGTATCGACTTGGTCGCGGTGACTTTCCAAGATGGACTCGTACGGGGTGGCCTCGTCGGCGAGAATGGTCGCCTGCACTTGGACGCCTTGGCGGCGCAAAAAGCGCAGGCGGTCGCCGGACTGATCCAAGTCGGTCCAAGGACAGCGCAGGGCCTGTGCGCCTAGCTCCAGACAGGCCAGCAGGGGATAGTCGTTGCGCACCGGCTGGCGCACCACCGAGGGAAAGGTTATGGGGACTTCCGTTTCCCAGCCCAGCGGGTGAGTCGCGGTCAGTCCCAATGGGGCCCCGCCCAAGTCGGCGGTCGCTGGGATGAGCAATCGCTGCGGACCCGAACCCCAATTCTGTGCTCCAGAGGTGCGGATTAGGTGGATGTCGAGTCGGTTGTGGCGCAGGCGGCATAGGTAAAAACCTAACTTGGGTTGGTCGTTGCGGCCCTGCTCGGGCGGTGGTGCGTTGCTGAACAAGTGGCTAAAACCGGGCCGCGCAAAAGAAGTGGAAGGGACGGTGCGATAGTTCAAGGTCCCCGCCGGATCGCAAAAGGCAAAGTGTACGTGGGCCGCAAAGAGCCAAGCCACTTGGTGAGCGGCTAACAATTTCAGCAGCCATGTGCGGGCTGGTTCGCCGATGTTGTCGTAGTGGCCTAGATGCGGCTCGGCGGGGTTGTGCAGGTAGGGGGGGAGGTGCAAAAACACTGCGATGCGCATCGCCGCGTGCGCAGACAAGTCGGCTTCCAACCAAGTCCGTTGCTCTTCTTCTGCTGGCAGGCCGGTGTTTAGAATCTGGCTGTTGAGTATCACTAGGTGGAGGTCGTGATAGTCAAAGCTGTACCAGGACGGGCCAAAGCGCCGGTGGTATGCGTCCAACCCCTCGGCTGTGACTGGATGGGTGGGCATGGTGGGGTCGGGTTTGTCGCCGACGTCGTGATTCCCGACGACCCAGCGCGGCTGCACGCCGCAGGCGGCCATCTGCTCTAGGGCTTGGTCTAAAGCCGGGACAAAGCCCGCACTCTCGGGGTATTCCTGTACTACATCGCCCATGTGGACGACAAAATCTGGCTCCAAGGCGGCTACCAAGCGCAATGCCGCGCCTGCCCGCTGGCTCTGTTGGGCGCGGGAGGGGAACTCGTCCATGCCGACGCTCCCTTCCAGCGCATAGTGGGTATCGGCGATGAGGACGAATTCGCCTAGGGCCTCGGGCAACAGGGTGCGGTCGAATAGGGTGGGCATCGCGTTATCCAACTGGGCGCAAATTGAGCAACACCAACAGCCAAGACCGCGCCCAGTACGAAGTGTTCATGTAGGGATTCTCCGCCGAAGGCCACCCCGTCCAGTACGTCTCGTTGACCGGGATCCGGTGCGGCCACTGCACGAGCGGAATCGCCGGCAACTCGGCCAGCCAGATCGCTATTGCCTGCCGATAAATCGCCATCATCTCGGGCGCATCGTTGGGCGTCTGCGCCATGCGATCGACTAGCGCGTCGAAGTCGGCGTTCTGCCAGCGCCAGTAGTGTTCGGCGGTCTCACCCGTCGGTCTGGCGAAACGGCTGTGGTAGTGGCTCAGCACTTGGTAGGGATCGCGCATGGAGCTTAGGTTGCCAAACATAAAGGAGCGCGCTTCGCCTTGGGCCATCCGCGAAATGTAATCCGAAGTCATGCGGAACGAGGCGTCGAAACCCGCCGCTTGGAGCTGGGCGACCAAAACAGGTGTCAGGTCTTGGAAGTGTGCGAAGATATCGATGACGAGTGACAACACCTCGCCGTCCTTCTCCCAGAAGCCATCCGACCCGCGCATCCATCCCTTGCGCGACATAATCGCCTCGGTGCGCGTGGTGTCGTGGACGCCGATCTCGTATTGGGCGACTAGATCCGCGGCCGCGGCGAAGTAGGGCTGCATTTGCGGCACGTCTGGCAGCGGCAATAGCGCGTAATCGCCCGAGTTCTGCCAGCCGATTTCAACTAGCTGTTCGCGGTCGATGGCGAAGTTGATTGCCCGGCGGATCTCGGGATCGTCGAAAGGGGGCTCCATGTTGTTGAAACCCAAGGTGATCGCCCACGGCGTCATGTAGCTATAGGGCGGCTCTCGCCCCGTCCAAGTGCTCATTTTGTCGTGTTGTTCGAGCAAGGTGATGATGTTGGATGGTCGGAGCTCCAAACAGGTGTCGAGCTTGTTGGCCAGCAGGTTTTGCACCCGCTGGTGCTCTTCCATATAGGGCAGAAAGATCAACCGCTCGATCTGTGGCAGCGCGTGGAAGCCGGTTTTGGCCGCCCACCAGTCCGGGCGCAGATCCCAGATCCGCTGCGCCGGCTCCGACAGCGCAATGCGATACGGCCCGGTGACCACCGGCCAACCGCTGGCCAGATCGTAATTGGCAAAGCGCAAGGGATCTTGCCCCTCCCAGATGTGTTTGGGGACGATCGGCACGCCGTTGCCGTGGTTGTGGGTGAAATAACTGAATAGAAAGCGCGGGTTAGGCGATTTGAGGACGATCTTCGCCGTCAGGCTGTCGAGGGCCACCGCCTCTTTAACCCAAGTCTCCATATCGGTCGAGAACACCAGATTCGGCGCGTGCTCTTTGAGCATATTGACCGTAAAGACAAAGTCGTGCGCCGTCCACGGCTGCCCGTCGCTCCACTCCACGCCTGGGCGTATATCCACCACCACTTCGGTGTAGTCCGCGTTGAAGCGGTGTCCGGTGGCGATCCACGGCAGTGGTTCGGCGTCGATCTTGTAGCCATTGAAGAAGTAAAGCGGCTCGTAGAGGAACTGGTAGCCGATCCGCGAGATTCCGCCCGGCACGAAGGGGTTGAAGGTGTTGTAGTCTTGGATCTGGCCGCCGCAGGTGTTGTTCTCGGCGCAATCGACGATCAGCGTGCGGTTGCGCGGCACTTGCTGCAGACCGTCCGGTGCTTGTTCGCCGCCACAGGCTATCAACGCTACGCCGCAGAAGAGTGTCGCCGCCCGGATTGCCTTAGAAGCCGTCTGAAAGCTCTGGGTGTTGGCCCTTGTGCGTAGGAGCCCCCCACTGGATTCCCGCCTTCGCGGGAATGACGACTGGAAGGTTTGGACCGCCTGAGTGCTGGCTCGACACGACCCAAGAGCGTTTTTAGAGAGCTTCTTAGCCCATTTTCCCATATTCGCCGTACTTTTCTTACAGACGTTACGCATTGGTAGGGGCAACTCTTGTAGTTGCCCTTTTCGGATCCCACCGACTGCGTGCGCCAGATAGCTTGGGCGTCCACGAGGGACGCCCCTACACCTACCCGTTCGATGTCGGTGCGTAACACCAGTTACTGACGTTACGCGACGTAACATAACGCGCAGAGTTCTCCGTTGTCCATATCCGCTTTCCGTACCCTCTCTTGAGCGAGCGGGCCATGTGCGCTAATATGGAAGGTGTTCCCGCCCCTTTACTTCCCGAGGTAACGCCATGATCCTCTTACTGCCCTTCGCCTTATTGGCGCTCGCCGCCTGCTCCGACCCCTGCACCGAATCCATTGACCAAGCCTTTCTCGACCGCGAGGCCGCCAAAGAAGGAGCCATGCGCACTGAATCCGGCCTCATCTATCAGGAGCTAAAAGGGGGTTACGGCCCCCAGCCAGGGCCTAAAGACCGCGTCACTGTCCACTACAAGGGCATGTTTGCCGACGGCGAGGTCTTCGACAGTTCATACGAACGGGGTCGCCCCAGCACGCTGTCGCTCAAAAGGGTCATCCCCGGCTGGACTGAGGGCTTGCAGATGATGAAGGGCGGCGGCAAGGCTCGGCTGGTGATTCCGCCGGAGTTGGCCTACGGCAAAAAGGGCAAGTCCGGCAGCATCCCTTCGTGCGCGACCTTAATTTTTGAAATCGAGTTATACGAGATAAAAGGGAGTTGAATCCATGAGCAAGCTACCGCGCCGCAACATGGGTCGCACGGGTATGCAGCCCCGGGCGCTCGGCATGGGCGCAGCCTTTGTCGGTGCATCCGGCGAGGCCGAGACCATTGCCACCATTGAACGCGCCCTCGATCTGGGCATCGACTATTTCGACAGCTATGCTGGCCGCAACGAGGACCGCTGGGGCAAGGCGCTAGCCGGCGTCGAGCGGTCGAGCTATTACATGCAGGCCAAGGTCGGCCCGCACCCGGAGCGTCCGAAAGACTTTTCCGCGGAAGCCACGCGCTGGAGCGTCGAACAGAGTCTGCAGTCGATTCGCGTCGATTACCTCGACGCCGTGTTGGTCCACGACCCGCCCGATATGGCCGACCCGTTAGGCCCCGGTCGCGCCTTCGATGAGTTGCAAAAAATGAAAGAAGAGGGCTTGGTGCGGCACATTGGGTTAGGGGTCCGCGATCACGACTTCCACCGCGCTGCCATCGAGGCCGGCCATGCCGAGATCGTCCTCACGTTCCTCGACTACACGCTGCTCGACCAATCCGTCGCTCGCACCACCATGCGCTTGGCCAAAAAGCACGGCACCGGCCTGATCTTGGCTAGCGTCTTCGGCATGGGCCGCTTGACCGGCATTGAGCCGGATAGGCCCGCTGAGCCGCGTGCTCACGCCATGTGGGAGTGGTGCCAAGAGCAGGACGTGGACATCAAGCATTTGGCCATGCAGTTCTGCCTCGACGCGCCCATTGACGGCATCGTCATGAGCGGCCCCGCCGACCGGAACCAGCTTCAGGACGCGTACGACGCGGCGACTCAGGAAGTGCCCGCTGAAATTTGGGGGGAGTTTGAGGAGAAGTTCGGCGTCGGGATCTAGGCAGTGGTTTAGACTCGACACCTGAAATCAGAATTAATCTCGTCAGATGGAGTAGAAATGGATTCATCGTTACCTGAATGGCGCAGTTACTTTGCAACTGTCGCGGATTCGTATGATCGGCTCCAGCCCGTTCTAAGTCCACCTTACGGCAGGGGCTTGGACATGCTCGTGGATCTGATTCCCTTCGATGCCGATGATGCCTTCGAGTTTGTGGATCTCGGCTGTGGCACGGCAGAGCCGACTGTGCGCGTGTTGGAACACTTTCACCGTGCCGCTGGCACTTGCATAGACAGCGAACCTGAGATGCTTGTGCTGGCTAGGCAGAAACTGACGCCGTATTCGGATCGGATCGAAGTGCGGGAAGCGGACATAACTCGTTGTGCTATTCAGCCGTGTGATTTGGTGTTCTCAGCTAAGACTATTCATCACGTTCCGCCGGCCGGTCTGCCCGAACTTTTTGCTCGGATTGCGGGCGCACTCCGGCCGGGTGGTTGCTTCATCCTGTACGACGCGATGTCGGTCGGGCCTCGCTGGGGAGCAAGTGTTCGGCAGCAGGCGTCGCGCTGCCGCCAGCGCCATCTCCAAGACGCCGTTGCTTCGGGGGTAGCTACTCAGCAAGAGATTGATGCTAGGGTGGAGTACAAGCGAGCCATGAAGGCCACTGGGAAGGATATCGAGTACGAGCACAGTGCGGAGAATATGATCGACGCCATGAGCGGGGCCGGGTTTGCTGAAGTGGCTGTCGTCTGGCGCATGTTTGCCGACACGATTCTGCTGGCTTTCACACCCTGAGTTGGATAGCAACGTGCTCAGTCAACAAGGCTGAATTGTTCTCTCATCGCCAAGCAGAAAAATTCCTCAATTATACACTGGAGAATCTAAATGAGTACGTGGCGTGAATTGACATTTCCAAACAACTCCTTAAAGGACGCGATCCTCGTTATCGAAGATGATCGTGCGAGCGTACTCGCCGATCCACTTCGTTGGCGCATTCTCGAAATTCTCGGGGAAGGGAAGTCGGTAGCAGAGATTTCGCAGACGTTGGACGTTACCGATGCTCGGGTGTTGTACCATTTGCAGCGACTGGCGCAAACGGGTGTTGTACATTTGGAGGAAGATGGAGCCGACGCCCAGGAATGGCGTTGTTTGCCAGCGGCAGGTGCGATTCGCGTCCGAGAGACCCATTCGGAGAAGGACCAAATTGCGGAGGCTATACCAACGGACGTCGTTAGCCAGTTCAATCAAGCGTTTCGCGAAGCGGCCGAGGGCTTGTATGGTGCGACATTCCAGCAGTCCTTCAATCACAACCGCGCGCGACTTTCTGAAGAACAGGCCGCCGAATTTGGTAGTCGATTATTGGCGCTGATAGAAGAGTACTTTCCGCCGGGAAAAGGGGATCGACAGGGCATCAAATATGGTTTCTATGGGATGCTGACGCCGATTGATCTGCATCCGCTTGGGGACTCTGAGACTGAGGAATGAGAGTTCGTTAGGCGTGTGAATCGTTCCCGAACACCGCAATGAGTCATAGCGCGTCATCGCCTCCTTGACACGCTGCGATAGTACCTTTCATTCACGCCCTTCATTCTTCCTTATCTCTCAGAGGGTATCATGTCGCAGGCAATAAATGATTTGAGGGGCAGCTTGGTCGCCTTGGTGACGCCGATGACGGCAGCGGGGGCTATCGACTGGGCGGCGCTGGACGGCTTAGTGGATTGGCACTTGGAGTCCGGGACGCATGGCATCGTGCCGGTGGGTACCACCGGCGAATCGGCCACGCTGACTCACGCCGAACAAAAACAAGTGATCGCAGCCGTGGTGCGCCGGGTGAATGGCCGCGTGCCAGTGGTTGCAGGTACCGGTGCCAATGCGACTGCCGAGGCAATCGAGTTTACTCGGGCCGCGCAGGGCGACGGTGCTAACTATTGTCTATCCGTTACGCCGTACTACAACAAGCCGACTCAGGAGGGCCTTTACCGGCACTATTGCGCCATTGCCGAGGCTGTGAGTTTGCCGATGGTTCTCTACAATGTGCCGCCGCGCACGGCGTGCGACATGCAGGCTGCAACCGTAGCTCGATTGTCTGCTGTCGATTCGATCGTCGGCATTAAGGAGGCGTGTGGCGATCCCAGCCGCGTCGCCGAGATCAAGGCGCTGGTGCCCGGCGATTTCGTCCTGCTGTCCGGCGAGGACGCGCAGACGCTCACTATGGCGGGTTACGGTGCCGTTGGGGCGATTTCGGTGACCGCCAATGTTTTGCCGGCGGCCATGGCCGAGTTCTGCCAAGCATTCGTCGATGGCGACGCCAAGGCCCGCGAGTTGGATGCCAAGTTGCAGCCGATTCACGAGGCCCTGTTCATGGAGACGAGCCCCATTCCAACCAAGTGGGCGCTCAATGCTATGGGTAGGATTGACGCTGGTATTCGCCTGCCGCTGGTGGAATTGACGGCTCCCGTTCAGGCCGAAGTACGCAGACGACTGGAGACCTTGGGCGCGCTTTAGCAACCGCGAAGACAACTTGGATACACAGACGGAAGGATAGAATGGGACAATCAGAGGGAAAACGAGAAGCCGGTGAACACAGCAACGGCCTCCAGATGGCACCCGAACAGATGCTTGATCTGGCGCGCAAAGCCGCAGAACTCGTGGTGGAGCGGATCGACGGCCTGCCCAGAGAAAATGCTTGGGAAGGAGAATTCCGGCGCGAACTCGAAAACTGGCTGCTGGAGGAGCCGCCCGAGGCGGGCCGACCGGCAGCGGAGGTCATTGAGCAGGCCGCACGCGATGTTCTTCCAATTGCGATGCGACTGGACCACCCGCGTTGCTTTGGCTTCATTCCGACAGCGCCCACTTGGCCCGGAGTGCTGGCCGACTTCATGGCCGCTGGATACAACGTCAATCAATGTACCTGGCTGGTCGGAAGCGGTCCCAGCCAACTGGAACTGGTCGTCATCGATTGGTTGCGGCACTGGGTCGGTTATCCAGAAAGCGCGGGTGGACTTTTGACGAGCGGCGGCTCCGCAGCCAGCCTCGACGCCTTTGTCGCAGCCCGAGAAGCAGCGGGCCATCCCGAACGCGCAACAGTGTATATGAGCGACCAGAGCCACAGCGCACAGATTCGCGCAGCCAGAATAATCGGCGTCAGACCAGAGTGCATACGCCTGATACCGAGCGACGACCTCTTCCGCCTGGACATGGAAGCACTCGCACAGGCTGTAGCAGACGACCGCACAGCGGGATTCAATCCCATTGCAGTGTGCGCCAACGCCGGTGCGAGTAGCACCGGAGCCATCGATCCGATCGGAGCCATGGCCGACTACTGCGAGACGGAAGGCATCTGGCTGCACGTCGATGCGGCGTACGGCGGTTTCGCCGTTGTGACCGAGCGGGGCAAGGAACTTTTGCGCGGAATCGAGCGCGCTGATTCGATTGGGCTAGATGCGCACAAATGGTTCTTCCAGCCTTATGAGGTCGGCTGCCTACTGGTGAAGGATCTGAGCACGCTTGAGCACGCTTTCGGCGTGCATCACGACATTCTCCAAGACACGATATGGGGCGCGAACCACCCGAACTTCTCGGATCGCGGCCTGCAACTGAGCCGCTCGGTGCGGGCATTGAAAATTTGGATGTCGGTGCAGACTTTTGGAATGGCCGCGTTCCGGCAGGCCGTGTCAAAGGGCATGGAGCTAGCCGACCAAGCCGAGGAATACATCCAAGCGAGTCAGACCCTAGAGATGTTGACCCCCGCGTCGCTAAGCATCGTGTGCTTTCGGGTCAACCCCGCGGACCTCGACCTCGACGAGGAATCCCTCGAAGCAGTCAACAGGACGGTGCTCGCCCACGTTTTTTGGGACGACCACGCCTTCGTATCATCGACCCTTCTGCATGGAAAGTTTTCGCTGCGGATGTGTATCGTCAACCACACTACGACTTGGGGCGATGTGCGCGAGACCTTGGAGGCTATCGAGCGATTTGGGCGAGAGGCGTTAGCCTAAAGGAGGACATTGTGTGTAGAAGCGGTATTGCGGCTGCGGAATCCGCCGAAGTCATGGAGTGGTTGGCTGCGGACTAGCGAGTTTTGGCAAAGACGATCTAAACTCTGATCACAGAAGCTAGGTACTAATGTTACAAGCAGTACTCTTCGATATAGTCCGATAACGAAATGACACAGGACATAAGAATCTGCTTTATCGGCGATTCATTGGTTAATGGTACCGGTGACGAGGCGGCCCTCGGGTGGGCAGGGCGTCTGTGTGCTATCGCCAATGCGAGTGATATACCTGTTACCTATTACAACCTTGGTATTCGGCGAAACACGAGTAAAGATATTCTGCTGCGTTGGGAGAGCGAATGCACTCTTCGGCTGCCCGATTTCTGTGATGGTCGCATAGTTCTCTCATGTGGCGTCAACGATACGGTCATTGAGAATGGGAAAATGCGCGTCGATTCTGCGGAATCTTGCGCGAATGTCCGAGCGATTCTGCGCGGAGCTAGGCGATACACAGTACTTATGGTTGGTCCGCCGCCGGTTATTGACGACGAACAAAACAAAAGAATCGAAAGCCTCTCGCTTGCGTTTGCTCGCGAGGCAAAAGCGTTTGGCGTTCCATACATCGATCTTTTTTCTACACTCTGCGCAGACGACGCCTATAAACGGGAAGTGGAGAGGAACGACGGCGCTCATCCGAGAAGTGAGGGCTATTCCAAGATGGCGCGTATTATAGGGGCGTCCTCCAGTTGGTGGTTTCATGCGTCTAATAATACCATCAGCGAATGAAAACCTGCGCTTAATGAACGAGAGGTGTATCATGGTACGTATTCCAACAGATCGCGTTCCGACGCATCCAGGTGAGATGTTGCTGGAGGAGTTTTTAAATCCTTTGGGTCTAACACAGCGCGAATTGGCTGCCGCGATTCATGTTCCCTATCAGCGAGTCAACGAATTGGTAAACGGCCGACGTGGTATTACTCCGAGCACAGCCCTACGCCTAGCAAAATATCTCGACGTGTCGCCCGCGTTTTGGCTGAATCTTCAACTTCGCTGGGATCTGTATCACGCCACCCAAAAGGGTAGAAAATAGATTTCTCTTTGAACTCCAGAAACCGGCGAATTTGAATCCGATGGCGTCGAGACACACTCGCGGTAGGAGGAAGACCGAATGACCCTTAATTGGAGACGCGTTAGAGTTCCGATTCTCATACTCATTTTTGGGTTTTGTCATACTGCCAGATCGAGCTATGCCGATCACGATCTAGATATCTACGCGTTTCAGGATATTTTTGTTTTTGATGTTCTCGAAAAAGATGGACGCACTATCAATTTCGTCAGCCTGCAAGACTCTATCGATTTGGCGATTGTAGGACGTGTAACAACAGGGAGTCACTTTCCCTTGTGCTCCTATGGCCATCATAAAGAAAGCTTGTTGGTTTCCTTCCACGACCGCCTTGAGTTCTACGACGTTTCTGATCCTTCAATGCCCAGATTAGAACAAGTTTTAGCATTGGAGGATCAAGAAGGAAAGCATCTTTTTTGGCCAGAAATAGCCAAACTAGGGAAGCAAATGTTCGTTTTGGCGAAGCAACGTGAGTCTCGACATGAGCCAACAGGCCCGAAGTGGATACCGCAAGTATTCGAGTTGCAACACGGGCCAACGAGCCCGAAGTGGTCAGTTCAACGGATAGAGAATCCTCCTGAAATCGGCAGCGATCATCTGATGATGTCTATATTTCCAAGCTTCGATCATTCACCACGTGATGAGTGGCCATTCGTGGTACACACGACCGACCGATTTCGCTACGAAGTGGGCTGGCAGGTGCGTCGATTTGAAAACTATAGCATACATGACAAGTTTCTGCGGAAGATACGCCGCGAAGATAATATTATAATTTCCAGTCTAAAACTTGGCGAGATGATGGAAACTATATGTTACAACTGAATGGTCCTATCTAATCAATCCCGAGCGCCTGATCTATCTCGGCCTGATAGCCCTCCAAATCGCCGCGCTCGATTTCGGCCAAGCTCACTGGCCGGTTAAACCACTCCGACTCAAAAATCGCCATGCAAATCGCCTGCGAGCGGTAGCCGTCTAGGCCATCCACTTCGGGCGTACCCTGCCCCCGCACGGCATCGGCGAAATCCTTCAGCTCGGTTGAGATGGGATTTTCCACTCCGCTGGGGAAGAGCCGCTCGCGCTCGTCCCCAGCGAGGCTGTTCTGATACGCCTCGATCAATGCCTCGTTAGACGTGTTCGTGCCGGTGCGCGTCCACAGCCCGCTTTCCCAGTCGATGCAGCCCTCGCTGCCGTAGAGGACGCGCTTGCTGAAATCCTGGCCCGGCGCTGAACCTTGCCAAGTCCACTGCACCACTGCGCCGCCGTCGAAATCGATCAGCGCCATGGCGCAGTCCTCTACATCCACCGGCCAAGCCCCTTCGCGCTCGACCGGCTCGTCGTAGCGATACGGCTCAAAGCTGTGCGCCCGCGCCACTACCTGTCGTGCCTCAGTCCCCAAGTGATAGCGGAATAAATCGGCAAAATGCACGCCTCCGTCGAGAATCCAGCCAGCTCCGGCGTCGCGCTTGAAGTTGCGCCAGCCCCACTTGCCCAACCGCAAGCCCGCTTCCAGCCAGTAGAAGGTGCGCGGCTGGCCGATCCGCCCGCTGGCCACCGCCCAGGATCTGGCCCGTTCCTGCGGCGAGCGGCGGTAGTTTTCGGCTACGGCGAGCTGACAGCGATTATCCACGGCCGCATTGAGAATTTTGCGACCGGCGCGCAGGGTAATTGCCAGCGGCTTTTCGATGATCACGTGCTTGCCCGCCTCTAAACAGGCCACGGCGAGGATGTGGTGCTGCGAGTGTAGGGCGCAGATGTCCACGGCGTCTAGATCCTCCACGTGCGTGAGCATCCTCTCTACGTCGGTATAGATCTCCGGCTTGTGCGCTTGGAATTCGGCGATCTCGTCGGCCCGCTGTTGCGCCTGCGCTTCCACCAAGTCGCAACAAGCCACCACCTGTATATCGTCAATTCCGGCTTGGGCCAATTCGTGCAAGCCGCGCACGTGCGCTCCGGCCATACCTCCACAGCCCACGAGGGCCAACTGCAATTGTTCCATTATGCGTTTCTCCTAAGTTGGAATAATCGGCAACACCACGTGCGACGCTTGGGCCGCATTGTGGTGAATCCTGTTGTCCGCTCCCTGTCGTCGTCGCTCCTGACCGATGGGGTCGCCGGTGTTGGGATTGACGTCGAAGCGGGGAAAGTTCGAGCTGGAAATGTCGAGGCGGATCTGGTGCCCGGCGGCAAACACATTGCTCGTCGGATAGAGGGTGATCGTCAGCTCGGCGACCTCGCCCGGCGTTAGCAGCTCGCCCTTTTCGCGCCCGTTGCGGTAGCGCAGGCGCGCGATGCTGTCGGTTAGGTTGAGCGCGTAGCCATGCGGATACCAGCGGCTCGGTGGATAGCAGTCGATCAGCTTGGCGGTAAAGTCCGTATCCGGCGCTGACGACGAGGCCCATAACTGCACCTCAATCGGCCCAGTCACCTCCACGTCCTCAGCCAGCGGCTCCGTGGTAAAGACCAACACATCTGGTCGCGAGCCCAGCGGTAGATAGGGCGGCGCACAGCCGTAAAACTCCGGCCCTTCCACCTGATCGAACCCGCCCGGCACCATCAATTGCTCCACTCGCGCCCGCCACGGCGCATTGGCGGCAGTGCCCACGCCCGGCGGCAGCGGGCCGATCTCGGAAAGCGAGGAGACATTGCCGCCAATGGAGGGCACCGGATTGGCTGGATCGAAGCGATAGACGGTATCGCCGCCGTCTGTGGTTGGCTCTTGCGGCGACAAGGTGCCGTCGCCGTGCAGATAGTACTTGGTGTAGTTCGTCCGGGCTAGCGGCCACTCGGCCTCGTCGCGCCAATGCCCGCCGTGGAAAAGCCGGCCGCTACTGGTGCGATAGCCCCCGCCGCCACCCATGGCGAAGATCCGCACGGGCGGTGCGCTCGCCTCGCCGTTATCGACTCCCTTGAGCGCCCAGTCGAAGTAGCGCAGATGCAGGTCGCGGAAGTCGTCCAGTGCCGAGTCCTCGCCGAACTCCGCGTCGCCGGCAAAGCTTTGCTCCAGCGTTTGCGTCCCGTGCGTCCACGGCCCCATGAGCATCCGCACCGGTCCTTGCTTGCGCGCCGCTAATCCCGCGTAGTTTTTGCACGTCGAGCGCGTGTACGAATCGTACCAGCCTCCGATGATCAGAATTGGCACATCCGGGAAGTCGTCCCAAAAGAGCGCGGGTGCATAACTGGGGTGTTGCCAGTATTCGTCGTAGTCGGCCTTGGTTAGTAAGTCCAGTGCCCACTTTTGGTAAGGCGGCACCAATTTGAGCTGGGTCTGTCCTTTGCGGAGCGGCATTCGCGTGAGCCAGTCGGCAAAGGTTGGCGCGCCCAAGTTTAGGGCCGCATCAACCGCTGGGTCGGCTTTTAGCCGGCGCTGCGTATTGGCCGCTGAATGCCAAAACGCCCACGCCAAGAATCGCAACTCCAGTGCGCCTCCGTGCCGCACGGAAGACTCGTGCGCGTCGGCCCCGCTCATGTTGACCACCATAGCCTTGAGGTTGGTCGGCCCCAACGCCGCCATGGCCGTCTGCGTCCAGCCCGACCACGAGGTCCCCCACGACCCCACCTTGCCGTTGCTCCACGGCTGCTGGTCAATCCACTGCAAGGCGTCGTATCCGTCCTCGGCCTCGGGCAGGAGAAAGTTCACATCGCCTTCGGACTGGAACGTCCCCCGGCAGTCCTGATAGACAGCTACGTACCCGCGCTGGGCGAAAAACCGGCCGTAGTTGCCGTTGCGCTCGACGTCGCTTTTGTCGTAGGGCGTGCGGTGAAAGACGGCGGGGAACTTGCCGGGTAGGGGTTGGCCATCGCGGGCGGGGAAGTACAGGTCGGTCGCCAAGCGGACGCCGTCGCGCATGGGGACCATTACGTTGCGTTCTACCACTAAGTCGTACATGGTCTATTGCCTTGGCTTGTGTTGGAAATATCGGCACACGTTAGGGAATTGGCGCGATTCGGGCAATTCTATGAGAAAAAGACGCAACCTACCTGCCCGCTTGGCCCGGCCCCTTATATGGTCGTCCAAACGGCAGGCCAAACGGCTCTTCATACGGCCGGAATGGCACCATATCGGCAATTTCCTGAAGCTGGGTGAGGACATCCTTCGGCAGCGGCCCCGCTTCAACCGCGCACACATTCTGTTCCACTTCCTCCACCGATCGCGCTCCCATCAAGATAGTGGAGATTTGCGGGGTTGCTACCATCATGCGGAGCGCAGCCTCCGGTAGCGATAGTTCGATTTCATCCAGCAATGCGTAAAGCCGCTGAAACTGTTGCTGGCGCGGTGGGCTCAGCCACGGTGCCCCCGTTTCTATTTCGGGATAGCGTCGCGATAGGGCACCCTGTTGCAGCGGCGAGCCGATGATAAGGCCCATATTCTGTCGCTCGGCTTCAGGGAAGATGGCGATGGTCGCTTCCCGCCAGAGCAAGCTGTAGTTGAACGCCGTCAAGACGACATCGTAGTTGCCGGTTGCCATAATGAGCGGAAGCTGATAAGCGGTGGTGCCGCCGAGTCCGGTGAAGCGGATGATGTTTTCCGCCTTTAGTTCTTCCAACAGATCGCAGACGGGCCCGTGGAAACGGTCGTAGTCCGTCCACCAATCGTACTGACCGGGACGATCCGGCTCGTGTACCAATAGGACATCGATGTAATCGCGTTTGAGTAAGCGAAGGCTTTCATCGACTGACTGCCGCAAGAGATCTTTATCTTGTGGATTAAACGGCTGCGGTCGGCCGCCGAGTTTTGTCGCGAGGAAGTACGGCTGCGTCACTCCTTCGAGCGCGATGCCCAAAACCTCTTCGCTGTCGCGGTAGTTAGGTGCTGTATCGACGTAATTCACGCCGAGTTCAAGGGCGCGGTGAACGGCGCGGCATGCCTCGTCGCGTCCACGGGCACCGGCGCTGGAGACGTATAGGCCGCCCATGCCCAGCACGCTGACTTCAAGGCCCGTGCGGCCAAGCGTTCGCTTTTCCATAATTGTTGCTTTCTTTACCTCCAACCTCATTTAAGGCCGCGATTTACCGCCTTGCTCCGAACTCTCCCCTATGGGTCAAATAGTTGGCCATCTCTTCAAAAAGGACCAGTTGTTCAGAGGGGTCTTGTGTATATAGAACCTCTCCTTGGACTTTGATCACGTCAGCTACGTAGTCGTCAATATGTCTTTCAATATCGGAGAGGAATGTCTCTTCCTTGTCTAGGTTCCATAGGCGGTGAGCTTCGCATAGGAAGCGTCCCATGAGAATCACCTTCGCATCTCCGAGTGAGACGGATATATTAGCTGATTTGAGGGCGCGAATTTGATCCTCTGCACTGCGGAGAACATGAGTAATATTGACGTTAGCGACGTGGTGGGCAGCCCCGTTATCTTCCTTGCCACAGACGAGTATCAAGTCCAAATGTATCGGCGTCTTTGCCTGTTTCAGAGGCGTGGAAACGGACATCTCAGCCTTAATCGGATAAGCTTGTTTGCACACGAATCCGGCATGTCGGATAGCTCTATGGACACATGTCCACCCTTCGTGTCGAGCATGGTGATAGGAGAACACGAGCAGCCCGGTATGCTTGAGAACGCGGTAGCATTCGGCGAACACGGATGTTAGTTTGTTGGCGAAGAGAACAGCACTCGTATCTTGGACTTCGTCTTTCCGTCTCGTCGTTTCGGCTTTGGAATAATCCAAAAGCTGGTTCAGCCAGTAAAAGAAAAAATCGGCGAGTTGGGAGTAGTGAACATTGTCGAAAAATGGGGGATCAGTTACAACGATGTCCACACTACGGTCTGGAATACTGGTACGACTGGAATCGCCTTGAGTGAGGTAAACTGCGTCGTTCCCATTATTAGACAAGGCAAACTCGTTGGACACCGGAATGGCGAGAGGTTGATTGATTCCTCCAATTTTACTGTTCTTCCCCGATGTCACATAGAGCTCTGTTGGATCAGCCTTGTAGGCAAGCGCATTTAGGATGCGAGAGCGGAACAAGGTGGAAAACGATCCAGACGATTTACTCGTACCCCAGACATTTGCTTCAATTGGCATCACTTCGGGCTTGAGGACATGGTGTGAAAACATGTGCCGTACGGCCCCTGTTCCCTCCCCTTTGAAAGATGCAAATAGGTTGTTGAACTCAAGCACACCAGAGAACAGGCAGGCAAAGAGGAGTTTATGATCGGCGTGGTCAATCTGACTAATCGCTTCTCGTAAGTGGTGAATGCAAAGGAGCTGCCTATCGGAAAACAGCTCGTGCCAGAAGCGGTAGTTGTGCTTCAAAATCTGATTTGTATTGTAACCCGATGTGATTTCAATCTGAGGAAAGGAAGATCTGATGGAGGTAAACTCTTGTGCGATGTTTTCTAAAAGAGCGTCATCAAAAGCATTCATAGAAGCGTATCGTTTTTGCCCATCCGTGGTGAGAATCATCTTGGCGTACCGGCGATAACCAAGAGGCCCACGCATTGATTTCATCCGCTCAACAAGGCGGAATGTATGGCCGCATTTATCGCATTCGACTTTCGCCCCTTTGATATTGCCTTGTTGTGGGTTGTACGTTGTGCCACAATCTGAGCACTTCACGTAATCAGCATCGTAGAGCGTCGCGTTAACGGCACTGCAACTAGGGCAGAGTGCACGAGCACTGGAGTCTTTGCGCGGAACGGCGTTCTTTGAGAAGATGCGAGACTTGAAGAGGTCGATCTGTTTATCGCATTGTGGACATGACACAACCTTGACGAGAAAGTAGTACAGTACGGTTGCCCTACTACCTTCTTCTGTTCGTGTCTCGAAGTAGTTCAGTAGTTTGGGGGCGACCGTGTGCTCAAGGAGTTGATATGTAGCGACGACTGCGGACGGATCATACTTAGTAAAGGTCACGCGACATGCGAGATACGAAACTGGATTGATATCTTGACCTAAAGTGGTACAACCAAGCTTAATCGCTTCTCCTATGGTAACTCCGCTCCCCATGAAAGGGTCAAAAATTACAGTTTCAGAAAAATCGTTCTTCCCATAAAAGCACTTCCAGAAGTCCTCTTCTTCGTCGAGACATGCGCCTAGTAAGATACCCCGAAAAACAGATCCCAATCTACGCGCCCACCACTTGTGGATGTAATAGACTGGACGATGGACTTCTTTTCTCCACGATTCAGCCTCTGCAATCACGGAAAGACGAGCATACGGAAAATCGTTCTCTATGAGTCGGGGCATCCTTTTGATTTGCATCCTTTGCACCCTTGTGAAGATCAAAATCGTAGTTGAGGAAGTCGCTGTCCATCAGGATTGTTGTGACCATCGAAGAACTATTGGGACTGAGAAGTGCAAAAAAATAAAAGCAAGGCACCTCGACAGTGTTCTCGCCGACTTTCACAAGGGCTTTCCCACAGGGAAGACAGCTATTGTAGTCGATGGTAAGACCTCGTGGGTCTTTGCCGTCCTCCTTTTGGATGAGCTTTTTGACCTCGAGACCGAGCAGTGAGTTGGTCGTCTTGTATCTCAACACGAGATCAGGAGTAGTCAGTTTCCCTGAGTGGAATACTTCGATATCTGGAAGCGCGTCTCTGATCGTATCCCCAACCCAGCAGTCAAATGGGTCGTCTTGGACTGTGCCGACCGAGGCAGGTGTCCGAAGAGAAATAGGGATCTCGCCTTGGGTAATCTTTGCAGAAAGTGCGCTGTAAACTTGCTCAATAATTTGGATGTGGTTCATCTATCTCGGTCCTTGTCCATATAATAAGGAACGTAATACCCCGATAGTGGACTATCTCCGCCTAACCGTCCCTACTCTATCGGCACCAGTCGCAAAATCCGCCCCGGGTCTTCTACCGCGAGATAGACCGCGCCGTCCGGCCCGGTCTGCACGTCGCGCATCCGCGACTCGCCTTGATACACGATCTCATCGCGTACCACTTCTGTGCCCGCCAGTCGCAGCCGGTGTAGGCGGTTGAAGCGCAGCGAAGTTACCAGCAGGTCGTTTTGCCAGTTGCCGAAGCGTTCGCCAGTGTAGAAGTCAATGCCGCAGACCGCTATCGACGGCACCCAATAGGTCTGCGGCTGCTCCATGCCGTCGGCGTGGGTTTGGTCGGTGATGGGCGTGCCGTCGTAGTTGATGCCGTAGGTGATGGCCGGCCAGCCGTAGTTTAGGCCGCGCTGCACGAGGTTGAGTTCGTCGCCGCCCTTGGGGCCGTGCTCGGCTGCCCACAATTGGTCGGTCTCTGGGTGCATGGCCATTCCCTGCGGGTTGCGGTGACCGTAGGACCAGATCGACGCAATGGCTCCGTTGCTGCCGACGAAGGGGTTGTCGGATGGGATGCCGCCGTTGTCGTGCAAGCGGTGGATCTTACCGTTGGGCAGCTTCACGTTCTGGGCGAGGGGCCGCTGGCCACGGTCGCCGATCGCATGGTACAGATAGCCTTCGCGGTCAAAGACGATGCGCGAGCCGTAGTGGTGGGAGTGCCGAGTGTAGAATTGATCTGGGACGCGATGAATCATTTCTACATCGACCAACTTTTCGTCTTGCAGTCGTCCGCGGCTGATGGCTGTGTAGCTCAACATGCCGCCCAACGGCCCGGGTAGCGGATCGGAGTAACTGAGGTAAATCCAGCCGGTCTCCGCGTACTGGGGGTGCAAGACCACGTCCATCAGCCCGCCCTGTCCCTTGGCGAGCACTGTGGGCACGCCGTTGATGGGCGGCGAGACCGCGCCGTCGGTGCCGACGATGCGCAGCCGTCCCTCGCGCTCGGTGACCAGCAAGCGTCCATCGGGCAGAAAAGCGAGGCCCCACGGTACGCCCAAGCCGGTGGCGAAGGTCTCGACGCGAAAGGTGTGTTCTTCGGATTGGACGATTTGTTGGGCTGCGCTGTCTCCTGCAATGGCGAGGATGCAAAGCAACCAGACGCAATAGTTCATGTTTATTCTCGCAACGATAGTGGTTAGTAGATCGCGGACCTACTTGTAAGCGTCCTTCCGCGCCTCGACCATCAATACGGAAACGATCCGCTCTTCCCGGTCCACAGTGTAGAATACGCGGTAGCGCCCGATCCTGTATCGCCAAGTATCGGGGGTGTAGCCGCGGAGCTTGCGGATGTTGGTGCCGAAGTATGGCTGCTGTCTGAGGTGCGGGTAGGTGTAGTCCGTCAGCTTTTCTCGCAGGGAGTCTCGTACTGGCGGCGGCAACTTCTCCAACTGGCGTTGGAATTCCCCGGTTTCAAATATGCGATACTCAGACAAATCGCCCGCGCCGGGCTTCTGCATCAGCCAACCCCCGCTCGATACCGGCATTCAGGCTGCGGTTAGTGCGAATTTCTTCCATCTCGAATTCATCCACATATTCCTCGCGCTCTAGATAGCGCAGAACCGCAGTCTCGATGAAGTTAGACAGCGGGCGGTTATCGCGTTCAGCCATGACGCGAAAACGCTGGTACACGGCGTCATCGAGACGAAGGGTGACCGTTTTGGACATGACGAACCTCCAGTTAGGCGATCTAGTGTCGCGGATGAAATTCCCTCAAAAATACGAAAATAAATACACTGCTAAAAAGATCGACACTACCAACGCGTTGCCACTAGTAGTCCACATTCACGCAAAAACGCCCTATATCCGCAGCGACTGACGGCGAGACCCTCCCCCGGAGGGAATCGGTAGGATTAATGGGATTGTGTGCGCTCGGCCTCCCGCATCAGGCGCACCAACGCGTCGATTTGGGTTGTGTCCATCACTGCGCCAAACCCGGGCATGCCATCCTCGGGAATCCCCACGGCAATGCTCGCGAAGATGGCCGCGTCGCTTGCGCCGTAATCCCAGCGGCCGTCGATTAAGCTGCTAGCCATGCCTCCGTCCATATCAGGTCCGTGGCAGTCGGCACAGTAGTAGGCGTAGTGGGCGGTCGCGGTGGTTGTGACCGACAGCTTTGCTGGCGGAGACTGGCGGCCCCAACCGCCGCAGCAAACCATGCTCAGGGACAGACTCCACAGGAGGGCGCGCCGCCATGCGCTAGCAGTCATGCGGGATGTTACAGCACTTGCACCACCTCGCGCACCCCCTGCACCAGCGCGTCGATGTGGTGGGTCTCGGTCGCCAGCGATACGTTGCCGCCCGTCCGCGTGTACAGCCCCTTGTTCAGTAGAGCGAAGAACAACCAGCGGTGCATCTGCGCGTCGTCTCGCGCTGCTGCTCGGAAATTGCGTGGCGGCTGTGCGAGGAAATACAGCCGGAATATGGACCCGGCCACGACCACCTGCACGGCGATCCCGACTTCACCAAACGCGGTTTGTAATCCCTCAGCCGCCCGCCGCGCCAGCCCTTCCATTTGCTCGTACGCCGCTGGGGTCAGCGCTTGGAGCGTCTGCAAGCCAGCGGCTAGGGCGATGGGATTGGCGTTGAAGGTCCCGGACTGTTGGATCTGCGGCCCATCGGCTGGATCGTATAGGTCCATGGCGTCGGCGCGACCGCCGAACGCTGCGCCGGGCGTCCCACCGGCGATTACCTTGCCCAAACAGACCAGATCGGGCCGCACTTGATAGGCTGTGTGTGTCCCACCCGGACCAAAGCGGAAGCTGACGATTTCGTCGAAGATCAGCAGGGCACCAGCGCGGGTGCTCGCCTCGCGCAGACTCGACAAAAAACCGGCCTCTGGCAGCGTTAGCCCGGCGGCTGTAGAGAGTGGATCCACGATCACGGCGGCTAGGTCTTGGGCGTGGTCGCCGATGATCTCGGCGCAAGCCGCCGCGTCGTTGAACGGCAGTACGACCACCTCGTCGAGGGTATGGGCCATTAGCCCGGCCGAAGAGGCCACGCCCCGCGGCTTGTTAGCTGGCCCCAACTCCGGCCCCAGCGGCGGCAAGTAACTCACTAGCGCACTGTCGTCGATGCCGTGATAGGCCCCTTCGAACTTGGCGACTTTGGTGCGCCCGGTATGCGCCCGTGCCACGCGCAGGGCGTTGAGCACGGCCTCGGTGCCCGAGGAGCAAAAGCGCACTTTCTCCAGTGCGGGCATGCGCGCGCGGAGCATTTCGGCCATCTCTACTTCGAGGGCGAGGGGCCGCGAAAAACCCGTACCAAGGGCGATTTGCTCCTGCAGGGCGGTGACGATAGCGGGGTGGGCGTGGCCCAAGGGCAGGGCCGTGTTGTTGTTGACGAAGTCGGTCAGGCGGTGGCCGTCGATGTCGTAGAGATAGGTCCCCTCGCCGCGGTCGGCGTAGAGGGGAAAAGGATCGATGTGGACGCCGGTGCGCGTGTTGCCGCCCGGCAGCGATTGCTTGGCCCGCGCAAACATCGCTTGGGAGCGGGGATTGTGCGCTGCGTACGCGGCGATTTCCTCGTCGAGCAAAGCCTTGATTTCTCGTGCCATGGTACATCCTTGCCGTGAGGGGAATGCGAGATGCTGGAGGGAAAGTGGTGGTCGGGGTGGTCGGATTCGAACCGACGACATCCTGCTCCCAAAGCAGGTGCGCTAACCGGACTGCGCCACACCCCGACGCGTTACAAAAAATAGAGATAGCTATGCGCGATGGCAACGGCTCAGGGGCGGTGAGCGTTGATGGCGTCGCGCAGGGTTAGAGTTGCCTGCCGGGCCGCGGCCGCAAAATCGCTGTCTTGGGAGGCGTAGAGAACGCCGCGCGAGGAGTTGATGAGGATGCCCGCGCCGCGAGCGTCGCAGCCGTTTTTGACCGCTAGCTCCACGGAGCCGCCTTGCGCCCCGACTCCGGGTATCAGCAAGGGCATATCCGGCGCTAGGCCGCGAAAGCGGGCCAAGTGCTCGGGTTGAGTCGCGCCGGCTACTAAGCCTATGTTGTTGGCGGCGTTCCACTCGTGGGCTTTGGCAATGACGCGCTCGTATAGGGGCCGGTCGCCCATAAGTTGCTTTTCAAAGTCGTCGGCCCCGGGGTTGGACGTCAGGCAGACGAGAAAGGTGGTGCGGTCTTGGTACGCGGTGAAGGGCGCGACGCAGTCTGCGCCCATATAGGGAGTCACCGTCAGCGCGTTGCAGCCAAGGCCCTCGTAGAAGGTGCAAGCATATTGCGCGGCCACATTGCCGATGTCGCCGACCTTGGCGTCTATGAGTACCGGGATGTCTGTGGGAATGTGGTCGAGGGTGCGTTTGAGCGTGGCAAAGCCGCTCGCACCGAGGGCGCTGTAGAAAGCGAAGTTGGGCTTGTAGCAGCAGACGAGGTCGCAGGTGGCGTCGATGATTTGCTGGTTGAAGTAGAGGACGGGATCGGCTTTGGCGCGGACGCTGGCGGGCAACTGCGCGGGATCGGTATCTAGCCCGACGCAGACCAGCGAGTTATTCTTGGAGATCGCTTGGTTCCATTTCTCCGTAAAACTCAAACTCATTTTTCATTCCTTCTAAGATGAAAGTAGAATCGGTATAGGTAGAATCGAAATAGGCGTCATCGAAGGCCGGTGGCGTGGGCTTCGACATGAGCTCAGCCGAAGGGCCGAGGAGGAAGGTCACCCGGCCTTGGCGCAAGAAGTCGCCGACCTCGTCGGCTTGCAGCACTTGTGCGGCATCGAAGTTATCTATGATGGCGTCGCCCGAGTAGCGACCGACCGTGCCTGTGGCTCTGACGATAAAAGGATTGGCCTCTTCCCCGCCGAGCCGTTCGCTGGTGTAGGCGCGGGTGATGTCGTCGTCGTAACCCACGACTCCGTAGGACGTGGCGAGGCTGCGGTCCACGGTGGCCGCGCCGTGAATAACGTGCCCAGCCGCGCTGAGCACCCTCGGCGCTAGGCTCGGTTGCAGCCCGAGGCCGCGGACATCGACGAGCAGGCCCGTATAGGGTGCCTCGGGGACGAAAAATACGAGTTCGTCTGCCGCGAGTGAATCGGCGGTAGGGGGCGTCGTCAGCGAGTCGGGGGTGTTGACTGCGAGTGAATCAGCAGTAGCCGATAGCGTTAGGGAATCGGTGGTCGCGGACACTGCGAGGGAGTCGAAGGTAGCTGGCGTCGTTAGGGAATCGGCGCTGGCTGTCCCTGCGAGCGAGTCGGGGGCGAGTGCTGTTAGGGAATCGGTGGTCGCGGACACTGCGAGGGAGTCGAAGGTAGCTGGCGTCGTTAGCGAATCGGGGGTGGCTGTCCCTGCGAGTGAGTCGGTGGCGGGTGCTGCTAGCGAATCGGCGATGGCTGGTACCGCGAGTGAATCGGCGATGGCTGGCATCAGCGAATCGGCGGTCGTTGGTACTGCGGGGGCGTCGTCGAAATGGCGCAGGTCGTGTGATCTTGGGTTTATAGGCTCAACTTCGGGCAGTACCGCCGCCGCGAAATCCCCTAACAGAAGCAGTCGCACGGCGATGCGATAGCGTCCTTGGTCCGCGCTTTGCGAACCAAGGGCCACGCGGACGAGGTCTTGAAAATCGCGCTCGAGGCCAGCGTCTTGCAGCTGGGTGTCGGCGGTGAGGCGCACTTGGCCGATGAGTTCGCGCATGTTGCGGAAGGCCGCGTCTCGGGCATTGCGCAACCCGTGGAGCCGCTGCTGCACGGGGTCGGTGATTGCCGCAGGCGCGGTGCCATCGCCATAGGCGAAGAGCGCGTGTTGCGTCCAGTCAATATAACCCTCGGCTAGCGGCTCGATTGCGTAGCGCTCGGGCTGTTGGGCGGGCAGCCGGGCGGCAATCAACACCAGCGCGGCGATCAGAGGGAACATATAGCTCTCCAAAAACAGAAAAATCACCCGGAGCCGCTAAGCCCCGGGTGTGGGAGGAGTAAGTCTATAAGCCGAGTTCTGTCCGCGCACCTGAAGTGCGCTGTGCGGGCATTCATCTGGGGCGGCGGTTGCCCGGCCGCCTCGGTGCAGCTTACCCGGGAATCTAGCGAGGCGGACCACCTCTTTTCCCCTATTTAGCCTTGCTCCGGATGAGGTTTACCCTGCCACCTGCGTCGCCGCAGGTGCGGTGAGCTCTTACCTCGCCTTTTCAACCTTACCCAGCAAGCTGGGCGGTGTGTTTTCTGTGGCACTGTCTGTGGGGTCGCCCCCCCTGGGTGTTACCCAGCATCCCGTCCTGTGGAGCTCGGACTTTCCTCACCAGCGGCCACTGAGGACTGCTAGCGCGCCCGCCCGACTTACTGCTCCCAAAATCAAACCGACTGCTCGTTCCAGACCATAATGGTGCCGCAACTCTCGCAGGAGATGACGCGGTCGCCGACGCGTACCTCGTTGAGCATTTGGGCGGGCATTTGGTAGTAACAAGCGCCGCAAGCGTGTCTGTGTACGGCTGCGACGCGGATGCCGTGCCGTCCCTTCTTGTGATTGTACGTCTGCAGCAATTGGGCATCGATGCTCTCGGCGACTGCCTCCCGATTCTGTTTAACTTCGTCGATTTGTTCCTGCATGGTGCCGAGCTGACCTTCGAGTTCGTCAATGCGCTCTTGCTCGACCGCACGGACTTCCTCAAAAGCGTCTTGCTCCTCGGCGATTTGTTTCTGCATTCGCTCTTGGCCCTCAAGGGCTTTGAGCAATTGCGTCTCGTACTCGGCAATGGTTTTTTTGCACGTCTCGATTTCGAGCTGGAGGGCATCGTATTCCTTGTTGGTGGTTACTACGGAAAATCGCTCCTCGCGCTCGCGCAGAGCAGTCTTGCCGCTTTCGATCTCGCGCTCGCAGTGTCGCTGCTGCTTGGCTAGCTCCGCGCTTTGGGCTTCTAGATCGGACAAAATGGACCGCTCTTTTGCAATCTTGTCGCGCCGCAGGTCGATTTCAGCGGGATATTTTTCTTTCGCCTCTTCGAGCGAGAAGAGTTTTTTATCGACTTCTTGGAGCTTTAACAGTTGCAACAAACCCTCTTTCATGCGGCCTCTCTTTTCCCATAGCAATGGCCAAAGAAAAAGAGTGCATCAAAGATGCACTCTAATGGCTCGTGCGAGCTTCTACTGGTGAACAAACACTTTGTGTGGCAAGTGAACCCAGTATGTCGCGTCATCAGCAGCTTGTGGCTATCGGTTGCGGTAAATGAATCTCATTTAATTACGGGTATTTGGATACGACGGTCAAGAGAGTAGCGCCCGTGCCGCCTGTGCGATGTGCCCGGGGGTCAAGCCGTATTTTTGCAGCAGGTTTTCGTTAGGTGCGGATTCGCCGAATACGTCGCGAATGCCCACGCGCCGCATGGGCGTGGGGTGCCGCTCGCCTAGCACTTCAGCGACCGCGCCGCCCAAGCCGCCGATGATCGTGTGGTCTTCGGCCGTTACTACGCAGCCTGTCTGCGCGGCCGCGGCAACAATGGCGTCGGCGTCGAGTGGCTTGAGGGTCGGTACGTGCAGGACGAGCGCTGAGATTCCCTCGTGCGCCAATTCGTCGGCCGCGGCGAGGCAGCGCGGGGTTTGGGCTCCGGTGGATATGAGGGTGATGTCCGTGCCCTCGCGCACGACAAGGGCGCGTCCTAGCTCAAATTCGTAGTCCGCCGGAAAAATGACTGGTTCCGGGTCGCGCGTCATGCGCACGTACACGGGGCCGGGCAAGTCGTTGGCCACCAGCATACAGGCGCGGACTTCTACGGCGTCGGCTGGGGCCAAAACGGTCATATTCGGCATGGCGCGCATGACGGAGATATCGGCGACTTCTTGATGGGTCTTGCCGGTTTTGCCGGTCAACAGGCCCGAGTACGCGCCGCAGAGCTTGACCGGTAGGTTGGGCTGGGCGACGACGACGCGGAGCTGATCGAGATCGCGGTTGACGATGAAGCAGGCGAAGCTGCTCAGCCACGGCACGAGGCCGCAGGTGGCCATGCCAGCGGCGACGCCCATCATGTTTTGCTCGGCAATGCCCATTTCGAGGAAGCGGTCGGGCCGCTCGCGGGAGACTTTGTCGGCCTTGGTCGAGTTGGCCAAATCGCCGTCGAGCACGTACACGCGTGGATCGCGGTCAATGAGTTCGATGAGTGTGTCGCCAAAGGCGTCGCGCTGGGCCAACATCTCGCCGGTGGTAGAGAGGTTCACAGCGCGGCCTCCTGCGCGGCGAGTTCGTCTTGCGCTTGTTTGAGGTCTTGGTCGGTCACTGGCTTGGAGTGCCAGTTGAAGTCGTTTTCCATGTAGGAGATCCCTTTGCCCTTGACCGTGCGGGCGACGATGATGGTGGGTTGGCCGCGGTGTGATTTGGCTGCGGCAAAGGCCGACAAAATGGCGGGGAAGTCGTGGCCGTCGGTTTCGATGGTGTTCCAGCCAAAGGCGCGCCAGCGGCTAAGTGGGTTTTCCTGCGCTGCCAAGCGGTCGAGCGCACCGTAGCCCTTTTCAGTGGCCCAGCCGTATTGCTGGAGGCCGTTCCAGTCGAGGATGGCGGTGAGATTGTCGAGGCCGTAGCGCGCCGCGACAAAGGCCGCTTCCCATATTTGCCCCTCCTGCGAGTCGCCGTCGCCGATCATCACCCAAGTGCGAAAGTCCTGCCCCTTCAGACGGGCGGCGAGGGCCATGCCGAGGCCGGGCGACAGACCCTGGCCCAGCGAGCCGGTGGACATGTCGAGGCCGGGGAGGACGCTCATGTCTGGGTGGCCTTGGAGGCGGGAGTCAATGGCGTCAAAGGTGGCGAGTTCCTCAATGGGCAGGTAGCCGCGCAGGGCCAAAGCCGCGTAGAGGCCGATTGAGGAATGCCCCTTGGACAGGATGAAGCGGTCGCGGTCTTCGTCGCGCGGTCGGTCCGGGTCGATGTTCAGCTCGGCGAAGTACAGGGCGATGAGCAACTCGGCCGCGGACATCGGGCCGCCTAAGTGGCCGGCTCCAGCGTGGTGTACTGACTCGACGACTAGGCGGCGCAGTTGGATAGCATAGCGCTTGAGCTCGGCGTGGAGCGCGGGCGTCAGGTTCATGGAAAGCTCCTTTTTAGTGGTCAGTGGCCAGTGGTTAGTGGTTAGTCCCAACCCTTTCCAGCCCAAAGGGGGCGGTGAGGAACGAGTCACTGGCCACTATCCACTATCCACTGCCGTAAAGTAGAAATCGACGCGGCATTAGTCCAGCCACGGAGGCACAACGCCAAAGGACCGGCCACACTCGGCTAGACGCTCGACGTCTTCTAAGCCGATGGGAATGCCGTCGCGTGCGTACGCTTCTTCGTTGCGGTGTTCAGGCGTGCCGGGCAGGGTGACTTCGTCGTACCCGCGCAGCGGAATCATCTGCTCGCTCGCTAGGCTCACTAACTTATCGACACCGTGGCGCACTTGCGGAGCGGGCGCGAAGAGGCCCAAGTCGAGGACGAGGATGAGGCTGCCCATGCGCGCTGCTGGCCATTGCGCGAAAATCTCGCGGGCGCGGTCGTCGCCTTGGCCGACAAAAGCTCCGCCGAGTAGGGTGGCGATCGCGGTGTAGCCCATGGACTTGAAGAAGGCTGCGGGGATCAGCTCTTCAATGGCTTCGATCTGCTCGCCGCGTTGGTAGTCGGCGAGGATGCAGGTGGCCACGTCGAGTACTACAGGTGGCCCATCTTGTCCGGGCAGGCCAAAGCACAGGGGCGGGTTGCCGTAGTGGGCGGCGCGCTTGCCGTCGTTGCTGGGGTAGTACTGAGGATAAGCCGCTTGCACTGAGAAGCCCACGCAGTTTTCCGTCATGGCGCGGCGCACGTAGTGTCCCGCTGAGCCGTAGTGCCCGATGTGGCAGGCCGCGCCGATGGCGAGGCCCTTTTCTTTAGCCTTGGCGATGGCGCGTTCAGTGGCCAACATGGTCGGCGCGTACCCGAGGCTGCCATCGCCATCGACAAAGACATGGGTGTCGCTTTCGCGCAGGACGCGGATGTCTGGGTTGGGGTTGGCTTTTTTGTCGCGGATCGTGCGGCAATACCCGTACAGGGCGCGGGTGCCGTGCGAGCGCACGCCGCGCAAATCCGAATTGGTTAGCAGGTCGGCCAATTGCGCGGCGTGTGCGGCGGACAGGCCAGCGGCGCTCAGGCAGGCCGTGCCAAAGGCTCTGAGATCGGCAGCGGCAATGCGTTTGAATTCTGTGGGGGGGCGGTTCATTGAGAAACTCCTGTGGTCGTTAAGGATGGTTGGCCTTGCGGGCAAGTAGGTCGGCGAGTGCTGCGCCAACTTGGTCGGGGTCGCTGGCGGGAGACGCGGCGAGGGCGCGTCGGTAGAAGTGCTCGGCCTGCCGATATCGATCCTGCGCGTCGTACAGACGGCCTAGATAGTAACAGGTGCGGGCCAAGTCGGGATGATTGCCCGTTTGCAGAGCCAGTGCGCTGTGGTACAGGGGCGCGGCCTGTTGGTAGTGTCCTTGGAGGAACAGGGCATGGGCGCGCTGGGCGAGGGAATCGGCTGCGGCGCGATCGCCCTGGGCGCGGTAGAGATCGGATAACTTCTGCATGGTTGCTGCGAATTCTTCATCACCTCGATGCACCTGTTGGAAGGCAAGGACGCGGTCGTAGAGCGCAGCGGCCTTAGCTGGCCGCTGCTGGAGCCGATAAGTGTCGCCTAGCTTGTCGAGGGTCAACATTTTGTCGGGATGGTCGTCCGGGAGAGCCATTTGCCGTTTGTGCAAGTGCTGGTAGAGGCTTTCGGCTCGCGCGAGTTCGCCGCGCACGACGTGGAGTTGCGCGAGTTGGTGGGCGGTGCGGCCGTAGCGCGGGTCGTCGGGGGCAAAGGTCTCGGCTAAGGTCAGGGCGCGGGATAGGGCTTGTTCGGCCTCGGCGAAGCGGCTCTGGCCGAGGGCTGTGCGCCCGGCTTGGTAGTGTTGGGACCAATCTTCGGTATGGGGATCTGACTCGCTACAAGCGAGAGAGAGGGCGAGGGGCAAAAAGAGCGAAAGTAGTGCAATCACGGCGTTTTTGTGGGTTGTTGTTTAAGGGTGTTGAGAAGTTGCTGGGCCTTAGTGTGCAGCGCAGCATCGTCTGCACTCAGCGCTAGGCTGCGGTGTAACGCCTGTTCGGCCTCGGCGCGTTCTCCCTTGCTGAACAGGCCCAAACCGAGGAGGTACCAGCCCTCGGCGTCGTCTGGGTGCGCCGCCACTGCTCGGCGGCAGTAGGTGATGGCTTCGTCGTAGCGTCTGAGTTGGCCGGCGATGTGGCCGGCGTTGAGCAAGGCGGGAAAATGCGCTGGGTCTTGGTCGAGAGCGACCTGTAAGTAGCGGAGCGCGGCTTCGGGTTGTTGCAGCTTCAGGAGGTCGCCGGCGAGACGGTTGAGCAGGGCGAGGTCCCCGGGACGCAGGGCGACGGCCCGGTCGAATTTGTTCTCGGCTTGGGGAAAGTACCCCTGCCGGACGAAGAACAGGCCAAGGTTGTAGTGATGGGCGGCTTCTTCGGGAGCGTTGAGGATGGCGGCGCGCAGCCGCTTGACTTCCTTGCCGCTGAGGGCTTGCAGGTGCGAAAAGCTCGTTAGGGCTTGCTGCGCCAAGGTGTCGCGGCCGGCCTTGCGGGCGAGGGTGGCGAGGCGATAGAAGGCGTCGGCAAAGCCAATGTCGAGCAAGGTGGCGCGCTGAAAAGCCTCCAAGGCATCGTCCTGCCGGCCCTCGGCCGCGAGGCTTTGGCCGAGGTAGTAGTAGAGCGTGGCGTCGTTGGGAAACAGGCGCAGAGATTCGAGTAGCTCGCGGGTGGCCTCGGCGTAGCGGCCCGTGGCCAAGTACAGCTCGCCTAAGCGTCGGCGCACGGGCGAGTTGTCGGGATTGAGTTGGACGGCGCGCTGGAGATAGGTGTCGGCGCGATCGTACTGGCCGAGCTTGGTGTAGATCCCGCCGAGGTTTACAAAGCCCATGGCGTAATCGGGCTTGAGGCGCACGGTTGCTTCGAGGGATTCTATGGCCAGTGCATAGCGGCCCTGAGCCGCATGGGACGAGGCCAGCACATTGTGGAGGTCCGCGTTCGTCGAGTCGATGGCTAATCCGGCGCGGGCGGCTGCGGCCGATTCTTCAAAACGGGTTGCCGCAAAGTGGGCGCGGGCGCGGGCTAGGTGATCGGTTGCATCCGGTGCTGGTGCTGGCTCGGAGGCACAGGAGGCGAGCACAAATGCCGCGCAGAGCAGTCGCCACGCCATCTCAGGGCTGCTCATCAAAGCGGTGGAAGCGGTCGATTTCCAGATCGGCATACACTTGCTGTGCGCCGGTGGGCCAGCGGATTTCGAGGGTATCGACGCGGGTGCGCGCCCCCAAGCCGAGGGCTGGGGACAAGCTGTTGGACGACCCAAACCCCGGACCGCTGCTGATTTCTACGATTCCGAGCAAATCTTGGGCACGCAGGCGCAACTGCGCGCCAATGGCCTGAGGTCCTAAATCCACGCCGAGAAAGTGGTTGTGGTGGCCCTCGTTGCGGTACAAGCTGTTGGCCCACAGATCGCCTGGGTAGTGGCCGCCGACTGCGGTATAGAGGTCAAGATCGCCGTCGAGGTCGTAGTCGGCAAAACCTACGCCGTGTCCCTTGCCGGGATTGCCGACGCCGGCCGCAGTTGTGATATCGGCGAAGCGGTCGCCGCGATTGTGGAACAGGGTGTTGGGTTCAAAGCGCGCCATTATGGGACCGCCGTTGGTCAGGTAGATGTCGATTAGACCGTCGTAGTCGATGTCGCCATAGCCCGCGCCCATCGAGCCAAAGGAGCGGGCCAACCCCTGCTGAGGGGCGATGTCGCGGAAAGTGGCTCCGTCGTTGCGGTACAGATAGGCGCGGGTCGGGCGCAAGGCCAGCCCGGTGACCTGCGACTGCACGATGTCTTCGTAGAAGTTCATGGCCGAGACGAAAAGGTCGCGGTCGCCGTCGCCGTCGCCGTCGATGAAAAATCCCACGTAGCTACCCTCGCCCGGTTTGGCCACGCCAGCCTCGGCGGTGACGTCGGTGAAGTGGTGCCCGTCGTTGCGGTAAAGGTGGTTGGGGGCGGCCACGTCAATGGCGTAGAGGTCGCTGTCGCCGTCGCCGTCGTAATCGCCGCAGGTCACGCCGAGGGTTTTGCCGCGATAGGCCACGCCGGCCTGTGCGCCGCGGTCGGCAAAGGTGCCGTCTCCTTGGTTGTGGTACAGGCGGTTGGGCCGTCCGCTGCCGGTGATGCCCGAGGCCACGTACAGGTCTGGCAAGCCATCGTTGTCGTAGTCGGTCCAGACAGCCATGAAGCTGTCGTCTGTGCCGGCGACGCCGGCTTGGGGCGCGACATCGCGGAAGGTTCCATCGCCTTGATTGCGGTAGAGCGAATTGGGCGCGAGACCTTCCCAAGCCTCGCGGGTGGTAAAGAGGTCTGGGTAGCCGTCGCCATCGTAGTCTGCGGCAATGGCCGCCCAGCCGCCGCGCGGGTCTGCGAGATCGGTGGCGGTAGATACGTCGGCGAAGCGGCCGTCGCCGTCGTTGCGGTAGAGCGCGTGTGGGGCTTGGATGCCCGCGGCGAAGAGGTCCGGGTCGCCGTCGGTGTCGTAGTCGAGCCACGCCACGCCGCGCCCCCGATCGCGCTTGCCGACGCCGGCTGTTGCGGCCACATCGGTGAAGCGCACCGGCGATGCCTCGGCCAGCGGTGCCAAGCCGATTTGATAGGCCGGTTCGAGATCGCCCGGGTAGGTGCCATAGGCCTCGATATAGGCCAGCCGCAGGTTCCACTGGCGCACGGTGCGCTGCGGCGAAGCCGGGGGCAAAACATCGATGGCGCGCTTGTACGCGGCGACGGCCTCGGGATATTGATGCAGGTGGTGGTGGGCCGCGCCCAACAGGAAGGATAGGTACACATCGTCCGGTCGCTCGGCGAGTAAGCTGTCGAGGCGGACGGCCGCACCGGCAAAATCGCCCAAGCGCAGAAGCGAAGCGGCCTTGCCAGCGTGCGCTCGGTAGTGTTTGGGATTGACGGTGAGGATGGCTTCGTACTGGGCGAGGGCACCCTCGGCGTCGGGTTGGTCTTGCGTCATTAGAAGGTCGGCGTATGCCATGCAGGCGACCGCGTTGCCGGGGAAGGCCACCACTATGGAGTCGAAAAGCGCACGCGCTTCGGCTTGACGTCCGAGTTTGCTCAGAGTTTGGGCCAACTGCAATCGGGGTTCGATGCGCTCGGGCGCGAGCTTTTGTGCGCGGGCGAGCGGAGACAGAGCTTGTTGGTAGTGCTTTTGCCGCAAGTAGATTTCCCCGAGCGCGAGTGCGGCCTCGTAGTGCAGGGTGTCGCGCTGGACGAGTGCTTTGAGCACGTGGGCGGCGGAGTCCAAACGGCCGGCCGCTAGGTGTTGGCGAGCCTGTTGGTAGCGCTGGGCGCTCTGTGCGGGAAGGGGCGGTTCGGAGGCACAACCCAACAAGGCGGCGAGCGCGATACCTAGGCGCGTTGGCGTCTTTGACAGTGGATACATTTTGCGCTGCATAGTGTACGAACTGAGGGGAGAATTGGCGAATGGCAGCGGCGCAAAGCGGTTGATTCGCGACGCGTTGTGCCCTATACTTTTGCCGCATGAAAACTCTGCGGAGGTACGCGCAATGAAACAATGGACATGGTTGGCCCTAGCGGCCCTTTTGACGACCCTGAGTTGCGGTTCGGAGGAAGCCGTTCAACCCACGCCCGATTACGCCGATGCTTGGGTCGGCGAATACGAAGGCACCGGGAATTTTGCTCTATCCAATGGCATCAGCGGACAAGACCGCCCCGTTACAATAAGCATTGTGCGGGTTTCCCCTAAGCAAGTTACCGTGTCTGCCACGTTGGTTTATGGCGAGGGGCGCAACGATTTCTTCCAGGCAATCGACATCCTCCAGCCCGACGATCCCGACCAGATCACCTTGGAGGTGCGCTACCTCAATTCTAAGACGGTTTATTCCTTCACCCAAGAAGAAGAAGACACGATCACCGGCTCCATCGCGACGAGTTCACTGCGGCTCGGAGGAACCTGGGGCCAAGATCAGATCATGACCGAAATAGAGGTCGTCCGGCAGTAGGACTGTGATTTATGGGATTTGTGGGATGGACAGGATTTGAGGTGGGCGTCTATACATTCGCAATGGTGCGCTAGACGCGTTCGGTGCGACGGATCCCATGCCCCGATTTTCCCCCGCTAGTAAAACTCACTGATGACCCGTAGCAAAAAGAACCGCGAGCGAGTACCGCGTCGCCGCTTCGTTTATCTAGGAGCAGCCGCACTGGTGATCGCTCTCAGCTTGGGTGGATCGTACTGGTACTCGCAGTACCAGGCAGATGCCGCGCAAAAGGCCGTCGAGCGAGGCGACCGCTTATTTAGTAAGGGCCAGATGGACGAAGCGGCCCGCTTTTACCAGCAGGCCATCGAATTGGATCCAGACCTCGCCCAAGCTCATAGCAATTTAGGCGCGACGCACGCGGCTGTAGAGCACTTTGAGGCAGCGGCCCCCCACTTTGAACAGGCGCTAGCGCTGGCCCCCGATCACTTTGAGGCGCGGATTGGCCTCGCCGTTTCGCTCGACGGGTTGGGCCGCTTTTTAGCGGCTGAAGAAAGCTATAAGAAGGCGCTGGCGCTGCGGCCCGACTTTGGGGCGATCTACTACAATCTCGGCTATCTCTACCAGCAACAGGGCCTCTACGCAGAAGCCGCCGCTCAGTACGAGGAAGCCGTGCGCTTGATACCGACCTTCCTGCAAGCTCGGGCCAATTTGGGGAGGGTCTATCACTTGCAGCACCGCCCGGGCGAAGCCATTGCCGAATACCAGCGCGCCCTTGCAGATCACCCAGACGAAGGGCGGGTGTACGCGAACTTGGGCGAGAGCTACATGGCCTTGAGCCAATATGAAGAAGCAAGGGCGGCCTATCGGCGAGCGATAGATCTCGGCGTCGAGACGGCGGGCGCGTTTTACGACCTCGGCGTCATCAGCGAACAGGAAGGCAAGCTCGAAGCAGCGCGGAGTTACTTTCACCAAACCCTGCTCAAAAATGCGGCCCACGCCAACGCCTATCACCGCTTGGGCGCAGTGACAGCCAAACTGGGGCAGGAGCAACAGGCCGCCACCTACTACTTGGAGGCCATAAAGCGCGATCCTGGCCACGCAGGTGCCCACTACAGCTTGGCCCAACTCTACCTCAAGCAGGGCCGCAGCGACGAAGGCCGCGAGCTCATGCAGACCTTTGCCAAGCTCAAGGAATACGAGGGACGGCTCTCGAGCCTCAAACGGGCCGTAGAACGATCGCCGCGTGTCCCGGAAGCCACCTACAACTTGGGGCTGCTCCACCTAGAGTTCGGGTATGTCAACAAGGCCGCCGCAGTCTTTGAGCAGCTCCTCAAACTCCATCCCGAATTTTCCGCCGCGCAGGAGCGCCTCGCCGAAATCGAGCGGGTGCGGGCTGAGCACAGCGCGGGTTGAGTTAAATAATTAAAAAGGATTTGCGCCTAGTTCGAGGAGGGCGTGCCCCTGCCCTTGGCGGACGACTAAGAGCTTATTGGCGGGCACGTTCTCGATCGCATAGGTGCTGCCGTTGGGATAGGTGATTTCGACGCGGTCGCTGATCTGCGCCGCGCCCAAACCGAAGTGAACGCGCAAGTCGCTGTGCGAAAGGTAGCTGCCCGCACCGTTGACCGTGCGCCACTGGCGCTTGCCGGCTGCTTGTAGGCCGATGCGAGTACAGATCCCATCGCGGTTGTCCTCGCGGCCAAAGACCTGCAGCACGAGATAATTTCTCGCATTTCCTCCATCATTGCGCAACAGAGTCGGCGCGTCGTTTAGCTCGACGACGAAGAGGTCGATATCCCCGTCGTCGTCGTAGTCGCCAAAGCTGGTGCCACGGCTGACTTTGGCCTGCGTCAGCCCAGGACCGGCTGACACTGGGGTGAAGCGGCCGTCGCCCTCGTTGCGGAAGAGCTGATTGGGCTGGCGGTAGGTGGTGCCGGTTGCAGCTTGGTCAACCTGTGGATACACGTGGCCGTTGGCGACGAATAGGTCGAGGCGACCGTCGTTGTCGTAGTCGAAAAAGCGCGTTCCCCAACCCAACATTTCTACCGTGGGCGCGGCGAGTCCCGCCGTGGTCGTGACGTCGGAGAAACGCACGCCGCCCTCGTTGCGGTAGAGCGTATTGGTCTCGGTAAAAAAGTGGGTTACGTACAGGTCTGGGTCGCCGTCGTCGTCGTAGTCGCCAAAGTCCGCGCCCATACCGGCTTCGACGTCGCCGTCGCCGTTGTATGCCACTCCTGCGATGAGAGCGACATCTTGGAAGGTGCCGTCGCCTTGGTTTTGGAAGAGCACGTTGGGGGTCTCATCGTTGGCGACAAAGAGGTCGCTATCGCCATCGGAATCGTAATCGGTCGGGACTACGCCCAAGCCGTAATAGCGATTGGCGGTTGCCACGCCCGACGCTTGAGTGACGTCGGTAAACGCGCCGTCGCCCTCGTTGCGATAGAGCACATCCGGTGCGCCGACTAAGCCTTTGGGGCCGCAATAGACTTGGAGGCCGCTAAAAAAAGTGCAGAGCTTAGGTTTGGCTGGCAGGTGCTCGGCGTCGAAGACGACGTAGTTGGCCACGTAGAGGTCGAGGTCCCCGTCGCGGTCGTAGTCGAAGAAGGCCGCGCTGGCGCTGTATTGATCGCCGCCAACGCCCGCTTCTTGAGTTGCATCGGCAAAGCGGTCGCCGCCGCGATTGTGATAGAGCACGTTGGCTCCGTAGTTAGTCACATAGAGATCTGGGCGACCGTCGTTGTCGATGTCGCCCGCGGCCACGCCACCGCCCCAACCAGCGTCGCCAACCCCAGCTTCTTGGGTGATTTCCACAAACGTGCCGTCGCCGCGATTGCGGTAGAGCGCGTTGCCTGGCCCCGAGCGGTCGCGGTACGTGGCAAAAGTGGCCCCGTTGACTATGTAGAGGTCGAGATCGCCGTCGGAGTCGTGGTCGAAGAAGGCTGCGCCGCTGCCGTGGGATTCTAGGATGTAGTGCTTTTCTTGTCCGCCAAATACATTGCGGTAGGTGATGCCAGCGGCCGCGGTTTGGTCGCTAAGTTGGGGCTGGGCGCGCAGGGGGAGGGCGCATAGCAGCGCGGCGCAAAACAGTGAGAAGACGCGCAAGGCTTAGATGCTTTCGGAAACTATCCGCAGATAAACGCAGATGAACGCAGAGGCGCAGGGAGTTGTCACGGGGCGACCGCGTAGTTTAGGCCGGTGAGCAAGTGCAATGCTTCTTTGGCAGCCTCGTGGTCGGGACCTTCGCGCTCGGCGAACATGCGCTCCAGCGGCCTCACGGCCGTGGTGTCGCCGATGCGGCCGAGGGTGCGGGCGCTTTCTGCACGGACCCAGACGTTGTCGTCGGTCAAGGCGAGGCACAGCGCGTCGAGGGCGCGGTGGGTCCGGTGGTGTCCCAATAGTTGCGCGGCGATGTAGCGCACCGTGTCGTCGCGGTCGTGCAGCGCGGCGAGGGCTGCCGCTTCGGCCTGCGAAGTCCACAGAAACTGCAACGCGGCGAGGGCCTGTTGGCGCACCGAGGGGATGGTATCCGTTAGGGCGTGCACTAAGGAGGGCACGGCCGTGGTGTCGCGGAGGTTGCCCAAGCTCCAAGCGGCTGCACCGCGCACCTCGGGGACCGAGTCTTCGGCGAGGACGCTATCTAAGGCTGTGTGGAGGTGGGGGGCATCGAGTTGGCCGAGGGCGCGGACGGCCTGTTCGCGGACATGGCGATTTTCGTTGCCGAGAAGCGATTTGAGGAAGGGGGTGGCGCGCCGGTCGCCGATTTGGCCGAGGATTTGGGCGGTGATGTAGCGCAGGCTATCGCTGCCGGTGGTCCCGCGGTCCAACAAAGGCTCGACGGCTGCGCCGCCTAGTTGCACCAAGGCGTGGCTGGCGTCGAGACGAATTTGACGCCGCGAATCGGCGAGTTGGTCGATGTAGTATTCGGCCTGTTGTGCGGCACAACTCAATAGGCCGATGCAGAGGCTTGCTAGGGCGAGCTTGGGCATGGCAGTTTAGTTATATTTCTAATGGTTTCTGACTCGTAAATCAACTCGTTCAACAGCGCAGACCAGCGAGAAATTATCTCACGGAGTACCGTCAAGTAGCACCACGATGCCCGCTGTCGAAAAAGAGCCGATTTATTCGGCTGCATATTTTTCAATACCAAATATAACCGATGCGTAGCTTCAGTAAATTATAGTCTAAATGGGCGTCCACGCTACTTGCGTCTGATTCTCCTAGGGGATAAAATCGTCAGGGCCAAGTCGGTCGTCATTAATGGATCAGCAAGGATATTCAAATTTTGACCCCGGAACGTCTCAGAGCACTCATTAAGGGCGGCGAAACGCTGGCCGTGGAGTTCAAAAGCGAAGAGGCGGATCAGCTCTCCGACCGCACACTCGTCGAAACGGTCGTTTGTCTTGCCAACTTCCGGGACACGAGGCCGCGTTTCAGATGCTTTTCGGCACTCAAGTCGAGGTCAACGACTTCTTCCGCTGGCCGCTACTCCGCGTCATGGAAGAGATGCAGGTGCGGTTCCGGGCGCACAACCGCGAGCAGGAGATGCTTGTGGGAATGACTCGCATTGGGGTGCCTGATTATTCAGAACGTGCTTTCCGCGAAGGCATCGCCAATGCTTTGATCCACCGCGATTACACGCGCCTCGGTACCACATACGTTCAGTGGCGCGAAGACCAAATCGAAATATCGAGCCCGGGTGGCTTTCCGCTGGGAGTGCGCCTCGACAATCTACTGGTGACCGAGCCGCGGCCCCGCAATCCGCTGCTCGCCGACGCGTTCAAACGCGCTGGCATTGTAGAGCGCACTGCACGTGGCATCGACACCATTTTCTACGAGCAGCTTCGCAATGGTCGCCCAGCGCCCTCCTATGAACGCAGTACAGAGGCTGGTGTCACGCTGATCCTTCCTGGAGGGGAAGCGAATCTCGGTTTTGTGCGTCTTGTGGTAGAAGAGACGCAAGAGAACCGATCGCTCTCTCTTGATGAGTTGTTGCTTTTGCCCGCACTGAAGCGCGGGCAGCACCTGACGGTAGAAGTTGCAGCCACGATCATACAGAAGGGGAAAAGTGATGCGGAGAGGCTCCTGCAGAATTTGGCCGAGCGCGGCATCGTCCATAGGCGAGGCGCAGCACAGCACCAAGTCTTTCAGCTAGTGGAAGCGGTCGGTCGGCGGCTTGGAGACCGCACGGATGCTAACCGGGGAGGTACTGAATCAATTCAGCACGACGAGATGGTGCGCCGGTATGTAGAGCATCATGGTTCGATAGCGCGGAAAGACGTGGTAAATCTCTGTTCCATCACCAGTTCCCAAGCGTATAGATTGTTGAAGAAGATGGAGTTGGAGGGGTTGCTTCGACGGATTGGGACGCATGGAAGGAACGTCCGCTATGAACGAAACGCATAGAAAAGCACACCGTGCGTTTAGAAAGGCACGGTGTGCTTTTAATGTGTGGCACGCTGATTCGCTACCCCACTGGGATCATTGGGTTAGTTGACCATCTGCATGAGGCGTTGGGTAATTGACCCTTCCTGTGTCAGGGCGTAGATGATGACGTTAACCGCCATTTGTAGCTGGCGCGTAGAGTCCCCGCCGCGGATATCGTTTTCCCAACCCCAGCCGCCGTCTCCGGGCGTGATGCTCGCTATCCTACCTTTGATGTAATGGCCGCGCAGATAATTCCAAGGCCTGACGCCTAACTTACCCTGACTCAATGAGGGACTATAGCCGAAAGGCATGCCTCCACTCATGTCGAAGAAGGCGGTATAGACGGGGTGATCCTCCGGGAGGCGCTCGGACCAAAAGTCCTTGCCACGGACTAAGCCACCGTACTTTTCCAGTGATTGTTCATATATCCCGCTGAACGTAAAACCACCCGACATCAGGTACTGAGCCAAATTGGCCATTTCGGCCTCGGTGGGTGCGCCCTGCGGCAGGATGATGGGTATTTCCATCAGGCGCGGATCGTCGAACGTGACAAAGCCGAGGAACTCGGCTTTGAGGCCGGTGTACTCGTTGAGTACGTCGCGTAACCGATCAATGGTTTGGACGCGGAGCGTGACCGTGCCGTAGCCGGTGGTGCCGCCAGCTAATGCCCGCGAGGACATGACCTGGGCCAGCTTGACAAAGCCCTTGATGGCTTGCTTGTCCGTGGCGTCTTGGACGATAATGGCGCGGTAGCGACCAGTGTCCATGTTGTTGACATCGAGCATCTCCAGACCCATGTCGATTTTGTGCTCGGAGGTGCGGGTGCTGGTTACGGCCGCGGCCGTCAGCTTAGGCTCGATGGTCATGGTACCCGTCGGGCTGAAGGCGGATTGCCCTGACAGGCGAATCCCTGAGCCGCTGACGCCGGCGATTAGGCTGCGGGTGTTGAACGAGGCCGTGGCCTGTACTTGGTCCATGCGCGCTTGCGCGAGCTGGACTTCGCGGCGTGCGAGCTGGCGCTTGGGCTGGGGGATTTTGCGCAGCTCCAGCGGCTTGGTCAGGCGCGGCTCGCGCTTGATGAACTTGGTAGTAAGAGGCCGAGGCGTCTTCTTTTCGTCCTCCTGAAAGGGATTGATCGCCACGACGATGAGCAGGAGGGCCACAGCAGAAGCTAGGGCTATAAAGAAGCCCCGGCGCAGGCGGCGGACTAAGCTGTCGAGATCGAAGTCTTGCGTGGGCGAAGCAAAGCGCGTGGAGACCCATTTATTATTCATAGTGACCTCCTCAAAGGACGTTTTAGGGAAATGACTCGGTCTTGGACTTGCAGGCCATCGCCGCGTTTTTTGAGCTTCTTGTCGAGTTTGCGCAGCCGGGCGGTGGCCGTGGTAGAATCCACGTCAACCACCTCGATTTGCCCTACTTTCTGCTGCGATGGTCTAGGCCGCCACACATCGAACCGCATTCGTTTCGTCAGCCCGTGCTGCGCACCGATGTTTAGCTGGACGTGGGGCTTGCCTTTCCGTTCGGGCAATAGGGTTGCTATGCGGCCCTCTAGCGGCAAATTCGCGTCTAGGTCGGGCGCTAGATTATTCGCCAGCCCTTTTAACACCCCGCGGGCAGTGGCGAGATCGCTACTGGGCTTGGAGACGAACCAGCGCTCGGCGACGTTGAGTGCGCGTTCTGTGGCGGGATCGGCCATTTGCAAGCGGAGCAGATCGGCTAGGAAAGCCTGCGTCAAACCGGGATGGGATGCGCCCGGATATTTCCATGTATTATAAAGGAATAGCTGTTGGTCATAAGGTATCACGGCCGAGGAGTCGCGCAAGTCCGACCAGAAAACCTTATCGCGGTGTAGGTCCATTAACTTGACTTCGAGTTGACAGACGATGGAGGGCAGCGAAATCACCGTGTAAGTCTGGTCTTCGCTTGGGCCGCTGTCGTCTAATGGGCGCAAATTATCGTAGTAATGAATGACTTGGTTATGGTATGTTTTATGGGCTTTGTTGAAAGTGAAACGAGCGATGTAATCGATGGATTCTTGCCCAGTGGGATTGCGGGCCTCGCGGATGCTCTGCAAGCGCACGACGCGAAAGCGGCCCAAGTCGGTAAAGACATCTCTGATCGCACGCTCGATTTCCAGCATCAGGCGGGGATGCTGCTCGGCGAGGTGGACGGGCAGGAGCTCTTGCTCGACGAGATTGGTAAAGACCAAGCCGATGGTGTAGATATGTGGCTGGGCGTTGGCCGGCTGACCTCCGAATACGAGGGTTAATCCAATGAGGAAGAGGGATTTCACGGGATTCAGTCGTGCGCGATTTAGGTAATGGATGTTACGCCGCTGCGCCGAATCGGTAGGGATAGAGGCACCTCTTGTGGGTACCCAAGCCATCTGGCGCACGCAGTCGGTGGGATCCGAAAAGGGCAACCTTGAGGGTTGCCCCTACTATTCGGCTCCGTCTAACAGATCCCTAAAGGCTTCGAGGCTAGACACCTGTAGGGCGGCGCGAAACAACTGCTTGAGGCGTTGCACATCGTCAATGGCCCCAAGGCGAGCGGCCAACGGATCCGCCGCGCCGAGCGCAAAGCGGATCTCCAGCACCTCGAGTAGGTCTTCAACGGCGCGTGCTCGGCCTCCTTGCTCAATGCCTTGCTCAATGCCTTGCTCAATGCCCTGCTTAAGGGCCTTCTCCGTGAAATACTGCACTACCGACGATTCGTACATGGTCGCCTCCGAGATGATGGTCGCAATCGTTTCTATGTTATACGTCAAACCGCTCAAAATCGCAACATGGACCAGATAATGAACCTTGACGGTTTCATCCATCGGCATCTCTTGCGCTCGGTTCACGCACTGGCGCAACCACGCCTCGGCATCCACACCCGCTGGCCGCTGCATCAACGGCGCAAACGGCAGCAAGCCGGCATCCCCCGCATCGAGGATGCGTTGGCCGTCTAGCTCACTCAGCCGAATCACTTGGTATTGCACCAACACGCGGAAGCCGTGACGCTCTTGGAGATAGTGTCCCGGATCGCGCCGGCCGGCGTCGGGACGCAGATAGATGACGGTGGAATAAATGGGCAGGCCGTGCTGCTCGATGCTGCGGCCGATATAGCCGCCCATGCGCTGCGGCATGGGCGGTTTGCTGTCGGTGGTTTGAAATTCGTGATGGACTAACGCTTCCTCGCCGCCGCTTTGCACGCGGATGAGGCTATCGGTGCGATGGGCTTCGACAGTGGGTTGTTCGGTGTCGATCACGTCGATGACCTCGAGGTCGTCTTGGTGGAGGGCGAAGCGAACGAAGTCGCGGGGATAGGTGTGGATGAGATGTTTGGCGATGGTGTCAAATTCAGCCATGCGCGATGCCTTGGGTTACGGGTGAGATGGTATCCGCAACGTGCAAAAATTGTGCCAAGGCGGCGGCTCAGAGGGGAAGAGGGGGATATGAGGCGATGGAGTGTAGCGAAAAGGATACAGCAATGGGGGGTTGGGACAAAAGCTGCGTAACGTCAGTTACATGTATATGGTATGATTTGGACGGTCTCGTAAAGTTAATTTTTTCTTGACAGCCCTTGAGAGGGCGTTTATTATGAACCCTTCAGTTAAACTTCTTTTTCACTTCTCAAATAAAGGAGATGCAATAATGAAGAAGTTGACCCTTTTGGCTGCAATCGCGGCCTTTTGCTTTACTACGCTGGCCAGCGCCCAGCCACCCGTGCGCTACTTCAACTTGCCTAAGTTCACCCAACCCCCAACGATCGACGGAGACCGCGCAACGGTTGCTGACGAGTGGGCTGGTGCGTTGGAATTTCCCTGCTCGCCGAGCCAGATTCAGCTCGATGGTCAAGAGTTTGGTTGGCGCGATCAGGCGAACCAGCAAACCGAAGTAAGCACCAACCAGCTCAATGAAAACGGCGAGACCGAAGTAGCGGGCGAGGGGCGCACGGACGCCGACTTCTCTTCGGTAATCTTGCAGGCTTGGGACGACGAAGCCCTATACTACATCACCGAGGTTAGTGATAATGTTCGCGACACCGAGGGTGGTGGCGAGGCCCGGGCTTGGTGGGAGCGCGACAGCATGTCTCTCTACCTCGACATGAACAACGAGGATTGCGCATGCGGCGACCCGGCCCCGTCTAGCTACGTCAACCTAAACGTGGTCAACTTCATGGCCGTGCCTTTTGGTTCGAACGAACTGTCCGTTTGCTACATCACCACCGTGGACAATGCGCGCGTGGACGTCCACGATCCCGACGCAATTGAGGGGTTTGAATATGGCTTCCGCGACGCCGGCGACGAATTTGGCGACGAGGGAGACGCGGACTACGTGATTGAAGGCAAGCTGCCATGGGATACCTTCCTGCGCAACGGTAACCTCTTTGAAGCCCCCACGGCTGGTTCTGAGATGGGCTTTACTTGGCTGGCGGTTGATTCCGATGGCGAAGATGGTTATGGCGGCCAGATTCAGTGCGTAGCTTGGGCCGGCGGCAACATGTCCGAGTTCGCCAACTGGGTCTTCGTGGATGACGAGATGGCTGGTCCGACAGGTACCGCGGTCGAGGAAGATTCTTGGGGCCGCGTAAAGGAGACCTTCGTCCAGTAGTCAATGGCCTCTGGATAGGTTCTAAAAACGGGAAGCGGGCTTGACACCTGCTTCCCGTTTTTTATTAGTTGATCTGCGAGCTTTGGCAAATATATGTTTTCGCCCGTTAAATAGGTCGCACAATACAGGTCGCATAATACTTACCCGCGAGGGGTTTTCATGCTGCGTTTTCTAAAATGCCGTGTTGTCGAGCGCTGGATGGTCTTGTCCGCGCTGGTTTGCGCTGGCCTGTCCGCGCCAGCGGATGCGCAGCGCCACCCCGAATCAGCCGGTCCGCTGCCCTATTACGACCCTACTCCCGGCACGCCCAAAGATCCCCCGTGGAAAAAGCGCCCCCCCTTTCTGCGCGGTCCCCAAGACCGCTATGACCGAGGATTGGGGAGGGCTTTTCTCAACACCGCCACTAGCGTCCCCTATCTGAACTACGCCGACGAAAAGTACATTTCGTACTACCGCGAGACCGTTGCTTGGGCCGCCCCGTCGGGCCGCTCGCCAAGGACCCGCAACGTAGGTTGGGATCGGATGGGCAACTACATGGGCGGCGGTTATCAGCGGCTCCTGACGATAGAAGAGTCGCGCAGTGGCAATGACTTTAGTGGGTATAGCTATATCGACCACAAGTATCGGTCGTTCCGGGTAGGCCACTATACCCACAAGGATTTACACTGGACCGCCACGGTCGGTCATGTGACCACAAGATCGGATGTGCGCACCATTTTCACGCCGCTCACGCTGACTAGCAGCAAGATGAACGTGCTGCGCATGGATATCAACTACAAGGAGCGCGACCGGGCGACTCTGCTCTACTCGCGCGGTGGCGATCATTCCGGTGCCCAGCTATTTTCCAAATGGGCGTTTGGCCAAGAAGGCGACGACGCTTGGGACAACTCACCGGTGATGCTCTTTGGCGGTCACTGGCAGCACGAAGTAGGTCGCTTCGCTAGCGTTGGCGGGACGCTAATCAACCAGATTATGGCTTCACCGGCGCTGTCGCGCACTAGCGCTTGGCGTGGCGATTTGCCCTATGAGATGCTCGGTCCCAAGACCATCCGCGTCTTCGTGGCTGACGATTCGCCCGACGATGCTCGGGCCAATGCCATTGTCTATGGCGTGGACATCGTCATTGAGGGCACGCGCAACGCAGAGCCAGTGCGCCTGACCAGTCTCGACGATGACCCGGACTACGACCCAATACTAGAAGCCGGGCCGCCTGAGGGCGGTGCCGTCCTCGCCGGCGGTGGGCGCGAGGCCGAGGGCAAGGTGCCGGTGGTTTACATCTTCGTCCTGCCGATGGACGTGACGGTGCGCTCGGCGCGTTTTGTTGCCGATGTGGCCGGCGATTACCGGGTCGGTGTCAGCCAGCTCCACGACTTCTTCAGTATCAGCCGCCAGGGTGACGCGGCGATCACCGAGACGGCTTGGCCAGCCCCCATCACCAGAGCTAACGAGCGGGCCATCCGGCGTCCGTTCAAATGGTACACAGACGAAGACGAGGAGATATACTACACTGTTGTCCGCTCCGATGGCAGCGACGGCAGTGGTGCAAACCGGCGAATGGTCTCCTTTGACTACGGCATCCCCACCGGACAGAGCTTGGCCTCGATTAACTACGAGGTTGAGTTGGTTGGGCTGGAAGTCAGCGGCGAGCTGGCGCACAACCTGCAGAATTTTATGTTCCCGGTCGGCAATAACGAAGGCGAGCGCAGCAGCGAGCGCGCCTTGGCGTGGTGGGTCAAGGGCGTCAAGGATCTAGCTGGTGGTCTAGCGCTGGGCGGCGAGATATACCGCATGGATCCCGACTACGGCGGCGGCTACGACAGTTACCGAGGCGGCATGGCTTTCCACTACGATGGGCAGCCTGCTCCCGGCGAGAGAGTCTCCACGGTCACCGAGGAGTTTCCCCTCCACGAGGACAACGACGATCACGATGGCTTCCCCGACGAACACACTAACGATACGGCTACCGCCGAGCCGCGCACGCTGTATCCGGGCTTTCCCAACGCCCAAGTGTACCCGGGCCTTGACGAGAACGTCGATAACATCCCAGATATGGATCGCAATGAGAACTTTATTGTGGACTGGGAAGAGGCTTTTCTGACCTACGATTCAGAGCCGCCCGAATTTGTCTATGGCATCGACTTCAACAACAACAACGTGCCCGACTTCCGCGAGAACGACAATAAGCCGGACTACCCCTACCCACGCGACCAAAAGGGTCAGCACATTTTCCTCCGTTACGATCGTTTGGGGCGCTTGGGCGAGTTCATCACCCTAGGTCGCTACGACAACAGCCAGATCGCTGGCCCCGGTAAGTCCGAGGCGCTGTACTTCCGCTACGCCTATGAGTTAGAAAAACGCGGCGTTGGTGCACTCAGGGTCAACTTCGATGCCAAACAGGTCAAAGACGACATCCCGGATCACACCTACGTATACCGAGTGCCTATTGACGATGTCGAGGTCATCAACTGGTTTAACGAGCCGGATGGCCCGCCTGAGCTCGCGGGCTTTTGGCGGCCGGCGACGCCAGACGAGCTGTTGATGCGCGACAGCTTTGTGCATCTCCTCTTTTTTGACAGCACCTATCAGGGTTTCCGCGGCTTCAATATTGAAAACGGCTTTCTCTGGCAGCGCAACAGCCAAGCTGAAATTGAACTCGAAGACGGCAGTGGGTTGTTGCAGCCTGAAGACGTGCGCTCGCGTTTTTCCATTGTCAACAAGATCGACTATACCCATAGCTGGGGTGCCTTCAGCGTTACGCCTAAGTTAAAGCATCGGACGATCGTTGAGCAGGTTGACAGCGACGATACGCCGCGGCAATCGTACAGCGACTTCATCCCCATAGTGATGGGGCAGTATAAGCTCACGCCCAAGACTAGTTTCCAGCTAGGCATACAAGGGTTACCCTTGCTGCCGTTTAAGCACTGGGATCGAGCCTTTGAGGAGACGTACAGCCAGACCGATTATCTGGCCATGCTGCGCATCACCGCAGACTACTTTGGCATCCGCGACAATTCGATATTCTTCGGCTACCAGCGCACGCGGCGGGACTATAGCCATGCAGGACGGCCTGACTCCAAGCAGGGTACCCTCTTCGTGGAGCTGATATCACCCTTCTAGGATGCGAATGCAGATGAGATCCCCCACAAAATACATACACGTTCTCCTATGCTTGGCGTTGGTCGCCGGAGGGTGCGCTACCCTCAGATCTCTCGAATCGCATTCGCAGCAGGAGTACTTTATCGAGCTAGAGCCGGTCCTGCCCGATGGAGAGGCCTATTACATTGATCCAATCGACAGCTCGGTCGTGTGGAGCGAGCAAGGGGTACAAGTCAAGGTCAAGTTCTACGACGATGCCATGCTCGACGCCGAATACGACGTCCGCTTCACGCCCTATACGCTCACGGGAGTTGAAATTCCCGGCTTGGATTATACGCCGCCCTTGTGGACTGTTTTTGAAGTGACGGTGCACAACCGCACCCGAGAGCAGGTGGAGTTGGATCCCACGCAGACCATTCTGCGCTTGGACGATGGCCGTCGCTTGCTCTGTGGCCAAGGGGCGGGGAATTGGTACGACAAGGACGAGTACTACGACTATTCTTATTTGAAATGGGGGGGACAAGAAGGCAATGTGCGCTATCACGCCAGCTTGGATCGCGGCCCAATCTGGACTAAAAGCGCGTACCACCGAGAAAAGCCCGTGCGCAAAGGCTCTAGGTATGTCGGCAAGTTGACTTTTCCACCGCTGCCTGCAGAAACTAAGTCATTCACCCTCGAAGTGAACGACTTCATTCTGGCCTTTGATCGCTTTCAAGTAGGCTACGGCAATCCGGTGGAATTTACCGACTTGAAATTCCGCTTCAATGTCGATCACGGAGTGCGTTGGGTGGAGAATAAGTAAATGAAAGAAATGGCGAAGTTCCTCGGAGTGACGCTGCTTGTCGGCTCGATGGCCTGTACTCTGAAATACGAGGCACTCAAGGACACCAGTTTGCCCAACCCGCCGTCGATGCCGATCAAGATATACGTCAAGGAATTCCCGGTCGAGAGCAAGGCCAACGTGGTCGATCCGAGGGCCGCTAATTCGACCGATAGCCAAGGCACCCAGTACATGACTAACGCCCTCGCCAGCCAGGGAAGTAAACTGCTACAGATTACTCGGCCTTCGCGCATCGAGGATTTGTCTGGGGCCTTGTTGCGCGAACTGCGCAAGGACAAGGTGCGAATCCTCACGCAGACGGATCGGGTCGAGGTGCTAGACGAAGACAGCGTGCGGCAAGTGAATAATCCCTTTACGCTAGTCTCCGCGGACTCGGACGAGGCCGACTTGGAAATTAGCGGCACGGCACTGATTACCAGCCAGCGGGTGCGCAAAGTGTTCTCTCCGCAAACGCAAAGAGTGCAGGTCGAGGTCTCAGTCAAGGATCTCAAAACCGGCAAAGTGAGCACGAAAAGCCCGGTCGATGCCGGTATTGTCATGATCTTCAACTCTAAGGAGTTGGAGGAGGCCCTCGCCATTGCCGTGGTGACCAGCTTGACGCAGAAGCTGCTATTCTGAAGTGCTGAAGTTGGGTGCGTTTTTGCTGTTGCTCGAATTCAGTCCGTGCCGTGCTGAATTAAAGACTTGGGTGGTGGACGCGGTTGATACATTCGCCTTGGGAAAAAACCAAGGCGTACAGGTGCATCCAGATAGCCTCGTCATTCTGGCGCAGTTGGACGAGGATATAAACGTGGCCTTAGGACGATCCGTGCTAGACGATTTCAACAAGCCTGTGCCCCTAGCGGATGGCGCGATTGACCTCGTGCGGAGCGAGTGGATCTCGGGCACCAACCACGTGTTCGACAAGCAGTTTATCGTCGATCTCGGCTTGGACCGGGCGATCAAGCGCGTGCGAGTGCTGGCCGGCGAGACAGCGCTGAACCAACCCGAGTATTTCATGCGTGGGTACAGGCTCGAAACAGCCGCCCAAGTAGCACCGCAAGTCTGGCATCTGTTGGCGGAGCAGCCGGACAATTTCGTCCTCAATGTCGATACGAGTGCTGATTCTACTTGGGCCGCAACCGACGAGCGCGGTAAGGTGATCCCGCGCGAGGGGCGCTTTGTGCGGCTGACCTTGATCCGCCAAGACCGCAGCAACTGGGTCGCCATTGGAGAAATTGAGGTGTTCGGCGTGGGCTACGTGAGCGAAGGTTTCATAGAGGATCGCTTCGCCCCGTCTATGCCGGTCAACGTAGGGCAGATCCGCTGGCAAACAGAGCGTCCAGAGCGCACGAGCATTGAAATGCAGGTGCGCGGAGCCACTGCAGAGGGAGCAGAGGAGCCTTGGGGAAACGTTGCGGCGCACACGGACGAGGAATTTTTCTATAGCGGAGCCGAGCCGGTCGTGCGGTTTGCGTACCGGGCCAATTTGACGAACTCGGCCCCTTTTGTTAGCCCGGCGCTCAAGCGTATTGCTATTGACTACGATCCTGTTTTGGTCGCCCAACAGCTCATGGCGGAGGTGGTCGTATCCAATTCGCTGCGCAAGGGTGAAGAAGCGGCGCTGATCTATCGGGTGGAGATAACGGCTGGCGTCGATGATTACGGGGTCGATCTCTTGCGCGTACAAGGCCCCTTGCTTCGCGTAACAGCCGTGCGCGTCGATGGCCGAGAACTCGTGCCTACAGAGGATTACACTTGGGACCCGACGGCGGATCGGGAGGGAATATTGGTAGAGCTTGCACCTAGTGAGCGGGTCAGCGCGATGGCGACCGTTGAAATTGAGGGGCCGGCGCTCTTTGTGCGCGACAAGACCGTCATGCGCTTTGAGGCTGGCAACAAGGCCCAAGGCGACAGAGACGGGTACGTGAACTGGCAGCAGGGGCAAGAAATGCCGGGTGCCACTTGGACGGTGCTGGCTGCGGGAACGCCGTTGCAGCTTTTGGGCGAAGTGCAGGTGGAGCCGCGTCCATTCTCGCCGTTTGCGGATGAGTACGCGCGCTTTGCCTTTGTCGTCGGCAATATCGAAGAGGGCCGGGAAGTGGTGCTGAAAATGTACAACCTGACCGGTCGGTCGATTCGCCAGTTGGCGCAGACGGGGAGCGCCCGGACCTATCAGTTTGAGTGGGACGGCCGCGATGGCAGCGGTCGCGTTGTTGAGCCAGGACTATATCTGTACGAAGTTGGGATAGAAGGAAGCGATAAGGCGCGCCGAGGTACTTTTGTGGTGGCGTACTAGCGTCCTATTGCTGGCTCTCGTTTCCCCGGTCGGAGCCGCTTTTGAATTTTCGGGACGGGGTGCCCAGAGCTCGGCGCTCGGCGGCGCTTTTGCCGCCAGCATTCGGACGGCTGAGGCCGTTTGGTACAATCCGGCTGGCAACGCCCAGCAGCAAAAGTGGCAGGCTGGCACAACGCATGCGTTGCTCTATCCCGGGTTGGACCAAAGTCCAGCCCTGAATGGCTTGTCGGTAACCGGGCCCTTGCAGGGCGGCGGTTTCCAACTGGGTCTCTCGTTTTTAGGTGCCGACGGTTGGGGCGAAGAAGTGATTGCCTTGGGCTACGGACGGCCGTTGAACGAGCGCTTCGCCTTGGGCGGCGGCTTGCGCACAGGTGCTTGGAAAGCCGGCGACCTGTCGCATCGAGCTTGGCACCTCGATGTGGGAGCGACTTGGGAAGTGGGTTTCATACACCCGCGAGCGTACCTGCGCTTGGCGTTGGTCGCCAAAGGCTTAAACGGTGCGAATATCGCCGCGGGCGGCCAAGCCGCAGGCGAAGAAAAGCCGGTCGTGGTTGCGGCGGCCTTGCTCAACTGGGCGGGGCGGGAAGTCCTGCTCGACATTGAGCGCCGCGATGGGCGGACCGAGTTCAGGATGGGGTACGAGACGCGGACGGTAAGCCTCAATGGCGCTCGGTTCCGCATGGGTGGGGCCGCGGTTGGTGCGGGTTTCGACGAAAAAGAGCTCAACATGGGGCTTGGACACAACTATAAGCAATGGCATTTCGATTATGCGTATTCATACCCACTGCACCTCTCAGGTTATGGAGGCGTGCATCGGTTCAGCGTTGGTTATCGCCAGCACTGAGTTGGAATGCGACTGAAGACAGAATCTCTACACTGCATGAGGATAGCTGCCATGAGTAGTAATGCGAAAAAGAGAATGGTAAGGGCCGCGCTACTAGCGTTTGTTGGGTTGGGAATGCTGGGTGCCGAAGCCGAAGCGCAGACCTTTTTGCGCAACCGGGATTTCCTCAACCTCGGCCATCCCGAACCGTATTTGAACTACGGGCGCAAGGAATACGATCCCTATCCTTCGGTGATCAACGCGCGCAACCGTTACGACCGCTTAGGCAATTATCTGTCGCGCGGATTCAATGTCTTCACTTGGGAATTTTCCCGCCCTGGGGAAAGCAATATCAACACCCGCACGGCCCAGTACTTGGGGTGGTTCGCCAACTTGGTGATGCTCAACGATTCGTACAAGGGCTGGAACTACCGAATGACCTTGGGCGAGGACATCCGCGCCAAGTTTTCAGATCTGACCTTTAGCGACCCGCGCTTCTTCGGCATCCTGCTCGATGGCTCATCTTCGGACAACAAGTTTACTCTGATGCTAAGCCAAGGCGGGGATCTGTTGAATGCCGCCAAGTTTTCGACCTTTAAGGCGACTAGAGAGACGTCGCCGGTGTTGATTTTTGGCGGCCACTGGGAGACCAAGCTGGGCAATGTGCTGCGCATGGGTGCCACGTACTTCAATCAGCACATGGCCAATACCGCTGACGAGAACGGCTCCTTTCTCAAGGGCGATACTCCCTATAGCATGTTGCCGCCCTCTTTTATCGAAGTCATCATCGAAGACGATTCACCCGACGATATAGGCCGGGCGGCCACCGTTTATGACGTAGATGTGGTGATCATCGGCGAGTCGCAGGGATCGCGGGTGCGCTTGACCAGCATTGAAGGCGATCCCGAGTACGACTCGAGCTTGAAGATGATTGATCCCATTGGTGGGGCCGAGGGTGGGCTGCTCGTAGCTGGCGGCGACCAAGTGGTCTTCCGCTTCCAAATGCCGCAATTCAACCTCCCGGATGCCTCGGAGTACTCGGCCGACCCCGACGACTTTGTGCCGGGGCTGACGATGAAATCCGTGCGCTTCTTGGCCGATGTCGAGGGCGACTATCGCATTCTGGTGCGCCAACAGCACTTGTTCTTCGACCAACGGGCCCACCAAAGGAACGTGGACAAAGTGGCCGAAGGGGACGACAGATACGTTCCGGGCGGCAGGAGCTACGTCAATCCCTTTACCGGGCTGAAAGGCGACGACGCAATCAAACCACTCGAAGATGTGCTAACAGAAAATCCCGATGCCTTCAGTCACTGGCCGGTGGTGCCGGATCCGGCCGTTACCCAGGCGCAGCCGTTTTTGCAATACAAGTGGGATCTGCTCGATCCGAGCCGGGTAGGCTATACGGTCTTGCGCTCCGATGGCAGCGGCTCGGGCCGCAAGGTGGTCGAGTTCGACTACGGCATCCCCACCGGTCAGGCGCTCTACGGGTTGGACTGGGATCTAAGCCTCAAAGGGCTGAAAGTAAAGGGCGAGTTGGTTGCCAATCCCCAGTACTTCCTCTTCCCAGTGGGCAGCAATGCTGGCAAGCGCTTTGACAAGCAGGCCCTTGGCTATTTCCTCACCGCCCAGAAGGAAGTAGGCCCGATTGAGATCGGTGGCGAAGTTTTTAATCTAGATCCGGACTACAGTGGCAACTACGACAGCATTCGCGGCGGCGTACCCTTCTTCAGCGACAATTGCTTCGTGTGTCCACAAATGCAGGAAATGTCTGTCATGACCGATAATGACGACAACGACCAGTGGCCAGACGAGATGATCAACGAGCTGCCCAGCGCGGAGAAGTCGGATTCGGGCATTTTCCCCGGCTTGGACGAAAACAACGACCTAATCCCGGACAGCGACCAGAATTTCAACGGCATTCCCGACTGGACCGAGCCGATTCTCTTTTACGACGCCGATCCGCCGGATTTCATCTACGGCATCGACTTCAACAACAACGGCATAGTCGATTACCGCGAAAACGACGCCCTGCCCGACTATCCCTATCCACGGGACCGCCGAGGGGCTCACTTGGTGGCCACGAAGAAAGGCTTGGGGCGTTGGGGCAAATGGGCTTCTGTCGGCTATTACACTATGCAGGAGCCGGCCGGCGGCGGCGAGGCCAAGGCCATGTACGCTCGCTACGAGCACAACTTCACCTCGCCCTATTTGGGCAAAATTCGCATCAACGAGGACATCAAGCAGGTTAAAGACGATATTCGCGACGACGTGTACATCTGGGAAGACGTGGGTTTTACCCAGCGGATACCCAGCCCCTTCCCACATTTGAAAGGCCCGATGATTGAGGCGAAGGATCTCAATTCGCAGATTTTCCCGCCGGATGTCGATCCGCTGAACATGCGCAATAGCTTGGTCAATACCTTGTTCATCAGTTCGACCTTTCAGCAGCTTTCCAACCTCAATGTCATCAACAGCGTTCAATGGATTCGCAATAGTCAAGCCGAAGACGAGTTCGACGACGGCACCCAACAGGAAGCCGGAGTGCTTTCAACCTTTACGATGGTCAATCGGCTCGACTATACGATCAGCGCCGGTAACCTGAACATCCGCCCGATGTTCAAGCACCTGTTGTTGCGCGATCATTCTAGCGTGCTTGAAGATGCCACGGGCAAGGGCAGTATTCGCTCGTTTTCTATTTACGCGCCGATCATCAGAACCCGCTTCGATCTGACGGCCAAGTCCAATCTGCAACTGGGTTTCCAAGGCTTGCCTTTCTGGCGGCACACCAGTTTGGACCGGGTGGACGAGAGTAACAACTTCAAGGAATGGACGCTGGTGCTGATGATGAGCAACCGCTCGGATCACTACGGCTACAATCTCGCCTCCCAGTTCGGCTTTATCCGAACCAGCCGAGAGTACGACGATGCGACACGCGCTTCCGATAGCTTCGACAACTCGCGCCTGTTCTTCGATATTGTGGCCGGGTTCTAGGCTTAGGAGATCAATACCATGATTCTGGTAAATCTGCTATTGGTGGCAGCGGTCGGCGTGGCCGCCAGCTTGAGCACGCGCTTTTTCTCGCCGGTAGAGTTGCAAGATCGCTTTGAAGAAGGTCAGAAGCTCTATGCGCTGGGGGACTACGACAGGGCCATTGAGCGCTATGAGGTCATTCTCTCCACCGAGAGCAATGCCATGATCAACGTGGAGGATGTAACCATAGCGGTTGACGAGTTCATCCTGCCGGTGCGCGTGGGAGCCACCTATCAGCTAGGCAATACCTACAACAAACTGGGCCTCGAAAAATTGCAGCGCTCGCAGTTTTTGCGCTCAGAGCAAAAGGAGGCCGAGGCCGATGCTCGCTACGAGGAGGCACTGCAAGATCTCAACAAGAGCCGCGACCACTTCCGCACGCTAGCCGCGGACGAAAGCGTCGATGATCGCACCCGAGTGATGGCGCAGTACCAGATGATTCAGACGAGTTACCAGCTCAAGGAGTACGAGCAGGTCATTGAGCAGGGGGACGCGCTACTGCACAGCTTCCCCCACAGCCTCTACGAGGCGTCCGTTCACTACGACCGAGCGTGGTCCTATTTTGAATTGGAGCGCTACGAGGAGGCCATCGCCGGCTTCAAGCAGGTGTTGGTCTTGGCCCCCAGAGGCTCTAACGCCGACCGCTCGCTCTTCCAGATCGCCGAGAGCTACGACAAGCTGGGGCAGTACGAGAATGCGCTGGAGTACCTCGACCGTCTGATCGCCCGCTATGACTTCGCGCAGATGACTGAGGAAGAAATCATCGAGATGACTACCCTCAAGCTCAAGGGCTTGGTCAAGGAGACCGCGCGCGAGCTAGTTGCCAAGGCCCACTTGAAAAAGGGCGATATATACGCGCACACCGGCGCGGTCGAAAAGGCTCTCGCCTCTTATGCCGTGCTCCCGGTCGAATACGCGGCTGAGCCGATTTTGGTGCAAAATAGCTATATCCGCATCGCCGAGTTGGTGCAGAAGGAGCAGGGCACGACAGCGGCCATCGCCGCGTACAAGGACGCCATCGAAAAGGTCGAGGATAAGCTCTTTCAGGCCCGTACGCAGCTAACGGTTGCCCTGATGCTTTTCGATCAGGAGGAGTACCTCAAGTCGGCGCAAGAATACGAGATATACCTCAATGCCTACGGCGATGTGGCCCGGCGCATCGGCTTCGACCGCTATAAGGTTCTATTTCGCATCGCCCAGTCCCACCAAGAATACGGGCGGCAGATCCGCAGCGAAGATCCGGCTAGAGCCGACGAGGCGATTGCCAAGGCGCTCGAAAGCTACGACCAGCTTTTGAGCCAGCGCGAGGACAATATCCTGATACCGGATGTGCTTTTTAACGCCGGCTTTGCCAACCAACTCCTCAAGAAAAACGAAGTCGCGCAGCCGCTGTATCAGCGATTGGTCGATAAATATGCGGACCATCCGGCGGCTCCCAACGGCCTTTTGCAGTTGGCCCGCATCGCCTATGCCGCATCCGAGCTCAAACGGGCCGAGGATATCTATACATCCTTCCTCGACCGCTTCCCGGAGTCGGAACTGCGCAATACGACGCGGATGGAGCTGGGCCTTACCTACAAGCGCCTCCAGGATACAGACAGCGCCATTGCCGCCTATGAGACGGTGGAAGAGGGTTGGGACAAGTGGCCCACCGTGCAGGTCGAGTTGGCCGAGCTGTACATGGGCAAACAAGAGTACGAAAAGGCGCGCAAGGCTCTCGCTAGCGCCTTGGACCAAGCCGGCGACGACACCCTAGAAGGCCAGATGCACTACACCTTGGCCCGGGTGCATTTCGCCGAGGATAATTTCGCCGGTGCGATCGACGCTTGGGGGCAGGCCATTGCGCTGAATCCGCCCGTGCACATCCTGCAAAATTCGCTGCTGGCCCGCGGCGGTGCGTACTACGAGGTCGCCAAACAGCAAGACGCCGTCGGCGACACGGCCACGGCCCGCGTAAGCTATGAGGCATCGCTGGATGATATGAAAGCCCTGCTCGAAAGCGATCCCGCACCCCAGATAAAGGACAGTGCCTTCCGCACGCTGGGGGCGGGCATGATCCGCTTGGGGCGGCAAGAAGAGGCGGCTAGCTACTATCAAGAGCTCATCGCCGCGTCGGACGACCTGCAGGAGCAGGCGACCTTTAGCATGCTGCTGACCGAGCTTTACTACGATCAGCAGGACTTCATCCAAGCCGAGACCTTCGCTCGCCAACTCCTCGACATGCAGTTTGAAGACGACAATCAGGCGGGTTACTACCGCAAAGAACGCGCCTATTCCATCATCGGTAATGCGCTGTTGCAGCAGCAGAAGTACAAGGAAGCCGCACGCATCTTTGCCCAAGGTCTCAAGCGCTATCCGAATTCGGGCGAGAGCGGCAACTTGGCCTTCTCCAAGGGCTTTGCCGAAATCAGCTACGGCGACTACGCCACCGCCGCCGAGAGCTTCAAGTCCTTTGTTGACAAATATCCGCGCAACGCCAACCGCATTCACGGCCAGTACTATCTGGCCCACAGCCTCCAAGCCCTGACGCGATTTAAGGAGGCCGCGGCCGCTTTTACCGAACTGGTCGAGCGCTATCTCCAGTCCCAATACGAGGAAGAGGCGCTTTTCCTCATTGGCGAAAACCACTACAACGAGCAGGCCTTTGCTGAGGCCGTGCCGGCATACCAAGCGCTCTTGGCCAAATATCCCCAGGGCCGATACGGCGGGTCGGCGCAGTACGCGTTGGCTTGGTCCTTTGTCGAACAAGAGCAGATGGAGCAAGCAGTAGGCGCGATGCAAGACCTAGTTGCCAATTACCCCGATAGCGAGTTCGCTCCCAAAGCGCAGTTTACCATTGGCGACTACTACTACAATATCCAGTCTTACGACGAGGCTATGGCGGCCTACGAGAAAGTACTCAAGCTATATCCCAACTCCGAGGAGGCGTCGAGGGCCACGACCTTAGTGGAAGAGCTGAGCGAGATCCAAGCGAGCTTTAGCTACAACGAGGCCATGAAGCTCTTTGAAGCCAAAGACTACGACCGGGCCGTGCCGGCCCTACAGGCGATTATTCGCGATTACCCTGGCACTTATACCGAGTTGGCTGCGTATTGCAATTTAGGGCTGGTCTATGAAATCACGCGCCAGTGGCCGCAGGCGGTGGAAAACTATCAGGTAGTGGAAGAAAAGGGTGGCGACAAGCCGGAAAACGCCGACGTAGTCAGTTTTGCCAAGATGCACCGAGAGTGGATCGTGGAAAACCGGCTCTAGCGAGCTTTTAACGCAACGCAAAGTAGTACACAATACCGGGAGGTTGTAATGGAGCAGAATTTTTTAGTGGACCAATTTTTCAAGGGCGGGCCTATCATGTGGCCCCTGTTGCTCTGCTTGCTGATCGCCCTAGCCATCATCATCGAACGGCTGTGGCGTCTGCTGACGGTCCCGGGCGAAGAGGAAGCCGAACAGCAGCTCAACGAGGCCGAAGAAGTGCTCAGAAGCCAAGGCGAAGGAGGGGCCATTGAGCTGTTTCGTCAGGGTAGTGGCGTGCTCAACTTCATCTTCGCTGCCTTGGTGAAACGCTACGATACCTTGGTGCTGGAAAATCGCACAGACCTAGAGGACATGCGTCAGGAGTTGATCTTGGCTACTGAGGAGGCCGGCGAGATGTACTTAGGCCGCCTGCTCAACGCGCTCGGAACCATTGGCGTCCTCTCCCCGCTGATGGGGTTGTTGGGCACGATCATGGGTATGATTAATGCCTTCGACGCCATTGCCCGCGCCGGGGCTGGCGATCCGGCGGCTGTGGCCAGTGGCATCTCCGAGGCCCTGATTACGACGGCTAGCGGCCTCATCGTCGCCATTCCGACCATCATCTTCCACCGCTACCTCTCCGGCCGCGCGGAAAAGGTCTTCAAGAGCGTGGAATTGTACTGCCACGCCTTCGCCAATACCCTGCTGGTGCGCTTCCAAGCCAGTCAGCAGGAGGCCAGCTAGGCAGAAAGAGACGCGGCGATGCGGCAGAGACGACAGAGCGGATTCGGCAAAAGAGCCTTTAAGACCTCGGAAAACCCGGATCTGACTCCGCTGATCAACTGCATGTTCTTGCTATTGGTTTTCTTCATGGTGGCGACCACCTTCGTCAACCCCAAGGGCCTGAGCGTAGATCTGCCGGGCGGCGAAGGCGAGTCGCGAGCGACCAAGGACATGAACATTGTGATTGACCCGGATCAGACGATCCAAGTCAACGGCGAGGTCACGGACAAGGCGAGATTGGCGGAAAAAATCCGCCAAGTCATTGAGACTGACAACACCAAGAACGTGATCTTGGAGTCCGCGCGTTCAGTGCCTCACTCTTACGTGGTGCAGGTGATGGACATCGCCCGCGGCGAGGGTATTGAGGCTATCGCTTTCGCCAAGAGCGGAGAAGGATAGCGGCATGGCTAAACGGAGACAATCGCTGGCCGAAAAAGCCGGCGAATTTGAACTAAACCTGACGCCGATGATAGACGCGGTATTCCTGCTGCTGATCTTCTTTATGACCACCACGGTCTTCGTCAAGGCTACCCAGCTCAAGATCGAGCTGCCCGACTCGGTGCACTACGACCAGCTCAAGTCCGAAAAGAAGCTGAATCTGCGCATTTCGAGCGAGGGCCAACTCGAGATCAACGGGCAGCTCGTGGCTATGGGGCAGCTAGCGAGTTGGTTAGAGCGCGAGAAGGTCCGCACCGGCTCATCGACGTTGATTATCACCGCGGATGCCGGTGCCGCGCACGGCCATATCATCGACGCGATGGAAATGGCGACTATGGCGGGCGTAGCACAGATCGACATTGAAACCGAGGAACCAACCAATTGACGACAGTTAGCAAAAAGGGAGTTGCCATTTTATGAAAGCGAGGTACATAGCGCTCGTCGGCTTAGTGGCGCTCGGGCTAGTCTGGAGTTGCGGAGGGCTGGTGCCGCCCCAACTCGAGTACGACCTGCACGTGATGCCCGTCCTGCCCGAAGGCCGCGGCGACTACACCATCGACCCAGACGACAGCTCGATGGTCTTTAGCAAAGAGGGGCTTTTGATCCGAGTGCGGCACCTGAGTGACGCCGAGCTCAACGAGCGTTTCCCACCTCTGTACGATGGTCGCCACGTCAATCCCTACACCCGGGACGACATTGATCCCGAGAAGGGCTATATTCCGCCGCAGTTCACGGTCTTTGAAATCGAGGTCATAAACAAGACCTATGCGAAGATCGAGTTCGATCCGGCCAAGGCGCTCATGGAATCGGGCGGCGAGACCTATCGCTACTACGATCCCGGGCGCGAAGGGGCCGTCGTGTTGGGGGGCAACAGCTTTACCAAGTACTACAGAATGGAGCTCGGCACTTCGGGTAACGAACGCGAAATCAACCTAGAGCGCATGGGCATTATTTACAAGACGGTCTTTCACCGCCATCGACCGATCTTCCGCGATAGTAGTCAAAAAGGCATGTTGGTCTTCGACCCGTTGCTGCCAGAAAACGACGAGTTGCTGCTCACATTCCACGAATTCGTGCTGTCGTTTGACGCCAGCGGCAATCCGGAAGAGACCATTGACGTCGAGTTCCGCTTTGCGGTGGACCAAGGAACGAGGGAAGAAACCAGCGTGGGCGGAGCAGGTTGAGTCCCGACGCTGCCGCACATCTGGATAAGTCACGTATGGCAGGATATCTCATTGCGAGGAGCTGGACCTTCCGTCTAGCTCCTCTTTTTATGCACAAATCGCTGTTGGCTGGGCTGCTAATCTGGGCCTGCATTAGCTGTGGCGAAAAGCGACCGGATAACGCCGATCTGCTGGCCAAGGTCGGCGAGGTCGAGATTACCGCAGCCGATCTGAGCACCTTTGAGGCCAATCTCAAAGCGGCAGCCATGCGCTCGCAGCACCGGGACAATTTGCAAACGCTAATTGACCGCGAGGTGTTGCTTTTGGCGGCCAACGAGCGGGGTTTGCAACGCGACGAAGAGGTCTTAGCCGAACTCGCCAAGCGCGAAACCAAGGCCCTCGCCGACGCAATGTTGCGGCGCAACGTTGCGGCTAAGGTCTCAGTTACTGAGGACGACGTCGAAAAAGCCTACGTGCGGCCGGGGTGGGGAGAAAAGGTCGTTACCATGGAGATTTTTGTGCCCAACCGGGAACAGGCGCGTCAGGTGCAAGCGCTTTTGGCGCAGGGCGAGGATTTTGCGGAAGTAGGCCGTCAGTTCGCCGCCGATCCCTATTACGGCGTGCATACCGGTGAAATCCGGCGGTTGGCCTATTCGCCCTTCGATAGCCCCCCCGACTTGGCGCAAGCGATGTTCGCCCTGCCCGTGGGCGGCGTGACCGAGCCGCTCCCCTTGCACGGAGGATTCGTCATCGCCAAAGTGGCGGAGCGTCGCCGCGCCGCATTGGTCGAGGTCGAAGAAGGCATCCGCGAGGCACTCGGCGACGAGCAGCAAAAGCAACTGCGCGAATCGTATCTGCGGCACCTCAAGTGGGATTTGGACACGGTTTTTGACGCTGAGGGCATGGATCTAGTGGTCGGCGTCTTACGGGGCGCGGTCCGCTATGCGGATTTGGACGAGGCCCAACGCCAGCACCCAGTCTATGCTTTCGAGGGCTTGCAGATGGATGTGGCAGAGGTCTTAGAGGCCGTGCGGCCATCGGGCCAACTGTGGCCGGAAGCCACGGCCGAATCCGTCAACGAGAAACTATCTGAAAGCCACTTTCCCACCCGCATAATGGCCCATGACGCCCGGCGCAAGGGCTTCGACAAAACCGAGGCTTTCGTGCGCTCGCATGAGTTGGCGTTGGGCAACCTGATGCTAATGAAGCTGCGTGAGCAGAGCTTGGCCGAGGCTCCCGCGCCGACGGAAGATGACCTACGGGCCTTCTACGAGGAGCACAAGCATCGCTTTCGCAGCCCTCCCCACGCGCAATTAGAGGAAATTTTGCTCGAAACTCCGAGCGAGGCGCGCGAGATTGCCGCGCAGATTGAGGAGGGTGCCGAGTGGTCGGAGTTGGCCCGCGCCCACAGCCAGCGCCGCAACGCCGAAGATGGTCTCCTGTACGTCTCCGAATCACAGGCTCCTTTTTTAGGGGAGGCTTGGATGAACGCGGTGATGAACGCCGAACTGAACCAGCTCCAAGGGCCGATCCAGACGAGGGGGGGCTATTCGATTTTCCGGGTCATCGAACGATACCCAGAGGTTTATCACGGCCTAGCGCTAGAGCGGGTGCGGAATTCGGTGGAGCGGGATGTGCGAGAGCGCATGGAGCGGGAGTTCTTCAACAGCTATCTGCGCGATTTGCGCCAAAAATACGCCGCGCAGATTGACGTGTACGAAGAGCACTTGCGGTATCTCGACGAGTTGGTTGAGAGTCCCTGAGCAAACGAGGGGAGTAATTTTGTCACAGGCCAACGCCCAAGAGCGCTTCGCGGTTATGCCCGCCGATGCCCCCTTCGAACCGGGCTTCAATGCAAAGACCCTGTGGGCGGCGCTCTTCGTCGGTTTCGTGATGCTGCCGGGCGCGATTTACCTCGGGCTGGTGACTGGGATGAGCATGGCCGGGGGTGCCGAATGGGTGACGCTCATTCTCTTCATCGAAATGGCCAAGCGCACCTTCGTGTACTTGCGGACTCAGGAGATCATTATCCTCTACTGGGTGGCCGGCGGCTTGGTGATGATGGGTGGCAAGCTGGGCACTGGGGCCGATCTCTTCGGCGGCCCATTCGGCGTGTTGATCTGGGATCAATATCTGATCCAATCGCCCCAAGCCGACGGACTGGCCGAACACATTCCAACTTGGGTCGTGCCCCCGCGTGGTTCGGAGGCACTCCTAGAGCGCAGCTTCCTAGATGGCGCGTGGCTTAAGCCCATCGTCATTCTCCTCTGCGCCGTTGCCTTGCAGCGGGTCAACGCCCTGTCGCTGGGTTACGTGCTTTTCCGCATCACCCACGACATTGAGCGTTTGCCCTTTCCCATGGCATACGTGCAGGCCGGTGGTGCGACCGCCCTCGCTGAAACCTCGGCCAAGCAGGAGGGCTGGCGCTGGCACGTGTTCAGCACCGGGGCCTTTATCGGGGCGGTGTGGGGCGTATTCTACGTGGTGGTGCCAACGCTGTCGTCGGTCTTTTTGACCGAGACCGTGTCGATTTTGCCGATTCCCTTCATCGACTTTACCGTGCCGTTAAAAGCGGTTTTGCCCGCTGCGGTCATCGGCTTGGCCACGGATTTGATCCACGTGCTGTTCGGCCTCGTGCTGCCGTTTTGGGTCGTAGTAGGGGTGTTTGCCTCGTCGATTTTGGTCAACTTGGTCGCCAACCCGATCCTCTATGCCTACGGCATCCTGCACACCTGGGAGCCGGGCATGTCGTCGATTCCCACGCAGATTGCCAATACCTTTGACTTCTGGCTGAGCTTTTCGCTGGGTGGGGCCATCGTGGTTGCGGTGGTGGGTTTTTATACAGCGGGCAAGGTTTTGCTCGCCGTCAGCAAGGAGCGCGCCCCAGATCGGGAAGCTGGCCGGGGATCTAGCCTCGAGCGCGGCGACATCCGCATTGTCATGGCCTTGGGGATCTGGGCGGTGAGCACGCTGGGCTTCGTGCTGATGGTGTACTATTTGGTGCCCGATTTTCCCTGGTGGATCACCGCGCTCTTCGGCTTTGTGTGGACGCCAATCTACTCGTACATCGGCACGCGAATGATCGGCCTGACCGGGTCGCCGCAGGGGGTGACTTTTCCCTATCTGCGCGAGGCCAGCTTCTATTTGTCCGGCTACCAAGGGGCCGGGATTTGGTTCGCGCCGGTGCCGATCTTCCAGTGGGGCTACGAAGCGCAAGTGTTCAAGCAGCTAGAGCTGACGCGCACCCGCTTTGGCAGCATCGTCAAAATGACGGCCCTGACCTTGGCGGTCATGTTCGTGTGTAGTTTTCTGTTCTGGTCGCTGATATGGAAGTTAGGGCCGATTCCCTCCTCGGCGTACCCATTCGTGCAAAAGATGTGGCCCTTCCATGCCACCATGCAGGCATTCTGGGCCAAGTCAACGCTGCCGGGCGCGGGCCAGAGCTTGGTGACGCAAATTATTCGCTGGGATTACATCGGGATTGGGCTGGTTTTTAGCGGTGCATTGTACGCACTGCTGAGTGCGCTGAGCGCACCGCTGGGGATCTTCTATGGTTTTGTCGCCGGCCTCGGTGGCTGGCCGCACTTTGCCATCCTCAACTTCGTCGGTGCCTTGCTGGGCCGCTTCTACTTGCAAAAGCGCTTTGGCCCCGAGCGCTGGTACGCGTACGCGCCCATCGTGCTGGCCGGGTACTCGTGCGGCGTGGGCCTGATCGGCATGACGTCCATTGCCATCGCGCTGATCTCCAAGGCCGTGTCGCAGGTCGTGTTCTGAGGATTCGCCGGGTGAGTCGCGCACTGGTGTGCATGGCCCTGTTGGCACTTGGTTGCGGCCAAAAGACCCCGGGGCAAGTGAGCGAGGATCGCGTGGTTGCGCCCACTCCGTCCGGCGAGGCTCCACCCTCCGAGGATGCTACGCCAGTTACCGAGGTCAACAAAGCCGATCACGCCATGGTGCTCGTGCCCGAAGGTCTCTTCGTCATGGGTTGGGACGCGGGCGACCCAGACGAGCGGCCGCCGCACCAAGTTTTTCTTTCTAATTACTACATCGACCAATTCGAAGTCACCATAGGGCTGTACCGGCGCTGCGTGGAGGACGACGCCTGCGAAGAGCCGGCCTATGCCCCTAACTGCAATTGGGACAAAGACATAGAAGACACCCATCCCATCAACTGCGTGAACCGCCAAAGCGCGTTCGACTATTGCGCGTGGGCTGGTTTGCGGTTGCCGACCGAGGCCGAGTGGGAGAAGGCCGCGCGCGGAACCGATGGGCGCATATATCCTTGGGGATACGAGTTGGAAGGAGACGAAGCCAACTTTCGCTTTATCGCCGGAGCGACCGAGCCGGTGGGCAGCCGTCCCACTGGGGTGTCGCCGTACGGGGCACACGACATGGCGGGCAACGTGTGGGAGTGGGTGTCCGATTGGTACGGGGACACGTACTATGCCGAAAGCCCACGGGACAATCCGCCGGGGCCGTTGCGCGGGGAGTTCGGAGTGTTGCGGGGTGGGTCGTGGTGGTTTGAGAAGGAATCCCTGCCCGCGGCGAATCGGGAAGCATATCATCCGCAGTTGACGGATATAGACATTGGGATCCGGTGTGCGCGGGATTTTTGAGCGGGCGATCTTGTGGTTGTTCGTCGCGCTGGCGGGCTGTGGCAAAGATCCGATAGCTCCGGTCGTCTTGGAAGAAGGCGTTGTCATTGCGTCGCCAGCCGATATCGCGGCTCTGCGGGAAAAAGGGGGCGCTGCGTACATCATCGACGGCGACTTGCAGATTGCTGGCAGCAGCTTGGTTTCGCTGACGGGTTTGGAAGGGCTGAGGCGCGTCGAGGGCAGCGTCGAGATTTGGTTTAATGACCGCTTGGAAAGCCTAGCGGGCCTCGAAGGGCTTGAAAGCGTCGGGGCGGGGCTAGGTCCGGCGGATGCATCACCGCCCTTACCCACGCCTGTAGCTGGCAAAGCTGCCCACGTGGTGGAGGGCCTGTTGATCTTTGAAAACAAGGCCCTGCGCTCGCTCAAGGGGCTGGAGAACTTGGCTTCTGTCAACGGAGGCTTGGCGCTGGTTCGCAATGAATCGCTTGCGTCTTTGACGGACATGCCGCACCTCGTGGAGATCGAAGGCAGCGTGGACATCTGGTACAACGATTCGTTGCAAAGCCTAGCGGGCCTGCACCACTTGGTTAGCGTGCGGGACTTTTTGGAAGTCAGCGGCAACGGTGCGCTGCAAAGCTTGGACGGGCTGCGCGGCGTCCGCCACGTGGGGGCGGATTTGATCGTCAGCAACAACGCGCTGCTGCCCCAATCCGAGGTGCGGGCCTTTGCCGAGCGGATGGTAGAAGAGGGATTTGCTGGGGCGGTGATCGTCCAAGGGAATCTGGACGATTAGCAGCCCTTCACTTCAGCACTAGGCGAATGCGGTGGTTGCGGGTATCGGCGATGTAGAGGTTGTCATCTGGGTCCAATTCAATCCCATACGGGCGATTCAGCAGAGCGGATTGCGGATGGCCGCCGTCGCCGCTGTGGCCAGATTGGCCGCATTGGCCAGCTACGGTGTACATGGTGCCATCGAGGTCAATGCGGCGCACGCAGTGGTTGAAGGTGTCGGCGACAAAGACCCGGCCCTCGGAGTCAATGGCTACATCGCAGGGCCAGTACAGAGAAACGTCGAGCGCGTCGGCTCCGTTTTCGCTGTCTCCGGGCTTGGGCGGGGAGGTGTAGTCCGCGATGGAGCCGATGTTCCGCGCTGCGTTGCCGGCGATGGTAGTAATGATGCCAGTGGCCGCGTCCACCTTGCGAATGCGGTTGTTGTACGTGTCGGCAAGGTAGAGGTTGCCGAATTCGTCGGTGGCAATGCGACTCGTGGGCGGGGCGGCTTGGCTTACGGGTGCCCAGATTTGGGCTTGGTCCGCAGGCCCTCCGTCGCCGGAAAAGCCCGGCTCGCCGGTGCCGACGACCGTGTGGATCGTGCCATCTGTATCGACCATGCGGATGCGCTGGTTTTCTTGGTCGGAGATGTACATGCGTCCGAATGGATCAAAGGCGGTAGCGCTTGGCAGGTTGATCGTCGCTAGGGCCGCGGGGCCGCCGTCGCCGCTGTAGGTGCGCTCGCCGGTGCCGCAGATCGGCTCGATATAGTCGGTGGCAAAGTCGTAGCGCAGGATCATCGAGTTGTGCCAAGCCGTGAGTATCAGGCGTCCGAGCGGATCGAAGGAGATGTGGGTCGGATGGTTGAGGCCGATCTCGCGCGCTCGGCCGGCCGGTGCGTCGCCGAGTTCGCCGGTGCCGATTAGGGTGCGGACGCTGTCCTTGGCGGTGACGCGGTATCGCGGGTGCTGCTGTCGCGTCAAGGTGGCGACGCTGGCCTTGGTGGCGACGCGGACTCGGTGGTTGTTCCAGTCGAGGATGTAGAGCCGCCCATCGGGGCCGTAGGTCAGGTCTTGCGGCAGGTAGAAGAGCGCTTGTAGCAGCGGAGCTTCTTCCGGGCCTTTACCGGCGTCGCCGGTGCCAGCAAAAGTTTCGATGCGTCCGTAGGGGCCGCTGGGGCCGGTAGGTGTTTCTCCGCAAGCGGACAGGATGAGTAAGAGCGCTAGGTAGATCATGGCAAGATGACGCGGCGGATGCGGTGGTTGTACGTATCGGCGATGTAGAGCCGACCCTGCGGGTCAAAGTCGAGTCCGGCAGGTCGATTGAGGGCCGCGCTGAGGGCCGGTCCGCCATCGCCGGAAAACCCCTCTTCGCCGCTGCCAGCAACGGTTTCAATGATGCCGGTCGCTAGGTCGAGGGCGCGGATGCGGTGGTTGAATTCGTCGGCAATGTAGAGCCGGCCATCGGGACCAAAGGCCAAGTCGCGCGGGTTGTTGAGGGCTGCGCTGAGGGCCGGACCGCCATCGCCGCCACCATCGGTCGCGCCGGTGCCAGCCACTGTTTCGATTAGGTCGCGGTCGAAGTCAACGCGGCGGATGCGGTGGTTGAGGGCGTCGGCGATGTAAAGCCGGCCCTGCGGACCAAACATTAAGCTGCCCGCTGGCGGCGGGTTGGCTCCGGCTGGCATTTGGAGCTGGGCTTCGCGCGGGCTGCCGCCATCGCCAGCAAACCCGGCCACGCCGGTGCCTACGACGGTGGTGATGATGCCGTCGGGGTCTATTTTGCGCACCCGTTGGTTGCGCTGGTCGAGGATGTACAGCCCGCCGTCGGGACCCAAGACCGTCTGCGGCGGCTGGCTCAGGAGCGCGTCGCGGGCCGGACCGCCGTCGCCGGCAAACCCCGGACCTGCGCCGCAAATGACTTGGACAAGCCCGGTCTGCGGGTCGTAGAGGCGCAGCTTGTGATTGTGCCAAGCCGTTAGCAGCAGGGTGCCGTCGGCCAGCGGTAGGATATGGGTCGGGTGGTTGAGGTGGACTTCGGTGCCGGGTGCGCCGGGAGGCACTTGGTCGGATTCGTCGTAGGGGCCGTCGCCGACGAAGTCCGTGCCAATGACGGTGATGAGCGTGCCCTCCCGGGTCACGCGACGCACGCGGTGGTTATTCCAGTCGAGGAGGTAGGTTTGACCTGAGGGGGTGAAGGTGAGATCGACGGGCCAGTAGAGGGTGGCGGCCAGCAGCGGCTGGTCTTCGCCGTTGAAACCAGCTTCGCCTGTGCCGGCCCAAGTGCAGATAGTGCCGGGTGCGTCCGTGCAGTGGGATTGCGGGCCGCTATCCGGGCCGATGCTTTTGGAGCAGGCCGCTAGCAGCAGTGCGAGGATAAGGAGTATGAGGCAGTTCGTGGACATAGTCAGTGCGTTGATGTGAAACATTAAATATACAAAAAAATGGATAATGTAAATTACCGACTGTGCAGAGGCGGTATAACGTGACCTTTCGCTCGGCCGTGCTGGGGATAGTGGTCGTGATGGCCATTGTCATGGGGGCACCCTATTCGATTTGGATGGTGCGCTCGTCGGAGATTACGTGGTCGTATTTTCCGACGAGTGCCGGCTTTTGCTTTGTGCTCATTCTGCTGGCCAATGCGCTGGTGCGGTGGATGCGGCCCACATGGGCATTGCGGCCTGCCGAGTTGGCGATCATTGTGATCATGGGCTTGGCGGCGACCGGGATTCCGACCTTTATCGTCGGCACCTTACTGGCGATTATTTCATCGCCGTACTACGGAGCCACCCCGGAAAACGATTGGGCGGGCAACATCCATCCCTACCTGCCCGATTGGATCGTCCCCCGCGCTGACGGCGACGCCATGCGCTGGTTCTACGAAGGGCTGCCCAAGGGCCAAGCCCTGCCGTTCGAGGCTTGGCTTGGGCCGCTATTTTGGTTGTTGAGCCTGATCCTAGCCGTGTACTTCGCTTGTTTCTGCTTGGTGGTAATTTTTCGCCGCCAATGGGTCGAGCACGAGCGGCTGGTCTTTCCTCTGATGGAAATGCCGAGGTTGTTGATCGACGACGACGGGCGGGCGATTGTGCGTTCCAAGGGGTTTTGGATCGGCGCGGCGATTCCACTGGGAATGATCCTGTTCAACATCATTGGCTCGTTCTACATCGGCTTCCCCAAAATCAACTTCAACCACGCCGTCAATCTGCAACTGAGCCGGGAGTTTCCCACCATCAGCCTGATGCTCTACTTCCCGGTGATCGGCTTTATGTACCTAGTCAGCACTAGCGTCTCGTTCAGCATCGTGTTCTTTTATTTAGTGGCTGTGGTGCAAGAAGGAATTACCAACCGCATTGGCTACGACGTGACGCGCCCCGATGCTTTCGTGTGGGGGATGCAGTCGCTTTCTTGGCAGGCGTGGGGCGGATTTACGGCGATGGTGCTGTTGAGCTTGTGGATGGCGCGGGGTCATCTAGTGGCGGTCGTGCGGCAAGCCTTGGGGGGACGGCGGACTCTAGACGACCGAGAGGAAATGGTTTCCTATCGCACGGCGGTTTGCGGATTCATGGCCGCGTTGGTCTATATCTTAGGCTGGCTGTGGCGGTCTGGGATGGATCTCCACATTGCCGCGCTCTTTATCTTTGGCGTGTTGGTCGCCTACTACGGCATCACGCGGCTGGTGGTGCAGGCCGGGGTCTATTTTTTGACGCCGCCGGTGGGTGCTCAGGCTTTTGCGCTGGCGATAACCGGCACGAGTATCGGCGGGCACAATTTGGTGGCGCTGGGGGTTTCCTATACGTGGTTCGGCGATGTGCAATCGCTCTTTATGCCAGCGGCAGCGCACGGCGCACGGCTCGGCGAACTGTACCGGATTCGCCGGTCAATGGCCTTGGCGCTGGGTATTGCCGCGGTCGTGGGCTTCACGACCTGTCTCTATTTCGTTCTCTCGCTGTGCTACAAGTACGGCGCGGGCAATTTTGGCTCCTGGTACTTTATCGCCGGTGGTGGTGCCGGCGGCATGGCGTACAACGGGGTGATCCGCCACTTCAACGACCCTTGGCCGACCGACTGGAACAAGCTGTCGTACTTTGGGATAGGGATGGTGGTTTACTCGGTTTTGGCTTTCCTTCAGTATCGCTTGCACTGGTGGCCGCTGCACCCGGTGGGCATTGCGGTAGCTCCACTGTGGATGACGCGGCTCATTGCATTTTCGGTTTTTCTGGCGTGGGTGGCCAAGAGCGCGATTATGCGCTATGGCGGCATTGCGGCGTACCGCCAAGCGCGGCCGTTTTTCATGGGGTTAATCGCGGGGTATTTTTTGGGGATTGGGTTGTCGTATTTGGTGGATATTTTCTGGTTTATGGGCGAGGGGCACGCGTACTTTCACGGGTGAGTGGTGTTTCGTAAGTGTTGCATGGGGGCGGGTTGTGGCCTCTGATAGGCGCTATAGGTTGATGAATTTGTCATACTTGATGTTTTAATACTATGAGGTTATCGTTTTTGCATGAACAATGCGAACAAACGAAGTACCATCTACTTTGATCCTGCGGTTCACCGTGCTCTCCAGTTGAAGGCTGCCGAAGCAGATAGGTCAATCTCTGCCTTGGTCAATGATGCGGTTAAGCTAGCCCTAACTGAGGACTTCGAGGATTTGAGCGCCTTTGACGAGAGGGAGGCCGAACCCAATCTGTCGTTCGAGGATGTAGTCGCAGATCTCAAGCGCAGTGGCAAGCTATAAAATTCTGATCAAGCCCTCCGCCGTACGGGAAATCGAAGCGATTCCTCAGAAGAAACAACGCCAACGTATCATCGCTCGGATTCGCGCTTTAGCGGAAACTCCTCGGCCACGAGGAGTTGAAAAACTTTCGGGATTGGGTCGATATCGAGTGCGCCAAGGATCCTATAGAATCATCTACTCCATTGAAGATGACGACCTGATCGTCTATGTCGTGAAGGTTGGTCATCGCAGTAGTATATATAGGTAGCGAATTTCATGGCCAAATTACTCAATGCGTTCTTCTTGCTATTTGCCGCCACCATGATTGCGGTCGTCGGTTTCGGCGATCCGGGCGCAGTCAGTCGCGCGGTAAACGATTTCTTCGGCTGGGCACCTAACCCGCCCGTAGAGGCGCGGATGGTAGCTCCTGAGCAAGCCGCCGAGCTTCGCGCCTTGGTTGCCGGCATTGACGAGGCGGACATTGCCGCTGAGATCGTGCGCTTTGCTGCCTTCGGCTCGCGGGTGCCGGGTTATGCCGGGGAGCGGCAGGCCCGCTACTACGTGCGCCAGCGGTTTGAGGCGTTGGGGCTGGAGGACGTGCAGAGCGAGGCATTTAAGGTGGCCGTGCCCATAGATCGCGGCGGCGAACTGGTAGTGCAAGGCGGCGACAGTAAACGGCTTTACAGCTTGTGGCCCAATGGGGTGCGCACGCCCTCGTTGGGGCCGGACGGCGTGCGCGGTCCTCTGATCTATGGAGGTCAAGGGGAACTCAAAGCGCTGGACGGTCAGCCCGTGCAGGGCAGCGTCGTGCTCTTGGACTTTGCCTGCGGCCAAAACTACCTCCACGCCGCATCGCTGGGGGCCAAGGCCATCGTCTTTTTCGACAACGGCGGCGTCAACCGCGAGCAGGCCGCGGACAAGTTCCTCAAGGTGCCGGTTGACATCCCGCGATTTTGGCTTGAGCGACAAGATGCACTCGATCTGTTGGTGCGCCTGCAAGACGGGCCGGTCGCCGTTCACCTGAATGCGCGGATGGATTGGGAGGGCGTGGAAGCACACAACGTGTATGGCTACTTACCCGGGTCGCCAGCGATGCTGCCAGCCAAGAGCCGCGAAAAGCCGCAGGTGTGGCAGGACCAAACCATTGTCATCCAAGCCTATTACGACGCCATCTCGGTCGTGCCGGCCCTTGCCCCCGGAGCGGAAAATGCGGCCGGGATCGTCGCCTTGCTCCAGCTAGTGGAACTGCTCAAAGAATATCGCCCGCACTACTCGGTGCTCTTTTTGGCGACCTCTGGGCACTTTGAGGGCTTGTCTGGGATCAACGATTTCCTCTACCGGCACAGCCGCCGCAGCGACTATTTCCGCGACCGGCTGAGCGCGACCGAGCGCATTGACTTTGACCTGATGCTATCGCTGGATCTGTCGAGCCACGCCGACCGCACGGCCAGCTTTGGCATGGGCACCTTCTACAATCCCAAGTGGCGCACCGACAACTACGTCAAATACATGTTGACGCCCTATTCCAAGCGGCTGAGTCTTGCGGTCGAAGAGACCTTTGGCGACACCACGCGCCACTACGAGGGCATTGCCCCGCCCAAGCGCACGTGGAAAAACTTCATGCCCATCCCGCTCGCCTTTGCCAGCGAGGCCGCGGCCTTTGTCGGTCAGAAGGCCCTCGCCCTCGCTACGGCCAACGACGCGCGCGAGCGAATCGACACGCCGCTCGACTTGCCGGAAGCAGTGGACGTGCAAAACCTCACGCGGCAGATCCAGACGCTCGCGGCCATGTTGGCGTGGGCTGGCCGCGACGCCGAGTTGCTCAAGCCGACCAAATTGGAGCTGGAAGACTACGGCCACAGCTTGGCGGGCGCGATCTATTGGTTCGACCGCGACGTCAATTTTGCCGTGCCCAAGAAGCCAGTGCCGCAAGCGCTGGTGACCTATCAGCAACTCGGCCCGAACTCGGTCGGCGGGGTCCGCACCTTGATTGCGCAAGAGGCCGACGACGCGGGTCGCTTCCGCTTCGACATCATGCGCAACAAGCTGGACAACGCGATCCGCGCGTATGAACTCGATCCCTACGGCGAGATCATCTCGGCACCGGACATGGGCCAAGAGGGCGACGAGACGTACCCGACTGTGCATCCGTGGGGCTGGTGGGAAAATGAGATGCTGCAAGTGCTCTTTAAGTGCCGGGCGCTGAGTTTGTTCGAGACCGTTGACTCGCGCTATCTGTCGGTCTTGGACCACGTGACCGTGCTCGACGAGCGCGACGGCGTGCCGCAGTCGTGGGGAGCCGACTTTGTCGAAAGGCAGAGCAATGAGGAGGGCAAGGTAACGCTCGCCTCAGTGGTGTACGCCCAGCCCGGCACCCGAGTCAAAGCCCTGATGAGCACGAGCCTTTTCGGCGTGCGCTACCTGCTGAGCGGCGCGCCCGCCGCATGGGTGGCCGAGCCGGTGCGCCCAGCCGATGTGGATGAGGCGACGATGAAGCAGGCGCTCGGGCGCGGCTATCTCGTGGATCAGGGCGTGGTGTTGCGCCCTGGGTACGCGGCCGCGCGCGACATGTGGGTCCTCGACGATGTGCGGATCAAGCAGTTGGCGCGCTACGGGGTGCGCAACGACAAGTTCATGCGCCTGCACGAAGAGGCGCGCTTGGCCCTGTTGGAAGCCGAAGAGCACCTACAAGCGCAGCGTTACAGCGAGTTCAAGCGGGCCACGCGCAAGGCATGGGGCCTCGAAGGGCGGGGCTACCCAGACATCAAATCGACCGCGGACGACACGGTCTATGGGGTGATTTTCTACTTCGCGCTGCTGCTGCCGTTTTCGTTTTGCTGCGAGCGGCTGTTCTTCGGCTTTGCCGACATCCGCCGCCAGGTGGCGGGCGCGGCGTTTTTCTTCTTGGCGATTTTCCTCATCATGCGCTTTATCCACCCGGCCTTCAAGCTGAGTTCGTCGCCGTACATCATCTTTTTGGCCTTTGTCATCTTCGCCATCGGCGGCACGGCCCTGATGATGATCTTAGGCCGTTTCACGCGCGCTGTTGGCCAGCGCAAGCGGGCCGCCGCTGGCGTCCACGAAGCGGACATCGGTCGCCTCAGCGCCACGGCCGCAGCCGCGTCGCTGGGGATTTCCAACCTCCGCAAGCGCAAGTTGCGCACCGCACTGACGGTCGTTACGCTGACGCTGTTGACCTTTACGGCCCAGGCCTTCACCTCGGTGCAGAGCTATCTCAAGTTCTATCAGATTCCCCGCCCGAATGTGCCTAGTTACGAAGGTGCCCTGCTGCGCGATCGCGGCTGGAAGGGCTTGCAGCTATCGGTGCTCGACTATGCGGAAAGTGCGTTTGACAACCAAGCGCAGGTGCTGCCGAGGTCGTGGATCACCTCCAAGGTCATTGGCGAGCGGGCCTATATCGACATTGAACACAAGTCGGCGCAGAAGAAGAGCTTTGCCTCGGCCATCCTCGGGGTGTCCCCGGGCGAGGGCGCGCTGATGGGGCTGGAAGGGCTGTTGGTGGGACCGGCGAGCCGCTGGTTTGCGGATGGCGAGCGCGATGTGTGCATCCTGCCGGTGGCTATGGCGGCGATCTTGGGCATTGGCCCGGAGGAGGTGGGCACGGCCCAGATATGGCTGATGGGGCGGTCCTATCGGGTGATTGGCCTAATCGACGGCGAAGCCATCGACCGGATGCGCGACTTGGACAACGAGAGTCTGATGCCCGTGGATACGGTCGCCGAGGCCAAGAAGATGGAGCAAATGGCCGACTTGGACCCGCGCCTGATGGACACGACCGCGATTGAGACCTTTACCCATCTGATGGCCAACAACGTGGCGTTTTTGCCCTACCAGCAGGTAGTAGATTTGGGCGGTACGCTGCGCTCCATTGCCATCGCCGGTTTTGCCGATCGGGAGACCTTGCTCGCCGAGGTGGAGGAATTCGTGTCGCGGGTGGCCGTGCCGCTCTTTGTCGGGGCGGACGACCGCGTGCGGGTGTACACGTCTATGGGATCGGCGTCCTTGGCCGGGATCGGCAATCTCTTCGTGCCCTTGTTGATCGCCTCGTTGATCGTGCTCAACACCATGCTTGGGGCCGTGTACGAGCGCTCCGGCGAGATCGGGGTGTACTCGTCGGTGGGGCTAGCGCCGAGCCACATTGCTTCACTCTTTATCGCCGAGGCCCTCGTGTTTGCCATTGTCGGCGCGGTGCTGGGCTATTTGGTAGGGCAGACGACGACTTTGCTGCTGGCGCACTACGCGCTGTTGGGCGGGATGTTTCTCAATTACTCGTCGCTGTCGGCGATCTTCTCAACCTTGGTGGTGATGGTGGTGGTGGTGCTCTCGACCTTGTATCCGGCGCGCAAGGCCGCGGCCATGGCCGTGCCCGACGTGACGCGGCGCTGGGAGTTCCCGCCGCCCGACGGCGACGACTGGCGCTTCGACTTTCCCTTTACGCTGGGCAAGGGCGATGCTTTAGGCTCGTGCGCGTACCTGCACCGGGTTTTCTCGTCGTATGGCGAGGGATCGGTGGGCGACTTTATGACCGAGGGCGTGGATTTCCACTTGGAGCAGGGCGGCGCGCAGCCGGTCTATCTGTTGGAGCTGATGGTGTGGCTCGCGCCCTACGACTTGGGCGTGAGCCAGCGAGTGTTCCTGCGCACCTTGCCGACCGACGACATTCCGGGCATTTACCGCATTGAGATGCACTTGCAGCGCATCAGCGGCGATGTGGTGAGCTGGCAGCGGCTCAACACCAGTTTTCTCAACGTACTGCGCAAGCGCTTCTTGGTCTGGCGGACGATTGCGCCCGAGGTGCGGGAGGAATACTTGATCGAGGGCGAGAAGTTGGCGCAGGGGACGGGGGTGGCGGTTTAGCTAACGAGAGAGACGCTTGAGTACTGTTCAGAAGCTGCTCTTGAAGAAGTGTGGGCGACGACGATTAGTGAGGTTCAGTCTTCGCCATTATCCTGTCCCTTGAGTTTGTGCAAATATTCGCGTCCCGCCGTCGTCAGGCGATAGCGTTGCTTGCTGCTGCGCGGTTTGTCGGGAATCGTCATTTCGATCAGGCCGGCTTGTAGGGCGGGGAGCAGATAGGTTTTGCGGACGTGTTCCGTATCCTTCAGGCCCAAGGCTTCTTGGATCTGTTTTCTGTTCATCTCGCCTGATATTACCTCTAACAGACGCACTTCCCCGGTAACTTGGGGGGTAACTTCCCCGGTGACTTGATCTTCCAATGCCCGCACCTCGGGATCCGGCCGGAAAACAACGACGAAAAAGGCTCCCCGGATCTTGAACTCCGGTTCTGGGCAGCCCTGTTCCCTTGCTTCGTCCCGAATGCGGCGAATGCCAGTGCCCGCCTTCTCGATAAATTCGATGCGGTGGAGCAGATCGGCGATTAATGGATTGCGGCGGATGCTCTCGCGGCCAAGCTCGGCCATCTTCAGTCCCGTTGGCAATGTTCCGGGGCTTATCACCTCAATGCGATTGGCGTAGATCTCGACAAAGACGTTGGCACCCTCGAAAAACCAATCGCGGTGCATGACCGCGTTGGTGATGGCCTCGCGCAGTGCCTTCATCGGGTATTCTGGGATGTTCTCGCGGCGCAGACTTTCGATGCGATAGGCCGTGCGAGTATTGCGCTCAATGAAGCTCAGGGCGTCTTCAATATCGGCCACAATGCCGCCGTCAAAGTCTCGTCGGTCGAGGATATGCACTTTGTCCGCGCCCTTGCCTAGCAGGCAGGAGCTTGCCCCCGACTGTGTTGGCCATGGCCACGAACTCCCGTGAGAACGACGATGAGAGGCTCTCTTTGAACTCAAGCGTGGTGCCTTCGCCTTGCTGAATGAGAATATCAAGGTCAGCAGGTGTCATAGATTCTGAGGTCGCCAGTGCAGCTTGGTTGTGGAATTGACCCGCGTTGCGTGACGAGACTGCCTCAATTGATAGGGTTTACGCGCTTAATGTCAAGCTGGTAGGGGTGCTATCAAGCCGATTAGAGTATGCACAGCCCGCCTCTAGTATTGTCTCGTCCCAGTCGTCCTATACTTTAATGCAAGCCACAAAAAGATGAACGCGATATAAAATGGAAAACCGAGCGAATTACACGTTGTTGCACCTCGACCAGCCCGAAGAGCTGGCCGCGTACGCACGTGCCCGAGGATGGCTTTTGCCGGCAGAATCGGTGTGTGGGCTAGGCCGCGCCGGCGAAGGGAACATGAACCTCACCCTGCGCGTGCAGACCGAGGAGCGTTCTTTCATACTCAAGCAGGCGCGTCCTTGGGTCGAGAAGTACCCGGCCATTCCCGCGCCCAAGGAACGGGTGTTGGTGGAGGCCGCCTTTTACCAAGCCGTTGCCGGTTGCCCGCTGGTGGCCGAGCGCATGCCTGGCTTCTTGGGTTGGGACGAGGAGAATTTTGTCGCCGCGTTTGCCGACTTGGGGGAGACCGCGGATTGCACCGATTTGTACAATGATGGCGGAGCCGCGTTTGCGCCTTTGCCGGGCCTGTGCCAGTGGTTGGTGGCCTTGCACCAAGCGACGTTTGACGAGCCGACCCGAGCGCGCTTGGAAAACCGCGCTATGCGCCAGCTCAACCACGAGCATTTGTACTGCTTTCCGCTGCGCCCGGACAACGGCCTCGACCTCGACGCGATCACGCCTGGACTGGCCCGGGCTGCCCGGGCCTTGCAAGATGACGCAGTGTATTGCAGCGCCATTGCCGAGTTGGGTGCGCTCTACTTGGAAAACGGTTCCTGCCTGTTGCACGGAGACTTCTATCCGGGAAGCTGGGTGCGCGCTGGCGGGGGCGTGTGGATCATCGACCCGGAGTTTTGCTTCTTTGGTCCGCCGGAATTCGATGTGGGCATTCTCGTCGGCCACTTGTTGCTCGCCGGTCGTCCCTTGGAACTAGCGCACTCGGTGTTTGACCACTACGGCGCTAGCCCTTCGCTTTCCCATAGCTTGGCACTGCAATTTGCCGGCATGGAGATTATGCGGCGGCTCATCGGCGTGGCCCAATTGCCGCTGACTGCTAATTTGCCGCGCAAGGAGGCGCTGTTGACGACCTCGCGGGAGTTGGTACTTGGTCGAAACTGTGAACGCGTTGCAGCCGATGGATAAATTGCCGGATGTCATTCCCCTGACGCCCTATTACCGGGAGATGGTGTGGGGCGGTCGCCGCTTAGCTGCGCTCTATGGCAAGGCCCTGCCAGACGATGCGCTCATTGGCGAATCCTTTGAGCTGTCGGCGTACGAGGGCCGCGAGAGCCGGGCGGCGGATGGTCGCTTGCTGCGCGAGTTGGTGGAAACGCATCGCGCCGATTTGGTCGGTACTGCGGTGTGGGCGCGCTACGATGGTCGCTTTCCCCTGCTTATTAAGCTGCTCGACGCCCAGCAAGATTTGTCGATCCAAGTGCATCCCGACGACGAGTACGCTCAGCGCAAGGGGTTGGTCGATGGCGGCAAGATGGAGGCTTGGTACGTGCTGCAATCAGACGGCGGTCGCGTGGCTTGCGGGCTGGCCGAGGGCGTGGGCCGCGCGGAGTTTATCGCCGCCCACGCAGCCAACCGCGTCGCCGAGGTTGTCCGCTTTTATCCGGTCGCGCAAGGAGATGTGCTCTTTGTGCCGCCGGGCACGGTACACGCCCTGTGTCGGGGGGTCGTCCTGTACGAGGTGCAGCAAACGAGCGACCTGACTTTCCGCATCTACGACTATGGTCGGCCGCGCGAGCTGCACTGGGAGCAGGCCCTTGAGGTCATCGACTTTGCCCAATGCCTGCCTGGGCCGGTGCCGCATCCCGTGCTGCGGGGCCAAGTGCTGGTAGAATCCGAGCACTTTGTGCTGCGCGGCTGCGGCTTAGACAGCGGCCAAGCCGAGCATCGGGCCGAGGGATCGTTTTTGGCACTGACGGTCGTTCGCGGTCGGGCGTGCGTGGGGGAGTGCGCCTTGGACACGGGTGGGACCGCGCTGGTGCCGGCTGGGCGCGTTTGCGAGATCTCGCCGTTAGGAGGCGAAAAATTGGAGTATCTAATCGCTTCCGTCCCCGTTTGAAAAGCCTTGCTGGAACGCCAACCCCGCTTATCATTAATCAACCAACGCAACCACCAACAACGAAGGAGTGTATTGTGAGTCTATTTTCGCTAGAGGGAAAAGTTGCTCTCGTCACCGGCGCTAGTCGCGGCATTGGTCGCGGCGTGGCCGCAGGCATGGCTGAAGCCGGGGCCACGGTTATCTGCGCCGCTCGCACCCGCAGCCAGCTCGACGAAGCCGTCGCCGCCATTGAGGCCGCCGGCGGCAAGGCTCGCGCGGTCGAGTTGGACATGGCCGACCTAGAGGGTATAGACGCGGCCTTGGAGCAATGCGGCCCCATAGACATCCTGTTCAATAATGCCGGCATGAACATCCGCCAGCCCATCGTCGAAGTCTCAGAGGAAAACTACGACCAGATCATGGCCGTCAATCTCAAGGGTCTGTACTTCCTCAGCCAGAAGGTCGGTCGCCAGATGATCGAGCGCGGTCAGGGCGGCAAGATCATCAACATCGGCTCGCTGACTACGGGCTACGCCCTTGCCAAAGTGTCGGTGTACACTGCGACCAAGGGAGCCGTCGGCCAGCTCACCAAGGGCCAAGCTATTGAATTCGGGTCGCACAACATCCAGGTCAACGCCATCTGCCCGGGCTTTATAATCACCTCGCTCAGCGAGAAGCTGTGGGCCGACGACACCATGCGTGCTTGGGGCGAGGGGCGGGTTGTGCTCAACCGCTTGGGGACGCCCGAAGACTTGGTCGGCACGGCCGTCTTTCTCGCCGCGCAAGCCTCGGATTACGTCACCGGGCAGTGCATCTACGTCGATGGCGGCTTCATGGCCGGAGACGAGTGGCCCTTGCCGCCGGTGGCTGGTAGCAAGTAGTTTGCGCTATTGATGACCATTTACACCCTAATGAGGAGTTAGCTCGCATGTCTGAAGTCTATGCACCTAATGCCGATTTACGCGACCGCGCTCACGTCAAAAGCATGGACGAGTACCGGGAAGAGTACGCGCGCTCCATCGCCGACCCAGAGGCGTTTTGGGCCGCAAAGGCCGCGGAGTTTCACTGGTTCAAGAAGTGGGATACTGTGCGGTCGTACAACTACGACATGGACGCCGGGCCGATTGCGATTGAGTGGTTTGCCGGCGGCCAGACCAACATTGCGTACAATTGCCTCGACCGGCACCTCGATACAAAAGGCGATCAGGTCGCCATCATCTGGGAGGGCAATGAGCCGGGGGAAGACGCCACGCTGACCTACAAAGAGCTGCACGAACAGGTCGGCAAATTCGCCAACGTGCTCAAGGCGCGCGGCGTCGAAAAGGGCGACCGCGTCTCCATCTACCTGCCGATGGTGCCCGAACTGGCCATTGCCATGCTGGCCTGTGCCCGCATTGGCGCGATCCACTCGATTGTGTTTGGCGGCTTTTCCGCGGACGCGCTCGCCGACCGCATCGTGGATTCCACTTGCACGACTGTCATTACCTGCAACGGCACCCATCGCGGCGACAAGCCGATCCTGATGAAGCCCGTGGCTGACCAGGCCATGGCCGACGCGGATGCGCGGATGGACGCCGAGGTAGCGACTTGCATCGTAGTCGATCGCGCGGATTTTGCCGTGGATATGCAGGCCGACCGCGACTTTTGGTGGCACGAACTGATGGCGGATGCAGATGCCGACTGCGCTTGCGAGGTCATGGACGCCGAGGATCCGCTCTTCATCCTCTATACCTCCGGCTCCACCGGCCAGCCCAAGGGCGTGCAGCATACGGTGGGTGGGTACATGGTCTATACGGCGACCACCCACAAGTACGTCTTCGACTACCAAGACGGCGACATCTACTTCTGCGCGGCCGACATCGGCTGGGTCACCGGCCACTCGTACATCGTATATGGTCCGATGGCCAACGGCGCGACCACTGTGATGTTTGAAGCTATTCCCACCTATCCCAACCCGGACCGCTACTGGCAGACCATTGAGAAGTGGAACGTCAATCAGTTCTACACGGCCCCAACCGCCATCCGCGCGATTGCCGCGGCCGGCGAGGAGTGGCCCGCTGGCTACGATATGCCTTCCCTACGCCTGTTGGGCACGGTCGGCGAGCCGATCAACCCCGAGGCTTGGCGCTGGTATCACAAAAACGCTGGCAAGGAGCGTTGCCCCATCGTCGATACGTGGTGGCAGACCGAAACCGGCGGCATCCTCATCTCTCCGTTGCCTGGGGCGACTCCAACGAAACCCGGCTCGGCTACTTTCCCCTTCTTCGGCATTGAGCCGGTCGTGCTCGACCCGGAGAAAGGCACGGAGATAGAAGGCAACGACGTCACGGGCGTCTTGGCCATGCGCGCTCCTTGGCCGGGACAGATGCGCACGGTGTACGGCGACCACGAGCGCTTTGAGCAGACTTATTTTCAGCAATACAAGGGCTACTACTTTACGGGCGACGGCTGTCGGCGCGACGAGGATGGATACTACTGGATCACCGGCCGCGTCGATGACGTAATCAATGTCTCCGGCCACCGCATGGGCACGGCCGAGGTCGAGAGCGCGTTGGTGCTACACGCCAAGGTAGCCGAGGCCGCGGTCGTTGGTTTTCCGCACGACATCAAGGGCGAGGGCATTTACGCGTACGTGACGCTCAACGCCGGTGAGGAGTACACCGACGCGCTCAAAAACGAGCTCAGGCAACAGGTGCGCACGGCAATCGGCCCGATTGCCACCCCGGACGTCATCCACTGGGCACCGGGGTTGCCCAAGACGCGCTCGGGCAAGATCATGCGCCGCATCCTGCGCAAAATAGCCACCGACGAGACCGACTCCATCGGCGACACCTCAACGCTAGCGGATCCAGCGGTCGTGGACTCGCTTATTGCCAATAAGTAGTGACTGCCGATGACTTAGTACGCGAGGACAACTTCTCACGCGAGTGGCTGGAGACCAATGGCTTGGGCGGCTGGGCGTCCTCTACGGTTAGTGGTGCGCACACTCGGCGCTACCACGGCCTGCTGGTTGTGGCGACTCGTCCGCCGGTCGGCCGGGTGGTGTTGCTCTCGCGGCTCGACGAGACTTTGGTCCTACCTACAAGACGCGTCGAGCTAAGTTGCAGCATTTTCCCCGGAGTTATTCATCCACGGGGCGACCAATGGCTAAAGGCCTTCGCGCCCGAACCGGTGCCGACGTGGACGTACGCGGGGGATGGGTGGGTGTTGCGCAAGCGGTTGGCGTTGCTCGCGGGCGAGCACGCCTTGGTCGTCGCGTACGAACTGGTGGAAGCGTCTGAGCCGCTTTGTTTGGAGTTGCGCCCCTTTTTCGCGGGTCGGGATTATCACCACTTGATGCAGGCCAACGATCAGGTGGCTCCAACAGCGGATTGGACTGAGGACGCGCTGGTCTATCGGCCCTATCGGGAGCAGCCCACCGCGCATCTCCTCGCCCCGGGCGCGTGCTGGGAGGCCGACCCGGACTGGTACTACAACTTCCAATATCCGCGCGAGGAAGAGCGCGGCCTCGATCACAGCGAAGACCTGTTCACACCCGGTCGCCTGCGTCTGCGACTCGTCCCTGGAGAGACTGTTGGCGTACTGGCGGCGACCGAGCTTCCCTCCTGCCGCGACCCCCTTGCACTTCTTGCCGACGAGATTGACCACCGCCAGCAGGTGGAGGTACGCGCTCCTTGGGCCGCTGACCCTTTGCTACGGTCGCTGGCGCGGGCGGCCGATCAGTTTTTGGTGCGGCGCGGCGATGGCCTGCACACCATTGTCGCGGGCTACCATTGGTTCACGGATTGGGGCCGCGATACTATGATTGCCCTGCCCGGTCTCTGCTTGGTCTCCGGGCGCTTTGCCGAGGCGCGGGGCATCTTTGCGGCGTTTGCCGAGCACGTCAGCGAGGGCATGATACCCAACCGCTTTCCCGACGCGGGGGAGGAGCCGGAATATCACGCCGTGGACGCGACGTTGTGGTTTTTTGTCGCGCTCTACAAGTATTTGCAATACACCCAAGACTACGAGTTTGCCAGCGAACTGTGGCCGACGTTAGAGGACATAGCCGCTTGGCACGAGCGCGGCACGCGCCATCAGATCCGGGTTGATGCCGACGGCTTGCTCGCGGCTGGGGAGCCGGGGGTGCAACTGACGTGGATGGACGCCAAGATTGGCGATTGGGTGGTCACGCCGCGCATGGGCAAGCCGGTGGAGGTCAATGCGCTTTGGTACAATGCGCTCAAAATTTTGCAGCACTTGGGCGAGACGTTTGGTCAACGCGTCGATTATGGCCAGCGCGCCGCTGAGGTGCAGGCGTCTTTTGACCGCCTGTTCTGGTGCGAAGAGCGGGGATACCTCTGCGACGTGGTCGCGCCCGAGGGGCCGGATTGGGCAATCCGCCCCAATCAAATTTTCGCGCTTTCGCTGCCCTTTCCGCTCGTCGAGGGCGAGCGGGCGCGGCGGATCTTATCCGTGATTGACGAGCACTTGCTGACCCCGCGCGGTCTGCGCAGCCTCTCGCCGAGCGACCCGGAGTACTGCGCTCGATATGCGGGCGGACCTTGGGAGCGCGATAGTGCGTATCACCAAGGCACGGTGTGGGGCTGGCTCATCGGCCCGTACATCACCGCCCTCTGCCGTTGCCACGGCCGCGCGGGCCGCCAGCGCGGCCGTGCCCTTCTCGACGGCTTTGTCGCGCACCTGAACGAGGCGGGCTTGGGCACGGTCTCGGAGATATTTGACGCCGAGCCGCCTTTTGCGCCGCGCGGCTGCATCGCCCAGGCGTGGAGCGTGGGAGAGTTGTTGCGGGCTGGGGTGGAGGATGTGGGGGAAGTTGGGATTTAGGGGCTAGAGCGGGGCGGTATTTTGTCATTGACGTTACAAAGTGGCCCTCTATTTTAGAGTGCCCCGACCGCCCTACGGAGACAAGTCGATAACCGAGATCGGAAGCGGTACGCGGGATTGAGATAGGGTGAGGATGCGAAAAATGATGCAAGACTGGGATTGGAATAAGAACACTTGGATTTGTTCTAAGGATGGCCGCGAGCATCATGCGCTCGCTAATTTTTGTGCCGTTTGCGGCGTTGCTGTCGAGAGCAAACCTGTCGATTGCATGGCCGACATACCTTCCGGAGAGAGTAAAGACAGTGCTGTCGAGAATCTGCCGGTCATTATGAACCAAGTCGATGACCTCTTTAACGTATTCGGCCAGCCTTTATTGGTGAATAAATCCAGCGGAGAAATGAGTACCTACATAGAGAACGAGCTACGCGACCTACCTCAACTCGATGGGGTTTCCTTGTGTCAAGTGGATTTTGACCGCTGGTGGATTTACGCGCTTACTGAGGTGGGGACGCTTCAAGTATTTCCGACCTCTGCATTATTGAACGACCATATGCTTCAAGCTGCTCGGTGGAAGCAGGTTGCCGTGGAATGTGAGCGCATCGAGAGCATTGCCTTTGGCCGGGATCGGCTTTTCCTACTCGACCAAGAAGCGTTGACTATCCATACATATAAAGTAGATAAAGCAAGTTGCGATCTATACTGGAAGAGCGAGAACCGCATTTTCGCCGAATTGCAAAAGCAAGAGCTATACGAAAATTCGTTGCCTATCCAAGAAATGATCCCAATTCGGGGAAGCGAGACCTATCTGGGCTTAATAGAAGAGGAAAACAGGGTTGTTTTCTTAGATTTGGAACAGGGCAAGAAAGTCTCGTATGAGGATGAGGATGTCCGCGGTGGCCCATTAGCCGCTTCGGCGGGCGTGATGCGCGGCGAGGATCCGTCAATATGGCTATTGACTCAAGAAGGGGGCTTGTGTGCCCTACAGTTAGTCGGCCAACAGGTGCTAAAAGAAATTCCGAGCCGAACCGAGATAGAGGTACAGGCCCTACAGGCATTGCGGGTCGAGTCCGACTATTACTATATGGCGATAGGGTCTAATTTTATGCTGTTGTTCGATCCATTGAATCGGCAAGTTACGTCCAAACTGGAGTGTAGTCCCGGATATTCCATGAGGCACATCGATCAGACCAAAGGCTTGGGCGGCTTAGTCGCCAACTTCCAAAAAGGAGTGGGAGCTAATACGTCATTTCATCTTTCCCGTCTTGATGAATGGGGAGGGACACCCTTGCGCGGCTGGCCTTTAGGCGAAGAGCCGGTTGCGCCGCCAGCGGGTTTCGGCAAGTACGTATACGTGCTGACCCGTGATCCGGAGTACCATCTATATCGCTATGACCTATTGGACGTTTGAAAACCAGCGATTTTGGTACGTTGCTCTGCTATGTTGCTTGGGGTTTAGCGGCCCTCGTACCGCCGCTGGGACCGATGTCAGCATCTTGATCGATGGCTCTGGTTCAATGGAGGGCTTCCAGCAAACAGGTGAGCTACAGAAACTGCTGACCTCGCTGGAAAAAGCCTGCCAAGACCAGCAACTGGAGGTGGGCACTTTATTTTTTGTATCTCAACACCCCGATTCGCTCGTGTGGAACGAGGCGGAGTCGTACCAGACCCAAGGCGCACAATGGGGCAGCTATACCAATTTGCTCAGGGCTTTTGAAGAAGGGCTTGGATGGGCACCTATTACTTTTTTTCTTACCGATAATGTCCAAGCGACCACCAATGACGAGGATGTTCGGGGGCTCTATGCACGTTTTGCCGAGGATGTGGTACAAGTACTGTGGGCCGTGCCGCTGAATCTGCCCTTCGACGGGAGGTTGTTCAATCACCCCGACAAGGCTTACCATCAAGGTCGGCGTGGGGCGGTCCTTTATGCCTATCTCACAGAAGCAGATCAGCGTGCTATATTCGGCAAACTTATCTCCCAACTCAGGACCGGCGGTTTGGAACCGATGCTGATGAAACCGCTAGACCATCGCATTGTTCTACATCGCAAACCTAGGACACCTTCGAGCCAGCCGAGCGACATCGGTATGGACGAATCCGAGTTGGTCAATTTCTCCTTTACCCTAGAGTCGCAATTGAGTTACCTGAATATCGAGCCGACGGATGAGCATGGTAATCAGGTCCGGTTGAAGGTGAACCAGCCTAGGATCGTTCCCATACAGCCCGGAGACCGGCGCTACTGGAGTCGAGCCAGCGGGAGAGGACGAGTTGCTCCACCCCGCCTTGAAGAGAAGCTAGAACACAATACCCAAAACAAATACCGCTATTCGTGCCGGATCCGCCTAGGCCCGTTCTTGCCCAACGAGATCGGCTTCTTCGACCAGCTTAGCATGGCGCGTATAAACCCGATTCCGGTGCAATATATGTCCAAGGTCGTCTTGGAGATACCACCTGGTTCGTTTCGCATGACTCCGACTTATCAGGAGAAGTACTTCACCGACAACCCCCAAGAGGTCGAGCGTATCTATACGCCAGAAGATCTGATACACTTCCTGCACCGAGATCGAGAAGGCTTGGAAGTGGTGCCCAAGGGAGGAGTTATAAGAGGCAGGTTGCAAGTCCGTTCCCCTCTCTATCTGTGGCGGGCTTGGGTCACGGTGATCTTGCTACCCATCGCTGTGGTAGCTACCGGGGGAATGGTTTATTTCAGGAGATTTGTTTATCGGCTGGCAGACGTCGAGTACAAGTACTGGATGCGCCCCGGCAGTCAAAAGGAATTGGAGTACACAAACCAAAGCGGAAAGGATATCGTTTTGGGATATTTGCGGCGAGACGGCCTGTTCAAATGCAAATACCGCTTACTGCCGGCCGAAGAGGGCGACGAAAGGGCCGAACTAAGAAATCGGATGGACGATCCGGTCGATGAGGAAGGGGTTGCTTTTGAAAGGGATGAAAAATGGGTTTTCAACCACAAGGGCAATGAATTTGAACTGGAACGCCTCAAATAACACTAGGAAGTCAAGATGAAACGGTACATCGCTCTCGGATTCATACTGGTTATCGGCTGGATGGGGTGTAGCAGCGGGCCGGGACAAAGCGGCTCCACGTTTACTCAGCAGATTGCCAAGGAAGAGAAGGGAAGCGTAGTATTCCTCAAGGTCTCTACCAATGAGGGAGAGGGGCTGGGGAGCGGAATCATCGTCAAATCAAGTGGCCAAATTCTCACAGCGCACCATGTAATCAAGGGCATCAAAGAAGGATGGGCCAAGCCGTTCAACGGGACTTGGATGCCGATTACGGGCGTTGTTGCCCAAGACGAACTCAAAGATCTGGCGGTGATAAACGTCGATCCGCTCAATCAACACCTACAGCAGTCTAGGCTTGGATCGGGAGAGCATATAAGTTCGGGCGATCCCGTAGTGGCAATAGGCAACCCGTTGGGGCTAGAGTACTCGGTCACCGAAGGGATTGTCTCCGAGGTTCGCACTACTCCGGAGGGCCTCAGGCTAATTCAGACGGATGCTGCCGTATCGCCGGGTAATAGCGGCGGGCCCTTATTCGATCAGAACGGGGAGGTAATTGGCGTAGTGAGTTTTAATCTAAGCTCTAGCCACGACGAGGGGCAGAATCTCAATTTTGCGGTCTCAATTGATGAAGCTAAGCCACTGCTGGGCATCCCCTCGGACCAATTTGAACCTGTCCAGGTAGGGGTACCTCCACCGGAGACTAGGTCAAAGAGCACCTTTCGCTATGTAGAGGTTGGGCGCATAGTCTGGATTTTGGTGTTTTCTGTAATCGTCTATCTCTTTTCGGCCTACATACTCTTTAGCGGGCTCATCAAGAACCGAGACAAGCACCCGGCCACGGCTTTTGGCATATCCGCCCTCGTATCGTGGGTGGGCTTTGCGGCGATCGCCTCCTTTGTGTTGAGTGGCTTTTTTGATTTTTTAATGGGCTGGGTGTCAGGTTCGCAAATTGAGTGGCGAGTCTTCATCGCTGGGCTGGTGTTCCTAATTTTCATCGTGGGGATAGTAAGACTTGTCTCCCGGCCATCGGTCGTTAAAAATTCAGAGTGAGAGACAACCGCCGGAGACTTCGACTTGAGCGCAGCCGAAGACTTTCAGGCCACATCTAATATCAGTTGGAGCAAAATTGAAGGAGAACACTATGCCTACGGTCGGTACTCTAACTCAAGCAAGGAAAGAAAACCAAACGATCAATATCCGTCCCACGCTTTTGATTGGTTTAGGCGGTACGGGAAAGGAAGTACTGCGGCGACTACGGCGGATGTTCTACGAGAAGTACAGAGTAGTGGGTTTACCCGTCATGGAGTACCTATGGTTCGATACTGACATCCGCAATGAGTCCCTGAGCGGGGAGGCACCTGACGAGTTGGACAGGCTCATTGACCTTGCCATTTCACAGAAGATTGATGGGCGGGTCCAGCCCGAGGAGTTGGCTGGATACCGGCGCAACAAGAATGCCTTTCCGCATATATGGGAATGGTTGCCCAGCGAACTAGACGCGCTGTCCGACGATTCCATCACGCAAGGGGCAGGGCAGATCCGTCCCTTCGGACGGTTGGCTTTCTTCCACCATTATGCAAAAATTCGCAATGCCATCGAAAGGTTAGGGGAAAAGGTAAGAGCCCAAGAGGCCGTTGCACGTATGAACCGCCATTACCCTGATTATGAGGTAGATACTAGCACCTTGGAGATCATTACTGTGTCTTCCCTCGGTGGTGGAACGGGGTCTGGTTGCTTTATCGATGTCGGATTTCTATGTCGAGTTTTGTTCCCGACTTCTACGCGCACGGCTTTTCTGGCCATGCCCACGGTTTTCGACGATAAGGTGGGTCCCACAGGGGTAGAGGCCGTCCATGCCAACGGCTTTGCCGCGCTCAAGGAACTCGAGTACTTCATGCAGCCCCGGTTTATCGCCACCACAGACGAGGAGACAAGCGAGTACTCTACCCACGAATTTAATTGGGATGAAACCCTACGGCAGGTGGAAGCACCGCCTTTTTCTACGGTCTATATGCTCGACAAGGAGAATAGGGCTGGAGAACGCATTGACGAATTCACCGATACATTCCAGATGATCGCTGAGTTTCTGCTGCTGGATTTCGACAAGACCGGATTCGCCGCTCAAAAGCGCAGCGTACGTTCCAATATGGAGCAGTACCTACATAATATGGCCATCTTCCGCAGCGGAGACTATGTCCAGTATTTTCCACGCCGGTATGCATCTTTTGGGCTCTCCCAGATTGAATTGAATCAGCCTCGTCTAGCCAATGCGGCTGCCAACCGCTGCGCTCAGTATCTGGTAGAACTTATCATGGCCAAGGACAACAGAATCCCTCAGGGCTATGATGATGCCGATGTCAAACCCCGCATGGAGCAGATGGGCCTGACTAAGGAACTCTTTTTGCAACGCTGCTTGGTCAAGCCGGGAAAGGATTTCACCTTGATTGACGAGGTCGTCAACGAGTTGATAGAACCGGCTTTCAAGGAATTGCGGGACGAGCTGTACGCGGCACCGGCGGTAGAGGACCAAAAGGTTTTGGACCGCCAAGTGGAACAAACGCGGCAGCAGGTGGGTGAATTGGTCCACCGGGTGCGGGAACGAGTAGGGGAAAGACTGTTCCAGCAAGGCACTCAAAAGGGCGATGGTGTGACGCAGATTTTAGAAAATATCGAAGAGGATCGTCCCAAGCTCGAAAATCAAGTAAAGGATGAATGTCTGAAATTGCTGTGCGACCCCTTGAAGTTTGGCCCCAGATTCATGGTTGCGTGGCTGAAGATCGCCGTCGATGTACTGGAGCGAGTCAAAAATGAATTGCAGGCCATGGAGAACCGACATATAGAAGCTCCAGAGGCTCCGCCGCTCCCAATCGAATTTTCCGACGAGTACAATAAATACGAGGCTCTCCTACGAGCGGCTAGGCAGGAGATGCCCTTTGCCTTCTTAACGAAACGCATTGCTATCAACCATTACGAAGAACGCAAACGGAAGTCCTTTGATCAGAATGCCCAGCTCATCACCCGTGATCTGGTGCAGCAGGTAGAGGCTGTCAGGGACCAACTCAAGCAATGGGTCACCGATCGCTATGAGCAGGAGGCGGCCCGTCGGCTGCTCGATCCCAAGTCAGGGAGACAGGTGCAGGAAAAGGGCCTGCTTGACAACATGATCAGCTTTGTCGGCCAACGGACCGAAGTCCGGGGTGCAGATGGCGAACTCCATGTGCAATTCAGTGGTTTGCTGTCCATGGTGGAGAAATTTCAAGAGCATCTTCAAGAGATGGCTAACCGCTTCGGGGGCTTCTATCGTTCTTATAGCAACCGGATGCCCAGTGTACGCAATCTCGATCTCATGCCCGAACTTAACTACCGCGAGGAAATAGAGACGTATCTGCGCGATAAAAAAGGACGGAAAGGTGTCGGTTTCAACGGAGTTTTGCAAGGTGTTTTGGAGACCTATTTCCGCTCGCAAGAAGCCCAGTCGCTGTTTGCTGAATACGCTACTCGCGAAGGGGACGAGATCGATGCCATACGCGATTGTACCCGCATTATCTTCGATCGCTCTGCGAATAGGGACAATATCCCTCATGCTTGGGGAGAGGTAGAGGATTCATTGAGTGAGTTCGCGTTTGTCCTATTTAAGGAGTTCTATGCTGATAGAAACGCCGTTCAAGAGGTGCAAAACCAGAACTATAATGAGGAAGATGAGATACGGAAAAGATCAGGGCTAGCCGAACCACGGATGTCTGAGTCAACACCACGTTTCTTGGGTATGGATCCTCACATCCAGATAACAATAGGACTTCCTCCAGATGAAAACAGATGGAAAACGCCAATCGAACAAAACGTGCGAGACCCTCAAGTGGCGTACCACGCCCCCGATTCGGTTATATTTGTCAGCCAATGGATGGCTTTTCCCCTATTCGCTATCGACAATTTGAGGCAACTGCACGAAGCATATGAAAAAAACCTTAGAATGCCGCAATATGTATACCGTCGGCACACGACCAAGGACTATATCAAATATCCGGAGATCCTACCGCCTAAAAACGACCACGAAGCGCAAATGCTAGTGGATGCCCTACAACCGCTCATTGGGGGTATCCTACTCGGGGTAGTGACTTATGACGACCGGCGGGGATTCTACCGGACCTACCGCGCACAAGGCCGAAGACACGAGGACCCTTACGGACTTAATCTCGAGGAGGCACGCCAGACTTTATCCCGAGACCAGAATATACGAGTTCGGCTGCGCCAAGAGGTACAAAACATTCAGGATAGCTGGCAAGTGAATGGCAATAGCCTCGCTTTTGAGCAGTACTTGGCCCTCCAAAGCCATCTAGTGGATCATGTATATCCCGCTACCAAGGTTGTGATACACGGCGAGAGGGTGGAGGCGGACGGCTTATTCCACAACCTGCTCATCAAGGCTTTCGACGAGAATTTCAATGATGTGCGGGAGCGCTTGGACATCAGTGACCGCGAATTGAGCGATCGTATAGGGCAATACTTGCAGAACAAAGATAATTTTGCCGAACGCCTAGACTATCGCGATCCGCACTGCAAAGACGGCATATATGTGATGGTGGGTGCCAATGCCTAGGGAAGCGAGTCAAGAGCGGGTCAATAAGGCGATAGGTGCTTGTCCTGTTTGTCAGTGGCCTTATGGGATCGGAAGCATCTTTTGCAGCAGTTGTGGGATTGAACTCGCCCGTCTAGAGGTGTCTCCCAAGCCCGTTGAGTCGTTGACGCTTTTCGAAGACTTTCCAGTCATCATGCGGTTCAAGAACACCGGGAAAATACCTGTGGAACTGGAACGTCTCGATGGAGTGGAATGGGGAGAATGGGTTTCGGAAGCGAATTGGCCAGTCTCCTTGGGTCCAAAGGAAGAAATAGAAATACGCCGGCTGCATACCGAGCGTCTCGGTCAACGGGGGAGGTTGACTCTGCACTCTACGGTGTCACCGATTTCATTTCATTACCGGGTCCAAAAGGCTCCCCGAATCTGGCTGGCTGACGAGCAGGGGCGGGAGTTTGACCAAGGCGCTGACGGCGTACAGTTGTGGCCGGTAAATCAGGAAGCCCAGAGGCACGATCTGGTCCTTCACACCACAAGTGAAGTGGTTTTGGAAAAGCCTCCCCGTCTGGTCAAGGGAGATCAGGTGGTGAGTATAGTTCCGGCGGAAGAGGTAAGCTACCCTTTCCGCTTAGGTCCAGACAAAGCCCTTTCGATAAGGCTCACCCAAAATCAGCCTCTGTCTGAAGGAGGGCATCCTGTACAGCTCGTTTTTCCCATCCAGAACAGAGGTGATGTCGATTTTCACCTCAATCTAAAGTACACTCTTCGTCCGGTGATCAAGGTGGAGTTCAATCCGCTGAGTTTCACCGGAGACACGGCACTTATCAGCGGAAGCCGAAAACAGAAGACTGCGAGTGCCACCATTACACACTTACGAGGCGCACCACTACGCATAAATGCCGTGACCAGCGATACGTCTTGGCTGCAGGTCATTGACACAAAGAAAGCCCCGGTCATCCTTAACCCTCAGAGCTCAACGGTGGGAGCTGATGAGGAGAGTGTGCTGGAGCTCCAGTTGCAAATAAAGACTATCGATATCCCTAAGGTAACAGAATCAAAGCATTTTAAACCCGAGATCATCGTCAAGGGGGAGGCTATAGGAGCGGAAGATTCGGTGTTCGAAGAGAGGTATTCGCTCCCTATCGAAGTAATTCGTCCCACACCGTTAAATAGTCCTATTGGTATCGATTTTGGGACGACTAACTCTTGCTTGGCCTATGTTGTTGAAGATGAAGAAACTGTTGTTGAAGATGAAGAAACAATGCTTCGCTTGGCAGAATTTGAGATCAATGAACCTCGTGTCGAAGTGCCGACTGTCTTTCAGCTTCTGGCAACAAATGAGAAAACGGAGCGTTTGGAACTTTCTAAACCTCTGGAGCCTAACGAGCATCACTTGGTGGCGACCGAGAACGAGGAAGCCATCATGCGCTTTGGGCGTCAGCCATTTCAGCAGATGAACGATCTTCATTCTATGAACAGTATCTGCTGGAATTTCAAATATGCTCTTAGTCAACCTGACGATCAGAATATCTATATTTCTACCGGGATGTCGGAAGGTATCTTGATCAATGGGCATCCCCCTATCAATAGGCGGCATATCAGTCTGACTCCGGTGGACCAAGTAGCTATTTATCTCCGATTTATGGTAGAGCACTTCATTGGAGAATTCGGGTATTTGCCTGAAGAGGGCGTGCTGACTTATCCGGCGGTATTCAATCGCCAAAAACAGGCTCTGCAGGACGCCGCCGAAAAGGCCTTGCAGGATCGCGATATTAAGCTCCACTTGGCTATTAGTGAACCTGAAGCTATTGCGGTGTATTATGTTTGGAAACAGCTTATCGAGGAGGATAATCTGGAAGGTGATATGGATGAACAGATCATTGGGGTATTCGACTGTGGTGGTGGAACGACCGATATGTCTATCGTACGTTACGCTATGGATGATGATGAAGCGCAAGTGGAAATTCTCGGTTCCGATGGTGACAATCGGCTGGGGGGGAACCTGCTGACGTTTCACTTGGCTAAATATTTCTACGAGCAACTCGTTCCTGAACAGTACCGCACTCGCTATCCCTTTGCAAAAGATCTGCGTGATGGTCTACGCACCCAAGATCCCAGTGTGAAAAGGAACTTTCTGTATCTCTATGATTTAGCCGAGAAGATCAAGACAAACAGCAAGATCTATGACTCATTCGATGAATGTTTTTCCCAAGACCGCTATGAGGAACTGATCCAGACAAGAGATAAGGGGTTGCTGGACCTGCTAGCCAGTGACGAGAAACTGAATTGGCCGAGGATTGAGTTGGTCAGCCGGGAAGAGGGCGATGTATTTCTAGTCACGGAGGGATTAAAGCGCAGCATAAACGGCGACGCCTTGCTGGAGGAACTTAGCTCTATGGATTACCAAGCCATTCGCTCTGTGCTCAGCCGAGAATTGGAACGGGGTTTCAAAAAACTAGCTATGATGCAGAAGGCGCTTTTCGAGCGAGAGATTATATCGGAATTCCGGCTGGACTATTTGATATTGGCTGGCAATTCGTCCAAATTGCCGATTGTGAAAGAGGTCGCTCAAGAGATGATACAGGCTAAAAATTTTTCGGACTCTGCTATTTCAGGCTCCAATAATGGCCTGAAGGCGAGCGTGGCTTCGGGAGCGGCTATTTACAGCATGTCTCAACGCGATCCAACGTTCAGGCTCCAAGTCTTCGGAATAAACAAGCTAAATTATCCGATAGGCTCCTACAATCCAATGCGAGGCTTCAGGCCCATTTTCGACCGTTGGATTTCTCTAAATAAGGGAGAGGTACATCCCTATGCGAGCAAGGTTTTCCCTAAGGATAGACGTTCTCGGATCCCACTGTACGAATTCTTCGATTGGAACTACAAAAATCGGAAAGCAGATCCACATAAAGTAGCAGATATTCCCATGCCGCTAGAAAACAGATCTTTTAAGCAGGCCGCGTATTGGCAGTACAAGCTCGAGCTTCGAGCCGACGAAAGTAATCTCGGTCGGCTCTATTACAACTTCGCGGTAGGACAGGAAAAGGACGGAAGTGATTTTGAAGAAATTTATGATGAATACTTGAGATGCGAGGACTTTAACTATAGTTGAATGTTTTGTAGCAATGCACCTGACAAGGGAGACGTTAAAAAATAAAGACCAGCAAAAGATTAGAATGGATAAGATATCTATGGCAGAATTCCAAGAAAAGATTGACGCTCTAGTCAACGAAGTTGCCCACTGGGAGCAAGAACTCCAAGCTCTGCGGGGAATCGTCGCCAAGACAAGACAGATCCGCGAGGAACTACACAAAGGCGGTCTTGGCGACCTTGGCTTCGCGCAGATCCTCGATGTAGCTAAGCGCTTCGATGGGGTGGAGGAGAGCTTTGTGAAGAAGATAAGCGTGTTCTTAAACCATGTGGATAACTTCAGAGACGAGATGGCAAAGTTCCACGACGATATGCAGGCGTCCTACGACGATTACGAAAAGCTCCGCCAATCTATCCCTGTCAACGCCGAATTTCAAGAGCTACAAAAGCTAAAGACCGATCTGCAAAAGAGACTAAAATCGTTCCAAGAAGAAATACGGGATACTGCCGAAGAATGGAACAAAAAATACTCAAAGATTACAAATACCCGAGACCGTTTCCGAGAAATGCTCGACGAACTGCCACTAGAACCTGAAAAGAGTATGCCGGCGATACAGCATGCCGAGGCCATTGATGAGGACATCAAAAAGATCAAAGAGGCAGTGAATAAATTGGATTTTGTCTCTTTTATATCGGAGGGATCGGCTCTCAAAGATCAATGGACGACGATCCAAGCTAAGATAGACAGTTGTAGCAGTCCGTGGGATTCTGCACTGACCGATTTAATCAAACGGTTGGGTGAAAAAGAAAAATCACTAGAACAAAAACCGGCGAAATTGGAAAAATTTGCCCAAGAACGCGGTCTTGAGTTGATTTGGCCGGAGCGGGGAGACAAATACTCGCAAGAATATCACAAGATTTTAGATGAGCGAGAAGATGCTCAGGTAGGCCGCGGTCAAGTGATTCAGCTAGTCGCGCTTGGATTACGCCGGGGGGCTGACGTACTTGTCAGAGCCGGAATCTTACTAGCGAAATGAATAGAATCTTGTACGGTAGAATCTCTCCATGCCTTATTTAAATCTCCTTTTAGAATTCTTAGCCCAAAACAGCGATCAGGTTCGGGAAATTTTTGTCGTTCTCTTTATCTTGGTCGGCCTATGTGCATTTGTCCTATTTGTCCGAGGGTGCATAAAAACGCGGCAATATCGCAACGGATTGCGTGCGATGGAAAGATGGGAGAGAAGCAATCCTGATTTCAATATAGATGAAAAGATAGAGCAAGCTCCCGAAATTATCAGGAGTGCCCGGCATCCCTTGGCCTTCCGTTGGCTCGAACATTTTGAAGCCTTATATCGACAAAATAAAGCTCCAGATGTAGATGGTCTTATCGGCTCTATCGAACATGAACTCGCCCGACACGACGAAGCATTCCGCACACTTACTAGCAGCCTCATTCTATTGGGCCTACTGGGCACATTCGTTGGATTAATAATCGTGGTCATACCTATCCCGGGTATTATCCAAGGAGCGCAGATCTCACCGACGTCGGGTCAAGAGGTAAAAATAGAGGATGTATTTAATACCATCCTAACAGGATTAGGACAGTCCGTAAGCGGGATGCCGCTGGCGTTCATTACCAGTTTTTTAGGGCTTTCTTTCTCCCTAATCCTTAATGCTCCGTACAGCCTACTGCTTCGTAGTAGGAACAAATTGTTGGCAAATCTGGAAGAGTGCTTCAACTCGAAGATCGCTCCTAGATTTGCGGTGATCCCGCCTCAGTTGCGTTTGAGTCGCGTCTTTACTCAAACAGTAAATGACCTATACGATAAGTATTTCACAGCGCTTTCCGAATACTTAGACAAAAAACTCAAGGAAATTGTCCAGAGCAACGCCCGCATGGTCTTACTTGTAGAAGAGGGCGGCACGAAGCTCAAGGAAAGTAGCGAGGCTAGTCTGAAGAGCGCGGAGATTCTTGAGCAGCACAAGAATACGGTGGATGCGGGGGCGAAAGAAATAATGAGAGCGGCTATGGAGTTTTCTCGACACATCGAGAACTTTGAGCGGCTAAGCGAGCCTCTGAATGCGCTCAAGGGCAGCGTCGATACGATGCTCAAGGAGAACGAGCGACTTATGGCCCGACAGTTTCAAGCCTTTGATGAGCGGATGGACAAACAATCCAAGTTATTTGAAGAGCGAATGGAGATTCTAGGAAACGGCCTAGCGGAGACTCTAGAGACGATAAGAGGATTGAATGACACAGATTATCGTCCCCATTTCACGAACATCCAGAACCTGCTCAGTGCTGTCAGTAATGGCTTCAAGGGGCAAGGTGAAGCGTTTGAACGGGCTAACCAACCTGTACAAGATGGGTTGGAAGGGCTCCGCCAAGATCTGCAGGGATTGAGCAAGGAGCAAGGCGAAGCGTTTGAACGGGCTAACCAACCTGTACAAGATGGGTTGGAAGGGCTCCGCCAAGATCTGCAAGGATTGGGCAAAGCGATAGGGGCGTTGCAGAACCAGCTAGATCAAATGGTAGGAGCCATCAATCAAGGGTTCAAAAAAACGGACGAAAATCTCCAAGTACTGAAAGCTATCGATCAGGTGATCCCCCAGCTTGAAGACATGCAGGCGACGGCGCAGGCTATAGAAGAACAGTTAGACGACATGGTGAAATCGCCGCAAGTTATAACCGTACGACCGCGAAGAAATTGGGGTTGGATTAGTCGATTATTCAAGAAAAATAGCAAGGAATAGCCAGGCCCATCGGCTGAATGCTTGGAAAAGCAGCCCCGAATGAAAAGAAATCGCAGTAGTCATAGTGGGCTCAATTTCTGGCCTTCTTTCACAGACGCAATCACGGCGATTTTCATTTGCGTCACTTTTTTTCTTGTTGTGATGGTGATCAAAAATTATGTGGATCTGAGCCGTCTGCGGACGCTAGAAGAGTTGGTGGGTAAGATAGAGAAAGATCTCGATGAGTTAGAGGAATTTATGGGGGGGGAAGACGTCGTCGTGGAAGAGGGTACTATTGTGATGCGTAGTGATATCTTGTTCTCTTTTAATGAATCCGGTCTGGATGATATTCCCGTCGAAGGGCAAAATCGGCTCAGGCGAATAGGTCAAAAATTAAAGCAGTTTATTGAAAAAAAAGACAGTAAATTGTTCAGTATTGTGGTAGAGGGCCATACCGACAGTTACGGCGAGAGGGAATACAACCGCAGTCTATCTCTGAAACGATCTCAAACTGTAGTGGACTATTGGGAGCAGGTCGACTTCACTTGGGAAAATTTCGATATCGTCCCGGTTGGCTTAGGCGAGCGGGAGCTGGTTGTTCTAACCGGAACAAAAGATGAACAGTCCCCTAACCGACGTATCGTGATCCGATTGGTACCTAAATTTAGCCAACTAATCCAGAGCCTGAAGGAGCAGAACATCCTACTGAGGGATTAGCAGTGCTCTGTCATCCAACTCAGCCATATCCGGGTAATAAATGGCCTGCTAGGCATGTTTGTACCCAGTCTTGTGACACCCTTGGAACTCCTTGGAGATGAGGATGATGTCTGAGCACGCTAAAGATGTGATAGATCGAGTTCGGGCTATCCGCCGGAAGATATCCGAAGAAGTTGGGAACGATCCGGAGGAACTCGTCCGCCATTATCAGGAGTTGGACGAGAAGTATCGGGCTAGAATACTCCGCAGAAAACAGACTTTGCAAGAGAAATAAGTGCTGGCTAAACTGCTCTTGGAACGGCGCACTCTTGACAGAATCCAACGCAGCCCCTTTAATAGCCTCATCAAATAACGGCGCAGGTGTCCGCTGTCGTACGGCTACGGCAGCGGAAGAATAGGGAAGGCAGTGCAAATCTGCCGCGGTCCCGCCACTGTGACCGGTTGACGGCCCACAAGCCGTCGCGTCCCCGACATCAGCCACTGATCCCCACGTGGATCGGGAAGGAGTCGGAGGGCACATAACCGGAAGTCAGGAGACCTGCCTGCGACCGAGGTGAACGACACCCTTCGGTAGAAAGGTTGGTCCACCGGTGCCTAATACAAGCACCCAGACCCGCACTCATTCGAGGGCGGGCTTTTTTATTGTTTTTCTTTTACTGGCCCTGCATCCCGAGGCTCTTTTGGCCGGGTCGCTACAGGGCCGGTTGCTCGACCCGGATGCGGGACGTCCCGTGTCCGGTGCCGTATTGACGCTGAGCGCCCCATCCGGTGCCGTCCGTTCCGTCCGCAGCGATACGACCGGCTCCTTCCGGCTCGAAAATCTGTCAACAGGCACTTGGGATTTGCGCGTGGAACGGCTGGGCTACCGGCCCTTGCAAGGCCACATCCAGATCGGCGCAGCCCCCACCTCAGTCGAGTTGCATCTGCAATCCCTGCCCATGCTGATGGACGAGTTGGTGGTCCGCGCCCACCGCGACCTCGAGGGCAAGCACATTGCCTCTTTCGTCGAGACCATAGCCTTGGGCAACAAGCACGCTCCTGGCGCGGACCTAGCCCAAACCCTCGATCGCGCTACTGGAGTCAACATTCGCCGCTACGGCGGGTTGGGCAGTTTTAGCACTCTTTCCATTCGCGGATCCACCGCCGAACAGGTCCAAGTTTTCCTCGATGGGGTGCCGCTTAACTCGGCTGTTGGTGGCGGCGTGGATCTGGGCGGCTTGCCCATTGGCGGCGTTGAAAGTGTCGATATATATCGAGGCGCGGTGCCAGCGCGCTTTGGTGGCAACAGCCTCGGGGGCGTGGTCCACATCCGCACGCAGCCGCTTGGTGGCAAAGTCCGCACGCGCTTGCATACGGCCACGGGTTCGTACAATACCCGCCAACTGGGTGCTTCGCTCAGCGGCCCTTATAAGGGCTGGGAGTACTTGGGCTTGGTCAACTACCGAGCTAGCCGCAACGACTTCCGCTTTTGGGACGACAACGGCACGGAGTACAACGCCCAAGACGACGGCTGGGCGCGACGGCTCAACAGCGATTTTCGCGGCTTGCGCGGCTTGGCCAAAATTGGGCGCAGCTTGGGCGCTAGCCGCTTGCAGATTCACAACACCTTTGACCTGAGCTACAAAGGCATTCCCGGCATTGGCAACAACCAGTCTCTGCACACTCGCTACGACACGTGGCGTCATATCGCCGAAGTGGCGCTCTTCGGGCCGCTGGGCGATGGCCGCGCCGGGTACCGGCTCAAAGCCCATCACTCGCGTGAAAAAGATGAGTACCAGGATCGGCATGGCGAAGTGGGCGTAGGCCGCCAGCACGACCGCAACATTACTCAGAGTTTGGGGCTGCGCGGAGAAGTGAATGCCCTGTTGCCCGGTGAGTCCCTGCTGACCGCTTTTGTCGCAGCCCGGCACGAGACTTTTGCACCCGAGGATTTACTGCATGACCAAAGTCGGCTCTTGCACAGTCGTCGTCGGTCGTTGGCCATTGGTACCGATATGGAGGTGCCGTTGGGGCAGCGCTTGACCCTCAATGCGGGTACTCAGGCAGAAGGGCTTGACGACCGCTTTTTTGATCGGAAGAACTTCGCGCCTAGCGCGGTGTTGCCGAGCCGGGATAACGGCGAAATCCTGTGGGGCTACCGCGTGGGCGCGGCCTTGGACTTAGGCGCTGGCTTGGCGCTCAAAGCCCACAACGGTCGCTATCAGCGCGCGCCCAATTTCTTTGAACTGTTCGGCGACCGGGGTGCGGTGATCGGCAATACCAATCTCGTCAGTGAAGAAGGGCGCAACTGGGATTTGGGTTTGGTTTTTCGCGGTCCCGCCGATGGGGTGGGTCTGACCTTGGCCGAGGTCGTGTACTATCGCAATCGCGTCGAGGACCTCATCCGCTTTATACAAAACTCACAGCGGGTGTCGCGGCCCCACAATATGGGCCGAGCCTTGCTGCGCGGCGTGGAAACGCGGATCGAAGCGCGGCTGCTGCCGAGGCTGGCGCTCCGTGGCAATTACGCATACCAACGCGCTGAAAACCGCACTCCGTTCTCTTTTGAACGGGGGAATGACTTGCCCAATGCGCCGCGTCATCGGCTCAATGCGCGCGTTTCTCTCGACCTAGGACGCTCTGAAATCTACGGCGAATTCAGCCGCGAGAGTCGGCATTTTCTCGACCGGGCCAATCTGCGCACCGTGCCCGTTCGCGCCCTGTACAATCTCGGCGGCACCGTGCCATTGGTCGAGGGCATTTCCTTGTCTTGGGAGTTGCGCAATCTAACCGACAATCAAGTAGCCGATCTATGGGGCTACCCGCTACCGGGACGCTCGTATGGGCTTTCCATGCACTATGCTGCGTACCAGTAGGGGCAACCCTCGTGGGACGCTCCTACTAACCACTAACTAAGGAGGATTTTCGTGTACCGCATTTCCATTTTAGCCGTTTCGCTCTTGCTGCTGGCGAACTCGTCGTCGGCGCAGAGCGATCTCTTTGTCATCACCACGGACTTTTCTACCGGCAGCACGGCCTTTTTGGCCGCGAATGCTGTCGAGGCCGAGGTAAATCTGTTGGGCATCCACTCGGACGCAGTGGGGCACTACCACGACGGCCGCGTCTATATCGTCAACCGCTTGGGCCAGGACAATATCTTGGTGTTGGACGCGATGGATTTGCGCACGCCGTTGACTCAGTTTTCGGTGGGTAATGGTACCAATCCGCACGATATCGAAATTGTCGCACCTGACAAAGCGTATGTGACGCGCTATGACGCGGCATCCCTGCTGATCGTCAATCCCCAAGATGGCGCGGAATTGGGCGAGATTGATCTGAGTGTTTTCGCCGACGCGGATGGCCTGCCCGAAGTATCGCAGATCGTCCGCGTGGGCGAGCGGCTCTACTTGAGCTGTCAGCGTCTCGACCGCAACGGTGGTTGGGGACCGGCTGATGTCAGCTACCTAATTGTCGTTGATCTGGCGACGGACACCTTGGTTGACGTGGACCCGGACGCCGAGGGGGTGCAGGGCATTGCCCTGAGCGTCGCCAATCCCAATAGCATGGCCGTCGTCGGCGAGCGGATTGCCGTGGGGGTCGTGGTCAATTTTGGCGACCGGGCCGGTGGAGTGGAAATCGTCGATACGGCCACCAACCGCAGCCTTGGATTGGCTGTCAGCGAGGAGGACTTGGGCGGCGATATTACGTCCATGGTAATCGTCGATCAAAACCGGGGCTATGCCGTGGTCGCGGACGAGAATTTTGCCAACAGCGTCCGGCCTTTTGAATTGTCCAGCGGTAGTGTGGGCGCACCCTTAGAAAACATCAGTGGCGGTTTTATCCCCAGCTTGGCTGTAGATGGCGACCGCTTGATTGTCGCTGACCGAGGCAGCTTTGCCGACCCGGCTAGCGCTGGGCTCAAGTTCTACGACGCGGCTACAGGAGCGTTTCTGCGCGGTCCCATCGATACCGGCCTGCCGCCGCAGGGTATCGTGGTGTTGGGCGATGTGACCGTCCCCACGGCCGTGGAAGAAACCGCCGACAGTAGTTTGCCGCAGGAATTTGCCTTGGAGGCGGCCTATCCCAATCCCTTCAATGCCTCGGTGCAGATTCCCTTTGCGGTCTGGCAGTCCAACACTCCGGTCGAATTGACCGTCCACGATGTCTTGGGCCGCACTATCCGCACTCTGACTTCCGGGACGGTGGCCGCCGGACGGCACGTTCTCCACTGGGATGGTCGCAATGCTGCCGGTGAGCCGGTGGGCAACGGCGCATATCTGGTGCAGTTGCGCGCTGGCAGTCAACGGGCGGTGGGCAAGGTGATGTTGATTAAATGAAAGGTGCCCCTACGACGATGGCGATTGGGCCTAAGAGGACAAGGGCAGATAAACATAGGGAAAGGCGACAAGCATGGTTACGCTAACTAAGCTCTACACCAAAACGGGCGATGGCGGTATGACGCGGCTGGGCGATATGTCGCAAGTGCCCAAGACGAGCGCCCGCATCGCCGCTTATGGGTGCGTAGATGAGCTGAACTCGGTGATTGGGTTGGCTCGGGCCAGCGGCGCTGAGCACGACGACGTCCTCGCCCGGGTGCAAAACGATCTCTTCGACTTGGGGGCGGATTTGTGCGTCCCGCAGGCGGATGGCGCAGAAGAGCGCCTGCGCGTGCAGTCGCAGCAGGTTCTTTTTCTAGAGCAGCAAATTGACGACCTCACGCGAGACTTGGCTCCTTTGCGGAGCTTTATCTTGCCTGGGGGACGGCTCTCCGCCGCGTGGCTCCACTTGGCGCGCACGGTGTGTCGGCGCGCCGAGCGTGCCACTTGGCAACTCGCGGAACAAGAGCCGGTTGGCCAGCCGGTTTTGCTGTATCTCAACCGACTTTCCGACTTGCTGTTCGCTATGGCTCGGGCGGCTAACGACGGCGGCGCGGCGGATGTGTTGTGGGAGCCGGGGGAGGGCGCGGTTGATGAGTAGTCAGTGGTCAGTGGTTAGTTCCCCAACCCCTAGGGACGCGGTGCGGGGGCTAACCACTGGCCACTGGCCACTAACCACTAACTTAATTTTGCGGAGGCGTTTGATGCGCAAGGTGTGTTTTTGGGGTTGGCTAACCCTGCTCGGTACGTCCGCGACAAACGCGGCTGACTGCGTCGATACCTACGATCCGGCGGTGGACTATTTTCCCCATAAGACCGAACTGCAATACGCCGAGAGCTTTGCGATTGAGTACTTCGACAACTACAAAGTGGTCACAGTGCACACTCCGTGGCCCGGTGCTAAAGATGCCGTCCAGTATGTACTTGTCCAGTGCGGCACGCCCGCACCCGAAGGGTACAATGGCGTTCAGCGCATCACCGTACCCATTCGTCGTCTCGCGGCTTTATCGACTACGCAATTGCCGCATCTCGAATTGTTGGACGCTCTCGAAAACCTAGTTGCGGTCAGCGACATTGAGATGGTGAATTCGCCCGGCGTCAACCAGCGCTTTGCGGCTGGCAAAATTGCCGAAATTGGCCACGGTGCTGGGGTCAATCTCGAATTAGTGCTGGAATTAGAGACCGACGTGGTAATGACCGTGGCCTCGGCCCAATCCCAGTACAATGCCCATCCGGTCTTGCAGCAAGCTGGCGTGGCCGTGGCCATTAACGCCGAGTACACCGAGCCGTCGCTGTTGGGCCGCACCGAATGGCTCAAGTTCACCGCGGCCTTTTTCAACGCCGAGGCTTTAGCGGAAAAACGCTTTGCGGACATTGTGGCCCAGTACCAGCAATACGCGGCTTTGGTGCAGGATGTGCCGACAGACCAACGCCCCACGGTGTTCGGCGGCTCGCTCTGGCGCGACACTTGGCACGTCGCTGGCGGCAAGAGCTACGCAGCGCAATTGGTCGCTGCGGCCGGCGGGGCGTACCTATGGGCCGACGACGATTCCGAGGGAAGCCTGCCTTTGGACTTTGAGGCGGTATATGAAAAAGCTCACGCGGCCGACGTTTGGCTGACCATGCGCAACGAATGGCATTCGCTGGCCGAGGTGCAGGCTGCGGACGAGCGCTATGCTGCGTTCGCCGCGTTTAACAGCGGTCGGGTTTACAATGCCAACGCCCGGCTCAATGCGCACGGCGGCAACGACTACTGGGAAAGCGGCCTTGTCGAACCTCATGTCGTGTTGGCCGATTTTATAAAAATCCTGCATCCCAACCGCCTGCCGGAACACGCGTTCAAGTTCTATCAGAAACTGGACTGAGACGCTGTGGCATCTGCTTCCACTACTGCTGCATGGCCTCGGCTGGGTCCGCGCTGGGGCCTCTTCCTCGGGATGGCTGCGGCCTTGCTCGGCTTTTTTGCGCTCAGCCTAGGCGTGGGGTCGGTATCCATTCCCCTCGATGCGGTAGTCGCCATACTGTGGGGAGAAGCCGACCAAAAGCCGAGTTGGAGCCACATTATCCACGCGATCCGCTTGCCGCGCGCTCTCACCGCGCTATTGGCCGGTGCGGCTCTGAGCGTCAGCGGATTGCAAATGCAGACCTTGTTCCGCAATCCCCTCGCCGACCCCTTCATCCTCGGCATTAGCGCTGGGGCTAGTCTGGGCGTGGCATTGGTCGTTTTGGGCACGGGCGTCACTGGGGCTGGGCTGCTGGTTGGTTTGGGGCTTTTGGGGCAGGCTGGCGTGGTCGTCGCGGCCGTGGCTGGCGCGGCGCTGGTGCTGGGCTTGGTGCTTTTCGTGGGGCGGCGCGTGCAGCACACCATGACCTTGCTCATCCTCGGCCTCATGTTCGGCTATCTGACCAGTGCCGTGGTCAGCGTGTTGCTCTACTTCAGCATTCCCGAACAGGTGCAGACTTACGTCCTGTGGACCTTTGGCAGCTTTGGCGCGGTTGCTTGGGGTCAACTCACCTTTTTAGCGCCGGTGGTGCTGGCTGGTTTAGGGATGGCCGGCCTGCTGGTCAAACCGCTCAATGCCCTGCTGCTCGGCGAAACGTATGCGCGCAGCATGGGCTTGGGCGCGAGACGGGCGCGATTGTGGATTATTGCCAGTGCCGCGCTGTTGGCTGGCGCGGTCACTGCTTATTGCGGTCCCATTGGGTTTTTGGGCGTGGCCGTGCCGCATTTGTGCCGCGCTCTTTTCAATACTTCGGATCACCGAGTACTGCTACCGGCTAGCGTACTTTTGGGTGGCATTTTGGCTCTAAGTGCGGATTTGGTGGCCCGTTTGCCCGGCAGCGATGCCACCCTGCCGCTCAACGCGGTGACTGCCCTGATCGGCGCGCCCGTGGTCACTTGGATCATCCTGCGCCGCCGCACGCTGCGGCAGGCTTTTGCCGCTTGAATGTCGTGGCTGCGACCATTCTACAAACGTGCGACCTGTGCATTGGCTACGCGCCCAAGCGTCGCTCGCTTGTTGAAGTGGCCGCGGATATTGGCGTGGAATTGCTCAAGGGGGAACTGGTCTGCTTGTTGGGACCCAATGGTGCGGGCAAATCCACGCTCATGCGCACGTTGGCTGGCCTGCAAAAGCCGCTGGCTGGCGAGGTGCTCCTTGAAGGCCGCGACCTACATGGGCTGACCGAGAGCGAACGGGCGCGGCTGTTGGGCTTAGTTCTGACCGAGCGCGTAGATGTGGGCAACTTGTTGGCCTACGCACTCGTGGCGCTGGGTCGCTACCCGTACACGGGGTGGGACGGCCGTCTTTCTCATGAGGACGAAGAGGTGGTGCGCTGGGCTATTGACGCGGTGGGGGCTAGGGACTTGGCAGGACGCAGCGTCGGCGAACTAAGCGATGGCGAACGGCAAAAGGTGATGATTGCCCGCGCCTTGGCGCAGGAACCAGCAGTGCTGCTCCTCGACGAGCCTACGGCCTTTTTGGATTTGCCGCGTCGCGTCGAGATCGTGCAGTTGTTGCGCCGCTTGGCCGGCGATAGCAATCGCGCTGTCTTGCTCTCCACGCACGATTTAGACTTGGCCTTGCGCTGTGCCGACCGCCTCTGGTTGCTGCCGCTGGACGGGCCGTTGCAAACCGGGGCACCGGAAGACTTGGTGTTGAGCGGGGCTTTTCAGCGGACGTTTGCGGACGTGGAATTTGACCCGGCTATTGGTTCTTTTCAGTTGGCGCAAGAGCCGGAAGGTGCAGTCGGCTTAGTGGGCGAAGGGCTTCATGCCCTGTGGACGGCGCGGGCGTTGGAACGGGCGGGGTTTCGCGTGGCGGGAGACGCGCCGACGCGCGTCGAGATCATCCACGATAACGACGACGCGACTTGGCGGCTTTACACGGCGGCTGGCGAGCGCGCCTGCGCCACCCTATACGAGTTGGTCAAGTGCTTGAAACTGGACGCAATCGCTTGACGCTTCTGGGGAGGATCGTGCATCTTTCAGGAACCTTATAGCTTGCATTCGCAGAGGATAAGGATTGCTGGAATGCACGAGCGTATCGTCAGCGAAAAAGTTAAAAATGGAGACATAGCCATGACGCAGCAATTGAATGATTCGACAGATCTGAGCACCCGAATCACCATCGATCCCGAACTCTGTCATGGGAAACCTTGCATTCGCGGCCTGCGGTATCCCGTCGAGACAATCCTAGAGCTATTGAGTGCCGGGATGACGCACGAGGACATCCTAGCCGATTACGACGATTTGGAGGCGCAGGATATCCTCGCTGTATTGGACTTTGCGGCCCGCTTGAGCCACGTCAAACGGATGCGAAAACTGACAGGATGAATTTCTTGATCGATGCTCAACTCCCTCGTCGTCTAGCTCACTGGTTACACGAAGCAGGACATGACGGAGTGCATACTAGGGACTTGCCCTTGGAGAACCGGACGCCGGATTCCGCCGTGAATGAAATCTCTCTGCGCGAGCGGCGAGTAGTAGTCACTAAAGATGAAGACTTTGTCGATTCCTTTTTGATTCACCGTCAGCCATACAAACTGCTGTTGGTATCAACAGGCAATATCAGAAATACCGAATTGGAACTGTTGTTTCACCAAAATATCGAACAAATCGTTGAATCATTTGATAGGTACGACTTCATAGAAATAGATCGCACTACACTGATTTTTCATTTCTAAATGGCGTTGTTCCATGACTCGAATTATCTCCCTCCTGCCCAGCAGCACTGAAATCATCTGCGCCCTCGGTTGCGGCGAGCGCTTGGTCGGCCGTTCCCACGAGTGCGACTATCCGCCCGGCGTCGGCGAATTGCCTGCCTGTACGGCTCCCAAATTCGACCCGGACGGGACCTCGTATCAGGTTGACCAGCGGGTCAAAGCCATCTTGCAGGAAGCTAGCTCGGTGTACCGAGTGGACGCCGAGCTGCTCGACGAGTTGGCACCGGATTGGTTGGTGACGCAATCGCAGTGCGAAGTGTGCGCCGTCAGTCTCAAAGACGTCGAAGAAGCCGCCTGTCAATTGGTGTGCTCGCAGCCCGCCATTCTGTCGCTGGAGCCCAATGCCTTGGCTGATGTCTGGGGAGACATTGAACGGGTGGCTGTGGCGTTAGAAGTGGAGGAGAGGGGCCGCGCTTTGGTGGCCCAATTGCGGGATCGGCTAGACCAAATCGCCGCTCGCACTCGCAATATCGACCCTCGTCCGCGCATTGCCTGCATCGAGTGGTTCGAGCCGCTGATGGCCGCGGGCAATTGGATTCCCGAATTGGTGGAGATCGCCGGTGGCCAAAGCCTCTTCGCGGCGGCAGGGACGCATTCCCCTTGGCTGTCGTGGGAGGAGCTAGTGGAAGCCCAGCCGGAGATTATCGTCCTGATGCCCTGCGGTTTTGATATACCCCGCTCACGACGCGAGTTGCCAGCGCTTACCCAGCATCCGCTGTGGTCTCGGCTGGAAGCCGTGCAGCAGGGACAGGTATTCCTCACCGATGGCAATCAGTTTTTCAACCGTCCAGGGCCGCGCATAGTGGAGTCGGCTGAAATTCTCGCCGAGATTTTCCATCCCCAGCACTTCGGCTGCACGCACGAGCATCGGGGCTGGGAGCGGTGGGTTTGATACATTGCCTTGAGGAACAACAGGAATATCAAAAAGCCGTGTCAAAACCCCTAGCGACCTGCGTCTAGGCCCTTCTGAGCTTCTCTGGAGTGCGCTTGATGGTTTATTATACCGCGTCAATCGGTTTGTTGGATTCCGTGCGTCTCTGTTGCCCCGGGTACGAGACAGGCGAGGCTCTCGATAGCTGGCAACGTGAAAGGAAAATCAAGTGCATCGATCGTTTCAGAAGAAATCGAAAAGAGGCATAGCTACCCCCAAGAAAGAGATTGACCAAATCAAAAGACGCTTGAGGCGAGCTAAAGAGTTAGCTGAACAGGAGGAAGACTATGGACGAGGATATTAAAATCGAACAGAGCAGTGGCAACATTTTTTCGGATTTGGGTTTTAGTGATGAGGAAGCGAAAGAAGAGTTGCTCAAAGCCCAACTTGGTGCGGAGATTTTTCGGATTCTCGAACACCGCAAGCTGACTCAAACAAAGGCCGCGAGGATTCTAGCAGTTAAGCAATCAGAAATCTCCCGACTTAAAAGCGGTAAGTTTTCTTACTACAGTGTCGAACGGCTGATGCGGTTCCTTGAACGCCTCAATTGCGAGGTGAGTATTCACATTGCTTGGCCGGAGAGTGAAGGGGCCGAAAAGGTCATTGCGATATGGTAGAGATTACCGCCTACCCGAAACCAAGAAATCGGGGATGACGCTACAAGATGCCTTATACGAGTTGGGGGTGCGCGACGATACGCTCTCTCAGGCCGAGAAGGCGCACTTGGATAGCGAAGGCTATGTGCTCCTGCCCAATATCCTCTCGACCACGCAGATCGCCTCAATATGTAGTGTAATGGACGGAGTGTACGCCGCCGAGGACACGGGGCAAAAAGATGGGCCGGCCGAAAGTAGCTACATGCAGAACAAAACTGCCGGTCTCGACATTTGCTTCACCCATCCGCGCGTTCTGGCCGCCATCTGCCACGTCTTGGACGGCTGTATCAAATCCTTCGGCGTTCACGGTCGGCCCCATCCGCCCGACGGCCAACAGCAGGCCCTGCACGTCGATTACAACGGCCCCGCACCCCATGCAGACCGCTACGCCGTGTGCAATTCGCTGTGGATGTTGACGGAATTCACGTCGGAAAACGGAGCCACGCGAGTGATTCCCGGTACGCATCGAAGTGGTGAAGATCCCAAAGAGGCGCTGGAGGACCCCGCCGCAGATCACCCGCGTCAAAAGCTGTTGCTCGGCGCGGCTGGCACGGTCGCCGTCTTCAACAGCCACGTCTGGCACGGCACCACCTGCAACCGCAGCGCTAGCAGCCGCCCCAGTCTCACCAGTTTTTTCTGCCGCCGCGACGACCCGCACATGGTCTTTTCCAGTGCCCTCAGCCCGGCAGCCGCTCAGCGCTTGCGCCCGGTGGCCCGCTGCCTGTTCGCCGACCCCGAGCCTTGGACGGGTTAGCGAAGCTCCTTACCGCGTCGAAAACTTGTGTATTGTGACCGTCCGGTAGGTCTCCCCCGGACGCAACACTACCGACGGAAAGCCCGGCTGGTTGATCGAGTCGGGATAGTGCTGGGTTTCTAAACAAAGGCCGTGGGACTGATTGTAGATTGTTCCGCCCTTGCCCTGCACTCCGTTGAGGTGGATGGCCGAGTAAAACTGCACGCCCGGCTCGGTGGTGTATAGCTCCATCACCCGCCCGCTCTCCGGCTCGTACACCTCGGCGGCCAGCCCCGGCTCAGCCCGGCTTCCATTGTCCAGCACGTAATTGTGGTCGTAACCGCCGATATCCGCGATCTGCCCGATCCGCCCACCAATGGCGGCTGGTTTGACAAAGTCGAGGGGGGTGCCAGCCACCGGCAAAATGCGCCCAGTGGGAACTTGGTTGGCGTCCGGCTCGGTGTAGTAGCGGGCGTGGAGCGTGAGGATATGCCCGAGCACAGGGCCGCTGCCGGCCAAGTTGAAATAGGAGTGGTTGGTCAGATTGATTGGCGTAGGTTTATCCGTGGTCGCCTCGTATGCGATGACTAGTTCGTCGTCGTGGGTCAAGGTGTACGTCACGCTCACCGGCAGGGCGCCTGGATAGCCTTCCTCGCCGTCTTGGCTCACGTAACGCAAGCGCACCGCCGGGCCGCGTGTATCGTCCACGACCTCGGCATCCCATACTACCTTGTCGAAGCCCACTAGCCCGCCGTGCAGGTGATTGGGGCCGTTGTTGACTGCGAGTGTGTACTCTTGGCCATCTAGGGAGAATTTGCCACCGGCGATGCGATTGGCGACTCGCCCGGTGATGCAGCCAAAGTACGGATTTTCCTTCTCGTACTGCTCCAAGTGGTCAAAGCCTAGCACTACGTCACCTAGCATTCCGGCGCGATCGCGCACGAGGAGTTCGGTGATGATCCCACCATAGGTAATGACGCGGGCTATGGTGCCGTGGTCGTTTGCGAGGGTATAGCGATCGACGGGCTGTCCCGCTGCGGTCGTTCCAAAGCTGTCTTTGCTCACGTTGGCCTCTCCTGCGGTAGCGGCCAAGGCGACCGCCAGTACGATTGCGCTGAGCTTTTGCATGGCCCCTCCTTGGGTTGTTGTGCTTGCGCTTCCTTTTTGCCGGACGTAACATAGGCATTCCGCATTCGCGGGGGTAGTGGTCGGTGGTCAGTGGTCGGTGATCAGTTTTAGAGGCCCTAACAAAACTCCATGGCGATTCCTGAAAACGTGGGCGTCCCTCCCATCCGGTGTCATTCCCGCGCAAGCGGGAATCCAGTTTTGTTAGGAGCTCTTAATCTCTCACATTTCTAAACTTTCTTTCCTAGCGAGATACATTATGAAAACGCCTCTTTTGCTCCTTGCCTTGATTTTTGTCGCCTGTGGCGGTAGCGACGCGCCACAACCGGCGGCCAAGCCCCAAGTCGCCTTTGTCACCAATGGCGTCGGCCCTTTTTGGACTATTGCCGCCAAAGGAGTTGAGGCTGCGGCCGCTGAATTCGCCGCCGACGCTGAGGTGCAAATGCCCGGCGAAGGAGTCGCCGATCAGAAGCGCATCGTCCAGGCCCTGCTGGCCCGTGGCATTGACGGCATGGCCATAAGCCCCATTGACCCGGACAATCAAACCAACTTGCTCAACGAGGCCGCCGCTCACACCAACCTGCTCACCCACGACTCGGACGCTCCGAAAAGCAATCGCCTTTGCTTTATTGGCATTGATAACTACTCGGCCGGTCGCGCCTGCGGGGCACTGGTCAAAGAGGCCCTGCCCGATGGCGGCAACATCATGATTTTCGTTGGCCGCCTCGAACAGCTCAACGCTCGCCAGCGCCGCCAGGGTCTCATTGACGAATTGCTCGGTCGCTCCTTTGACCCGACGCGCCACGACCCCAACAGCGGCCCGATTGTCGGCGACCAATACACCATTCTCGACACCCGCACCGACCAGTTCGACTACGCCAAAGCCAAGGCTCAAGTCGAGGACGCCATTGCCAAGTACCCAGACCTCCACGGCGTCGTCGGCCTATTTGCCTACAATCCGCCGATGTGCCTCGAAGCGATCAAGGAAGCTGGCAAGACCGGCGAGATCCAAATCATCGCCTTTGACGAGGAAGCGCCCACTCTCCAAGGCATCATCGACGGCCACATCTACGGTACGGTGGTGCAAAACCCGTATCGCTACGGGTACGAGTCGGTGCGGATTCTCGCTGCTCTGGCACGTGACGATCGGTCGGTTTTGCCCGAGGGTGGGGTGCTCGACGTGCCGGCGCGGTCCATCCGCCGCGACAATGTCGAAGCCTTTTGGGATGAACTGAAAACCCTGACTGGAACTGACTAATGGTACCGAGTTGATTAAATTGTTGGTAGAATTATCCAACAGTGGTATATTCCTTTCCCAATACACCTGCCGGTTAGAAAGGGATGCGACGCATAGGCCGTCCCCTCCCCTTTGACCAAACGCGGGAGATTGTCCGATGAGTGTAGGACCGTTTGCTTCGTTTTTACAATCGTTGCGCCGTCAACAGCAATTGCCTCTCAGACGCTTCTGCGAGCAGTTTGGCCTCGACCCGGGGACGTATTCGAAGATGGAACGAGGGCTGCGGCCGCCGCCTAAATCGCGCCAAGCGCAGGACAAGCTGGCCCATCAACTCGGCTTGGAAGAAGGTTCGGAAGCGCGAAGGGCGTTTCTGGACGCGGTGGCGATTTCGGCCGGCCAAGTGCCGCAAGACATTCTCGACGACGAGGCAATGGCCGCTAAATTGCCCGTGCTCTTCCGCACGATTCGGGGCGAGAAGCTGACCGGGGAACAGCTAGATGGAGTGGTGGAGTTGATGGGGAATACTTGGCAGGAAAATGAATTGGAACACACCTTGCAGCAAGAGGGATTGATTCAAGAGATCAAACCGCCCATTAAGGATTTTACCTCATATCAAAACCGCACCCCCATAAAACTCAAAGGCGAAGGGAAGACGGCCTCTAAAACCATTATCGAGGAACGTCGATAAGTGGCGATCTATTTTTTCGATAGCAGCGGCATTGTGAAACGCTATGTCGATGAGATCGGTACACCTCGCGTTGTTGAAATCACACGTCCTGAGAACGGACATCGCATTTACCTTGCTCAAATCGCTGGGGTTGAAGTCGTTTCCGCATTGACCAGATTGACGCGAGCGAATCAACTCATTCAACAAGAAGGCAAAAAGGCGATTGAGCAATTTCGCCACGATTATTTACATCAGTATCGCACGATCAAAATTACCCCTAAGCTAATTGATAGTGCAATGGCTATTGCTGAACAGTACGCACTACGGGGATACGATGCTGTGCAGTTGGCGGTTGCTGCTAAAGTGCATACTGTATGCAAAACTTTGGAAATATCTAGTCCAATCCTGATTTCTTCCGACCTAGCACTCAATGACGCTGCCAAACAAGAGGGGATCACAGTAGAAGATCCCAATGCTTGACTCTATCTAATGAGTAAAAAACAATGACGCTGTTGGCGGCTCACGGCATTAGCAAGCGCTTCCCGGGGGTCTTGGCCCTCGACGCGGTGGACATGGCGGTGGAGGCAGGAGAAGTGCTCGCCGTCATCGGCGAAAACGGGGCTGGCAAATCCACCCTGATGAAGATCCTCGCTGGCATTGAGACTCCGGACAGCGGCCAGATTGTGCGCGATGGCGAGTCGGTGATCATTGATTCGCCGCGCCGCGCTGCCGCGCTCGGCATCGCCTTGATCCATCAAGAACTCAACTTTTGCGCCAACCTCTCGGTCGCTGCCAATCTCTACCTTGGCCGCGAACCGCAGCAGTGGGGGCTGATCGACCGTGCCGCCGTCCGCGAGGGGGCGGTTCAAGCCCTCGCGCAACTCGGGCTCGAGGTGTCGCCGGACGCCCTGATGGGCGACTTGCCCATTGGCCACCAGCAGCTCGTCGAAATCGCCAAGGCGCTGTCGACCGAGGCGCGGGTGCTGATTATGGATGAGCCGACCTCCAGCCTCACCAGCCAAGAGGCCGAGGCTCTATTCGCGGTCATCAACGAGTTGCGTGAGCGCGGCGTGGCCATCATCTATATCTCCCACCGCCTCGGCGAGGTCGAAGCCCTAGCGGACCGCGTCTTGGTCCTCTGCGACGGGCAAAACGCCGGCGAGTTGGCCCGAGCGGAGATCAGCCACGACGCCATGGTGGCGAAGATGGTCGGCCGCGACATCGCCCAGTACTACGCACATCAAGCCCATCCGGCCGGCGATATCGCCCTGCAAGCCGAGGACTTGGTCATCCCTGCTTGGCCCGATCACCGGCTCAATTTCGCGGTCCGGCGCGGTCAGCTCGTCGGCATCGCTGGTCTCGTGGGCGCGGGGCGCACTGAGCTACTGCAGGTACTCTTTGGCATCGTTCCCGCGCTCAGTGGTCGCGTCCTCATCGACGGCGCACCGCACGCGATCCGCTCGCCGGCCGATGCCATTCGCGCTGGCTTGGCCCTCGTGCCCGAAGACCGCAAGCAACAGGGCCTAATCCTCGAAATGGCCCTGAGCGACAACATCGGCCTGCCCGGCTTGGGGCGCTACCAGCGCGTTGCCGGTTGGGCCAATTTTGCCCGCCAAGCTACAGACGCCAATCAGATGATCGAGCGCCTCGCCATCCGCACCCCCGGCCCGGCCCAAATCGCCCAGTACCTATCCGGCGGCAATCAGCAAAAGGTGGTGCTGGGCAAGTGGCTGGCGCTCGAGCCGCGCGTGTTGCTGCTCGACGAACCAACTCGCGGCATCGACATAGGAGCCAAACAAGCGATTTATCACCTGATGGAAGAGTTGGCCGAAAGCGGCGTGGCCGTGCTGTTTGCGTCGAGTGAGTTGGAGGAAATTCTGGGGATGGCCGATGAAGTGTTGGTCATGCACGAGGGCCGCATTACTGGCCAACTCCAGCGGGACGCGCTCAGCGAGGAGGCGATTATGAGCTTGGCGACCGGGAAGGCGGCTTAGAAGATGAAAAAGATACTGGGTATCCTCGGCTTGTTGTTGGCGATTTTTGTGGTCACTTGGATCGTCGAACCCAAGTTTGTCAGTGCCTATAACTTGCAAAATATCATCCGCTGGACCTCGCTGTTTGGCATCATTTCCATTGGCGTGGCCTTTGTCATCATCACCGGCGGTATTGACTTGTCGATTGGTTCGTTGATCGGCTTGGTGGGTTGCCTGCTGCCCATGCTGTTGGCCGCTGGATATCCGCCGGTCATTGCGCTGTTGGCCGTGGTGGTTTTGTCGTTGGCGATTGGGTTGATGCACGGCTTGCTGATCACGCGGCTGGGGCTACAGCCGTTTGTCGTCACGCTGTGTGGTCTGCTGTTCTACCGCGGTTTTGCTCGCTGGCTGACCCACGATCAAGTCCAGGGTTTTGGCTCGTCCTACGAGGGCTTGCGCCAACTGGCGATTGGCAAGGTCTCGCTGGGCGGTGGCTTTGCGCTGCCGATTCCGTTTTTCCTCTTGCTGCTTGCCGGGGTGCTCGCCGCTCTCTTCCTCAATCGCACGATATGGGGCCGCTACCTGTTGGCACTGGGCCGCAACGAGACCGCGGCGCGCTACAGCGGCATCCAAATTGAGCGGATGAAAGTGTTGGCATACGTGTTATGCTCAGGTACCGCTGGCTTGGGGGGTATCCTCTTCGCCCTCGACGTCAACTCGGTGCAACCGGCCGCGCACGGCAATTTTTACGAATTGTACGCGATTGCCGCAGCCGTGTTGGGGGGCTGTTCCCTGCGTGGCGGCGAGGGGTCGATTTTAGGGGTCGTTATCGGCGCGGCCATCATGCGGTTGCTCTACAATGCCATCAATATCTCCGGCATTCCCACCCAACTCGAATTTGCCATTATCGGCGCGGTGATTTTGGCAGGGGTTATTGCCGACGAATTGATCCGCCGCGTGGCGGGGAGGCGCAGAGCGGGACGAGGGGATTGATTTCGCATGGAGCAAAAAAAATATCGCGCCGGCGTCATCGGCTTGGGGTGGATGGGGTTTCTCTACGACTTGGGGAAACGGGATTACGAGCGCATCGGCGGGTCGTATCAGGCACCGATATACGATGTTGAAAGTGCCGATCGCCCCCTGCCGGACGGGCTTGATGTCAACCGGACGTTTCACCTCTACGATCATCCTGGGCGGGAGGGGCTGGCTACTTCGTATGCTGCGGCTCTTTCCGACCGGCCGGAAGTGGAATTGGTGGCCGGGGCAGATCGTGATCCGCAGCGGCGGGCCATGTTCGGGGAGCGCTTCGGCACTGGGGCCTTGTACGCGGACGCGCTGGCGATGTTGGACGAAGAGCGGCTGGACATCGTGGCGATTGCGACGAACACGAAGGGGCGATCCGCGCTGACGGTCGCCGCGGTTGACGCTGGGGTGCGGGGCGTGTTGGTGGATAAGCCGATGGTGTTCTCGCTGGCCGAGGCCGACGCCATGGTTGGCGCGTGTGCCGAGGCTGGAGTGCCGTTGGTGGGTGGGGCGACGAGCGTTTCGCATCCGTCGTTTGCGCGGGCTAAGTCGCTGATGGAGGAGGGGGCGATTGGCCAGGTGCGGTCGCTCGAAGCGCGCGTCCCGGTTTTAGCTCAGCATCAGGACTGGAGCTACTTTTTGACCGGCGACCCGGTTTGGGTGTGTGGCACGGGTGATCAGCCGCGTCGGGAGCGCGGCAGCACTGAGTTCATGGGGCAGGGGATGATCGCGTGCAGCGATGGCACGGTGGTCCACATCCGCGCTGGCGCGCCCGAGGTGCGGATTTCGGGGAGTCGGGGGGAGATGGTCTTTGAGTACAATCAGTGGCGGCTCTATCAAGACGTGGAAACGCCGGCGGCAGGGCGAGTGGAAATGCCGTGGCCCGCGCCGCAGTTTTTGGCTGGTATGCGGACGGTGTACTGTCTCGACGACTTGATCGCCTGCATGGAGGGGCGGTTGGACGAGCCGAAAAATTCTGGGCGGCGGGTCGCGGTTGCGCTAGAAGTGGAACTGGGGCTGAAGCTGTCGTCAGCGCAGGGTGGCGAGCGCGTGGAATTGCCGTTGGCCGACCGCAGCTTGGCGCTGACGTACGACTGGTTCCGCTAGAAGTATTGCCGAAGAAGCGGTCTTAAAACCCCTATCGGCTGTTTCCCGACGGCAAGGTATCCGCAGATGAACGCAGATGTGAAATGCCGTTGAGGGGAGCGCACTTAGAATTTTGAGACTAAGGATACGGGTAGATGCGGGTATTGGTTACGGGCGCGGCCAGCGAATTGGGCCAAGAGGTGGTCGCCGCGTTGGCAGCGGATGAAAACGCGCAACTACGGCTGATAGACGATTGCGCGGCGCAGCGGCAAGATGTCGAATGGATCGATGCTCGACTGACGGATCTAGACGCGGTATTGCAGGCGGTGCGGGATGTAGATGTTGTTGTCCACACGGGCGAGCCGCCGCCTGCGCCCGAGAGCGAAGAGGCCCTGCTGGACCGGACGACGCGCGGTACGCACGTGCTGTTGCAGGCGGCAGTGGAGGCCGGTGTTAAGCGATTTGTGTACGGCAGTACCCTTGAAGTGTTTAGCGCGTACCCTGACACTGTGTACGTCACCGAACATTACAAGCCATTGCCACCGACCGAAATGGCGGTGCTGGCGCGGTATTTGGGCGAGATGACGTGCCGCGAATTTGCGCGTGAGCATCCCATCACGGTTACGGCGTTGCGTCTCGGCAAGCTGGTGCGGGAAGAGGAGGTTGCCGGGCGAGAACGCGATTTGATGTGGGTCGATATTCGGGATGCGGCGCAGGCGTTTTGCGCGGCGTTGGCGCGGGATTCGAGCGCGTCCCTAAATTGGGTGCCGCGCTGGGCCGTGTACCACATTGCCGCGCCCATTGCCCATCCCAAGTTTTTGCTCGACCGAGCTAAGTCGATGGGCTATCGGCCGCAGCGCGAGTTCCTCGGAGGCAAGGTGTGAAGAAAAAGGTATTGCTGCTAGGGGCCTCGGGGATGATCGCCCCCAATCTGCTGCCCGGTCTCGAAGATACATACGATCTGACGCTGGCCGACGTCGCCCCGCACCCAGAGGGCAAGCCCATATTGCATTGCGATGTGTCGTCGCGGGAGCAGGTGCGGGACGCGGCTGCGGGCATGGACGCGATTATGAATTTTACGGTCGTGCGCGATCATCCTGAGCAGAGCTTTCACGTCAACATGCGCGGGGCGCTCAATGTGATGCAGGCCGCGGTTGAGCACGGGATCAAAAAGGTGATTCACTCCGGCCCGCAATTCGTCCGCCGCACGTATGACCACGACTTTGACATTGAGGATGTGCCGCCGGTTTTGACCACGGGTTATTACTGCCTGACGAAGGGACTGGCGAGCGAGATTTGCCGGACGTTTGCGCGGGCGTATGGCATTCAGACGATCAGTTTTGTGTTCAATGGCTTGGGGCCGCGGCCGACGCAAAGCGCCGGGGATTTTCCGCCCTTTACGGTGGTGTGGGAGGACTTGCAGCACGCCTGTCGGCTGGCGCTGGAAATTCCACAGGTGCCGGACTGCTTTCAGGAGTTCAACTTGCTTAGCTGGGAGGGACACGGCAAGTACAATGTCGATAAGGCCCGGCGCATCTTGGGCTTTGAGCCGACGGAGCGCTGGGAGCGGTATTTTGAGCGGAGAACCTAGCGTCGGGTAGCACCGGAAGAACTAGAAACTACAAACACGGAGGCGACATCATATCCACTATTCTATATGCGCTAACCAACCCGGCGATGCCTGGCATCGTCAAGATAGGCATGACGACAAGGGAGAATCCACAGGTGAGGATGAACGAACTTTACACCACGGGTGTTCCTCTCCCCTTCGAGTGTGCCATCGCGGTCAAAGTCGAAGACGAAAGAGCCGACGAATTGGAGAAGGTTCTTCACAAAGCGTTTTCCCCAAACAGACTGAATCCTTCTAGGGAATTCTTCGAGATAGAACTGTCTCAGGTAGAAGCCATTATGAGGACTTGGTCCGACGAGGATGTAACGCCACAGGTCAACAAGGAGACAGAAAATCTGCCTCCAGAGGATCGAGCGGCCGCGACAGAATACAAGCGTACGAGGCGACCGAACCTGAACTTTGAAGAAATGAAAGTTCCGATTGGGTCTAAACTGACATCGGCTATCACAGAAGAGAAAGCAACCGTAATCAGTTCCAGAACAGTACTCTTTCGCGGGGAAGAAATGTCATTAACGAAGGCAACTGAGAAAGCTACAGGAAAGGCTGAAAGTCGCCCCACGCGGCATTGGGAGTTTGATGGGCGGTCGCTTGGGGAGATCTATAGGGAAACTTACGGAGCTAGAATAGTGAAATAATTCCCCGGCGGCTGCACAGCCGGAGATAAGCCACTTCTCACTAACAAACTAGGAGCTTTTCCATGAGTGAAATCATCGCGGATACAGCCCAAATCCCCAAGTTAAAAGACCAACTCGACGCGCTCGATCGGCACGGCTTTCTATTGGTGCGCAACGCGTTGCCCGAGGACGTGGTGCTGGCTTGGCGGGAGTGCTTGGTGCGGAAGTACGAGCGGCGGGAATGGGACATTAGCAACGAAGTGGGTAATGTGGCTTTTGACCACTTGTTGGAGCAGGAACCCGAATTGGCGCGGCCCATGGTTGGCCATTCTTCGGTCGCGCCGTATTTGCAAGCCATGCTCGGGCGGCAATGTCAGTTGCGGAGCTTTCGCGCGCACCTCAATCCGGGTGCTTATACCCAAGAGTGGCACAAGGATTTTGGCTATTATTGGGACGCGCCCGACGAGGCGCGGCACGCGCTGCGGCCCCTGTGCATAAACACCACGTTTTACCTGACGGACAACGCGCCAGAGACCGGGCGCTTGACCTTCATCGACAACTTCTGCCACAATGCCCTGCCGGAAGAAATTCGCCACCTAGGCGGGTACAATTCCGACAATCCCTTTTACCAGTGGTGCGAGCGGCAGGAGCACATTCATCTGCACCCCATGACCGGCGACGCAGTGGTGTTCTTCAGCCACATCCCGCACCAAGGTGCCAAACTAAAGGAAGATGCCGACGCACCCATCCGCGGCAATGTGGTATTGCACTATCAGCAGACGCCGATGTTCCCGGGGATACCCTTTGTCAGCTCGCCGCTGCCGGCCATTGACGCGCTCGGGTACAACGGGACTTTTCCGTTTGCCGAGGGGCGCTAGGATTTCAACATCATTAGCAAAGGAGAACGCTTATGCGTCGCTTTACTCGCACCCCCCATTACAGCGGGCCGGACGACCCGGAAATCGGCCAAGTGCGCGGCACCTTGGCGCTCGGAGAAACCGTCATCATCGAAACCATTGGCGGAGCGGACAACGACTTTGAAGCGGCTGGGGAGACCCGCGCTGGCATGATTACTTCTGGGCAGAGCCATCGCCGCTACGCCCGCCCCGGCGGTCCCTTTCTCATCGAGGGCATTGGGCCGGACGATTGGGTGGCCATTGAGATTAGCGATATCGAGGTTGGCCCCTATGGCTTCTATCGCAACGGTGGTCCCAATTGGGGCAATTGGCGCTGCGTGGCACCGGTGCGCGACGGGCTGATTCACTTTCCGCCGGATTTTGTCGTGCCGGTGCGGCCCATGGTCGGCGTCGTTCAGCTCGCATCGTGGGCACCCAACGCCATCGATCACGGCGGCAACATGGATTTCAATGCCATCCAGCCCGGCAGCACCGTCCACATCCGCGCGCAAAAGCCTGGGGGATTGCTCTCGTTGGGTGATGTCCATGCGCGCATGGGCGACGGCGAGTTGACCGGGGCCGGGGTCGAGATCGACTCGGCCATCACGCTCAAGGTGGATCGCTCGCCCGGATTCCCCAACAGCAGCCCGGTGGTCGAGACCACTCAGGTTGTGGAAGATGCCGAGGAATATCTCACCAGTGCGCGCGCAGAAGAGTGGGGCGATGCGCTCAAAGCGGCATGGCTCGAAATGGTGGCCCTGATTTGCGACCGCTACGACACCACATACGAATACGCCAACATGATCGTCGGCACCATTGGGGACGCGCGTCCGGGCTTTGCCACTGGCTACATGGGCGGGTACGCGACCTGTCAGATCGCAGTGACCAAGAAGCTGCGGCGCACGGGCGAGCCGTACCGGCCCTAGCGCGGATAGGAGAGGGCCGCATGGCGACGCCATTGCAGATCGAGCAATACCGCGAGCGGGGGTATTTCATCACCGACGACGCAGTCGCCCCGGGCATGCTAGCGGCCTTGGAGGCCGGAGCATGCCGTGCGGCGGAAAAGGTGCGCTCCGGCGCGGTGGTGGCTACGGACGAGCGGATCAGCACCGGCGGTCCGGGCGTGGAACCGCGCCACATCTTGGGCTTGATCGCGCCCGAGTTTGGCGAGCCGATCTTTGCCGAGTACCTCATGTCCGAGCCGGTGGAGACCTATGTGCGTGCCGTGGTGGGCGGCCCATTGCGCTTGGGCTGGGTGGCGCTGATTGTCCTGTGTGGCCCAACGGATTACGACACGGGCTGGCACCGCGACTTTGGCCACGAGGAGCGCGACGGCAGCCGGGAGGTGGAACTGGAGATTTTGGGCCGCTACCGCAAGAACTTGGTCAAGTGGCACTTGGCCTTGGCTGACGACGCCTGTCTATGGCTGGTGCCGGGCAGCCAACGCCGCTACCGCACCGAGCTAGAACGCGAAGTGCTGATCAACAACCGCAAGGGCGATCTGCCCAATGCAGAACAAATCGTGCTGCAAAAGGGGCAGACTATTTTCTGGAACGGCAATACCATTCACCGAGGCCGCTTGCCCGCTGACGCGAACGAGCGGCTGACCCTGACGGGCGCGTTAGTCAAGCACGAAGAAGATCAGCGCGAAGCCCTCGACGAGCGCTTCCGCTGGCAATTGGCCGACAATGTGCGGGCCTCACTGCCCGCACGGATGCAGGGCTATTACGACCGCTGGCGTCGGATGCAGGACGTTTAGCGCCTGTTCGTTGGGTACTAGTATGACGATAACCATTCATTCTATAGGAAAATTAGGAAGTTTATAAACTAATTTTGCTAGTTTTAGCAATTCGATTGCCATCCCGGAGGGCACAGTTCATTGCGGCGATCTTGAGGTATGAAATGCTCCGCGTCAATCGGCGCGGAAGACGCCTTCCTTTTTGACGCGGTCGTGGATTTTGGCGAATTCGGCAGAGCCATCGTCTTCCCAGATCGAGGAGCGGAAGCCGCGGTCAACGCCCTCCTGATGGCCGGTAATGCTGGTGGGGGAGATATAGGACGGGCCGTAGTACGTGTGTCCGCCGGGCATCTGCAAGACGCCGACGTGGGTTGGACGCTCGACGAGCGATTGGGCCGCCAGCCGCGCTAGCGCATCCTCATCGACTGTAAAGCCCAAGCCCGGGCCGTTGGGTACGGGGGAGGCTCCATCGACGACGGGAATGGTTTCGGTGGTGTAGTCTTCGGCGTACTGGTCGTCGAGGTTAATCGAGTGGGCCGTGTGAGTCGGCAGCACCGAGGCCATGTGCATGGCCATGGCCTTGCCCAGAGTACCTCCTTCGAACTGCAGCAGAACTTGCACATTGGCTCGGCCACAGGCCCAGCCGGCGGCCATGGTGTCTTCGAGGGTGCCGCCGATCATGTACATATCGGCGAGGCCGTAGATCAGCTCTTGAACGCCGCCCAAGGGCGTGCCGTGCATGATTAGCGGCAGGCTGGTCTGCTGGCGCAGGCGCTTCCAGCCGTCGATGTCTTTTTTGTCGAGGGGGTCTTCGATATAGCCGACGATGGGGAAGTTTCTTTCGAGTTCGGCGATGATCGGCAGGGCGCTGCCGAGGCTGCGGTTGTGGTTGAAGTCGTAGTGGATGCGGAAGCTCTCCGGGGCGACTTCTGTGGCCAGACGGGTCTGCTCGAAGACGTCGTGATAGGTGCAGGTGTGGATTTTGAAGACGCGGTAGCCCTCGGCCGCGGCGCGTTTGATCTCGTCGCGGAAGATCTCTGGGGAGGCGGGTCGGGTCCAGGCGGCCACGGCGATGGCGTTGCGCTTTTTTTGGCCGAGGAGTTTGTGAACGGGCAGGTCGAGGTGTTTGCCCATCGCGTCGTACAGGGCGCAGAGCAGGCCCGAGGGGATGGCGGGGCGATGGTCGTTGACGAAGTCGAAGGGGCTGAGGCCAATGAACTGGGCGACGGCGTCACGGGACGGTTTGGCGTAGGGCCGCACCCGCATGTCGCCGTAACCGGTGATACCGGCGTCGGTGTGGACTTTGTACACGACGCGGCAGTCAATGCCGTAGAGATCGACGCGGCGCTCGGCGTAGCGGCTGGCCAGCTTGGGAAAGATGGGGATGACTTCGATATTGGTGATTTTCATCTTGGAAGGCTCCTGAGGGGCGGGGAAGGTGGTTGGCGGCCAAGGTACGGGAGTGGGAGAGGAGGCGCAAGCTAATGGTGGGAGGCGTAGCAGAGACCTCGGCCTTATTGGCCAGCGAATTAGCGAGCAGGATCATTGAGAGCAAGAGCACCCGAAGTATCTAGCGTGGGTAGTAAGTTCGTTTAAAAATGTAACCATTCACAGGTTTTCAGGTTGACACCGGTTCATTGATATTCGATTCTTAATTTGATCCTTACAGCCTTAATACTGAAGACAAAGGGCTATATCCAGATGCCGCTTGTTACTAAACAAAAAGCTACTGGTTCGCATTACACGCCTCCTGAACTTGCTCGTTTTCTCGCAGGGAGATTAGTCGCCGAAGCGGACTTTAGTCAACTTCCTGAACTAAGGGTTTTGGATCCAGCCTGTGGCGATGGAGAACTACTGGTCGCCTTAGCTAACTCACTGCCGGATAATACACTAGGAAATACCGTCATTACGGGGATAGAGCTTGACGATTTATCCCTTGGGAACGCCCAAGAGCGGTTAGAAGTGTTTGGCTCAAGATCGAATTTTTTCAAGAGAATGGATTTTCTTGAACTTTACACCGATTCAGAAGCGCAGATAGGGTTATTTAACAATGGGCTTCCAACTAATAAGACTATTCCTCCTGTAGATATTATAATCGCCAACCCTCCTTACGTCCGAACGCAGGTTCTCGGTGCCCAGAAATCACAGGAGTTAGCAAAAGCCTTTCGCCTGAAAGGCAGAATTGATTTATACCAAGCTTTTCTGGTGGCGATGACCCAGTGCTTAAAAGACAGAGGCATTATAGGCGTCATCACGTCCAATCGGTTTATTTCAACAAAAGGTGGAGCCTCCATTAGAGCGTTCATTGCAGAGAATTACGAGATAATCGAATTGATTGACCTCGGTGACACCAAGCTTTTCAAAGCTGCCGTTCTGCCAGCTATCTTAATCGCTAGAAAATTATCCTCTACATCGCGCTCCTCTACGAACCAGAGGCTGTCAAATAGATTTGTCAGAATTTACGAGAATAGAACAAATAATCGCGATGATCGAGAAGAGCTAGTCCATGTTGATTCAGTGTACGACATTCTCAGAAAAAATTCTGACGGTGAGTACTTGGTGTCTAAAACCCGGTTCAAACTTTCGACAGGTACTCTTTCCTTTTCTAATTTGTCCTCCGAACCTTGGCAGATGGCAACTGCGACCGAGAAAGAGTGGATTGGTAAAATAGAATCGGCGGCAAAATATCGAATTGGAGACGTTGTGAAGGTAAGGGTCGGCATCAAGACGACAGCCGATCAAGTTTTTATTCGTTCGGACTGGGACGATATGCCTGAAGATAGGCGACCAGAAGACTGCTTACTACGTCTCATATTCTCGCACGACGATGCTGGTCGCTGGCGATCCAGCACAAGCAATGAATTGCTGAAAAAGATACTATATACTCATGAAATCAGGGACGCGAAACGAAAAACGATTGACATAGAAAAGTATCCATGTGCAGCGGCATACCTTAGGCAATATCGAGAGAGATTAGAAAGACGGAAATACGTAATTAAGGCCAATAGAAAATGGTATGAGATTTGGGTTCCCCAAGACCCTTTAACTTTGAGTCGTCCCAAGCTCATCTTTCCCGATATTAGCCCTAGTCCAATGTTCTTTTACGACAATGAAGGATTGATGGTTGATGGCAACTGTTACTGGATTGTCTCAGAAGAAGAAAACACGGATATGCTCTTCCTAATCCAAGGGATAGCCAATTCAAATCTGATGACTCGTTATCACGAACTAGTGTTTAATAACAAATTATATGCTGGACGGCGGCGCTATTTAACTCAATATGTAGAAAAATATCCAATGCCAGATAGGCATTCTGCACAGTCTAGGAGGATAGTAGATTTGGTGAAAAAATTAGTATCGGTTGATGTAGGCGATAATATGATCGAAAAATATGAGACTGATTTAGAGATTGCTGTAGCGGAAGCCTTTGGTGTCGAGCCGCTACTTTCGTTTTAAGGATTGTAGAGTGCTTGACCTTGATACGTATTAAAAAAGGACATAGGGATTGATCTTTGGCACTTAAAACTAGTGTCGCTTACGTATGATAAATGCTCACCTAACTTCTCACCAGGACATAAAATTATCCCCTGAATAATGCTCGTCTCTGCATCGGTCAAGGCTATCAAGTAGCGGACATCCAACGTCGTTAATCTAGGACAGGACGGTACGCACTCTTCGAACTGAGGACTGAATTTTCCTAGATCTACGGTCGGCGAATCTTGCACCTTGACCTCCAAGGCTTGATTGGGAATATCGGGGAAATTCCCCTCTAAAAGTTCAGCATCGCTAATTTTGTATCCTAAGAGACAAGCGACCAAGCACTCTAATGCTTGCCCCCTGTTTTTGGTAGCCATTTGATCCAATGGTTCGCCAATTAGCCCTTCTACTAGCATTTCTCGCAGCAATTTCAAAGAAAATAGCTGGCCAAAAATAGGTTTATCACTCATTGAAGAGGTCGGAATAGCATACTTCTCCGTTACATGTTGAGAAAGAGTAGATGTATCTGAACAGAAAATGCCCGGCGAATTTTGAGCTAGTACCTTATCTCTAACTTTTGATGGAATTATAATTTGGTGTTTAATCGTTGGCTTGCCAAAACGTCCGAATTTACTCTCGATGTAATCTGGAGTTAGGACGAGAATTGAGCTTATTGTCTGAGTCTGCGGGTCAACACGCAGGAAAACGAATCGTACATCCCTTGACGATAAGGTCTCACCGGAATTGTATTCAACTTGGATAGAGTCGGATGCTGGATTCCGGTTCCAAACTTGGAGATTGTATGCATTACCTGTAGTTACGATATAGGTATCCACATATTCTAAAAGTATCCTTGGCAATCCTTTTCCTTTAGGTGGTATAATAGAATAAGATGACTGGGGGCATGGTTCAGGTAATGAGAATCCTGTGAAAGTCTGTGCAACAAGCTTTCTCACATTCGAGCCATCTGTTCTGGTCTTTCCAGTCAATTTAAATGGCGTACCGATTAGGCTTTGCAAACGCGAAGCGATATCATCTGGAGGCGTAAGATGGGCCTTATGGATTGGTGGCAATCCAAATATGGGATTCATTTCTTTAGTTGCGCTTCCGCTTGAATCCAGAGAAGTGCTGAGAGCAGTACTCGCACGAGGCAGCTTGGGCATGCCGAGTAAGGCCCGCCATTCGCGCTCAATTTCGGCGAGCTCTTCGCGCACGGTCTCCGGGTCGTCACTGTGACAGCACGGCCCTAGAGGGCCTTCGATATAGCCTACGTAGCAGCCATCTTCGGGCGACCACTTCACGAGCTTAGTCCATTCAGGCACCTGCGGAAACTCATGGGCGATTTTCTTATAATCTATCGGAGGAGTCATTGGCGTTCCTTCCTGTTTTGGACTTCAGCTAACTTCTTCTTGAGCTGATTTTCTTGGTACGCATGGGCATCTGCACTGTCCTTGCCAGACACCGTGGCCACGACGCCAAGTGGATGGATATACTTTCTGTGGCTCCCCTTACCCTTGCTTCTATGTTCGATGAACCCGGCTTGCATGTAATCCCGCCGCACCTCGCGCAACTTTCTAGGCATATACCATCCTTCTGGGCCGGCGGTTAAAAGGCGAATCTATGAAGGATCGCAACCCTTTCAACATAAGGAGAAATCTATGCTCGCTAATCAGCATGAGCAAGATTAGAAGCGGTCTATCTGGGTGAGCCTGCTGCCGCCACAAGAGACGACTCCTACGGCGGTTGGGTAAAGGGTTGCCCTGTTTTATCCCTACGTCCGTCCATTGGTGTAGGGCGGGGTTCGTCCAGCCGTGTGACTGCTTTTTTGCTAAAGTCGGTCCCCCAACCCATCTTATCAGCCCAAAGGCAAGACCACTCCAAAGGAGGAGACTATGGGCACCTACACACCGCTGGATTTGAATGCGCTGTACAATGCCGGATTGGACATCTTAGGAGGCCAAGGACCGCTCGGCGCACACAGCTTTCGCGGCTTGCCTTTTGCGCTCGGCAGCGACGCTGGGCGCTGTCTGATTGCGTGTCGTGGGGAGCGGTCCGGTGTGGAAATCTCGGTCGGTCGGCGGGCGACTTGGATGATTGTGGCGCATCGCCTGTTGGAGTCGCGGATCGCCGACAACGGGCCGCTGGCGACGCTGGTGGCTGAATACGCGCTGCACTACGAGGATGGGGATGTGCTCAAGGTGCCGGTGCGCGACCGCTTTGAAATCTCGACTGTGCCGTCGTCGTATGGCGGTGCGCCGTTTGTGGCGGTGCCGGATACGAACGATCAGCTCTTGCCGCGCACCGAAGGCCCGTGGGACATGGCCGGGCGGCGCCAGACCGAGGCCGATGCCGGTCGCGCGCAGGATTTCGTGCTTTGGGCGTGGCCGAATCCGCACCCGGACAAGGAGTTGAAAAAAATCGTCATCGAGGCCGCGGGGCCGGCCTTTGTCATCGGCGGGATCACTTTGAGCGATTTGGACGAAGAGCCGATCTGCCGCGAGGGCACGCGCGAGGTCATCATCACCCTGCCGCAAGAGGAGGACGCGCGCGAGTCGGCCGCTCTCGAAGTAGAAGTGGATCGAGGCGTTGCGACTTATCCCTATCCGTTGCCGGAGGCTACGGCTGAGGATTTCCTCGATGGACGCAAAGGCTGGGGCGAAGCTCAAAACGAGGGCAGCAGTCCCTCTTATGTGGAAATAGCCGCCAATCCTTCGGCCACTGTGCAGGTCAAGCGAGACGGGGAAGTTTTGGGGGAGACCCGCTGGGAGGAGGTGCGGCAACAGGGCCGCGTTGAGGCTTCGCCGCGAGTGCAGCTAGAAGTGGTGGAGCGCGGGCGCAACTGGGTGCATACCAAGGTCATTGACGACGCCACGGGGAAACCCGTGCCCTGCCGCGTCCACTTTCGCTCGCCCGAGGGCATCCCCTACGCCCCGCACGGTCACCACGCCCACGTCAACTCCAACATGGGGACTTGGCACTTCGACGTGGGCGGCGATGTGCGCTTGGGACAGATCACATACGCGTACATTGACGGCACCTGCCAAGGCTGGCTGCCGCGCGGCGAAGTGATCGTGGATGTGGCGCGTGGCTACGAATACGAGCCGCTGCGCACCAAAGTGGCGATCGAGCCAGGCCAGCGCACTTTGGAGCTGCGGCTAAAGCGCTGGCGGCAGATGAACGAGGAGGGCTGGTACAGCGGCGACTCGCACGTGCATTTCCTCTCGGCGCAGGGCAGCCTCACCGAGGCGCAGGGCGAGGATTTGAACGTGGTCAATCTGCTGCAATCGCAATGGGGTGGGCTGTTTACCAATACCGAGGAATTTACCGGCGGCGAGATGGCCACGGCCAATGGCGATCACATTGTCTATGTGTCCCAAGAAAACAGGCAGCACTTTTTGGGGCATCTGATCCTCATGGGGCTGAAGGAGCCGGTGATGCCGTGGTGCTCGGACGGGCCGGGCGAGGCCGAGTTGGGCGGGACGCTTGAAGTGCCTATGGCCGAGTGGGCCGATCGCTGCCGGGAGCAGGGTGGCAGTGTGGTGATCCCGCATTTGCCCAGCCCCAACGGCGAGCCAGCCGCCCTGATTGCCACCGGACGCGCCGACGCAGTGGAGATGCTCCGGCACGGGATGTACATGCACGGCGAGTACTACCGCTACCTCAATTGCGGGTACAAGCTGCCGCTGGTCGGCGGCACCGACAAAATGAGCAGCGATGTGCCGGTGGGGATCTACCGCACCTACGTGCAGATCCCCAGGGACGAGCCGTTCACCTACGACAACTGGTGCAAGTACATGGCCGCGGGCCGCACTTTCCACAGCGGCGGTCCGCTGATCCGCTTCAGCGTCGATGGCCACGAGGTGGGGGACACGGTGCAGTTACCGGGCAATGGCGGCACGGTGGAGGTGCTCGCCGAGGCCGAGTCGGTGGTGCCGATCCACACGTTGGAAGTGGTGCAGGAGGGGCGGGTGGTAGCCTCTAGCGAGGATTCCAAGGGGGGGCGCAAGTTGAGCCTGAAGGCCGAGGTAAAAGTGGAAGGCCACTCGTGGCTGGCGGCGCGGTGCAGCGGGCCGGGCTACGAGCAGAGCGTGCCGCACTTCGATGGTTGGGGTCGGGGGATCATGGCGCACACCTCGCCGGTGTATCTAGCCTGCGGCGGTGAGTGGTGGATGTTCAATCAAGAGACGGCACAATACATGCTGACCTTGGTGGATGGCTCACTGCACTACATCCGCCACAACAGCCGTCTGCATCTGCGCGACGACATTACGCACCACCACGGCGAGACGGATCACCTCGCCTATCTGGAGCGCCCCTTCCTGCAAGCGCGGGAGGCGATCCATCGCCGGATGCACCAGTTGGGCGTGCCGCATTGAGGCTCCTGCATGGTTAGGCCAGTTCGATCCGAAGGCGCTTACCCATGGCGCGAGCGAGGCGATTCAACGATTCCAGCGTAATGGAGGTATTGTCTGGATCAAGCAGATGATTCAATTGCGCCGTATCCGTACTCATGTTCTCTGCAATTTTCGTTTTGCTCAGGTTGGTCGCCTTTATGACGTCCTCGATTTGTAGGGCCAACAACCGCTTTTGTGCACGTGCGGATACTTCCTCAAGCAGGTCTTCCTCGGCGAGAAAATCATCAAAGTTGCTGCCGCTATACTTATTCATGTTGCTCTCTCACTTTTCCATAGATTTCTTCGATTTCGCGCTGTCCTCAAATCCCTCAGTAGGATCTTCTGAGACTTCTTAATAAAGCCGTGCAGAAGTATCATATCGTGCCCTTCAGTAGTAACAAAACCCGTGCAACACGCCCTTCACTTAGATTGCTGCGAATTTCCCATAGATACGGTTCCATTTTCCTAACAAGGGGCAAGCCCAAAGGCCAACGGAATTGTACCAATTTTATATCCTCACCGATGGCTTTGCGATCGGTCGCATCGAGGCTTTTGAGCCATTGCCGCACGGGCTCACGTCCTGCATCGGTACGAAAGAAGAGGACGCTGAGAATAAGCTCTGCGTTCATACGAACCCAGTAGCGATTGGAGAAGAGCCGGGAGCACGGTGTTTAGTCGAAGTCCCTAGCTCAGGGGGCCCGATCTGCGCTGTACAGGTGTTGGGTCAAGGGGCTCGCTACCAAGTGACCTCTTAACTCGTCTGTTGTGTATTTGCTAGACCCGAAATATATCTATCTAGCGAAAAAAATCCACCCATCGACTAGGTGGATAGCAAGGCCAAGGTAGCTCGCTTGCTAAATGGGCGGTCTCCTTGCTCCAAGAGGGCGACCGCGATATATTGAGCGGCCATTCACTTGAAAAGGAAGCTGTGATGAGCGATTCGTTTGTGCCGTTGGATTTGAGCGCAACTTATAACGCTGGTACTGGCAATGTCGAGTTAAAAGACGGCAAGCTCTGGCCGGCGCCCGCCGACGCGCCCGACAATACCCCGCTCATGGGGTTGCCTTGGGGCGAGCAGCAGTTTTGGGGCGTGTCCTTTAGCTTGGCAGCCGCAGGTGCTGAGCGGGCCGTGGTATTGGTGGCGCAAGAGGCTGGGGATGGGGTGAGCGCGTCGGCGGAGATCCCGATAAGCGCCAAGGCGCGGCGCATCCTCTACGCCCACGCTTGTGCGCCGGTGCCGGGGGAATGGGCCACGGTCGAGGGTACGGGCGAGGAGATTGGAACCTATCGCGTCCTCTATGCCGACGGCAGCTCGGTTGAGCAGCCATTGCGTCGCCGCTTTGAAATCCACGACGTGCAGGTGCCTTGGGGGCACCATCCCTTTCTCTGTCGCAATTGCCGGCACTTCTACTCGGTGCCGCTGAACAGCCGCGAGCACAGCTACGGCATGGTGCAGACTGGGGCCTTTACGCGCGAGGGCGGTGATCTTCAGGGTTGGTGGCTCTACGACTGGGAAAATCCCGCGCCTGACAAGGAGATTGCGGCGGTCGTGGTGTCGGCGGCTGGTCCTACGGCACTAGCGTTGGCCGGCATTACGCTCTGCTACGAGGAATGCGATCCCTTTGCTTGGCCGGCGCGGCAGGAAGTGGCGCTGCGGGTTGATGCCGAAGGAGCGCCCGAGGTGGCGATGGAGCGCGGCGAAATCGTGCGCCAAGATCAGCTTTGGGTACCGAGTGCGGATTTTCTTACCTCCGAGGAGGCGGGCTGGGGACGGGGCGGCCAAGAGACGGTTGACGGTGGCTATTTGGAAATTCACGGATCAACAGAAGGGGAACTCGCCATCAAGGCAGGAGACGACGAAGAGCGCATTTGCTGGGGCGACGTGCTGAAAGAAAAGAAGGTCGCTCAAGGCAAGGTCCAAATCGAGGTCGTCGCGCCGGCTGGCAAGCAGTGGGTTCACGTGCGGGTCGAGGACGCGGATACCGGCCAGCCCGTGGGAACCCGCGTCCACTTTCGCTCTGAGCACGGAGCTTATTTGGCACCGCACGGCCACCAAGCCGACGTCAATGTGGCATGGTTTGAGGACATGGGCGGCGACTGTAAGACCGGGGGCGTGCCCTACGCGTACATCGACGGCACCTGCCAGATCGACTTGCCCATCGGCCCGGTGTACGCCGAGGTCGTGCGCGGCTTTGAGTACCAGCCGCTGCGCCAGCAAGTTGAGATCAAGCCTGGACAAAACGCGCTGACTCTCAAGGTCAAACGCGCCTTTGACATGAAGCAGCGCGGGTACTATTCGGGGGATACCCACGTGCATTTTCTGTCCTCCCAGTCGTCCCACCTAGAGGCCGAAGGCGAGGACCTCAATGTGGTGCATCTGTTGGCCAGCCAGTGGGGTCGGCTGTTTACCTCGTGGGAGGAGTTTACCGGCGGCTTGGCACCGACCAGTAGCGACAATCACTTGGTTTGGGTCAGTCAGGAGAACCGGCAGCACGTGCTCGGCCACATCAGCTTGCTCGGCCTCAAGGAACTGGTCGCGCCGATGTGTACCGGCGGGGCCAATGAGGATTGGGTCGGCGGCTCGGTGGATGCGCTGATGGCCGATTGGGCCGAGGAGTGCAAAAAACAGGGCGGGCTGGTCATTATGCCGCACATGCCGCTGCCCGACTTTGAGAACGCGGCCAACATCGTCTTGGGCCACGCCGACGCTGGCGAGATGTGCTGGATTTGGGAGGGCGAGCAGATCAGTTCGGCCGAGCTAGGCTACTACCGCTGGCTCAACGTGGGCCAGAAGCTGCCGATTGTCGGCGGCACCGACAAGATGTCCAACGGCCGCATTTTGGGTGGCTCGCGCACGTATGCCAAGCTGCGCGACGACGAGGAGTTTACCTTTGACAATTGGTGCCAAGCCGTGCGACGCGGCCAGACGTTTGCCAGCACCGGCGCGATGATCGATCTAAAGGTCGAGGGGCGGGAGATGGGCGAGGAAATCCACCTGCCCGGCAACGGCGGCACGGTCGAGGTGGTGGCGACCGCGGAAAGCGTCTGGCCGCTTACCGGGCTGGAGCTTATTTGCAATGGCGAATCGGTCGCGCGCGAGACCGCTGCGTCCGGTGCCCAACAGATCGAACTGAAGTTCAAGCTCAAAGCCAATCGTTCCTGTTGGGTCGCGGCTCGCTGCTGGGGGCCGCACCACACGGACGCCGGGCCGGTGATGGCCCATTCTTCGCCGGTCTATATCGACGTGGGGCGGCGCTGCGTGTTTGCGCCGGCCGAGGGCAATTATCTGCTGACGCACATGGAGGGTGGCATTGCTTGGGCCGAAAGGATCGGCGTTTTCCGCGACGAGGCAATCCGCCAGCGGCTGATCGGCCTGTTCAACGAGGCACGGGGCGAGCTGCTCCGGCGCATGCAGTAAAGGCCACTGGTCGGTGGTTTGTCCCCGCTCTGCTCCCTCAGAGTTCGGCAACTGCCTACCCATCACTCACAACTCATCACTCACTACTAACCGAGACGAATCCCATGCTCACGCAAGCACAGATCGATGAATTCCACCGCAACGGCTTTCTCAACGGCGGGCGCGTGCTCGCCGACGAGGACCTCGGCGAATTGAGCGACGCGCTCGACGAGATTTTGACCAAAGGCCCGGACGGCTTTGCCCCCGGTGAGGCCCAGCCGGTATCCTTCCGCGACCTAGCCGGCGGGGGTGGTGTCAGCGAGCATCCAGTGTGGCAGATCGTCAATATCTGGGAGGCTGCGCCCGCGTGGGAGCGGCTGATTTACCACCCGGATGTCGTGCGGGGGATCAGCCAACTCACCGGCCATGCTGACCTCCAGGTCTGGCACGACCAGATCCAGTACAAACCCGCGCGCTACGGCGGCTCGACCCACTGGCACCAAGACGCGCCTTTGTGGCCGATCATCAAGCCGATGACGCCGGTATCGGCGTGGATCCCCTTGGACGATGCGACCGAGGAAAACGGCTGCATGTGGATGGTGCCCGGCAGCCACAAGTGGGGCAACCAGATTGCATTTTTGCGCACTCAGGGGGATTTGTCGCTGCTGGAAAATTTCAAGGACTTACAAGGCTTTAGTCCGCCAGCCGACGCCGATATCCGCGAGGTGGAGGCGCGGCCGTGTCCGGTAATGCGCGGGGAGGTCTCCTTCCACCATTCCCTGACTTGGCACGGCTCGCCTTTCAATCAGTCGCCGCGGCCTCGGCGCGCCATTGCCATCCACTACATGACCGGCGCAGCGCGTTTCGACCAAAGCGGCGAGCACCTGATGAAGCAGTTCGTCGAATTGCCCGACAATGCGCCGATGGCCGAGGCTGGCCCGCATTTTCCGGTGGTGTGTCGTAATGGGGAGCCGGTCGGGGTGCCAGAGCGGTTGCGCGCTACTAGTCGGACTTCTGAGGAGTAGCTGGCGGCTGGGCAAATACGGCCGACCAATCCATCCGGCCGGTAAGCTGCATGGCGACAAAAAGGGTGGCGATGCACAGGACGGTAATGGCCAAGCCGGTATAGCCGACGAAGAAGAAGGTGTAGGAAAAGAGCACCAAGTAGATGAATTGAGCCAACCCTACCTCCACCAAGGCCAGCCGCAGGCCGACTACGAGCCGCATGTAGGAGATGACCAAGAAAACGGACACTGCCGCGGCCACCAAAAAGGCGTAGTGGATGAGCAAGTGGTCTGCTAGGTAAGCCAAAAGCAAGTGAAAGCTGAAAAAGGCCGCGCCGATGAAGAAGTAATTCATCGGATGGATATCGATGCCTTTGACTGCGGCAAAGACGAAGAGAACAAAGAAAAAGAGAAAGAGGGATATGGGCGCGGCTTGGGTCACGTCTTGTACCCAGGGACCTGGGTTGAGGCGGGCGGGCATGACCATGCCGAGGGAGGCCCCGGTGAGCAAGCGGTCGTACTGCCAAGTGAGACGCCAGCCATCGGCGGTGCGCTCCTTGTGAGTGGGTGCTAGGCTTTGGCGTGGGAAGTCGATGGCGTCGAAATCAGTGTGCATGACCAGCTCGAAATCGGAGACCTGCTCGACGTGGTCGCCGAAGCGGTACCACCATTCTTCTAAACCCTGCGATTGATAGGCAAGACGAATCTGGCGGCTCTGGCCCGGCGCGAAGTGCAACGGCTGTTGCAAGTGCCCTTCCGCCAGCGGCAGCGGGGCAATGGGTTGGCCGTCGATGGACAGGGCGAAATCATCGTACACCGCTTGGGAAGTAGGCAGGGCTAGATCGAACGTCAGGTCGAGGGGGTGGTCGGTCTCGTTGGTCGCAGTATAGGTGGCATTCAGTGCCACTTGGTAGGTGGAGTACCACAGCAGGCCCTTGCGGCGGTGTTCGAGGTGTAGATCGACTTGTAGGCGGCTGGCTTCTAGGGGCAGGAGATGCCGCCGCTCCTTGGAGTGCTCTGTCGCTTGGCCGTCGGCGGTCTGGGTGACGACGGTTTCCTCGGTGGTCCAGTATAGAAGTGGAGCGCGTTGGGACTGGGAAGTGCCCCATAATTGGCCCACCGCGGCTTTGAGCTTGGTGTCTTGGCGGTGGGTGCGATGGGATACGACCTCGGCCAAGATGATCCAAGCGACACTCGTACAGGCAAAAATAAAGCCGATAGCGGCAATGCGGTATAACATGAAGCCCTCCTTCAACTGCGTTTGAACGTCTCGCCGATAGCTGAAGTTCCACGTCCAGATAAAGTAATCGCCTCAGGGGCGGTCCTCCAGCGAGTGCCGAAAGAAGCCGCGTCCGTCGGTTTGCTTGCTAGACGGAATGCTTGGGGCCGATATTGGGACGCTATGACTGCGCTGATTATCGCCTTTTTGATCGCCTTTGCCATTGGCCCGATGGCGGTTTCTGCAGAGCCGCGAGCTGTCGTGGAGCATTTGTCCTCGCTGGGATCGCGGGTGGCTGGGTATCCGGGGAGTGTTCGAGCGGCGGAGTACGTGGAAGAGCGGTTGCAGGCGTTGGGGCTGGCGACGCGGCGCGATTCCTTTGCGGTAGTGGTGCCGATGGACCGGGGCGGGCGGTTGGAGTGGGAGGATGAGTCGGCGGCCCTATACGCGGTGTGGCCGAATGGAGCGCAGACTTCGACGGTGCCGCCGGAGGGGTTGCGGGTACCGGCGATTTGGGGCGGTGATGGGGATTGGGGGGATTTTAATGGGCAGGAGGTGGCTGGGCGGGTGGTGGTGCTGGACTTTGCCAGCGGGGACAATTGGCTGAAGGCCGCGTCGTTGGGGGCGCGGGCGGTGGTATTTGTGGCTGCGGATTCTTCTACTACGCAGCAGGCGCAGGGCAAGTACGTGCGGGCACCGTTGGATGTGCCGCGTTTTTGGGTAGAGGGGGCCGCTGGGCAAAGGCTGCGGCGGCGGTTGGTGGCTGGCGAGGTGGAGGTGGGGCTGTGGGGGCGGATGGATTGGCAGGAGCGGACGGCGTACAACGTGTGGGCGGTGGTGCCGGGCAAGGATGCGGGGACCGCGCAGAACGAGACGGTGCTCGTCCACGCGTATTACGACGCGCCGTCGGTGATACCTGCACGGGCACCGGGAGCAGAGGCCGCGGTGAGTGTGGCGGCGCTGTTGGATGTGGCCGCTCGCTTGCAAGCGAATCCACCGGCGCACACGGTGGTGCTCGCCGCGCTAAGCGCCCACTTCCAGGGGCGGCAAGGCATGGTCGCCTTTCTCGACCGGCACGCTCGCCGCCAAGAGCACTACGCGGCCCGGCTCGCCGAGCCGCTGAATATCGACCTGTTCATCGGCCTCGATTTGTCCAGTCATGGCGAGCGGGTGGTGCTGTGGAACAATACGGACAGCTACGCGCTCAAGCGGTTTTTCGTGCCCTTTGGCCGTCGCTTTGCCGAGTATGCCGAGGTGCTGGGCCGCGCCGAGGCGGTGGCCAATGGCATCAGCCCCATTCGGGGCATGGATTGGGACAGCTACATGCCCGGGGGGTTGGCCGCCGATGGGGAACTGGCGCTCGAGGCGGGGTTCCCGTCGCTGACGCTGGCCACGGTAGGCGACGCCCGCTTTGCGCTGGATTTACCAAGGGATACGAGTGAGGGCGTGGCGTGGGATAATGTGGAAGGGCAGGCGGCGTTGGTGGCCGATTTGCTGGCTCATGCGTTGGCCGATACGGCGCTGTTGGCCGGCCGGGAGCGGCTCGACGAGACGTTGAAGGATCGGCTGCGGGATTTGCGGGTCAAAGCGCGGACGTTTCCCCGGCGCAGTCAGGTGCCGGATAGGCCGGTGGCTGGGGCGCTGGTGGCGGTGCAGGTGGAGGAGGAAGAGCGCAAAGGGGTGCGCGACACGCGCTACTTTCTCACGGATGCCGCTGGGCTGGCGCGGGTACCTGGGCTGGTACAGGGGACGTATCCGCTAACAGTGGCGGCGCTGAACGCCGAGCGGGGGGCGATTACGCACGTCGTGGATTTGAGTGAACGCGCGCAAGCCCACCACGGGAAACCGCGGGCGGATGGCCGCTTGGGTAAAAATGTGCGCTGGACGCAAAACGAGCAGATCGCCGTGCTCTTTCCCGGCGTGGGGCGGCCTCTGTACGGCTTGGTCGAGCCGCGCCTTTTGCGCGCGTTGAACAAAGTGAAGGTGCTGTCGGCGGACGGGGGCGAGCCGGGTCAGTACGGGTATGCGCTAGGTAAAAGCAGTATCGGCTCGGTGGGGGTGATCTACGGGCCGGCCGATGCCGCAGCCGACGATCGCGTCAAAGTGATTTTGGATGGCCAACTTTTGCTGCTCAACAGCGAGGGCAGCCAAAGCGAGACTGAGGCGCGGGGCCAGGGGTTTTTGCTGACCGAGCAGGGGTTTGGGGCCGCGACGCTACAGGCGGCGCGGGACGTGTGGAACTTGGATGCGGCGCGGCTGGGGGTGCTCAAGGAGCACGGCATTGAAAATCAGCGGTTGACGCGCCTGCACGCGCAGGCGGCGGTGGCTATAGCGGAGGCGGAAGCCGCGGCCGAGCAACTAAAGTGGGATGAGTACATCGCGTGGAGCCGCAAGGCGCTGGGCTTGGAGACGCGGGCCTACCCAGAGGTCTTGGCGACGCTCAACGATGTCCTCGAAGGGGTGATTTTCTTTATGGCGCTGTTGTTGCCAGCGGCCTTTTTCGGGGAGCGGCTGTTGTTTGCCGCGGCCGATATTCGCCGACAGCTCGCTGGCTTTGGGCTGTTACTGCTGGCGATTTGGCTGATTTTGGCGCAGGTGCATCCAGCCTTTGAGCTGGCCGAGCCGCTGGTGGTGCTGTTGGCGTTTGCGATCATGGCGATGGCTGCCTTCGTGCTCTTTATGGTGGTGGGCCGGTTCAACCGCGTCATGGCCCAGCACCAGAGCCAGCAGACGCGGGTCCACTCCCAAGACCTGAGCCGCTTGAGCGCGAGTTATGCAGCCTTCATGCTCGGGATTTCCAATATGCGGCGGCGACCCCTGCGCACCGGCCTGACGCTGGCGACGCTGACGCTTTTGACGTTCACCCTGCTGTCTTTTACCTCGTTTGAACAGCAAATCCGCTACGCGAGTTTCCGGCTGCCACACACTGGGGAGTACCCTGGGATCCTCATCCGCGACCGCGGCTGGGAGCGCTTGACGCCGGAGGCGCTCGACTACGCTGAGTCGCACTTTGGCGGCAGCGGTTGGATGGGGCGGCGCGGCTGGTACGCGGCTGAAGGCGGCAAGGGGGGCTGGATTGGGGTGACGGTGGGAGGGAACGCAGTGCGGGCCACGGGTTTGTTGGGCCTGACGCCGGAGGAGGCGCAGATCACCGAGGTGGATAAGAGCTTGGTAGCAGGGTCGTTTTTTGCCGCGGATGACGAGGCTACCTGTATTCTGCCGTTGGACATGGCCGAGGTGTTGGGCGTTGGGGTTGGGGATCAGGTCGAGGTGTTTGGGCGGGCGCTGAAGGTGCGCGGGATTGCCGACCCGGAGCGGTTGGGTGCGCTGCGCGACCTCGACGACGAGAGCCTGATGCCGGCCGATTTTGTCCTGTCGGGCGCAGAGATGCTCCAGCTAGGGGCGGCGCAGGATGTGGATATTGCCGGTGAGGAGGATCTACGCGAACTGCGGCCCTTTATCCACCTAGAGCCGCAGCACGTGGTCCTCGTGCCCTATCAGACGCTGGTCGAGGCCGGTGGGAGCTTGCGCTCGGTGGCCGTGCGCTTTCCGGGGGCGACCGACGGGCAGGTGCTGGTCGAGGACTATCTGACGCGGGTGGCGGCCACCTTGTTTGTCGGCTCGCCGGATGGGAGGGTGACAGCCCTGAGTTCCGTGGGGCTGACGGCTGTGCAGGGGTTGGGGGCGCTGGCGATCCCCGCGCTGGTGGCCGCGCTCATTGTGCTCAATGCGATGATGGGGGCGGTGTACGAGCGCCTGCGCGAGATCAGTATCTACTCCTCGGTGGGGCTGGCCCCCTTGCACATCGCACTGCTGTTTGTGGCCGAAGCCTGCGTCTATGCGGTGCTGGGGACGACGCTGGGCTACTTGCTGGGCCAGGGGTTGGGGAAGGTGCTGTTGGGGCTAGGACTGTTGCAGGGACTGACCTTGAACTACTCGTCGCTGGCGGCGATTGGGGCTGCGCTGGCGGTGATGGGGGTGGTGTTGCTATCGACGATCTATCCGGCGCGGGTGGCGGCGCGGCAGGCCGTGCCGGACGTGGTGCGGCGCTGGCGGCCGGACCCGCCCAGCGGCGACGAGTGGCTGTTTGAGTTCCCCTTCATGCTCGGCGAGGGAGAGGTCGAAGGGGTGTGCGGCTTTTTGGCCAACTACTTTGGGGCCTTTGGCCGGGCGACGCTGGGGGATTTTTACGTCGAAGATATGCAAGTGGCGCAGGCCGATGGCTATCGCCTCTCGTTTGCGCTGTGGCTGGCCCCGTTTGACTTGGGGGTGAGTCAGGAGGTGGTCGTGGAGTTCGTGCCGGCCGGGGAGCGCGCGCGGGCGATGGAAGTTAGGTTGCGTCGGCTAAGCGGCGAGCGCCACTACTGGCAGCGGCTCAACCTGCGACTGGTAGAGGCCCTGCGCAAGCAGATGTTGATTTGGTACGCGCTTAGGGAGACCGATCGCGTTCAGCACGTAGAATCGGCACGGACGCTGACGGCCGAGCAGGTTGAGGAGCGCGTAGAGGAGCAGGCGGCAGCCCAACAGCCAGCGTCTTTTACTTGGCGAGGGTTTGCGGTGGGGGCGCTGTTGGCCTTGTGCATCGGCGCAGGAGCTCCTTACGCGGTGATTATGCTGCAAGGGTCGTACATGGCGCTCAACAGCTCGTCGCCCGGAGCGATCTTTCTGTTTTTTGTCTTGGTGGTGGGGGTCAATACCCTGCTGCGGGTGCTGGGTCGCGGCCTCGCCTTGGGGCGGGCCGATTTAGTGCTCATTTATGCGATGATGCTGTTGGCGTCGGCCGTGCCAACGCAGGCGTTTGTCGGCTATCTAATTCCGATCATTAGCGGGCTGTATTACTACGCGACCCCGGAGAACAACTGGGGCGAGGTCTTCTTTCCGCACGTGACGCCGTGGCTGGCGCCGCAGGACCGGCAGGCGATTGTCGATTTGCACGAGGGGTTGTCGCTTGGGGAGAGCATTCCGTGGGGGGCTTGGAGCGAGACGCTGAGCTATTGGTACGTGTTCTTTTTGGTGCTGAGCTTTATGATGCTCTGCATGAGTTCCATTCTGCACCGGCAGTGGTCGCAGCACGAGCGGCTGGCTTATCCTATGGTGCAACTGCCGCTCAAGATGGTGGAGGAGGGCCAGCCGGGATTTAAGCTGGGGCCGCTTTTTAAGCAGCGGCTGTTGTGGATCGGCTTTGCGGTGCCGTTCGTCCTGCTGTCGTTCAAGAGGCTGCACTACTACTTCCCGGCGGTGCCGCTGCCGACCCAGTCGGCTGGGCAACTGTCGTGGATCGGCAAGAATCTGAGTTTGGACTGGGTGTACGCGTGGATCGGTTTTTTCTATTTGGTCAACCTAGACATTTCTTTTTCGATTTGGTTTTTCTACGTCTTCAACAAGGCGCAAGAGGGGATTTTCTCCTCGTTGGGTATTGCCAGCACCGAAAAGCTCAGTCTCTACTCCTACTCGCAGACCGCGGACCTGACGCACGAGGTGATGGGGGCCTGTCTGATTTTTGTTGGCTACACCTTGTGGATGGGGCGGCGGCACTTGGGGGCGGTGTGGCGCAAGGCGTGGCGCGGCGACCCGACGGTGGATGATTCGGGGGAAATGCTTTCCTATCGGGTGGCGGTTTTTGGCTTTTTGGCCAGTCTGCTCTTTGTGGGCGTGTGGCTGTGGGCGTCCGGGGTGCCGCTGGCGATTTTGCCGCTGTTTTTACTGGTGTGCCTGCTCTTCTACGTGTTCGTCACGCGGGCGGTGGCCACGGCCGGGCTGGCAACGGCGCGCTCGCCGATGGTGGCGGCGTTTTTCGTCATCTCTGCGGTCGGCGCACCGGTGATTGGGGCCAAGGGGCTGACGGCTCTGACCTTTACGTACGTCTGGCAGTCCGAGATGCGGCTCTTTCCGATGATTGCCGCGGCCAATTCGCTCAAGCTGGCCGAGGCAGTGGTTGGCTCTAAGAGGCGGCTGTTTTGGGGGATGGCGCTGGCGTTAGTGGTGAGTTTGGCCGGGGCGACGTGGATTATTTTTCAGGTGTGCTACGAGCACGGCGGGATCAATTTGCATCCGTTCTTTATGACCCGTCAGGCCAATCGCACGTTTACCGACATGGCGCGGCCGATCGTCGATCCGCTGCCAGCCGATATGCGCGGTTGGTTGTTTACCGGCATCGGCGGATTCTTCGAGGCTGTGCTGTTGTGGGGACATCACCGATTTTACTGGTGGCCGTTGCACCCGCTGGGGTTTATCGTCAGCGTCGGCTGGCTGGCCAATCAGGTGTGGTTTTCGGTGCTCCTCGCGTGGGCGCTCAAGCTGGGCATTGTCAAGTGGGGTGGGATGCCGCTCTACGAGCGGGCCAAGCCGTTTTTCCTAGGGTTGATCTTGGGTGAGGCGACCGCGGCCGGATTGTGGCTGTGCATTGACGGCGTGTTGGGCGAGACTGGGCATCTTCTGTCGAAGATGTGAGGCAAGCCCCTCAACAGCGCACTACATCCTCGACGTCTTCGACGGGTAGGGTATCTTCGTGCGGAGGCTGCACCGCTTGTCCCCATGCCGTTAGCACTTGTGCATTCCGCGTCAGTTCGGCGCTGCGTTGAGCCACCTGCTTGGGATCCCAAGCGGCGTAGAGTTGGTCGAGCAAATGTTGCCGCAGGTCAGCGTAGGCACCATCGCGGCCCAAGTCGTTCCATTCCCCCGGATCGTCCGCCAGATTGAACAAAGCCGGTGGGGTGTCGTCGTGGTATTTGTAGAGCTTCCACGGCCCCTGCCGGATCATGCGCGAAGGAGCATCGCCGCGCGAAGGTCCCAGTTCGCTGAAGGTGGTATCGGGGCAGGCGTCATCTGCGTGGCCCTGTAGGGCGCGCCACAGGGAGTGGCCGTCGGTCGCGGGTAGGGGCTTGCCACCGGCTACTTCCACGGCGGTGGGTGCCCAATCGAGCAAATTGCACAGCACGGGGTTTTCCACGCTCGCTGGTATCACGCCGGGCAAACGGGCGATGAGGGGGACGCCGACCGAGCCTTCGTAGTAGTTGCTCTTCCACCAGCAGCCGTGCTCGCCGGCCATCTCGCCGTGGTCGCTAGCGTAGATCACCAAGGTATTGTCGCGCAAGCCGGTCTCGTCGAGTTTGGCGAGGAGTTGGCCGATTTTGCGGTCGAAGTATTCGCACAGACCAAAATAGGCCGCCCGCGCTACGCGGATGCGCTCTTTGGGCAGGGGTTCGTCAATGAGGCGGCGCTTTTTGAAATGGGTCACTGCCGCTGGCTCTCCGGTCGAGTCGGGTTGCGGCACATCGACGCGGTCGTAGTAATAATCGTAGAGATCCTTGGGGGCGAAGAACGGGCAGTGCGGCAGCACAAAGCCGGCCACTGCGGCAAAGGGCCGGTCGGGCGCTTGCGCCTTTTCCGCCAAATAGGCGCAGGCCGCCTCGGCGACCCGGTCGTCAAAGGATTGGTACGTGGTGCGGCCGTACCCGGCTATTTCGACGCATTCGCGGGTCTGGCCCGAGGTGCTGGCGGGAATGTCTTTGAACATGGGCCCGCCCTGTCTGGCTGCACCAGGATGCAGGGCGCTGTACTCGCCGATGGGCCGGCGCTCAAAGCCGTGGCGCTGATCGGGGCCGACGAAGTGCATGCGGCCGATCAGCGCGGTTTCGTATCCGGCCGCGCCTAGGGTGTGGGCCCAGGTCGGCAGCGCCGAGTTGAGGATGTGGTCGTTGCCCCAGACTTGGTTGGCGCTGGGCCGCCGCCCGGTCATAAAGGCCATGCGCGCTGGCACGCATAAAGGCGAGGGGGTGTACGCATTGGCAAAGCGCATGCCCTCACTGGCCAAGCGGTCGAGGTGCGGGGTGCGCACTAGCGGGTCGCCGTAGCAGCCGAGGTGGAACTTGCTGTGCTGGTCGGAGAGGATGAAGAGGATGTTAGGACGGTCCATGGATGGAGTCCGGCTTTTGTTAATCGGCGCTGTCGTCGAGGTGTTTGAGCATGATTGTATTGCCGGGAGCCGCCACTTATATGGGGATGTCCGGGGAACGCTGCATGAAGACTTTCAGCGTATCGGCTCTGCTGCCGAGGACTTGGACTTTGACCGAATCGACGGGATTGTCGTCAGACGGGGTGGTCACTTGCATGCGGATGTGCGGGGGAAATTGCATGGAGATTGCTAGGGAGACATCGGTGCTGTCGCGGTGGATTTTGACTTTGACCGAATCGACGGTACCACTGGCGGGCAGGGGGAGTCGCAGGGGGACTCCCCCTTTGATTTCGACCGAAGCAGGCAGGGGGACTCCCCCTTTGATTTCGACCGAAGCGGGCAGGGGGGATTCTCCCTTGATTTCGACCGAAGCGGGCAGGGGGGATTCTCCCTTTGACTTCGACCGAATCGACGGCACCGCTAGCCGGCGGAGTGATTATCCATCGCTGGACTTGAGGTCCCGATGTTTCCCCACCGCGTCCCAAGCCGCCCATACATCCGGCTAGGATTAATATCATCGCTACCGCGCCGCCGCCCAGAATCCCATGCACGCGGGGGCGAGGACGATGGGACGGGTCCAAAAGACGCTCGACGCGCTTGGTTACGCGCCCAGAACGCGCCATGGTCATAGCTAGGTGGGGACGCTGGTCGGCCGCGGCGTGGAGCAGGGTCTCGGCATAGGTTAGCGGATCGCCACTTTGGGCCACCACCCAATCGTCGCAGGCGCATTCGCGCATCTCGACCAAAGAGTGGGCCGCCCAATGTACTAAGGGATGGAACCAATACAGAGCCACGACCCCTTGGCTCAGCATATTGAGCAGGGGGTCGCGGCGTTTTAAGTGGACCAACTCGTGGACGATAATGTCCTGCAACGCCCCCGGGGTACACTGGGCATAAAGGGCGGCGGGCAGGGCAATGGTGGGGCGACGCCACCCGAGCAGGACCGGGGTTTGCAGGAGGGGAGATACGCCTAGCTGGACCGGATTGTACAGGCCCAATTGCCGCCGCAAAGCCTCGACTGGAGCCGCATCTACCAAGTGGACGGATTGGCACAGGCGGTGTAGCTGCCATAGGCCCCAGCCCAAGCGCGTCAGTGCAAAGGCCAAGCCGAGTAGGTATAGGCTGGCCACAGCCCATTGCCACCAAGCGGGACCGGCGGTGATCGGGGCTGCTGAGGGTACGGAAGCCGGGGTCGGTCCGGTGTGCAGGGACCAAGCTTGGTCGAAGTGGGGGATTGGGACTTGGCCCCAAGGCAGGACGGGTCCGAGCAAAGCCCCTAGCGGTAACAGGGCTACCGCACCCAAGGTGGCGCTCCACAGCAGGCAGGACCAAGCCGGGCGGTGGCGAGTCAACAGGTGGATCGCCAGACCCGTGAAGGCGACGATGAGGGTGGCCTTGAGGCCGAGGTCAATTGCGGTGCTGGCGATTGGCTCGACAAAATGCGTCCATTCCATGGGAGTCTCCTATTGTGAGGAGTTGGGCAGCTTCCTCACAGGTTTTCCTCGATTTTTGCCACAACCTCATCAATGTCCGATACCCGCAAACGATCCTCCACAATCAGCCCTTGTGGATTCACCAGATAATACCGAGGGATGTCGAACACATTATAGGCTTGCGTTACTTGGCCGTCTGAGCGCACGTGGACGCCTTGGATCTGGTGTTTGGCAATGGCCTTCTTCCAAGCTCCTTCATTCGCGTCCAACGAGACATTGAGGAAGACGACCGGCTGAGCAGCCACTCGTTCCTTGATCTTGCGGAGCGTCTCCAAATCGCCGATACACGGTCCGCACCAACTCGCCCAGAAATCTATCAAGAGCACCTTGCCCTTGAATTGACTCAGCGATACGGGTTGGCCGTCGGGGTCATAGAGGGTGAAATCGGGAGCGGGTTGCCCAGGTTGTAGGACTAGGGTCTTGTTCAGTTCCGCTTGGAGGGGCTCGGTGTATTCGGGGAAGGGATTGCTCTCTACAAAGGATTGCCAGCGGGCATCCACATAGGCTTCAAGGCCGAACTTAATTCCAGTCCTTAACTCTCCGGCGAGAAACCAATAGAGTACTCGCCCTTGCAGTTTTTGTTTGGCTAAGTCGTATCGTTCTGAAGCCCCCATTGAGGCAGGAAAACTCGGCCCGGCAAAGATGGAGTCGAGTTGGGATTGGGCGGCGGCTGATAACTCCAAACTCGACAAGTCAACCTTTGCCGATAGCGGGCGATTGTGTAGGTATTTGTACCATTCGCTGATTTTTGCCATGGGCATATGGAAGGTCAAACGCCCGCCCGTCGTATCGGTCTTCGTGGTATCACCGAGGAACACACTATAATCCTCATACGAATCGAGTTCAGCTAGGGCGGTGGGCGATAACTCCAATCCCAACCAAGCAGCCTTTTCGGACGCACGGATCTCTTTGGGAGCTTCGTACATGGAGTCAAGTTGGGCTTGGGCGGACTCGGACAGACCCAAACCCGACAGAGCGATCATCTGTGATAATCTAAGCTCTCTGTTCGCGGCGTACATGGAGTCGAGTCGGACGCGGACGGACGCGGACAGACCCAAACCCGACAGCTTGTAGCTATCGGAAAGTCTAGGCATCCCATCCGACTTTGCCTCCAACGCTAGGGTATTCACCAGAAACATCGAGTCCACCTGCGGTACGCGGCTTCTTCGAATCCATATTATCATTCGCCTTGGTCGCGGCATTCCCGCAGGCGTTTTTGCAGGCGCTCAAGCTGGGCGCTGTCCACGGCACCTTCGTCGATCAGACGCACTAGCAGTTCTTCGGTTGAGCCGGAAAAGAGGCGGTCAATGACGCGCCGCAGGGCCGAGTCTTGGGCTTGGCTCTGGTCGAGTTTGGGGCGGTACTTCTTGGCGTACACGGTATTGTCGTCGGCCACTAGGCCGCGCTCGGTCATAATGGCTAGCAATGAGCGCACGGTGCTGGCGGCGGGGCGGCCTTCGAGTCGCTGGCGGATGTCCTCGACGCTGGCTTGGCCCATTTGCCAGAGGACGGCCATGATTTCGGCCTCGCGGTCGGTGAGACCCTCGGTGCGTTTGCGGGGCATAGTACCTTCTCTTTGGAAGCCGTCTCAGGGGCCGGGGACCTCGGACGGCGGGACGACAAAACGCGAATAAATTAGCCTTTTGAATCGCTAAATAATACGCGATTGGGCGATTTGTCAAGTGATTTTTTGTCGCAGAAAGAAAAGAGATCGTGGCTGGTGAGGTAACTGCCGCCCGATTGGCCCTATTTGTAGGTGAGACTTATTTTTTTGCGGTGAATAGCTACTCCGATTATCCATCCATTTTGTACCTGCCTTTAGTTTTTTTTCTTTTGTGCTGCGGCTGTGACGCACCCGAGCGCACGGCCTTTTTCGTCGAGGTAGCCGACGAGGCTGGGCTGGATTTCCGCCACACGAGCGGGGCCAGCGGCGATTACTTCCTGATTGAGACGATGGGGGCTGGCGCGGCCTTTTTCGACTACGATAACGACGGCTGGCTGGATGTGTATTTAGTGGATGGCTTCGACCTGTCGCCGTGGCGCGAGCGCTTGGTGCCGGTCAACTTAGTGGCCGGGGATTCGGCGGGTACTTGGGTCGTCGAGGACTTCCGACCGCCCCTGCGCTACGACGGCCGAGTGGATACTTCGATGGCGGCGCTGCGCCAGGCTCCCGGCGCAGGCCAGACGCGAAATCGCCTCTACCAGAATATGGACGGGGCCTTCCGCGAGGTCACCGCACAAACCGGGAGCGGCGATCTGGGCTACGGCATGGGGTGCGCGGTCGGCGATTACGACAACGACGGTCGCGTGGATCTCTATGTGACCAACTATGGCCGCAATGCCTTCTATCGCAATCAGGAGGACGGGACCTTTGCCGAGCGGGCGCAGGCCGTTGGTGTGGCCGATCCCCACTGGAGCACGAGCGCGGCCTTTTTCGACTACGACAACGATGGTGATCTCGACCTATATGTGGCTAATTACCTCGACTTGACGCTGGACACCAACCGCTTGTGCGGCGGCGCGGTCGCTAGTGCTGGAGCCAGTTTGCGCGTTCCGGCTGGCCAGCGAACCTATTGCAGCCCGAGGCGCTACAATGGCGCGCCAGACGCGCTCTTTCGCAACGAGGGGGATGGGCATTTCTCCGAAGTGGCGCAGGCCAGCGGGGTTTTTAGTCCCTTTGGCAAAGGGTTAGGAGTGACGGCCGCTGATTTTGACTCCGATGGGTTGCTCGACGTGTATGTGGCCAACGACGGTACGCGCAATTTTTTCTATCGCAATCGCGGCGACGGCACGTTTGCCGAGGCTGGGTTGGCGGCCGGGGCGGCGTACAATGGCGACGGCCAAGCCGAGGCCGGCATGGGAGTGGCGGTCGGCGACGGGGATGCCGACGGGGATGCCGACCTGTTGGTGACCAATTTTTCCCGCGAGAGCAACACGCTCTACCGCAACGACGGCGATGGCCGCTTTGCCGACGCGACTGCGGCAGCCGGCCTGCGCGGCCCGACCTTGCTGCCGCTGGGGTTTGGCGCGTTTTTTGCCGACGTGGATAACGACGCCGACGTGGATTTGTTCGTGGCCAACGGCCACGTCCTCGACCGCATCGCCTTACAGGATTCAGCATTGAGCCACGCCCAACCCAACCAGCTTTTCGCCAACGATGGTCGCGGCACATTTGCCGACGTGTCGGCCCGTAGCGGCCCGGCTTTTGGGCTGTCTGCGGTATCGCGCGGGGCCGCTTATGGAGACTGCGATAACGACGGCGACTTGGACGTGCTGGTGACCAACGTCGATGGGGCGGCGCGGTTGTACCGCAACGAGTTGCGGTCGGGACATCACTGGCTGTCCCTGCGGTTGGTGGGGGCACGGGCCAACCGCGACGCCGTTGGTGCGCGGGTGCGGGTGTTCTGCGGTGGTGCGGTGCAAACGCGCCAGCGGATTGGCGGGGGTACCTATCTGTCGGCGAGCGATAGCCGGTTGCACTTTGGCTTGGGCGACTGTGCGCTCGTGGAGCGGATCGAAATCACGTGGCCCGATGGCAGCGTGCAAGAGCGGCGCAGCGAGCCGGTCGATCGGTTTTTGGTTGTGGAGCAGGAATAGTGGGCGCGTTGATGCTGTGTGCAGTTGGCTGCCTCGTCGGAGCCGCCAGTGGGTGGAGCGAGCCGCTCGCCGCGCAATTTGTCGATCGGGCGGTGGCCGCCGGCCTGACGCAGCCCAATATCTCGGGCACGGACCAAAGCTACATAGTCGAGGGGATGATGGGCGGTGCCGCCTTTTTCGATTACGACCGCGATGGCGACGTGGATTTGTACGTGGCCAATGGCTCTTCCTTTGCGGGCTTTGCCGCAGGCGCGCATCCGGCCAACCAACTCTACCGCAACGACGGCGGGCGCTTTGCCGATGTGACGGTCGCCGCTAGCGTGAGGGATACGAGTTGGTCGATGGGATGCGCCGCGGCCGATTACGACAACGACGGTCACACGGATCTTTACGTCACCAACTTTGGTCGCAATACGCTGTATCGCAACCTCGGTGCAGGCCACTTTGCTGAGGTGACCGCGGAGGCTGGCGTGGGCGATACGGGGTGGGGTACCGGTGCCAGCTTTGGAGATTACGACCGCGATGGCGACGTGGATTTGTACGTGGCCAATTACGTGGATTTCTCCCGCGACTACGAGTCTCCAATACCCTGCTTGTGGAAGAATGTGAAGGTGTACTGCGGGCCGGTGGGCCTGCTGCCGGCCGCGGATGTGTTTTACCGCAACAATGGCGACGGGACGTTTTCCGAGTGGACGAAACAGGCTGGGCTGGAGGGCAAGGTATTCTACGGCATGAGTGCCCTGTTCGGTGACTACGACGACGATGGGTGGCCCGACCTGCTAGTGGCCAACGACTCCACGCCCAACCTGCTTTTTCGCAATCGCCAAGACGGCCGCTTCGCCGAGGAGGCGCTCATGGCCGGAGTGGCGTACAGCGGAGAAGGGGTGACACAGGGGTGCATGGGGGCCGCTTGGGGCGATTACGACAACGACGGTCGGTTCGACCTCTTCGTCACCAATTTTGCCGACGAGTACAACGCGCTATACAGGAACGAAGGCAGCGGCTTTTTTGCGGATGTGTCTTTTGCGGTGGGGATCGGGGCTGCTCCGGCTGAATTGGTCTCGTGGGGCACGGGCTTTTTCGACTACGACAACGACGGCGACCGCGATCTTTTCGTGGCCAACGGCCACACCTACCCGCAGGCCGACCTGCCGAGGGTCAATTCCAGCTACGAACAAGCCAACTCGCTGTTTGAGAATAGGGAAGGGCGGCTGGTGGAGGTGGCGGCCGCAGCCGGTCCGGGCTTTGCCTTGCGCCGCGTCAGTCGCGGGACCAGTTTCGCCGACTACGACGGCGACGGCGATATCGACTTATTCATTCTCAACCTCAACGGCCCGCCAGCCCTGTTGCGCAACGATGGCGACCACGGCAATCATTACTTGCTAGTGCGCGCGGTAGGCACAGAGAGCAATCACGACGGAATTGGTGCGCGGGTTATTATCCATGTCGGCGGACAAATCCAGCACGCCGAGGTGCAAAGCGGGGGAAGCTATTTGTCGCACAGCGATCTGCGGCTGCACTTTGGCTTGGGCAAGGCCGAGCGCGTGGACCGGCTCGAAGTGCGCTGGCCCAGCGGGGTGGTCCAGATCCTGAGCGACATTGCCGCCGACCAGGTCCTGACCGTCGTCGAGCCGCGTCAATAGACGACGGAGACGAGGTTCTGGCGTTGCTGTTGGCCGCGGTCGGTTTCTGCGATGAGGCGGACGAGGTAAGACCCCGGCGGCGCGAGGTGGCCGCTGGGGGTGCGGCCGTCCCACTCGACGACAAAGCGGCCACTGGTGGCAGGTCCGGTGTAGATGACCCCCACCTCGTGGCCGGCGAGGTCGAAGACCACAAGCTCCACTTGAATCGCATCCACTATATACAGAAGGTCGTATTCGATCCGCACGACATCGTTACGGCCGTCGCCGTTCGGAGTGAAAACCGCTGGGTGCAGAGCGAGGCGGCCTATGAGCGGCTGGTCCAGGCTAAGTAAAGCCACTTGCAGGCTGTTGGTCGCCTTCGGAGTTACGGACTGGGCGACTTCAAACGGGCGGGTGCTGTCGCGGATTCGCCCTGCAAAGCGAGTGTTGTACGCGAATACCTCGGCGCGGAAATCGACCTCGATCCGCTCGTTGGTCCGCTGCTGGTCCATACGCGGCAGCGCGACTTCAAATCCCTCGGCGGTATGCTGCTTTATGGTGTAGGCGACATCCACCCCGCCGACCCGCACGGCCTCCACGGCCTGTACTTGTGCGGTGGTGGCGATGGCTAGGTGGTCGAACCCGAGGTCGGCGGCTGCGATGTGCGGCTCTAGGTAGAAGGTGAAAAGGGTCGAGGTCAGGGCCGGGGTTTGTAGCGGGTGGATTTGCCCGAGGGCTTGAGAGGCTGGCGGCGGGATGGATGCACTGAATTGCAAGTAAGCGAGGTGGCCCGTGGCCTCGGCGGTCGAATGGAATTCGGCCCTAAATTGCGCGTAGCGGCGCAGCCGATCGACCGGCATCGGCCCGCGATCTGCTGCAAAGGTAAAGGGCGCGTTCCAGAAGCTCCAGTCCTCGATGTCTGGGGAGAGGCCAGCCTGCTCACCCTTTTGTAGACGGTTGTAGGTGCGCAGAGTAAGCGGTTGGCCAGCGGCGTCGAAGCGGGTAAGTTCGTCACCGCGAAACGTGCGCCGCCAATAGGTGTTGGGGTCGTCGTCGTCGCCCGTGCGCGCACTTAGCTCAATGCGGGCCTCAGCGTCGATATGGCCGTCCCAAGTCAAGGCACCCAAGGCGGCCGGTTGGCCCAAGTCGATGATATTGGATGTGTAGCGGGAGAAGGCGGCTGGTCCAGCCCCATAGATCTCGAACTCGGCAATTTCCCAGATGCCACGGCTGTTTTCGGGCAGTTCGATGAATACCTGCTGGATGGGTTCGTTGGGCAGAGCCAACTCCATGACGGCTTGAGTGTTCTCGCGCACGCGGTGGACGATGTCAAAGTCGAGCGTGCTGTTGCCCCAGCTAACCTCGTGCTCGCGGGTGCCGTCGACGAGGGGGTCCCCGTCGCTGGTACCTATGATGAAGCTCTCGACAAAGCGGGTCGCCGCAAAGCGCGGACGTGGATAAAAGCGCACGCGATCGACGAAGAAACGCCCGCCAAAGTCGAAGACCCAGTACTTGCGCTGGGGGCCATAGCCGACGACGCGGAGATAGCGTCCGTCCCCCAAATAAGCGGTTTCCGGGTCGCCGTCGAAGATCAGGCTGTCGTCTTCGTACCACTCCCGCCAGCCGTTCCACTCTAGGATGAGGATGCGGCCACCGAGGGACTCCACGAGCGGTGCCAAGTTGACCGAGGGAGTTAGCAACAACGGGCCGATGCGTTCTGGCTGCAGCGCGATCCATTGGGCTTGGCCGTGCTGGCTGGGATCAACGGCTTCCCACGATAGCTGCACGAATTCGTACTCGACTTCCAGCGCTGGTTTGGGCAGGTCGGCTCCGCCGATGCGATAGATGGTGAGCGCGTGAGACGGGAAGGCCACGGCAAGGTAGCAGACCGCCCAAAGTAGGATGCGTTGACACGACATGGAGGCTACCGGGCCTGGCGCGCTAACTGACGCGCCTTTTCGCGGTGTACTCGGCTTTTTTGCAGGTGTCCCAATTGCTGGTATGCGTCGCTGAGGTAGAGATGGGCGCGTTTATTGGTTGGGTCCAACTCGACAGCGCGGGCATACGCGTGCGCGGCCTCGTCGAACTGGGCCAATTTCGCGTATGCCACCCCGAGGTTTAACTGCGCTGGGGCGCTAGTGGGGCTGAGTCGGGCGGCCTCGGCGAAATGGGCAACGGCCCCGGCCAAATCACCCGTGCGAGCCGCAGCCAAGCCGAGTCCGTAAGCGGCTTCGTGCAAGCTAGAGTCGAGTGCGGCAGCGCGCAGCAGGCTGGCCCGCGCGGCTGCATAGCGTTGCTGCTTGAGGAGGATCATCCCCAGCCGAGCGTGGCTGAGCGGGTCTTCTGCGTCGAGTGCGAGGGCTTGGCCAAAGCTCTCGGCCGCGGCCGCCAAATCGCCCTGATAGGTGAAGAGGACGCCTAGGCTGCTGTGCGCGTCTTTTAGCTCGGGATTGATGGCGAGGGCGTTTTGATATTCGAGAATGGCTTGGTCGTATTGGCCTTGTAGGGCGAGGTGCAGGGCGAGATTGTAGCGGGCTGTGGCCGAGCCAATGGCTACCGCGCTTACTTCGGGCAGGGATTGCTCCGAGCCGATGCCCCGGTCGTGCTGGCGGAGGATTTCCGAGCGCGCGAGGGCCTTTTCGCCTTGTTCGCGCTGCCCGGTGCGCAAGTAGAGTTGCGACAGATTGAAGTAGACTTGGGGCGAATAAGGGTTGAGCTCGGCGGCCCGCTCTAGGGCTGCTAGAGCTTGGTCGTATTGGCCTTGGGCGCGGTGCAGCAGGCCGCGGTGGAAATGCGCTTCGGCATCTTCGGGCGCGTACTGCACGGCGCGTTGCAGGTGACTTAGGGCTTGGTCTAAGTCACCTTGTCGGCGGTAGTACAAGCCCAACTTCTTGTGAGCTGGCGCGAGGGTGGAATCCACCTGCAAGGCGGCCAGATAAGCGCGCTCGGCGCGTTGCGCACTGTCGCGGTAGCTGTACACGAGACCGAGGTTGTAGTGGGTGGTGGCGCGTTGCGGGTCGAGTTTGATGGCCCGTTGGAAGGCTCGCAGGGCTGCGTCGGTATCGCTGTAGCGGGCTTGGGCGAATGCATGGGTCATCTCGATGGCACCGATCAGATCGTAGAGCTCGGGGTCGCTAGGGGCGCGGACTAGGCCGGCGCGCGCTGTTTCCCGCGCTTGCTCGTATTGGCCGACTTGCAGGTAGCAACGCCCTAGATAGCGATAGGCGGCTTGCGATGGAGACGGGCCTTGCACTGCTCGCTGCAAGACCTCAATCGCGGCTTGGTACTCTCGGTTGTGGAAGTGTTGCTGACCCTCAACTAAGAGATGGTCGTCGCGGGCGCAGCCCCAAGCGAGCAAAAAGAGCAGGAACACGACCTAGCTCAATTTTAATTAGGCGCGCCAAGGGCGCGTTCTATCGCGTCTGCGAACTCCTCGACCGGGTGCTGCTCCCGCAGGCTGCGCACGTAGCGCACGTAGCCGCGCTTGGACTTGTCGATCTTTACGTAAGCCGTGGCGCGGCGACGGGATGTGGCGTCGTAGGGATGTTTTTTCTCGTGGCGGTCGAGGACCTTGAAGACCGAATATCCACCCTGGACCTGCACTGGACCGCCGACTTGGCCGACGGGCAGAGAATGCGCTAGGTCGTAGATATCCTGATAGTACGCCTTGGTATAGGGACTGAGGGTCAGGTGCCCGTCGTGGTGGTCGGCACCGGGGCGGAGGGTGTGGGCGCGAGCCAAGGGCGCGGGGTCAGCACCGGCGAGGAGCTCGCGCTTGAGCCGCTGGGCCAAAGAGTCGGAAGACACGAGGATTTCTACCACTTCGGTCGTCAGAGGCGCGGTGAATTTCTCTGGATGGCTATCGTAGAAGGCGCGGGCTTCCGCTGGGGTGGCTGTGATGTGCTGATCGACGTAGCGCTGCCGCAGGGCATTGAGGAGCAGATCGTCCCGCTTGTCGCTAATGAGTTGCCGCAGGTTGGGGTCTTCGTCTAGACCGTGGGCCTGGGCCTCGGCCGCGAAGAGAAAGGCCGGGATGATCGCAGTTTCTAGGAGGAAGACGACGCGAGCGGAGTCGGCCAGTTCTAGCTGGCCGGCGCGCATTTGCTGCGCCATCTGTATGAACTCGTGGCAACTGATTTGACCGCCGCGAAAGGAGACGATAGACTCGTCGCGCAACGCGGCCGGCAGGGCGTACAGATCGCCTTCGGCCTGCTGGCTATGCTGGTTGAGATGGCGAATCTGCTCGGGGTATAGCTCGGGGCCGTACGCGCCTTTGAGCGAGTCGAGGAGGGCTTGATAGCGGGCGGCTCGCTTGCGGCCAAAAACTTCTTCCCGCACCTTGCGCTCGGAAGCGGCGAGCGGTAGCGGCATCTCGTCGGTAACTTGAAAGACCGTGTAGTGGGGCTTGCCGGCAAACTGGAAGCGGATGGGTTCGGATACCTCTCCCACGGCGAGGGGAAAGATCGCTTCGGCAATGGCCGGAAGGACCTTGTCTTTGAGCTTGTAGCCCCCTACATCGCCGCCCTGTTCGCCGCTATCGCGGTGCAGAGAACGTCCCTTGGCCAGCTCCATGAACTGCGCCCCGTCGGCTACAGCCTGTAAAATTTCCTCGGCTTCTGCGCGGGTTTTTAGCATGATGCCGCTGAAGCGGAGGGCGCGATCTCGGTGGGTGGCTCGATAATGAGCTTCCATCTCCTCGTCGGTAACGACGATTTTTTGGACTATTTCGCGCTGAGTGTACAAGTCGAGTAAGCGGTTTTTGGCGAAGAAGGCTAGCTCGGCTTGGAGAGCGGGATCATCGGCTAGCTGAATGGCTTCGGCTTCGGTGAGCAAGAGCCGCTTGTCGATCAAGCTGTTGAGGACTTGGCGGTTCTTGTCGAGCAGGGTATCGCCCTTTCTCATGCCCTCTGGGATGAGCGCGCTGAACTTGGTGAAAGCCTTGAGAGTTATGGGGGCACCGGCTACGGTCGCCAAGACGACATCCTGCGCTTCGGGTTGTTCGGGCTGGCCAGCGCAGGACGCGAGTAAAAGGGCCGATATACAAAGGAACGAGAGGATGCGCTCGCACGGAAAGGACTGGGTCGTGGTCATTGAAAATTTCTTGCTATAGTGGATACTATTCACTTATTTAACAGGCATTTAATTTAGGATTTGACGGATTTTTGGGCAACAATATAGGGGTATCCGGTGTTGTGGAATGCCCGACTAGTCCATCCTTCTCACTACTTTTTAGAGTCGGTTTATGCGAACAGCTTTTCGATCTGCTTGCCTCGTGAGCGGCCTCTTGCTCGCCGTTTTCGCGGCGGGAAAATCAGCGGTTGCGGAAGTCGTGGTCATCGGCGGTGCTGAGGGCCTGAGTTGGGAGAGCGGCGGAGGTGATCTCCCCGCCGTGGTCATCCGCAGCGCGACTGCGATCGAAAAAACCAACGCTCCTGGGGGCGTCATCGACTTTGAGCCCGAGGGCCGCCCCCACTTTATCGCGCCCCAGCTCGCCGATACCACCCGCAATATAGCGGTTGGCATTAATTCGCCATTGCGCGGCGGCAGCATTGAGTCGCCGAACAATCGCTCCATTGGTGGGGCCTTGGGCAATTTGATCGACAACGACGGCGACACGGCCTTAGACATGCGAGCTTCTGGAGGCACGCAAAGCGCCCGGGTACTGGGGCTAATCATCGACTTGGATCTCGGCGCGCGCTTTGGTCTCAATCGCTTCAAATTCTTTCCGCGCAACGGCGACCCTGATTTCCCCTCGGTAGAATTTCCCTTCCAAAACGAGTTTTTGCGGGGGTATGAGATTTTCATCAATGACGGCACGCCGGAAAATTTCTTTGAAGGCGTGCCAATTTTGCAAACCGTTGCGGTCGAAACCCAAAACGACCAATCCGTGGTGGATGTGCGTATCCCTCCGCAATACGTGCGCTTCGTGCGGCTGAAGGTACTGACCGCGGCCGGCTTCGACATGGCCGAGTTCCAGATTTTTGGCACGGGCTTTGTGCCCGAAGCGAGCTATGTGTCCAACATTTTTGACTTTGGCGACTTGGCCTTGTTTGGCAACTTGCGCTGGGTCCAAGACGCGGAAGGCGACGCAAACCTGTCTAGCTTGCGGATTCGCACGCGTACGGGTGTAGATCCGAACCCGGTCGAATTCAGCAAGGTTCGCCCGGGCGAGCGCATCTTCCGCGTGGGTGGCGGTGCCCAAGCCGGCAATCGGTCGGGCACCTCGACGGCCAATGTGGAAGTGCCGTGGAAGTGGGCTGAGGACGTCGACGATGCTCAGTTAAAGACTCTGGTCGAAAGCGTGCTGGACAACGACGAGGTGGATGTGCGCGAGGCGATTGGGGTATTCAAGGATCTGCCGTTGGACCAGCAGGCTCTCGTCACCCTCGACGAAGGCAATTACAGTGCGCTGCGAGGCGAGGACAAAGGGGTCATCCGCGACGATGTAAATAACTGGAGTGGCTGGTCGCCTCCCTATCCAGCGTCCGGTATCGTCGGCCAAGACCAGCTCCCAATAGATGGTGCCGGCGTTCCCATTACCTCGCCTGGCCCACGGCGCTACTTCCAGTTTTCTATCGACTTTTTTAGCGACGACTTTGAGTCGGCGGCCGCAGTCGGTGGCCTGGCCTTTGATGTGATTTCACCGCCCTTTGCCCAAGAGTTGATCGCCGAGATCTCACCGCGCTCAGCGGCCGTGGGGAAAAACACTCGGTTTTTGTACGCGGTGCGCAACAAGTCCTCTGGTCAGCAGCGCGGCTTTGACGCCTTTGAGATCGAGACTCCCTTGCGCGTCGAGTCCATCGGGCGCGTGCGAATCCAGCGGCCCGGTGGCGAGGTACAAGAGGCAGATTTTTCCGGCGCGGCGCTGGCGAATTTGCCCCAGGCCAGCAATGGTATCTCCATCGACGAAGTGCTCGATGACCGCTTTGCTATCTCCTTCCCGCTCATCGAGGAAAACGGGACAGTCTTGGAGGTGGAATTCGACAACGGGGTGTTGCGCTTTGGCACAACCTTTGTCGGTCGTGCCTTCAACCGCTCGGTCGAAACGACCCTCGGACAGGGCGTTGTGGCTGGCAATGCCGCCGACTTGAGCTTGTCTGGTTTTGCTGACTCCGATCGCCAGCCGGTGGGTACGCCAATAGAGGAAAATCTCTCAGTGGCTGTGCCCATCAGTAAGGATCTCTTGGCCAATGTGGCCGTAAATGCGCCGGTGTTTACGCCCAACGGCGACGGGGTCAACGACCGGGCGCTCATCCAGTACGACATCACTAATATCGCGCGACCCTCGCCGGTGAGAGTCTCGATTTTCGATCTGTCCGGCCGCTTGGTCCGGGCCTTAGTTGATAGCGAGGCCATCAGCGGTCGCTTTGCCCAGCTTTGGGATGGCCGGGACGACGACGGGGTGTACGTGCCGCCGGGGCACTATACTTTTAGCGTCTCGCTGCAAGCTGGCACGGGCCAAGTGAGGGAAATCAGGGTTGTCGGGGTGGCTTACTAGATTGCTTAATAAATAGGGAGAGATGATTTGCAAGCGTTTAGACTATGGGGGCTGATTAGTTGGGCTGCGCTGGTACTGGCGGTCGGAACGGTTGAGGCCCAAGAGTACGGCAACCGCTTAGGTCGTCAGAGTGGCGGGGCGGTCAGCTTTGAGCCGCGCGGGCCTGGGGTCCTGTTTGGCGCGCTCGATCCAGCAGTCAAGAAATGGTACATTCCCCAAGAGCTTTTCAACGAATACGGCTGGCGGCAGTGGGAGTACTCCAACTACGCTAGGGACGAATTCCGACGCTACGTCAACATCCACCGCGAAGGCGATTACTTCTACGACTTCTACGGCAACTTCATCGGCCGCGGCTGGCTGATCTACGACTGGAGCCAAAATCAACCTGGGCAGCTTGGCAGCAGCATCTTCCAGAATGCCCGTTTTGATTCTTGGTTCAACGGAGTCACCATTGGCGGCGACTCGCAGAGCCAATACTACTATTCCATTACGGTCGGCAATCTGCTGCGCACGACCCTTACGCCAATGACCTTTTCTAGGCCCCGTTACAATGGCGTTCAGATCGACTTCATGGCCGACAAATACGCCGGCACGATCCTCGCCTCGCGGATCAGCGACCCGATCTTGGGCGAGACTAGGGAGCCGGAGACCCGCACCAATACGACTACCATGTTCGGCGGCCGTGGTACGGTCCAGGTCGGCGACTTCATTGAGGTGGGCGCGACCATAGTTGATGCCCGCAATACCAACACCACGCTCGACCTGTTCAGTGGCGACTTGATCGCCGGCAGCCTCACTTCCGGCCAGAGCAGCACCCCGCTAACGGCCATTGCCATCATCCTCAGCGACGACACGCCCGAGGATGGCGAGGGGGGCGCGGCTTTGTTTCGCCACAAGGTGCGCATCATTAGCCGCAACTTCGAGACGAACAGAGAGCAGATTTTTGAGGCGGAAGAGGTGGTCCGTGCCGGTGCGGAGTGGCCGATTAAATTCGGCGGTTTTGAGCGCCAGGGTTATACGGCCGCCGATGGCAGCGAGCGCATCGTACTCAACTACGACTTCAACGATCCAGCGTACATCGGCCCAGACCCCACCTCGATCGTGGCAGTGGAATTCGAATATGTCTTGGGCAATGACTTCAAGGTGGAGATGTGGTCCGACCGGCAGACGGGCCGCCGCGCCATGCCCTCCGCGCCCCTGAGTGCGGAAACCATAGACGCCAGCGAGCCAGCGCTGATTACCTTGCGGCGAGCCGAGGGCAACGTGAAGGACATTTCCAATCTCCAACTCGTCAAATTTGACTACGGTCTGCCGACGGGCAACCTAGTTGGTGGATTTACGGTGGAGGGCAAAGGGCTGTGGGGATTTGACTTCTACGGAGAGTGGGACCGCAACAAGCGCTACTTTCAGTATCCCAACGCCGCACTGTTTACGGCTGGCAAAAACCACAAAATTTCCACCGAGCAGTCCGACGCTTGGTTTTTCAACCTCTCCCGTCAGTTTCATCCGTGGTTCTTCTTCGGCGAGGTCTATGCGATGGACGACGCGTATTCGACCACGGCTTTTTTGGTAGATACCAATGGTGACATACAATACGATAATTCCCAGCGTAACTTCTACGAGTTCGTCGAGGACAACGACGATCAAGACCAATATCCCGACTGGATCCGTGCGGGTTCGGCCAACGATCGGCTCATCTTTCCAGGATGGGACGAGAACAACGACTTTATCTCCGATTTTAACCAAAACGACAATGGGACGGTCAACAACCTCATTCCCGACTACGAAGAGCCTTTTTTGCGCTACGCGGTTGATCGGCCCGAATTCCTCTTTGGCATCGACCTGAACAACAACGATTGGATTGACCGCTTTGAAGACGACGACTTGCCGGATTACCCCTACAAGACTGATCGGCAGGGCTACAATGTGTTCGCTGGTGCCGAACTCGTATCAGGGACGCGGTTGACCTTGGGGCAGGCGGACGAGCAGATGATCTCAGCTGACCGCTCGAGCCGCGTCCAGTACGCGCTCTTTACCTTTGATCGCGATGTGCCGGGCGTGGGTCGCTTGCGGGTTTTTGACTCGCTGAAAAAGGTCGCTGATACCATTCCGGACGACCGGCGCGCTCCAACGCCTTATGTCGATGCCCCGCCGATCCAGCCCCTCGTCCCCGATATCTTGCCGGCCCAAGACACTTGGATCAATTCGCTGTGGCTCGGGTTCGACTACATAGGCATCGACCGGCTCAACATCATCAACAAGTTCAAGTACGAATTCTATCGCCAAAACCAAGACGATCCACGCGATATAGACGGACGCCGCCTGCGGACCGACACGAGCTTCTTCGGCTTGATCAACAAGTTCGACTACACCTACGACTTAGGTCGTTTCAGCCTCCAGCCCAAGTTCAAGAGCGAATACTTGCGGCGCACGCCGTTTTTGGTCCAAGAGGATGAGCGCGAGGAATGGACGGGTAGCTTCGTGTTGCTGGCCCAACTGCCAGTGCTTCAGCACACCGTGCTGATGTGCGGTGTAGAGCAACTGCTACTGCGGGATTTGATGCGAGACGAGGAGGCCATGGTCGCCAGCGGCGTCACCACGGAAACGGGCGACTTGAGCAGCGTAAACGTGGCGGTGCAGCTCTCCAATTCCTCAGATTACATGGGGTATCGCCTGACGACCCAGATCGGCCTGCGCTACGGGCGCACCCAAACCGAGCTGGTGCGAGAGGAAAACAGCGGTTTTGCCAAGGGCAGCGAGAGCAGCAATTCGACGACTAGCTTCATCACCGTGTACGCCGGAATTCAGTAATGGGCGCGCCGCGAGTTAAATGCGCATTGCTACTGGGTGTCGTAGTTCTGTGCGTCCTTGAGGTCGGTGCCCAGACGGACTACGGCAATCGCCTTGGCCGCCGGGTTGACGAGCGCCGCGTGTTCTCGGCTGCGGGCCGGTCAGTGCTGATCGACGCGCTGGACCCAACTATTCAGCGCTGGTACTTACCGCAGGAGTTGTTCACCGAATACGGCCGCCGCCAGTGGGAGTACACCAACTATGCGCGGGAGCCTTTTCTCCGCTACGTGTCGCGCAGCCAAGAGGGTTTTTACTTTTACGATCCCTACGGCGATTTGATCACCCGTGGCTGGCTCATCTACGATTGGCGGCAGACGCAGCCGTTGACTAGCGCCAGCAATCAGGTCACTAAGCGCGGCGAGTACCTAAGCTGGTTCAACCGCCTCATCATCTCCTCGGATTCCAGCGGCGACTACAGCTATTCGATCGTGGTCGGGGACGAGCTTTTTACGACGCTGACCCCCCTGACTTTCCGCAAGACTGGCTTCAATGGCGTGGTGACTAGTTTGGCCAGCCAGCGCTTGCGAGCGACTGGACTATTTTCGCGGATCTCGTCGCCGATCATCGACATCAGTTCGGATTTTCCAACTCGGCAGCTAGAAAATGCGACGAACCTATCCGCACTCCGCTTTGAGGCCGATGTCAGCGACCACCTGACTTTGGGTACGACCTTTGTCAACTCCCACAGCAACAACGGGGCCTTGGAGAGCTTTCAGGAAAGCCCCTTTACGGGTTTGCTGACCTCGGGCCAGTTAGACCGGCGGCTCGAATTGCTGGTGGTGAGGCTGTCCGACGATTCGCCCGAAGACGGTGAGGGAGGAGCCGTGCTCTTCAGCGACGACCTAGAGATCACGACTACCTTGATGCGCGAAGTGGTCATGGGCGACAGCGTAGCGTTGGTCCCGCGGGATACAGTCATCACCGGCAGCAGCATTGGCTACCGCCCGCTGCGCGAAGGGGGCAAGGTGCGGGACGGCTTTCTCACAGCCGACGGTTCCGAGCGCATCACGCTCAAGTATCCCCTGGCGGTCGAAGATGGGGACGACGAAACGGGGACCTTGCGCCTGCTATTGCAGCAGAGTTTGGGGCTGAGCTTGGCCCAGGCCGAGGATGCAGTGACTGCGATCAAGAAGGTGCGCTTTCGGCTCATTCTGGCCAACGACTACCGGGTGGAGGTCGCGTCCGACCGGCAGACCAATCCGGTAGATCAGCCGCAATTTCTACAGATCGCGCGAGCAGCGGGCAACATCAAAAACCGCCTCAACCAGCGAGAGGTGTCCTTTGACTACGGACTGCCCACCGCGAGTCAGATATACGGCTTTACCGCTGAGATGCGCGATTGGTACGGGTTTGACTTCTACGGAGAGTTCAACGTCAGCACCCAGTACCGCAAGTATCCCACGACGACCCTAAAGAAGCACGAGGCCATCGCCGGCATTGTCGGAGACAAACACGATGTGGCCTACATGGTCAACTTGGCACGCGACATTGGCCCCTGGCACTTTTTTCTCGAAGGCTTCGGCATGGACGATGGATACAGCACCAACGTGCGGCCAGTGGATGGCCGCGGCTTGGTTGACTACTCACCCGAAGCCATCATCCAGTCCTACGACTTTGTTGATGACAACGATGACAACGACCGGCACCCAGATCAGTTGCGCCGCTTTCAGGGCAGTTTGATTCCCATTCCGGGGCAGACTTTCCGGGTCCGGCCCAATGGCGTGGCCGATCCGGCGGTTTTTCCCGGCTACGACGAAAACGGGGACTTCCTTTCCGATTTCAACCAAAATAGCAACGGCGAACGGCAAAACTTCTTCCCGGACTACGATGAGCCTTTTTTGCGCTACGAGGTTGATCGGCCCGAGTTTCTCTTTGGCATCGATTTGAACAACAACGGCTGGGTCGATCGCTTTGAAAACGACGACGAGCCAGACTATCCCTACAAGAAAGATCACTGGGGCTACAATTTTTACACCAGCGTCCAAGTCAATCCCGAAATCCGACTCACGGCCGGCCGCTTGCGCCAAGCTATGCACCAAGCCGCGCGCGACAACGATACCTTCTACGGGATCTTTACCTTTACCAAGAGCCACCCCAGGCTGGGGCGCTGGCGGCTTTTCGACATGGTGCGGAAGGCCGAAGACAACATCGAGAATCACCTCGTGCAGTGGATCGTGCCCCGAGCGGAGTTCGGCCAATTCAGCGAGACGACGGGCAGCAATGTGCCCGTGCCCGACCTATTGGCCGCTGAGAATACGTGGATCAATACGCTGTACTCAGACTGGGAGTACGACAGTCCTAGAGGGTGGAGCACTCGCCACCGATTCAAGATGGACGTGTGGAAACAGCAGGAGGCCGAGGTGATATTGGCCCGGGACGAGGAGGGCCGTGTGCTCTTGGACGACGAGGGTGCGCCAGTAGTGGCCTTCGATCCCTTGGGCCCCGAGGGACGCAATGGTCGCGAATCGTCCAGTTTCGTCGGGTTGATAGACAAGGCAGCCTATACGTTCTCGTGGAAGTCGATCGCCATTTCTCCGCGCATCAAGAGCGAATTTATGCGCCGAGTGCCCTTCAGCCGTAGCACGCTGCAGGAACGCAGTTACGACGTGCTCTACATAGTGCTGGCGAATTTCCCGATTCTCCACCGCTCTTATGTGCAGCTAGGGATTGAGGGGCGCTATTTCTACGACCTCGAAGGCGACGAGGGGCAACTAGCGGCCGGAGAGCGGACCGGCGACTTTCGTGGTACGGTCTTGGCCTGTCAACTGACGAGCACTCGTGCCTATTCTGGATACGAGTTGACCACTCAGATGGGAGTTCGCTTCGACCGTCGCTCGTTGGAGGTCAAAGACGGGGACGGGGAGCGGAAGACCTCGGGCCTAGTGTTCCTTTCGGTATTTGCCGGATTGTAGGGGCGGGAAGCGATGACGACTGCCGCGCCGCAGGGCTGGATCATTAGCCGCCAATGGGATTTTTTGTTTTTCATTGGCACCCCGCTGCTTTCTCTCGCGGTGCTGCTATTCGCCGCCAACTACTTCACCTCTGCTGACATCGCCCTATTTGTGCTGGCCTTTTTCGCGGTAGGGCATCACCTGCCCGGGCTGATGCGCGCCTATGGGGAGCGAGAGCTATTTGGCCGCTACAAGGCCCGCTTCATCGTCGCTCCTCTGACGATCGCCTCCTTTGTCAGTTGGAGTGTGTTCAATGGCCACCTCGGGTTTTTCATTTTCTTGGCCTTGTGGGACATGTGGCACTTCTTCATGCAGCACTACGGCTTCATGCGGATCTACGAGTTCAAGCGACGCCGGCCCTCGCAGTTGAGTGCGCGGCTAGACTGGTGGCTGACGGCCGTCTGGTTCGGATACGTGATAGCGGCTAGCCCCCACTATTTGATCAACTTTTTGGAGCGCTGCCACCGCTATGGCTTTGGGCTATATACTTGGATCAAGCCTGAATACGTCTTCTCGCTGCGGGACGCCATGTTGTACTTGGCGCTGGCCTTGTCGGTGGTCTACGTCGGTAACATGGTCGTCGAAAGGCGGCGCGGCGCGCCCATTGTCTGGCCCAAACTGGCGATTTCGGCCACTACGTTCGCCACGGTCTATTACGCTTATATCGTTCTCGAAGACGTCATCCTGGGCTATGCGGTCACCGCGCTGGCACACGACATTCAGTACTTCGCCATCGTGTGGATCTACAATCACGGGGTGCTCAGGCGTTCGCGCGACTTGGGGCGGTCCTTCTTCCGCTTCCTATTCGCCGATGGGCGCTTGCGGATCGTCCTGTTTTACCTATTGCTGATATTGGCGTACGGCGGTATAGAGGCCCTCGCACGGGCGACCCAGAATTTCCTGATTTACGATATAGTCAAGGTGCTCATCGCCACCTCGGCCTTTATGCACTACTACTACGACGGATTCATGTGGAAGGTCGGCAAGAAAGAGATCCGGCAGAACTTGATAGACGAGGGGTCCGCAGAGGATCCGCGCGAAGAGCCCCTGCCGCGCCGTGGCTGGAATGCGTTGGTGACGCGCTGGCAGAATGCGCGAGCGCAGTGGACGGTGCTCTCCTATGGGTTCGAGACCGGCAAGCAGGTGCTGTACTTTGGGGTGCCCATTCTCTTTTTGGCTTGGACGGACGCCCAGTATGCGCTGTCGGACGTAAATGCCAAGGAATACTTGGCCCGGCTGGCACCGAGCGTGGCCAAAGCCCACGACGATTTGGGAGTGGCCTATAGTCGACAGGGTGATTTCGACCGCGGCATCGCTGCCCACCAACAGGCCATTGCTGCGGATTCTACCTATGCCCAAGCCTATACGCACTTGGGGATCGCCCATTCGCTCCAAGGCGATCTAAAGGCTGCCATTGGCCTGCACCAACAGGCCATCGCGCTAGAGCCCGAGCTAGCGCAGGCCCATTTCAACTTGGGGGTGGAATACGCGAAAATGGAGCGGCTCGGGGAGGCCATTGGTGCGTTTGAGCGCGCTGTGGCCTTAGACGCAGACTATGATCGCGCACACTTAGCCCTTGCACAGACGTACCAAAAAATGGGCAACCAGCCCCTCGCAAAAAGGCACTGGAACCGAGCGCGCGACTTGCAGGCCGCGGCGCAGCGGAAGGATTTGAGCCTCAGTGCCATGCCTTGGGCTACCGGGACGCCGCTCAAAGGCGATTCGTGAGACTAAAGAGAAAATGCTTGACAAAAGAGGTATTTCATTTCTTTATTTCGGCTTCTCGTATCACGCGTCCATGATTAAGGGGCGTTTTTTATCCATTCAACCAACAGGGGGTTGTAGCATGAGCAAGAAAATTGCGGTGCTGGCTGCTGTTATGGGCTTGGTAAGTTCGTCCGCCTTTGCCCACATTCCCGAAGGGAGGGTATTCGCTGCCTTCCAGTGGCCGACCGATAAGCTGCCCGTCCTCGACGGCGATATCTCAGAGTGGGAAATCATGCCGGCCGAGGTGTGGATTGACAGCGACGATACCGACATCATCGTCGGCGAAGGCGATGTCGGGCGCGAAAAGGATCGCTCCAATCTATTCTTTCGCTTTGCCATGGGCTGGAACGACGAGTTGGATCGCATCTACTATGTCTTCGACCGCTTTGATGACGTTTGGGATCGCGATGCCGGCGGCATTGGCTGCTGCGGCCAAGACGACTCGATTGAGATCGGTCTGGACTCCGACCACTCCGGTGGTTGGTTCCACGCCGGCGGCGCTGGCATTTCTGGCGACTTGACCGAAGAAGAGAATAAGCTCTTCACCGGTGGTCAGACCCAGACTTCGCATTACCGCTGGCCGGCTATCACGTCTGGTAGTGATCCCAATGGCTGGAGTTGGTTTTGGATGTCCAGCTCAACTTGGCACGGCGACGAGCCTTACCAGTGCTGCTCGGATTCCTTCAACCTCGACGGCGTCCATGGTGCTGAGGCCAATTTCCAGGCCGAGTGGTACACCATTGGTTGGGACGATTTCAACTGGCAGGGTCCCGAACTGAGCACCCAGCACGACTTCGTCGAGCTGGAAATTGTCGGCGCTGGTTTGCAGATCGTCGATAACGACAACGGTCCGGAAGATGCCGAAGACAGAAACCCGTGGACGGCCAAGTGGACGTTAGGTGGCCAGTCCGATATCTTTGGCAATGCCAGTTCGTTTTCCGACTTTGTGTTGCTGCCTCTCGACGAAGCAGCTCTCGCTAATCTCCCGACCGCGGTCGAGAACGATAGCTGGGGCCATATCAAGGCTTCCGTCGCTAGGTAGTTCACGCGCTTAAAGCAGCAAATATCCGTAGTGGGACGGGTAGGTCTTCATTGATCTACCCGTCCTTTTTTGTCATATTTTTTGCATTCCCTCAGTCAAGTCACAAGGCCGTTATGCTACAGCGCATTGGGATTCTCCTCGCATTTGGATGGTGTTTTTTGGGTGGGCCAACTTCTGTTGCAGCCCTGACCGTAATCCGCCTCGGGGGGGAAGATCTGCCCCCGCCTGACTTGGAGGTTCCCTATGAGTTCGTGCAGTTGTCATGGGCCGGGGTGGACCCCAACAGGCACGGCTTGGCCCAGCTATTAAAAATAGATACCGGCTTTGTCGAGCCGCTGCACTTGAATCCCACAGTCAACTTGGTGCCGCTGCTCGAAGAGCGCGGTGGAAAGGTGTTGTCCCTGAATTGGATCGGCTGGGGGCCGGCTAGCGGTAACGACTTGGCCATGTTTGATGGCGATCCCACGACGGCGTTTTTGGGCGATGGCGATTGGGGCGGGGATTACGGTGTCATTCGCCAGAAATCGCTGATTTTCGACTTGGGAGGCCGCTTTTTTCTCGAGCGCGTTCGCTTCTTCCCCCGCGAGCGATTTTTAGCCGACCGGTTTGTGCAACGCTTCATCATCGGCATCAGCGACGGCGACCCGCTCAAGAAAGGCACTCGGGAATTCACGCAGGGCATCCGGGGTAGCTTCTTTGACTTTGATCTTCCGTACGATGTCTTCGAGAACGTCGAGTCCGTCATTGATATGCCCTTGCCGACCGTGCCGGTGCGGCGGTTGCTCTTTGAAGCGCCCGAGAACACGACCGGCATTTGGGAGATCGCGGAGTTGGAGATCTACGGCAATGGTTTTGCACCGTTTGCCAGCTATGTGTCGAATGTGATAGACCTAGGTGCCCCCGCCAGCCTCGGTAGCCTGAGGTGGGCTGGCCAACAGGGTGACGGGGCCACGCTGGCGTTGAGCACGCGCAGTGGCCACGACGACGATCCCAACACCTACTGGCGCTACACCTTTCGCGGCGGCGAGCGCACCCGATTCGATGCCAAAGGGCGCCCACTGACGCTGGCGTCGTACAACAAGCTCGCGCGTGGCGCGCAGGCGGGCTTCACCCACGATACAGCGGGATGGACCTTCTGGAGTGCTGCGCAGGACTTTGTCGCTGGCGAGGGCACCATTGCCGGGGCGGGGCCGCGCCAGTTTGTGCAGGTGCGCGCCGACTTTACATCGGAGCAGAGTGCCAGCGGTCGGCTTGACTGGGTGGCGTTGGCGGTATCGATCCCGCCGGTGGCGCAACAAGCCATCGCCGAGATCGTGCCTTCGGTGGTGTCGCCGGGGGCCGCCGCCGCGTTCACCTACAAGGTCAAGGCGTCTATAGCCAACGATGATTTGGGCTTTGACCGGTTAGCCATCGACACACCCGCGCGGGTGCAGAGCGTGGATGCGGTGCGCCTGTCGGGGCAGCCGGTGGCCTTTGACATCGTCGAGAGCGACGACACGGGGTTTGTGTTGGCCGTGCCGCCGATGGATGCCCAACGCACCGAAGAGGTGCTAGAGGTGGACTTTCACGCGTCGGTGTTCCAGTTTGGTACGGTGTTTAAAGGTCGCATTTTCAACAGCCAGCATCCTGCGGAAGTGCCGCAGGAGTTGGCTTGGGGGGATGCGGATGGGGTGCCTTCCAGCGAGCGGTTGCGGGTAGATTTGACGAGATTGGGCACAGGCCCTTTGGGAGCGTTGTCGGTGAATCCTGGGGTGTTCAGTCCCAACGGGGATGGGATCAACGACGTGGTGGAGATCGGCTGTGACGTGCTGAATTTGTCAGGGCTCTCGTCGGTGGTGTGTTGGGTGTACGATGTATCGGGTCGTCGTTTGGGTTTGGTGGATGCGTCGCGGTTGGGTAGTGGTCGGTATGTAGGGATATGGGATGGTAGGGATGAGAAAGGTTCTTTGTTGCCGCCGGGGTTGTATGTAGTGGGTTTGAGTGTGGAGACGGATCAGGGGACGACGCAGCGGCAGGCCGTCGTCTCCTTGGTATACTGAAGGAGCCGAGTATGACTAGGCGTTTAACGGCATGCGTATGGGCGATCTTGTGGATCGGTGCGGTCGATCCGGCGAGCGGGCTGACGATCTATCGGATCGGCGGCGAGAGCCTGCCGCCCCCGGAGTTGGACACTCCTTACGAATTCGTGCAAATCAGTTGGAGCGATATTGACGCGGCGCAGCACGGCAGCGAGGAGTTGCTGGTGTTCGATCCAGATTTCGTGCGTCCCCAACGGTTCGATTCGTCGGTCAATCTCGTGCCGATCATCGAAAAGCAAGGTGGCCAGATTCTGAACTTGGTGTGGATTGGCTGGGGGCCGCCTCAAGCGGACGATCTTTTTATGTTCGACCAAGATCCGAACACCATTTACCTCGGAGACGGTCACTTTGCTTCGCACGGGCCACCGCACAAGTACCTGACCTTTGATTTTGGCGCACCCCTACTGTTAGAGAGGATTCGCTTTTTCCCGCGTACCAAACATCTGACGGATCGTTTTGTAGAGACCTTCAGGATCGGCATCAACGACGGCGATCCCCTCAAGAATGGCTCGCGCGAGTTCAACATTGGGCGCAGGGGGAGCGAACTGGACTTCGACATTATCTACGATATAACCGAAAATACCGAAGCCGTCATCGACCTGTCTCTGCCGGCGGAGCCCGTGCGGCGGGTGCTCTTCTCGGCGGCGGAAAATACGCGCGGCATCTGGGAGATCGCCGAGTTGGAAATCTACGGCAATGGCTTTGCGCCCTTTGCGGACTACGTGTCCAATGTGATCGACTTAGGGGCCTTGGCGAGCTTGGGGAAACTGACGTGGGCTGGGCGCGAGGACGAGGAGGCCAGCGTGGCCCTGAGTACGCGCAGTGGGCAGGACGCGGACCCGAATATCTACTGGCGGACCACCTTTCGCGGCGGCGAGCGCACCCGCTTTGACGCTAAGGGCCGCCCCCTGACGCTGGCGTCGTACAATAAGCTGGCGCTCGGAGAGAAGGCCGGCATTACCCACGACACGGAGAATTGGGCGTTCTGGGGTTCGGCCTACGACTTCGCAGCCGGGCAGGGGGCGATAGTTGGGGATGGGCCTCAGCGCTACGTGCAGTTGCGTGCGGACTTCTCGTCGAGCCGAGAGACCAGTGGGCAGTTGGATTGGCTACAGTTTGCGGTATCGATCCCACCGGTAGCGCAACAAGCGCTCGCCGAGATATCGCCTGCGGCCGTGCCGCCGGGTGAGGTTACGGCCTTCACCTACAAGTTGCGGGCGGCCTTGGCTAGCGACGACTTGGGCTTTGATCAGTTAACCATTGACACGCCGGTCCAGGCCCAGAGCGTGGATGAGGTGCGGATTTCGGGCGAGCCGGTGGCCTTTGAGGTGGTGCGGCTAGACGAGACCGGTTTTGCGGTGCAGCTACCGAGGATTGACGCGCAGCGCACCGAGGAGCTGATCGAGGTGGATTTCCACACCGCGATCTTTAAGTTTGGCACGGTGTTTTCCGGGCGAATCTCCGACAGTGAGCAGCCTCAGGAGGTGCCGCAAAGCCTAGAGCCTGGGGATGCGGACGCGCGCTCCGAGAGCAACGGGCTGAGCGTGGGGTTGACCCGCTTGGGGGAGCAGGCCATCGGCGACTTGGCGCTGATGCCGTCGGTATTTAGCCCCAATGGCGACGGCATCAACGACGTGGTGCGGATCGAGTGCAATGTGCTGAATTTGGTGGGGCCAGTGCAGGTGGAGTCGTCGGTGTACGATTTGTCGGGTCGCCTTGTGGGCGTGGTCGGTTCGGATTGGACGTCTAGTGGCCGGTACGTAGGGGCATGGAGCGGGCAGGATGAGCATGGTGAACAGGTGCCGCCGGGGTTGTATATTCTGCGCGTGAGCGTCGAGACCGACAAGGGGCCAGCTTTCCGGCAAGCTGTCATCTCGCTCGCGTACTAAGCGCAAATTCCGTACCCTAAATGGGTTAAAACATCTTAGAACACAACGGGAAACGCTATGACTATTTTTGGCCGCGTTCTTTTTATGGGCCTAGCTATCTCACTGGTCGGGATCACTGTATGCGCCCAGCAGGCCGGCCACCAGGTCCGCAGCAATCAGGTCGTGATCAATGGCCGCAACCATTGGCAGAACTGGGAATTCGCCCCAGGGACCTTGACGATTTCTCCAGACGGAGAAGTGCGTGCTCGTCGCATTCTGAAAAATACCAATGCAGTGTTCGACATTGTCGATTACTTGCGCTTTAATCCGCCAGCGTCTCTTGGGGACAAAGATCCCGCAGAGATAGTCCTCGCCGATGCCGTCAAGGGTGGCTCCAATGTCGCCGATGTGGTCAACCTGCTCGACGGCGACATCACCACTTATTGGCAGCCCAATCCGCCTTCGGCCGACAGGGACTTGGCTTCACAGTGGTGGTTTGTGATCGACTTGGGCCGCGTGGTTTTTGCCAAAGAACTCGTGGTGCGCTTTGTCGAGGAGGGCATGGGCGATCCCTTTCTCCTTTTCGAGGTGCTCATCTCCGACGGGCTGAAGCCGGCGCGCTTGCAAAACAGCGAAACCCCAGCCTTTAAGACCGTGTTGCGGACCTTGAGCAAAAACAAGAGCCAGCGGGTCTTTACTGTCGATCTGACGAACCAAGAGCCCACCGTGCAGGCCGCGGCCGTGCGCTTTGTGCAAATTTTGGTCACGGATACCGACGGGATGCTCGGCACGGAAGTCTCTTCCGATGAATACGACACCCTCAGTGAACAGACACGCGGTGCGATCCAGTACTTCAAGCGCCAGCCCGATGGCCGCGAGGTACCTGTTGACCAAGACCTGTACGACATATTAGATGAAGAACGCCGGGGCAGCATCCGCTACTTTCGCCGGGAATTGCCCCGCTTGGCCGAGCTAGAAGTATGGAACGAAGGGGACGAGCTAACCGCCGGTATCCTCGCTCGCGGCGGCGTCATCTCCACCAACGCGAAGCAGCCGCTGGCCCTGACCAAGTTTGTCGATGGCGACTTGGCGACCTTCAATCGCATCTTTTACGGGGTCTCCACAGCGGTGGCTGATCCCGAGTTGGAGTTGGTCTTCGACTTGGGCTCCTTTTATTGGGTCGATACCTTCCGCCTGATTTACAACGGCGGTTTGTTTCCTAGTTATCGGATGGATTTTTCCGACGGCACCCTTGCGCCGGATGGCAGTCTCCAGTGGACCACCAAGGCGTCGCTGGGTTCGCGCCCTTGGTCGCGTTTTGAAGGCGAGGCGTTCGAGCCGATCAAGGCGCGATTTGGCCGCTTTCAGTGGACCTTGAATGCCATCGGTGCCCGCACGGCCGATATATCCGAGTTGCAGTTCTACGGCGAAGGCTTCCAGCCGGAAGTCTCGCTGCGGTCGGACCTGATTCGCTTGGGCGGCAGCCGCAACCTGCTGTCGATTGAGTGGGACGCCGACACCCCCCCCGGCACCCAAGTGCTGATTCAGACTCGCACGGGTAATGAATTGGGCGAGATACTGCATTATTTCCATAAAGACGGCACAGAAGTGACCGAGGCTGCGTACAACAAGCTGCTGTCGCTGTTCAAGGGCGACACCGTCGCCGAGCAGGTGCCCGGCAGCGATTGGAGCAGTTGGAGTCCGCCCTACGAGGACCCAGCGGGCAGCCCGATTAGCTCGCCGTCGCCGCGGGAGTTCCTAACGGTGCAGGCCATCCTGCTGTCGGAAGACCCGGAGATCAGCCCAACGCTGCGCTCGGTCCATCTCAACTTCGCCAATCCCGTGGCACAGCGTCTGCTGGGAGAGATCGGCCCGTTCGAGGTGGATGAACTCGGGGTGCAACGGCCGTTTTCACTTTACGTACGGCCGGAGTTTGACCGCCGCGATCCGGGTTTTGACGAGCTGTTGTTGTTGGCTCCGTCGAACATGGAGCTAGATATGGTGGGCCTTTACGGCGGTCCGGCGGCGGATTTCGATGGTGAGACGAGTCCAAGTGCGCTGACCGGGGTCGAGGTCCTGCCTACGGGTCGGGACTCGCTACACGTGCGCTTTGATGCGATTCAGCCCAATGGATCTACAGAAGTGCTGAGGCTGGACTTTGAGACGGCGCTTTTTGTCACCGGCGCGGTGTTGCAGGCATCTCTGCGCAATAGCAGCACAGATGGCGGCGCTTGGCAGCGGATTGACCCAGGAGAAGCCCTAACGCAGGTCATCGGCAACACCACGACGATTGTCGCTGCTGTGGAGCACAACGCTCTGCTTACGGATGTGGCTGTGCTGCCGGATGTCTTTTCGCCCAACGGCGACGGGATCAACGACCGCACAGTCTTTGCCTTCAACGTTGTGCGGGTCGGCGACGATAGCCCAGTGGCCGCCACGATCTACGATTTGGGAGGCCGCCAAATACGGCGTCTCGCGCAAGAGCGCCCATTTAGCACCGGGCCCTATGAGATCGAGTGGGATGGCCGGGACGACGGCGGGCGCATGGTGCCGCCGGGTCTGTATTTGGTGCAGCTAAGCGTGGATACGGATACCGAGGGAGCGCAGGTCAAGGACGCGCATGTGTTCAGGACGGTCTCTGTGGCGTACTGAGCACGGGCGGCGCGGATTGGCTTAAATGCTGCCACAGGTTTCGCCTGCGAAACTATTGGCGATGGCCATCCCCTTTTTGTCCCTACTCGATCCTCTGTATTGGAGCTGCGGCTGACGAGCTCGCGGCTAAGCGGCCAACGCTGACGGCCCTTATTCGCCTTCTCCAAACAACCCCTTCTTGATCGGCATCAGTCAAAGCCATAAAGGAGACAGCCTGCATGCGTTTGCTACTAATTTGGGTCGCTGCGCTCGTCGCCGTTGGGTGTGGTGGGTCCGGCGAATCGGGCGACAAGTCCACAGAGAAAAAAATCGTCTGGTACGCTCTGATGGTGCATCCCTATGTCGAAGAGGTACAAAAAGGGGTGATCGGCTATGAGCGCGACACTGGGATCAAGATCAAGCGCCAGATCGGCCAAAGTTGGACCCAAGACAACGAAAATGCCAATGTCGAGCCGCTGGCTGCTCAGGGCTACAAAGGCTTCTCACTCTACCCAGCCGACGCCAGCGCCGCCAACGGACTCTACGAGGAATTGGTGCAAAACGGAGCTTATGTCGTCAGTTATGGAGCACCGACGACGCTGCCGACGCCGGCGTCGTTTTGCGTGGCGACCGACGTTAAACAGGCGGCAATGGAGGCGACCGAGGCGCTGATCGGCTTTATGGGCGGCAAGGGCAACATCCTCAACGTGCTCGAACTGGTCGAAGACCCCAATACCATCTTGCGCAAAGAAGGCGTCGAGGCAGCGGTAGCCAAATACCCAGAAGTCCAGATCATCCAGGAAATCGCCGGCATGGAGTCGATTGAGACCAGCACCGCCAAAATCCAGGACGCGCTTTCGGCGCGGATTGAGGAGATCGACGGCGTGATTTGCACGGGGTACACGCCGACCGTGGCCGCGGCGATTATTCTGTCGGAGTGGAACCAAACCCCGGACAACAAGCGCATCCACTTCGTCGGCATCGACACGGACCCGGTAGTGCTCGACGCGATCCGCCAAGGGGCCATCGACGCGACCATCTCGCAAAACCCCTACGGCCACGGCTACATCACGTGTGCTCTCCTGAGCTATCTGCTCGACGGCTGGCAGGCCAATCCCGACCGCTACTTCATCAACTCGGGCACGGTGCTGGTGACTAAAGACAACGTCGATACTTTTGAGGACGAGGTCAGGGCCATCACCGCGCGGATTATGGGCGAGTTAGAGACCCAATACCTCAGCCCGCCCCGCTGATTCGTGCTCGAACTGCAATCCATCAGCAAGCGCTTTCCCGGCGTCCGGGCACTGGACGATGTGTCGCTGTCGTTCCAGCCGGGCCAGATCCACGCCCTAGTCGGCGAAAACGGCGCTGGCAAGAGCACCCTGCTCAAAATTATCACTGGGATCTACCAGCCCGACGCTGGGCGGATGCTCTTCGACGGCGCGCCGCTGCGCGTGCGCAACTGCCGCGACTGTCTCGACCGCGGCATTGGCTTGGTCCACCAAGAGATACAAGTAGTGGCCGAGGCCAGCGTGGCCGAGAACATCATGCTCGACAAGCTAGACGCCTTCAGCCGGTGGGGCCGCCTCGACTGGCCGCGGCTCGACGATCAGGCGCAAGCTGCGATGGCGCGGGTCGGGCTGGACATTGACCCGCAAATGCCCATTGGCGATTTAAGCGCGGCGCACAAGCAACTCGTGCAGATCGCCCGAGTGCTATCGGCCGAGGCGCGAGTGTTGCTATTAGACGAGCCGACGTCGTCGCTTACCGAGCACGAAGCGGCCCGCCTGTTTGGCATTTTGCGCCAGTTGCAGGAGGCGGGCGTGGCCATCGTCTTTGTCTCGCACAAGTTCGACGAGGTCTATCAGATCGGCGACCAAGTCAGCGTGTTGCGGGACGGGCGACACGTGGGCACGAGGGAGTTGACCGGCCTGCCGCGCTCCGAGCTGATCGAGATGATGATCGGTCGGCGCGCGGAGACGGCTTCGTTCGGCATGCCAGCGGTGGATCGGACGCGGGAGGTACTTAGGGCCGAGGGGCTGTACGCGCCGGGCCGAGCGCACGAAGTGAGCTTTTCGCTCTACGCTGGCGAGATTTTGGGTTTGTACGGCTTGGTGGGAGCCGGGCGCACCGAGTTGGCGCGGCTGCTGGTCGGAGCTGATCCGGTCGAGCGGGGGGCCGTCTATATCGACGGGGCCAAAGCGCGGATTGGCTCGGTGGCCGATAGCCTGTACAAATACAGCATGGGCTACGTAACCGAAAACCGCAAAGAAGAGGGCCTGCTGCTGGAATCAGCCGTGCGGACCAATCTCGGCATTACCATATGGGAGCGGATCGTCGGCAGATTCACTCGCCGGATTGACGACCGGGCGGAGACCCAAGCCGCGCAGGCGCTGGTTGCGGCGCTGGATATTCGCACGACGGGTTTGGAGCAGGAGGTTAATCACCTCAGCGGCGGCAATCAGCAGAAGGTCAGCTTGGGCAAGTGGCTGGCCGCTGGCTGCGACATCCTGATCGTTGATGAGCCGACCGTTGGGGTGGATATCCAAGCCAAGGCACAGATCCACCGCTTGCTGTGGGACTTGGCGGCCAAAGAAGGCAAGGCCATCATTTTGATCTCGTCGGACATGCCGGAGATCATCGGCTTGGCGGGGCGGATTCTCGTCTTTAAGGACAAGCAGATCGTCCACGAGATCGCCGAGATCCACGAGCAGGGTTTGAGCTACGACGAGATAAGCCGCCGCATCGGCCTGCATCTGAATTGATTATGGAATACCTACGCAAACTCATGCGGCACAACGACGCGGGAATCGCTGTTTGACAGTCAAAATATCTTTTCTTTTTTATCCCAATCCAAAAACCAGAAAGCTATAGAATTGAGGATGTGATATGTCCGACGAAAAGACACGGAGTGTGAAAAACCGCCAAGATACCCAGTGGACTCGTTTGATTGAGGAATTGCACCAGTGGCCTTGCGATGCTCCAGAATGGGTAGGAGTCCAAGGGTTTATCGACCAAGTCCAACTCATAGCCGAGCAGAAGAGCCGAGAACGGGAAGAAGTCGGACGATTCCAACTCCAGCAGGTCTTCAATCAATTGCGAGAGGATCACGAGGAGATTCTCGTTAATTATTTCAAATGCTCAGACCTAGGCAAATGGGAAGCGGCTAGCTGTCCTATGGACCTAATTGACGAGCCGCTGGAGAAGATGAAAGACCTACTGGCACTACTGGATCAACGTCAAGCTCTATACAAACAGGTTCCACAAAATTACTTGGAAGGCATCAAGCAATGGACGGACTTAGGTGAAGTAGAGCGTCAGATCAGGGCGCAAGTGGAACAACTCGACCAAAATTTTTCCATGGTTCCCCCAGAGCTTCCACGGGTTTTGGATGAGGATACCGAAGAGGATGCCCAACCTTCCCCGGAGCCGGAACCGACTAGTCCCGGACAAGGCCCTTCTAGTGATTCTCCTGATTCCGACCAAGAGCCAAAAGCCGAAGAAGACCTCAGTCCCTCCACAGCGATCCCCCAAAAGGAGTCCAACCCCACTGAGGAAGAAAGCGAGTCTGCGTCCGTACCTCAGTCAGAAGAGCACGAACCAACTCTCATCCAGACTGTCCCATTTAGACCTCCGCTCCCTGCTGAGAAGCCTCTGTCTCTGCGCTCGGCTCAAGAGGTGGCAAGTCTGTTGCAAGAAGACGAATCGGATGAAAACTGGGAATCGCTGGGATGGAGCTTATTGGCTGAAGATGATTTGGCCGGGGCTTACTGGCTGGCTCGTTCTAGGAAAGCAGCGGGTCGCAACGTACCAGTTGCCCCCGAATTGCTTGCCGTGATTCAGGGCTCGCGCTGGTTGGAGAACGATACCGATAGCTTGGTCTCCGATATAAGGCAAATTGTTTCGGAGTGGGGGAGCCAAGATACTACTTCTGAGCGGTTGCTGAGTTTGGCCGCGGCTTTGCGCCCCAGCTTGGTTGCCCCGCACACCGGTTTAGTTAGCTGGCTTCCTCAAAGGGAAGAAGTCAATCCCCTGCTAGGTACGCTAGCCGAGGATGTTCGCGCTTTTGCGTCAGCGGGCCACCCCTTACGGGCCGAAGATATGCGGTCCGTAGAAGGAGGGGAAACTCACGAGGAGCAAATTAGAGAGATCGGTGAGCAGGCTCGTCTCTTCTTGGAGAACAATCGATCCCGCAGGTTGAAGTTTAAGCGAGCGACTACTGTGTTGCGTTGGTTGGTGGGTCAAGAAGGGGATTTACACCTTCTGCTTACTCCGGTAATTGAAAATGAGGTCGGTCAAGTCGCCCAAATTCAGCAGCGCATTGGATATCTCGGGGAGCACAAGCAGATATGTGAACTCATTGCCCGGATTGACCAAGGTCAGGGGCCGCGCCGGTCTAGGCCCATTACGGGAGATCCCATCAATCAGTTAGTGCGCAGTGTCGAAGAGGCTGTCGGTCTCGCCTGCAGATGGTGTGAACTGATTGAGCAAAAACAGGATAGCCACCGCACTGGGTGGGTTGAGTATGTGGAAGACCTGCGCCGCCGAGTGCAAGAAATCCTCCCCGAAGTCAAGGCCGATCTTGAGCGAAGTCAAGGTCAACCGCAAGAAGAAGCCGCGGTGGACCGTGTTTTACAGCGAGCGATAGGCCAAGTAGCAGGTATGCTCGGCCTAGAGGAGCAAGCCGATATTGAGGTTCCTGAAGCATGGATGAAGCGCGGAAGTAGTTCTCTGACAGGGGCTTTATCCCGCCGCTTGTTGTATATCCCCGAAATCTCTCTCGACGAAGATGGCTTGCCTGAAGAGGAGCAAGAGGCCGCTATTGCTGGATACCTGCATCAGTCCTTGGCTGAAAAACGCTCACTTTCTAGGGCGTGGGAGATGCGGATTGAAGGACAGGATTTTCGTTTTACCGATGTATTGCGGGATGTGTTGGAGGATGATGCGGATCGCCAACGGCTTGAAGAGCTAAACGACAAGGATCTCAAAAGTGCTCAAGCGGTGCTAACGGACACCGTCAACGGTGTGGAAGGTGCTATCGAAAAGGGACTTGTGGACGGCCTGATCTTAGAAGAAGAACGCGCCGATTTCAACGCTGGATTGCCTAGAGTTGAAGACGCTGTGTACTTCCCACCTTTGTTGCAGCAATTAAGTGATATCGAAAATCAATTGAACCAAAGGCTCGAAGAGCGTTTGCAAGAGTTGAAGGTTCAATGGAAGGAGATGAGGCAAGGCTTGGAGCAGAGTATCCCCGACCTAACAATCGCGGAGAAATCTATTAAAGGTGCTTTTGTGCAGCGCGATACTAGGGTTATAGAAGAAAGCCTAGCCCACTTGCGCGAAGTTCGCGACGGTAAGCGCGAATGGCAGGATGAGTGGTTTGCCCGCCCCGACAAGCCCGACATCTTCATGAAGTTCCAAGAGGCTTGTCCTCGCATTGAAGACGCACTTAGCAGTTTGGGTAGTGTCGCACAACTAGCCAAGGTGATTGAGCAAGGCCAAACTTGGGCAGACATGGAGTTTGGCGAATTGTCCCAAGAATGCCGGGAGGAGGCAGCCAGAGCACTGCGTTCTTGGAACCAGTTAAAACGCCATAAACAACAGAGCGAAGAACAAAGCCATATCCAAGTTCTTTTGGAGTACTTGGGCTTCCGCCCGTCGGAAGGAAATTCGGCGATGAGCATAAGCGTGCAAAGGCGCGATCAAGATTGGCTCTACTGCCAAGTGGATGCTTCGGCCGGCGACCTAGCACGGCCCATCCCGCAGTTGGGATCGCAAGCCAGCGGCTGCTACAATGTGGTGTGTCTTTGGGAACGACCTAGGGCCGCCTCCATTGGAACGTTTTTGCACGAGTTGGGATTGGATAATCAGACGGTGATTGTCTGTGTCTGTTCTATTGAGCGATTGTCTGAAAAATGGCGATGCAACATGGCCGCTCAAGCCAAAAAAAATCGACTAGCTCTGGTCGTGCTAGATGAAATTTTGCTGGTATTTTTGGCCGGGCTTGACGATGCTCGCCTGCCAACCTTCCTGCGTTGTAGCCTGCCCTACGCGGCCCTCAATCCCTATACGCCATTCCAACCGGGAAATGTACCACCCGAAATGTACTACGGCCGCGATGAGATGATTCGTCAGCTAAGCGAGGAGTCTTGCATAGTGTTCGGCGGGAGACAGTTGGGCAAATCTTCCCTGTTGCGCCAAGTGGAACGCGAGTTTCACCAACCTGAGCGCAAATAATACGCTTGGATTGAGGACATCAAGCTTGTGGGAGATATACTGACAGGCGAGCAGCCGACTCGGCTGTGGATCAAGTTGCGCGATGGCTTTAAGAATCATTCTCTAATAAGATCTACAGAAGCTAATCAGCCTGAAAAAATTAGCCAATACATCGAGAAAGCCATGGCTGAATTTCATCAACTGCGAGTCCTAGTTCTGTTTGACGAAGCCGACCACTTTCTCTCTGCTGATGCCAAGAACGGCTTCCAAGTGGTTGAGGGCTTGCGGAACTTGATGCGGAATACCAAGGGGCGCTTCAGGGTAGTTTTTGCTGGTCTGCACGATGTCCAGCGTTTTAACAATATCCCCAACCAGCCTCTGGCTCACTTTGGTCAGACCTTGCTGGTCGGGCCGCTCGAGGCTGGGCCAGCTCAGCAGTTGGTACTAGAACCACTAGGGATACTGGGCTATCGGTTCGCCGATGAGATCACAGCACTCAAAGTTCTGTCCTACACTAATTATCATCCGGGTTTGATACAATACTTCTGCCACGAACTCGTCAATCGGCTTCAAGCCAAAAGGTCTTCATCGGGTCCGCCCTATACAGTGCTAGCAGACGATGTAGAGGCGGTATATGGCATTCATAGAGTGCGGCAGGTCATTCGCGAACGACTCGACTGGACCTTGGCCTTAGATGATCGGTACCAGTGCATCGCTTGGGCCATGATCTACGAACAAAAAGAGACTCGTGATAGCTATATTCGCTCATTTAGCGTGGCCGAACTTCTGGAACTGGTGCAAGAGTGGTGGCCTCAGGGCTTTGAGAAATGCGATATCCAAGTTTTCGGGGGCTTGCTAGAAGAAATGGTTGGTCTGGGTATATTGATACGCAATTTGGAAGATCAGTATCTGCTACGCAGTCCCAATCTGGTTCGCCTCATGGGTACCAGAGAGGATATAGAGTACCGTTTGCTAGAGCTAGGTGAAAAATCTCCGCCGTCCCAACGTCGTCCTGAAAGTCAACACGTGTTGCTAGACGTCCAGAACCGTCTGTACAGTCCCTTAACGTTGGCGCAGGAAAGCGATTTGCAAAACAGTGGGGAGTCGGGCGTGACTTTAATCTTTGGCTCGCCAGCATTGGGGCAGGATGTGTTGAATCAAGCATTAACCAACCTAGGTGGAAGCGAGATTCCCACCCAAAAGTTGAGCAGAAGCAAACTAACCCTTGAGTGGTTGGATGCCTACGCTCGGCAACCCCGAGGGGCCGGCCAGTCCTTAGCGTATGGCCAACTCAAGGGCACAGGAGGCAATATGACCCAATGCGTCTGGCACGTACTGGAGCTGTGTAAAACCTTTAATCAAAAACGGAGACGACCTCTAAAAGTAGTTTTTATTTTTAATCCGGCGGCCACTCGGTCTTGGCTGAAGGTGGCTGCGAACCAGCGCAAACATCGGGAAGATAAGGCGACTATCATTTATCTGCATCGTTGGGACGAAGTGGGCATTCAGCAGCGGTTGAGCCAAGCCGAGAAAATGGACTCGCCCGAAGTCTGCCAGAACGTCTTGGAAGCTACAGGGGGATGGTCTTTCTTGCTGGATGCTCTTTTGCAGCGGTGTGGCGACGATACCAATCCGCGACCTTATGCAGATACCTTGATAGAGGAGCTAGGGTCTGAACTGCTAGATCAGATTGGATTGGATGATAAGGAGTCTCCGGTTTTACGGAAACTGGCTGGGCTCGACACAGTCCAAGATACGGATGAGGATTTAGAGACGTTGGTGAGCCTTATTAATGACGGCACTTCTGAAGATGACGCTCCTCTTACGCTAGATACCTGTAGGCCGACTGTGGAGTTTTTGCACCGACTGCAATGCCTTGAAAAGAGGAACGCGGAGTACCGGGTGGAGTCCATATTGAGTCGAGTAGTCAACCTTCCATGAGCTTGGGACTGACCACTTCCCTCATGCAGATGCCCACGGTCCGGCAATTGCTCGACCTCATGCTGCTCGACCTGCGCGGTGGCCGCAGTGTGCTGGGCTTGATACCCGAAGGAGTTGACTCCAGTCTGCTGCGGTCGGCTTTATGGGATGGTCTGGAGCACTTTATGCATATTCAAGAGGTGCCCATATTGGGTTGTAGCTTGAGATTATCTCAGCCCCACCGGACAGAGGCGCATGAGTTCGAGTGAGCTATAGCGATGCTCAGCGATGCCTGCGGCCATAGCCGGCGTTCTCGGTTGCCAGCGTCCTTCGTCGGAGCGCTGGCGCAAGGCTCGATGGGCGTGATGAAAATTGTAGCGCAACGCGCCAATCCAACTAAGCGCATCGTGCCGATCCGACCGACGTGAAAAGCTCAGGGTTCTGCGCGCTTTTCGTGCGTTGCGCATCCGATCGGTCAGGTTGAAACGCTCGATGGCACTGGTATTGGCTTTCGTCCAGCCCAAGTCGGCCACGACTTGAGCCAAGCGTCCCTTGCCAAAGCGGGGTCGGATCTCGACCCGTTTGACCCGTCCGCCGTGCCGATGCTTGACAATCTGGGCGTAGACCAAGCCTTGGGGGATCCGAACAACGGGGGCCGGACGGCGGCCACGGCGATGGCGTCGGGGCACCGGATAGGCCCGACCAAAGGTGGCCACAATCGCCTCGGGATAGGTCGGTTCGCCATCGGTAAACAGCGCCGGCAGCCTCGCATCACACGAAAGCCTCGCCGCCGCATCGGCGACCACTTGATGAATCGTCGTAGTCGTACGGCGACCCGGCACCAGCGATACCAGCAATTTGCTCTGCGGATCCAAACTGTTGGCATCCCAATAATCCCCCCGTTCACTCGGATCGTCCAGGGGCGTCAAGTGCCGTTGTTTTTTCGCCACATACGACCATTTCTCATCAAATTGGAGCGCCATCGGACGCACGTTCCGCACCAGCCGGTCATGCAGTTGATAGCTCACCTGTCCGCTCACGCGCAGCAGGCGGCCAACCGCCTCCTTAGACACCCCCACCAAGCGCGCCGTGGCATTCAAGCCACAGGCACTATCCAGATGCTCGATCACCGACACGGCTTGGGCTTCACCGATTTTGCAATTAAACAACGCCGTGCCTTTGCGCTCGCTGAATTCCTCGCCGCAGCACCCACAGCGCAGATACCGAATCCGGTCGGCTCCATAGGTCTTGCGCACCCGCAGGTTGGCTTGGCCGCGTTGGCCGTAGGTCTTGCATTGGGCATTGAGACAGCACAAATTCTCCAACGCTGGTCTTGGCTCCTTCATCTGTATCCCTCCTTACTTGGTGGTTTGGAGAGATAAATAAAGGGAACAAGGCCAGCACTTGGTTTAACTAAACTGAGATAATCTCACCTTACGACCCCATATTGGATTTAGACGCCCAATTAAAACAAGCAGATTTGCCCGAAGTATTGTTTCTCGAAGGTTTTGATGAACTGGCTGAAGAAGGCAGAGATCAGTGGCTACGATTTATGGAAAGGTGGACACGAGAATGCCAAGGTGAGGACTATGATGACACGAGTCCCCCAGCACTATGTCTGCTGGCTGAAGCAGCGAAAGTGCCGCATTCATTTTCCTCCAGGAATGGACCGCTGTTGTCCATCCATGTCTGGAGGGGCATCCCCACTACTGCGGAAATGCAGATGTTGTGTCAAAGCGCCGGCGGGCAGGATACTACTCCTTTAAGATACTGGAAAGAATATACGATTCCATCCATTGCGGGTTCTGATTTGGAATTGGCCGATTACTTGTGGGAAGAAGAGTATTGCGATGGAAGAACATTGGCAGTTGTACTGAAGGCTTTTGCTAAGAGGCGCGACTGGAAAAAGGCCGATCTAAAGGCTTATCCGGTATATGGATCGCCTCAGGGTACGGCATATGGACTATATGACCGGCCGTTGTCTAATAATTTACATAGGGCTTGGTCCCAGGGGATAGTGCATTGGACTAAATACGGCTTGGATTGTAATAGTGTGGTCTTGGCTATGCTGGATGAACAAGAGGCCTTAGACTTTCGCTTGTGGCGAGGTCTGAATGAATTTATCTCACCCTCAATTGAACTAACACGACTGGCTTTATGCGATCACTTCACCAAATCCTATGGACCGAATTGGCCCCTGTGGAAAGAACCGGAGTCAAACATAGAATCTCAGGCGGTAAGCGAGACGCCCTTTGCCTGTTCATGGGGGCATCTGAAATCCCTTCTGGACGACTGCCCGGAACTGACAAAAGAAAAAGGACGGTGGTATAGGTTGGTGCAACATCTGTGGCGCATTCGTAATGAACTATCTCACGGTAACCCCATATCCCTACAAGAATACGTAGAATTCTGCCGGGTGACCTGATGCCCTCTTGGTAATTATTGAGGTTCACCAAATTGGGTTTACAATGCTCCGTATTAGCATTGGGAGCGATGCGGTAAATCAACTCACGTGAGGGTCAATATTGCCATGGAATACCTACGCAGACTCATGCGGCACAACGACGCGGGGATCGCCTTGTCGGCGGGGTTGTTGTTTGTGGGATGTGCGCTCAGCTCGGAGAGCTTCCTGTCGGCGTACAACCTTTTCAACATCTCGCGGATCGTTGCGTTCTCGGTGTTGGTGGCGCTGGCTCAGGCGTTGGTGCTGGTCGCTGGGGGGATGAACCTGTCCGTGGGGGCCGTCGGCGGCTTGGCGACCATTACCACTGGGTACTGCATTCAGGTGTTGGGTTTGCCGGGGTGGTTAGCGGCGTTGGTGGCGCTGGGGATTGGCGGTGCGGCCGGGTGGGTCAACGGGGTCATCATCACGCGGTTACAGATCAATTCCTTTATCGCCACGCTGGCCACGCTTTTTGTCTTTACCGGGCTAGTGCATGGGTTTTCCGAAGGCTACGCCTACACGGACATCCCTCGGGAATTCACGTTTTTGGGGCGGCAGAAGTTTTTGGGGCTGTCGAATTTGTTCTGGACGATGGGGCTGGTGCTGCTGGCGACGCACTACACATTCCGGCACACGGTTTTCGGGCGGCGGCTGTTGGCGACTGGGGGAAATCAGGAGGCGGCTAGGCTGGCGGGGATCAATACTGACCGGATGATTTTGCTGTCGCACGTGCTGTCAGGCGGAGTGGGTGCGCTGGCCGCGGTGTTGTGGGTTTCGCGGATGGGTTCGGCGCAACCGGCGACGGGTAAGGACTGGCTGATCACCAGCTTTGCGGTGGCTATTGTCGGCGGGACTGGGCTGGCTGGCGGGCGCATCTCGGCGCTGGGCTTGCTGCTGGGGGCGGTCATCATCGTCCTCATCAAAAACGGCTTGGTGATGCTGGAGGCCAACGTCTATTACGAACAGGCGTTTTTGGGGTCGATTATCTTGTTGGCCGTGGTGGTGAGCCGGGTGCGGGATTTGTATGGCGGGCGAGGCGGAGGTTAGCGAGCCGGTCTCAACCGGTCGCGAAAGCAGAGACGCCCATTAGGCCAAATGTCCACTCGGGAAGTTGAGGCTATCGTTCTTGTCCCTTGATTAGTAAAGTGTGATCTCATATAATGATATTATATCGATATCATACTTTAATTTCATTCCAAGGAGGTGCGCCTTGACGGATGTTCTGAAGAGCATGACCCTACGCGGCTTGGATCCCCAGCTTGCCGCCAAGTTGAAGGAAGTGGCCGAGCGGGAAGGCAAGAGCGTGAACCAGACGGCGCTAGACGCCCTGCGTAAGCAGTTCGGATTGGACAAATCCCGTCGGTTCACTGAGGTCCATCACGACTTGGATCACCTGTTCGGACGCTGGGACGAGGATGAGTTCACTCAGATTCAGCAGAAGATCGATTCCGAGCGGCGCATTGATTCGGAACTGTGGCAGTGAACGAATTTCTGATCGATACCAATATCTACTCGCACGCCATGCGCGCAGATCCGGCGGTTGTGTCCCTGCTCCGGCGAGCCTCGCGGATCGTACTGAGTTCGATAAGCATAGGGGAGCTGCTATCGGGCTTCAAGGGCGGGACACAGGAGCGCAAAAACCGCGAAGAGTTGGCTGAATTTCTCGATACGCGACGCGTGTCGATATGTGGCGTCAGCGAGGATACAGCCGAGTTCTATGCCGAGATCCTCAATGGGTTGAGGAGTGCTGGAACCCCGATCCCGACGAACGACATCTGGATTGCGGCGCAGGCCATGGAGCACGGTTTGCGATTGGTCTCGATGGATCGCCATTTCGCATCCGTGGCGGGATTGCTGCTGGTTTCACCAGAGGCATCCGTGCCGCAAGGGGACAACGGAGAACCGGACGAACAACCGGGAAGCTGATCTGTTCAAGAAATAAATCAGGCCGCAAGTTCCGTCACGCAAAGGCGAACTATGTACCAACAGTTAGGCGGCATCGCGCTCAAATCCGGTGAAGCTGTACAAGCCGGTGTCGTGCAAGGCCCTGATCTCAACTGGGCCGAGCGCGTCGAAACCCTTTTGAGCCACAAAGGCCCGTCTTGGCGCTGGGGAAATGAACAGGTGTTGCGCACTCAGACCGGCCTCGATGTCTTCTTTTATCTGCTGCACCGCGATGGCGATCCCTTTGCCAATATAATGACGATTGAATACCGCGGCGTGGGGCTGCTCGGCCACGTGTACACCCGTCCCGAAGACCGCCGCCAAGGCGCTGCCATGCAGCTAATGGCTTGCCTCGTGGAGCACTTCAGGCAGCGCGGTGGCCAAGCCCTGTTCTTGGGCACGGGCTACGATACGCCGCCCTATCACATTTATCGGGTCAACGGCTTTGCCGGGGTCGAGTTAGAAAGCGGTTATATGGACTATTACAGCACTTCGCGAGACGAATTTGAGAGGGATTATTTTGTGAAGGGTTCTACGGCGATAGAGCCGGTTGGTTGGCTCCACTGGCCCGTTTCGATCCCTCTGTTTTTGGGTGCCTTTCCCGGCGTCGTGCGCGGCGCTGGCTTGGGTGTGTGGGGTCGCCGCTCCACCGAGGGGCCTTTGCTGCCCTTGCTGCAGGATTGTTTGGAACGCGACGCAAGCGGCCTTCCGCCTCGCGCGCTAGCTCTGGTGCAACAGGAAACCCGCGCCGTGGTAGGTTGGGCGATGTGGTCTGATCATCCGCTGTGGCCCGACGTCCATTTGGTGGACTTGTACTGCCATCCGGACTTTTGGGAGGAGGGGGCCGACTTGCTTCAGGCGCTAGAGATACCGGAGAGCCACACGTACTTGGCTTATTGCGACGCTGGGTTGCAACCCAAAGCCGCCGCTCTGAATGCGGCGGGCTTTCGTTGTGGCGCTACTTTAAACCAGCGGGTTGCCGCCGATCGGGCGCAAACGGATTGGGTGGATGTCGAGGTGTGGGAAAACAAGGGGAGTTTTCAAATCGACGGATCGGTGGTGAACTGATGATACTCTATTTGTCGGGGCGGGATACGGATGATTTGCTGATGGTGTTGGAAGGGGTGGCGGGCGTGGTGTTCAAACGGAGCGCCGAGCGCAAGAAGCGAAAGTATTTTGAAAAGGGAGCGCGCAAGAATTCGATGGGCGAGGTTTCGGCGAAGGTTTTTCTCGGCAGCGGCGTCGGGGCGAAGGCGCGAGCGGCGGTGCGGGAGATCGTGGTTGAGGGCGTGCGGTCGAAGCAGGTTGCGGTTGTAATAAAAGGCGAGGGAAATGCGGAGATCGCGCTGGCCGGGCCGAATCCTGACGAGGGGCAATTACAGGCGTTGGCCGATCGGTTGATGTAGGATGGGCTTCTATTTCGCCTGCGGCGAATAACGAACGAAGGAGGAAACCCGAGACGTTTTTGAAAAGACGGATCGAGGGGAAGAATTGGTTGAGTGTGAAGATGCCGACGGCATGTTTCAGAAGCTCAACGTTTGATGCAGCGTTCCTCTGGTGGTTGTTGACAGGGTTATTCGGACACGCTCTTCTCCAGTGCTTGCATGATCCAGCTATTCAAGCTCAGACCGCTCTCTGCCGCCGAGCGAGCAACGCGCTGATGCAAGTCTGGCCCGAGCCGAACGTTGAGCTTACCTGAGAAAGGCCTTCGCGGCTCAATGCCGTCTTCCTCACAGGACTTGAGATACTCGTCGATGGAGCGATGGAACTCGCGCCGAATCCCCTTGACGTCAGTTGCCTCAAAGGTGGCAATCGAATAAGCGCCGCTGTTGACGACCCGTCCGTGAAGACATCCCACGGAATCGTCGAATTCTACCTCGGCGGCGTATCCTTTGTACTGCATCATGGCTTGACTCCTACGGCTTTGAGGAACGCGGCGATGTCGCGCACCGTCGCTCTCCCAGTCTCTGGCTCTGGATGGGGTCGGTGAACTACCATCCGTTCTGCTCCCTTCTTCAGCAGAATGCGCGACCCCGAACGCTGAGACACCTCCACGCCTGCTGCCTTCAGCATGGCAACGATGTCAGTCCACCGGATGCCTGCTGGCGTCGGTATCTTGAGCACATTCTCCAGCGTGCGCTGATGCTTCGCTCGCATGACGATTTAATGGTACTAAACGCAGTACCATGATGCAAGTTTGTCCCGAGCCGCAGTTGAGTGTACAGTATTTTGCATCTCTCTTGCTTTAGTGATTGTGCCGAAGACGCCGCCGACCCAACCAAAACAGCTTGGGCCGACGGCGACCTCGTGGGCAAAATGCTACTCTCCCTCCGGTTCTTCCCCCTCCTCTGGATAGAGCACCACCCGCACATAGCGGTCCATATTGAAATACTTCTGTGCTGACTGCTGCACGGCCTCCACCGTCAGCGAATCGACCAACGCTGGATACTGAATCAGCAGCCGTGGATCGACCCCGTTGAAGTCGAGCGACTCCAGCGACCCGACCCAGAAGCTGTTCTCCTTGAGGTCTGTCTCGCGCTGGCGCTTGCGCATTTCCTTGACCTTATCGACGTAGAGGTCGGTGGTGCCGACGGTTTTTAGGCTGTCGATCTGCTCAAAGATTACCTGCGTCAGCTCCTCGACTCGGTCGGGATCGCTGCCGAAGGAGATGGAGATGCGGTACTGCTCGTCCGGGTAGTGCGAGCCGCTGCTGCCGACCCAGACCCCATAGGTGCCGCCCAAGTCCTCGCGCAACACCTCGCGCAGCTTGATTTCCAGCACGGAGGTCATGGCCCTGAGTTCGAGGTTGTTTTTCCAGCCGTCGTATTCAAAGGGGCCGGTGAAAATCACCTGCGATCGGCTCTTGGGTTCAATGCCGCGATAGACCGCTTTGTCGATCACGCCCTCCGGGGCCTCAATGCCGACATCGCGCCAAGTCTCCTCCCGTCCCGTGGTCGGCAGGCCGCCCAAATAAGTGCGCACCAGTGGCTCTATGTCTTCGAGGGTAAAGTTCCGACAAAGAAAAACGAGAAGTCGCCAGCGTCGGCAAAGCGATCTTGGTACACGGCCATAGACGTGGCTAAGTCCATCTCGTCGAGCAGTTCCAGCGACCAAGGGCGCGCCCGGTGGTGGTACTGCGCCATGGTGACCGAAATGGTGTCGCTGAAAGCCGTCTCCGGGCGGGCGCTGCGATTCTGGATGGAGCCTCGCATGAGCGTCTGATAGGCTTGGAAGGCCGTGCTGTCTTGGCGCGGCGCGGTGAAGAAGGCGTAGATCAGCTCGAACATGGTCTGGATATCTTCGGGCGAAGCCGAGCCAGAAATGCCCTCCCGCAGGCTGCTGATCCACGGCGATACCCGCACCACCTTGCCGGCCAGTTTCTTCTCCAATGCAATCTTGTTAAACGGCCCCAGGCCGCCTTCGCTCACTACTGAGGTCGCCGTTGAGGCTGCCACGTAGTCGGCGTCGGGGACCAGCGAGTGCCCGCCGGGGCTGTAGGCCCGAAAGAGGATCTCATCGTTTTTGAAGTCCGTCGGCTTCAGGCACACGCGGATGCCGTTGGCGAGCGTCCACCAAGTCGCGCCAATCTCGGGGATTTCGCTGCGTTCAACGATTTCGGCGGGAGCTGGCATTTGTGCTACCAGCGGCTCGTCGGACACCTCTTCGGTGTACGGCTCGATCTCCTGCTGGGCCGCCTCGGCGAAGATCGTTAGCAGGTCTTGCTCGTTGGGCACGGCAATGCCCTCTTGCTCAGGGGCTTCTACGGTGATTACCCGGTTTTTTTCGCTCGTCCACTCGCTGGCCAGCGCATTGATCTCCGCTAATGCAATGCCGGGTACCAGTTCCTGGTAGAGTTCGTACTCCTTGGCAATGCCGGGGATGGCCTCGTCGGTCAGCAGGTGGCGCACGTATTCGGAGGCAAAACCGCTCGACTGTTGTTTGTCGCGCTCGCGGTAGGACTGCTCTATACTGCGCAGCATTTCCTTTTTCTCGCGCTCTAGCTCGGAGGCGGTAAAGCCGAATTCTCGCACTCGCGCTGCTTCAATCAACAGGGCTTCAAGCCCGGCGTCGAAACCATTGTTTTGCACTGCCGCGCCGAGGATGAAAAACTCCTTGGAACGCAGCCAGCGCCCTTGGCCCGAATAGGCCGCTAAAAAGGGCGGCTGGGGGAGCTTGGTTAGTTCGCGCAGGCGCTGGTTTAACATCCGGTGATATAGGGCTTCAATCAGCGAGCGGCGGTAGGTGCTCACCGTCCCTTGGGGCCGCACGTCCATCTTGTAGTAGATGCTGACGCTGTTGTGAGTGGCCTCTGGGTCGGTGGTGATGGCAAACAGCGTCTCCTCGTGGTCGGGCACCGGGAACACCGTGCGTTCAGGCGGACTTTCGGCCGTGGGGATGCGGGCAAAATACTCCTGCACTAGCGCCTCTACCTCCGCTGGCTCAATGTCGCCGACGGCGACAAAACCCATCAGGTCGGGCCGGTACCAGGTGCGATAAAAGCGGCGCAGATCCTCGTGCTGAAAGGTGTCGAGCACGGCCTTTTGGCCGATGGGCAGGCGCACGGCGTAGCGCGAATCCTTCAGGAGAATGGGTATTTGCTCGTCGAACATGCGCTGCTGAGCGCCGCGCCGCAGTCGCCACTCTTCGACGACCACGCCCCGTTCCTTGTCGATTTCTTCGGTCTCAAAGCTGATCTGGTGCGCCCAGTCCTCCAAAATTTGGAAGGCTGTGTGTACTACCTCGGTGCTGTCGGTGGGCACGGTCAGCATGTACACGGTCTCGTCGAAGCTGGTGTAGGCATTGAGATCCGGTCCGAAGCGCATGCCAATTAGCTCCAGATAATCTACCAACTCCTGCTTGGCGAAGTTTTTGGTGCCATTGAAGGCCATGTGCTCGGCAAAGTGCGCCAGCCCCTGTTGGTTTTCGTCCTCCAGCACTGAGCCAGCATCGACAACCAGCCGCAGTTCAACTCGGTTTTCGGGCTTTTGGTTTTTGCGGATGACGTAGCGCAAGCCGTTGTCTAACTGGCCGACGGTCACCAGTGAGTCAATAGGCAGCTTCGGATCCTCTAACTTTTCGGTCGTCTCTTCTATCGCCGCCTGTTGCACGGGCGTCGTGCTGACGCAGGCGAACAACAGCACTGGCAGCACAGCGAACAGCAGAAAAAATCGTCTCATCTAAGACTCCTGTTTTGATTGGTCAATAGCCGATTGATCCATTTCAACCAGCGGTTTGTTCTTGATGGAAATCCCGCTCTGGGGTTTGTCCCATTGACACTCGATACTGTCGAATGTTTCACGATTGGGGACCACTGGCAAACGCCGCACTCGCTTCGGCAATGGAACCAAACGCGCCGTCGGCTACCGCGGCGCACAGCGCGGCACCAACAGCGGCCTCTTCTCCGTGCAACCCCACGTGCAGCGGCATAGCAAACTCAGCTTCTAGTGCCGCCCGCAGCACGGGATTCAGCTTGATGCCGTTGCCTGAGCCAACCAGCTTGGAGCGCACGCCGCTGCCCAGTCGGATGGCCTCGCGGTACGAGTCGGCCAATTCGGCGGCCATGCCTTCCAACAGCGCGCGCGTCAGATGCCCGGCGGTCAGCGTTGCCGCGGTCAACTCGCGGAAGGCGGCTTTGGCGCGGGGCCTGCTGCGCGATCCAGAAAACAGCGGGTCGGCGCGCACGCCCTCGGCACCGGCCGGTACGTCGGCTGCTAGGGCTACGAGCCGCTCGTAGAGGGCTTCGCTGGAAGGTTGGACATCGGCGAGGGCAGAAATGGCGTCGGCGAAGAAATCGCGCAGCGTCCTAAACGTGCGCCCGCCGACGGCCCCCACGCCGGCCAGCAGATAGCCGCGCTGGATATAGGGACGCAGTTCGAGCGAGCCGCGCGGCAGTGGAGCTTCGATATGCAGAGCGGTTTGCCCGCCAGTGCCGACGTTGACGGCCACGGTGTTGGCGTAATCGGCGACCGTGCCGGCAAAGCTGCACTGGTGATCGCCGGATGCCACGGCGACGGGCAGGCCCGCTGGGACGCCTAACTTGTGGGCCATTGCTGCGGTCAGGGGACCGGCCATGGTACAAGACTCGACCAGTTCGGGAAACAGCGACTGGTCCAGGCCGAGATCGGCAATAAGCTCGTCCGCCCAGCCGCGCTTAGTCACGTCATAGACGCCCCAGCCGAGCGCGTCTGTCGGATCGACCACCGGCCGTTTGCCCACCAGCCGCGACACCACAAACTCAGGGGCCGTGGTGCCGCTGACACCGCTGGGGAGCTGATTGTTGGCTTGCAACCAAAACAGGTGTGGCGCAGCGTGGCCGGCCACGAGGGGGCAGCCGGTATTGGCAAAGGCGGGCATTTCTCCGTCGATGGTGGAACCCCCGCGCTGGGCCATGGCATCTAAGTAGCTGTGCTGCTGGCTAGGTAGAGATTCTTGAGCACGCTGGTCCTGCCAAGAGAAATAAGGGCCTACGGTATTGAGCGCGGCGTCGAGGAGTTGAAGGCCCTGCTGCTGCCCAGTGACGCCGATGGCTGCTGGCCGGGCGTTGGTGTGGGCTACGAGCGCGGCCGCGTTGTCGATGGCTAGCTCGGTCATCGCGTCGAGGTCCCACTCCGAGTGGCTGATTCGCTTATCCTCCGCGGAGGTTACTTCGAACGAATTGGCCATGCTGGCTGCGCCGACGACGGCGTTGGTGTCGAGGTCAATAACGATGGCGACGACGGTAGTAGAGCCGATGTCTAGCGCGAGGTAATGCGTTGACATGGAACTAACCTAGCAGCGACCAATCGAAAACCACGCCGAGATATTCCTCTTTATTGGCGGTCAGTCCTTCGTACATCTGTTGGCAGTCGGCCGGGGACGCGAGGTGGGTGAGCAGGGGTTCGACGACTAGCTGGCTGTTGGCGATCCACGCGGCGATCTGGCGGTAGTTGGCGTCGAGATCGCGGCCGCGCTCGGTGGCGTGCTGCGGCCAGCGCCACTCGAGGGCGCCGATCATGCGGATCGCCTCTAGGTGGATGTGCAGCAGCATGGGCGTCACATCGAAGTGGGCTGGGGCGCGTGGGCTGCCGAGGAGGATGAGTTCGCCGTGGCGGGCAATGCACATCGCGGTCTGGGCGATGACTTCGCTGATGCCAATGGCTTCGACGCCGATGCGAGCACCCGCGCCGCCGGTCCAGTCGCGTACCACTGCTGCTAGATCGTCGCGGCCGGGATTGACGGTGCGTTCGATACCGCAGGCGTTCGCTTGCTGGAGGCGCAGCTCGGACAAATCCGCGAGCATGACGTCGGCACCGGCTAGGCGAAAGAGCTGAGCGGCGAAATTGCCCACGAGGCCACCACCGACCACCAGCACGGTGTCGCCGGGCTGGACGCTAGCAGAGCGCAAGGCCGAGATGCTGACGCCGGCCATGCGCGTGAACACGAGGTGCTGGCCGAGGGCCTCGCGCGATACGGGCAGCACCATGCGCTGGGCATCCGCCTTGACGATGGAAGCGTGGCGGGCAAAGGACAGCACGCGGTCGCCCGGTTGTATGCCGGAAACCGCGTCGCCGACCTTCAGCACTTGGCCGAGGTTGCCGTAGCCAGTGCCTCGTGGATACTGACCAGCGTCGCCGAAAGGCATTTGCTTGACGAGGCCAGTAAAGCCCGCGCCTTCAGTGCCGGCGCTGACGACGGAGTATTCGGTCTCTATTAGCACTTCATGGGGGTGCAGGTGGTCGTCTAAGTCGGTTGGGGTGACCTCGATTCGCCCCGGCTCGACGACGGTGAGTTCATGGGTTAGCACAGCAGTCAATCCTCCTCAAATGGGCCGCAGTGGAAGCAAGTGCGGAAGTATAAAGGGCCTTTAGGTAGGCAGCGTCAAGCCATTTAGTAGTGGCGGAAAATGTTAAAAATGCCGATTTTTGCATAATTAGCGAAGTTGAGGGCCTTTAAAACATCGTTGAAGTAGCCGATATTTGAAAGGATACGCGGCGTGTTGTTTTGCACCCGAACGCTTCTTCCCACCGGGCTGATTGCCCTTGCTACTTTTGTCCAATGTAGCCAGCCGGCGACTCCGGCCCCGGCCCCGGCCCCGGAACTGCCCAAGTACAGGGGCGATCTGCCGGTATTGCAGTCGCACGGCAAGTTGCGCGTCATCGTCCCCCCGGAGCCGATTGCCCATATTCCCAAGTCTGCGGAACCGGTGACGATTGACTACGACCTCGCCCGCGACTTGGCCGAGGAGTTCAAGCTAGAGCTAGTGTTGGTAAAGGCCGAAAATTACGCTCAGATGGTACAGAAGTTGCTAGAAGGCGAAGGCGATATCGTCGCTGCGAGCCTGACGGTTACGCCGGCGCGGCAGGAGCAAGCGGCGTTTTCCGTGCCGTATCTCTACGTGGATGAGTACCTGATTACTGCGGCTAGCGATAGCCTGCCGATGGCGATTGCAGACTTGGCCGGGATGACAATTGGCGTCCGCCGCTCCAGTGCCCACTATCAGACCTTGTTGGACATTCAGCAGCAAGTGCCGTCGTTGCGCATTCACGACGCGCCGGAACAACTCGGCCTCGAGCATCTCATAGAAGGTATCGTCCGTGGCCAATATCAAGCAACCGTAGCCGACGAGCACTTGTGGCGGGGGGTGGAAAGCTACTACGACAACATGGTTACGCCGCTGGTGTTGGCTGAAAATTGCCCGATTGCGCTGATGATGCGGCCCGACGATGTGCAGCTCAAAAATAGGGTCGATGAATATCTGCTCGCCCAGCAGTTTACGCGCCAGTCCCAGCAGGCTTTCACCGACGATCTGCCCGGCCTAAAGGAGCGTCGGCGGCTGCGCATGATCACCCGCAACAATGCGCTGACCTACTTTATCCACCGCGGCCGACAGGTGGGCTTTGAATACGAGCTTATCAAGGAATTTGCCGACCAGCACAATCTGCGACTCGATATCGTCATTCCAGAAAGCCATGCCGACCTGCTGGCGTATTTGAACGAAGGCAAAGGCGATGTGGTGGCCGCGGCGATGACTATTACCGAGGAGCGAGGGAAACAGGCGGCGTTTACCTTGCCCTATAATGAAGTAGATGAGCTGGTGGTCGTGCGCGCCGGAGAGGATTCGATTACTAGCCTCGAGGACTTGACCGGACGCACGGTCCACGTGCGTCAAAGCTCTTCTTTTTACACCACTTTGCTGGCTCTCGCCGATTCCATAGAGGGTTTGCAGGTAGCACCTCTGCCCGATTCCCTTGAAACCGAAGATATCCTAGCTGGCGTTGAGGAGGGCCGCTACGACATTACGCTGTGCGACTCCAATCTGCTCGACGTGGAACTCGCCTACGGACGCCAACTCAAGGCGGCCTTTAGCATCAAGCCGACGGTTTTGGGGTGGGCGGTGCGCGAAGACAATCCGGCTTTGCTGGCGGCGCTCAATCAGTATGTACAAAAAGAAAAAGGCGGCTTGTTTTTTAACATAATGAAGAAGCGGTACTTCAAGAACAAGCGCACCATCACTAGGGCAAAAGATTCGCTGCGAGTCGATTTGAGCGGTCGGCTGTCGCCCTATGACGAGTTGGTAAAAAAATACGCCCGCCAGTACGGCCAGGATTGGCGGCTGATTACCGCACAAATGTACCAGGAATCCAAGTTCGATCCCCAAGCTACTAGCTGGGTCGGCGCACGCGGGCTGATGCAGGTCATGCCGGACACCGGGCGCGAGTTGGGATTTACCGATCTGTACGACCCCGAAGACAATATCCACGCGGGGGTAAAGTACCTGTCCCAACTGGTCAACCGCTTCGATCCGAACATACCCAAGAAAGAACGGATGCGCTTTGCGCTGGCCGCCTACAATGTCGGGTACGGGCATGTACTCGAAGCCCGCCGCTTGGCCCGCGAAAAAGGGTGGAATCCCGACCGGTGGTTTGGCCACGTGGAACAGGCGATGCGGCTGCTTGCCAAGCCGGCCTATCACGAACGGTCGCGCTATGGTTTTTGTCGCTGCGGCCAGCCCGTGCATTACGTGGGCAATATTCAGAATAGGTACGATGCCTATGTCGGGATGCTGACGATGGCGAGGGAGTCGGCCCCAGATCGTCTCTAAGCTGGTGGTCTGCGGATCTACCCCCGCCCGAACACCTTCGCCGGCAGATACGTAGCCAACTCCGGCACGAACCACAATCCCACCAACAGCAGCACCTGAATGGCGATAAAGGGCACGACTCCCCGGTAGATCTGCGGCGTGCTGATCTCAGGCGGAGCGACGCCGCGCAGATAAAAGAGCGAGAAGCCAAACGGGGGCGTGAGAAAAGAGGTCTGCAAGTTCAGGGCGATCATCACGCCCAACCACACCGGATCCAAGCCCATCGCCAAGAGGATTGGGCCGACGATGGGGACGACGACGAAGATGATCTCGAAGAAGTCGAGAAAGAAGCCGAGCAAAAACATCACCGCCATCACCAGCACAAAAGAGCCGAGCACACCGCCGGTCGCCTCATGGGTTAGAAAAGCCTCGACTGCTTCGTCGCCCCCGTAGCCGCGAAAGACCAGCGAAAACACGCTCGCGCCAATGAGGATGATAAAGACCATGGCGTTGATCTCGGTGGTAGTGCGCATGACTTCTTTGAGCGCGGCGCGGTTGAAGTGCCCTTTGGCCAGCGCCAAGAGCATGGCACCAACCGCGCCGACCGAAGCCGCCTCGGTCGGGGTGGCCACCCCGAAGAGGATGGAGCCGAGCACGCCGCTGATGAGGACTAGGGGCGGCACGAGGGCTGCGCCGAGGCGGCGGAAGAAGGCCGCGCTGAGGATTTGTGCGCGCTCGGCGGCTGGCACGGCTGGCACGGTTGCAGGCTTGAGGAGGCCGAGGACGATTATATAGAGAATATAGAGGCCCATCAGCACGACGCCGGGTATGAGCGCGCCCATAAAGAGGTCGCCGACCGACACCGAGACCGGAGCGAAATTGCCCATTTTGAGTTGTGCTTGTTGGTACGCCGAGGAGACCACGTCGCCGAGGATGACCAGTACAATGCTGGGTGGGATGATCTGGCCGAGCGTCCCCGAAGCGCAGATGATGCCGGTGGAAACCGCTGGGGAGTACGCGCGTTTGAGCATGGCCGGCAGCGAAATGAGGCCCATGGTGACGACCGTCGCGCCGACGATGCCGGTGGAAGCCGCCAACAGACCTCCGACGAGGCAAACCGAAATCCCCAGCCCGCCGCACAAGCTGCCGCAGAGCTGGGCCATGGTTTCGAGTAGGTCCTCGGCGATTTTCGAGCGCTCTAGCACGACTCCCATAAAGACAAAAAGCGGCACGGCCATCAGGGTCTCGTTGGACATGATGCCGTAGATGCGGGACGGCAAAGCCGAGAGAAAGGCCGCGTCAAAGTGGCCGGTGAGGACGCCGAGACCGGCGAAGCCAAGGGCCGTACCCGCGAGGCAAAAGGCCACCGGGAAGCCGGATAGCAGCACCGCGAAGGTGCAGAGGAACATGGCCAGCGGCGCAAGTTCGCTCATTGGGATCGGAGAGTTTGCGCGCTGCGGTGAATGATGGCTAGGGCTTGCAAAAACAGCAGCAAGAAGCACAGAGGAATGGCGGTTTTGAGCAGATAGACCGCCTCTAGGCCACCGCCGTCTTGGGAGCCTTCGAGCACGGCCCAAGAGGCGGCGACAAAGGGCAGCGACTGGTAGAACAGCACCGCACAGCAGGGAATCAGCAGCAGCAAGCTGCCCAAGAGATTGACTAGGGCCTTGCGCCGGACATCTAGGGGCCGGTAGAGGATATCGACGCGGACGTGCTCGTCGCGCCAGAGGGTGTAGCTGGCTGCGAGGAGGAAGGTAAAGGCGTGCATGTACAGGGCTATTTCCTGCATCCAGACCCAGCCGCGCCCAAAGAGGTAGCGCAAGATCACGATGACAAAAGTCACCAAAACCATGCCCAGCGTCAGCCAAGGCACGGTGTGGACGATGAAGCGGTTGAGGCGTTCCATGCGGGCGCTAGCCAAACGTCAGGGCGCGGGCCTGGGTATAGGCTTCTTCGGAGATGCGCGTGTACGCGATGGAGTTTTTGCGGAAGGCGTCAAACGAGTCATAGACCCGGCTGGAAAACGGATCTTGGCCCGCGATTTCGGCAACGACTTCGGCGGATACTTTGCCGATTTGCGCTAGGAGCTCGTCGGGAAAGCGTCGGAGCTGGACGCCGTGTTCGTCAACCAAGGTCTTGAGGGCTTGGCTATTGCGCGCGGTGAACTCGCTGAGCATGTCGTCGTTGGCCGCTTGGCAGGCGTAGGCGACGACGGCTTGGAGGTCTGCGGGAAGGGCTTCCAAGGCCTGTCTGTTGACCATGCACTCTAGCGCCGTCCCCGGCTCGTGCCAGCCCGGCCAGTAGTAGTATTGGGCAGCTTGGTGCAGCCCAAAGGCGAGATCGTTGTACGGGCCAACCCATTCGGTGGCGTCGATGGCACCGGTCTTGAGGGCTTGGAAAATTTCGCCGCCGGGCAGGGCCTTGACCGTGACTTCGAGGCGGCGCAGGACCTCGCCGCCCAAGCCCGGCATCCGCATGACCAAACCGGAAAAGTCGGCGAGAGTATTGATTTCTCGGTTGAACCAACCGCCCATCTGCACGCCGGTGTTGCCGACGGGAAAGGCCCGGAGGTTGAAGGGGGCGTAGAGTTCGTCCCACAGGCTCTGGCCGCCGCCGTAGCGCAGCCAGCCGTTGATCTCGGCCGCGTTTAGCCCAAAGGGGACAGCCGAGAAAAACTGGGTCGCCTCGTGCTTGCCCTTCCAGTAGTAAGCGGCTCCGTGGCCCATCTCGGCGGTGCCGCCGGAGACCGCGTCGAATACGCCCGAGGCTGGCACTAGTTCGCCCGCGCCGTACACCTTGACGTGCAAGCGTCCATCGGACAAAGCCTCAATGCTGTGGGCGAGGTTGTTGGCCCCGGTGCCCAAGGCTGGAAAGTCCTTGGGCCACGTGGTGACCATCTTCCACTTGAAGCGCTGTTGGGATTGGACGGCCGGAGCCGCTTGCTGTTCGGCTTGGCCACAGGCGGCCAAGGTACCGGCCGCAACGAGCGGGGCGCTTTGCAGGAAGGAGCGGCGCGAGCGTGGGGCAGAATGTTGCATGGAACCTCAGCTTTTGTTGATCAGGTGACAGGAACCGTCGTCTTGGCCGACGATCACGAGATGGGTCATGCCGACGAAAAGTCCGTTTTCCACGACCCCGGGCAAGGCGTTGAGCCAGCGCTCGGTGGCGCGGGCGTCGTCAATCCCCTCGGGAAAGCGAGCGTCGATGACGTAGTTGCCGTTGTCGGTGACATACGGGATGTCCGGTGCCTGCAAGCGCAAGGTCGGGGTGAGTCCTCGTTCTTTGAGATGCCGGGCGATGAGGGGATGAGACCAAGGGACGACCTCGACCGGCAGCGGGGCCTTGGTGCCGAGCCGATCGACTAGCTTGGATGGATCGGCGACAATGATTTGGTGTGAGGTGATAGAGGCGACGATTTTCTCGCGCAGGAGTGCGCCGCCTAGGCCTTTGATTAAGTCGAGGTTGGGATTGACCTCGTCGGCCCCGTCAATGGTCAAATCGACGCTGGACACCTCGGTGAGCGTCGTCAGTTCAATGTCGAGGGAGCGAGCTAAGGCGGTCGTGGCTTCTGAGGTGGGGATGGCCTTAACCGCTAGTCCGGCTGCGACGCGCGCTCCAAGGGCGCGGATGGTCCATTCGACGGTCGAGCCGGTGCCCAATCCCACGATCATACCCGCTTCGATGTACTCGGCGGCGCGGCGGCCTGCGGCTTCTTTCGGCGTCATGGCGTTACCAATTCAGAGGCGTGTGCAATAGTGGATTTGGCGGGCGACTTCCTCAAAGCCGAGGCTGGGATACAAGTGCGCGCCGATGGGGTTTTGCGCCAGCGTCTCGATCTTGGCGCACTCCATACCTGCGGCGCGCAGATGCGCTAAGCCGTGCTCTAGGAGCTGGCGGCCCACGCCCTTGCCTTGGCAATGCGGCAGAACGGCGAGGTTGGGGATCCCGCCAATTTTGCTCTCGCGGTCGATGCGGGTGGTGATGTAACCAACTACCTCGCCGGCTGATTCCCATACAAAGACGCCGCTGGCCCGCTCGCCGGCCACGTCGTCGTCGATGTGGCGCAGCTTGCGAAATTGCCAGTCGCGCCCGCCGATTAGCCCGAAGCGTTGCTCGATGTTGTGGTCGATGGATACCCCGGGGAAGCAGATGGCCGTAATGCGCTTGAGCGCAGGCAAGTCTGCTGAGCGATAGGGGCGAATCACGGGGTCAGCTTCCAGTGGATGCGATCTGCAATAGCGCCGGGTCTGGGGCGGTATCGCGCTCGGCGAGCAGCTCGGCGGCCCGCTCCTTGGCCGCTTCCATCTTGGGCTGCCGGACGCCGCGGTAGCCGCGCACCTGTTCGGGCAGCGACAGGACTTGCACCCAAGTGGCATACTCGTCGGCGGTGCGAGGGGCAAAGTCGGCGATCATGCCTTCGTACCAAGCGGCAAAGTCGCGCTCTTCGCGGTGCCACCACGAGGAGCAAAGTCGGCGGAGGAACTTCATGCGACCGACCCACTTCAGCGACCGGTCCCCTAGCTTGAGATCCGGGCGGAAGTCGCGGCCAAACAGGCGCAGATGCGGCCGGTTCAGGTGGCGGTAGCGGATGCGGTCGCCGCGGCTGGGGTCAATGTTGTAGCGGCGGCGGTCGCGGCGGTACTTCTCCTCGCAGGTGAGCAGGTAGGCCACGTAGATTTCGTCCTTGATGGCGAGGACCTTGGCGAGTTGATAGATGACCGTGCGGGTGGCCGCGAAATTGCGCTCGGGTCCGTCTTTGGCCTGCACGGAGAGCACCTGATGGATATAGCGGTCGGCGTAATCGAGGTTTTCGTACTGGATCAGGTCGTACACCCGCAGTGCGAAGTGCCGCCGCGCCGTGGCGACAGGCGTCTCGCGGATGCGGTTGCGGTAGGCCGCGGCGACGCGCTTGCCCTTCTTCTTGGCCAGTAGCGCGGTTTTGTCGGCGACGAGTTCGGCGTAGCTAAGTAGTTGTTCTTCGAGCGGAAAATGGTTCGGATCCAGTGCCAAGCACCGACCCATGTTAAAGGCTTTTAGATTCGTTTCTAGGTCGCGGCGCACGGCTTGGCCGATGGCCCAGAGCAAGGTGTCTAGCTCTAGTGCAAGCAATCCGCGCTGGAAGGCTACGCCGAGCATCATGATGTTGGCGTAGAGTTTGTTGCCCAAGTAGTGCTCGGAGATGCGGAAGAGATCCGCGCCAAAGTACTCGTCTGGCCGGGTGTGTTGGTGGATCAGGTTGGCTTGGGCTTCGGCCGAGAAGTCCTCTTGGCCGATGAGGGTGTCGATGGTGGGGGTCTTGGCGGTGTTGACGATGGCGGCGGTGCGCTCCGGGTGGGCGATGCGGTAGCGGCCTTGAGGTTCGAGGCCCCGCGCTGCTTCGAGTACGTCGAGCCCGAGGAGCAAGTCGGCCTTGCCGCAGGGAATCAGCGGGGAGACCGGAGTGCCCTTGGGTGCGTAGCTCAAATGCGAATAGACCGAGCCGTTGCGGATGGCCAACCCCTTCTTATTGGTCAGCCGCACCTCGTAGCCCTGCCGCACCCCGGCTTGCGCCAGCACCGAGGCCACCACGTTGACGCCCATGCCGCCGACGCCGGCTATGTAGGTGTACCAGATGTCGGAGAGGGGACGTTGTGCGGGCGCGGGCAACTGGCTGGCGTCAATGGGCGGGGTCGAGACGGTGGGAGAGGCTTTGCGATGGACGGTAATCTCCTCAAAAGACGGACAGGTTTTGTCGCCATCGCCGACTTCGACCCGGGTGCAGGCACCGTCGGTAACGCAGGAGGAAGGGTCGATGGCGATCTTGGGGCCGTACTCGGTGTCGGCGGTGACTGTCAGGCCGCTGCAGCCGGTGGCTTGGGTGCATTCGAGGCAGTACTCGCAGACGTCTTCGCTGATGTTGATGTGCTTTTCGACCGGTAGGAAGCCCTGTTCTTTGGCGGTCGCGCTCTGGCGCGCCCGCTCGCGGCGGTGGTAGGTGATGCCGCATTCCTTGTCGGCGATGATGATTTTGACCCCGTCGCGGAGCAAGGTTTTGCGGACGAGCGCATCGTAGTTCTGGCGTTGGGATGGGTCCATGCGGGCGATAAAGGTCGATGAGTCGCCCGCTAGGCCAGCGACGGCTTTTTCGATGTCTTGAGCGAAGGTTGGTTTGCCCAAGACATCGACGTCCACGCCTGGCGTGGGCTGATGCCCGGTCATGGCCGTGGTCTTGTTGTCGAGGATGATATAGGTGATGTCTTGGCCGTTTTTGATCGAGTCGGAAATGGCGATCATGCCGGTGTGGAAAAAAGTCGAATCCCCCATGAAAACGACCTGTTTGTTGTCGATAAAGGGATCGATGCCCGCGCCGGTGCCGCCGCCCAAGCCCATGCCGGAAAGATTGTGCATCAACTCGGAAAACGGCGCGTATTTGAGCATGGAATAGCAGCCAATATCGCCGTGGAAAACCAAATCTACCGGGGATTGGTCCTCAGATGGCACGGCCAAGTCGGCCGCAGCTTTTTTGAGTACGCTGGCCGAGTCGCGGTGTGGGCACCCCGGGCAGAAGGAGGGCGCACGCGGTGGAACGACCGTGGCGGAGGGCACGGGTGCTAAGGTGTCGAGTTCGGCCTGTAGTTTTTCGCGGTCGATGGGCAACCCGGCGTCCAGCGTAGCAAAGAGGCGGGATAGGGCTTGGATGATGAGCGAGGGGTGCAAGCCTTGGACATCGGGAAAGCCCGGAGCGTTGCCCGGGAAGCGCTTGCCCCACAGCGCGGGGGCGAGGTCTTTGTGTCGCGCCAACTCGGCGGCGATCTGTGGCTCGATAAAGGGCCGCTTTTCCTCGACCACGCAAAAAGCCCGCGCGCAATTGGCAAAGTGCGCGATCATCTGGGGATCGACCGGGTACGTAATGCCCAGCTTGAGGATGGGAAAGTGCCCGGTCAGCCCGAGGATGTGCAAGGCGTGTTCGAGATAGCTATACGCCAAGCCAGAGGTGATAAAGCCCAGCGGCTTGGGGCCGTTGCTCGGCGGATAGAGAATTTGATTGATGCCCGCCTCCCGCGCTAGCTGCCACAGGTGGGGGTAGCGCTGGTGGACGACTTCGCGCTCTTTGATCACCGTGGCCGGCGGGATGATGACGCGGTCGTCAGAACAAATGGTGCTGGTATCCAGCGCAATGCGCTGCTTGCGGTTGAGGGCGGCAAAGCGGTTGGGATAGACCGCGACGCTGCCGCCGCCGTCGGCTTGGTTGGAGGTGACCAGATAGGTCAGGTAGAGACGCGAGCGCCGCGACAACTCAAAGCCCTGCCCGATCCAGTCTTTGATCTCCTGAAAGGTCGCGGGTTCGAGGACCGGCATGTAGAGATGCTGGGACAGAAAGCGCGAGTCTGCCGGTACTTGGGTCCCTTCCGACCAAGTGTCGTCGCCCACGGCGATTAGGACTCCTCCGCTGGGCGAGGCCCCGACCATGTTGCCGAGCGCCAACCCGTCAGCCGCCACGTGCAGGCCGACGCTCTTCATCACGGCCAAGGCGCGAATGCCCTCCATCTGCGAACCGTTGAGGCGGGCGGCGGCGAGCGCTTCGTTGTTGGCGATCTGCGCGACGATGCCGTGTTCGTTAAAGATATCCTTGTTGTTTTCGAGAGTCTCGAAAAGCTCGGCCAAGGGCGAGCCGGGGTACCCGGTAATGACGCCGACTTGGCTTTCTAAGGCACCCTTAACGATTAGCTCGTTACCAGTGTAAATGCCCGTGCCTTGTTCGAGTGTGAAGCGGGGATCCATAGTCCTATCTGAGCGGGTTGGGAAATGGAAGCAAACATAGTACTAGGTCTGAGGCGGTTGTCAAGTCGGCCCGGCGGCCTCACGCTTCGGCATCGAGCCAATAGCGTTGGTATTCTTCTAAGAATGTAAGGGTCTGTAGATCGGCCATGCGGTCGGGGAAGAGCACGCCGTCGAGATGGTCGATTTCGTGCTGGAGGACGCGAGCGAAAAGCCCCTCCGCTTCTAACGCCACCGCTCGACTTTCGCGGTCGTAGCCCCGGACCTCGACGGCGGCCGCGCGCGGGACGACACCGCGCAATTGGGGGATGCTCAAGCAGCCTTCCCAAGCCTCTAGGCGCTCTGGCGACTGGGCGGTAAACTGCGGATTGAAGAGTACGGTCAGCGGGATGGCGGCCTCGTCTTGGGGATCGGCTGTGGGGTCGCCAAGGACGATCAGCCGCAAGGGTTCAAAAACTTGCGGCGCGGCCAAGCCTATGCCCTCGTAGTCGATCATGGTATCGATCATGTCGTCGATCAAGTGCTGCATCTGGGGGCTTTGCATTTGGGTGGGTGGGATCTCTGCGGCGCGTTGGCGCAGCACCGGATGCCCCATCCGCGACACCTTGCGAATGGCCATAGCGCGTTACGGCGTTTGGGGCGGAGCCGCTGAGCGACAGCAGCGGAAGCCCACTAAATCGAGGCGGTAATAGGGGTCGAGGAACCGCCCGTAGCGGATGTCGGCGCGGGCTAGATTGACGTTGTGAAAAAAGGAGCCGCCGCGCACGACCCGCCAGCGATCGGAGCGCGAGTACCAAGACGCGGTCCACTCCCAAGCATTGCCGATCATGTCATAGACCCCGTAGGCGTTGGTGCAGCCGGCATACGCACCGCTGGGCGCTAGGCCCGGCCCGCGCTGCCAGACCCCATCGACGGCAAAGCGCGTATTGCAGCGCCCCGACTCGAAATTCTCGCCATAGGAGTACGCGAAGTTTTGCGGCCCGGTACAGGCTTTCTGCCATTCCTGTTCGGTACACAGCCGCTTGCCTTGCGCCGCGCAGAGCGATTCCGCTTCGCCCCAAGTGACATCGACTTTGGGCAGGGTGCCGCGCTGGTTGGGGTATTCGTACATATCGATGTAGAAGTCCGGGCCGATCCACACCATGCCTTCCACGTCGGCCGCGGCCAGCACCGGCAGGACGAGCAAAAGACAGAGGGCGAAGAGCTTATTCATGGCTACTCATTCCGCAAATTGCACCGCACCAAAGCGGGCGGGATGGTGAAAACCGCGTTGGTAGGTCTCGCTCCAGGCCGTGTACTCGGTCTGCTCGTGGTAGTGTTCGCCGAGTGCCGACAAGGTTGCCCTGAGGTCGGGTATTTGCTCGTCGAGGGAGTCGAGCTGGGCCATTTGGGCTTGCAAGTCTCGGATGCGGCCTTGCAGGGTGCGCCCACCCTTGCGTTCGATGCGGTAGAGATTGAGCCGCCAGACATCGCCGGCTGTCGGGCGCGCCCCGCCGGTGACGCTATCGGCTAAAGCGGCCCAAGGAATGGCGATTTCCGCGGTCCAGCCCCGGTCGAGTGCGAGCGAGTCGTTGACGGTGCCGTAAGCCCGGACCGCTGTTTTAAGCCCGGCGATATCCCAGTCTTTGGACGAGTGCCACTCGGGCGATACCGAGTAGATCAGCAAATCGACGACCGCATTGAGCGGGTTGACCTCCAGCTCTAGGTAGTGCTTACCGTCGCCGTCGGGGTCGATAAAGACCTCCACGACTTCCTCGCTCCACATCGGATCGTCTTCTTGGTCGTAGATAGCCCACATGTCCGCATCTTGACAGACGAAGGCAAAGTAAAAGTAATCGCTATCCCACAGCATCTTCGCCCGCGTGGGATAAAGCACCTCGTCGTACTCGTTGAGGATGCGCTCAAAGCGGTTGATTTGCTGCGCCCGTTCCCAAGAGAATTCGTTCAAGTTGCCATCGACGACGACTGGTTCGAGCGCGCGTTGGACTGCGTATTGCGCCTCTATACCTATTTCGGCGTGCGATGCGAGTGGGAGGATGGCAAGCATCAGAATCGTCAATAAGCGCATACATTTCTCCTTGTTTTAGGAGGCTAAATATACGAAAATCGCGCGAGCTTACCAAAAGAGTAAAGGGGCGATGCCAAGCTGGCACCGCCCCTTTTTGTCGGTTGTAGTTACAGTTATTTACACGTCGTAGTAGAGTGCGAATTCGTAGGGATGAGGCCGCAAGCGGATGGCATCGACCTCCTCGGTGCGCTTGTAGTCAATCCACGCATCGATCAGGTCGTCGGAGAACACATCCCCCTGCAACAGAAAGTCCCGATCCTGCTCCAAGTTGTCCAACGACGCCTCCAACGAGCCGGCCGTCTGCGGTACGCCCGCCCGCTCCTCGGCCGACAGGTCATACAGATTCTTGTCCAGCGGCTCGCCCGGATCCATCTGCTGCTCAATCCCGTCCAACCCCGCCATCAGCATCGCCGACAACGCCAAGTAGATGTTGCACGACGGATCCGGACAGCGGAACTCCACCCGCTTGCTCTTGGGCGAAGGCGAATACATTGGGATGCGCACCGACGCACTGCGGTTGCGCTGCGAGTACGCCAAGTTCACCGGTGCTTCGTAGCCGGGCACCAGCCGCTTGTAGGAGTTGGTCGTCGGATTGGTAAACGCCAACAGCGCTGGCGCGTGGTGCAACAGCCCGCCGATGTAGTGCAGCGCCATCTGGCTCAGCCCCGCGTAGCCACTGCCAGCAAACAAAGGCTTATCGCCCTGCCACAGACTCTGGTGGGTGTGCATGCCCGTGCCGTTGTCCTCGAACAGGGGCTTGGGCATGAACGTGGCCGTCTTGCCGTGCTGACGTGCGACATTCTTGACGATGTATTTATACAGCATCATCCGGTCGCCGCAAATAAGCAGCGGACAAAAGCGGATGTCGATTTCGCCTTGGCCGGCCGTGCCCACTTCGTGGTGGTGGATCTCCACGTCAATGCCGCAGGCGAGCATGGTCTGCACCATCTCGGTGCGGATGTCTTGCAGCGAATCCGTCGGCGGCACGGGGAAGTAGCCGCCCTTGTAGTCGGGCTTGTAGCCTAAGTTGGGGCCGTCCGCCGAGCCGGAGTTCCAGCGGCCTTCGGCCGAGTCAATCTCGTAAAAGCCCAGATGGGCTTGCTGGTCGAAGCGGATGTTGTCGAAGATGAAAAACTCGGCTTCCGGTCCGAAGAAGGCGGTGTCGGCCAGTTGGGTGCGCAGCAGATAGGCTTGGGCGCGCTGGGCGACGCCGCGGGGATCGCGGGCGTATGGCTGGCGGGTGATGGGGTCTTCAATCGAGCAGACCAGCGACAGGGTGGGTACTTGAGTGAATGGGTCCATGACGGCGGTGGTCGGATCGGGCACGACGAGCATGTCGGATTCGTTGATTTCCTGCCAGCCGCGAATGGAGGAGCCGTCGAAGCCGAGGCCGTCTTGGAACAGGTCGGGCACTAAGTCGGCGATGGGCATGGTGAAGTGCTGCCAAGTGCCGGGCAGATCGACGAACTTGAAATCGACCATCTGCGCGTCGTTCTGGCGTGCTAAGGCCAGCGCGGTGTCGATGGCGCTAGGCCGGGATGACTTCGTTTTGGTTTTGGTTTTCGTTTTGGTTTTGGCTTTCGCCTTGGCTTTGGCCATGAGAGGTCCTTTCGCAAAAAGTGGTTGATTTGGGATCAGAGGGCGCGTGCCCCGCACACGCGCCCTCTGCTTCTGGTCTGGGTTCCTGAGTTGGAAGGCCGACCAGGTTTTAGAAGCTCCTGCCAAAGACGAGGAAGGCGCTTTCTTTGTCTGGGTTGAGGATGTACGAGGCAAAGTAATCGCCCTTGCCCATGTTGAGGCCGACGCTGACCAAGGCCGGATCGGTCGTTGTAGTGTAAAACCCGTTGCCGAAGCCGACGGTGACGCTGACGGCGGTTTCTTCCATCTCGCCCAAGTCGTAGGTCGCTTCCGCCCAGAACGAATCGTCGGCGTCGCCGGATACATTGTAAGCGACTAGGGCGCTCAGCGGTACGCCGTCGGGGGCGAGGGATGCGCTGATTTCGAGGATGTGGACCCCGTCTTCGTCGCTGTAACTGAAGAACTCGTCGTTTTCAGTCAGGCCCGGGAAGTAGTAGTCGGTCAGGGTGATGCCGATGGGGCCGGACGAGAAGCTGACGTAGAGGTCGTTCTCGTTGGCACCGCCGCCGGTGATCGCCCATGAGGACCAAGCGCCGACTTCGATGTTGCCGTGGCTGATGGACATGCCCGGCTGGACGCTGACGGCATTGCCAAAGTCCGTGCCGCGCCACACATAGCGGTTGACTACGTCGGCACCAAAGCCAACCCCGGCTTCAGCCGGAACGGTCGCTAGCGTCAACGCGAAGAGAAGGGGTGCAGCAAAAAGCAAGCGTTTCATCGGATGCTCCTTAGGTGGGTTGAGATGTGCTGCGTCGATTGCTGGTTAAGGTAAGAGAAGGGGCCGGGCAGCCAAAGGCCACGCCGGCCCCTTGCTATCACAGGGCGCTTTCGCCCGTTTCGCCGGTGCGGATGCGCACGGCTTCTTGGATGGGCGAGGCAAATACCTTGCCATCGCCGACTTTGCCGGACTTGGCTGCCTCGACGATGGTGTTGATTGCCTGCTCGTGGTCGGCGTCCTTGACGATGACCTCGACTTTGATCTTGGGGACGAAATCAATGCGGTACTCGGCACCGCGATAGACCTCGCGGTGGCCGCGCTGGCGGCCAAAGCCCCGCACTTCGGTTACGGACATGCCGGCGATGCCCCGTTCGCCGAGGGCCTTCTGCACGGCCTCAAGGGCCGATGGCCGGAGGAATGCTTCAATTTTATACATGGTTGGTTCCCTCGCTCGCTTAGTTGTTGATGTGCTGGAAATCCGCGTACGCGGGCTGGCCGTGCTCACTTAGGTCGAGACCCTCGTCCTCGTCCTCCTCATCGACGCGGAACCCGAGTGTAGCCTTGACAAGGCTCGCTAGGGCAAAGGAGAAGACAAAGGCGAAGATAGCGTACGACAGCGTGCCCAATAGCTGGGTGCCCACGCTGTGGTCGGCGTTGGTGCTGAACAGCCCTACTGCGACCGTGCCCCAGACGCCGCAGATACCGTGGACGGAGATGGCACCGACCGGATCGTCGATCTTGATGCGGTCGATAAAGACAATAGAGAAAACGACGATGATTCCGGCGATCAGCCCAATCCAGATGGCTCCGGCCCACGTGACCACGTCGGCCCCAGCCGTGATGCCCACGAGGCCGGCGAGAATGCCGTTGAGCGCCATGGTGATGTCGGGCTTTTTGAGGTAAATATATGAGGTAAAAATCGAGGCCATGCAGCCGGCTGCCGCGGCGAGGGTGGTGGTGACGAAGACCAGCGACACAGCCGCTGGGTCGGCGCTGAGCACCGAGCCGCCGTTGAAGCCGAACCAGCCGAGCCACAGCAGGAAGACGCCGATCGTCGATAGCGGCATGCTATGCCCGAGGATGGGCCTGATTTCTCCGTTGTGATACTTGCCCTTGCGCGCCCCCAGCACTAAAACCGCGGCGAGGGCCGAGAAGCCGCCAAAGGCGTGTACGACCGACGAGCCAGCGAAGTCGTAGAAACCCATGTCGTCGAGCCAGCCAGCACCCCACTTCCAAGAGCCGGCGATGGTGTAGCCAAAAGCCACCAAGATCGCGGCATAGAGCATGAAGCCCGACAGCTTGACGCGCTCGGCCACCGCACCGGAGACGATGGTGGCAGCGGTGGCGGCGAACATGGCTTGGAAGATAAAGTCCGACCAATAGGTGTAATCTGCGTACTGATTGGTCAGGTTGGCCACATCGTCGTCAAAGCCGATCCAGCCCTTGAGGGCTAGCACATCGGCGATCAGCCAATCGTCGCCCGGATACATGATGTTGAAGCCGCACAAGGCGTAGGTGAGGATACCGGCCGAGATGATAAAGAGGTTCTTAAAGAGGATGTTGACCGTGTTCTTTTGCCGGGTCAGGCCGGATTCGAGCGTGGCAAAACCCAAGTGCATGACGAAAACCAATGCGGCAGCGATGAGAATCCACAGGTTATCTACCATGAATTTGGGATAGGCCAAGGGCATGGCCTGGAAGGCTTCTACGGTTTTGAAATTTTCCGCCGAAGCCTGAGCAGTCGCCCCGAGGACCCCGGCACAGATCCATAAGAGCGCAGGACGGTTGCGAAAAACAGACATGGGCAATCCCTTCCCTTGTAAGGTATGAGGAGGCATCTAATCGACGCCCCTTGGCTGCGAACATCGGATTGTTACAAGGCAAGAAACGTGCCAAGCGGATTGGGCGCAGATACTTCAGAATTGTAGCTTATTGTAAATTAGGGAGTTAGAAAAAATAATAATAAAAAGAAAAACGAGGCGAGCATAGCGACAAAATTGAAACAGTACCATAAAATAACAATTTTGTCATTTTTATTGCTCATTTCTTGTAATTTTTAGGGCAGATGGCTAGTTTTTGCATCCGATAAGAGAAAATGCGAGTCGTAGTACCTAGGGTGCGGGCGGCCTTGGCCATATTGCCGCGGGCGTTCTTGAGGGCCTCGATGATGATTTCTCGTTCATAAGCCTGCATCATCGTATTAAAGGAGCCGGTGACCGGCGTTCCGGTGGCGTCAGCCGTTTGCAAGGAGGGGGGCAGGTGGTGGCCGTGGATGACGCCGTCGTTGCTGAGAATGATTGCTCGTTCAATGCAGTTTTCCAACTCGCGCACGTTACCCGGCCAGTGGTAGCTCATCATCATGTCAATGGCGGGTGTAGAAATGCGGTGCATCTCCACGTCGAGCTGGCGAGAGTACTTTTCGAGGAAGTGGTCGGCGAGTTGCAGGATGTCGGATTTGCGCTCGCGCAAGGGCGGAATGAAGATGGGAAAGACGTTGAGTCGGTAGAAGAGATCCTCGCGGAAAGTGCCCTCGGCGATGGCTTTTTCCAGATCTATGTGGGTTGCCGCGACGACGCGGACATCAATCGGCACTGGGCCGCGACCGCCGAGGCGTTCGACTTCGCGATTTTGCAACACGCGGAGCAGTTTGACCTGTGCGCCTAGGCTGAGTTCGCCGATTTCGTCGAGGAAAATTGTTCCGCCGCTCGCTCGTTCAAATCGGCCGGCTTTGCTCGTCGAGGCTCCGGTGTAAGCGCCGCGCTCATGGCCGAATAGTTCGGATTCGACCAAGGTTTCCGGCAGGGCCGCGACGTGTACTTTGACAAAGGGTTTGTCGGCACGTAAGCTGTTGTAATGTATGGCATCTGCGACCAGTTCCTTCCCGGTGCCGCTGGCACCGCGCAACAGGACCGTGGCGTCGCGGGGAGCCACTTGGCCGATGAGCTGGCAAACCTCCTGCATGGGGCGGGAGTTGCCGATGAGGTTGGCGGGGTGGAAGCGCTCGCGGAGTTCGTTTTGCAGGCGCAAGTTTTCGTCGAGCAGTTGGGTTTGCTCGGCGCGGGCGCGTTGGCGGGCGGCGGCCGATTGGCCGATCATGACGGATATGATGGACAGCAGGCGCACGGTATCTTGCAGGTTTTCGTTGTCTTTATAGGGAATATCGACGCTAATGGTACCTACTACCTGCTGCTGCTGGAGGATGGGCACGCAAATGAACGAGGTCTGGTTCTTGGCCGAACTGCCGCGAGCGCCGGTGCGGTTGAGGAAGAGCGGCTCGCTGCTGATGCGCGGCACGATCACGGGTTTGCCCGATTCCACGACCTTGCCGGTGATGCCTTCCCCGACGTCGTAGCGGCCCCGCTTGATTTCCGATTGCGAGAGTCCATACGCCACGTCGATAGAGACTTCGGTGGCTTCTTGGCTCAGGAGGCTGACTGTCCCCAAACTCATGTCGAGTTGGTCGCACATGAGCTTGAGGATGACGTTGAGTGCCTCCTCAAACTGGGTCGTCGAGCCTAGTATTTGCCCGATTTCGTGCAGGATGGAGATTTGTTGTTGGGCACTGGCGGTCGGTAAGGTGGACATGTGAGCCATCCTATTTTTACGACATTTTTGTCGTTAGTATGAATAAAAATAACATTTTTGTAAATATCAAAGAGCCACATATTCGTGGTTAAAACGGAAAATCGACCAAAAATACAGAGTCACACGCCGTAAGAGGGCGTCATTAGAGCCAAGTGTCGAGAATGCGTCGCACATTATTGTAGCATAAACTATGCCATCGCAGGCTAGGGGCCAGAGCGACTTCGGCCCCTAGCCTGCGGGAAGGTCATTGCCGGAACGCATCACCTCGGTTATAATTCTGCGATGGGAATTTTTGCAATGTCGGTACATAACAGTTGTGCGAGGTTGGCATGAGTCGAGATATGACCGACCTATTAAATGAATGGTCCTTTGACCCAGAGGCGAATGTGCGGAAAATATCGGGAAAGGACGGGGTTGCGAAGATCCAGATCCGAGTCGATCAAGGGGCCTTTCAGGGCATTTTGCAGCTCAATCTCGATGGCCGGCCCGACGGTCGCCGGCCTCACGGGCGGGACTTTGCCCTCGATTATTACCAGGGCGAATTGGAAAAATACCACCGCGAGCACGGGGCCAGCGACGAGGATTTTGTGCTCAACGAAGCGGCTTGCCGCGAGCTTTTCGACGAGGGGAGCCGCTTGTACAAGCGCTACGCCTTTTTGATCCAACTGCACGACTACCGGCGGGTCGTGCGCGATACCGAGCGCAATATGGCCCTTTTTCGCTTTGTCAACCGCTATGCCGCAAGCGAAGAGGACCGCGACAATCTGGAGAGATGGTGGCCTTATATCTTGCGCATCAACGGCGTGGCCCGGGCCATGATCTCCATCGGCGACGAGGACTACGACGGCGCATTGGCGATCGTGCAGCGGACTCGTGCGCGGATTGGCACTTGGCCCGAGGTGGAGGCCGAGGAGTTCTTCCTCGAGCGCGAGCGTTCAGAAGCTGCGCTCGAGGAGTTGGAGCAGGAAATTTTGCAAAAGAAGCCGCTGAGCCAACAAGAGCAGTTAGAGCGCTGGCTAGAAGAGGCAGTCGATAGCGAAAACTTTGAAAAAGCGGCACTCTTGCGCGACGAACTCAAGAAGCTGCGAGGAGGCGAAGGCTGAGCCGTTAGCAGCATAGCGTTAGCCATAATAGAAAGCGGGGAGCCCGATAATTCGAGCTCCCCGCTTTTTGTGCCTAGAAACCATCTCATAGGTAAAGGGCGACCACAAGGGTCGCCCCTACATGAATGGTGTATTCAGACGTTTATGAGATAATTCTAGTAAAACTCCGTTTCATCTACCAGCGCGAGAAGCGACTGATAGCGAGTCGGGTGGCGGAGCTTGCTCAGGGCGCGCTCCTTGAGCTGGCGCACGCGCTCCCGCGTCAGGCCCATCAATCCACCGATCTGCTCCAAGGTCAGCGCTTGACTGCCATCGAGGCCGAAGTAGAGGCGAATGATGCGCAACTCGCGGTCTTCAAGGCTGGAGAGGGCCTCCTCTAAGTGGGCACGAGCCGAGTTTTGCAAGACGTCGCTGTCGGGCGTCGCCTGATTGTTATCGGCGAGGAGGCTGAGCAAGCTGCGATCGTCGTCGTCCTCAAAGGACTCGTCGAGCGAACGCACCGTGCGGGCGCTGAGCATGGTGTCGAGGACCTCCTCGGTTGGCAGGCCCAACTCAGCGGCGATTTCCTCGACGTCCGGCTCGCTCTCGCGGCCTTGGCCCAGCTTGCGCACCGCCCGCGAAATGTCCTTGAGCAGGCTGAGCTTATTAAGCGGCAGGCGCACGGTGCGGGCGTGCTCGGCGATGGTCTGCAAGATGGACTGCTTGATCCACCACACGGCGTACGAGATGAACTTGTATCCCTTGGTGCCGTCGAAGCGCTCAGCAGCGGTCAGCAAACCCACGTTGCCGGCGCTGATCAGGTCCTCTAGCGAGAGACCGCGATTCTGGTAGTTTTTAGCTACATCGATGACGAAGCGCAGGTTGGCTTGAACCAACTCGTCGCGTGCGACCATATCGCCGTCTTGGATCCGCGCCGACAACTCAACTTCGCGCTGGCGGCTCAGCGGCCTAGAATCGGCGATGTCGTCGAAGTAGAGGCGCAGGGTGTTGTCCTCGTCATTTAGGACTTCTTGGATCGCGTAAGCCATGTGCGAAACCTTCCTTGGGTAATGGGGTCAGCAGGTGCAAAATTTTGCACTCAGTTGCAGCAATTTTGGCTGATGTTCTGTAAGGCGCTTGAATTGCGCTAGTTAGAAGCGTCAGACTCTATGTGCTCAAAGTGCAAAAATTGCATCCTTATTGTTTCAGTTCGAGGTTGCAAAGCGTCCCCGCGTTGCTCAAGGCTCGATCTGACAAAATTGTTTGCTCTGTATTAACAAATAGTTACGGTCGATGCGGGCTGTGAAACTCTGCTGGTCGCGCGGAAGGCGACCAGCGCTCCTTTCGACTCACATATAGATAAGCAAATCCAATGCCACATTTAGTTTCTTATAGTTAAATCATTGTGAATATGTCACTTATGAGAAGGATAGTAGTGGGGGAGGAGCAGATTGAGGGACCGCACAGGCGAAAAAGTGCAAAAGATGCAGGAGTCGTCTAGCGTTGGCGAATGGGCTGCCGACTTGTCGCGCGTTCGCCGCCAGCCGCCAGCGCGTTACTTGGTGGTGATGTTGTACCGCTTGAGCTTGTACTGGAGGGAGCGGACGCTAATGCCCAAAATGGCGGCTGCTTCGCGGCGGTTGCCGGTGAGGCGTTGGAGGGTCTGGCGGATGAGCTCGGCTTCGACCTCTTGGAGGGAAGAGCCGAGGGTCATTGAGAATTGCCCGGGGCCATCGGCTAGCTCGCCGAGCGGGCCGGGCAGGTGTTCGGGGAGGATGACTGCTGCCGGGGTGGTGACCACGAGCCGTTGCAGCAGGTTGCGCAACTGGCGCACATTGCCCGGCCAATTATAGGCGATGAGGCCCTCCATAGCTTCCGGGCTGATCTTCTTGGAGGGCTTGTTTTGTGCGCGGCAGGTTTCGTCGAGGCACATTTCGACTAAGACCGGGATGTCTTCCCGCCGTTGGCGCAAAGGGGGGATGTCGATGGGAATCACGTTGAGGCGGTAGTACAGGTCTTCGCGGAAGCCTCCAGTTGCGACCGCGCCTTCGAGGTCGCGGTTGGTCGCGGCGATGATACGCACATCGGCGCGGTGTACCTGTGGGTCCCCGAGCGGTTGGAACTCGTGGGATTCTAGGACGCGCAGCAGCTCGACCTGATTTTTGTGCGAGACCTCGCCGATTTCGTCGAGGAAGAGGGTCCCGCCCTCGGCGAGGGTGAACCGGCCGGGCCGGTCGGCGTGGGCGCTGGTAAAGGCCCCGCGCTTGTGGCCGAACAACTCACTAGTAAAAAGCTCTTCGGTGAAGCCGCCGCAGTTGACGGCTACAAAAGGGGCGTCGCGGCGTCTGCTGCGATCGTGGATGGCGCGTGCTACTAAATCTTTGCCAACGCCGGTCTCGCCGCGCAAGAGCACCGGCACGTCTGTTTCGGCCACTTGTTTGATCGTGGCCGCGGCGGCCTGCATGGCTGGGCTGCGGCGCACGAGGCGGCGGAAGGGGGCTTCTTTTTCGAGACGGTGGTGGAGCTTGCGGTTTTCGACGACGAGCTCGAAGCGATCTAGGGCACGAGAGACTACGAGGCGCAAGTTGTCTAAATCGACGGGTTTGGTCACCACGTCGTACGCGCCTTTGCGCATGGCTTCGACCGCGGTGTGGACGTTGTCGTGGGCCGTGAGGATGATGCACAGGGTATCGGGGTGGTGCTGGCCGACCTCCTGCAAAAGTTGCATCCCAGCGGCACCGGGCATCTGCAAGTCGAGAATGGCCAAGTGAAAGTCGCCGGCTTTCAGCATCCGGCGCACTTGGGCACCGTCCGCGGCGGTTTCAATGGCATAGCCGGGTTTTTGCAATGCCTCTTGCAGCCCTTCGCGGATAAAGAGCGATTGGTCGGCGATGAGGATGTTGGCCTGAAGTTGGGGCATGAGCTTCTGTTGACAGTGGTGGTAACGGGACTAGCTTTTCCTTCATGGAGAATAAGCAAAACGTCGCCGAACACAAGAGGCGCAACCGAGACATGTTCAACGCCATTGCCCGGCGCTACGACTTGCTCAACCACCTGCTCAGCGGTGGCGTGGATGTGTACTGGCGTTGGCGTGCCCTCCGCGCCGCCCGGCACCAGCGCCCGCAGCGCATCTTGGACCTGGCGACGGGCACTGGCGATTTTGCCCTCGCGGCTGACCGCTTGGGGCCGCAGCAAGTGGTCGGTATTGACATGGCCGTGGAGATGCTGCGGTTGGGGGTGGCCAAGGTGGCGGCCAAAGGCCCGTCCGCGCGCGTGGAACTGTTGGTCGGCGACGCCGAGCAACTGCCGTTTCGGGACCATACCTTTGACTTGGTGACCGGGGCCTTTGGGGTGCGCAATTTTGGCCACATTCCGAGTGGTTTGGCCGAGGCGCATCGGGTGCTCAAGCCCGGCGGCCAGCTCTTGGTGCTCGATTTTTGCGAGCCTACTGCGCCGCTGTTCCGGCAATTGTACTTGTTCTACTTCCACAAAGTACTGCCCTTGATCGGCGGCCTAATCTCCGGCCAGCGCCGGGCCTACGCCTATTTGCCGCGCTCGGTGGGGATCTTTCCGCAGGGGCGGGCCTTTGTCGAATTGCTCGTCGAGGCTGGGTTTAGCCAGACGCGCTACACGCCTATGACCCTGGGGATTGCCGCAGTGTATCAGGGCGTCAAGGGGCCGGTTGACGAATAGGATACCCATAGGTATTATGTTACTAAACGCGGGAGAAATAAGTGATTTACGACGATCTTATCGGCCGCGCCGGCCTCGCAGATATCCACGCCAAAGTGCTGGCTGGGCAGCGTTTGAGCTTGGACGACGGCTTGCGTCTATACGCCTGCGACGAGTTGCCTGTCTTGGGCTATTTGGCCAATATCGTCCGCGAGCGCAAAAGCGGCGACATCGCGTACTACGTGCGCAATCAGCACATCAACTACACCAACATCTGCAACAAGCTCTGCAAGTTCTGCTCCTTCTACGTCAAGCCCAAAGACGAGCGTGGCTACGTATTGGAACCCGAGCAAGTCGCCGCGCGAGTCGCCGAGTACGATCAAGCCCCGATCACCGAGATCCACATGGTCGGCGGCGTCAATCCCAAACTACCTTACCAATACTATCTCGACGTCTTGCGGGCGATGAAGCAAGCCCGCCCGGCCGCGCATCTGAAGGCCTTCACCATGATCGAGATCGCCCAGATTCAGCGCATCGCCAAAAAGCCGCTGGAGGAGATTTTTGCCGATATGAAGGCGGCTGGGCTGGAGTCGCTGCCCGGCGGCGGGGCCGAGGTCTTCAGCGACCGGGTGCAGGGCGACCTTTTTTGGACGAAGGCGGATTCCGAGGAGTGGCTGGAAATCGCGCAGACGGCGCATCGAGCCGGCCTGCCCTCCAACGCCACCATGCTCTACGGCCACATCGAAAACACCGCAGAGAAGGTCTATCACCTCGTGCGGCTGCGCGAAGTGCAGGACGAGACCGGCGGTTTCCTCTGTTACATTCCGCTCTCTTTTCATCCCGAGCGCACCGAGTTGGAGGACTTGCCTGGGCCGACGGGTTGCTTAGATCTCAAGGAAATCGCCGTGGGGCGGCTGATGCTCGACAACTTCCCCCACGTCAAAACCTTCTGGATTATGAACACCATTGAGATTTCGCAGACCGCGCTCTGGTACGGGGCCGACGACATCGACGGCACGGTCATGGACTACGAAATCACCCGCAAGAGTTTCACCGAGACCCAGCAGCGGCTGACCCAGGCCGAACTCTTGCAGCGCATCGTCGAGGCTGGCCGCCAGCCTTTGGAGCGCGACTCCCTCTACAACATCGTCGCCGATACCCCGACGCTGTTGGCGGCGACTGGATAGCACTCATGATTGCCGATATTGCCGAAAAGGTCTATGCCGGGGAGCGCCTCGCGCTCGCTGATGCCCGCCGCCTGTACGCGCATTACAACCTCGCCGAGTTGGGGATGCTGGCGCATTGGGTGCGCCTGCAGAAACACCCCGAGCAGGTGGTCACCTACAACGTCGGGCGCAACATCAACTACACCAATGTCTGCTGGGTCAAGTGCGACTTTTGCGCCTTCTATCGTCCCCCAGGTTCCAGCGAGGGCTACGTGCTGCCCAATGAGCAGATATTTGCCAAAATCGACGAGTTGGTGGCCTTTGGCGGCGACGAGCCTAAGTCCTGCGAAATCCTGATGCAGGGCGGCCTCAATCCCAAGCTGCGCCTCGATTACTACGAACAATTGCTCTCGGCGATCAGGGACCGCTATCCGCAGGTGCAGTTACACTGTCTTTCAGCCACGGAAATCATCTACATCGCGCACCTGTCGCGGCTGCCGCTGGACGAGACCATTCGCCGCCTGCGCGACGCCGGGTTGGATTCGATCCCGGGTGCCGGGGCCGAAATCCTCAACGACGAGGTGCGCGACATCATCGGCTTTCGCAAGGACCGCACCGAGGAATGGCTGGAAGTGCATCGCGTGGCGCACGCGCTGGGGATGCCTACTACGGCGACGATGATGTACGGCCACGTGGAGACGGTGGAACATCGCCTAGAGCATCTGGATCGCCTGCGGCAGCTACAGGACGAGCGCGGTGGCTTCACTGCCTTCATCACTTGGAACTTCCAGCCCGATCACACGGACTTGGGCGCGGACGAGTCGCGTTGGAACGGTGCCAAAGCGACTGGGTACGATCACTTGCGCACGGTGGCCGTAGCGCGGCTCTTCCTCGACAATATCCCCAGCCTACAGGCCTCGTGGGTGACCCAAGGGCCTAAAATCGCCCAAGTCAGCTTGCGCTACGGCGTCAACGATTTCGGCAGCACCATGCTCGAAGAAAACGTCGTCAGTGCGGCCGGCACTAGCCACACCAATGAGATGGGCTTGGATGCGATGGAGCGGCTAATCCGCGATGCCGGTTTTGCGCCGCGACGGCGCAACACTCGTTACGAGCCGGTGGCCTCACCCTGTCGGATCGACGCTTTACAAGAGGCCGTTCATTCATGAAGCCGCGCTTGGGCGCGGTCCCGTACCTCAACACGCGGCCCCTCGTCGTTGCCCTCGAACGCGATCCCGCACCTTTCGCCCTGAGTTATTCGGTGCCCTCGCGCTGCGCGAGGGAGTTGGCAGATGGCACCATCGACGTGGGGATCATTCCCGCGATCGAATACGCCCGCAGTGCTCGGCCCTATTGGATCGTCCCCGATATAGCCATTGGTTCGCAGGGTCCGGTGCTGACGGTGCGTCTCTTTTGCCGCCGTTCATTGCCGCAGGTCGAGCGCATAGCTTTGGATACCAGTTCCCGCACGTCAGTGGCTTTGTTGTCCATTCTCCTGCGCGAAAAATTCGCTCTCACTCCGCACTTGATCGAAGCTCCGCCCGACCTGGAGGCCATGTTGGAGTGTGCTGACGCGGCCCTGCTCATCGGCGATCAGGTCTTTCCGCACTTGGATGGGGAATTGGAGAGCTTGGATTTGGGTCGGGAGTGGACGGCTATGACCGATCTGCCTTTTGTCTTTGCCTTTTGGGCTGGCCACCAGCAGGCACTCACACCCGCCCAAGTCCAACAATTGCAGTGGGCCAAAGCTCAGGGGGTATGTCAAGTGCCGTCCATCGCCGCCGCGTATAGCCGAGAATGCGGCGGCTCGCCCGCGTTCTACGAGCGTTACCTGACCCGCCACATCCACTTTGATTTGGACGAGGCTGTCCAAGCCGGTTTGCGGCTGTTCTACCAACTGGCTCACCGCCACGGCCTGATTGACGCGGTGCCTCCGCTGCGCTTTTATCCAGCGGCCTAAAGGAAGGTCGAGATGGCTCCCTTGCAGGCCATTGCGGTGTACGGCCGCATGATCAAATTCTCCCACAGCGTCTTTGCCCTGCCTTTTGCCTTTAGCGGTGCCTTGCTGGCCGCGACTTACACGGGCATTACCCCCGCTCAGATCGGCTGGATTGCGCTGGCGATGGTGGGGGCGCGCAGCGCGGCGATGGGTTTTAATCGCCTCGTTGACCGCCACCTTGACGCGGCCAATCCCCGCACCCAAAACCGCGAGCTGCCACGCGGCGTGGTCTCGCCGCAAGCCGTGGGGGTGTTCGTGGTTCTGTCGGCTTTGGCCTTGGTCTTGGCGGCTTATCAGCTCAATACTTTGTGCTTTTATCTGTCGCCGCTGGTTTTGGCCGTGCTCTTGTTCTACTCGCTGACCAAGCGCTTCACTTGGGCCTCTCACTTGGTTTTGGGACTGAGTTTGGGCGGGGCGCCGCTGGGTGCTTGGATTGCAGTCACTGGCGGCTTTGATCTCATGCCGCTGCTGCTCTGCCTAGGGGTGCTGGTTTGGGTGGCTGGCTTTGACATCATCTACGCCTGCCAAGATCACGCCTTTGACGTCCGGGCCGGACTCCATTCCATTCCGGTCCGCTTTGGCATTGCCCGCGCTCTGCACATTGCCCGCGTTTTGCACCTATTGTTCGTGGTGTTGCTGATTATCGTGGGCCGTATGGCCGGCTTGAGTTTTTTGTACTGGTTGGGGGTGGTAGTGGTAGCCGGTTTGCTGGTGTACGAGCACCGGTTGGTGCGGGCCGACGATCTGTCGCGCATGAGCACGGCCTTTATGACGGTCAACAGCACGATCAGCTTGATCTACTTTGCCGCGATCTTGGCCGATCTGTTCGTCTTTGGCGAGGGGGAATTGCTGCGTTTTTGACGGGAGAATCTGGCTGCGGGTTGCTCAGGTGCTAGACAAGTATTAATTAAATAATTGGAACCCCGCTCGCCTCTCCCAGTTGGCTCCTTTCCCTATCCAAATGACAGGATACGGAGACATCTTGGAAAAGCGTCAGCGACGACGACTCACTTGAAAAGATCTAGGCTCAGATGAAAAAGAACTTCCGCGATGAGGAATTGAAGGAATTGTGCGAAAAGGTGCTGGGTTTGGAAGAGCTGTCCGATAAGGAGAAAAATATATGAATATCAATGCTAGTATTATCGACCAGAGGGTAGCGGGTATTGTTGAAGATCATCCCGAATGGCTACCGGAAGGGAGCGACATTAACAAAAAGAAGTCGGCGGCATTTGTGCTCCTGTGCATGTCAACATGCCTCGAAATGACGCTTGAAGACAGTGCCGAGTTACTTACCGAGGGAGGGAACGATGCTGGGGTTGATGGGCTTCACATTGGCGAGGTTGAAGACGGTGATTTTCTCGTCACAATTTTCCAGGGCAAGTACAAAATCAAGGACCTAAGCGGCAAAGCAAACTTCCCGGAAAATGATGTACAAAAAGCTGTAGGTACCGTTCGGATACTGTTTGATCCAAATAGGAGTGTCACTCTGAACGAAAAAATAGCTCCTAAAATTGAGGAGATCCGCTCGTTGATCCGTGATGCGTATATTCCCAATGTGCGGGTAATTCTTTGTAATAACGGAGACGGATGGACATCGCAAGCAGATAATTGGGTAGCTAGCGCAGAGAAGGATTACGGCGACAAAGTAAAGTTCATCCACTTCAACCACGATTCCATTGTCAATATCTTACAGCGCAGCAAACAGGTGGATACCACCCTGACACTTAGTGGGCAAGCCATCATAGAAGATATGAACTATATGCGCGTTTTGGTCGGGCGCGTTTCCGTTCAGGAGATTCAACGACTATTTGACGAGCACGGAGACGGCCTACTCGAGCGCAATATCCGCCGTTACCTTGGGCTTCACACCAATCGCGTCAACACCGCAATTCACGAGACGCTTTGCGATCCAAACAAATCCGACAAATTCTATTTTTACAATAATGGTATTACCGCAGTCTGCGACCGATTTGATTACAACGCTTTTCAGCAATCAGACTACAAGGTACAACTCAAGAATATGCAGGTGATCAACGGGGGGCAGACCTGCAAGACGATTCAAGAGACACTAAATGGAAATTTGCCTAACATAGTCGGCCAATCGGCCTATCTGTTGATTCGGGTTTATCAGTTGGCCGATACACATAAAGAAGTCGTCCAAGACATCACCTACGCTACCAACAGTCAGAATCCAGTGGATCTCAGAGATTTGCGATCCAACGATGAGATGCAGAAGCAGTTGGAGTTGGGCCTGTCTAATCTGGGCTATACGTATAAACGCCAGAGGGAGGAAGGTGGCGGTGGGTCGTCGGTTATCACTAGTTCAATTGTGGCAGAAGCCGTGCTTGCAATATGGCGAAAAAGGCCGCATCAGGCCAAATTTCGTCGCAAAGAGCATTTTGGAAAGCTATACGAGGATATCTTTAAGCAACTCAACGCGGCTCAGGCACTACTTGCGGTCTTGATTTTCAGGGCTGTCGAGAACGAAAGAAAACGCCCGACAATGACAACACCACCGGACTTTTTGCCTTATTCGTCCCACTGCATCGCCATGTTGATCGGGCGCAAACTGTTAAAGGATAAGGGTATCCCTCTTGATCAGGTTTCCCATCGAAACGTTCAGGAACTCTTACAGGAGTTTGAGGATAATCAAGCTCAATACCATGCAGATGCCATCCAATCGCTAGAAACTGCGCTAAAGACTTGCTACGGAGACAGGAATATTTCACTTCAGCAGTTGTCGGCGACGTTCAGGCGCGGTGACCTACTGGAAATGCTCGACGACACCTATATAGATGAAGCTGTAGATGCTTGACGATATTAAGAGAATGGAGAAAGCATGACGATCTCAAAACTGACGTCCGCCGCCTAAAAGTGGTGGATGATCTAACGAACGCCTTAACGAAAGCTATCAAGAGTGATCAAACGTGAGCACATTTTGGACAACCGTGCCCGCAAGGTCGTCGATTATTTGCGGCAGCACCTGTCCGCCGCTGAGGTATTTCGCCTCGTCTCGGCGTATTTCACCATTTACGGGTACGAGGCCCTGCAAAGAGAATTGAGAGGTGTTAAGGAGGTGCGCTTTCTCTTTGGGGATCCGGCATCGGTCGGTGAGTTAGATCCCGGAGAGAAAGCGCAAAAAGCCTTCAACCTGACCGAAAACGGGCTATCGCCTCAACACGCCTTGCAACAGAAATACCTCGCCCGTCAATGCGAAGCATGGGTAAGCAGTAAAGGCGTCAAAATTCGCTCCATTGGCAAATCCAACTTTCTGCACGGCAAGATGTATCTCACCGAATCAGTCAATGGCGGCACAGCGGTGGTCGGCAGTTCCAACTTCACTCGTGGTGGCTTAGGCGGCGGGACGAGTGCCAACGTGGAAATCAACTTGGCAACCCAAAACGCAGCTACTTGTACCGAACTGCAACAATGGTTTGACGATTTGTGGGCGGACAATACGCTGACCAAAGATGTTAAAAAAGAGGTGTTGGACGCGCTGGCGCGGATAGGCAGAGAATACGCGCCGGAGTTGATCTATTATAAAACACTCTACGAACTGTTCCAGGAGGACATCGAAGCGAGAAAAGCCGGCGAAAGCCACCTAAAAGATACGCACCTTTACGATACCGCAATCTGGAATGCGCTGTACGGCTTCCAAAAAGACGGAGCTAAAAGTGCTATTGCCCGCCTGCTGCAGCACAACGGCTGTATCCTTGCCGACAGTGTGGGATTGGGAAAGACCTACACAGCGTTGGCGGTTATCAAGTTCTTTGAATTGCGCAACGAGCGGGTGCTGGTGTTATGCCCCAAAAAGCTGCGCGAAAATTGGGCGCTGTATCCAGCCTATAACGCCCAAACTGGCAATCCCTTCCTTGAAGACCGCTTTGGCTATACCTTGCTATCGCACACTGACTTGTCGCGCAGCAGTGGGCAAGCTGGCAACATTGATCTCGCAAATTTCAACTGGCGTAATTTCGACATGGTGGTCATCGACGAATCGCACAATTTTCGCAATGACTCCAAGTCCCGCCCCGAAGAAGGCGGTCGGATTCGCCACAGCCGCTACTCGCGGTTATTGGAAGAAGTCATCAAAGCCGGTACCCAAACCAAGGTGCTGATGCTTTCAGCGACGCCGGTCAACACTTCGCTTATTGACCTCCGCAATCAGATTTATCTGATGACCGAAAAACGCGAAGACGTTTTCCGGGAAAATCTGGGCATCGGCCATATCGGTGCTCTGCTGAGGCAGGCGCAAAAGGAGTTTAAGGCATGGGAGACCAAAGCGGAGAAGAGCGGCAAAAAAGACAAGACAACGTTACTGGAGACATTGGGCGCTGATTTTTTTAAACTGCTGGGCGGCGTTTCCATTGCTCGCTCGCGGCGTCAGATCAAGCAGTTCTACGCCGAAGAAATGGACAGAATCGGCCAATTCCCCACGCGGCAACAGCCGAACAATCGCTATCCGCTGACGGATTTAGAGGACGAACTTTCATATAAAAGTTTATCCGAGCAAATCGAGCGGTTCGCCCTATCCATCTACCGGCCATCGAGCTACGTTACCAGCACGGAGGCCAAGAAGCGGTTGGCGGAGGAAAAGAAGCAACTGCGGTTTAATCAGGCAGACCGCGAGCGCTTCCTCATCGGTATGATACGAGTCAATTTTCTGAAACGCCTAGAAAGTTCGGCCCACTCTCTGACGGAAACGCTCAAGCGCACTATCGGCAAAATTGAAGACTTGCTAGAAAAGATAGACCGCTATGAGCAAAACCTGCTGTTAGAAGAACGAGCGGACGTCCTCCCAGATGACGATGACGACGACGAGGAATTTCAGATCAATCGGGCACGCACTCCCTACCATCTGCGCGAGTTGGATTTGCCCCGTTGGAAAAAGGACTTGCTGAAGGATAAGAAGACCTTGGAAGCAGTCTATGAACGGGTCAGTATTATCACGCCGGAGCGGGACGGCAAGCTGAGAGAGATCAAGGAGCATATTCGAGACAGAGCACAACACCCGACGACCAACAAGGATGGCCGGACCAACCGCAAGCTGCTAGTGTTCTCCACCTTCAAAGACACCGTGGAGTACCTGTACGAGAACTTGGCTGACTTGGCGAACGAATTGGGGTTGAACATGGCAATGGTCTCTGGGGATGTAACGCGCACCACTTCCGGTCCTAACAAATTCAACGCCATTCTGACCAACTTCGCGCCGAGAGCACACGGGCAAACCAATAGCACCGACGAAATCGACCTGCTGATTGCTACTGATTGTATCTCAGAAGGGCAGAATCTTCAAGATTGCGATACCGTGCTCAACTACGATATCCACTGGAATCCGGTGCGTATTATCCAGCGCTTTGGGCGCATTGACCGCATTGGCAGCCGCAACCAGTCGGTGCGGATGATTAACTATTGGCCTACTAAGGACATGGAGGTCTATCTGCGCCTGCAAAGTCGTGTGCAAGCACGCATGGCCTTGGCGGATGCCACAGCCAGCGGCGACGACGATCCATTGAACGAAGACTCGTCTGAGCAGATCCAGATGGAGCTAAACTTTCGCGATGAACAACTAAATAGGATGCGCGAAGAGGTCTTGGACTTAGACGAGCTATCCGATGGCGTCGTTATGAGCGACTTTACGCTCGATTACTTTTTTGCCCAATTATTGCGGTATTTGGAAAAAAACAAGGCAGAACTGGAAGCAATGCCCTATGGGGCCTACGCGGTAACCAGCGGGGAGGGCGACACCGCACAGCCGGGCGTAATATTTTTCCTACGCCAGCGCAACGCCAGCACTGACAAAAGAGAAAAAAGGGCCAGCCCGATTCATCCGTATTATACGGTATATATCCGCGACAACGAGAATATCCGCTACGGTTGTGCCAATGTCCGACAGGTGCTAGAGTTGTTTGAATCGGTAGCCCTTGGCAAGACCAAGCCGCTGCAAAAGTTATGTGACCAGTTTGACCGCGGAACCCAAAATGGCCAAGACATGGCCCATTACGACAAACTGTTGAAGGCCGTGATTGCCCATATCAGCGGGGCGGATAGAGCCACCCAGATACGGCAACTGGGCATTCGCGGACAGCGCGATTTCAGATTGTCGGCTAAACCCTCAAAACCGAGTAATGCTGATTTTGAGCTAATAACTTGGCTGATTATTGCAAAGGCATGAGCACGACCGATATCCGAGAGGACATTCGAGCCGCTTTAGCGGCCATACCCTACAGCGATTTTCTGGCGGCGACTAAAGATCTGCTGGAAGTCCTCGGATACCAGAGTGATCGCACGAATGACTGGAACTTCCGAGCAGATGACTTTATCCAACTTCCCGCGCACAGCCAAAATACCCAGACTGAACAGGCATTCCGCAAGCACGTCCAATCCGTGCGGCTCGTTTTTCAGGTGACAAGTGATGAAATCACCTCGACAGGTTTGGGAACGGCCTCATTCGACAAAGGACAACAGCAGAGTCTTATCTTCTTTGCAGTTGAGCTGAAGGAAGCCAACTGCGCCCATGGGACATATAACGACTTTACGAGGGAGATCAATAAGCGAATAAGCGTACCGACCGTGGTCTTCTTCCGCGCTGGAGATCGTTTGACCGTCTCGTTTGTCAACCGCCGCCCGCACAGGCGCGACGGTAGCCGGGACGTGCTGGAGCCCGTCACGTCGTTGATCAAGGATATTCCTCTAGAGAATCCGCGCCGCGCCCATCTTGACGATCTGGCCGAGCTGTCGCTATCGGAATGCGCGAAGTGGATGGATGCCTATGACAAGCCGAAAAACTTCGACGGTTTGCTGGCAGCTTGGCAAGCCAAGCTGCCCACTGAGGAATTCAGCCGACAGTTCTATCGACAGTTGTCCGACTGGCTTGAGTGGGCGGTGTCTAAGGCGAGATTTCCAGAAGGTGAAGAAAACACCTTACGACTCTACTTCGACGATATCGCCGAGTCCACGCCCCTTTCGAAGGAGCGCGAAGTAGAACTGGCCAACCGCATCAAAAATGGCGACATGAACGCACGAGACGAAATGATCCGAGCGAATTTACGCTTTGTCGTCTGTGTGGCTAGGAAATACCAAAATCGCGGTCTGCCCCTCTCCGACCTGATTAGCGCCGGCAATCTCGGGCTGATTACGGCGGCCGATCGCTTCGATGGGACGAAGGGCTACAAATTCATTTCCTATGCGGTTTGGTGGATTCGCCAGTCCATCCTCCAAACGCTTGCCGAGCACGTGCACACCGTGCGCCTCCCTCTCAACAAAGTCAGCCTGCTCAAAGATATTTCGCGCAAACTAGGTCAGGACCGGGTCCCTGAGCCATCCATAGAGGAAATCTCCGCCGAACTCGAAGTCCCGGTCAAAGAGATCCAAGAGACCAGCGCCGCCGAACTCGAAGTCCCGGTCAAAGAGATCCAAGAGACCAGCGCCGCCGAACTCGAAGTCCCAACCCAAGAGGTCCTAGAGGAAATCTCCGCCGAACTTGAAGTCCCGGCCAAAGAGATCCTAGAGACCATCCTCAGCGCCCGCGCCGTGTGTTCGCTCGACGAACCCTTCACCGCCGCCGCCGAACGCAGCCTGCTCAACACCTTAGCCGACGACGCGGCGGTCCTCCCCGACGCCGACATCTTGCGCGAATCGGTGCGGATACAGTTAGAGACAGCCATAGGGCTCCTCAAAGAGCGTGAATCGCGCATTATTAGGCTCTATTTTGGCCTCGACGGCAACGAGGCCCTGACGCTCGAAGAAATCGGTGACATGATGAATCTCACACGCGAGCGCATCCGCCAAATCAGGAATCAAGCACTCAGCAATCTGCGTCGGCTGATTATCGTAGAGGCGTGAGCATGGACAATGTCAGAAAGCGCATTCAATCCGCTCTGGCGGCAATACCCGCCATCGATTTCCTAACGACGGCTAAAAACTTACTGGAAGTCCTTGGATACAGGAGTGATCGCATACTGGAACTTTCGGGCAGCGTGGATGAATTTATCCACGAATTTCAGACGAAAAACCAGAATACTCAGACTGAAAAGGCATTTCGCAGGCACGTCCGATCCGTGCGGCTCGTCTTTCAGGTGACGAGTGATGAAATCGCCTCATTCAATCAGCCTATGCTGGGGTTTGAGGACCATTCCTTCGACAAGGGGCAGCAGCAGAGCTTTATCTTCTTCGCCGTGGAACTGAAGGAAGTAACCTACGCTCGCGGGCAGTACGCCCAATTCACCCGAGAGATCAACAAACGCCTGAACCAACCCTCAGTCGTTATGTTCAGAACTGCCGACAATCTACTCTCCTTAGCCTTTGTGCGTCGTCGTAAGCACAGGCGCAACCAAAGGCGCGATGTGCTGGGTCATGTGTCGCTGATCAGGGAGATCAACCTGGCCAAGCCCCATCGCGCACACCTCGACATTCTGGAAGACCTCTCCCTAGAAAACTGCCTGCAATGGATGGACTTACACGGCAAACAGCCCAACTTTGACGGCCTGCTAGCCGCTTGGCTGAATACGCTGGACACCGAGGAACTCAACCGACGGTTCTACGGCGAGTTGTTCGATTGGTTTAAGAGGGCGGCGGCGGAGGCAAAGTTCCCCTCGACCGTGCTAGCGGAGCAACAGGTCATCCGGTTGATCACCCGCATTCTGTTCGTCTGGTTCATCAAGGAAAAGGGGCTGGTCCGAGAGGAGTGGTTCGTTCCTGCCGAAATGAAAAAGCTGCTGAATGACTTCGGCGGCTCCGACTACTACCGCGCCGTCCTGCAGAATCTCTTCTTCGCAACTCTCAACACTGAGATGGGCTTGCGTGGTTTCAGCACCCGGACCGAGCCTAGCCACCGGGTCTTTTCACGTTTCCGTTACCAATCACTCATCCGGGATACGGAGCGCTTCGAAGACCTGATGAAGCAGACTCCGTTCATCAACGGCGGCCTGTTCGACTGCCTAGACGATGAAGAATCAAGAAGCGCCGGGGGCAGACGCGTCGACATGTTCAGCGATCCTGATCCAAGCGACGGTCCCCGGGCGGCAGAAGCGCGCCGCGAGGCATGGCGGGAGTTGAACGTCCCAGACGCCCTATTCTTCGACAAAGACTATGGTCTGTTTCCTCTGCTCGAAGACTATAAGTTCACGGTAGAGGAGAACACGCCCATAGAGCAGGAAGTCGCCCTAGATCCGGAATTGCTCGGCAAGGTTTTTGAGAACTTGCTGGCGGCCTACAACCCAGAGACAAGCGAGACTGTACGCAAGCAAACTGGATCCTACTACACCCCCCGCGCCGTAGTGGATTACATGGTGGAAGAAGCCCTTGTGGCGACGCTGGTAGAAAAAGCTCAGCCCAACGATGGCGACACCGATTCCTGGCAAGAGCGGCTACGTGACCTGATGGACTACGCTGACGCCTTCAACGACGTCAACGACCTTTTTAAGGAAGTCGAAAAAAAACGTATTGTGAAGGCGATTGAGGAAATCAAAGTGCTGGACCCGGCGGTCGGCTCTGGTGCCTTTCCGATGGGCATACTACACAAGCTGACCCTAGTGCTGCAGCGGATTGACCCCGACAACAAACGCTGGGAAGAACTCCAAAAAGAACGCGCCACTCGACGGGCAGCGGCGGCTTTCGATACTCCGAACCAACAGGAACGCGATGACGAACTGACGGAAATTAGCGATACTTTCGAGCGGTACCGCGATTCGGATTTTGGGCGCAAGCTATACCTTATCCAGAACAGCATCTACGGAGTGGATATACAGCCCGTGGCTTGCCAAATTGCCAAACTGCGCTTTTTCATTTCGCTGGCTATTGAGCAGGAAGTAGACGAGACTGCCGATAACTTCGGCATCAAGCCGCTGCCGAATCTGGAAACGCGCTTTGTGGCCGCCAATACACTTCTGAGTCTTGACAAACCAGCAGCCCAAATGAGCCTCGGGCAAACGGATGCAGTGAACCAGCTAGAACAGAAACTAAATGAAAACCGCGAGCGGTACTTTCACGCCACTACACGCAAACAAAAACTTGACTATAGGAAGAAGGATGCGGAACTACGCGGAGAGTTGGCGGCGGAGTTAGAAGGAGCCAGCTTTTCGCCCGATGCTGCGAAAAAAATTGCCCGTTGGGACGCTTATGACCAAAATGCAAAAGCAGATTGGTTCGATGCCGGGTATATGTTCGGTATTACCGACGGCTTCGATGTGGTGATTGGGAATCCGCCTTATGTCCGTCAAGAGAAGATTAAAGAACACAAGCCAGCGTTAAAGAATCAATACGACTGTTATGTCGGCACAGCCGACCTCTACGTTTATTTTTACGAACGAGGTCTTCAGATGCTACGGGATGATGGCGTTTTGACCTATATTTCCCCGAACAAGTATTTCCGGTCTGCTTACGGGAAGAAACTGCGTGATTTTCTCACCCGTCAGGCCACTCTGTCTCAACTCATTGATTTTGGCGATGCTCCGATTTTTACGTCCATTGCGTATCCGAGTATTATCATAATATATAAAACCCGTACTGAAGGGAACCACCTGCGCGCTCTGAACTGGGGGCCTGGACTGTCTATTGACGAATTTGGGGCCATTTTTCGGACGAAGAGTTTCACCATGCCGCAGAAGGCGTTAACCGCTGACGGTTGGCGGCTTGCCTCTCCCGCTGTGTTGAATCTTCTAAAGAAACTCCGTAACGCGGGTGAACCGTTGGGAGAATACGTCAAGGGCCGGTTTTATTATGGTATCAAAACAGGTTTGAACGAAGCCTTTGTTGTGGATAGGGCTACGCGGGATAAACTCATTGCAGACCATCCATCGTCCGCTGAAGTATTAAAGCCGTTTTTACGTGGACGGGATGTGAAAAGGTGGCAGGTGGATTCTCAAGACCTCTGGCTCATCTTTACTCGAAGAGGGATTGATATTGAAAAGTTTCCTGCTATTTACGAGCATCTCTATCAGTACAAGAAGCGTTTGACTCCTGGAGTTAGGGGGGGAAGAAAATCAGGCAATTATCAGTGGTACGAAATTCAGGATGCTATTGATTACTGGGAGGAATTTGAACAACCGAAGATTATCCTTGGCCGTTTCATGAACAAGGCAACGTTCGCGTTTGATAAGGAGGCTTTCTTTCATAATGATGCTCTTTATATGATCGCGGGGATGAATGAGTACGTCGTTGCGATTCTGAATTCTTCGGTTTCTTGGTGGTTTCTATGTCAAATATGTACAGATCTACAAAACGGTTATTTGCAGGCATTTCGAGAAAATCTTTTTCAAATCCCTGTTCCTTTTGCTAACACTGAGCAACAATCAACGATTATCAGACTCGTTGATTATCTGATATATCTCAAAAAGCAACCATCTGCGGACAGCAAGAATTTAGCATACGCCCGTGACTACGTGATGATTAAATATTTTGAGCAGATAATCGATGGACTAGTTTATGAACTCTATCTAACTGATGAACTCCACCATGCCAACAAATACTTTTTCGAACCGCTATTGAATGACTATCTTCCTCCAATCAGAGAGGTCAGCGGTGACAAAATGTCTGCGCTACGTGACATCTTCGAGCGACTATTTGACAGAAAACATCCTGTTCGGAGGAACCTTTTCTTTTTAAATAGCTTGGAAACCATTCGCATCATTGAGGACAAGGTATGAGAATTACAGAGATCGAAATTAAAAACTTTAGAGCTTTCTATGGCTCCTCGTACCAAATCAATCTGCACAAGACTGGAAAAAATTTGCTAATTTACGGCGAAAACGGAAGTGGAAAATCATCACTTTATTTGGCATTGAAGCTGTTCTTAGAGTCCTATACAAAAAATCACCAATTTGAAGAACATAGAAACATTTTTGTCAAGGACGATGATAGTGGCTATATCAAACTATGTCTCCGTGCTAACCAGCATTCAAAACAGTATACTTACAAATGGTCAAAGACCGTTAAAGAAACCAACGACCGTATTATTGTTGATGCGTCGAAGACTAAGGGCTTTCTTGGTTATAAGGAACTTTTGGAGACACACTATATACAACGCGAAGAAGAGGCTGTGAATGTCTTCGATTTACTAATCAATAGCCTACTTACCAATATGATTAACAATGTGACAAATCGCAGTTTTTATGACGATTGGACTGATATTAAACAGTCTATCCCGCGGCGAAATACAAGAGGGCAAATTGAGGCATTGGAAGAAAAGATACAGAGCTTCAATACTGGATTATTCGATAAATTAAAAGAATTAAAAAATAAATCATCCGAGATACTGGATAAATTTGGATACAATATTGCTCTCAACTTTGACTTTCGTGGTATCACATACAATCGAGAATGGAAGAAAATTGATAATCAGAATATATTCTTAACAGTCAGATTCTTTGACAGGAACTTATCTTCGCATCATCGTTTTCTGAATGAGGCAAAACTGTCAGCAATCGCTGTGGCTATCTCCTTCTCCTCTTTTCTTTTTCAGCCAGATAGTGATCTGAAAATCCTTGCCTTAGATGATGTGCTAATCGGTTTGGACATGTCAAACCGATTGCCAGTAATCGATATTCTAAAAGAATACTTCTCAGATTATCAAATATTCCTCATGACATATGATCGTATCTGGTATGAAATTGTCAAGCAACATACAGCAGATAGTGAGTGGAAATATGCTGAATTCTACTTTTCGAAAACAGACGAATACGAGATCCCGATTTATATGGAAGATCGAGCGTATCTTAAAAAGGCAGAGGAGTATTTTGATGCAAACGACTTCAAAGCCTGTGCAATTTATCTTCGTACAGCCTTTGAAGTAACAATCAAGAAATTCTGCAATAAGAAAAAACTTAAGGTCAAGTACTGTGAAAACCCAAAGCATCTGACAAGCGAATATTTCTGGACGCCAGTAAAAACGGGGGGATTCCTACAACAGAATCTAATCGATGAAATTGAACTGTACCGAAGCATCATCCTAAATCCGCTTAGCCATGCTGTCATTGTGAACACACCTAGAGGAGAGATTGAGGATGCCATGAAAGCGGTAGAAAAACTTGATAATTCCCTTTCTTAAAGCCTTCTCAAACCATGAATTCTTTCCGCAACAACCGCCTACGCGACCACAAAACACCCCTAAGCACGGTGTGGCTACTCAACGACATCGCCGAGTCGAGGGGCAAACAGGAGCTATTCACACGCCAGTCGCCACAAGCCCTCAAAGCGCTCCGCGACACGGCTGTCATTCAGAGCGCTGAATCCTCCAACCGCATCGAGGGCGTGACGGTCGCCCAAGCCCGCCTTTACCCGCTGGTGCTCGGCCAAGCGAAACCCCGTGACCGCTCCGAGCAGGAGGTGCAAGACTATCGCCGCGCCTTGAACGAGATTCACTCCGACTACGTCGCGCTTTCTATCACGCCGGAAACTTTGCAACGCCTACACGCCCTTTGCCAATCCGCCAGCGGCGACGAATTCAAACGAGTCGATAACGACATCGTGGAATTTCTGCCCGGACAGGCCCCGGTTGTCCGATTCCGCTGCGTGAAGGCTGCGGAGACCCCTGCGGCTGTAGAAGAACTATGTCAGCACTACCAGTACGCTATTGACCAAGAGAATATCCCGCCGCTCATCGCCATCGCCGCCCTCGTCTTAGATTTCCTTTGCATTCACCCTTTCCGGGACGGCAATGGCCGCGTGTCCCGGCTGCTCACCCTGCTGGCACTTTACCAGCACGGCTACGAGGTTGGTCGCTATATCAGCTTGGAACGCCTCATTGAGGAATCCCGGGAGTCCTACTACGAATGCCTCCGGCTCAGCTCACAGCACTGGCACGACGGCAAACACGAACTGACGCCTTGGTTCAACTTCCTCTTCGCGATCATCCGCCGCGCTTACATCGAGTTAGAGGAACGCGCTGGTCAGATTAAGGCCCCACGGGGTGCCAAGTCCGAGCGGGTGCTCGCCGCCATCCACGCCCAGCCGGGCGAATTCCGTCTGAGCGACCTAGAACGCGACTGCCCCGGCGTTGGCCGCGAATGGATTCGCACCCTCTTAGCGGAGCTAAAGAAATCCGGCGATGTAGCTTGCAGCGGCCGAGGCCCGGGTGCGCGCTGGCGTTTTCTCGGGAATAAGGGTAGTAACGCTTGAATAAGGGTAGTAATAAGGGTATTAACTGAAATTCCGGCTGCGAGTTGCCCAGATGTTATATTAAATGACGGACCACGCACCCAATTCCTAACGAAAAGAATCCATGACCACCCTGTTCGTCACCGGCGGTGCCGGTTTCATCGGCTCCAATTTCATTCGCTACTGGTTATCGACCTATCCCGACGACCGCATTGTCAACTACGACCTGCTCACTTACGCCGGCAACTTGGCCAGCCTGCAGGATGTGGAAGAAAACTACGGCGACCGCTACACCTTTGTCCGCGGCGATATTCAGAATGCCGATCTAACCCGGCACCTCTTTGAGGTCCACCGACCCGACTACGTGGTCAACTTTGCCGCGGAATCGCACAACAGCTTGGCCATTGTCAATCCCTCGGCCTTTTTCCAGACCAATGTTGTGGGGACGCAAAAGCTGCTGCAGGCCGCGGCCGACGCCCAAGTACCGCGTTTCCACCACATTTCCACCTGCGAAGTGTACGGCGATTTGGCCCTCGACGCGGACGAGTCCTTCAGCGAGGAATCGCCTTACCGGCCGCGCACTCCATACAATGCAGCCAAGGCCGCCGCCGACTTGGCCGTGCGCGCTTATGGCCACACCTTTGGCCTGCCCGTGACGCTGTCGAACTGCGCCAACAATTTCGGCCCCTATCAATTCCCGGAGAAAGTCATCCCCTTCTTCGTCGTCCGCTTGCTCACCGGCCAGAAGATGCCGCTGTACAAATCGAGCCAGAACCGCCGCGAGTGGCTCCACGTTGACGACCACTGCCGGGCCATCGACCTCGTGCTAAAAAAAGGCGAGATCGGCGAGACGTACAACGTTGGCAGCGGCATTGAAAAAGACGTCGAAACCATCGCTGACCTGATCCTCGACGCCTTGGGGATGGACGCCGCGCACAAAACCTACGTCGATGACCGGCCCGGCCACGACCGCCGCTACCTACTCGATTCGAGCAAAATCCGCACTCAACTAGGCTGGAAACCGCAAGTCGATTTTGCCGAGAGCTTCCGCGATACGGTTCACTGGTACCGCGACAACGAAGCCTGGTGGCGTCCCCTGCTAAAGAGAATCCAAGTCCGCGAAGAGGGCTGGTAGGGGCTTTCTCTGAATTACTGACGCTGCGCACGAGCACCTAGGTATGGGATCGCTACGCTCAGCATGACAGGGCTGGCACGCAGACAGGACGATGCGTAAGATCAGTGAATTAGTAAACCATAAACGAGGCAGCATGAGTACTGATTCCTTTGCAGAAATTGTCGGCGAGACCGATGATGCAATCTACCAAGTCCGTACCCGTGCGCCCGGCCCCAGCGGCAAGCTGCCGTTGACCATAGAGCAAGTAGTAGAAGCGCCGAGCGGTCACATCTTTGGCTATAGCCAGAACGCGGGGATGGGCTGGAACCCCGACGAGTTGGGCCGGGGAGAATTCCTCATCGTCAGCACGCAGGGTGGCATCCGCGCCCCGGATGGCCGGCCCATTGCGCTGGGCTACCACACTGGCCACTGGGAAATCGGCCTGCTCATGGAAGCTGCGGCCGAGGAAATCCACCGCCGGGGCGGCATTCCCTTTGCCGCTTATTGCTCGGACCCGTGCGATGGCCGCACGCAGGGTACGACGGGTATGTTCGATAGCCTGCCGTATCGCAATGACGCGGCCGTAATCCTGCGCCGCTTGATCCGCTCGTTGCCGACGCGGCGCGGTGTGATGGGCGTGGGCACCTGCGACAAGGGATTGCCGGCGGTCCTCATTGCCCTAGCGGGTACGCCAGACCTGCCGGTCATTGTCGTGCCCGGTGGGGTGACCCTGCCGCCGGAAGAAGGCGAGGACGCGGGCAAGATCCAGTCGGCGGGGTCGCGGCTGGCGCAGGGTGAGATGGACATCGACGACTTTCAGGAGCTTGGCTGTCGTGCCTGCGCCACGCCGGGGGGCGGCTGCCAGTTTTTGGGGACTGCGGCTACGACCCAAGTGGTGGGTGAGGCGATGGGGTTGTCGCTGCCGCATTCGGCGTTGGCTCCTTCGGGCGAAGCGGTGTGGCGCGATATGGCCGTGCGCTCGGCGCGGGCGCTGATGGCGCTGGAGGCCGCAGGCATTCGCTCGCAGGAGTTGGTCACCGATGAGGCGTTGCACAACGCGATGGTAGTTCACGCGGCTTTTGGCGGTTCGACGAACTTGATTCTGCACGTGCCAGCTATTGCCCACGCGGCTGGGCGGAAGCGGCCGGAGGTTGAGGATTGGGACCGGATCAACCGAGAGGTGCCGCGCTTGGTCGATGTGCTGCCCAACGGCCCGGAGTTCCACGTTACTGTGCGCGCCTTTTTGGCCGGTGGGGTGCCGGAGGTCATGTTGCACTTGCGCCGCTTGGGGCTGTTGGAGGAGGGAGTGATGACGGTTACGGGCCGCACGCTGGGCGAAAATCTCGACTGGTGGGAGAATGCACCGCGCCGCCACCGCTTCCGCGAGGAACTGCAAAAGCTAGACGGGGTGGATCCGGACGACGTGATTATGGACGCTGATCGCGCCCGTGCCAAGGGCCTGACCAGCACCACTTGCTTCCCGGTCGGCAACATCTCGCCCGAAGGTGCGGTCGTCAAGAGCACGGCCATCGACGCTTCGCTGCTCGACGCGCAAGGGATCTATCGGCACACCGGGCCGGCGAAGGTTTTTACCACTGAACGCGATACTATCGCCGCGATCAAGGACGGCAAGATTTCGCCGGGCGACGTGCTGGTGATGATTAGCTGTGGGCCGATGGGCACGGGCATGGAGGAAGTGGCACAGGTTACGATTGCGCTCAAATACACGGATATTGGCAAGCGCGTGGCGCTGCTTACGGACGCACGGTTTTCGGGATTTTCCTCCGGCCCTTGCATCGGGCACATCGGCCCGGAGGCCTTGGCTGGCGGACCCATCGGCAAGCTGCGGGACGGCGACTTGATCGCCATTGAAATCGACTGCCACGACCTGCGCGGACGCATCGACTTGGTCGGCTGCGCAGGCGAGGAGTTCGGCGCAGAAGAAGGCCAGCGGGTGCTGGCCGAGCGCACCTTGCGCCCAGACTTGGCACCCGAAGCGGAACTGCCCGACGATACGAAGCTGTGGGCGGCGTTGCAAAACGTCGGCGGCGGCACTTGGGGCGGTTGCGTCTATGATGTAGATGCGATTGTCGCCACGCTCGAAGCGGGTCGCGAGGCACTAAAGGAGACGTCGTGAGCGGCAAGCAAATCGTCGTCGGCATTACCGGGGCCAGTGGCGCTCTCTACGCTGGCCGCCTGCTGCGCGCCCTGTTGATCGGCGGGCATCACGTCCATCTGGTGCTGTCCAAATACGGGCGTTACCTGCTCGTTGAAGAGCTGGGATTCCGTCCCGATAAGGAGAGCTTGCAGGCGTTTATAACGCGGTGCTACGGGGAGGAGGCCCAGGCTGGCGAATTGCGCGAGTACAACGCCAGCGACCTAGCGGCCCCCATCGCCAGTGGCTCGGTGGCTATCGACGGCATGGTGGTAGTGCCTTGTTCGGTTAAGACGCTGTCGGGTATTGCTCGCGGGGCGTCTGCGAGCCTGATTGAGCGCGCAGCCGATGTCAGCCTCAAGGAGCAGCGGCCGCTGGTGCTGGTGGTGCGCGAGACCCCGCTCAACCTGATCCAGTTGCGCAATATGACGGCAGCGGCCGAGGCCGGGGCCATCGTATTGCCAGCCATGCCAGCTTTCTACCAAAAGCCGCAGACCTTTGACGATTTGGGCGATTTTATTGCCGGCCGCATCTGCAACGTGCTGCGGATCGAACACCAACTCTTCCCCCCTTGGCCGGGGCCTGCGCGATAACTCCCCCTTACACTAGCCGATCCAAATTGGCGCGGAACAACGCGCGCGGCAGCATCCCTTCGATCAGACGGCCTTCCTCTTTGGCGATGGCGCGACAGACGGTCCACGGTCCAAAGCGGCAGAAAATTTCGCCTTTGAGGCCGGTGGATGAGTCGCAGTAGATTGGATTCCCCTCGAACAACTCTTGCAGTTGGGACCAGTTCAACTCGATGCTGGATCCCTGCATGAGATGCCCCCACAGGGAGACGGTTTGCTGGGACAGGTAGTGGTACCCTTTGTGGGGGCGGGCCACCTTCATGCCGCCGCGGACGAAGTGGGGCAGATGCTCTTGAATGGCCGGACCGAGCGCTGGTTGCCGGCATAAGTGGCGGTTGCTGAGGGTGAATATCTGGTCCGAGGGACAGGGCAGGGCACCGCTCCATCGGTCTTCGATGGCGCGCCGGGACTCGGCGGCAGCGGGATCAGTCACCGAGGTATCCCAAGCTGGGGCGTCTTCGAGGCTTGGCGTTGGCGCACGCTTGGAGAGGCGAGCGACGAAAGCGCCTTCGGTGTCGTGGTGGTGGGGCCAGACGCGGACACAGCGGGCGAATTCGGCTGGGAATTGGTCGGCCAGCGCATCCGGCAGCGGCGGTCCTTCGAATTCTGCGATGGGGAGGATAGCGACGTCTTCTCCATAGCGGCGCAACAGCCCGAGGAGCACTTCTTCGTTTTCCTCCAACGAGAGCGAGCACGTCGAATACACCAAGGTGCCGCCGGGACGCAGCATCTGGTAGGCGGCACGCAAGAGGCCCTTTTGCTGCTGGGCGAGGCGCTGGGCGTCTTGCGGCGACCAGTAGGTGAGCATGTTCTTGTCTTTGCGCACGATGCCGTCGCCCGAGCACGGCGCATCGACGAGGATGCGGTCGAAAAAGTTGGGGAAGTAGCGCGTCAGCATGGTCCCTGGGGCTTGGGTCAAGACGTGGTTGGCGACCCCACAGCGCTCCAAATTGCCCACGAGAGCGGGCATGCGCTTGCGCTGGAGTTCATTAGCCACCAGCAAGCCGCTGTTTTGCATGCGCGCGGCAATCTGGGTGGCCTTGCCGCCCGGGGCGGCGCACAGGTCGAGGACGCGCTCGCCGGGCTGGGGGGCCAAGACCTCGACGGCCAGCATGGGAGCTTTGGCTTGGACGTAGTACGCGCCCATGGCGTATTCAATGGTCTGGCCAAGGCTCGCGTCGCTTTCCGGTAAGGAGAAGCCCTCGCTGCACCAAGGCACGATTTGGCCGCGCTGATGCAAGTAGGGTTGTACGTGTTGCGCTTGGGTTTGGAGAGCGTTTAAGCGCAGCGAAGCTGGGGGCGGCGTACGCGAGCATTGATAAAAGGCCGTGCGCTCTTGGTCGTTGGGCAGCAGGCGACCGATGTACTGGAGCAGGGCCTGTAATTTATCCGGGTCGTACGCTTTGCGCGTAGATGGGGTTGTCTGTTTATTCATCGGGCAGCTTTCAGGAATTAGGAATTAGGAATTAGGAATTAAAAATTGGGGCCGGGAATTCTTAATTCTTTATTCCTAATTACTGCGTAACGTCAGTCAATAATATAATCCATACAGCAAAGGGCATGGGCGTCACACGCTGCTTCGTCGTCAGCGATCTGCACCTCGGATCGGCTTACTTTCACCATCGCCACTTTTCTTCTTGGCTGGATACCTTGCCCCAAGGGGTGCCGCTCGTGCTCAACGGCGACGTCATAGATAGGCCGGGCCAAGCCCTGCCCGCTGCCCATCAGGCCGTGCTGGAGCGCCTCGTGCGCGAGTCGCAAGCCCGGCCTGTAATTTGGGTGTACGGCAATCGCGACGCCGAGTTCAAGCTGGCTGATCCGGGGCGGATTCGCTTTGTCGATAGCTGGCGACTCGACCGGCGGCTACTCGTAATTCACGGCCATCGGCTCGACCGGCTGATGCCTCGGCATGCGGCGTTCAAATGGGCTTTCCGCCGCTTGCACCGTTGTCGCATCTGGCTCGGCGGGCGCGATGCCCACGTGGCCGAATACGCCAAGAAATGGCCTTTGCTCTACCGGGTGCTCAACGAGCACGTAGCGCGCAACGCCCTGCGCGTGGCGCGACAGGAGGGGGTTGAAGCCATCGTCTGCGGGCACACGCATGCGGCCATGGCGATTGAGCGGCAGGGCCGGCACTACTTCAATACCGGTGCTTGGACCGAAAAACCCTTTCACTTTCTCGAAGTGGCCCCGAACCGCATGGCCCTACATACATACGAGGACGACTGTGACTGTGATTAATGTGATTAAATGGATGGTCTTATTGGTGGTGGCCCTGCCAGCTAACGCAGAAGAAGGAGGCTTCACCTGGCCACTGCGCCTTGCACCGGCTTTGTCTTCCACTTTCGGCGAATCGCGTTCCCGCGCTTTCCACGCTGGCATAGACCTCAAAACTTGGGGCGAGACCGGCCATCCCGTTCAGGCTCTAGCTGACGGCTATATTTGGCGAGTGCGCACCTCGCCTTGGGGCTATGGCCGGGCTCTGTACCAGAAATTGACCGATGGCCGCATTGTAGTATATGCCCATCTAGAGGGCTTTGCCGCGCCCGTGGCCGAACTCGTGCAGCAAGCACAGCAGCAGCGCGGACGCTACAGCGTGGATTTGTACTTCAAGGAGGGGGAAATTCCCGTGCTCGGCGGCGCGGTCATCGCTTGGAGCGGCGAGAGCGGAGCCGGCCCTCCCCATTTGCACCTAGAGTTGCGCGACGCAAATAACGTGGCGATCAATCCCCTCTTGCACGGGTTCACCATCGCCGATACGATTGCGCCGACCTTGCAGCGCGTGGCCATCACGCCGCATGGCTACAATGCCCAAGTCGAGGGCGGGCACGACCCCTATGTGCTGAGTTTGCGCTGGCAGCCGAGCCGGGGGGAGTTTGTCGGGGTGCGGCCCGTGCAGGTGCTCGGCCCGGTGAGCATCAGCGCGTTGATGTACGATCGCGCTGACGCGGCCCCCAACAAGCTAGCCCCCTATCGCGCGGCCTTGCACATCGACGGCGAGCCAGTTTTTTCCGCGCGCTATGAGCAGGTTGGGTACGGCGATATGCACCAGATGTATTTGGACCGGCCGCTGGCTGCTTTTAAGGGCGGGGTGGGTCGCTTTTACAACTTGTGTCGCCTGCCGGGCAATCGCCTCCAATTCTACGAGGGGCCTGGCGATGGCATCCTAAACTTGGCCAAGGGGCGGCACGAGGCCGTCGTCGTCGTCGCGGATGTCAATGGCAACGAGAGCCGGGTGCGCTTCGGGTTGGTGGTTGCTGAACCGCCGACCATTGCTGGGGCACGGATTGCGGTGGCAGCGAATGGAACCTTTATCGAGGCGCGGCTGAGCGATGCGGACGACCCGCTCGTGGAAGTAGAATTGGCCAGTTCGCGCGATGGCGAGACGTGGCGGCGCGTCGATCGGCGGCAGAGCCGCTCTGGCCCGCTCAAGTGGCAGATCCACCGCAACGCTTCCTACTGGCGGATCCAGGCGCGGGATCCGGCGGGTGCTACGGCCTTTGCCGTTTGTCGCCTACCCGACGACGGGGCCGCTGCGCCGACCTTTTCCTTGGAGCGTCGTCCTCACGCGGATTTCGTGGAACTTGTGATGCGCTATAAACAAGTGCCCAGCGCTGCGCCTTTGGTCCGCGTTGATACCGTTAATATCAGCCCTCGCCAGACCGGCTTGCGCGAGTTCCGAATCGCAGTGCCGCTCGATGCGCATGACTCGTCAGCGGGGTCGGTTTTGCTGCGGACGCCAGGGGGCGCTGTGCAAAAGGTCGTCCTCGATCAACAATTCGTGCAGCTGGGTGCAGCAGCCAAGCTGACTTATGCCAACGGCGCGGTCGAATTGGGCTTTGCCGCGGCGAGCGCGTATGCGCCGTTTTTCCCGCAAGTTGTGGCCTTTGAGCCGAGCGTGCCTGCTGCGCTAGTCGAGGCCGGGCCGGCTTTCGCCTTGGGGCCTGACGTCAGCTTCGACCGACGGGTCGAGTTGCGGTTGCGCTACGACCGTCGGGGAACGCTGCCGCCGGAAAAGCTGGGCATCTACCGAGAGGTCGCCGCTGAAAAGTGGTCGCGGGTGAGCAACGAATGGGATGCTGCGGGCAGGCAGATGGTGGCGCGGGTGCGCCGCTTGGGCCGCTATGCGCTGTTGGCCGACTTGGAACCCCCTGAGATTGGCAGTTTGCAGCCGGCTGAAGGGGCAGTTGTTGGCTCGCGCCCGGAAATTCGCGGCTCGGTGCGCGATCAGGGTGCGGGCATTGGGCGGGAAACAGACATTGAGTTCGAACTCGATGGACGCCCGCTGATCGCCGAATACGACCCAGAAGCCGGGCGCGTGTACGGGCTTTTGCTGGAAGATTTGTCGCCGGGGGCGCACCGCCTAGTGCTGAGGGTGCGGGATATGAGCGGCAACCAAGCCGAAATGTACTCGGAATTTACCGTGCGCTAGCGCAGCGGCACCGGGGCACCGGCTTGGCGCAGCGACGCCTGCGCAGCCTCCAAGACGCGCACGACGCGCAGGCCGTCGCGGCCATCGCTGCGGGGTGCTTGGCCGGTGCGCACGCACTCGACAAAGTGCTGGCACTCCAGCTTGAGTGGCTCGGCCATTTGCAGCCGCGGAATGACGACATCACCAAAACGCAGCGCAATGGAGTCGCCATACGAGTCGTATTGCGGCCGCTCGGCCGATTTGTCGTAGATACGCACCTTTTCCGTGCTTTCCACATCGTCAAAGACCGCCATCTTGCGGCTGCCAACCACGGTCAGGCGGCGGATGCGGTGCGGGTCGAGCCAAGAAAGTTGCATCTGCGCCATCTTGCCATCGGCAAAGTGCAAATTGGCGAAGACTACGTCTTCGATGTCGGGTTGCAGATAGCACTCGCCGCGGGCGCTGACGGCGTCCGGCTCTTGGCCGAGCAGATAGAGAATGACCGATATGTCGTGTGGTGCCAAGCTCCACAAGGCGTTTTCGTCGCTGCGGACAATGCCCAAGTTGACGCGCTGGGAGTACAAATAATACAAGTCGCCTAGCGCGCCTTCTCGTACTAAATCATGTAGCATTTGCACGGCTGGGTGGTACTTCAGCAGGTGCCCGACCATCAGCACCCGGTCCCGCTCGGCGGCTAATTCGACTAAGTGGGCCGACGTGGCGGCGTCGAGGGTCATGGGCTTTTCGACGTACACGTGCTTGCCTCGCTCTAGGGCGCGGCGGGCCAATTCGTAGTGCTCGGCGGCCGGGATGGCTAATACCACGGCGTCGAGTGCGTCGTCGCCGAGTACCTCGTCGTAATTGGCGGTGATTGGAATTTCTGGGTACTGGCGCTGGATGGCGCTGCGGATTTCCGGGCTGGCGTCGCAGACTTGGCGCAGGTGGACGTCGGGTAGGTCGTGGAAGACGCGCACTAGATTTTTGCCCCAATATCCCGCGCCGACGCAGGCGATTTGGACGCGGTTCATGTGTGCTGGAAATAAGCGCCGATGTCGGCGGCTAGGTGCGCGAGGGCTTGGCTGCCCTCGGCATGGGGATGCGCTTTTACGACCGGATCGCCCGCGTCGGCTTGGCTGCGGACGAGCGGGTCGAGCGGAATTTCGCCCAGATAGGGAATGTCTAAGCGCTTGGCCGTGGCGCGGCCTCCTCCAGCCCCGAAAATGGGGTCGGTATGGCCGCAGTTGTCGCAGCGGAAATAGCTCATGTTCTCGACCAAGCCGACGATGGGTACCTCGGTCTGGTGGAACATCTCGACGCCGCGACGCACGTCTTCGAGGGCGATGGCCGAGGGCGTGGTGATGATTAAGGCCGCCGTCAAAGGAGCTACTTGGGTCAGCGTGATTTGTACGTCTCCGGTTCCAGGGGGTAGGTCTATGAGCAGCAAATCGAGCTCGCCCCAAATGACGTTGAAGAGGAATTGTTGCATCATCTTGGCCAGCATGGGGCCGCGCCACACGACCGGGGTGCCTGCGTCGATTAGCAGCCCCATGGAAATGGCTTTGAGGCCGTGAACAGATAAAGGCTGGATGTGGCCGTCGTCTGCGGTTGGCTTGCCCTCTAGGCCCAGCAAGCCCGGAATGTTGGGGCCGTAGATGTCGGCGTCGAGCAAGCCGACCTGTAGCCCTTGGCCGGCCAAGCTCACGGCCAAGTTGGCGCAGAGCGTGGACTTGCCGACGCCGCCCTTGCCGCTGGATATGGCGAGTGTATCTTTAATACCGGGAATGGGTTGGCGGTTGTGGGTTTGTGCGGCGTTCACTGAAGTTCCTGCTGCGTAGTGGAAAGTTTGAAGTATAGAGGAAAGACCTCCTCGCGGCAAGGGGATAGACAAAGGAGCTAGCCTTGTATAGGATCGCGCTTTTGGCGGTCGTTTTGGCCCCCTTGGGTTGCACGAATGTCAACCAGATGCACAAGCTCTATCAGGAGGGCGACCACTCGCAGTTAGATCGGATTATAGAGATCGTCTCCCGCCAAGACTATCCCTATGCCACGCGGCGCAAGGCCGCGCGCATCTTAGGCGAGATCGGCGACCCGCGCGCCGTGCCCGTACTGAAAATGGCGCTCCAAGACTACGACCAGCGCACCACGCTCAAGCAGGACGCACTCCGCGCCTTGGGCACCATCGGCGACCAGAGCGCGGCCTTGGATATTGGGAGGCTGCTCAATTATTCGCTCAACACGGCCGACGCCGAACTGCGGATGGCCGCTATTGAAGCGCTCGGGCAGATGGGGGGGGCCAAGGCGGCTGAAATTTTGGTCAATGCCCTCGACTACTACGACATGCTTACCCTGCGCTCTGAGCAGCGGACCCCTCGGGGGGTGTTCACCGGCGAGGAGATATCTCCCTATGGACGGATGCATCCCGACTCCACGGACGGCCCGCGCCGCTATCCCAATGTGGGATTGGACCCCTTTGGGGAGGGAGGCCAGCCTCGGGTGAGCATGTTCGGCACGCCCATTGAGCCTACGCAGATGGAATACGACCCCACGCCCGAGGAGCGCATCCTAACCCATCAGGCGATCACAATGGTGGGGGCGGACGCCATTCCAGTGATTGAAAATCACCTAGATAGTATGCGCGTAAGCCGCCCGACCTTGCGCAAAGAGCTACTGGCCATAATAAGCGAAATCACAGGCGTGCCGCCGGTGGTAGAAGCCGATTCCACAGTCTCCGATCAGTAAGTTGACAAGGGTACATCGAGCGCATATAATAGGACGATTCTATCCGAAAAATCACTGGGATACGCGCTAGGCCCGCCTCGTTGAGGGCGGGATACGCGGACGCTTGGTTTGCCTGTTTACCCCCGGCCGAAAGGCCAAGTGTAATTCGAGGTTTTCACCCATTATGGAACGCGATATCGGCCCGATCCTCGGCGATTGGAAATATGCCCCAGGCGAGTTGAGTGTGCGCAAGATACGAGGCGGCAATGGCAGCGCCAAGCTCCAAATCCGCATGGATATGGGCTTGATGCAGCTAGAGTGGCGGGGCCGTCCCGACGCGCTCCGTCCGCACGGCTATGTGTCGCTGTTGGATTACTACTGCCAAAGGCGACGCGAGTGGGAAAAAGCGCACGGCCCGGGCACCTTTCGCCTCTCGCACGAGGATTGTTCCGAGCTGGCCCAAGAGGCCATGAAATACTACTGGCGGCGGATCGGTTTTTTCGAACTGAAGGAATACGAGCGAGCCGAAGAAGACGCCAAGCACAACCTCGCCATTCTCGACTTGTGCTACGAATACGCCGAAGAGGACGAGGATCGTCAGTTAGCCGAACAATACCGCGTCTTTGTCACGGCGCATCGGGTGCAGGCGCGGGCGCTGGCCTGTCTAGAGGCCGAAAACTACGCCGAGGCCCTAGCCGAGATCCGCCGAGGCATCGTCGAAATTGAGGAATTTCTCGCCAAAATTGGTCAATTGGACCAACTCGACGAGTGCCCTGAACTGCTCTTTTTGCGCGAGTGGGAGAGCGAGGTGGAAAGCACGCGACCGCGCACGTTGCGCGAGCGGCTGACGGCTGATCTACAGGCCGCAGTCGAAGCGGAGCGATTCGAGCTGGCCGCCTCGCTCAGGGATCGCTTGCGTTCGCTTGAGACCGAACAAGCCGGCAGGTCGTCTTGAAGGAGTGCTTGTTGCCGAGGGGTGCTGTCTCCCGGCCTTTTTACTTTGCCCTATTGGCCTTGTTAAGTGCTTGCGGGCAAATGGCTCCCAAGACGACGCCTGATGGGCCGACGGTCCAGATCATCCAAGAACAGCTACCCATAGTAGGCGACAACCTGCTCGACTTGCAGTTGTTCAGGCCGGGTACTGGTTCGCGCCTCCTGCTAGCGCTGCTGGAATGGGAAACCCCTTCGGGCGAGCAGCACAAGGTCGAGCACCGGTTGCAGGTGCCGCAGGGGCGTCTAGTGCGTTATGCGCTGCCGTATCGGCTGGCAGAGGCTGGCATACACCGCGTAGCCTTGCGGCTGTACGATCCAGAAATCGACACGACTATCCACGCGGTCGAAGCGTTGCGCCTGTTTGCCCGGCCCGCTTGGGAGCTTTCAGGCGATCGCTCGTATTATACTGTAGAGGACGAGATCCGCTTCCTGCTGCGGCGCAATCGCCGCACTGATACGACCATCCCCGTAGCGGTCGAGTTGCGGCGCGGCGGCGCGGTTTTGGATCGCTTGGATGTAAACATGGTTGGGCAGGAGGTCGTTGGGTCCTTTGCTGCAGACGCCTTACCCACAGGGCGTTATGAGTTGGTGGCGCGGTGGCTGGATCCGGTCGGCGGGGCGGATTCGCTAACCGTAGCCTGCGAGAAGTTCGCACCAGCCGCCCGGGAAGTGAAAATCGACCTGTTCAGCCAGTCCTTGCTCGTCAATGGCGAGCCGTTTTTTCCCATTGGGCTGTACTGGCTGCGGGCCGAGGACCTCGGCCCAATGCGCCAGCTACATTTCAATTCTGGAGATTACTACTATAAGCTGCGTGGCGAAGAGGTCGCCGCGCTAATGGACGCGGCCGCCATAGAGGGGATGCAGATACTCCTAGAACTGACCGAGTACGCCCGGCGGGAGCCCGAGCCGGATTATCGGGCCATTGCCGCGCTCGTCAAACGCTATCGCCAGCATCCGGCGCTCTTGGCGTGGTATTTGGTTGACGAGCCAGCCGAGACCAAAATGGCTCCGGCGTCGGCTTTGGCGATATACGAGCTAATCCGGGAACTCGATCCCTATCATCCGGTCTATTTAGTCAACAACCGACCGCATACATACGACGCCTATTCGGACGCCAGCGATATTTTGGCTATAGATGTCTATCCGATTCCGAATTATCCCATCAGTCAGGTGGGCAACTATATGGAGCGGGCGCGCTGGACCTCGCTGGAGCGAAAGCCAGTCTGGTTGATCGCTCAAGCCTTTGGCGGGGTGGAGCATTGGGCGCGCTCGCCGACGGCGAGCGAGTTGCGAAACATGATCTATCAAGGCTTGGTTGGAGGGGCCAAGGGCGTGTTGTTTTACCGCTATTGCCAAGAGAACGAACGCCACATCCAGCCCCTCGCCCTGTGGCGAGAAGTCCAGCGCCTCGCGGTCGAGCTTGCCGAATTAGGCCCGGTGCTCTTACAGGAGGAGCACAGCTTAGAGGCACAACCAGCCAGTGGCGAGGTCGCCGTGGCGATCAAAGAGTACAAAGGCGATTTTTACGTATTTGCCGTCAATGTCGCCGAAGATCCGCGGCAGCTCGATTTGCGTCTGGAGGGCTTGCCGCCGATGGGGCGGGCTGAAGTGTTCCGAGGGCAGGCGGTGCCGACGCTGGTCAACGGGCGGCTCGCCGCGGAGTTAGGGCCGCTGGGCACGGCGGTTTTTCGCTTGCAGACAGCGGGCATTTAAACAGGTAATCCACGGGCTTTAGAGCCGGTTAAAGGGGAGGAAATTATGGCCAAAAAGGTGGCCCTCAACAAGCGAGACCGAGAGCGAATGAAGAAGAGGCTCCTCGTGCGTCGCGCTGAATTACTCAGCGATCTGGACGGCACCGAGCACGAGATCGACGAGCTGCAAGACCCCAAGGCCGACGATCTCGACCGAGCAGTCGAGGCCGGAGCTATGGAGCTTTTGGTGGCGCTGGGGGATACTGAGCGCCGCGAGTTGGAGGAGGTCACGCTGGCGCTCGAAAAGCTAGAAAGCACGACGTATGGCAGGTGCGAAGCCTGTCTCGAACAGCCCTTAAACCTGTGTGCGACCTGTCCGTTTATTCCCAAGCCGCGCTTGGAAGCCCTGCCTACGGCGCGGCTATGCGTGTCCTGTCAGGAGGCCGAGGAGCAAAACCAGATTCCGTCTTATACCCGGCTGCGCCCGCGGCGGATGTTTGGCGAGGACATAGAAGAATTCACGCATCCGCTGATGGACTCAGAAGACGACAAGTAGGCTCTTAATCGGCGCGTTATTTAAGTAGGGGCGACCGGCCGGTCGCCCCTACTTTGCATGAGGATTGAGAAGCTAAGGAGCCAGTTCTTTTAGCTTGGCCATAGTGGCAAGCCGCACGTTTTTGAGCTGGCGCTGGTAGCCTATGACTGCGGCTAAGGCGTTGATCTGGGCTTGGGTCAAGTTGCCTTGGGCTTGGAGCAATTGCTGGCTGTCGGCCAAGCCGAGCTCAAAGCGGCTCTGCTCGACGTCATAGGTGCGCTGGGCAAATTCGAGGGCGGCTTGGCGCAGGTCAATCTGGCGCTCGGCCTCGTGGACGCGGCGCGTGGCGTCGCGAACTTGCTGGATGATCAGGCGGCGCTGCTGCTCGCGAGTGAGGCGGCTTTGCTCCAAGGCGATGCGCGCTTGGCTGATGTTGGCCTGCCGCTGGCCGCTGTCGATCAGCGGCAGGGTTATTTGCAGGTCAACTCCCCATTGATTGCGCTCGAAATTATCGCTGACGTCGCCGATCTCACTGCCGTGCCCCCGCATGCTGACATTGGCTCCGAAAGTCGCGTTAATGCCGGTGCGGCGGCGGGTGTCTTCTAATTCCAACGCGCGGATTTCCTCGAAAATCTCGGCTCGTTTCATGTCGGTGCGGTGCGCCAAGCCGATTTCAAGGGCGCGTTGAGCGTCGATGGGGTGAATCTCGTACTGGACCTCAGTGTCGATTTCGAGCGGTGCCCACACATCGAGTCCGAGGGTTTCGCGGAGAATGTCGCGGCGCGATTCGATATTGGTTTGGGCTTGGTCGTACGTGGCCTCGGCTTGCAGCATCTCTACCTGCAAGCGCAGAGCTTCTACTTCGGCGATGAGGCCGACCTCAAATTTTCGTTGGGCCAGTTCCAAATTGGCGCGCGACTGCGCTAGGCGCTGTTCCTCAATTTCGAGTTCGCGGACGCTTTGCACTAAACCGTAGTAATCGTCGATGACTTGGCCCTCTAGCTGGAGCCGCTGGCGGTCGAAGTTGAGACGTGCGCTTTGCAGGCCGTGCTCGGCGCGCTTGAGCGCGATTTCCTCGCTGGGCCGGCCAAGCAGATCGCGCTCGTAAAAAAGGCGCGTCGAACCCGAATAGTCGAGGAAGTCGGCGCGTCGATTGGACGAGAAATCGCGGCGCAGGGCCGTAGTGTTCAGCGTGAATTGGCCGAGGTGGCGCAGACGCTGGGTCATGCGCAGGTTGCCCCTGTAAAAGACATCGGAACTCTCTTCACGGACTCGGGTTTCGAGGGCGATATTTTCTTGGGTATCGCTCAGCCCAGTAAAGCTAGGGGAGGTGACGTCGGCGTTCATGCTGAAGGCAAAGGGTGCCCGTGCCATCGTTAGTTGGGCGCGGTTGTTGGCTAGGGTCTGTTGGTCCATTTGGTGTTGCAAGTTGTTTTGCATGGCCAAGTCGATGCACTCTTGCAGCGAGAGAACCTCGGCTGTCGAGCAAGTGGTGGCGATTAGCAAACCGACTAGTGCCCATTGGTATTTCATCGCGTTAAGCCCCTTCTTATGGATGGCGAGCGAAATGCAGTGGTTATCTGTAATTATACAATACGGGTTTTACCGCGCCAACCGCACCGTGCGTGGACTGTGCCAATTTTCCGGCAGCGAGTTTTATGTTTAACATTTAATTTATATAGACTTAAGCCTATCACGAAGCTAAAGGAGCCATGCCATGACCACCCTCACTTCACAAGTGCTGGCGTACGAAAAAACCGCCGCCGACCTTGCCGTTAAAATTTTCGCCGATGGAGCCGATCGCGAGAGCATGTTGGCCAGCTATGCCAATCCGCTCGTCTCCGGGTTTACGACCAATCCCACCTTGATGCACCAAGCAGGCGTCACCGACTACCGGGCCTTTGCCCACGACATCGTCGCGGCCATTCCCGACCGCCACATTTCTTTTGAGGTCTTTTCAGACGAGTTCGACGACATGGAGCGCCAAGCCCGCGAGATCGCCACTTGGGGCGAAAACGTGTACGCCAAAATTCCCGTCAGCAACACCAAGGGCGAGGTCAGCTACGACTTGGTCCATCGGCTGTCTCACGCCGGGGTCAAGGTCAATGTCACGGCGATTTTTCTGCTCGACCAAGTGCGGGAAGTGGCGGCTGCGGTCGAGGGCGGGGCCCCGTGCTGCGTGTCGGTTTTTGCCGGCCGCATTGCCGACGCCGGGCTAGACTACATGCCGGTCATGGCCGAGTCGGTCGAGCTGCTCGCGTCCAACCCCCAAGCCGAACTCATCTGGGCCAGCCCCCGCGAAGTGTACAATGTCGTCCAAGCCGACAGCATCGGCTGCCACATCATCACCTGCACCAGCGACATCATCAAAAAGCTGCCGACCTTAGGCAAGGAAATGGGGCAGTTCTCGCTGGAGACGGTGCAGATCTTTTACGCGGATGCTACGGCTGCTGGCTATAGCCTGTGAATGCGGCGGATGAGTTACACCCAACAGTACTTGGCGGCCGCGGCTCAGGTTATTGAGCAGCTAGATCGCAATGCGATAGAAGCGATAGTCCAGCTCGTCGTCGAGACCCGTCAGCGCGGCGGGCGGCTCTTTATCCTCGGTGTGGGAGGCAGCGCGGGCAATGCGAGCCACGCGGTCAATGACTTTCGCAAGATCGCTGGCATTGAGTCCTACGCACCCACGGACAACGTCTCGGAACTGACGGCGCGCATCAACGACGAGGGCTGGGACACGGCCTTTGCCAAATGGCTGGAGGGCAGCCGGTTAAATGAAAAGGATCTGATCTTGGTCCTGTCCGTCGGCGGCGGCCATCGCCCGCTGAATACCAGCGTCAACTTGGTTGTAGCCCTGGAGTACGCCAAAGAGGTCGGAGCCAAAATCTGCGGCATCGTGGGGCGGGATGGCGGCTTTACAGCCCAAGTCGCTGATGCCTGCGCGATTGTGCCGACGGTTGATCTGGTCACGCCGCTGACGGAATCCTTCCAAGCCGTTATATGGCACTTAATTGTCTCGCATCCCGAAGTACAAGTGGAGCGCACTAGGTGGTAGATGTGCTCACAACGAAAGGTTGAACATGTCTGCGATCCCCCGAGACCTGCGCCAGTTTTTGCACCGCTACATTCCAGACTTAGAAAAAGAAATGTTCTCGTTCCTCGCGGTGCGCCAACCCGAGGACTTTCTGTATCGGCTGATGCGCGACTACCCGGAGCGCGGCGGTAAGCGATTCCGCCCGGCGCTAGTGCTTTTGGCGTGCCAAGCCTGCGGCGGCGACGTCGAAAAAGCCATGCGGACTGCGGTGGCCTTTGAGATGTTTCAGTCGTTTGCCGTGGTCCACGACGATATTGAAGACGATTCAGAGATGCGGCGCGGCAAGCCCTGTTTGCACAAGCTGCACGGGATTCCATTGACCATCAACGTCGGCGATGCCCTGTACGCCAAGGTCTTTGAGATCCTCAGCGCGAACCGCGAGGCATTGGGGGCAGAGGTCGCACTCGATTTGATCGACGAGATGATCCGCGGCTCGTGCGAGACGTTTGAAGGACAGGCATACGACGTGGGCTGGATTCGCCAGCGCTACATTCCCAGCGAAGACGAGTTCATGATCATGTTGCGCAAAAAGACGGGGTGGTACACGGGCCGGGGGCCGTGTACGGCCGGGGCGATTATCGCGGGGGCCGAGATGGAATTGCGAACTTGTATCGGCGACTTCGGCGAGTCCATGGCCATCGCGTTCCAACTGCGCGACGACCTGCTGAACTTGAGTTCTTCCGAACAAGACGCCGACTCTGCGCCCGGGGTTACTTCCGGGGCCTACGGCAAGGAGCGGGGCGGGGATATTGCGGAAGGGAAGCGGACCTTGATTATCATCGACCTATTGGGCAAATGCACGGTTGCGGAGCGCGAAGAAGTGCTGGCGATCTTGCACCAGGAGCGGCATCTCAATACGGCCGCCGAGATTGAGCGAGTCATCGCCTTGGTCGAGCACTACGAATGCGACCGCTACGTCGAACGCGTGTGCCAGCAGAAGGTCGAAGAGAGCTTGACGCACCTCGAGAAACTTCCGGCCAACCCTTCGCGCGATATGCTAAGAGAAATGCTGGACTTTTTGGTCCAGCGCGCCTTTTAGTCCACCACTGGATTTTCCAAATAAGCCAAAAGCAACCGCGCCGTGTTGACGATGCCGTCCCACGCGCAGATTTCGTACCCGTGCGTGTTGTCGCCGGGGTAGCCAATCAGCGCGGCGCGTGCAATAGCGCCGGACGTTTTGGCAATCGACGAGTCGCTAGAGTACGAAGTGAGAACGGCCGTTTGGATGCCGAATCCGCAGGCAGCAGCTAGGGCGTCAAAGCGGTCGATGATGCGCGCGTCGTACAGGCCGCGAGTGTCGCGGACGCCGATGATGGGATCGCCGCTGTTGGCCGTGCCGTATTCGGCAGCCGCGGGCGCAATGTCAACGGCAACGGCCGCGTCAACCGGCAGCCGCCCGAGTGCGTAGATTGCGCCGTGACCGCCGATTTCCTCGCTGGAACTGGCCACGAGATATACGTCTTGGGCCGGTCGGTTTTCCCGCAAGTGCAGGCCTACTTCGAGCATGGCTGCCAAGCCGGCGCGACAATCGAGATTGTAGCCGCAGACGCAATCGCCCAAACGCCAGAGCGTCTTGTGTTTGCCGGCGATGACGACTCGAGTGCCGGCGCGGATCCCGCGCTGGGCTAGCTCCTCGGCTGCGAGCCTCGTTTCAATCCACATCTGTTCCCACTTGAGTGATTGGCCATCTTTGAGCCGCCCCGCTGGACTTTCTGTGGAGACATGCTTGGCTCCGGTGGAGAGCACGCCTGGGCAGAGGCCGCCCCGCGTCAGGATTTCCACTGGACTTTCACCTAGTGCCCAAGGGTGTAAACCGCCCAAGGGTTGCACCCTGATCTTGCCATCGGAGTCAATGCGCTTGACGATAAGGGCGATCTCGTCCTTATGGGCGACGGCGGCCACGGGCTGATCTTGGCTTTGGCCCTTGATGTGAATGATGATGTTGTCGGCCGCGTCTTGCCAGACGGCGTCGCCGATGGGGGCGGCGAGTTCGGTGACGAGGGCGTCCATCGCGGATTCCGCGCCCGAGGGCGCGTGCGCGGCGAGCAGTTGCTCGACAAAGCCGTAGAGGCGTTGGGCATCAATGGTCATGGCGTGCTCCTAATGGAAAATGGACGAAAATAATTAGGAGCAAGCCTCAGGGCAATGACAACGCCTCTACGGGGATATAGCAGTCCTGAATGACTTGAACGATTCGATATGCGGATCGCCTTGCAGTAGGGGCGAGCGATCGCTCGCCCCTACAATTCGGCGTCTGTCCGCGTCCATCGGCGGATTATCTCGTGAATGATTTAGGATGGCTATATGACAAAGAGATCAGGCTGCCGTGGCGAGCGATCCAATCACTTCTTCGGCCAGCCCGCGCAAGGTCTTTTGCAGTCGCAGGCGGCCCCGGTTGACGCGCGATTTGACCGTGCCTACGGGGCAGTTGATGATCTTGGCAATTTCCTCGTACGAGAGTCCTTTCAAGTCGCGGAGGAGCACGGCGGCGCGAAATTCTGTGGGTAGGTCCTCAATGGCATCAACTACGAGCGCCTTGACGCGGTTGCCGTCGGTCTGTTCGCCGGGGAGTGGGTCTTTGGCCGTCGGCTCGTAAAAGGCGGCGGTCTGTTCGTCGTCGCTGGGGCTGATCGGAATCCAATTCCAGCGCTTGCGGCGGCGTAGCTCGGTTTTGGCCAAGTTGCCAGCAATGGTGTAAAGCCAAGTGGAAACCTGTTCGATGGCTGGGTACTGGTGGCTGTGGCGCAGGCAGCGGAGAAAAGTCTCTTGGACGATGTCCTCGGCTGTTTCCTTGTCGCCGACAAAGCGATAGACAAAGTTGTACAGGGGGGTGCGATAGCGTTTGACCAGCACCCCAAGGTGGCCTTGGTCTTCGGCGGCCCGCAGCAAAATTTCTCGATCCGTGAGTTCATTCATCGCTACCATGGTTGTGCTCCTTTCTGGTATAATTCAAGCGATCATCGTCATGTCTATGCGTACACAAGCAATAATCGTGCCATTCTTCAATAAGGGGAAAATGCGCGTCTTATTGCCCGTTTTTAGGGGTTTTTGGCAACAAAAAGCCTCAGATATTTGAGTATCCTCAGATTTCTGAGGCGCGTCTTTTGACAGGTACAGGGGCAAGCGGTAGATTTCGCACCGGTAAATTCACCCGCGTAATTGCTGAAAATGGAGTGCTTTAGTGCAAGAGTTGACCACGCGCTTGGAGGCCTTGTGCCAAGCCAAGAGGGCAGAAAAATTCTCGGCTGAAGAAATAGTCGAGTTGTTGACAGACGGCGAAGAGGTAGATTGGATCGTCGATCAAGTGCTGCCAGCGGCGACTGAGGCCGATCGCAGCGAAATGGGCCAAGTGCTGGCCGAAATCGCCGCGGCGGTGGCACCTGCTCCCGTCGCGGATACAGACGGCGAAGAACCTGCCTCGGTGGAGGACTTGGACTTGGACCAACTCCAACAGTCTCTGCCGCCCGGGGTTGACATGCAGCAAGTCGAGCAAATGCTGCGCTCGCCGCGGGGGGCCTTGCTGGCCGATTTTAGCACCTTTTGCCAAGAGCGCGGGTTCGACGGCGAGCTGGGCGAAGCGGAGATGAGCGAGGCCATGCGAGAATTGCACGAGGAGTGGTTGCAGACGCCGCGCCCCGCGTTAGAAGGTGAAAAACCGGCCGACGCGCTGGAGGGAGGTCGGCTCTTTCCCGACAAGGTGGAGACCTTCCGCCGCGAAACCCCCAAGGTCGGGCGCAACGACCCGTGCCCTTGCGGCAGCGGCAAGAAGTTCAAAAGATGCTGCGGCAAGGCCGCTTGAGATGGCCCCAATCCGCCCCTCTACGGTCATTGAAGGCGTCTATATCGCCGAGTTACAATCGCACGGCGACGAGCGGGGCCGCTTTACCGAGGTGTACCGCAAGGAGTGGTTTCCCCAGCGCGGCTGGGACGCTTTGCAGTGGAGCCGCTCGGAGTCGCAACAAGGCGTGCTGCGCGGCTTGCACTATCACCACCGCCAAGTTGACTACTGGCACTGCGGCATGGGTGCGTTGCGCGTCGGGCTGCTCGATCTGCGCTGCAGTTCGCCGACTCGCGGGCAGGGGCAAGTCATTGAGTTAGACCAAGAGGCATTGCGGGGCGTTTTTATTCCGGCGGGGGTGGCGCATGGCTTTTACGCCGTCACCGACGCGATGCTTTTCTATTTGGTCGATTCCTACTACGACGGCACGGATGAGTGGGGCGTGGCTTGGGACGATCCCGATGCGGGGTTGGATTGGGGTATTGAAGGGGTGCCGATTCTCTCGCCGCGAGACCAAAATAACCCACGGCTGCGGGATATTCCCGCCGCGGATCTGCCCAACTAAAACTTATCTTAAAACTAAATCATGCTATGACCCGACTCGAACTTGCCCATCGCATCTATCAGACCGCTCACCTGCGCGGACAATTTACTTTGCGCTCAGGTGCGACGGCCACAGAGTATTTCGACAAATATCAGTTTGAAACCCGTCCCGAGCTCCTCCGCGCACTCGCCATCCACCTCCAGCCCTTAATCCCCGACGGCACAGACATTCTCGCAGGTCTCGAACTCGGTGGTGTACCCATCGCCACCATGCTCGCTCAGCTTGCGGGACTGCCCACGTGCCTCGTGCGCAAAAAAGCCAAAGAGTACGGCACCTGCAAACTCGCCGAAGGCCCCGACGTTGCTGGCAAAAATCTGCTGATTGTTGAAGATGTCGTCACGTCCGGTGGACAAATTGCACTTTCCGCCCAAGATCTTCGCAACCTTGGCGCAGAGGTTGCACAGGCCATCTGCGTGATTGACCGCGAATCCGGTGGCACCGAGAGCCTAGCCCGAGAAGGCATTGAACTCCACGCCCTATTTCGGATGAGCGAACTGAAGTGACACCGTTCATGGCATAGAAAAAGGGACCTCGGCTGAGGTCCCCTTTTTTTATAGATGCGCTTCCGCTTCGCCTAGCCCGCCGCGACTTCTAACTCCTCGCCCTCGACCCGCACTGAAACGAGCTGAGAAACCCCTTCCTCGGGCATGGTGACGCCGTGCAGGGCGTCGGCCGCGGCCATGGTGATCTTGTTGTGCGTCACGACGACGAATTGCGTCTCGCGGGCAAATTCCTTGAGCACGCGCACGAAGCGGTTGATGTTGGCGTCGTCGAGTGGGGCATCGACCTCGTCGAGAATGCAGAACGGGCTGGGCTTGACTTGGTAGATGGCAAAGAGCAGGGAGATGGCCGTCAGCGCCCGCTCGCCGCCTGATAGCAGGCCAATGTTTTGCAGGCGCTTGCCGCGGGGGCGGGCGATGATGTCGATGTGGGCCTCTAGGGCATCGACGTTTTCTTCGAGGCAGAGGTCGGCTTCGCCTCCGGGGAAGAAGCGGACAAAGGTCTCTTTGAACGTCTCGCAGATCTGCTCGAAAGACTTGAGGAACATCCGCCGCGCCGTGCGGTCGATCAGGCTGAGGGTTTTCTTCAGGTCCTCGGCGGCAATCACCAGATCGTCGCGCTGTTGGCGGAGAAAGTCGTAGCGCTCCTTTTGTTCTTGATGTTCTTCCAATACGCCTAAGTGTACCGAGCCCAAGCGGTGTAGGGACTGACGCAACTGGTCGATGCGCTGTTGTGTGGTTTCCTCGTCGATGGCTTCGTCGAGGGGGCCCATGGCCGCGACATCGCACTGATACTCCTCCTGCAAGCGCGTGCGAATGTGCTGGGTCTGGAGCTTCAGTTCGGAGATGCGCACTTCGAGGCCGGTGCGGCGCTCGCGCTGCTCGTTGAGCTGCCGCTGCAAGTGGCTAATGCTTTCCTGCAACTCGCGGTTTTGGGTGTTGGCTACGGCCCAGTGCTGGCGGCGCTGGTCTTGCTCGGTCGCCAAGGTCTCGCGGCCTTGATGCAGTCCCTTGAGTTCGTCTGTTAAGGCGGTACTGCGCGCACTGCACTCGGCCTGTTGGCGCTCGGCCTCGGTTCCTTCAGCCGCTAGCCGCTCGATGTTATTGTGCAGGTTGGCGTCGATGTTCTTTAGGCGGGTGGCGTCTCGCTCTAGCCCTTGGACTATTTCAGTGGTGCGGGCGTGTTCCACTTGGAGGGCGCTCAGGGCTTCGAGCCGCTCGCGCCGACGGGTTTCGCTCTGTTTGAGATCCTCTTCCAAGGTGCTGCTTTCCTCGCTGAGGCGGGTGCTCTCGGCCTCGTTGTGGCGCAGGTGCTCGGCTTGTTCGGCGATGCTTTGGTCGAGGGCTTGGCAGCGCTTGGCCAAGCTGGTGCTTTCGCTGTGGAGTTGCGCTAGGCGCGCTGCGAGCCGCTCGGCGTCAGCGCCGGTGCGCTGGTGCTGGTGAACCTGCTCGCGTTCCTTGGTGCGCCAAGTTTCGTTCTCGGCGGCTAGATCCTCTAGGCGTTGCGTGAGCGCAGCGAGTTGGTCTGCGAGTGCAGCGAGTCGAGGGCCGATGGCAGCATAGCGAGCTTTTTGGTGGGCGACGAGCGAGCGCAGGGTGCGGATTTCCCGTCCGCGGCCGAGGACGCCTGAATCCTCGGCTTGACTTTGGCCGCCCGACGCAAGGCCAAAGAGATCGACGGCGTCGCCGTCGGGCGTGACGCAGCGCACGTAGGCATCCGGGTAGCGGCGCGTCAGGGCCAATGCGGTTTGCAGGTCTTCGACCAGAAAGGTGTTGTGCAAGAGGCTATTGATCAGGGGGGCGATGGAGGCTTCGGGTTGCACGTAGTCCAAGAGCGGGCCACGCAGCCCGGGTATGGTATCTGGGTCTAAAGCCGGGCCGAGGATGCGCGGGGGAGCCGCCAGCGAGAGAATGCCGACGCGCCCGGAACGCTCTCGGAGATGGGCAATGCCTTTGAGCAGACCGCTGTCCGAGTCGGCGATCAATGCTTGCAGCGACTCGCCGAGGGCGACCTCGACCGCGCGGGCGTATGCTGTTTCGACTTCGACTAGGTCGCCAAGGACGCCGCGGAAGAGGGCCGCGTGGGGCGATTCGAGCAGCAAGGTGCGGACTCCGCTTTGATAGCCTTGGTAGCCGGCGCGGACTTTTTCGAGGACTTGGAGCCGCGCTTGGTTGGCCTCGGCGGCGCGCCGGGCCGCATCGCGTTGTGCGCCGAGTTCGCGGAGGTCCTGCTCGGTTTGGTCGCGGGCGGCGAGAGTTGTGGCGCGTTGTTGTTGGCAGGTGGATAGCTGCTGCCGAATTTCGGCGAGGGCGGCTTCGGCCGTTGCGGTCGCTTGTAGGGCTTGCTCGCGCTCGGCTGTGGCCGCGTCCTCTTCGCTGCGCATGGCAACAGCGCGTTCGTCGAGGGCGTCGCGCTCGGCCTGTTGGCGCTCGAGTGCGCGGCTTATTTCGCTTCCTTGGCGCAGATGCTCCATGCGCCCGCGCTGGCGTTGGTCCAGTTCGGCTCGGTAGCTGGCATATTCCTCTTCGGCCTGGGCAGCGCGCTGCTGGTGAGCCTGCAATTCTCGCTCTATTTGCACAAAGGCCGTGCGCGCTTCGTCGCGGTGCGCGGCATTGTCGCGGTGCTGCTGCTGTACGGCTTCGAGTTGGCTAGTGTAATCGGTGCGCTCGCGGGCCGTGCGTTCGCGGATTTGTTCGGCCGCCTCGCGCCGCTCGCGCACGGCCACGAGGATTTGTTCGCGCTCGTGGATGGCTTCGATGCGGCGATTGAGTTCAAGGCCCGCCTCCTGCATGGCTTTCTCGGCCTCGGTCAGCGCGAGGCGCGCTTTTTCGAGCTCGGCCTCGCGGCTGGTGAAGCGGGTATTGCCTTCTTCGGCTGCCTTGCTGAGGGCGGCGAATTCGTCTTGCAATGGAGAGATTTGGGTGCTGAGGGCGAAGAAGCGCTGGCGACCTAAGCGCACGTCGAGCTGGTCCAGTTCCCCTTTGAGTTCGCGGTAGCGGCGCGCCCGGCCCACTTGGCGGCCGAGCGAATCAACTTGGCGTTTGACCTCGGCGATAATGTCTTCAATCCTCTGTAGATCGGCTTGGGCTGCCTCTATGCGATTCCGCGTGGAGCGCCGCTGAACTTTGTATTTGGTGATGCCGGCGGCCTCTTCGAGGATGCGGCGGCGGTTTTCGGTCTTATCGCTGATGATTTCATCGACCATGCCCTGCTCCATCACCGCATAAGCGCCTTGGCCGAGGCCGGTGTCCATGAGCAGGTTGGTGATGTCCAAGAGGCGGCAGGGGATTTTGTTGAGCAGGTAATCGCTTTCGCCGGAGCGGAAAAGACGCCGGGTCAGCACGACCTCGGCGAATTCGACGGGCAGCGCACTATCGCGGTTTTCAATCGACAGCGCGACTTCGGCCATGCCGAGGGCCTTGCGCTGGCGAGTGCCGGCAAAGATCACGTCCTCCATGCGCTGGCTGCGGAAAGAGCCGGCGCGCTGTTCGCCCAAGACCCAGCGGATGGCCTCCACCACGTTGGACTTGCCGCAGCCGTTGGGGCCGACTATGGCCGTAATGCCCGGTTCAAAGGGAATGACGATCTTTTGGGCGAAGGACTTAAAACCGAAAATCTCAAGTTGATTGAGGCGCACGGTCTAGCTCCTGCCGGGCGCTGGGGAGGGGCGCTCCGCTGGGGAGAGGGTGAGGTGCGGGCGATGCTAGAGGAGCGGGTAATGGCTCAGGGGAAAGCCATTCATTTTAAGTACTCAAAAACGAGAAACGCTGTCAAGGCAATTGCCGCGCTCAAAAGTCCAGTGCCGAGTCATCGACCGTGGCTGGATCGTCTTCCTTGCCCATGGCGATGATGTGTTCGGCGGTGATCTCCTGGCGACCAGCGTACCCGGCGTTCAGTTCGTGCCAATAGGCGACTTGGGGTTCGCCGCGCTGCCAGCACAACAGCACCCAGCGACCTTGGTAGGTGGTGGGGAAGTCGAGGAGGCCGCGTTCGAGGCCACCGACCGGGAAGCGGACGCCTGCGGAGATAATTTCCTCGGCAACGATGCGCTTGATGTCGATGATTAGGTCGTTGATGCGGCGACGGTGCTGGTCGAAGGCGTCGCGGTCGGGATTGGTGCTGCGGGTGACCGCTTGGCCCCAGAGCGCGTCGAGAATTTGCAACTGCTGGTCGTGGTAGCGGACAGCCCCCTTCTTGACCTCTATGCGCTGGAGCGCGTCTTCTAGCTGAGGCAGCTTGGCGTTGGCCTCTTCAATGGTAAATGCCTTGCGCGTCATGGGACTTTGCGGGATGAGCGTCGTTTGCTTGTCATGCGGCAAAGTATAGGCATTGAAATGCCCCGCTACAAGCCCTTGCGTTGCTTTTGGCGATGCGTGATATTTAACACTGTTTTGCGACGTGGAAGGGGTCGGCGCAGCCTGCCCCGTCTTTTTTATTTTAAGTTCAAAGTTCACCTATGGCGGTTACGATAGAAGAGGTCCACGGGGTCGCCGAGTTAGCGCGGTTGCGCTTTTCGCCCGCCGAGGAAGAAAGGTTGGTCGGCCAACTCAACCGCATCTTGCGCTACATGGACACGCTCAACGAGCTAGACACCACCGGCGTAGAGCCAACGTCCCACGTGCTGCCCCTCGCCAACGCGTTTCGCTGCGACGAGGCCGCGTCCTTTCCCGCCGCCGAAATCGTCGCCGCGGCCCCGCAGCGCCAAGAGGATTACTTCAAAGTTCCGAGAATCATCGATTGACTATTGAGAAGCGGAGGCAGGGCACTGTCGCCGCTTCTTTGTTTGGGCAGTTCGAAGGAGCGCACAACGTGGCCACAGAATACAAAGGCCCCAAATACGTCGTCGTAACTGGCGGTGTGATAAGCGGCGTGGGCAAGGGCTTGACGACCGCTTCCATCGGCAGGATTCTGCAGCAATACGGCTACAGCACTACCGCCGTCAAGATCGATCCATACATCAACTACGACGCCGGCACCATGCGGCCCACCGAGCACGGCGAGGTGTGGGTGACGGACGATGGCGGCGAAATCGATCAGGATTTGGGCAATTACGAGCGCTTCTTGGGGTTGGATCTGCCGCGCTCCAACAACCTGACCACCGGGCAGATTTACCACACGGTCATCGAGCGCGAGCGCCGCGGCGAGTACCTCGGCGAGACCGTGCAACCGATTCCGCACATTACGGACGAGATCACGCGCCGCTTGCAGGCCGCGGGCGAAGGCTACGACATCGTGCTGGTCGAGATCGGCGGCATCGTCGGCGACTACGAAAACGAGCCGTTCCTCTTTGCCGTAAAGACCTTGGAGCGCGATTTGGGCGAGGAGCACTTTGCACACCTGCTAATCACCTATCTGCCCATACCTCCACACGTCGGCGAAATGAAGACCAAGCCCACGCAGCAGGCCATTCGCATGCTCAGCGAGCACGGCATTTTTCCCGACTTCATCGTCTGTCGCGCCGAGACCGCCACCGACGAGGTGCGCAAGAAAAAGATCCAGATCGGGGCCAATGTGCCCTACGACCACATCATTTCGGCCCCGGACTCGGAGACGATCTACAATATCCCGCTGGTTTTGGAAAAAGAGAGGCTCGGCGAGAAGATCCTCAGCCGGGTCGGCTGCACGCCCAAGAATACTCCAGACTGGCGGCCTTGGCTGGAATTGGTCAAGCGCAGTCGGCATCCGCGCCAGTGCGTCCGCGTGGCCATGGTCGGCAAATACGTGGCCACGGGCGACTTTCAGCTCACGGACTCGTACATCTCGGTCAACCAATCGCTGATCCACGCCGGCGTGGCGTCGGATGCGCGGGTCGAGATCACTTGGATTGACGGCCATCAGTTTGAGCGCGGCGAAATGGAACTGGCAGAGCTCGACGCCTTCGACGGCATTATCGTCCCTGGGGCCTTTGGCGCGGGAGGGGCCGAAGGCGTGATTGCGGCCATTGGCTACGCCCGCGAGCACAACATTCCCTACTTGGGCCTGTGCTATGGATTGCAACTCGCCGTGATCGAATACGCCCGCCATGTCGCCGGGATTGCCGAGGCCACTTCCGAGGAGTTCGACGCGGATTCCGAGTGGCAGGTCATCTGCGTCCAAGACGCCGAGCAAAAGAGTGCGCTAGAAGAAAACCGCTACGGTGGCAGCATGCGCTTGGGTGCGTATGCCGCGGTGTTCAAAAGCGACAGCCGCGTCCTCCAGATTTACGAAGCGTCGGGCCGCCTCGACGAAGATGCCCGCCGCATCGAACAACTGCTGGCCAATCCCGACCAAGCGTTCCGCGTTGGCTTGGTCATGCTGGAGCGCGACAAAGTCGCCCTAGAGCGCCACCGCCATCGCTACGAGGTCTCGCCTCGCTTCGTCGAACTGCTCGAAGAGGAGGGGCTGGTCTTTTCGGGGTATCACCGCCGCGTAGATGGCACCCGCTTGATGGAATTCATCGAGTTGCCGGACCACCGCTTCTTCATCGCCACCCAAGCCCATCCCGAATTTAAGTCGCGGATGGACAATCCTTCACCCCTGTTTGCCGGGTTTGTCGAGGCCGCGCTGGCCTACCAACAGGAAATCGCAAGCCATGAGGAGGGGCAGGCGGCGGCCTCCTAGTTGGGTGGGTGGTACAATCGTCTCAATGGGCCGCGCTTTCCCGGGGGGAGCGCGGCTTTTTCGCGCCGGGTGCTGCGGGGCTGTGCTTTGGTCCTGTGGCGCGGGAGAAGTGCCCGAAGAGCCGTTGCAAATCCCCGAGGTCGATGGGGAAGCATGGGACGCGCACATCGAGCTGGGACGCCCCGGCTACCGCATCGAGATCCGCGCCGCTTATTTGCGCGAATTTTCCAAGTCAGAGCAGGTCATCGCCACCGGCGGCGTAGAGGTTGCGTTCCGCGGGGACGAGGCCGTTTCGACGCTGAGAGCCGAGCGCTTGGTGCTAGAGCACAAGCGGGATCGCTTTGGCGTAGCTGGCGGCGTGGTTTTGCACGCTGGGGACAGCCTAGAGGTGCAGGCCGATACCCTGTTGTGGGAAAGTGCGCACGAGCAATTGCGCATTCCGGGTGCGCTGCGAGTGGAGGTTCGCGAGGGACGGGAGTGGGGCCGCAATCTCACGAGCAATTTTGCCGTGGATGCGTGGTCCTTGGAAGCCGTTGAGGGGCTTTGGCGCGGCCGGGACGGAGCAATGGTAGAAGTGTGCGCCCAGCGCGAGGAAAGTCGCCGCGTCGAAGGGGTGCAAGAGATCGCCTACGACAGCGTCGAGGTGCGCTACGACGGCGTGAAATTGACCGGACCGCGCGCCACGTTCCGCCCCGAGGCCCGCCGCTTTGACATCAGCGGCGGGGTCGAAGGAGCCGACTCGCTGGCGCAGTTTGCGGCCGACGAAGTTGCGGTGGATGCGGAAAAGCAGCGGCTAGTGGCACGAGGCGCGGTGCGCTATCGAGAAGAAGAGGCCGAGCTGCGAGCTACAGAAGTAGAGGAAGATCGCAACTCAGCATTATTGCAGGCCCGCGGGGAGCCAGCGACCTTTGTGCAGGGCGAGCGTCAGATCGAGGCGCACCAATTGGCGTATTCGCGTTCCGAGCGGGAACTGACGGCGCAGGGTGGGGTGGTCTTGCGCGCCGGAGCGCGTGCGCTGACGGCCCAAACCCTCCGCTATACGCGCGATGGCCAAGTCCATGCCGAGGGCGCGATCGGGCTAAAGGCACCCGAGCTAGATGGCTCGCTCGCCGGTGATTCGCTCTTTTTTGACTTAGAGCAAGAGGCTGGCTGGTTGCGAGGCGCACCCTCGTTGCGCCAGCGCAAACTCGTGCTCACCGCCCCGGTGCTGCGGTTCGATCTCGTGCGGGGCCGGTTGGCCGGAACCGGCGGTTTTGCCCTGCGCGCCGAAGGGCTGGAGGTTGCGGCCGAGCGCGGTGCATACGAAGCGGATTCAGCGCGGGTGCTGGTGGCCGAGGGCGTGGTGTTGGAAGAACGGGACGACGAGCGCGATTACCACAGCCGCTTGATGGCCGATTCCATGGTCGTCGCATTGGCGGATAACCAAGTCGAGTGGATCGCCATACCCGGCCAAGTGAGCGGCCAAATTGAGGTGGGCGACCGCCGTAGCTGGATCGAGGGGCGGGGCGGGCAAGTCTTTATGGCCGACGGGGACTTGGAGCGGGTCGAAGTGAGTGCCGCAGCCGACGTGACGCATCGCCGGGCCGAAAACGAAGAGATCAATCGCTTTCGCGGGCAGCAGATGACCCTGTACTTTGATGCGGCGGGGCTGCATCGCGCCTTGGTAAAGGGCGCGGCCGAGTTGGTCACGCGGCTTGAAGAGGACGAAGAGGTTGCCGTCAACGAGGTCAGCGGCGAAGAGTTGGATATCCGCTTTGCCGAAGGCTCGCTGGCCGAGGTGCGGGTCGGGCCGGAGATCGAGGGCCGTTACTATCCGCCTGCAGAGGAGCCGTAAGGTGGCATTGGAAACGCATGCATTGAGCAAGCGCTACGGGGGCCGGGCGGTCGTTGACGAGGTCAGCATCCGCGTCGAGCCCGGGGAGGTCGTCGGCCTGTTGGGGCCCAATGGCGCGGGCAAGACCACGACCTTTCACAGCATCGTCGGCTTTGCCGCGCCGGACGGGGGCCGCATCTTGCTCAACGATGCGGATATCACCGGGCTGCCGATGTATCGCCGCGCACAGATGGGCATTGGCTACCTGCCGCAGGAGACCTCCATTTTTCGCAAGTTGAGCGTGGCCGACAACATTCGCGCCGTCTTGGAAGCGCGCAGGGTCAACAAGGCGCGCATCGCCGACCGCCAACGGCAACTGCTAACTGAGTTGGACTTGCTAGAACGCGCCAATCAGCGCGCCGACACGCTTTCGGGCGGCGAGACGCGCCGGGTCGAGATCGCGCGGGCCTTGGCCTGCGAGCCGCACTACATGCTCCTCGACGAGCCTTTTGCCGGTATTGATCCGCGCACGGTCGAAGACATCCAAAACATCATCGCCGAGCTAAGAAACCGAGGCTTAGGCGTACTGATTACCGATCACAACGTGCGCGAAACCTTGGAAATCGCCGCACGCGCTTACATCTTGGTGGATGGCAAAATTTTAACGGCGGGCACAGCCGAAGAGTTAATTGCCAACGAGCAGGTGCGGCGCATCTACCTCGGCGAGCGCTTTAGTTAGCGAGTCGATAGGTAGGCGCGTTTGCACCTTGACTTTTCGCGCTGCACGGGCTTGTTTGTACAGCTAATAGCAATATAGGTAATTTTTATTAAGTAATTAATTTACAGTAATTTATAATGCTTCGTCCCGAGCAAAATACCGGCGTGCGCTTCCAGCAAAGGATGGCACCGCAGCTCATCCAATCGCTGCGGCTGTTACAGATGTCCAACTTGGATTTGGCGCAGGAGGTCAATCATCAACTCGAACTCAACCCCTTGCTCGAAGAGGTCGTCGAACTGCGCGAGGAAGGGGAAGAGGAGGATCTGCGCGAGCAGGAAGAGGGGCTCAAGGCAGAAGAGGATCTGCCCGCGGACATGGAGGAGGTTGATTGGGACGCGCTGTTGGGCGACCAGTTCGACGCAGGCGCGTACAATAGCGAGCGCACGGAATACGATCCCAATTGGGAGGCCACCCGCGAGCCACAGGAAAACCGCATCACCGCCATGCCACCCCTCTTAGAGCATCTGTACCGTCAGCTAGGCGAGATGGGCGGTTTGGCACCGGAAGCGCGTGCCATCGCCGAGTACATCATCGGCAATATCGACGAGCGCGGTTATGTCGGTTGCTCGCTCGCCGAAATTGCCGATGATCTACAAGTGGAAGTGGCTGCGGTCGAAAAAGTACTGCGCGTCATTCAGTCTTTTGACCCGCCTGGAGTCGGCGCGCGCGATTTGCGCGAGTGTCTGATGATCCAGTTGAGCCAGCGCGACGGTCCGCTCGGCGCCCTATCCTTGCAGGTGGTGCGCGACCACCTAGAGGACCTGACGTGGCGGCGTTTTCAGCACATCACCGGTGCCTTGGACATCTCCAACGAGAAGCTCAAAGAGGCTTTGCAGGTCATCGAGCGCTTGCAGCCGCATCCGGGGCTGTTGGCCAGCAGTGACTACGACAATCTCTTGACGCTGGATAGCGAAGCCGCGTACATCACGCCGGACTTGGTCATCGAAAAAATTGGCGAGGAGTGGCAGGTGTGGCTGGCCGACGGGTCCATGCCGTCCTTAAAGATCAATTCTGATTACCAGCATCTGCTCAACGATTCCCGTGGCGACGGTGTGGTCAAGGACTACGTGGCCAAGAATCTCAACGACGCCCGCTGGCTCATCAACGCCATCCACCAGCGCCGCACGACCATGCTCAAGGTGGCCAATTACCTGTTGCAGGCGCAGTTGCCCTTTTTCGAGGAGGGGCCATCGCGGCTGCGGCCCTTGGTCTTACAAGATGTGGCTGACGCCGTGGGAATGAGCGTATCGACGATTAGCCGCGTCAGCAATGGCAAGTACATGCAGACGCCACACGGGGTCTTTGAACTGAAGTACTTCTTCGGCAACAAGCTCATTACGGACGAAGGCGAAGATGTGTCCGTGCGCTCGGTGAAGGAGAAAATTTCGCAGCTCGTCGCCGATGAGGACAAGGTCCAGCCGCTTTCGGACCAACAGATTGTCGAGGAGCTGAGCAAGGGCGGCTTGAAAATTGCGCGGCGCACGGTGGCCAAATACCGCGACCAGTTAAAAATCCCGGCGCGACGCTACCGCAAGGAGTTGTAGAGAGGCGAGCGAGCTGAGATGTTTGCAACACGCAAAGAACTGCTGGAGAAAATTCACCTCGGCGAAAGCAGCTTCCTCGAACTGAAGGAGGTGCGCTTTGCCGGCCGCAAAATTCGCGGTCCGAGGCGAGACGATCTCGCCGATGAGCTAGCGTCCTTTGCCAACAGCCACGGCGGGGTGCTGGTGCTTGGTGTACACGACAAACCCCGCGAGATTGTGGGGATTCCACAACAGTATCTCGACTTGGTAGAGCGTTTCGTCCACCAGCTTTGCCACGATGTTATCGATCCGCCCATAGCTCCCATTATTGACTCGCTGCGACTGCCAGCGGCCACCGGCGAAGATGTGGCCGTTATCAAAATTGATGTGCCCCGCAGTCTTTTCGTCCATCGCAGCCCTAGCGGTTTTCTGTACCGAGTTGGTAGTGCCAAGCGCGTCATGTCATCCGACTACCTTGCTCGATTGTTCCAGCAGCGCAGTCAGGCCCGCATCATCCGCTTCGACGAGCAAATCGTTCCCCTCGTCGGCTTGGGCGACTTGCAGTCAGTCCTTTGGGAGCGATTTATGACTCCTCGATCCCGGGACGAGCGAGAGAACTTCCTGTCCAAGCTTCACATGGCACGCACGGATGATGAGGGGACGCTGAGGCCGACGGTGGCTGGCGTATTGATGGCCTCCCAGGACCCCCGACAATGGCTACCTAATGCTTATATACAGGCGGTTTTTTATCGGGGAGTCGATATTCGCTCCGACCAGGGTACCTATCCCTATCAACTTGACGCTGCCGATATTACTGGTCCGCTCGATGTTCAGGTTGTGGAGGCCTGTCGTTTCGTGGCCAAAAACATGAAGGTAGCGGCCTTTAAGTATATGGGGCGTCTGGACCGACCGCAGTTTGATATGGCGGCGGTCTTTGAAGCGATGGTCAACGCGGTCGCCCACCGGGATTATTCCATTCACGGCTCAAAAATCCGGTTGCGGCTGTTCAGCGACCGTTTAGAGTTGTATTCTCCGGGCTCACTCCCCAATTCGATGACGGTTGAGGATCTGGCCTACCTGCAATCGGCACGAAATGAAATCATCACCAGCTTGCTAGCTAAATGTCCGGTTCCGCCTGATGAGGCATGGCTGACGACGGATCGCCGAACTATGATGGACAAACGCGGAGAAGGTGTGCGCGTCATCATGGAAAACAGCGAGCGGCTGTCTGGTAGGTTGCCTGAGTATCGCCTGATCGGCGAGTCCGAGCTCATGCTGACGATTTGGGCTGCGAATGTATCGTGATACCTTCCAGTGCCACCGGAGGGAGCTATAGAGGACGGGATTTTCATTGACAGCGTGAGAAGCTGCTAATCAGGAAAGATAATAAAAAGTGAAAAAGAGAATAACAAAAATTGTTGAAATTTTGAATAAAGAAATCCATGAAAGAGAGGAAACAATCGCAGTTTCGTTTTTAGCTGCCTTATCAGGTCAAAATATATTCTTATTTGGTCCACCTGGAACAGCAAAGAGCCTGATAGCTCGTCGTTTGTCCCATGCTTTTAAAACAAATAGTTATTTTGAATATTTGATGCATCGTTTCAGTACTCCAGAGGAAGTGTTTGGCCCTGTCTCGATTACGGAACTCAAAAAAGATAATTTCGTCCGAAAGACCGAGGGGTTTCTGCCTCAGTCTGACTTCGCTTTTTTAGACGAAATTTGGAAATCGAGTCCTTCTATTCTGAATACGCTCCTAACAATTATAAACGAAAAGTCATTTCGCAATGGTACGGAGGTAGAATCTGCTCCGTTAAAGGCACTGATTGCGGCATCAAATGAAACACCTCCTCCAGGGCAAGGACTGGAAGCATTATATGACCGCTTTCTCGTTAGGTTGGATGTTTCGCCGATGAAAGAAAAGGCAAATTTTGAATCTTTGCTAAGATCCCAGCCGACTAGTGCCGCGTTAGAACTTCCTATTGACTTGAAAATAAAACATGAGGAATGGGAGAAGTGGAGTAAGGAGATTCATGAAGTTAAACTTTCAGAAGAAACCTTAAACATTATACATGATATTCGACTATCCTTTGCAGAAAAAGGAGAAGAACTTGATGTATATGTTTCAGATCGTCGCTGGCAAAAGGCAGCAATTTTACTGAAAGCCGCAGCATTTTTCTCTGGACGAAAAGAAACGAATTTAGTCGATACTTTATTGCTACGCCATTGTTTGTGGACAACGAAAGATAATTATGCAGAGGTCGTAAAAATAGTCGAGGATGATGTGAGAAACTGCGGTTTTGAAACGGGTGTCAGCCTTCATAGAATTGATCATAAAAAAGATGAATTAGAGAAGGAAATTAAAAAAGAGCTTTACCATAGTGAAGATGTTTATCAGGCTGAAGTCCTTAACGATGGTAATGAATATTTCAAATGTACCAGACACTATAGTCTTATGACTGGTACCAGGTTTCATACCGATCTTCATCTTATTGAAAAAACCTTTTATATTTTAGTAAACAAGATGAACAGTCAGGATAAATTTCACCCACTAGATGAGCAAGGAAATAAATTAAATTGGATAAAGTGTAGCTTTGAATCTCAGGGAACTTGTTTAATAGAAATACACAAACAAGGTGAAGATGTGGAAGGAAGTTATCTCCAGAGGCGTGAGTACTGGCAGCAAGTAAAAGACTTCTCTCCTGAAATACTGTTTCATAAAGGAGCTAAAAAATCAGATGTCAATCAAAGACTCATTGAATCGTTGAAGGAAGCAGTGTTGAAATTAAATATAGAAATTGAGAATATAACAAAAATAATAGAAACTGGATTGGCTCAACTTAAGAAAGAACTAGAGACACCATTTGTTTCTGAAAATATACGTAACATTGCTTTGGAAAGTATAGAGGATCAGTTACAGGGTGCGAAATTGAGACGTCAGGACTGTAATCGCTTAAAAAAGTTAATAGATTGATTATGAATGAGAAATCAATTAAGAACGACCCGCCTCTCGACCCAGACGACCTCGATCAGTGGGAAGCCTTGTTCCGCAAGGAAGCCGACGAGGCACCGAGCACGCCTGCGCCTGCGTCCGCCCGCGACGGCACCGAATCCAACCCGTCACTCGATCCAAGCGAATTAGATCAGTGGGAAGCCTTGTTCCGCAAGGAAGCCGACGAGGCACCGACCGCGACTGACCGCGACGGCACGGAAGCCCGCCCATCTCTCGACCCAGACGAATTAGACCACTGGGAAGCCTTGTTCCGCAAAAGGGCCGACCGCATACAAGAAATTCTGAGTAATCTTTATCAAGAATTTTCTGTCACAAAAAAAATAAGTGTCAGAGAACAGTTGTCGTCAGAGATTGAAAAGGAACAGATTAATATTGACAAATGGTTAATGCGAAATAATCCATTTAAAGAAAGTCAGACAGCTTTGCAGAATTCGGAGGACGAATTAGAGATAAAAAATATCGCGACAATAGATCAGTTAGAGAGAGATTTTCAGCATTTCCGAGCATTGTCGAAGCAAACAAGCTCAACAATTGGCGAAGATTACTGGTTATCAGAAGTCCAAAAACTCAAGGAAAATCGGGAATATCAAGCTAGGATTCAAGCTCGTGTTAAAAAAGATAATTCAAAAAATCAAGAGAGTAAAAAACACGATTTAAAAGAAATACACGAAGATCAAGTTATCTGTCGGAAACTCTTATTGCAGCAATGGAGAAAATTACTAGACGAGCAAATTGCTAAATGGGAAATAGAGGCAATCCAAAGACTTAGGCAAAAATTATTGAATAGGCTAGAAGAGTGGTTAAAAAATCTTCAGTTGCTTGCAGAGGCATTGGACGATTTATCTATAGAACCGGGCCTATTATTCGATTTATCAAAAGGGAATCTATCGTTATCAAACATTGAGCAATTAAAGAAATGGGCTGAATATATTTCAAAAGATAAAGGAGTGAAGGAATTATGTGATATGCTGGGTCGTCTTCGCCACGCCGAAAAGACAAGACGCCAAGAGCTCGTTAAAAATACATTGACCGTTATAGAATACGTGCCAGACATAAACTCAAAGGAAGAAATAGTAGGAGTTTACTTGGGCAAAGATATTGAACACGCAATACCTCAAGAAATCGCTTTACTGTCTGATGACGAGACCGCCACATTATTTGACATGAAATTTGTGGAAGGTCGCCTAATGTGTTTTGAAATGGAAGGAACACAAAAAAATTCCCATGAAATTGAAGAAGAATGCGTGATTGAGGTCGAAGAGGAAGAAAAATTGGGGCCGATGATAATTTGTGTTGATACCAGCAGCTCTATGCAAGGCTCACCTGAAACCCTAGCTAAGGCCGTCACCTTATTCATAGCCACTCGTGCAGTATCGCAAAAGCGAGATTGCCTTTTAATTAATTTTTCAACCAGTATAGAAACATTAGATTTATCGGGAAAAATTGGTATTGTAAAAGCAATTGAGTTTTTACAACGCTCTTTTCATGGTGGGACGGATTCAAGTCCTGCATTTGAATATGCTCTTGAGATGATGTCTAAGAAAAAGTATAAACAGTCTGATCTTCTTATAATTTCAGATTTCATTATGGATTCTTTGTCTGAATCGCTTTATGAAAAAATATCGACTGCCCAAAAAAATAAGAATCGTTTTTATTCTTTATCTATAGGTAACCTGTTCTTAAGCAAAAAATTACAAGAGGTGTTTGACAATCAATGGGTCTATAACCCGAGCACTTCCAATATAAGCTCAATCCAAAATGTCGGAAGAGAAATTATTGCATAAAACTTAGGCGTAATTCATTTTGAGTTGCAGTGAAAATTGCCTCATAAACGTTCAATTAACGACCTAAGTGCTTCATTCACAGATTCAGAATCAGGAAAATGTTGTCTTACATCTGGGTCGAGCATAACGGAACCCTCTTCGAGTGCAAAGTAGAGAACTTCGGTTGATCCATCTCGTTTTTCTACTTTTACTAAATGCCCCTGACGATACGCTCTATAGTGCTTCCCACGCACACCATCGGAAAAGTCGTACTCTGCTCTCATTTCGTCTTTTCCTTTTTGTTCATCGCTTTTCATAATCCAATCGCTCCCTTCTCGTTGTCAACCTGCTGCTGATTAAACGAATGGTTTCGTTCCGCTCCGTATAAACCACGACCAAAATTCTCCCTCTTGAGGAGCATCCCAAATCTATAAAGCGATCTTCGTTTACAGAGTGATCTGGATCATAAATCGTGATCGCAAGAGGATCGTTAAAAACTGTTTTTGCCTCTTCAAAATCGACACCGTGTTTTCTGTGATTTTCCAAGGCTTTGTTCTCATCCCATTCAAAGATCTGTGTCAATTATTAATCCCTCATCTTGTATCTGTTTTCAATGAAGGCGGTACCAACGGGAATTGTAGGGCTGGCTACGGCTTAGCGCAATCGCCCCACGCTGTCAAAATCCGTCTCAGCCAGTGCGCCGGTTTGCTCTAGGTCGGGATGGTCGCCGAACTCCCGCAGCAGGCTGGCGGATAGTTGGATGTGGCCGATGTCGAGGGTGTTTTTGATGCGGACGACGCGCGCCTGTTCGGGGTGGGCGAGGTTTTGCACCGAGAGCGCGGCTTCAATAGCCTCGCGGTCGGTTGCCATGACGACGGGGATGTACGCGCGATTGAGGAAGGTGGTGGTGAAGACGTTGGCGTAGGTAGCCTTGAAGTCGATGCGCTCGTACAGGCGGCGGGTGATGATGTCGGCGAGGCCGACGCCGTTGGCATTGCCGTGGGTTTCGTCGGTCAGGTCGAGCACTACGATGCGGGCCGTGCCCGGGGATTCCGGCTCTTTGACGCCGGGCAGGAGCATGCGGCCGACGACGTTGGTATCCATGCCCGTGCCCGAGATATTCTTGCCGATTTGATCGATGATCAGCAGGTCGATGCCTTGGACTAAGAGGCGGGGCATGGTGCGCCGCGCTTCCTCCAAAAGCTGCGGCTCGCGGCTTGGGAACTGCCCAGGTTGCAGAGCTTCGACGCGGAGGGTCTCTTCATAGGCGTTTTCGACGATGGCCAACCCCATGAGGATCGGCGCTTGGTCGAGGATGCAGTGGCCCCAAGCCGGAATCAGGCGGGCGAGACTCTCGGCCCCCCCGGCGTGGGCGATGGTCGCGCCTTTGTGGCTGCCTAGGCCAATGGTCATCATCTTCATCAGGCCGCTTTCAAAGGTCCCGCGAAAGGAGGTGTGCGGCTTGACGCGATTGATGAGCACCACGCCATCGGCTTCGGTGGCGAGCCGGTTGAGCAGCACCGGGGTGCCGTCGTCGAGTTGGCCGACCTCGACGACGTCCATGGTTGCCTCGACTGGGCAACCCATGCTTTCGGCGTCGAGACCGTAGCTGGCCAGCACTTGCTTTTGGCCTTCGGCCGTGGCACCGCCGTGACTGCCCATAGCTGGCAACAGGAAGGGCTTGCCACCGGCCTCTTTGACGCAGTCGATGACGGTGCGGGTGATAAGCTGGATATTGGCGATGCCACGGCTGCCGCCCGTAACGGCGATTCGCGCACCGGAGGCGATGGCGTCGGCCAGACCGGCGCGTGCTAGCTGGCGGCGGACTTCGCCGGCTACGTCGGCCAGCGAGTCGCTGGCAAAGTGCTGCTTGACCGGGGCCATTTGCGGTAGTTGCACGGTGGGTACCTCTATCCTTCGCCGACTAGGGCGGTACGCAGGCGCTGGGCGCGCTCGCCGATCGGCAGGGCCGGTTTGGGCACCGGCTCGGTGGCCGGGGCGATTTTCCAGATAAAGACGACCGGGCCTTCTTCGGCAAAATGCTGGTCGAGCTTGGCGTCAAAGTCGTCGTCGGTGTCGATGGTATAGACGCGCTGAAGGCCGGCCCCACGGCAGATTTGCTCGTAGTCGATAAAGGCGGCCCCGGGCACGGGCTGACTGCCGGTTACTTCGTACGTGCCGTTTTCAGTGATGACGAGGGTTAGATTGGGGGCCGGGCGCTGGGCCAAGGTGACGAGGACGCCCAGCGACATGAGGGTGCTGCCGTCGCCGTTGATGCACAAGACCCGGCGCTCGGGTTGGGCAATGGCCAAGCCCAGCGCAAAGTCGGCGGCGTGGCCCATGGCGCTTTCGACGTGGGCAAAGTCGAGCGGGCCGTCGGAGTGCGCGGCCCAGGGCATGGCCACGCTCATGGTGGTGACTACGACCTCGTCCGTGCGTCTGGCGGCCAGTTTTTCGAGGCAGGTGTATTTGTCGAGCATATCACGCAGTCTCCGCGACCAGCAGCACAGCGGTTGGCAGCGAGGTCTCTTGGGCCTTGGCGAACGCAGCGTCAATTTGGTCGCAGTCGTCGTCTGTGTGCATGGCGGTGTAGGGGATGTTCCAAGCCTTGAGAGTTGGTTCGAAGAAGGTGGCGGCTGTATCGACTCGGGGGGCATCTGGGGTCATAGTTGCGTAGCCTCGGTAGCCGACGAGCATGACGAGGGGAATACCCATGTTGTAGGCCGTGCCGCGCAAGGCGTCGCCGGCCTCCAAAAAGCCCGTGTTCTGGATCAACACGAGCGGCTGGGCACCGCCCAAATACAGGCCGGAGGCCAAGCCATAGGCCTCGCCCTCGCGGCTGGTGAGGATCACTTCGATGGTGTCGTGGTCCCACAGGCGCTCGTACAGGACGCACGAGCCGTTGTCTGGGACTCCTAATACGTGCGTAATGCCGTGCCGTTCGAGGGCGGCGATGATCTTGGCGGCGCTGATCACGGGACTACTCGGCGAAGATTGCACGGGTGGAGATGCCGCTCTGATGGCCTTGCTGCTGGATGCCGCCGATAAACTGGGCGGTGCGGCCAGCCGGTGCGGTGCCGGCGTAGTACGCGCTGAAGGACTCGTTGAAGGCGACCAAGCCCGCGCGATTTTGCGTGGAGTCGGCCCCGGCGACGATGTAGGCGTTGTTGAAGACGCCGTCCTCTTTGAGGCCCGCGCCGCCGGCTTCCTTAATCCGAGTGTCGAGCGTGTCGAGCTGTTGGCCGGCGTCGCTGCCGCCGACGGCTGAGACGTGGACTTCGCGCACGCCGTGGTGGCGCAAGCCCGCCCAGGTCGAAAAGCCATCCTCGATCTGCCCCGAGCGCACGATCTCGACTTCGCCGGAGACCACGCGCGGCTGCGGCTCGACGATGCCGTCGAGGTTGGGGATCCGCGACACCGGGTAAATCAGGCCGGCGGGGCGGTCGTCGCCGTAGTACTCTGCAAAGACCTGGCGGGTGGTCTCGATGCGCTGCCAAGTTTTGTCTGGCGCGTCGTCCACGGCCACGAGGATTTCCATGAATACGGTCTGCTTTTTGAAGTCAACGCCTTGCTCGGCAAAGGGCTTGGCGTATTGCTCTTCGAGGACGAAGCGCATTTCTTCGGCTAGGTCGGAGCCGAGCGTGGTGATCATTTCGCCGTCGCGCTGGTGCATGATCGAGGCACCCGAGGGCTGGTGATCGACCCAAGTGCCGTAGTCGATTGTGCCTCCGCTGATGGAGACGGTCTCGCCAGCGCAGGCTTTGATCTGGACCTCGAAGAGGGCCGCTGGGTCTGGGAAGCCTTCCAGATGGGTGAAGCGGGCCATGCGGTTGGAGCGCAGGGGGCCGCCGGTGACCGCGGCGATCATGGCTCCGTAGCAGGCGTTGAAGTCGTTTTTGCGCTGGTCGCACTCGTCGCGGTCCGCAGAGGGGGTGGTCCACAGGACGTCGGTTTTGTACACGTCAGACCAATGGACGCCGCAAATTTCGAGTCCCTTGTTGAGGTTTTCGATGGTGCCGAACCATTCCGAGCCGACGTCGTTGGCGTATTGCGTGCCGACGTTGCCCGAAGGCTCGACTAGGCGTACGACGTGGCCGTTGTCATCGGTGACGATTACTTCGGTGGGGTTGGAAAAGATGGCGATGGGGTTGTGGCGGACGATATTGACTTGGGCCATGAGCTCCTCGATTGATTTTGTGAAAGGTTGCCGCGAATTATATTGCAAAAAGTACGCGCTCTGCCGACGATAGACAATAGGGAGGAGCGAATGTCCACCTGCGCCGTGCTCTTTGCCAAAGAACCAACTCCTGGAGCGGTCAAAACCCGACTCCAGAGCCATTTGAGTGCCGCTGAGGCTGCGCGTCTGTACGAGGCCATGCTGCTCGATTGCGCCACTGTACTGCACGCGACAGAGGCCGCCGCCAAGGTCGTGGCCTTTGCTCCGGCCCATGCCGAAGACGCCCTGTACAGTCTGCTGGCCCCGATCGGCACCTTCGAGTACGTGCCGCAGCCCGAAGGCGATTTGGGGCAGCGGATGGAGGGCCTGATGCAGTGGGCTTTTGCGCGGGGGGCCGAGCGGGTGGTCCTCGTCGGCTCGGACAGCCCTTCTCTGCCGACCGCGTACATCGACGAGGGACTGGCACTCTTGCGCGAGAAGGAAGTGGTCTTAGGCCCGAGCACGGACGGCGGCTACTACTTGGTCGGCCGGCGCAGAGGGGCAAGCCGGATATTCCAAGACGTGGCTTGGAGCACTGAGATGGTACTGGAGCAAACGCTAGTGCGCTTGGGAGCGCAGACCCTCGGCCTGTTGCCGCCTTGGTACGATGTGGATACGCCAGTTGATGCTGGGTTCCTAAAGGTGCACCTTGAAGCCTTGGCGCGGGCGGGCAATACCCAAGGAAAGCACAGCTTGGCCGTGCTGCGCGATCTTGCGTTGCCGCTGCCTTAGCGGTCGGTTCCCTTGCGGAACAAGGCTTCCCAGCGGTCTAATTCGCTGGGGTTGAGGGGTGGGTGCGATTCGGTGCCGTCGCGGGCGGGTTCGGGCGTGCTCGGAGCCTCGTCGGCTTTCTTACGAAACACGGCTTCCCACTGATCTAGTTCGCTTGGGTCGAGCGACGGGTCGGATTCGGTGCCGTCGCGGGCGGGCGCCGGCTCGGGCGTGCTCGGTGCCTGAACAGGCCCGGTGAGTTCGTCGAGAAAATCCTCAGAACAGGTTGAGCGGATTTTGTGGCGTGCGGCGCTGCGCTGGACGGCGCGGTCGGAGCTGATGACCCGCAGCCACTTGGCTCCGTGCTTTTGCGCGACCGCTTGCGCGATCAGATCGTCGGCCTGCTGAGGGTAGTGCGAGAATTCTATGGTGACGCGTGGGCCGCTGGTGCTGGTCGTGTTCGGCGATTCGCCGGTGCCGTCGTAGTACAGGGTAATGTGCTTGTCGGCGCGGCGGCAGTAAGCGGCGAGTGCCTGCTGCAAGCGGTTGCGTGCCCGTTTTAGCGTGTCGCCGCGATCTTGGAAAAGCTGGCTCGCTTTGATGAGGTTGTAGCCGTCTATGAGCAGGTGTTCTTTCTTGGTGGACACGGCTGCCGTCCTCACGCAAGGTGGATGCCTTGGGCGTTGAGCTGATAGGAGACCACGCTGCTGTTGGTAAAGGCCGCGCGTTGGCTCAGCTTGTCGAGTCTGGTGCGCAACTCGGCTGCTTGTCCCTCGGCGGCGATGAGGAGGGCAAAGCCGCCGCCGCCGGCCCCGGTGAGCAGCCCGCCCTCGGTCAGGTCGGTAATCTGCGGATTCTCAAAAAGATGTTGCAAGGCTTCGTTGGTGGCCTGGGGGTCGAGGATGCAGCGCAACTGCCAGTAGCGGCTGGCTAGCCGCCCGAGATCGGCGTATGCACCTGCACGCAGTGCAGCCACCATGTCGTCGTGAATGGCCAGCGACTCGCGGATGGCTCCATAGCGCTGGTGATCGCGCGACAGATAGGCGTCGAGGACGACGTTGAGGCCGCGGGTGGCCGAGCGCGATATCCCCGTATCGAAGAGCACGACTCGCTCGGTGAACAAGCGCTCATCTACCTCGGTGAGGAATGTGCGCTCGGGCGCGGGCAGGCCGTTGGTCGGCGGTGCGTAGAAATTCTTGATGGCCGAGGGGCCGCCGCTGGCACCGCGCGCATCCTGCCAACCGCTGTTGAGGCCGAGGCTCTGTTCGAGCATGAGACTTTGGTCGTAGAGACCGGGGTACTCGCGTTCGGGCGCGGCGTAGGGATGGCCGGAGAGGTGATAGAGCATTTTGAGAATGGCGGCGGACAAGATGCCGCTGGTTCCCAAACCAGATCCTTGTAGGACCGTGCTACTAGTGGTGATTTCCAAGCCGCCACCGCCGGTAAAGGCGGCGATGTCTTGGATGACGTCTGTGGAGTTTGGCCGGACGATACCCGCGTGGACCAGCCCTTGTTTGACCAGCCGCAGGGCTTCGTCGCCACTGCGGCGATAGGCGAAAAACAGCTCGCTGACGGTCGCGGCCGAGCTGTGTTTGTTCACCTCAAAGTCGGCCCTGAAGCCCCGCGAGCGCGAGCGCAGGATAAGTTGGGGCTCGGGCAGCCGCCTCGCGGTGACTTGTAGCGGCGGTTGGGCGTGCTCTTGCTGGCCCTGTTGCAGATTGACGGCGATGTTGAGGGTTTTGCCGCCTTGTTCTTTGCTGCGCAGGTGATTGTCCGAGGCATTGGCGCTGGAGATGCCTAGGCGCAGGGGCGATTGAATGCAAAAGGCTTGCTCGTAGGCCGCTTTGCTCATGCGCGGCGCAGCGGTGCGGCCATAGTCGAGGGCGGCTAAGCTGTGCCGCAAGTCAAGGCTCTGGAGCTGGTTGATCCGCGTCTCGTAGGCTGCGGCTAGCTGGTCAATTTGCTTGGCTTCTTTGAGCTGGACGATGGCTTGGCCGTCGATGCAGCAGGGCGGCAGCGCTGGCCGCCGCCAGGCCCGCGACTGGGCGGCAAGCGTCCGGTAGATGTCGGCCATGATGCGGGCGACGCGCATGCCGCGCAGGCCGCGAACCGAGACATCGCATTCTTCTAGATAGGCATTGAGGCGTTTAAGCACCTGCAAGAGTGCCTTGGGGGATTCGGGAGGCAAAAGGCGCAGCAATTGGCGGTGGTCGAGATCGCCCAAGCCATCGACTAGATCGACGGTTAGCTGCGGCAGCGCTTGGGCGACCGCATCGCCGAAGAGAGCCTCCCACTCGTCGGGTGTGGTCGCCGCGAAAAGCGCGTCGATGGCCGCAGGGGTCTCTAAGCGGGACAAAAGCGCCCGATTGAAGAGCAGGTCGCGGAGGAAGCGGCGTTTTTCCTCGGGTTTGCCGCCGGACCGCGCTGCGTCGAGGATGTGATCGACAAGCGATTGGATTTCGCGTAAATCAGCGGCTTGTTCGAGGCGTTCGAGGAATGCTTTCATGCGGTTAGCAGGGGCGAGGGTGCGCTGCGCTGGGCGAAAATTATACGCAAAAAACGCGCACCGCGCATCAGGGAGGGACGGCATCGCCCATGAGTTCACCGGCTTCGACGGCAAAATCGAGGTAGTTTTGTCGCGGGGGTAGCGGGCAAATATAGGCGGGATTATACGCGCAGTATGGGTTATAAGCATTATTGAAATCAATGACGTACATGCCATCGTCCTCCCGCGTCAGGCGCGCGTAGCGCCCGCCCCCATAGGTGGTGTGGCCGTTGGTCAAATCCTTGAAGAATACTTCTGCTTCGCCGGTTTGCGGGCTGCGGTACACTTCTAGCCAAAAGTCTTTTTCGCCAAAGGCCGCAACAAAGCGCCCAAATCGCTCCAACTCGGTGGTGGTGCCGTCGGTATTGGGGATTTCGACGATGCGCTGGCGGCCGTAGATGTGCAGCTCGCCCCGCACGCGATAGCGGAGATCGATGGGATAATACGCAAGCCGCTCAAAGTGGGTGCGCTGTGCTGGCAGCAGCGGCGAATCCTCGCTTTTGAGCAGGCTGTCCTTGGCGGCGCGGAGTGCTTCGATTTGGACGCGGATGGAGTCGTCGGCTGAGGCGGGCCCCAAGGACAGGCATAGATAGCAGGCGATGACGCAGAGCGGACTTTTGCGTACCGCAATGAATAGGTTCACAGGCATGGTAGCTGTTCCTCGCGGTCTATATTTATAACTGACATTACGCCAGTAGGGACGAGCGCTCGCTCGCCCCTACAGATTTTAGAATCAATTGCCTATCACATCAAATTTGTCCCCCCTTTCCAACCGCTATAGATTGTGCGACAAACAGGAGGAAAATCCATGCGTTTGCAGGACCGCATTGCCGTTGTCACCGGAGGGAGTTCGGGGATTGGGCGGGGTATTTGTCTCGAATTGGCCCGCGAAGGGGCCAAGGTCGCAGTGGCCGATAGGCAGGAAGCACCCAAGATCGGCAAGTTTCACGAGACCGAGCCGCAGCCGCCCACGGCCGAAGTCATTACCGGGGAAGGCGGCGAGGCACTGTTCGTCGAGACCGATGTGGCCGACGAAAAAGCCGTGGAAAACCTAATCGACCGCAGCGTCGAGCACTTTGGCGGGGTGGATATTCTGGTCAACAACGCCGGGATCATCATACCGGGAGATAGCCAAGAGTTGTCCGTTGAGGATTGGGACCGGGTCGTGGGCGTCAACCTGCGCTCGATTTTTCTCACGACCAAATTTGCCGCGCCCTATCTGCGAAAATCCGCGGCCGGGCGCATCGTCAACATTGCCTCGGTTCACTCCTTTGGCGGCGGTGGTGGTCCGGCCTATGCGCCGACGAAGGCTGGCGCGGTGAATCTGACGCGCGATCTGGCGTTGGAATTAGCCGGGGACAACGTCACGGTCAACGCAGTGTGCCCGGGCTATATCGAGACGCCGATCCAAGACTATTTGACCCCTGAGATCATCGAACAATGTCGGCGGGATACGCCTTTGCCGCGCTTGGGCTTGCCGCGGGACATTGGGCGAGCGGTGGCGTTTTTTGCCTCGGATGACGCGGAGTGGATTACGGGGACGGCGCTGCCCGTTGATGGGGGTTGGTTAGCGCCGATCTGATGGGCATGGACGAGGGGTGGTCCATCGTCGAAGTGAACCGCGTCGGGGGAAGGTCGCGGTTGACATCCTGCTTGGCCGTCGCGCCGTTGAAGATCCTCAGTCCCAAGGTCGAGGCCGATTACAGCACTGCGGTGCTTTCTAGCTATGGCGGTGGTTTGGTCGCCGGCGATTGCGCCCGGTTGCGGGTGCGCTGCGGTCGGGAGGCCAAGCTCTTTTTGGGCACCCAGGCCTTTACCAAAGTGTACAAGACTACCGACGGTCAGGTTGCGCGGCAGGAACTGACAGGGCACATCGAAGCAAGAGCGTGCGTAGTATCGCTGCCCGACCCGGTCGTGCCCTACGCCGACAGCGCCTTTGTGCAGGAGCAGGTCTGGCATCTAAGCGCGGGAGCCTCGCTGGTCTTGCTCGACGGAGGCACCGCCGGCCGTGGCGCACGCGGCGAGCAGTTCCACTACAGATCTTATACATCTAATATATCCATCTACTTGGAAAGCGAACTGGTGCTGGCTGAACGCTTGCGTTTGCAGCCCAAGCAGCAGGCCCCCGACCGCGTTGGGGTTTTTGGCCCATATACGGCATTTGCCAACGCCTTTGTCGTCGGCGACTCCGTGCGCTCCGCCATCGAGGAAGAACTGCGCTGTGCCCTAGCGCCGATGCTCACCGATCAGCGGACGCGTGGGACTGGCAAGGCAACATTGGTTTCGCTCGCCGAACCTCGTCCCGGCGTACTCGCGCTCCGCGCCTTGGGGCGGAGCAATGGCGATCTAGCGGAAGTCTTGCACGCGCTCGCCACGGCCGTATCGCTGCCCCAAGTCCTAGGCGAAAATCCACTGCGCCGAAAGTATTGATCTCTTCGGCAGCAAACCCAAAAAATCACATAATTGTATTTTTCGGCTGTTCGTCCTAGCCGCAAAGTACCGCGAAGCATGGATTTTGCCCCGCAATGAGGTGCGAAAAGCGGCACTAAAGTGACATATATGTCCATTTTTGAATTTAAAAAATTACGTATTTGTCGCTTTAGTGCAAAAAAAACTAAGCGATCAAACGGCTAAAAATTCCATTTACGTAAGAAAAATAAACAAAATTACAAATTGCGTATCTCTTTGTGACATAAAGAGATGGTAGCAAAAATGTTCCCTCCCGCTTCGTCTGTGGACTGCTGAGGATGCCGTTCTGGTATCCTTTTTGCAATAAGGGATAGCGGAATCGGCCCAGAGTGCGCGGGCGTTCGGGCCATTTAACACTACAATTTTTGGAGGGATTCAATGAGAAGACCAATTGCATTTGTCGCCTTAGGGCTAATTGTCCTCGGAGCGCATTCAAGCGCGAAGGCGGAGGAGACGGTCAAGATAGGCGTCTTGCATTCGCTCAGCGGGACGATGGCTATCTCGGAGGTATCGCTGCGCGATGCCGTGTTGATGGCGGTCGAGGAAATCAATTCCAACGGCGGCGTGCTGGGCAGCAAAATTGAGCCGGTGGTCGTCGATCCGGCGTCCGACTGGGACCTGTTCGCCGAAAAGTCCAAAGAGTTGTTGCTAGAGCACGAGGTGGCGTCCGTCTTCGGCTGCTGGACCTCGGTGTCGCGCAAGTCGGTGTTGCCGGTTTTTGAAGAAAACAGCGGACTGTTGTTCTATCCGGTCCAGTACGAGGGCGAAGAGTGCTCGCGCAACATTATCTATACGGGGGCCACCCCCAATCAGCAGTTGATCCCGGCCGCCCAGTACTTGATGAGCGAGGATGGCGGCGGGTACAAGAAATTCTATCTGCTCGGTACGGACTACGTATTCCCGCGCACGGCCAACAAAATCCTGCGCGCCTATCTCCTCGACCAAGGAGTGCCCGAGGAGAATATCATGGAGGAGTACACGCCCTTCCACCACCAGGATTACCAGACCATCGTGCAGAAGATCAAGAGTTTCGCCGCCGATGGTACAGCCGCGGTCTTGAGCACGATCAACGGCGATTCCAACGTGCCTTTCTACAAGGAATTCGCCAATCAGGGGCTGACTTCGGCGATGTGCCCGATCATGGCCTTTTCAGTGGCCGAAGACGAACTGCGGGCGATGGATACCGAATTTCTGGTCGGCCACTTAGCAGCTTGGAACTATTTCCAGTCCGTTGCCACCAAGGAAAACCGGGATTTCGTCAAGAGCTTCAAGCAGTACTGCGAGGCCAACGGTTTGCCCGGCGGCCTAATGCGCGTCACCGATGACCCGATTCTCTGGGCCTATACTGGGGTCTATCTGTGGAAAGGGGCGGTTGAAAAGGCTGGTTCCTTCGACGTGGAAAAAGTGCGGCCGGCGCTCTACGGGCTGACGTTTGATTCGCCCGGCGGCCAAGTGATGATGGACGAGCGCAATCACCATCTGCACAAGCCCGTCTATATCGGCGAGATCAAGAAAAACGGCCAGTTCAAGATCGTCTATGAGTCGGATGGCCTCGTGGCCCCCGATCCGTGGGACGATATCACCAGCGCCGACAAGGATTGCGACCACGTCAATTACATGGGCACCTATACCCTAGAATAGTTTGTAGGGGCGACCGATCGGTCGCCCCTACCTAGCGCAGAAGGACGCAAACAGATGAACAAGAAAGTTGCAGCATTTGCACTGGCGATTTTTGCCGTCCAAACGGTATCCGCCGAGGTCGAATTCTCCGGGTTTGTCGATATGAGCGCGTTCAGCGACGATGGGGACGCGAGCATGTCGCTGGACCAGTTCGAGCTGGATGTTTCGACCGACCTCGGGGAAGGGATCTCCATGCGGGCAGATGTCAATGCCTTGGGGCCGACCGCCCCGGTCGAGCTAGAGCAAGCCTTCATCACGTACGACACCGGCGAGGGCTTGGCGCTCACCGTGGGCAAGTTTCTTAGCTGCACCGGCTTTGAAGCGGCCGAGCCTACAGGTATGTATCAGTATTCGTACTCGGCTACGCTGGTCTATGGCGGCTATCAGAATGGGGTCGCGGCCTCCTATGGCTCGGATATGTTCGGCCTGTATGGGGCGGTTGTCTCCAGCGTGTGGGATGGCGCGGAGACCGATTTTTCGGGGGATGGGAGCGACGTAGGGTTTGAGGCCCAGGTTGCTCTGATGCCCGGCGAAGGGATAACGGCCAAAGCCGCGTTGGCCAGGGAAGACGAGCAGACCTTGATCAACGTTTGGGGCATGTTGGAGACCGGGCCGCTGACGGTCGCTGCCGAGGTCAATTCGATGAGCGATTGGGGTGCGTATGAGTCGGGATTGGGGTATCTCGGAATGGTCAATTACGGCCTGAGCGATCAGGTCGGAGTGACGGCCCGGTACTCAGCTATCGCGTGGACGCCGATTGGTGGCGGCGAGGACGACGAAACGAGCGAGATCACCATTGCCCCGAGTTACGCCATTTCGGACAACTGGGGTCTGGTGGCCGAAGTGAAGATGCTCACAGTGGGCGATGCCGACGCGGTGACGCAAATTGCGCTGGAGTCGCTGTTGACGTTTTAGGTGGGTGGAGCGGAGACGGCCGCTTAGCAGTTTAGCGATTGGTACGGTAAAAGGTAAAAGGTAACAGGCCGTCTCCGCTCCGTTTCACGGGGCGGAGTTCAATTTTGCCAATGAGACAACAGGTTATATAGCCATCCTAAATCATTCACGAGATAATCCGCCGATGGACGCCGACAGACGCCGAATTGTAGGGGCGCTCGCTCGCTCGCCCCTACATCCGCATATCGAATCATTTAGGGTTGCTCTAAAAATACTGGCGGTGTGGGTCTTCGCGGCTGGAGTGGCTGGAGCCGATACGTGGGACGAGGAGCAGTTTGCGCGGCTGGCCAGCGGCGATGACGAGGAAATCCAACAGGCCGTAACCGCGTTGGCCGCTCGCTACGACCAAGCGCATTATGCATTGATGCGGGGGCTGTTCAGCGGGGAAGTGTATCGCTGGAGCGAGCGCGACGCGCAGAGCGGCTTGGTGATCATTGGCGACGAGGAAATGGACGAGTACGGCGATTCGATCGTGCCGCTCTTTACGGCTTATCCCGAGCGCGTGCCTATTCTCGACGAGGATGGTGAGCAGGTCAAAGTTTCGCTTTACGACATAGAGGAGGTTGAGACCAATCGGAAAATTAGGGCGCTGATCCAGCCCTATTTGCTGCAGATGGAACTCTTTCACCCGGACACCGACAAACGGCGGATTGCCGCTGAAAATATCGGTAATAAGGGAAACGCGACCGCCATCCCGGCGTTGCGTCGTTCCATCGAAGAAGAGACGGATGGGTCGATCCGGCGGTTGAAGCGCGTGTCGTTGGCCAAGCTGCAATTGGCCGATGCAGAGGCGGAGGTGCGCTTGCAGGCGGTGGCTGCATTGGAGGAACTGCGCAGTCCGTTGGCCATACCTGTGTTAGAGAGACTTTTGAGTACAGGTGAGTCTGGGGCCTTTGCCGAACCAGACACGCGGGTCCGGGAGCGGGCGGCAGCGGCTCTGACTAGCTTGAGGCGGTTTAGTTCCTCCATGCAGGCGGTACAGACGATTTTTATCGGTCTGAGCTTGGGGTCCATTCTGGTGTTGATGTCGCTGGGGTTGGCGATTATCTACGGTCAGATGGGGGTGATTAACATGGCGCACGGCGAGTTTATGATGATCGGTGCGTACACCACGTTTGTGGTGCAAAACCTGTGCTTGGGCGTGCTGCCGCCGGAGTACGGCGATCTGTTTTTCGCCATCTCCTTTCCGCTTGCCTTCCTAGTCGCTGGCGGCGTTGGATTCCTGCTGGAGGCGTCGGTTATATGCCGGCTATACAGCCGACCGCTCGAAAGCCTGCTGGCCACTTGGGGCATCAGTCTGGTGCTGATTCAAGCGGCGCGCAGCATCTTTGGCGATTTGACGGCAGTGAAATTGCCGCAACTGCTAAGCGGCGGCTGGGAAATGGCTCCCCAAGTGGTGTTGCCCTACAACCGCATGTTCATCATGGCGCTGGCTGCGGCGATTGTCGGGATGCTGTTGACGCTTTTCTTTCGCACGCGCTTTGGGCTCAAGCTGCGGGCCACGACCCAAAATCGGGCGATGAGCGCCTGCGTCGGGGTGCCGGTGCGGCGCATTGACTCTATGGCTTTTGCCTTGGGCACGGGGATTGCCGGGGTCGCCGGTTGGGCGATGACTTTGGTGGGCAATGTCGTGCCCAACATGGGCCAGACCTACATCGTCGATTCATTTCTCGTGGTCGTCACCGGTGGGGTTGGCAAGCTGCTGGGCACGATCAGCGCCGGGCTGGGGATCGGCATTTTCAACAAGATGCTCGAACCGCTCTTTGAAGCCGTGTACGGCAAGGTAATTCTGTTGGGCTTGATCATCGTCTTCTTGCAATCGCGCCCGACTGGCCTCTTCCCCGCCAAAGGACGGAGCGCCGAACTGTGAGCGCGTCTAGGCACCACATCGTCGCTGGTTTGCTGTTCGCCTTTTTTGGGGTGCTAGTCCCCCTGCTCAACTATCTGGGCCTTGTTGCCGATACGACCCTGAACCTGTGGGGGCGCTATTTTTGTTTCGCCATCGTCGCCCTTGGAATGGATCTGATTTGGGGATTTACCGGCATTCTATCGCTGTGCCAGGCGTTTTTCTTTTGCTTGGGCGGCTACGCCATCGGTATGCACATGCTGCTCAAGACAGGGACTAAAGGCGTGTACGGCAGCGCCTTGCCCGACTTCATGGTCTGGAACCGGGTCGAGGAGTTGCCGCTTTTTTGGGAGCCGTTTCACAGCCTGCCGCTGACTTTGCTCTTCGGGCTGGTGGTGCCGGGATTGGCGGCGCTGGTCTTTGGTTTCCTCGTCTTTCGCAGCCGCATCAAGGGCGTGTACTTGGCCATTATCACTCAGGCGCTGGCGCTGGCGATGTGGCTGTTGTTCTTGCGCAATGAGACCATGTTGGGAGGGACCAACGGGCTGACGGATTTCAAGACGCTGTTGGGCTTTGAATTGGCCGAGCCGGCGACCAAGCGCGGGCTCTACGTGGTGGCGTGTGCGGCGCTGGTGGGGGCGTATTATCTGTGCCGCTATATCGTCGGCTCCAAATTGGGCAAATTGCTGGTGGCCATCCGCGACAGCGAGCACCGCCTGCGCTTTATCGGCTACCACATTACCCGCTACAAGCTCTTCGTCTTTGTCGTCGCCAGTGCCTTGGCGGGCTTGGGGGGGATGCTCTACGTGCCGCAGACCGGCATTATCACGCCGGGGCGCATGGACGTGCAGGCTTCGATTGAGATCGTGGTGTGGACCGCGGTCGGCGGTCGGGGGACGTTGGTGGGTGCTATCGTCGGAGCTGTGCTGGTCAATTTGCTCTACAGCTTTCTCACGGGCGCATTCCCCGGCACTTGGCTCTACTTCCTCGGCGCGCTCTTTGTCGGGGTGGTGCTGTTCTTTCCCGAGGGCGTCGCCGGCATCGTCGGGCGCTTGCGCCGGGCTTAATGTATCCGCAGATGACGCAGCTATAGCCATCCTAAATGACTTGAACGATTCGATATGCGGATCGCCTTGCAGGTAGGGGCGAGCGATCGCTCGCCCCTACAATTCGGCTCAGAATGACAGGCAATATACCACAAAACGCATGCATACCTGCTTGAGTGGTTTCTCACCGCGAGTTGGGAGATGGACAATCTATACGTGCAGAAGTTGAGTGTGTCGTTCGACGGCTTTAAGGCGTTGGACATCGACATATTTGAGGTTGCCCAAAATGAATTGCGGGTGGTCATCGGTCCCAATGGCGCGGGCAAGACGACCCTGCTCGACGTGCTCTGTGGCCGGGCGCGGCCCGACGTGGGGCACGCCTATTTCAAGGATCAGGACCTGACCAAGCTGAGCGAGGACGAGATCGTCGATTTAGGGGTGGGGCGCAAGTTCCAAGCGCCGACGGTTTTTACTTCGCTGACCGTCGCCGACAACCTGATGCTAGCGGTGAAGGCCAATCGCGGCGTCTTTGCCTCGCTGTTTTATCGACTCCAAGCGGCTGAGCGCCGCCGGATTGAGGAGGTGGCCGAGCGCACGGGGCTGGAGGATGCGCTCGACGAGGTCGCCGGTACCCTGTCGCACGGTCAGAAGCAGTGGTTGGAGATCGCCATGGTCATCTTGCAGGACCCCACGCTCTTTTTGGTCGATGAGCCAGCCGCGGGCATGACCGACCAAGAGACCTTCCGCACCGGGGAGATTCTCCAGGGGCTCGCCGAAGATCACGCCCTGATTGTCATTGAGCACGACATGGAATTTGTGCGGCAAATCGCCCGCAAAGTAACGGTGCTACACGAGGGCAAGATCCTAGTCGAGGGGCCGATGGAAACCGTGCAGAACGACCCGCGCGTCATTGAGTGCTATTTGGGAACGACCATGGAACGGGAGGAGCACAGTGCAGTCGGCTGAGACCACGCTGGCGGTGGAGGAGTTGGATGTCCACTATGGGGGCAGCCGCATCTTGCGGGATATTAGCTTGCAGGTTCCCGGCGGCTCGATTGTGGCGGTGATGGGGCGCAATGGCGTCGGCAAAACGACGCTGCTCAAGGCAATCATGGGGCTGTTGGTGCCGAGCAAGGGGCGGGTGCTTTTTGCCGGCGAGGATGTCACTGCGCTGACGGCTGACAAGCGCACTCGACGGGGATTGGGGTACGTGCCGCAGGGCCGCGAGATTTTTCCGCAGTTGACAGTGCGGGAAAACTTGGAGATCGGCTTGCAGGCACGCGGGAGCGGTGGCGAGGTGTCCGAGGAAGTGTTCACTCTTTTTCCGGTGTTGGCGGACATGCAGGAGCGGATGGGCGGCAATTTAAGCGGTGGACAGCAACAGCAGTTGGCCATTGCCCGGGCGCTGGTCGGCGACCCCAAGGTCCTGATGCTGGACGAACCGACCGAAGGGATCCAGCCGTCGATCATTTTGGAAATAGAAAAGGTGTTGCTCCAGCTCAAGGAGCGGGGCGAGTTCGCCATCGTCTTGGTCGAGCAGTACTTCGACTTCGCGCGGCAGATCGCCGATCACTTTTTTCTGATGGACCGCGGCAGCATCCTGTTGCAGGGGACAGCCGACGAGCTATCGGATGAAAGTATCAAGACCCATCTGACGTTTTGAAGGCAGTGGCCGGTGGTCGGTGACCAGTGGCCAGTCCCCGCACCGCTCCCTAGGGGGGACGGACCACTGACCACTGACCACTGCTTCTGAGGGAGGATTCATGCGGCTTACACCAAGGGAAATCGACAAGCTAGTATTGCACAACGCCGGGTTCGTGGCGCAGAAGCGCTATGCACGAGGCCTGCGGCTGAACTACCCGGAGGCGACCGCGCTGATTGCGGCGCAGTTGCTCGAATTTATCCGCGATGGCGAACGAGTTGCCACCTTGATGGACAAGGGCAAGCAATTGCTCGGGATTGAAGATGTGTTGCCGGGGGTGCCGGAGATGGTGCATGAGGTACAGGTGGAAGGCACGTTCCCCGACGGCACCAAACTGGTGACGGTCCACCAGCCGATCTGCCGGGCACACGGCAACGCCGAGTTGGCGCTGTATGGGTCGGGGCTGGTGCGGGTGGAAGAGCCGTGGTCGCCGGATAATGCGTCTAGCGCCGCGCCCGGGGAAGCGCTGGTGGCGGACGAGGAACTCGCGCTCAACGCGGGCCGCGAGAAGGTGGAGCTCGAAGTGGCGAACATGGGCGATCGCCCCGTGCAAGTGGGGTCGCACTTTCCCTTTTTTGAGGCCAACGCCGAATTGCGCTTTGACCGCGCACGCGCCTATGGCTTTCGCCTCGATATTCCCTCGGGGACCGCGGTGCGTTTTGAGCCGGGGGAGACCAAGACGGTGACGCTGGTCGCGGTAGCTGGCAAGCGCGTCGTCCAAGGCGGCAGCGGTTTGATCGGCGGGGCCTTGAGCGACGACAACAAGGCCGCGGCCCTTGAACGCGCTAAAGAGCGCGGCTTTTTAGGAGCGGAGGGATGAACCTAATTAACGCCCTTTTTGGGTGTACTTTTCGCCGGAATTGACGGGCATGTAGGGGCAACCCTCGTGGTTGCCCTAGCCGCAAAGGGCGCCCACAAGGGACGCCCCTACGGTTGGTGCCGCGTATTAAAGGAAGTTAGATAGATATGATTATTGATCGACGTGCTTATGCGGATATGTACGGCCCCACCACCGGCGACCGGGTGCGGCTGGGCGACACAGACTTGATCGTCGAGGTCGAGCAAGATCACACTGTGTACGGCGAGGAGTGCAAGTTTGGCGGCGGCAAAGTGCTGCGCGATGGCATGGGGCAGCAGAGCGGTGCGAGCCAAACAGAGGCTCTGGACTTGGTAATCACCAATGCGCTGGTGCTCGACTACACGGGCATTTACAAGGCCGATATCGGCGTCAAGGACGGACGCATCGCCGGGATTGGCAAGGCTGGCAACCCGGACATTATGCCAGGGGTCTCAGCTCAGATGGTCGTCGGCGCGACCACCGAAGTGGTGGCTGGGGAAAAGCTGATTTTGACGGCTGGGGCGTTAGACGTACACGTGCATTTTATCTGCCCGCAGCAAATTGAAGAGGCCATCGCCTCGGGTATCACCACGATGCTCGGGGGCGGCACCGGACCGGCGACTGGAACGAATGCCACCACTTGTACTCCAGGGGCTTTTTACATCCGCACGATGCTGCAGGCAGCCGATGCTTGGCCGCTCAATTTTGGCTTTCTGGGCAAGGGCAATTCGTCGTTGCGCCCGGGATTGGCGGCGCAAGTTGAGGCTGGAGCTTGCGGCCTCAAGCTGCACGAGGACTGGGGCACGACGCCAGCGGCCATTGATGCGTGTTTGGCAGTTGCCGAAGAATTCGACGTGCAGGTCTGCATCCACACCGACACGCTCAACGAGTCCGGCTTTGTCGAGGCGTCGCGGGCGGCCTTCAAAGGCCGGACGATTCACACCTATCACACCGAGGGCGCTGGCGGCGGCCACGCGCCCGATATTATGCGGCTTTGCGGCGAGGCATACGTGCTGCCCTCTTCAACCAACCCGACGCGGCCCTTTACGGTCAATACGATAGACGAACATCTGGACATGCTGATGGTCTGCCACCATCTCGACAAAAATATCCCCGAGGACGTGGCGTTTGCCGAGAGCCGGATTCGCCAGGAGACGATCGCTGCCGAAGACATTTTGCACGATTTGGGTGCGCTGTCGATTATCGCTTCGGATAGCCAAGCGATGGGCCGAGTGGGGGAGGTGGTGTGCCGGACTTGGCAGACGGCGCACAAGATGCGCCAGCAGCGGGGCCTGTTGCCCGAGGACGCGGGCGGTGCCGACAACTATCGCGTGCGGCGCTATGTCGCCAAATACACCATCAATCCGGCCATTGCCCACGGACTCTCGGCCCAGATTGGCTCGGTGGAGACGGGCAAGTTGGCCGATTTGGTGTTGTGGCAGCCGGCTTTTTTTGGCGTCAAGCCCGAGTTGGTGATTAAAGGCGGGGTGATTGCTTACGCGCAGATGGGTGACGCGAACGCGTCCATTCCCACGCCGCAGCCCGTGTATCCGCGTCCCATGTTCGGTTCTTACGGCAACGCGGTTGGGCCTACGTCGCTGGCTTTTGTTTCGCAGGCGTCGCGCGAGCAGGTGGGCGAGTACGGGTTGGCGAAAGACGTCGTGCCCGTCGAGCATTGCCGCGACATTGGCAAGGCCGACATGCGGCTCAACGACGTGGTGCCCAATATCGAAGTTGACCCAGAGACCTATAAGGTGAAGGTTGACGGCGAGGAGATCGCTTGTGAACCCGCGGAAAAACTGCCGCTGGCGCAACTGTATCACCTGTTCTAAATGAATCGCCTCTATCCGTTAATGCACCTAGCCGATAGTGCGCTGCCGGCGGGTGGCTACGCCTTTTCTAATGGCTTGGAAGGGGCCTATCAGTTGGGCTTGTTGGATGCGCCGGGGGTGCTGGAAGAGTTCGTGCATTCGGCGCTAATGGCCGCGGCCTACGGCGAGATTCCTTTTATCCATTCTTGTTATGCAGAATTCGACGAAGAAATCTTCGCGGAAATGTTGCATTTCTACGATGCGATGATCGCGGCTCCGGCGATGCGCCGAGCGAGTTTGATTTTGGGCAAGAACTGGTTGCGACTGATGGCTGGCTTGTACCCGGAGGTCAAGTTCGCAAACTTGCGGCGGACGCACGCGCACTACACGGTGGTTTTTGGGTTAGCGTTGAAGGCTGCGGGCTTTGCACAGGCCGAGGCTCAGCAACTCTACATGTTTCAAGTGCTCAGGGATCAGATGAGTGCTGCGGTGCGTCTCGGAATTGTCGGGCCGATGGAGGCCACGCGACGGCAATTGGGCCTGTATGTGCATTGCGAGGAATTGCTAGCGGAAGTCGCGGGCCGACCGTACGCACAAGCGACGCGCTGCGCGCCGCAGCTCGACATTGCCCAGAGCGTACACGACGATCTCTATTCGCGTCTTTTCCAAAGTTGAGCGCAGGAGGATGTATGGGGCACGATCACGACCACACACACGAGCCGTTTGAATCGCCTGGATTCTTTGCCGAGCGCGAAGGCTCGGACCCGTACCGCGATTTTTCCAACCGCGCCTTTACGGTGGGGATTGGCGGGCCGGTCGGCAGCGGCAAGACGGCGCTGTTGCAGGCTTTGTGCGAAAGGCTGCGCGACGAGTATAGCTTGGGGGTGGTCACCAACGACATCTTCACCCGCGAGGACGCCGAATTCCTGCTGCGGCACGAGGCGTTGGAACGGGAGCGCATCGTCGGCGTCGAAACCGGCGGTTGTCCACACGCGGCGATCCGCGAGGATATTTCGCTGAATTTGAATGCGCTCGAAGACTTGATGGATCGTTTTACCGGGGGTATCGACTTACTGCTGGTCGAAAGCGGCGGCGACAACTTAGCGGCTCATTTCAGCCGCGAGCTCGTCGATTATTCGGTGTACGTCATCGACGTGTCTGGTGGCGACAAAATCCCGCGCAAGGGCGGCCCGGGGACGACGCAGTCGGATCTGTTGGTGATCAACAAGACCGATCTGGCCGAGATGGTGGGGGCGGATCTGGGGGTGATGGATCGCGATGCTAAGAAGATGCGCGGGGAGGGGCCGACGGTGTTTGCTTGTATCAAGGATCGGGAGGGATTGGAGGCGATTGTTGGGCACATTCTCACGGCGCGGGAGAGGGCGTTGCTGTCGGAGACGCGGAAGCCGTTTTAATCTTGTTCATCTCAGGTGTATCGTTATCTTGCTCGTATAGCTATGACATAGTTGCTAACGACAAGCGAGCAGCTATCGCCATCGAAGCGAGGTCATCCTATGGCAGAAGCAAGACACAACGCGATTGAACTCGGAAAAGTCGTTTCTCGGGACCCAGAGGTACACAGCGGCGATTTGGTATTCGCTGGCACGCGGGTCCCAGTTGACACACTTGTGGACTACCTCAAGGCCAATCATTCAATTGAAGAATTTTTGATTGATTTCCCTAGCGTCGAACGCTGGCAGATCGAATCGTACCTCGACCTTTCGCCCGATGGATTGGATCGCTTGAGGGCACAGGGTGAAAGTACTTCTTGACGAGGATGTCCCAACCCGACTCAGGCTTTATTTTTCCCGAATAATTGTTCGCCAGTCCGACCGATCACCCGCGTAGATTGGGTGCTGCTCTAAGTCAGGCAGCGTAGTTTTTTCTAGCAACTGCTGCCGTACGTCCTTCCCATTGACCATTTGCTCCGCGATGATGAACAGGCCCTTGCCGTCGCTCGACCGCTCCCAAAGAGCGCCGATGGTCCGCTTTTCGTTGGTATCGGACGTTTCGGCGATATGTGCGCCCTTGTATTCGACGACGAGGAGACGACCGTCGTTCAGCAAGGCGACGAAGTCTGGGTAGAATTTGTCTGTTGCGGTGGGTAGCGAAAATGAGCTGGGATGGCGCGCTACATTGCGAATCCAGTACTTCACTGTCGTCAGACTGTCGATGACCTGAGCGCATTGTATTTCCTCTCCGTCGTCCGCGCCGTCAAAGGCGGGAACGCGATCCGGGCCTAAAAAGTGCTTGCTTGGTTTCCAGCGCCCGCGATAGCGCCGTTGATCCCAGTACATGTTGTCTGTGAATGTGAAGGCCGTGTCGAACGAGACCGTTGGGCTGACCTCGGGCGCAAAGAGATACTGCTGATAGACTCGGCTCCGTTCCTTTTGGCGAATGTCCGCGATCTTATTCGCGATTTTCTTGGCGAGCAGAAACTTGCAACGCATTAGCGCGGCGATGGTCATGTCGCGGGTATTGAGCAGGTGAGCGACCAGATCGCGCAGCCATTTGAGCAATTCGCTTTGGTGAATGTCCATCTGATGCACCTGCTGGTCGAGCCACAGGACGAGCGTCTCGGCGGTCCAGCCCTCCACGGCAATATCCAGCGCCAACTGCTCCTCTTCGCGGGCGAACTGATAGGTGATGCGATTGCCGTCGAGGTCTATTGCAAAGCTGCGCGCCGTCTCGCGGATAGCAAACTCCTGTTCGTCCATTTTGGGCGAATAATCGAGTAGCGACCAGTCGTGGTATTCCATTAATACGTCCGTATCGGCGAATTCTAGGGTGCCTTGGATTTCCGTCATGAGGCGTGGGACGTCGAATGGCTGCCTTTGTTCGGCGGGAGATATGTGCTCCTTGATTGAGGCGCGGTATTGGGTAACGGCCGTGGCGAACCCTTTTCGCGCTTGCTCGGGCAATGTCTCCAGAATCGCCTGCTCGCGCTCTTGATTAATCCAGCCGGTAAGTGCGATTTCAACCTGACCTTCAGCGGTTTCGCGTACTAGCAGCCCCTCGTGCTCTGCTTCCTTGAGTTCGGACAGGATTTCTGGGGTTGCCGGGGTCGTATAGCTGAATACCGGCTCTGGCTTTTCCTGCGGACTGAACAAGTCTCTCTGAAAATCGAGCGTGCGCTGCACCGGCTCGATGTTGTCGAGAGCCTCGCCTTCCTCAAAGCCCATATCTACCAATTTGTCGGCCAAGGCACGCGCCGCCTCGCCAAAAGACGGCTCGGACAGGAAGGCGTAGGCTTTGTTGAGATCAGCAGTTTGACGGCGCTTGGCGTAGGGCATCCGCAGCACGCGGCCGAGCAGTTGCTCCACATCTTTGGCGCTTTGGATGCGCGACACCGAGCAGAAAATGTAGGCGAAGGAGCAGTCCCATCCTTCTTTGAGCGCCTCGATTGTAATGACGTATTCGATGGGACAGGTGCGGTCGAACAAGTCGATAGCATCGAGCTCTCGTTGGTCGCCGGTGGCGATGGCGATTTTGCTTGCCGGGATTTGCTCAATGTCTATCAGGTGCTCTTTCAGGGCCGCGACCGTTACCTCTTGGTTTTTCGGCTGGGCTTGGAACAAGATGATGGGACGGATGTAGTCGGCATCGTTTTTGGCCGTCTCTGCAAGTGAAGCACAGGTGGCAATGGCTCCGTTCACCGCGTTTTGCCAAGTATCGTGCTCGGCAAGCATGATGGGCAATTTGATCATTTCTTCGCGCTTGAGTTCTTGGGCGGCGACGCTGTGCAGGATGTTCGACTTGCGCTGCGGCGTCGCCGTGAATTCGACGATGGCGCAGGGGTTGACTCGCGCCTGCATTTCTCGCGTCAGGCCGGTGACGGCGTTGTGCGCCTCATCAACGATCATCAACGGACGGTGCCGATGCAGCAGGTTGGCGAAGGAGAATTTGACGGTGCCGTTGTCCAGTTTTTCCAAACCCGGTGCAGTATCGCGGACGCCGGAGAAGTGCGGTTCCATCTCTTCGTTGTGGGCGTACACTTTGCGCCCTTCGGTGTTCGACACCCGCAGCGTTTGAATGGTGCCGACCACAATGCAGCAGTGGTCGCGCAGGTCGTGCGGTCGGATATGGGTGAAGTCGGCGATGTCGAATACTCGCACCCGGCCGTCGAAAGCGTCGTCCAGCGTTTGCCGATAAGCGTGGCGGGTGTTTTTCAGGGCTTCGACCGTCTGCCGGCGGATGGTTTTGGTCGGCACTAGCCACAGTACCAGTGGATAGTCCTTTTCGATCCAAGCATTGCGGGCGATGGAGACGGCGTGGGCGGCGAGGATGGTTTTGCCGCCGCCGGTGGGCAGGCGCAGGCAGACGTAGGGAACGTCTGGCAATTCTTTTAGCGGTGCGTAAGATTCGGCATAGCCTCTGAGCCGTGCGGTCTGCTCTGGCTCTTGGGTTATGGCTTCGTAGGCGTTTTTGGATCCGGCGATACGCGCTTCCTCGAAGAAGCGGCGCAGGACGGAGAGGGTGTCGGCTTGATATTGTTTTAGTTGCATGAATCAGATTCGCTAGTCTCCTCTATGACGCTTCGGCAGGGAAGATCAATCTCACCATGCACGTGGGCGAGCACTTCTCTCAGCGCCGTTTCGATTTCTTGACCTAATGGGGTTCGTTCCGTTGTCATTTGCTCGCTCCTTTTCTTGAATATCCGTGCAAAGGGCTTGAGTCCGACGTCAGGTGCGTGCTTTGATATCGTAGGGCGTCTGCTTGAAGACGATGGCCTCTCGGTCGAGCGTCGCTGGCGTCAAGCGCGACTGTTCACCGTAGATCGTGAGCGGCCCGGAGAAATTGGCATCTTTGCGTGAAATTTCCTCCCGAATCAAAGCGAGTGTTGCACGGGTCAGGACGTTGCCTCTGTCGCCGAGGATGCCGTTGTACAGCAGGGCATAAGCGCGACCGTCGTGCAGGCCGAGGAAGGGGGAAGCGGTGTGGCCGCGCCACGGACACCCAGTTTCGCTGAAATAGACGTGAGCGGCGAGTACGGAAAAGCGAATGTCCGAGCGGATGTGTCCTTCCTCGTCGAATACGGGCGGGCCGAGGCGATAGAAGCGGAAGCCGCCGCCGCCTTGCCAGCCGACGCTTTTGGAGATGCCGCCTTGTTCGCCGTCAATCACTTTGTTTAGGCGCGGGACGCAATGAGTGACGGCGTGATCGCCCATTTCAATGCCGATGTAGCGGCGGCCCATTTTGTGCGCTACGGCGGCAGTGGTGCCGGAGCCGAGGAAGGAGTCGAGGACGAGGTCGCCGGGGTTGGTGGCGACGATAAGGACCTGCTTAAGCAACTTTTCAGGTTTTGGAGTGAGGAATATCTCTCCGCTGTTGCCGATCAACTGGCGAACCTCTTGCTTCGCTTCTGCATTGGTTCCTGCATCTGAATGAGGCCACCAAGTAGCAGGCACCACACCGTCTTTTGCTTCCGCCAAAAATTTCTTTATTCTCGGAATTGAGTCGCCGTCTTGTCCCCACCAAATTCGATTGTCCGAGTTCAATTTGTCAAAGATCTCTTTGGATATTCGCCAATATGTGCCAGTCGGAGGAAGATGTACGCGACCGGAAGGAGAGATGATTTCATATGTTCCCAAACTATAATAGTTGCGTGCTTGGACTGCATTGGTTGTCCAAGGCCCTCTATGATCATTGTCTGGATTAGAATAATTCCTTGTAGCCTTATCAGAGCGCGGTAAAAGATTTGGATACCATTGAGATTTTGATCGAGCGTAACAAATAATATGGTCGTGCATGTCAGAGAGGTACTTTGCTGAATTCTTGACGGTATAGACTTTCTGCCAAACAACATTCGAGATCAGATTATTGCGTCCAAACATCTCGTCCATAATGACTTTAAGATAGTGACCTTCGTTATCATCAATGGACACCCATATAGAGCCATCCTCTGCCAGCAGTTCGCGCAAAAGTTCAAGGCGCGGCCATATCATCGCCAGCCACTTGCTGTGTTCGAGATTGTCGTCGTAGTGCTCGAAAGCCGAGCGCGTGTTATACGGCGGGTCGATGTAGATGCACTTCACTTGGCCGGCGTAGAATGGCAGCAGTGCCTTGAGTGCTTCCAGATTGTCGCCTTGGATGAGCATGTTGGCGGCGTCTGGGTCGCCGATGGAGAGGTCGGGAGCTTCTTCAAGGAGGCGATAGGGGACGCGGGTGGCGGCGTGGATGTCGGCGTCTCGCGTTAGCCAATTCAGGGTTGGCATAGGTCACTGTCAGTCTTTGGTGTTCTTGTTTCGCAACGGATATGCTGTCTCGGTGGATTGTTCATATTCCCTGACTGATGCGACGATAGGCGCTACTTTAGGTTCGCTAAATGAAGAGGCGATAGTCGTACGATGATCCTCCGAAGCGTTCCAACAGGGAACCAATACGGGCAATCTCATTAGAAGAGTGAAGAGTCGCAGGAGCTTTTGTGTAAAGGTCAAAAGTATTCCAGTCCATCTTCGACAAACCGAGAATTTCTTCGCAGATTTGCTTGAGGTCTGTTTGTCCCACATGCCGACGAATGGTCAGAGGAGCTGGAATGCGACGTTTGCCCTGAAAATACTTTAGTCTATTATGGTTGAGGGCAGTTGTCGCGCCGTGAACCCAAAGTAAGGCCGTATAATCGTCCAATTGCATAGCCGTTCCACGCCGCACAGGATAGTTATCCTCGTCAATTGTTCCGTCGCGTTTGGTTTGTGAGGCCACATACCGTAGAGCATTGTCCGTCTGGATTTCTAACATGTCGATCTGTTCAACATTGCCCAGGCCATCCAAGAGACCTTCTCGTTCTTCCCTTCTAAAGGGAGTTCGTTTATGCAGCACCACGCGACTGGGGAGCTTCGTACGTGCCTCATAAAACAATTCCCGAATAGTTTCTCCCACGCGCCGAGCATCGTCTTTAGACATGAACGGATTGCGTCCACGCATAATAGGATTCTCGATTTTGCTGAGTCGGTATTGCAAACCTTCGCCACGTGCGCTATAGATGTGACTACATCCCAAAATCACATGCTGGTGTGGTGTGGCAGTCCTGTCAATGCTAAAGCCAAGACCCACGAAGGCTGTGTCCTCGCTCAGGTTGTCGAGTACCCAAGGAGTACGCATGCCTTTGACATACAGAGCAAGAGAAAGCCACCACCATACACGGCACTGCTGCCTGTTGGACAAAGTGTCCTCATTGAGAAATTGGGTAGCTACTCCTCGCTGGACACAAAAAGCCTTAACAAAATCATGTACATCGAAACGTTCATCCTCATCACTATATCCGCGCAAATGATCCCAGCGGTTTGGAAAGAAGATCAAGACTACTTGGGGTGCATACGATGATCGGAGAGTTTGAATGCTGTTGTTGATCAGCTTTGCGACCTCAACCGCCCCGCGTCGAGGGTGTGTTTCTGATGGCTCAGGACAAGTGACCCATCCTGCAGTGTCAGGGTTTGGAATTTCTAAAGGCAGACCGTATGCCTGATTGAATCCTGGGTATTCAATCAGATAATCCTGTTCGTTTTGCATCGGTCTGTGAGGCATGCGTGCTTGGGCAAGGTATGTATGGAGCTTTCTCGCTTCTGTCTGTGGGCAAATAATGCCAATTCGAGTTGAAGAAAAAAACCCTCTTTGCGTCAGAGCAAAATCATAAGGTCTATGATTAACCACACCCCTTATTGGGTGGGTGTCTTTTACCAATGCGGAAACATTACGATTGGAAAACACAAGTAGCGGTTCAGGAAGCTCTACACCTTGATGCTTTAGGAGGTGCTGAATACTATTAGGAGTCGTTATAGAAGGGACATCTTCACGGCTGATTCCAGCGAAAATCGGAAAACGATGTATCTTGAATTTGAATGTTGAACCGCAGTTTTTAGGGTATTCAAATAAATTTGGTCCCATGCCAGGAAATAACTTTTCGCGCCATTGGTTGATGGCTTTATTAAAGGGACCATTGTGTTGCCAACCAAGTATATTAAGCTTGATCGGGTTAGCGATTTGATGCGGTACTTCTTCTCCATTAGTATCCAGTACTTTGATAGACGGTTTCAAAACTAGATACTGTTTGTTTCCTATCCGTCGTAGGAACACGAGCATAGATGGGTAGGGAATGTATTTTGTTCCGCCTTGCTGGATCTTTTTGATGGGATCTGGAAGCCACAATTCTCTACGGCCATCAGTTTTGATGCCAGCAGTATCAGCTATGGCACTAACCGATGCTTCCCGCATCAACGAAACTATCGCGCCATCCTCATATAGAAATTCCTCTGGCTCCACTGGCGTCCGTTGGATATCGCCTTTAATGTTGTCGCCAAATATTTCCCGCACGTCATCAAGCAGACCGATGGCAAGTACCTTGCCTTTCAGAGGGACGGCAACGACACGATAGTCGCATGTTTGGTCGCGTAGCCAAGACCAAGCCTTGCTTTTTGGCCACACCTTCAGATCAAATTGGAGCACTTCCGCTGGGCACTCAATTTCAAATGCATTACTTTTGATGAGAGTGCTTATTTGCTGTGCATCTATCCGAAACGGTTGCCTAGCGAGCAAGTCTCGGGGGACCATTTGGGAGATGTCGTTCTTAGCCGCTTGGCGTGCTTCGCCGTCAAGACAATGCAAGGCTAGGCGTGTCATCAAATCGTCGAAACCTTGTGAGGGGACATAAAAAGCTTGTCGCCCATTTGTCCTTGCGTGTCGAACTAGATCGGTGATGCGTTCCGACATCTCACCATCGCCATACCCGCACCAGTAAAGAGTACCAGTCCCCTGTTCACTATAAGCGTCTTTAAGTGCTTCCATGACTGACTGATCGCGCCCGCTGTAGCCAGTCACTATCAGAGAGGTGTTGCGGAGTTCTTCAATGAGAGCCTTTTGAAGGACTGTCTCTTGCGTTTGTAACTCTTCCTGTGTGTTCTTCAGAGAGTCATAGCGATAATCTCCGTGCAGAGAAACGCAGACTAGTTCCCCTTTGGATGGGATCCGATGCAAACGATCTTGGCAATCGATGCCAATTTCGATTGTTGTAAGATTGAAATCAGCAGAAGTTCGCGCAGCAAATCCGTCGAAATTTGTTGTCCAGACGGACCGCACTAAGTCACCTTGGGCCAGATGTGACAGCAAACGATAGCCCACATGCGGCTTAGCCGAGCGTATTCTATCCTGAAAATATGCTCGGCGGTTCTCCATGATCGGGTAGCATTGTTCGATGTAAAACCCGTATTCGTCGGCACTGCCAGCCGGTGGATATATGCCTTTCCGATCCAGCCACTCTTGAATACGGCTCTGGACACTGGGAAGAGACAGTTCAGAAAATTGCTCTTCGAGACCTGGATTATTGGTTACGAAGATGCTTCTTTTCCACTCCCATATACATTTTTCGGCAGAGGGGATACCAGAACTAACAGATGCACCTGCACCAAGAAAGAGTGCATGTTGAGTAGCTCGATTCACGCCGACTGAACGAACGAAAGCATCAAGCGGAAGGATTAAATTTCCCTGTTTTTCAGCCATATCAATAAGCGGGTTGTACACGCAATGCGTCGGCTGGATCGCTTTGTTGGATTTGTTCGCTATAGGCTGTCTTGCGGCATTGCCAAGTTTCGTAAATGCCTTCCCAGCGATTGAAATGCGTTCGGGTTTTGTCAAAATCGTCGTAGTGCGATAGCTTGCCCGCTCTTAAGATGTTGTAAAAATCTTGGCTTAGAATGCCGTATTTTTCTTCGTAGAGCATGAGCCGCCGTTCAAGTTGCTTCATTTCAAGGACGAGTTCGTGAAGCTCCATTGCAGTTCACCTTTTTGGATAGAGAGTCAGCCCAGATAAAAGAGCGTTCCGCCACCCCGCGGCACGTAACGCCTCTGTTACCATGCCGTCGTTAGAGAATTGGTTGAACTGGAGGAGAAAGAACAATCCTAACGTTATTGACATGTATTCAGATAACATTTCCGCAGTGCCCGAACCGCGAAGGGCATAGGCCCAAAGCCGGGTATGGACGTGTTATACGTTTTCCCCGCAGAAAATCGCTGATAATCCTGTATATGAAGCGTGCATCAATAAAGTGACCGATAGTTTTTGAGCCCATTATCAGTACCCCAGCAAGGCATCCACTTTCCAGATCAAAGACGGGAGAGCCACTCATCCCATTTGGGTCAAACTCACAGGCCTCTTCGCAATCCTTTTCAATCCGGCTTACACCGTCAGGATCCCACGACATACGGAACAGATGCTGGTTGCCATTGGGGCCTGTCAACCAGCCCTTGAGATCAGTCGCTCGGAGCCTTATTCGTAGCTGTTCAAAGTCGATGTTGCTGAATTGGGCTGGATAGCCTCGGGTGACCAGTGGAGCATTCCGTCGGACAGGTAGGCTGGTCTTCATCGCAAGCTCGAGATCATCGACCTGAAGTACCGTCATGTTAAGTCGCTGTGTCTGGTCCAATATCCCTGATGCCACCCGGAACACCAGTAGATCCTTGTAGCTTTCGTCGTCTCCCGCAATTTGAAGGCTGGTGTCCAGAGGGATAAAGTCACGCGATACTTCTGAATAGAGGACGCGTAGCTGATTGCAGAGAGAGGTGGCATCCGAACCTTCTCGTGCCTGATTCGTTAGTACATGCCGCCCCGTCACCACGAAAGTGGCCTGCTGATGGCCGATCAAGAAACAGGTGCCTTGCATCCAGTAAGAGAAACACTCGACGAAACTGGAATGCTCTATATCGTCGTTCTCGAAGATCACTGGACGTATGCACTGTAGACGCTCATCGAGATTCATCGGCGAACCGCTCGCTTATTATAGCCGAGAATGCTGTATAACTGTTTTTACCCGTGTAATCCATTGCGGTAATTTGCTCAAGGAATCAGAAGACGTTGCCATATTCATGGCAGGCGGCTTCCAGCGATGCTGGCGCGGGTGTTCGCAATTTCCCCTCTGCACACATCTGTTCGAGTTCGTCAACATGTCTTCGACATTCTCGCTCCCGTTCAAGTCGAGGATATGTGTCCGTCTCATTTACTTGCTTGCCATCCAAATAGGCAAGCCAAGTTTCGATATTACGCATGGGAACAAAGACGGCGACTTTGTCATTGGGTTTACGTGGCACAATACCTCTTTGATTACAGGCATCATCCATTTGTTTCAGCCGTTGTTCGAGGCTGTAATTATCTCCATCAATCATCACCACAAGAACACCGCCGCGTTTGCGTATAGCGTCCAATTGTGCCGGATAGTTCTCTTGAACAAATTGATCGCCTGCACCTACTCTGGCTCTCGACACAGCATATACATTCCGCTTGCGTTTTTTGAGAAATCTTCGGATAAAAGATTCGTGCTGTTTGTCCTCGCAGAGGGCGGTTATTTTGGGGCGATTCACGGTGCAAGCCCCTGGGCGTAGAGTTCGGATATTTTTAACATCGTATCGTTTTTGACATCCAAGATGCGTGTATGGCTCTCCGGTTCACGCCCCAACCAGACAGCCTTGTCGCTGAGAAAATCAATCGCTTCTGGATGATGCGAGATCAATATAGTCTGCGGCAGAGTGTCGCCACAACCATCCTCCAACTCGGCGAGCCAAGGTTGCAACTCTGGGAGAGTTATATAGTTGTCCGGCTCATCCAAAAACAAAGTGCGCTCAGCGTCATCGACAAAGAGCAGCAAATGAAGCGTGATCAATGCACGTTGACCGTCTGAGAGTTGGTCAAACCGATAGATATTGCCTGTTTCTCCACCCGGCGGGGCAAACTCGGCTTGCAGTTCCCTGTAATCAGTGCCTTTTTGTATGAGTCTCAAGCCCACGAAACCGGGCAGAACATCGCGCAGGTGATCCATTGCCTCAAAGATTCGACGCGGATTCTCTTGCAAGCGTCCCTGATACCACGACGCAAAATTCTCACCGCTGTCGCTGAGCCTATCGGTGTCAGAATCCGAACCGCTCCTCATGCGTTTCGTCTCTAAAAAGAGCGTCACAAAACGGCGGACTTGATCTCGGAATGCACACAAGCGGGTATTGTCGTGCCGTTCGGCCACTGGCGCAAGCCCCGATTGCGTCCAATCAAAAGAGTATTTTGGCCCCTCGCTGTGATCGTCGCGGTAGAGCTGTACGTCGCCGTTCACAAAAGTAAAAAGCGGTTTGTCATCGAACTGGAGCTCTTCGCGTGTTACTCGTGCGAGTCGTCTTTCCGGGTTGTGTTCAATCACAAGCCGATAAAGGCATAATCCACCGGAGATGTCGATTTCCAATTCAAAGTGTTGCTCAAGCTTTTTGTTCCAATGCGTTATGTCGGCAGCGGAAAACAATTCGCCGACCCGTGCGTCGCCGCGAATAAAATCGCGCAGTTTCCCCACAACCTCAAATACGGCCGACTTTCCACATCCATTTGCTCCAAGCAGCAGCGTCAGCTCTCCGAAGCGCAGGTCGAAGTTTGTGAGGCACTTGTAGTTATCAATGTGAATTCGCTTTAGCATGGTAATTTGAGTAAGTCCATAAAATCCGCTGGTGCGGAAGGCGGAGGATGATAAAGCCTAAAGGCGTGTAGCTCACGCTATATGTAAAATAAAGGACGGCGTACTCCCGTGCAAGAAAGCCGCATGGTCACGCTTAGACAGGTGAAAGCGGAACGTATTCTATGGAAGGATACCTTCGAGCACCTCATCTGCCCATGACAATGGATGCAGTTCATTCCCAATTCTCCCGTTTATCCGGAAGTCGTCAGCGAGCGTTCCAAATGTACGAGTAACCGACTCACTCCAATTCTTCTGGGGCCGGGCGACCGCCGATCTCGTTCTTCTCCCACAACTGGCCGAGGCTGTAGTCCTGCAGCCACGTTTCTAGGCCAGGCGTATCCAACCGCGTGAGTTGTGTTTGTCCATTCACGCGGTCGGCCACGAGCACGTCCTCTGGCTCGAAGTGATCAAGCAAAAACGGCGACTGAGTTGCCAGAATGATCTGCGTTTGGGTCGATGCCTGCTTGAGAAGGGAGGCCAACATGGTGATCGCGTAGGGATGCAAGCCAAGCTCTGGTTCGTCTAAGAGAATGACCGAGGGCCTCTGCGATTCCGGCTGGAGGAGCAAGGTTGCCAATGCAATAAATCGGAGCGAGCCATCGGAGAGTGAAGCGGCATCGAAGTAGGCGTCGGTTCCCTTGTGCCGCCATTCGAGGCGAATTTTGTCCTCGTTGAGCCGTTGAGGCGCAAGTACAAAATCGTCAAAAAACGGCGCAACTCTCTGCACGGTACGACGGATCAGGCTATACGAAGACTCGTGCTTCTCTCGCAAGTAATACAGAAACGGGGCCAAGTTGGCACCATCTGGACGAAAAAAACGGTTGTCGTTCAAGTCGGCAGTCTTCTTCATTGACGAGCCGGAACTCGTGTCGTGGAAATGGTAGAGACGCCAACTGTCGAGATGATTTTTTATGTCACTCTCAAGTTGTGGTGCTTCTGGCAATGAAGGAAGTTCGACTTCGTCGCTAGATGTACTATCAAAAGATTGTTCAGATTGATATCCAAGATGCTCCGACTGGGTAACTTCTGAATCTATATAAAGCGTATCTGAGTCCGCTACCGTCAGCCTGATCTCATACTCGTAGTTCTTCTCGTCAAAAGAGAGCCGAATGATTAATTCCTCTGTTTCCTTAGAGCCGTAGTGTAGAACCTTATCAGCCCCGCCGGCCCGAATGACGTATTGTTGAAGATGCTGTGAGCGGATGGCATTGAGGAAGGAGAACACGCCGATGAAGTTCGACTTGCCTGAGCCATTTGGACCGATCAGTACATTGATTGGGCCAAGCGTCAAATTCTCAATATGGCTAATGCTCTTAAAGCCTTTGATCGAGATACTGTGGAGCGCGGACATGGTGGATTCTCACTGCCTAGTTGTTCGCGTCATAGCATTCCTCTTGATGCTCTCCTTTGCAAAGATAGACATATTCCTCAATGGTGAAAAAGCCGCACCCCCGAATTAATCATCAACATTCCGTATTCGTCTGCCGCCTCAATTACCAGATCATCCCGCGTTGACCCGCCAGCTTGAACTAAGTACTCCACGCCGGAACGCTGCGCCCGGTCGATGTTGTCGCGGAAGGGGAAGAAGGCGTCTGAACTCAGCGCCACGCCCTTGAGATCGTCCAACCATGCCCGCTTCTCCTCGGCGCTGAGCCGCTCTGGGACCGCGCGGAAGTTGGCTTCCCATGCCCGGAGTTCGGCCGGGGTGACGTCGTCTTGCAGATAGATGTCGATGGCGTTGATTTTTTCCGGGCGCTTGAGGCCCTTGGCGAATTTCATGCCCAAGACTTTGGGGTGCAGGCGCAGATACCAGTTGTCGGCTTTGGCGCAGGCCAAGCGCACGCAGTGGACGCGTGACTGCTGTCCGGCACCAGTGCCGATGACTTGGCCGTCGCAGGCTAGACATACTGAGTTGGATTGGGTGTACTTGAGGGCGATGGTCGCCACCGTCAGGTCGCGGCGGGCACTGGCTGGCAAGTCCTTGCGGGCCGTGACGACGTTGTGGAAAAAGGCGTCGTCGGGGATGAAGTCATTGCGTTGCTGCGCGAGCTGGACGCCGAATATCTCGCGTTGCTCGGTTGCGGCCGGCGCGTAGTTCGGGTCGATTTGCAGGATGCGGTACTGGCCGCCCTTTTTCTTTTTTAAAATTTCTAAAGCCTCTGGCTCGTAGCCGGGGGCGATGATCCCGTCGGAGACCTCGATGCGGATGAGATCGGCTGTGGGGAAATCGACCACGTCGCTTAGGGCGATCCAGTCGCCGAAGGAGGCGAGGCGGTCGGCACCGCGTGCGCGGGCATAAGCCGTGGCCAGTGGGCTGAGGTTGCGGTCGGCGACGAAGTAGGACGCGCTCAGGGTCTCGTCGAGCGGTGCGGCAACAGCAGCACCGGCCGGAGAGACGTGTTTGAACGAAGTGGCAGCCGGCAGGCCGAGGGCATGTTTGAGGTCGCGGACGAGCTGCCAAGCGTTGAGCGCGTCCATGAGGTTGATGTAGCTAGGGGCGTCGTTGAGCGGCTCGATGGGTAGGTCGCGGCCATCGGCCATAAAGCAGCGGGCTGATGCTTGGTGGGGATTGCATCCGTAGCGCATGTCGATTGTCGTGGGCATAGTTCCTCCTCGATGGGACATTTGACAAAAGTTGGGGCGGCGTATTATGTTCGGCAATCGCGGTAAAAAGACAATCGCCAATCAACCCATTTTTGACAAGCCAAGGCGAGGTAAATCGGCCATGTTCAAAGGTTGTAGTACAGCCCTAGTGACACCCATGAATGCAGACGGCAGCATTGACTACGGCGGCTTGGAGCAACTCGTAGAATTCCAAATTGCCAACAATATCCAAGCGGTGCTCGCGGTCGGCACGACCGGCGAAAGCCCGACCCTGCTATGGGAAGAGCACAACGAAGTTATTGAGCGTACGGTCGCGCTGGCCAAGGGACGCACCCTGTCGATTGCTGGCACGGGCAGTAACTCCACCAAGGAAACCATGGAAGGCAGTGAGCACGCCGCCCACATCGGCGCGGACGCCGTGCTGCTGGTCGATCCCTACTACAATGGGCCTAGCTCCTTGGAGATCCGCCGCGAGTACGTCGAGCCGGTGGCGCGCGCCTTTCCCGAAGTGCAGGTCATTCCCTACATCATCCCCGGCCGCACCGGCTGCATGATGCAAGTGGAAGATTTGGCCATCCTCGCCCACCAGTATCCCAACGTGGCCCAAGTCAAAGAAGCGACCGGCGACTTGGACAACATGGCCAAGACGCGCCAACTCTGCGGCGATGATTTTACCATCCTCTCGGGCGATGACGACAAGACCGTGGCCATGATGAAGAGCGCGGATATCCGGGCCGCTGGCGTGATCTCGGTGATGTCCAACGTCATTCCGGGCCCCATCCAGCGGCTCACCGAGTTGCTCAACGCCGGCCAAGAGGACGAGGCCGATAGTTTGGCGGAGAAGCTGGCACCGCTTTTTGGCATCGTCGGCGTTGCGACCACTGAGCAGAGCGCTTATGGCCCGGTCGAGTGCAAGGCGCGCAACCCCGTGCCGGTTAAGACGCTGATGCATATCCTCGGGATGCCGGCCGGACCCGTGCGGCAGCCACTGGGCAAAATGACGCACGCAGGCGCGCAAACGGTGCTGGACGCCGCGCGCCAAGTAGCAGCCAACGACCCCACGGCCTTTGCGCCGGTCGCCGAGTTTTTCGGGGTGGATGTGGAAGCGCGTCTGCACGACGACTCGCTGGTCGAGTGCGCAGTGTATCCAGCGTATTAAGCGAGGCTAGAGCGATGACCAAAATCGTAATCTGCGGGGTGGCTGGGCGCATGGGCCAACGGCTGGCCCATTTGACTTTGGCGGCGGCTGATTTGGAACTGTGCGGCGGCAAGGAGCGCCCGGATCACGAGGCGGTGGGGCGCGACATCGGCGAAGTAGTAGGCACCCGGCACCTCAACCTGCCGGTCAGCGACACGCTGTCGGGTATCATCGAACCCGACCAAGTAGTAGTCTGTTTTACAACCCCGGAGGCGACCCTTGAAGACGCGGCGCTCTGCGCGGTGCGCGGGGTGCCGATGGTGGTGGGGACTACGGGTTTTACCCCGGAGCAACTCGCGGAATTCGAGCGGACGGTGGCGGACATTACCTGCGTGTTTGCGTCGAATTTCAGCACGGCCATGAACGTGCTCTTCAAGCTGGTCGAAGAAGCAGCGCGGATTTTGGGCGACGACTACGATGTGGAAGTCATTGAGGCGCATCACCGGCACAAGGTCGATGCGCCCTCTGGGTCGGCGCTGACGCTGGCCGAGCGGGCCGCGGATGGATTGGGCCGCAACTTGCGCGAGGTCGCCGTACACGGGCGGTCGGGCGTGGTCGGCGAGCGCTCGCGCCAAGAGATTGGCATGCACGCGATCCGCGCCGGCGACTTGGCGGGCGAGCACTCGGTACTCTTCGCGGCTTTAGGTGAGTGCCTCGAACTGCAGCACCGCGCCACGAGCCGCGATTCGTTTGCTTTGGGTGCGCTGCGCGCCGCGCGCTTTGCAGCGCAGGCCGCGCCGGGGATGTACTCGATGGGAGACGTGTTGGGGCTGGGCTGACAGCTCAGTGCTTGGGGCGGTGGAGGTGCTGCGGCGTCGGCCACAGGGTCTGGATCTGGTCGCGGAGCCGCGCGGCTTCCTCAAAGTTGTCCGCTTCCACGGCCGCCTGTAGATCGCGCTCTAATTTTTCGCGCTCGGACAGCGGGCGCTCCTGCTCTAATTCCTCGTACCATTCGCGCAAAAAGGAAATCTCGGGCAAATCCTCTTCTAGCTCGGATTCCCATTCTTCGACAAAGCTCTCAATGTGGGCAATGCCGTCTTGCACGGCGCGCATGGCTGTTGGATAGTCGTCGCTTTGCAGGGCGAGCATGGCGTGCGCCCGGGTCTGCATCATAATCGCGTGGGGGTAGTACTGCTCAAAGTACCAGCGGATCTCGTCGTTGGGCGCGCACTGATCGACCAATTCAAAAATCTGTAGGGTGTGCTCGGTATCGGCGACGACCCCTTCGTAGTCTTCTAAGTTGAACAGACTCAAGTAGCGGTGATAGTACTGCCACGCCTCTTGGAAGAGCTCTTCGCACTCGTCCTCGTTTAGCACGAAGCCTTCCGGGGTGTCGCGCGATTCGATCAGGTCTTGGTAGTAGTAGAGCAGGGAGAGGCAGCCGTGCGGTTGTTGGCCGTCGGGACGGCCAACCAATTCGAGCTGAAGAAGCCCCATGTCGATGCGGATCTGAAGTTTTTCCTCGCCCTTGCTGGTGCGGATGCGCCGAGCGAGGAACTCGTCGGGCTTGAAAGCCCAACTGTTGAGCAAGTCGCCGATATCGTAATTCATGGGCGCTCTCTCTGATAAAAAATAGAGTGAAAAACTCAAGCCCAAGGAGGCTGAGGGAACGCAAGGGACAATATAGGGCAGAACCTAGCACTGCGCTACTAATCGACGCATTTCTCGTCAAATGGCTTGTCCATGCAAAAAGCGCCGGGCTACAAGCCCCGCGCTCATCGTGCTATATAATATACGAAAAAAGAAATAACATGTCAAAAAAATTTATTTAAGTATAATATAAATAATGAGTTAGAACAAATTTTATCTTGACGCGATCCACCGCTTAGCCTACCTTAAGACCGCCCCCAATTCCCAATTCATTCCACACAGGAGGACCGATGTCCCAGCACGAGAACGCTGCCCTGCAAGTGCAGGGCGACCGGGTGGTGCTAGGGGAGTGGTCGGGCGATCTGGAAGAATTGATCGCCAAGAACGCGACTTTGCGCCAGATGCTGCGCGAAGGGCGCGCCGGCGAGGCCCGTGCGCTGCTTAGGGCGCAGGCGGTGGAGGAACAAGCCGCGCTGGTGGCCATAGACGAAAACCCCGAGGAGGTGCTCTCGCTGACCGGCATGGACGCCAAGGGCCGCCCGGGGTACTTGCCCGCTGTCGTTGATAAGCTGCCGTCGGAAGTCATCGCCGAGTTGGTCGCTCCCGGCGAGTACAAGCTGGCGAGGTTTAACACCGCGCTGTTGCAAACCATGTCCGCAGAGTCGTTTGCGCGCGCCGTGGAGGACACGCTCGATCCGGTTTACTTTCACGGCAACCGCACCAAGGTGTCGTGGGAATGGCTCGAAGCAGTCGCCGCGCTAGACGATCACAGCAAGCGCGCCGCGCTCTTGTACAAGGTGGATCAGAGCCTGTTAGAGGACGCCTTTCTCGACAAGGTCGATAGCATTGACATGCACGCTCAAGTCGGGGGACTGCCGGATTTGGGTACAGTGTCGGCCTTCAGCCTGTTGTCGGAATCGGGCCAAGCCGTGATGCTGCCGCCGATCAACGACCCGGAGATTCGCGAAGTCATCCACTCCTTGCACCAAGCCGCGCCCGAGTTGCTGGCAAAGGTGCTGCGCGGCGCCTGGGAACGGGCCGGTGGAGGGGCTTCGTGAGCCGGCTAGCGCGCGTCGATCTCAACCAAGTCCCGCTTGACCGCAGTAGTTTCATCGGCCAAGTGGTGGCCGCGGGTCTCGAATACGAGCAGTTGCCACCGCGTTTTATGGATTCGCTGCAGGCCTATCTGCGGATCAGCGGGTTGAACTTTGCTCAGCGCAATCGCACGGGCATCGCTCTTGGCCGCGACCAGTTGCGCCAAGGCATGGAGCGAGGCTTGGCGTGCATGGACTTGGCGCTAGAGGAGGAAAGCGGCGGCGACCTCAACGCCGCTGTAGCCAAGCTGGTCAGTGATCCGTTTGACGCGCTCTACAAGCAGGGCTGGGAGCACGTCTGCCAGCGTTTGGAAGAGATACGAGAGCAGGCTCGTGCCTTGGTCGGCTGTCCCGAACTGGGCTTTTGGCCCAGTCGGCAGCCTAAAGTCGAAACCTTGGCAAAGCTCGTGCCCGAGACGTGGACCGGCCCCAGTGCTATCGACCTGCGCGCCGACGGTCAAATGCTGCAAGAATTAACCGGCAAGGTGGCCTTTGTGCGCTCGTTGCCGCCGCCGTCGGTGGCCGCTTTGCTTGAGCAGGTTGATGTGGATTTTGCTGGCGTGCTGCACCGCGTCATTTTGGCGTTGGCGTTGGGGCGCGTTGAACTGGTTGCCAAAAAGGAGCACGTGTCGCGCTTTCGCACCGAGTGCTTTGACGCGGGTGGGCTGCGTCCTCACGTGCGGCGGCAGGTGTTAGACCAGTTCGTCGGGCACTTGGAAGATACGGTGAAGGATGCGGATGTACGGGCGCGGATTGCCGACGAGTTAGGCGCGGAAATTGAGGTGTTAGAACGGGCCGAGGCCCGGGGCGACCTAGCGGCGTTCTTTCTGTCGCCTTTTTCCGCTTTGGGAATTTGAGTAGCTTTGCAAGCTGCTAATTAGCTATAGCAGTCCTGAATGACTTGAACGATTCGATATGCAGTAGGGGCGATCGCTCGCTCGCCCCTACAATTCGGCGTCTGTCCGCGTCCATCGGCGGATTATCTCGTGAATGATTTAGGATGGCTATAGCTAGCGGTTTTCCCATGCACTCCACACCTTCTGCGAGGTCTTATGGCTCATCACGAATTCACCCCCACCCACTACCACAATACCATCGGCTGGCACGAGCCCGTGCTGGCCATTGCCCCTGGCGATACGGTTTCTACCACAACAGTTGACGCCCGCGGCCAGGACCAGCACGGCGAGCGGGTCGCTGAGCGCGGGAACCCGATGACGGGTCCTTTCTACATAGAGGGAGCCGAGCCGGGCGACACCTTGGTGGTTCACTTCGACAAGCTCTATCCCAACCGCGACTGGGGCTGGACGGGTTGGGCAATCGCGCCCAACGTGTTGGACCCGGGTTTTACAACCGAGATTGAGCGCGACGAGCAGCCGCTGCGGTGGCCGATTGACCTAGCGGCGGGCACGACAACGCAGCCGGATGTGCTGCCGGGCGTGGTGCTGCCCCTCAACCCGATGGTGGGCTGTTTCGGGGTAGCTCCGCCGCGCGGTCAGGCCATTTCCACGGCGACCTCTGCGACCCACGGCGGCAACATGGACTACCGGGGCTTTGTCACCGGCGTGACCGTCTATCTGCCGGTCGAGGCCCCGGGGGCGCTCTTCCACCTAGGCGACGGGCACGCCGTCCAAGGCGACGGCGAGATCGTCGGCACGGGCGTGGAAATTTCCTTTGACACGACGTTTAGCGTAGATGTGATCAAGGGCAAGCAGATCGGCTGGCCCCGCGCTGAAAACGACACGCACATTCTCGCGGTTGGCAATGCACGTCCTTTGGACCAATGCGTGCAGCACGCCACCAGCGAACTGGTGAATTGGCTCACCGAGGACTACGGCCTCAGCGAATTGAGCGCTCACGCGCTCTTGGGACAGTGCGTGGAATACGATATGGGGAATGTGTACGACCCGGCCTATACCATGGTTTGCAAGGTCGCCAAGTCGCTGCTAAAGGCAGTGGTCAGTGGTCAGTGATCGGTGGTCAGTCCCCGCACCGCGCTCCGGTGGAGAGGGGCAGGTCACTGGCCACTCTTCACAATTCGGCGATGGAGTCGAGGCCCTCGGGCTGCGGCAGGACATAGCGGACGGGTTGGATGGTGCCGTCGCGGCGGCGCACCTGTTCGACCCGTTTGCACTTGATGACCGAGTGCTCGATGAGCAGGTCATCGTCGATGTGGCAGCCGTAGAGGTAGCTGGTGCCCTTGATGGTTACGCGCTCGCCCACGCGCATGGGATGCTCGTCGCTGCCGGTCAGGAGCACGCCCGACTCGATGCGGCTGTGCGCGCCAATCCGCAGATTCCCCTTGATGATATTGCGGCTGAGCACTTCGACCTCGTCGGCGAGCGCGAGGGTTTGATTTGGATACGTGCTCATTTCAACGCCAACGCCAATTTGTACTCCCTCACCGAGCACTATGTGGCCACTCAGATGGCTGCGGTCGCCGATGGTGACTCGACGGTTGAGTTGAACTTGGGGACCGACGTACGTACCCTTGCCGATGACGATGTCCAAGGGGCCGCACTCGGCGTCCATGTTGAGGATTTGCTCAATGACCTCGTCGGCGATGAAGAAGTCCTCCTCGTCGGCGATGGTGATGGTGTCCTTGAGTTTGTCGTAGGCCCAGCGGCGAGCTATGGCCTCCATCTGACGCCAGACGCTTTTGACGTTGAAGGCGAGGAGTTCCTCTTCGCTGTCGGCTGTGGCGGCCCGCACCACGAGCTGGTGCTGATTGAAAATTTGCACCAAGTCGGTCAGCAGCAATTCGCCTTGGGCATTGTCGGTGTCGAGATGCTGGATGTACGTGCGCAGCGCATGTTCTCTGAAGGCGACGACGCCGGTGTTGATCTCGTGCGTTGCTAGCAATTCTTGGCGCGTGAAAGTATAGGTGCGGCCATTGTAAGCGGCCTCGTAGGGCGTGGCCGCGTCGAGGCTGAGGATGTCCTTGTGCTCCCTGATCTCAATGACCTTGTCGCGGTCTGCGCCCGCTGACTGCCCCGCCGCGTCGGTGGCTGGCACGCGCACGATGCGGCCATAGGAGTTGGTCTCGGCCGGGCCGCTGTACAGGCCGGTGAGCACCATCATGTCGCAGTCGGCGTTTTCAAAGCTGGCGCGGAATTGAGCTACGACCTGCCCGGTCAACAAACCCATGTCCCCTAAAAAGATGTACACGTCGCGGTCGGCAGCCGCTGCGGGAAAGGCTTGGAGGCCGACGCGCACGGCGTCGCCGGTTCCGGCTGGCTGGCCGAGGACCGGGTTTTCTTGGTACGCGAAAAGACGCCCCGGTTGGGGGCCGGCTGCGCGGGCGACGTCCTCGCCCTTGATGCCCACGACAATGACCTGATTGGGGCTGTCGAGTCCCTCTTGCACGGCGCGGGCCACGCGCACGGCCGTTGGCTGGCCCCAAATTTCATGCAGCATCTTGGAGGTTTCCGAGCGGATGCGCATGCCGTGACCAGCCGCCAACACGATGCCGATGCGGTGGATGTCGTCTAGGATTGGCGAATTGATTGCTGTGAGCAGGTCGTGCATTGAGTCTCTTTCTTTTAATTGGTAGGGGGCCGGTCGCCCTTACAGAACGCAACGGTCGGGCGTCGGGTTCCTGTTCATGTAGAGGCGGTTTGCAAACCGCCCCTACCATTTGCAAACCGCCCCTACCGGTTCGACATAGATGCGTCTAAGACATCGATATCCTCGCCGAGGGCCGTGTGCATGAGCAGATCCTGCATGCTGTGGCTCGGGGCACCGCACTCGGATTGGCGGCGGACGTACGTGCCGTCTGGGCGCATCTGCCGAGACTTGGCGCGGTCGGCGAGCGCGAATGCGAGCAGCTCGCGATAGACGCGCTGCTTCAGGCCCGGATCCAAGATGGGGAAGACGACCTCGACCCGGGCGCGCAGGTTGCGATTCATCCAGTCGGCGCTGCCGAGCCAGACTTCCTCGTCGCCGCCGTTGGCAAAGTAAAAGACGCGGCTGTGTTCCAAGAAGCGGCCAATGATGCTGTACACGCGGATGTTGTCGCTGATGCCGTCTAGCCCGGCGCGCAAGCAGCAAATGCCGCGCACGATCAGATCGATTTCGACGCCGGCCTGCGAGGCCGCGTACAGGGCCTTGATGATCGCCGGGTCCATGAGGCCGTTCATCTTGGCGATAATGGCAGCCGGCCGACCGGCGCGGGCGTGTTCGCTTTCGCGCTCTATGCGGTCGAGCATGCCCTGCATCAGCCCGGAGGGCGCGACTAGCAATTTTTCAAATTGACTGATGCGGCTGTGGGCGGTGAGCATGTTGAAAACCTCGGCCACCTCCGCGGTGATCGTTGGCTCGGCGGTAATCAGCCCCAGATCCGTGTAGAGCCGCGCGGTGGTGTGATTGTAATTGCCGGTGCCCAAGTGGGCGTAGCGGCGCAGGCGATCTTGATCGCGGCGCACCAGCATGGAGAGCTTGCAATGGGTCTTTAGGCCCATGATGCCATAGATCACGTGGATACCGCTGTCTTCGAGGCGCTTGGCCCATTCGATGTTAGCCGCTTCGTCGCCGCGGGCCTTTAGCTCGACGAGCACGGTCACTTCCTTGCCGCGCTCGGCTGCGTCGATGAGCGCCTGCCCGACCTCTGAATCGTCGCCCGTGCGATAGATGGTTTGTTTGATGGCCAGCACTTTGGGGTCGTTGGCCGCCATGCGAATGAAGTCGATCACCGTAGAAAACGACTCGTAGGGGTGATGCAGGAGAATATCGCTGGCGCGGATCGAGTCGAAGAAGGCGTCGGGGTCGGCGGGGAAATCGCGCTCAACGGGTGTGAAGGGGGAGTCCTTGAGGGCGGGGCGCGGGACTAGGCCGTAAAGGGTCATAACCCGATGGAGGTTGACCGGCCCATTGACCCGAAAGACTAGGCTGTCGTCGAGATCGAATTGCTGTTGCAAAAGCGATACTAGCTGGTCGGGTGCGCCCGGAGCGATCTCTAGCCGCACGGCGTCGGCTTGGCGCTGCTTGGTTACTTGCTCTTCGATTTCTTCCAGCAAATTGTCGGCGTCTTCTTCGTTGACGTATAGCTCGCTGTTGCGGGTGATGCGGAATGGGGCCGAGCCGAGGACTTCGTAGCCGAAAAACAGCTCGTTGACTTGCAGGTCCATGATCCCGGCCAAGGTGACAAAATGGAGGCCGTCGCCTTGGTCGGGCAGGCGCAAGATGCGCGGCAATACGCGCGGCACGGTCGCCACGCCCATCATCGTCTGCCCCTGTTCTGAGAGCAAGGCACCGATGCACAGGGCTTTGTTGAGCACGTGGGGGAAGGGATGGGCCGGATCGACGACGATGGGCGTGAGGATGGGTTCGAGCTCTTCCTCCCAGTACTGGCGCACGAAGTCGAGGTGCTCGTCTTTGAGGCGACGCGCCTCCCAGAAGTAGATGCCCTCGGCGGCTAGGGCCGGGATGAGGTCCTCGTTCCAGCAGCGGTACTGTTCGGCGACTTGCTCGTGGGCTTGTTGGGTGATGCGCTCGAGTTGTTCGGCCGGGGTCAGGCCGTCGGGGCGGCTGGGATTGGCCCCGGACTCGTGCAATTGCAGCAGACCGGCTACCCGGATTTCGTAGAACTCGTCGAGGTTGCTGGCGACGATGGCCATGAACTTGACGCGCTCTAGCAGAGGGTTGCGCGGGTCTTGGGCTTCTTCGAGTACGCGGGCGTTAAAGTCGAGCCAAGAGAGTTCGCGGTTGATGTAGAGCTCGGGGCGCTCGTAGGGGGGCGGGGGGGCGATTTCGCTCATATAGCAATCCTAAATGACTTGAACGATTCGATATGCGGATCGCCTTGCAGGTAGGGGCGAGCCCCTACAATTCGGCGTCTGTCGGTGTCCATCTGCGGATTATCTCATGAATCATGTAGGATGGCGGCTATATCAATCGAGTTGGGCGATGGTTTCTCGCACGAATTGCACCGACTTGGTGAGTGCGTCTTTGGGTTCGCCCGCTAGGCCGCACTCGTAGGCTAGATAGCCGCTAAAGCCGATGTCTTTGAGGGCTTGTAAGCCGGCGCGCCAATCGATGTCGCCGGTGCCCGGCTGCATGCGCGTGTTGTCGGCCATGTGGACGTGGGCTACGTGGCGGCCCGCACGGCGGAAGGCGGCCGGGGTGTCGGTTTCTTCGATGTGCATGTGGAAGAAGTCGCTGAGCAGGGCCACGCCTTGGGGGCTGCCGGCGCGCTCGATGATTTCGACGCCATCGGCTTGGCGGCGCAAGAGGTGTTGCTCGTAGCGGTTGAGGGGTTCGAGCAGGAGTAGGGTGCCTTGGCTGGCGGCATGGGCGGCGAGGTCTTTGACCAGTTCGACGAGCAGGGCCTTCTCTAGGGAGATGGCGTCTTGGAGCGGCGACAGGTCGGGAATGCGCGGCGGCCCAAAGATGGGGGGGACAATCTGGCCGACGGCTCGGAAGTGCCCGCAGGCTTCTAATTGGCGGCGGGTCTCGGCGAGGCTGTTGGCGCGCTTGCCTGGGTCTGGGTCGAGCCAGTCGAAGGTCTCTTGGCCGCAGATGGAAGCGATCTTGATGGAGCGGCCGGCGAGGGCTTTTTCGTATTCTTCGACGTGATCGTACAGACGCGAGCGGCCGCCGACCTCTAGGCCTTCGATGTTCAGCGATTCGGCGAAGTCGAGCTTTTCTGTGAGGCTTTCTCCGGGCAGCAGCCCTTCCTGTAAGGCGATTTTCATGGCGTCCTTTCTCCTGGCGGTCCAGCGTTAAAACTGGACGCCTAACTTGATGTTTGTTTCGGGTTGGGTGGCAATTTTGGGATATGCGTCGAGCAGGTCGTCAAAGGCCACGATGGGCTGCACGATGGGCAGGCAATCGACTTGGCCGGCAGCGAGCATGCGCCAGCAGACGTCGTAGATGCGGGTGTTGTCCCAATTGGGGTGGTCGGGGTTTGGTTCGCTGTTGGCGCGTGAGAACACGATATGTGGCCGGTTCATGTGGGCTTCGGCACCTAAGTCTATCCCCGTCGTCCACGCACCGGGATACGCACCGGCCACGATCGTGCCCCGGTAGGCGACTCCGCGCAGGGCTTGCTGCATGGCCGCGGGATGCCCGCTGTAGTCAATGATCACGTCCGCGCCGCGATTGGCCGTGGCCTGCTTGATCTCCAAGCCGGCGTCGCATTGGGTGGGGTCGAGGACGAGGTCGGCTCCGCAGGCGCGGGCTGCTTCGCGCCGATTGGCCAATGGGTCGAGGGCGATGATGGGATGGGCACCGGCCAAGCGGCAGAATTGCACGGCGATCAGGCCGATGGCTCCGAGGCCCGAGACGGCTACGGCGTCGCCGATGCGGACGTGCCCGTCGCGCACGGCACCGAGGGCAAAATCCGCTGGGTCGAGGCAGACGGCCGCTTGCCAAGGGACGTCCGCGGGTAAGCGGCGGGCGGTTTCGGGCCAGACGTGTTCTTCGCGGAACGGCCCGTAGGCGAAGATGTGATCGCCTTCTTTGATCTGGGTGACGCCGGGACCCAATTCGACGACTTCGCCGACGCCCATGTTGCCCAGCGGCACGGGGTATTGGACGCCCTCGCCCTGATAGTCGAAGATGCGTCGCTCGGAGTCGAAGCGGCCACGCGGGCCGGCGTACCCCTTAAACTGCGACATTTCAGTGCCGTGCTTGGCGGCCGCGTACAGACTTTTGACGCGGACTTGGCCTTCGGCGAGCGGTGGCGATTCGTATTCCTGGAAGGCCACTTGCTCGGTGGCCGGGGCGATGAGCGCTCGGGGCATGGGGCGACTCGCTTGACGTTGGGCGCGTTTTTGGGGTTTATAGCGGGCCAGAATATACACTTCTCAGCGAGGATATGCCATGTCAGAACGCGTACAGATCGTAGTGCCCGGCGACAATCCAATTCAGATCGCCGGTTCGCCGCATTTAGAGCGGCTTGCGCCCTACGGGGATGTCACGCTCTTCGAGGATACGCCGCAAAGTGCGGACGAGAAAGTCGCGCGGGCCGCGGGCGCACAAATCATTATCAACACGCGCGGAGTCGTAACGTGGCGCGAGGAAATGCGCCGCTTGCCCGCGCTCAAGATGATTGCCACCTGCTCCATTGGCACGGACATGATCGACTTGGCGATTGCCAAGGAACTCGGGATCGTGGTGTCGAACCAGCCCGGCCGCACCGCGCCGGTGGTGGCCGAGCACATGTTCGGGCTGATGTTCGCCCTGTCTAAGCGAGCCTATTTCCAGACCGCCGAGCTAAAGGCTGGCCGCTGGACGCGCGCGATGAACACCATGCTGCAAGGGAAGGTGTTGGGCGTGGTGGGCACCGGGCCGATTGGCGCGGAGATGGCGCGGTTGGGGCAGGCCATCGGCATGGAGGTCATTGCGTGGACTTTCAATCCGTCGCCCGAGCGCGCGGCCGAATACGGGGTGCGCTTCGTCGAACTCGACGAGCTGTTGCAGACCGCGGATGTGGTCAGCCTGCACGTGAAGTTGACCGCGGATACTCGGCACTTGCTCGGTGTGCGCGAGTTTGGTCTGATGAAGGAGGGGGCACTGGTGTTGAACGGTGCGCGCGGCGATGTGCTGGACATCAGCGCCTTGCGCGATGCCCTGTTGTCCGGGCATGTGGGTGGGGCTGGGCTGGACGTGTTTCCCGAGGAGCCGCTGCCAAGCGACGATCCCATTCTCGATTGCGATCAGGTGGTGCTGACGCCCCATGCGGCGGATCAGACGCCCGAGGGGGTGGATTTGCTGAACGAGGGAGCGGTCGATAATGTGATTGCGTTTTTGGAGGGGCGGCCGCAGAACAATGTGGCGGTGTGACGAGGATGGATAGGGTGAGTGCGAGGAGGGACTATGGACGACAAAAAACAGCTAGCAAAAGAAAAAAAGAAATTTGCCGCGGCAATCGGGCGCGAGCCGTCGGTGGAAACAGTGGACGATAAGGGGCAGACGGACCTCCACCACGCCGCGGCCCTGTACTTGCCCGGCTTGGCTGATTCCCTGCTGCACCGCGGGGCCGAGGTCAGCGCTGAGGACCGGGAAAAAATGACGCCGCTGCATAGTGCAGCGATGGGGAACGAGATTGCGGTGGCGCGGCTTTTGCTGGAGCACGGCGCGGATATCAACGCCAAAGATAAGGACGGCCTGACGCCGCTACATATTGCGGTGGCGCGGGATAATGTGGCGGCGGCGGAGTTTTTGCTCCATAACGGCGCGGGTATCAACGCCAAGAACTACTACCACGGCCTGACGCCGCTGCATATTGCGACGATGCGGAATAAGGTGGCGGCGGCGGAGTTTTTGCTCCATAACGGCGCGGATATCGACGCCAAGAACTACCACGACAGCCTGACGCCGCTGCATGTTGCGACGATGCGGAATATGTTTCGGATCGCCGAGCTTTTGCTGGAGCACGACGCGGATGTCAACGCCAAGACCAGCGATGGCTGGACGTCGTTGTTTCTCGCCATCCGCAAAAAAGATATGGTTAGCTCGGTCTGCCGTTTCCTCGGGCTGGAGACCAAGATGGTGCGGTTGTTGCGCCATTATGGGGGCGCGGAATAAAACGCATGCGTTTTTTCAACACGGTATAAGCTGCGGGATTCCTCGATTGCGATCAGGTGGTGCTAACGCCTCATGCGGCGGATCAGACGCCCGAGGGGGTGGATTTGCTGAACGAGGGTGCGGTGGATAATGTGATTGCGTTTTTGGAGGGGCGGCGGCAAAAAAAACAATAGGAGAAACGTTGTGCCTGAAGGAGGTGCTCCCATGAGCAAACGCAGACTGCCCATTGGTATTCAGACCTTCCGCGAGGTGCGCGAGGAGAACTGCTACTACGTCGATAAGACGGCTTACATCGGTCGGCTACTTGACGAGGGCAAACATTACTTCCTGTCGCGTCCCCGGCGTTTTGGTAAGAGCCTGTTTTTGGACACGCTCAAGGAGCTGTTCGAAGGCAACGAGCCGCTGTTTGCCGGGCTGGCCATTCACGATCAGTGGGATTGGTCGGTGCGCCATCCAGTGCTGCGACTCGACTTCAGCAGCGGCAACTTCACCGAGCCGGATTACTTGCAAGCGAACCTCATAGACCAACTAACCGCTATCGAACGCCGATCTGGGGTAGCTGCCGAGTCCGCTACAGTGCCGGGGCGCTTCGCCCGCCAGCTAGAAGGGCTGCACGAGCGCAGCGGTCAGCGCGTTGCCGTGCTGATCGACGAATACGACAAGCCGATTTTGGATGCGCTGGAAGTGCCGGAGGTCGCCCGCGCCAACCGCGACTTGCTGCGCGGCCTGTATTCAACCGTGAAGTTTGCCGACGCCCACATCCGCTTCACGTTTATCACTGGGGTGAGCAAGTTTTCCAAGGTCAGCCTGTTTTCTGGTCTCAACAATCTCACAGACATTACCCTTGAACCGGAGTACTCCGCGATCTGCGGCTACTCGGACGCCGATTTGGACGCCGTATTTGCGCCGGAGTTGCCCGGCTTGGACCGGGAGCAGATCCGCGACTGGTACAATGGCTATCGTTGGCTCGGCGACGAGAAGGTGTACAACCCATTCGACATCCTGCTGCTGTTTCGCAACCGAGAGTTCAAAGCTCATTGGTTTGAGACCGGGACGCCGACGTTTCTGGTCGAAACGCTCTGCAAGCGGCACGTCAGTTCGTTGGAACTGAGTGAGATGGTCGGCAGCGACGAGTTGCTATCGACTTTTGACGTGGATGATATAGCCACCGAGGCCCTGCTATTCCAGACCGGCTACCTGACCATCACCGACGCCGAGGACTTGGGCGGCAAGCGGCTCTATCGCTTGGGCTATCCCAACCGGGAGGTGCGCCAGAGCCTCAACGAGAGCTTGCTGCGTTATTTGGTGAAGGACCCATCGCGGCAGATGGCTAACAGCGTACGACTGTATCGGCTGCTGGAAGCCAACGACTTCGCCGGGCTGGAGACGCTGTTCCACGCTTTCTTCGCCAGCATTCCCTACGAGTGGTACACCAACAACGACATTGCCCAGTACGAGGGTTATTACGCCAGCGTGTTCTACTCGTACTTTGCGGCGTTGGGGCTGAACATCACCGTGGAGGACAGCAGCAGCCACGGTCGGCTGGACATGGCGGTTTTGTTCAACGGTACCGTCTATTTGTTCGAGTTCAAGGTAGTTGAGCTTTCGTCGGCGGGTGCGGCGCTGGCGCAGCTAAAGGAGCGTCGCTACGCAGATAAATATCGCGGTTTGGGGCAGCCGACCTACCTGATTGGCGTGGAGTTCAGCAAGGACGAGCGCAATATCTCGGCGTTTGACGTGGAACGCGCCTGAGCAGGCGAGGCTGGGAGCACAATCACTCGCCAACAAAATCAAAAAAGGAGAAGCTATGTTTCGCTCACTATCGCCGGGGGCTATCGGCGCAAAGGTAGAAAACCTCGCCGACGGGCTTGATTTGGCCGCGCGGCACGGGTTCGCCGGGTATCACTTTAGCATTGGCGAAGTCGCGGCCATGGGCGCGGAAGAGGCCCTCGCGTTGGCCGAGCGCAAGGGCGTGCGTCTGTCGGCGTGGGGATTTCCCGTTGATTTTCGCGGGGCGGAGGCCGCATACCAAGCGAGCTTGGCGCAGTTGCCGGCGTTGGCAAAAGTAGCGGCGGCGTTGGGGGTGCGGCGGACGGCGACTTGGATCATGCCGACCTCGGACGAGCTGACGTACCAAGAGAACTTTGCCTTTCACGTCGAGCGGCTGCGGCCGGCCGCAGCGGTACTCGCCGACGAAGATGTGCGGTTGGGCTTGGAATACGTCGCGCCGAAAACGCTGTGGTCGAGCAAAAAGTACGAGTTTGTCCACACCATGGAGCAAATGGAGGAACTGTGCCAAGCCGTAGGCGAGAATGTGGGCTTTCTGCTCGATAGTTGGCATTGGTACACGGCCCACGAGACCGCTGAGGATGTGCGCCGCTTGCGCCCCGAGCAAGTGGTGGATGTCCACGTCAACGACGCACCGGCCGGCGTAGAAATTGACGATCAGCTCGACAATGTGCGCGACTTGCCTGGCGCGACTGGCGTAATCGACATTGCGACATTCCTCAGCGCCTTGCAGCACATTGGCTACGACGGGCCGGTCATGGTCGAGCCGTTCTGTCAGCGGGTGCGCGCTATGGAGCGGGAAGAGGCGGTGGCGGCTACGGCTGCGGCGCTGGGCCGCGTGTGGGAGCAAGCCGGACTGGCTTAAGAAGTGGCCAGTGGTTAGTGGCCAGCCCCCGCACCGCGCCCTATGGGTCGGGGGGAAGGGAACTGATCACTGGCCACTGGCCACTGACCACTAATTATGGAAACCCGCACGATTGAATGTGACATTTTGGTCTTGGGCGGCGGCTTGGGCGGCGTGGCCGCGGCCGTGCGCGCCGCTCGCTTGGGCTATCGAGTCTGCCTGACCGAAGAAAACCCGTGGATCGGCGGCCAAGCCACCAGTCAGGGAATCGCTGCCTTAGACGAACATCCGCACATAGAGCGCTTTGGCGGCACGGCCCTGTACGGCGAATTCCGCGCTGGCATCCGCGCGTTCTATCGCAACAAGTACAAATTGAAAAACCCCGACGACCCGCACTTCAACCCTGGGGCTGGATGGGTTTCTGCGCTGTGCTTTGAGCCGCGCGCCGGCCTAACGGCCCTGCTGTCCTTGGTCGTACCGCAGGTTGAGGCCGGCCGCCTGATGTTGTTTTATCGCACCCGTGTATCTGCCGCTCATGTCCAAGGTCAGTCCATCCGCACCGTCGATGTGGTCCAAGACGGCGGTACGCACGTCTTACGCTTTGCCCCGGCGTATGTGCTCGACGCCACGGAGTTGGGTGACTTGCTGCCCCTGTTGCCCGTCCCCTACGTCTCTGGCGCTGAAAGCCGCGACCAGACCGGCGAGCCGCACGCCCGCGCTGAAGGCCCAGCTCCGCATCTGACCCAGTCTTTTACCTGCCCGTTTGCGGTTGATTTTTGCCCCGGTCAAGATCACACCATTCCCCGTCCGCCGAACTACGAACGCCACCGCGACCAGCAGCCCTACACCTTGACTTTGCAGTACGCCCGCGGCCGGCGCACGTACCGGTTCTTTGAGACCGCTGGCGATTTGCCCGGCTCCTTTTGGGCCTATCGCCGCCTGTTGTGCGCCGATCAATTCGCCGAAGGACAGGTGCCCGGGGATGTGGCGTTGATCAACTGGCCGGGGAATGATTACACCGGCGGCACCCTCATCGATGTGCCGCCCGACGAGCAAGCTCAACAGATAGCCGCGGCCAAAGAACTGAGCTTGGGCTTGTTGTACTGGTTACAAACTGAGGTGCTGCGCGACGACGGCGGTCGCGGTTATCCCGAACTGCGGCTGCGCCCCGACATCATGGGGACTGCTGACGGCTTCTCCCAGTACCCCTACATCCGCGAGTCTCGGCGCATCGAGGCGCGCAAGACCATTGTCGAGCAAGAGGTCGCTGCTCCGCATCAGCCCCATGCGCGCGCCGCTCCTTTTAGCGACAGCGTCGGCGTGGGTTGGTACGCCATTGACATCCACGGGCAAGCCACTGACGTGGTGTACACCGCGCCCACCAAGCCTTTCCAGATTCCGTTGGGTGCGCTCGTGTCGCGGCATTTGGACAACTTGCTGGCGGCCTGTAAAAACATCGGTACTACGCACATTACCAATGGCTGCTATCGCCTGCATCCCGTGGAGTGGAATATCGGCGAGGCCGCCGGTGCGTTGGCTGCTTTTTGCTTGGGCCAGCAACGGACTCCAGCGGATGTGTGCAGCAGCGCGGCTTTGCGCCGCCAGTATCAGCAGACCTTGCTGGCGGCTGGCGTACCGCTGTATTGGTATGAGGACGTGCCGCTTGGGCATCCGGCCTTTGCGGCCGTGCAGATGCTGGCCGTGGAGGGGATATGGCCGGGCTGCGCCGATCATTTGCGCTTCGATCCTGACGCCTTGGCCGACGAACCTGACGAGCGTCTGCGGGCTGCGGGCCTTTCGCCGGATCTCGCGGGCGGCGATCCCATAACGCGCGGGGACTTGGCGCGCCGGATGGCCCAGCATTTGTAAAGGGTAATCCGATGGCGTAGATTTGAGAGAGAGCCGCCTTAGCTCAGTTGGTAGAGCATCTGATTTGTAATCAGACGGTCCTCGGTTCGAGTCCGGGAGGCGGCTCCAATACATTATTTTCAGACTGACCACCCCACCGTCTTACTGACTACAAGCCAAAGTCAAGGCAATCAGGGCAGCCTGTTCGGCTGTTGCTGAGACTGCCGCCAAGCCCCAATAAACATTGCTCGTGTAGTAGCTTGTATTCAATGCGGTCCGCAACACGTTATAGCGAGCCGCCTGATCTAAGCGGCCCGCTAGCCCGTACGCGAAGCCGAAAAATTGCGCGGGCGGCATTGGGGCACACATTTCGCGATACGCATCAGAAAACGCCAAGATAGCGGCCCGGTATCCAACGGAAGCATCTGGTGCGTCCAAAGACAAAATGGCGTCGTTGTAGAAAGCGCAGTTAGCCTTATGCGCGGCCGCGGCGGCTTGCTTGGTTATCTCTTTTCCCGCCGCGTTAAATCGATCCCAAGCGGGGTAATACTCGTTGCCCCAGATGGCTATTTCCGCTGCGGTTAGACGGTGCATAACGCCGGCCGCGTTAAAAAGGTATTTACCGACGGCAAAAGCGCCGCTCAACGCGGTTTCGTCAATGGGAGTGCCTACTGTGTAGAACGCCTGTTTGGCATCCATGTATTGATCGAAAGCCGCCGCCGCCTCGGGGCCGAAGAGGGGGCGCAAAGAGGCAAAGAGCGAGTCATAGGCCGCATAGGCGACCGAATCGACGACGGCTATGGCAATGGAATCGGCAAGGGTATCGGCAACGACGCCGGCTTCCTTGAGATTTTGATAGGCGCTTGATGCTTGGCGGGCGGCCAAGGCGGCGATTGTCTCGGTGGTACAGTCGGTCGCATTGCCCGGCGAGGTGTTCGTGCGATTGGCACACGCGACAAAAGCGATGAGTAGAACAAAGCGACTCATGGCCATGTTATCTATTTTCGTTCCGCTGCCGTGCCGGCACCGCCTTACTTGGCCAATCCCCGCTTGACTTTCCGCTCAAACTCGCGCATCTCATCCACCCCGTCTAACACGCCGATTTCCATGTTGAACTCGCGCACCTCGCCTGGCTTGATGTACTGCAAGGTCCCGTGCTTGCGGTTCCAGGCGCGGCCTAACACTGAGCAGTTGCCCGGCTCAATGCCGGTGACGTACGTGCCCTTGTGGAAGTGCTGCCAGTGGTTGACGATGGGGATCTCGCTGTGCTTGAACTGCCAGTACAATCCCAAGCCTAACTTGTTGTTGAGCAAGCCGATGTGGACGCGCCCTTGGCGGTCGGTGCGGGGCCGATGCACGTACACATCGTCGTGGGCGCGCGGTTGCGGCCCTTTGGCCACGGTGTAGTCCTCGGGGGCGACGGGGCGGTCCTCAGTCCACTCGGTGCTCTCGCGGCTGTGGAGGACGAGGCGCGTTCCTTCGTCGAGGAGGGGGAAGCCGGGGTTACAGTGATACACGAACATGAGCGGCGAGCGGTCGGCCGCGAGGTTTTCGATGCGGTCGCGGATGTGGATGCTGCGCTGGCCGAGCACGGTCGAAATCTCGCGCGACAGCTCTAAGTTTTCGGCAAAGACCTCGGCTTGGCGCATTTGGCCGCGAATGCGCACGACGTAATCCGCGCCCTCCCAACTCGCCTCAATGCCGACGTTTTTCGCCGGGATGTACGAGAGGCGGCCGTGCAGGGGCATTTCGGCATTTTCTTCTTCGGGATCGACTTCTGGGTGGCCGACAAAGTCGAGGCCGCACGAGGTTACTAGCCCGCCGAACCAGCCGCGCCCCCATTTGAAGCCCTCTGGCTCGTAGAAGGCTGGCCCGACGTCTCCGGGGCCGGAGCGGAAGCACAGCGACTGGCCCTTGTAGTGGGCTGAGGCAATGTCGAGGGCGCGGCCGGGCAAGACGGAAAATCCCAAGCCCGAGGCATTGAACACGTCGATGAGGTCGGCACCGCGCTCGAATCCTTCGCGGCGCTCGGCGCGGCGGGCGTACATGAGTTGGCTTATATCGCCGACGCGGTTGAGCAGTTGGCGGCGGGTGAAGTTGCGGCCGAAGAGTTTGGGCATGAGGAACCTCCTAAATAAAATGCTCAGATGTGGTTTAAAAAAAGAAATAGGCTTTGCACGGTAAAACAATACATATAGGTTTTTCTTGCCAACCCGAACCCATGAAGAAGGAGTGTAGCAGGCATGGCTTTTTCAACGGCGGTACAGCTCGAAGACGTGTGGAAGCGCTTCGGCGCGGTCGAGGCCGTGCGCGGAGTGTCGCTGCGCGTGCCCGCGGGGTGTATCTACGGGCTGTTGGGTCCCAACGGCGCGGGTAAGACGACCCTGATCCGCATGATTATGAGCATCTTTTTCGCCGACTCCGGGCGCATCGGCCTGCTGGATGGGCAACAGGCCCTCGCGGTCAAGGACCAGCTCGGCTACCTGCCCGAGGAAAAGGGTTTGTACAAGAAGATGAAGGTCGCCGAGGTAATAATCTATTTCGCGCAGCTCAAGGGGATTGCCGCGGATGTGGCGCAGCAGCGGGCTGCCGAATTGTTGCAGCGCTATGGCCTCGGCGATTATCAGGATCGGCGCTGCGAGGTGCTGTCCAAGGGCATGGAGCAAAAGGTGCAATTGCTCTCGGCGCTGATCCACGAGCCCGAGTTGGTCATTCTCGACGAGCCTTTTTCCGGGCTGGATCCGGTCAATCGCGATCTGATGCGGGACGTCATCTTGCAGATGCGCCGCGACGGCAAGACGGTGATTTTCTCGACCCACCTGATGGAGCAGGCCGAGCAGTTATGCGACTATGTCGCGCTGATCAACAAGGGGCAAAAGGTCGTCGATGGCCCGTTGGGCCAAGTGCTCGCCAGCGGGGGGCACGCCGCAGTACTCGACTACGACGGCGACGGGCGTCTGCTGCGCGACCTGCCGGGCGTGACCCGGGTAAACGACTCGGGCAAGCGGGCCGAGCTTTTTCTGGCTGAGGACGCGGACTCGCAAGCGCTGTTGGCCGCGCTCGTCCCCAAAGTGCAGATACGGGGCTTTGCCCTGCGCACGGCCTCGTTGCACGAGATCTTCATCCGCGCCATAGAGGAGGCCGACGATGCGTAAAATTGCTTTAGTTGCGCGGCGCGAATACATGGAGCACGTCCGCACCAAGGGGTTTTGGATCGGCGTACTGGCCTTTCCGCTCATCCTCGCGTTGAGCGTTGCGGTGCCCGTGCTATTGAGCGGAACCAAACAGGCGCGCACCTATGCGGTGATTGACCATTCGGGTTTTGTGCTACAGGAGGTGGAAAAGGGCATTTTGGCTGAGGATCTGGGCCTAGTGCTGCGGGACGCGGCGGTGCGCTATCGCGATGGCGGTCGGGCTTGGGAACGCTTGCCGGATGCGGTCCGGGCCGCCGCGAAGGGCTATGTGAGCTTGGCGGAAACAGAGCGGTCGGCGCTGGTCCAAGACCTCACTGCGGGCAAAGATGAGGTCGCGGTCGGTCTCGTCGAATGGTGGCAGCAAGTGTCGGCCGAGGAGTTAGAGGCCCTCGACTTGGAACTCTCGCGCAGCCGCTACGTCCGGGTGGAGGTGCCCGGCGGCGACGATCCGCCAGCCGCGCTCAATCGCATGGTGAACGACGGTGCGCTCTTTGCGTACTTCGTCATATCTCCAGATCCAGTCGCCAGCGACGAGGGATGCAAATACATCTCTTTGAACCTGACCGACCAAGACTTGCGCCATTGGTTTGCAGATCGAGTGTTCCAAGTGGTGCGGGCGCGGCGCATTGAACAGGCGGGCCTCGACGCAGAAACGAGCAACTGGTTGCAGTCCTCAGTGCATTTTGCCGAGCGCAAGGTCGATAAGCGCGGCGACGAGGCCGAGGTTTCCACTGTCGATAGGGTCCAGCAGTGGGCTGTCGTGCCGTTCGTTTATCTATTGTGGATGGCGATATTTATCAACGCACAGACGCTTATGACCAATACGGTGGAGGAGAAGTCGTCGCGCCTCATTGAAGTGCTGCTGTCCGCGCTGTCGCCCTTTGAACTGATGGCTGGCAAGATCGCTGGCACGGCCGCGGTCGGGTTGACCTTGGTCTTTACTTGGGTCGCGTGCGTTGTGGTGGGGGTGGTGGTCGCGCCGGCCGCGTTGGGGGACGATGTGGCCTCTATCGTCGGCATTGCCAGCACTCCGTTGTACTTGTGGTCCTTTGTTTTTTACTTCTTAGCTGGCTTCCTGTTGTACGCCTGCCTGTTGGTGGGGGCCGGTTCGCTGTGCAACAGCTTAAAAGACGCGCAGAGCCTGATGTTGCCGCTCCTCGTACCGCTGATCGTGCCGTTGCTCACCATGATACCCATCACTCAAGACCCCAACGGCACCTTGGCGCGAATTATGTCCTACATCCCGCTCTTTACCCCTTTTGTCATGATGAATCGGGCCGCTGGCGCACTGCCGCTGTGGGAGTATGTGGCCACTACGGTGCTGCTTTTGTTGTCCATCTACTTCGCAGTGCGAGGGGCGGGCAAGGTATTTCGCATCGGCATCCTGATGACGGGCAAGCCGCCGCGCTTGGGCGAGGTCATGCGTTGGCTGACGGCCAAAGAAGACATCAGCCCGGCGGAGCGCGAAGCGAACCAAGTCAGTTGAGTGGAATCAGGCGATTGGCAAGAACGCGGATGTTGTGCTCGATGGTGGACGCGTCTGGGGCGTCGCCGAACACGTATTGGCTCAGGTTGGCCAGCGAGGTCGGCAGGGAATCGGTCGCGACATAGCGCGTGCGAAAGTCCTCGCTCAGCGCGTCGAGTTGCCGCAGGTAGTGCTCGATATTGAGGTCGGGATAGGTTTGCTGGGCGATGAGCAAGGCCCCGCGGGCGAGGTTGATCTCGCCGGAGGAGTCACGTGCCTTTTGGACGAGCGCGAAAAAAGGGTCGGAAGGCCGTGGACGCATAAGCTGCGGCCCCGATTAGACGCAGCGGTTGTGGATCCAACTGAATTGCAGCGGTGCGGTGTGCTGCTGTAGCCGTCGCTCGTTGCGCTCGGCCAGCTTGGCGTAGCGCGGCCCGAGCGAGCACAAGTAGTCTTGGGCGGCGGCCGCTTCGCCGGTGAGGCCGCAGAGCGAATCCAATTCCCACTGGCGGACTAGGTGCTGGATGATTTCGGCGTAGTGCTCGGCCGTGTACACCTTGAGCCGCTGGGCCACGATCGAGAAATGTTCAAAGAGGTTGGGATCTTGCCCGTCGGTCATCAGGTGAGCCGGCATTACTACTTGGTGTTTCATCAGATCGCGGAAGGCCAGTACCGCGCCGTTGGGGTCTAACTCGAAAATTTTCTTGATAAAGTTCGTGTATGCTCTTTCGTGGCGAGCTTCGTCGCCAGCCACGACGCCACAGATGGTTTTGAGGTGCGAATCGCCGGCCTTTTGCGCCAAGCGGGCTACGTTGCTGTGGGAGATGCGGGTCGCCCGCTCTTGGAAAGACGTATAGACGAAGCCTTTGTAGGGGTCTTGGGCGGCCTGCGGGTTGAAACCAGTGCGCAGCAGGTATTGGATCGTCGTCTCGATGGCGCGCATATCGACGCGACCGGTGAGGAAGAGGTATTTGTTGAGCAGGTCGCCGTGGCGGTTTTCTTCGGCGGTCCAACCGCGCGACCACTGGGCCCACGGGCTGGGGTCCGTGCCGGTGGTGTCCGACACGCCTTCAAAGCTGTTGAGCAAGGTCTGGTAGGTGGGCAGGGCTTCCTCGGTGATCATGTCGCCGACGAGGACGACGAGGACATCGTCGGGAAGCGCTTGGGCGCGGGTGCGGAATTCGCGGATGGAGTCTTCCCAGTTTTCCGTGCCCACATTGGGGAGAAAATCGTCGGGCTGCCAACTATCCTCTACGGACTTGAGCAACTTGAGCTGGTCCCTGACAAAATCCTCCATGCTCGCAATGACTTCTCTCTTGTGCGGATTCAACGAAGTTTCTCCATCACTGAGTGTTTGAAAGGTACCGCAGGCGGCATGGGTTTATATATAAATATGAATATAAGACAAAATGGACAAATTGAGCTATGGATTCAAGCAGCGTTCCCTTGGTGAGTCTTTGTTGACGTACCGCTGGCGAGTCGCGCCAAAAATGGCGCACGCCGCCATAAATGCGGGCGGTTTTTCACATAGCTATTAAGAGTATATCTACTTGTTTGCAAATAAGTTATGAGCCATGTAAAACGACGGTACGCCCTTTGCTAATAAACGGGGTAAATCCCTTACCCCAACAAGGAGGATACCTTGGTGAACAAAGGACTTAGCAGAGAGCAGATCGAGCGCGTCGCGCGGATGTACAAATGCAATCAGGACGCCAGCCGAGCGCTGGGGATCACGATTCGCAGCTTTAGTCGGCTCTGCCGCAAATACGATATTGAATCGCCTTTTGCGCGGCGGCGGCGGCAGCGCGGTCAGGCGACCCCAAGCACTAACCTTTAATAGGAGGTATATCATGGGAGCAATAGAGCGAATCACTACCATCTGGAAGGCGAACCTCAACGAGGTACTGGACCGGATCGAGAATCCGGCTAAGATGGTGGATCAAATCGTCCGCGACGCCGAGCGCGCCGTTGACCAAGCCGTAGATTCTTTGGTCAAGGCGCGGGCCACTAAGCGGCGTCTAGAGCGCGACCACCAGCGCAACGCCGAGCAGATGCAGATGTGGCAAGACAAAGCCGCAGCCGCAGTGGAGGCTGGAAACGACGAGGGCGCGCGGCTCGCCTTGATACAGAAAACGGAGCTGGACCAGACGCACGGGCGGCTGGAACCGGCCCTCGCAGAAAGCTCTGATACCGTGGCCGAGCTAGAGGAGCAGGTCGAAATTCTGCGCCAAAAGCTACGCGATATCCGTGCGCGGCGGGGCAAGCTGATCGCTCGCTGTTGCGCCGAGCGCGAGCGCGGTGTAGCATTCGGCGAAGAGGCACCCGCGCTCCGCTTTGACGCGGTCGCGCAACGGGTGCAACAAAGCGAGCGCGAGTTGACTCGCTTTGAGCAACAGGTAGATCAGGCCGTCGCCGAGGCCGAAGTGCTGCGCGAATTAGCCGCCAAGCGCCGCGCCGAGCGCGATCACAAGGTCGCGGAGGAACTGGCCGCGCTGAAAGCAGAGAAAACATCGTAAAGGAGGCCGGTCATGTTGGCCAGAATACTAGGTGTGCTATTGATAATTGGGGGCGTTGCTTGGGGGATCGAACTGATTTGGCCCTTTTTCGGCAGCCTCTTTGGTTTGCTCGGCGCGGTCGCGGTCGGCCTCTTGGCTGCCGGAGCGTTCTACATAGGTCTGCGCTGGTTGCGCGGCGAGAGCATCTTGGGGCGGGTCGTCGGGGCCTTGGCCCTACTCGCCGGGATCTGGCTGGCCTTTAACGCGGCGTTAGGCTTGGTGTCCGGCGTCTTTGGTGCCGCGTTTTTGCTGTTGCAGGTCGCCTTGATGCTGGCGATGCTCTACGTGGGCTGGCGGTGGCTGGACAACGGCGAGTTTAGCCTGCGGAGACACGGAAACTATATCTAAAGGCGGTTTTTGGAAGAGCCTGAGCTAGGGCTAGGGCACAGTGAGGTGGGGTAGCCTTGACTTTGTATGATATGGTCATTATAAAGGACAGGTAGCAGGTAGTACAACTTATCTCATAAATGCCCATCCTCTCGTATGGGGCGTTCCTAGTGGACGCCCCATACCCTATCTAGCGGACAACAATGACCTAATCCAAAGTCCAAGATAAATTTATGAGATACCTTTCACCCTCTTAATCAAGGAAGTGTTATATTATGGTGAATAAACGAGGTCCTATTTGCGTTTCGGTGATTAATATGAAAGGGGGCGTTGGAAAGACGACAATTGCGGCAATGCTGGCTCGCTATGCGACCAGAGGGCGGCCTTTTCAATCTAAACCTAGTCGCGTGTCTCGCAAAGTTCTAGCAATTGACTTGGATCCACAAGCTAATCTGTCTCAATCCGTTATGAGCGATTATGCTTATAAGAAGTTCCTAGATGACAAATCCCCGTCAATTGTCGAGGTATTTAAGGAGTATCAGCCTCCAACTTCCGATAATCCATCACCGAGTCCGCTCGACATCCGTGATACAGTCCACTCGGTTGATTCCGACTTGGATATTATTCCATCGAGATTTGATTTTTCCGATCACCTGATTGACTCGATTAAGCCCGACCCTCGAGTTCTGGCGCGGCTCATTGCCAGTGATTTTCAGGACAAAGCTCTCATACTGATAGATTGCGCTCCGACAGAATCGATATTCACTCAGGCTGCGTATCACGCATCTCGTTACATTCTTGTTCCCGTCAAACCAGAGTACTTCGCTACTATCGGCTTCCCGTTATTAAATGATTCCCTTACTAAATTCAAGGACGAGAATCGAGGCCACTTGATTGATGTCATCGGGGTGGTCATCAATAATTCCTCTTATCACTATAGTGGCAACCGTGGAGGGCCTGAAGCACAGAGATCAAAGGGGGAAATACGTGAGGAAGCAGTTAAGAATGGATGGCATGTATTCAAGAACGAGATACCTTCTTCCCGTGGGTTCCCTAAAATAATGCGCGGCGATTTCAATCATCTTGGAGATGCCAAAGATTTTCAGTTTTTTGCGGCGTTGTTGCATGAATCATATATCAGGTATGGTTTTGGCATGTTGTTTGTTTGTCAGTTGCTTTTTTCTATCCGATAGGATTCGGGTTTGCCCAAATGGATCATTCGATTGAGGACGGCACAGCCGAGGCGACTTTCGACCTGTTGGTTGGCCTCGCTACGCGCCTTGAGTTGGCCACCGATGAGATGCTTATAGCGATAGATGAGCGTTTCGGCCAACGAACGTCGATGATAGCCACTTTCCTGTTTCCACCCCTTGCGTCCCTTTCGTCGAATAGCTCGGAGCATCTCGTCCCGCGCCAACGGAGGGGCCTTACAATTACCATGCTGCTGGATTTTAGCGTCTTTACGCAGGGCAATGATCGGCCGAATCGCGGGGCCGCTCGGTGGTGTGGCCAACGCGTCGAACACCTTCTGTTTGTCATAGGCCCCATCGCCGCCTACCGCCCCCACTGCCTCGTCGACTTGCTCCAGCAGGAGGACGACCTGCGAGGCATCATCGATCCGATGGGACGTCAACGTCTGGGCGACCACCTCGCCGGTGGCCTCATTGACCCCCACATGCAGTTTGCGCCACGTCCGCCGTTTCGTCCAGCCGTGTTGGCGCACGTTCCACTCGCCCTCCCCATAGACTTTCAAGCCCGTCGAATCCACCACCAAGTGCATCGATTTAGGCGTGCGTTGAGTGGGCAACACCACCGCCAATTGCCCTTGGCGACGCGACAAGGTCGAGTAGTCCGGCACGGCCAAGGTCAACCCCATCAAGTCCAAAAGCGATTGGATAAAACCCTGCGTCTGGCGCAGCGGCAACCCAAACAGCATCCGCATCGTCAACATCCATTCAATCGTGCGATCCGAATAGACAAACTGAGCCCCCCGTTGACACGGCCGCTGATCATACCACTGCCGCCAAAACGAATCGTCCAGCCAGACCGTCAGGCTGCCGCGAGCAACCAACGCCCGATTATACGACGACCAATTCTTAACCCGATACACCGCTTTCGACTTGACCGAGGACGAACCACCAGATACTTTGCTCATCACAGGCTCTTTGGGAAGAGAGGAATGTGTTTCTTGTTGGGAAACCAGAAACCACGAACCAATCTAACTGGAGAGCCTGCACCATTTCAAGACCCTAACCAGACTTTCATGCAACAACGCCGTTTTTTGCGAAGGAGTTTTTCAAAAAACTTGGATTTTTATTTTCCTCTTTATAAGAGTATGTTTACATGGGAGGTTGAGAGCGTATGAAGAATCCTATTGAAGCGGCACTACGCCCAATAGTCCGCCAGTATGGCTTGGGGAGTGTTCTTGAATCTCTGGGGAAAATTGCGGACGCTCAACGCGAAAGTTCTGTGCAGGCCGGAGGATCGTCCGATGCCGACAGGGGGAAAAAGTCCAAGAAGCGAGGTGTAAAAGCTACGGCACCGGAATACGTTTCCAAGTTGGAACTCTCCTCTGAGAAGGTAGCGCCAGTAGTTGAGCTTGCAGAACGCTTTGAGCGCAAGGCGTTTCTGCCCACTTTCGGCGATATTGCTCACTTCTGCCAGATGTACGGAATTGAGGTCCCGGTATCCAAGAATCGCGCAAGTGCCATCCCGAGAGTTTTCAAGCACATAGCGTCGATGGAGACCGAAGAAGTTCAAAGGATATTGGACGATGGGCTATTCTCCGGCCCATCGCGTTTGGGGCCTATTGCGGATGCAATCCGGCGCAATGGCAGGGGAAGCACTCCTCCTGACTCCTCTCCAGCCCGAAACTCTGATCTTCAGCCTACCGAGAGACATCCATAGCCCGACACCTCCAGCAGCACCTGACAACGGCGAGTTTAGCCTGCGGAGATGGAGAATTTGAGGGCGAAAAAAACGCGTTGCGAGGGGTAAAATTGCTTGACAACTGCACTTGTGTTCAGTATATTGTTGGTTACTGAACACAAGTGCAGTAAAGCGATTTCCCCACGTCCTCTCTGGCGCAACCCCAAGCGCCAGCACTCCCTCAGGAGATTTCCAATGCACAAGCAGCGCGCATTCCCCATGTCCCCCTCTGTATCCCGTCTGGGCGGCGAGCTCAGCGCGGTCATCAATCGAGTGCGGAGCGCTTTCGGCCCGATTCCCATGCGCAGCTCAGCCACCCGTCCCCGGGTTCTGCGGGCCGAGCAAGTAGTAGATCAAACCGCCCGTCAGATCCTGCGCGGCGAAGCAGACCTGAGCGCGTGGTATCGAGTGCTGAGTCAGTACGAAGATGCTTGGATGTTAGAGTTGGAAAGGGTGCGCGGTGCTCGGGCCGAGCGCTGTGCCGCTTAGCTGAGGTGTATCTCGTCCACCTTGCCGACGATGGCTGCGTCCACAGGCAGGGGGGGCACAAAGGCATTGCAGGCTTCGCGCGCGACCTCGATGATCACCGAGTCTCCCTCGCGCAGGGCCGCCCACGTCGCGCAGACCTCGGCTTCGCCCATAGGCTCTAGACGCTCGTCGATGTCTTGGGTCAGGTGCAATATCTGGCCGCGGAATGGCTCAATGCACTGCGAGAGCACTACGGTGCCCACTACCTTGGCTAGTTTCACGCGGTAGCCTCTTCGTCGATAATTCCCACGATCACGCTTCTGCACGGCGGCCGCTCAGCCCCGATCACCTCGGCTCCGGCAGCCCCTGACTGCACGACCAGCACTTTGCTGCCGACCCCTGATTGGACCCCATCCACCGCCACCTGCAAAGCCCCTTCTTCCTCGTCTTCGGGACGCACCACCATGATCTTCTGCCCGGTGAGCAAGGGATGTTTGCTGCTGGCGACTACGTGGCCAATGACGCGGCAGACCCTCATGCTACTTGCTTTTCTAGGATGCGTCCAAATGCCTGTAGCGAATCTACGATGCCGATGATCAGCGCATCTACGGGCATCTGATCCATGCCCGGTGCCTGCCGCGCCGAACTGCCCTGCACGACGACGACGAGCTCGCCCTCGCCCGCTTGCACGCCGTCGATGCAGACGATGTGCTTTTGCGTGCGCTGCAAACCTTCGGGGGTGGCGGCGAGGATCTCGACGATTAAGAGTTTCTCGCCCTCAAGGGCATCTACCTTGGCGCTGGAGACTACGTGCCCTTTGACGAGACCGAGTATCACGGGCTTTCCTCAAAAAGTTGCAAGCGGGTGGCGTCGAGTTCTTGCGCGTCGTACCCGTACAGGCCGGCGACCTTCTCTAGCACTTGGTTCATGAGGATATCCGGGCAGGACGCGCCTGAGGTAATGATCAGCCGCACGGGCAGAGGACGCGGTAGCCAGTCTTCGCTCTCGATTATTTTTTTCGCGTGGACGTCGAAGTGGCGGATGCGCTGGTCTGATAGGATCTCGTCGCTGTTGGCAATGAGGAAGCTCGGCATGGATTGGAGGCACAGCTCGACTAAATGCGAGGTGTTTGAGCTGTTGTAGCCGCCGACGATTAGCGCCAAATCGGCACCAGAGCTCAGCAGCGTGCGCGTGGCGTTCTGGTTTTGGTGGGTGGCGTAGCATAGGGTGTCGTTGGTGTCGGCGCAGTGGTAGTCGAGGTTTTCCGCGCCGTAACGCTGGCGCATGGCGCGGCGCAAAATAGCGGCTACTTCCTGCGTTTCCTCGGCGAGCATGGTCGTCTGGTTGACCACGGCCACTCGCTCTAGGTCTTTTTGTGGGTCGAAACCCTCTGAGCTTTTGCCGGCAAAGATGCACTCGAAGTTGGCGAGTGGCATTTCACCTGTAATGTACGCAGCCACCTTCTCGGCTTCGGCGGCGTCGAACACCACTAGGGTTTTGGTGTGTTCCTCGGTGTGCGAATGAGTCGCTTGGGTCTCTGCGTGGTTGTACTTGCCGTGGATGATGATGGTATAGCCTTGACGGCCTAGCTCCTCGCCGCGTTTCCACACCTTGGACACAAAGGGGCAGGTGGTATCGTAGTTTTCCCGGTATTCCTCGGACTCAATGTCGATGCCGCTTTGGCGGAGCGATTCCTCGTTCTGCATGGTGGTGCCAAAGGCAGGGATCAGCGCGATGTCGTCGCTGCTCATCTCCTCTGCGGAGACTTGGCGGTCCCCCTCGGGGTCGTAGATGAAGCGGACGCCTTGCTTTTTGAGGTCGTTGTTGACCAAGGGGTTGTGAATGATCTCGCTGACGAGGTACGTATTGCGGTCCGGGTTTTCCTTGAGGGCTGAAAAGGCCATGTGAATGGCCCGCTCGACCCCGAAGCAAAAGCCAAAGTGCCGGGGGATTAAGACCTGTAGCTGGCCGATTTGCAGAAGCGTCGGGCACAGCGAGCGCTTGCCGTTTTTCAGGCGGTAGTCCTTGATGCGCTGGATAGTGGGGCCGGCGTAGTGATTGGGGACCCGGTCGAATTGCGGATAGGCCATGCGAAGCTCCTCGTGGAATTACTACAGAAGTACATAGTACAGCATCAGGTTAAGCTGTCAATAGTGCGTCCTGCTCAGGACCGGGCGATTGGTTATATTCCCGACGCTAAATTCACCTGTACGGGAGTGTAAACCCATGAAATTCGTCATTCGCGCCGGAGGGGTCGGCACGCGGCTGTGGCCCTATAGCCGAGTGCGCAAGCCCAAGCAGTTCCACTGCATGGCCGGCGAGCAGACCATGCTCCAAGACGCGGTCGCCCGCATTGGTGCGATTGCCGCGCCAGCCGATGTGTACGTCTCGACCGGAGGCTCATTGCAGTCGCTGGTGAGCGAGCAGGTGCCGATGCTGCCACCGGAGCAGCTCATCGTCGAGCCGGCGCTGCGCAATACCGGACCGGCCATCGGCTTGGAGTGCGCACTGTTAGAGGCTCGTCATCCGGGCTGCACGGTCGCCAGCTTGGGATCGGATCACTACATAGGGAGGCCCGAGGAATTTTGCCGCTTGTTGCAAGTCGCCGACCAAGCGCTAACAGACCGGCCAGATTACTTGTTCACGCTTGGGGTCAAGCCGACGCGCGCTGAGACTGGTTATGGCTATATCCGCCGCGGCCCCGTGCTCGCAGAGGTGAGCGGGACGCCGGTGTACGCAGTCGCCGAGTTCACGGAAAAGCCCGTCGCACAACAGGCCGCCGAGTACGCGGCAAGCGGCCATTATCTGTGGAACAGCAATATGTTTGTCTGGAAGGCGGCGACCGTGCTGGAGCTTTTCGCCCGCTTTGAGCCGGAAATGCACGCTGGATTGCAGCGCATCCAAGCCGCCGTTGGCACGCCGGAAGAGGAAGCGGTCATCGCCCGCGAGTATCCAGAACTCAAGCCGATTTCCATTGACCACGCTTTGGTCGAGCGCGCTCCCAGGGTGGCCACACTAGAGGCGGATATCGACTGGGGCGATATTGGCTCTTGGGCGGCGCTGACGGACGTATTGCCGACGGATGACGCGGGCAATTTGCTATCGGGCGCGGTGGTGGCGTTGGACACGGCCCGTTCGACGGTGTATGGGCAGGCCGACAAAATCGTGCTGCTGTTGGGGGTGGAGGACTTGGTGGTGGTGGATACCGAAGACGCGCTGCTGGTGTGCGCGAAGGGGGCAGCTCAGCAGGTGAAAGACGCGGTAGATCATTTAAAAGAAAAGCAGAGGTACGAGAAATATCTCTAGGTTCACTCCACGTCGAGGATGTAGCGCGCTAACGGCGAGAGCCGTTGGGCAGTTGCGGGCTGCAAGTATTCACGCTGGTTGGTCTGCTGCGGGTGCTCGCGGGCGATAAAGGCGCAGTGTAGGGTGCGGCGAGGGGCATTGCTGTCGTTGCGATACGAGCTGTGCCAGAGGCTGCCGTTGAACACGGCGACCGAGCCGGCGCAACCTGTCAGATACACTTGCTCGGGGTGATCGGCCAAGCGGTCATCCATGTAGTCGGTGACCCGGCCGGGTGTGCGGTGGCTGCCGGGGATGCAGCGGGTCGCGCCGTTGGCTGCGGTGAAATCGTCGAGCATCCACATGGAGTTGACGACGTGATACGGCCCGCCGGGCGCGGTGGGCTGCCCCCAATCCGCATGCAGAATTTGCAAGCCGCTGCCGGGCAGTGGATCGTGCCCGTTGAGCGAGTGCAGCTTAAACGGCCGCTGCAAGACGTGGAATACCGCGGTCAGTAGCGTCGGCTGTAGGTACACAGCGTCGAAGGCAGTCCCCTTGTTGACCAGATCGGCGAGGCGGCGTACGCCCTCCATCTGGGCTACCTCAACGCCGGCTTGGTCGCCCTCGCGGGCGAAAATCGCGTCGAAAGCACGGCGCAATTCGGCCAGCCAGTCGGGCGCGATGACCCCTTCCAAAATGATGAAGCCGTTGGTATCTAGTTCGTTGTATTGTGCGGGCGTCAGCGGCTGGGGGACGAATCCCCGTTGCAACAATTCGCGGTCCAAAGAGAATTTTCCTCTGATTTTTTAATGTGTAGGGGGCGGTTTGTAAACTGCCCCCTACACCTGTTGGGCGAATTCGCAAATGGTGGTTACGCCTCGGCGGATGTGCTCTTCAGAGGCGGCGATGGAGATGCGCACGTGATCGCGGCACATCTGGCCGAAGGTGCTGCCCGGAGCCACGGCCACGCGCTGCTCTTTAAGCAGCCGGACGGCGAATTCGCCGGAGTCCATGCCAGCCGCGGAGATGTCGATCATCAGGTAGATCGCGCCGCCTGGGGTGTAGCGATACAAGCCGTATTCTCGCAGGACATCGAGGGCGATGTCGCGGCGGCGCGCATAGGCGCGGCACATGGCTTCTACGTCGTCTTGCGGGCCGTCGAGCGCATCGGCTGACGCTAGCTGGGAGAACCCTGTGCCACACGAGATAAACGGCTCTTGGAGCTTGGTGGCTATTTCGATGTACTCGGGATTGGCGCGGGTAAAGCCGACTCGATAGCCGGTCATGGCGTAGCTTTTGGACATGCCAGAGACGACGATGGTGCGTCCGTCCGCGTCGTGCGGCAGCGCGCTCTGGTGCGGCTGGTCGAAGACAATCTGGCCGTAGATTTCGTCGGACAGCACCCACAGATCGCGACGCTGGGCCAAGTCCATGAGCTGGCGCATCAGGGCTTCGTCGTACACTTGGCCGGTGGGGTTGGAGGGCGTACAGAGGAGTAGGAGCTTGGTGCGGGGGCTGACTAGGCGCTCGATTTCGTCGAGGTCGGGCAGGAAGTGGTTTTCCGCCCGGAGATTGTAAAAGACGGGTTGGCCGTGGAGGATGGAGACGGCCATTTCGTAATTGGGCCAGCCGGGGTCGGGTAACAGGACCTCGTCGCCTGGTTCGAGTAGGGCGAGGAAAGCGGTCGCTACGCTCATGACCGCCCCGGGGGTGACGAGAATGTTGTCGCTGGTGGTCGCCACGCCGGTGCGGCGCTCGAAGTAGCGAGCCGCGGCTGTGCGCAACTCATCGACTCCGGCGTTGGGCACGTACTTGGTATGGCCGGCGCGCGCGTAGCGGCAGGTGGCTTCGACGATAGGCTCCGGGGTGGCAAAATCGGGTTGCCCGACTTCGAGGTGGATGACCTCGCCCGTCTTCTCAACGGCCCAGGCCAAGTCCATGATCTCGCGGATGCCCGAGCGGGGAATGGCCGCGGGGATGCGGGCAAAAGGCTTCATCGGATGTGGATGCCCGGGCCGGTCGCGCCGATCATCTGCACGGTGTTGTAGATGGAGACCGGCGTCGAGGCCCCGGTGACCCCGGTGATGCCTTCGCTGCGTGCGACCTTGAGGTCGAGGCCCTGGCCTTGGGCGTGGATTTCGACGATGGCTTCGCTCCATTCCGGGCTTACCAGCAGCAGCGAGTGCGTGCGATCGAAGCCAATGCCGGCGTACGCGATGGCCGCGTGGGTGTTGACGTTGCGCGGGAAGAGCGGGCAGATGCCGCGCGTCGGGCCGTCGTAGAGGACTGTTTCTTCTTTGATGTCGTCGGGGTCGAGGCCAGCGGCCGCGCAATCGACGTTGTGCGGGGGCTTCTTCATCACCACATCGACCGACTCCCACACGTCGCGGTTTTCCAACAGTGCGTCCATGCCGACCACGCCGCCGTGCGGGACAAAGGCGCGGGTGCCAGCGCGGCGGGTGGTCTCCTCAATGGTGGTTTCGACGGCTCGGTCGGCGAGGGCGGTCACGGAGATGAACATGTAGTTGGTTTTTTCGAGAATCGTCTGTCCCCACTGGCGGGTGACGTCTGGGTGGGCCATTTCGACGACGAGGTCGGGCTGCCGCGATTCAAAGTCGCTCAAATCCGCTAGGCAGAGGTCGGCGGGGAGGTTTTGGACGGCCGCGGCCATTTGATCGTGAACGAAGACGACTTCCATGCCGTTGTCTGCGTCCGCGTCTATCATCTGGTGGACGACTTGGCCGATCTGGCCGTAGCCGATTAGGCCGATGCGGGTCGATTGTTGGCGCATGGTTTTGCTCCTCAAAACGGGGTGAAATCGGAAGTAGCGAATATATACACTGGCCGTAGATATGGCGAACAAACGGCGCGTCGGATCAAAGCTATTTTGTCCACTCAGACCGGCAGTGGCGGTTGACTACTATTGACTGGCCTGATTAATTATACGCTAATGCGTATATTAAACTTAGCTCGAAAGGACGCCAGATCATGCAGGTTAAATACTACCCAGAGGTCGATATGCTCAATATCGATTTTTCCACCGAGCCAGGAGCCGATGCAGAAGAGGTGGCGGAGGGGTTCATCTTTACCTATGACACCCAAGGATGCGTCGTAGGCATTGAAGTTGATCAGGCGTCCAAGCGCGTGTGCTTAAAAGAAATCGAACAGAACGATGCTTATGTCGTCACCATGGGCGAGGTCTCTACCGTCTCCAAGTTGGCCGCAGAACTAGGTGTTGGAGAGCGCTCAATTCAGAAGACGATTCAGGCGATGCGCGCGGCCAACATAGAGGTCGGTCAGCAAGAGAGTCCTGCCCATCCAATTCTACTGACGGAAGCGGATGTATTGGCAGTCAAACGATGGCGCGAGCAACATCCTCGGGGTCGGCCGCGAGTGGCTGCTGAAGGATGAGCGAACTATTCCGCCGCATCCTTCAGAAGCGCAGCGTGGCGACGGCTGACAAGCCCCTCTTAGGGGTCGGCACTAGACCAATGGAGAAGCGACTAGCTTCAGGTTTCGATTTGATTTCAGCCGGAATGGGCTTGCTCCATACCTCCGTAGCAATCGTCGCACCAACAGCAGGACATACTAATAGAGCCAAGACATCAGGTAATCCGTAATAAGTATCTCTGGATGTCACTAAACCGGCCACCATTGTTCCTATCGAACTGCCAGCCAGTGACATGAAGAGCTTTTGAAAATTTCGACTTCGGGCTGGTGGATCAACCCTGAGTACGCCAGCTACAGCTCCCACCGCAGATCCGATAATAGCGCCCGGGAGTGGACCGGCAATGCTATTGCTTCCAATCAAAACAATCCCCCCTAACTGGAAAATGCCGCTTGCAATAACACCGTTGCGCAGTTTCAAGGCGATCCGTTCACCAGTATTTCTGTGGTCTCCTCTAGCTGTTCTCGCCGAAAGCCTATCTGGCGTTTCGGTAAGCTCGCCTTCGACGCGGCCAGAATCTGCCTGCGTACTGTCCTGATCCTCTGAGCTTGGGAAAGGCATTGCAACGGTCGCCGCGTCAACCGCCGCAGCGGCCAGTACACTGGCTCTGGCTATCGCATCCGGAGAAGGCGAACCTACCAAGACCAGCACTTGAATGCGCTCTAAGGCGATCCACTTCGACCACCCATCCGGTCCCAAGCCTACGATTAACCGTCGCTGATCGACGGCTTTGATGTAGCCTATAGCCGTATCTAGTCGTGCCCGAGCCCTTGGAAGCGAATTCTGTTCTTCCCGTTCGTAGACGACCACGGCCAAGGCCCCCACTTCTACCGTGCTGCTATCAATTTCGTTGGCCTCCAACATCACCTCGTCGTCGCGGTCCGTATCTGCGTGCGCGAGGTTGACCATTGAGAGAAGTGCAATCGCCGTGAGGAGGAATCGAACGGTTGTGTTCATAGCTCCATATCCCGTCTCTCGTCTTCTTTTAATCCCTCAATCCCGCCAATCGACGACCACCCCGACGATATCCCCATCCCGCTCCCGCTTAATGCGCTCGAACATCGCCGGCATCTCGGCGCACCCAATCCGATGGGTAACGCAGTGTTCCCACTTGAGCACTCCCATCGCCATGTTCTTGATCACAGCGCGGCGGCAGGGCTGCCAGCCGTCGTCGCAGGGAAAGAACATTTGTAGCCGCTTGCCGTGCGGCGTGGGAAAGTCGAGGGCGATCGGATCGTCCCCGTAGTGGCCCTGCCAGACGAAAGACCCAAACCGCCGACAGAGGGCAATCGCCGGATCGATGCACTGCGGATGTCCGGTACACTCGAATACCACATCGGCCCCTTCGGGCGCGAACTCCCGTACTACAGCGGCCACGTCTTGATTTTTGCCATTGATTGCATAATCTGCGCCCAGCGCCTTGGCGACCGCCAGCGGTTTTTCATCAATATCGACCGCCACTACCACGCATCCCCGCTGAGCACAAGCTGCCACCACTCCTAAGCCAATCATCCCCACCCCGTGTACCACCACCGTATCTCCCATTCGCGGATTGGCCATATCGACGCCATACAGCCCCACGGCCGGCATCACAAACAAACTCGCCACATCCATCCCGGCCCCGGGCACCATCTTGGCCACGCCATGCGTGGTATTGGGCCGGGTTACGACGCGGCTGCAATGCCCGCCGGAAACGCACCCAACCTCCGTCCCATCGGCCAGCCTCATCGCGTCATTGCCGCGAAAGTACACTTCGTCGCCGACCGCAAAGTTGTCGATAGCGGCTCCGACGGCTTCTATGGTACCCGTGCCCTGATAGCCGGTGCACAACGGAAAAGGGTTGCGGTTCATCTTGCTGATCTTGCCGCTGATCAGTCCGAACTCGGTGCCGATACTGACCCCGGTGAAATGGGTGCGAATCGAGACTTGGTCGGGGGCGGGATCGTTTAACACGACCTCGGTCAGCGCGAAATTTTGCTGCTCGTCGCAGATGAGCGCTTTGGCATTCATGGAAAATCCTTTCGGGTGATTTGTAAATTGGACTCTGGCGATTTTGAGGGGATAAAATAGTCGAGTTTGCTGTTATGTGCCCAGTGATAAACTCCAGACTAGAGATGTTTCACTGGAAGGCTGAGGGTATTATTCGGAGTATCGTTCAGAAGCGCAGTGTGGCGACGGCGGACAGGTTCCCATTGGAGTTAGGCACTAGATTGACGGAGAAACGTTGGGCTTCGGGGGGACTGCGATACATCTCGGACGCAAGCGTTGCACAGATGGGCGGGAAAACCAAAAGATTGGTATCAGATGTTGCGGAGGCTGCTATTCCAACACCTAGGAGGCTACCTATCAGTGAATGTATAAAGCGATCATGTGGATCGACTAGGCTCACGCCAATCGCGGACCCGACTGGATAGCCTATCAACACGCTCCAAATAATAGGGCCCCAACCACGGACTCCTGCACCGGACGATAAGAAGAGTCCACCAAGGGAGCCCCCGATACCTGACAGGGTGCCGGAAACCAATTTAAAGGCAATCCGTTTCCCGCTCCCCTTGGTGTCATCTCTGGTTCCCGATCTCAGGAAAGGCGCTGTAACGATCTCCCTCTCAACCGCGGCAGTGGCCAGTGCATTGGCTCTAGCTATCGCATCCGGAGAAGGCGAACCTACCAAGACCAGTGATTGAATGTGTTCCAAGGCGATCCACTTCGACCACCCATCCGGTTCCAAGCCTACGATCAATCGCCGCTGATCGATGGCTTTAATGTAGCCTCTCGCCGTATCCAACTTGGCCCATTCTCCTGAAGTCGGATGTTGTTCTCCCTGCCCATAGACGACCACGACAAAGGCACCTACTGCGACCGTGCTGCTGTCGATTTCGCCGCCTGCCAAAATGGCGTCGGCGGAACTATCCGTCGCATCCGCATCTCCAATCAGGAGGGAAGCGAATGATGCGACTACACCAGCCTACCCCGCATCGCTAATCTTCTCCCTTTAATGAATTCTACGTTCAAAGTAAATCCTTAACCCTAGCAAGTCAGCTTCTACCCGTACATTGAGTCGTTTTGATATGGGATTCGTCGCTCCAAATCCAATACGAAAAATTCCCAAAGATTTACGTGGATTGTAATAGAGGTGACCATAGGGGCCACTATACTCACCTATTGATTTAGCCGATACATATCCCAGCCCTAAGAGGAAATAGGTTCTAGGTATGATGGTATAAAAGTGGCCATTGACAGTTATGCCTATCCACGATGAGAATCCCGCCCTTTTGCCGCCTGTTAACAAAGTTCCCTCTATATCGCCATTTAAATGAGACGCATGTCTGAAAGACACACCTAGACCTGTTAAGCGTTTATCACTGGGCAATTCTTGGTCATGCCCCTCTATTGCTAAAAATGTGCCCGCTGATAAGCTCACATACGAGCGATCTTTCGCTGGACGGCTGATGGTCTGTATTGATCTATATTCAATGTCAACAGGTCCTTTTCGCCCTATATCCAGCGTAACCGAGTCGCCGTCCGTACTGAGAACGCGGCCTCTCTTGGTCTGCATTCTCGCATATTTATCCCTATAGGTAACCCAAACTTCATCACCCTCTTTGAATAGCTGTTGATCAATCGCTCTATCTTGGCGGGTAGCTGCTAGCTCAGTCATGGGAGCTGCGCACCCTGTTGCGAGGAGTGCAATCGCTGCGAAAAAGAATCGAACGGCTGTGTCCATGTCTCCATCTCCCATCCCTCATATTCTTTTAACCCCTCAACCCACTTCTGCTGCCACCTGTCAACCGTGCAAAGCTCGTCCACAGGTCAGGTCCTATTCAGATACGGATCGCGTTTGTGGGTGTCGTCGTCTATTTCCGCTCGGAGATTTTGCAGACCCAGATGCTGATTTCGTAGAGCAGGAGCAGGGGCAGGGCCATCAGGATTTGGGAGACCGGGTCGGGCGGCGTGAAGATCGCGCCGAGGACGAAGATGCCGATGATGGCGTAGCGGCGAATACGGCGCATCCGCGCGGCGGTCAGCACTCCGACTTTGGCTAAAAAGAGCGACAGCACCGGCATTTCGAAGACGATGCCAAAGCCGGCGATCAGCCGCAGCACAAAGCCGATGTACTCGTCGGCCGCCCATTGCGAGGTCATGTCGGGCGGCTCTAGCGCGAGGAAAAAGCGCAGCCCGAGCGGGAGGACGATGTAATAGGCGATCATTGCGCCGACCGAGAAGCAGAGAACGCTCAGCGAGATAATGGGCAACATGAGCCGTTTCTCGCGCTGCAAAAGCCCCGGGGCGACAAAGCGCCAAGCTTGGTAGAAGACGACCGGCAGCGCTAGCAGCAGCCCGCCGACAAAGGCGATTTGCAAGCTGATGAAGAAGTAGGTCATGGGCCGAAGGGCTTGCAGTCGGCGCGCTGGGGGTAGGTCGGCGATGGGCGCGTCCAGTTCGGGTGCCGCATCGGGCTGGTCCAACCACTGGCTCACTAGCTTTTTGACCGCCCGCACCACGCCCGAAGATTGTTGGCTCTCCAAGCTGAGGACGGCCTCTTCGTACGGCCGGGTCAAGATCTGCACAATCGAGTCGGAGAAGGCAAAGCAAATTACCGCGCCTACGACGAGCGCGGCTAGGGCCTTGAGAATGCGCCAGCGGAGTTCTTCGAGGTGATCGAGAAAGGGCATATTGGATTCTATGGGTGAGTCTGGGTCAGGGGGGGCTTCTGGATCGTGGTCAGCTTCTGGGTCGTGGTCAACTTCTGGGTCGTATTGAGCTTTTATGTCGTTGTGGTCACTTACCGTTGGCTCGCGGGCGGGTCGCGGCTTGCGGAAGCGAGCGACGAAAGCGCCTAGGACGACTAGCAGGCAGCCCCAGGCGAAGACGTCGCCGTGCCGAGTGTAAAAGGTCATGGGTTGGCCGACTGGCACGGTGGCGACCGCGACCGCGGGCGTAAAAAGATCGGTCGCCTCGTAGGTGCGGCCAAATGGGTCGATGAACAGGGAGATGCCAGTGGTGGCGGCGCGGGCGATGGCCGTGCGGTTTTCAATGGCGCGCATGGCATTGATGAGCGCGTGTTGGTAGGGCCCCGCGCTGGAGCCAAACCACGAGTCATTGGTAATGTTGACCAGCACGCGCGCCCCAGCCGCCACGTGCTGGCGCACCAGATCGGGAAAGATGGACTCAAAGCAGATGAGCACGGCAAAGGGGTGCCGGGGATGGGCAAAAACCGCGTGCTCTGTGCCGCGTGCGAATTCGGCTGGACCGAGGTCGCCGGTCAGGCGGGTCCAGTCGATGTCGCGCAGTAGGGGGATGGCGTCGCGGTAGGGCGTCCGCTCGCCAAAGGGCACTAGGTGCATCTTGGCGTACGAGGGCAAAGTTACAGACCCGGGCTGGACGAAGAAGGCCGCGTTGTAGTTGGCGTGCGGCGCACCGGTTAGCAAGGGGATGTCCAACTCCTCGACGAGCGCTTGGACGCGGCCTCGGCAACCGGCCCGGCGCACCGGATCGCACGGCATGGCCGTCTCGGGCCAGACCAGCAGCTCGGGATCGCGCTTGGCCGCTTGGCGCGAGAGGGTGGCGAGGGCTGAGAAAGTGCGTTCCAACCCGTTGGGGCCCCACTTGTCGATGTATGTAGTGTTCGGTTGGATCAGGCCGATGCGCAGGCCCTCGGTTGGGACGGTGGTCGTCATCGCGCTCTGAGCGTGGACCCAAGGCAAGAGATAGCCCAAGGCAACGCCCGCGAGCAAGACGCGCCGCTCAATCAGTGCTAAGTAGAGCAGTGCGTTGAGGCCGACGACCCAGCAGGAAACGCCAAAGACGCCGGTCCAGGTGGCGTACTGGATGAAGTGGGGCAGGGCTGCTTGGCTGTGCCCAAGCAAGAGCCAGGGAAACCCCAACTCCCCGAGCGAGAGCAGATATTCCTGCCCGGTCCACAACAAAGGCAGCAATGCGAGTGTCTTTGCGCCCCACCGCACGGCCAGCACGTTGAACAGCCCAGTGCAGAGACCGGTAAAAAGGCCCAAATAAGCGGCCATCAGCCCGGTGCCCCCGACGACGGCAAGCCCCCCGCCTTGGGTATAGGCGACCCAGTACAGGGACAGTAGGTTCCACACTAACCCGCTGATCCAACCCGAGGCAAAGCCAGCTTTGAAGCCGCGATCTTTCAGCACTAACAACAAAGGCACCAGCGCACAATGGGCCCAGAGCGGATGATAGAGAAAGGCGAGGGGGTGATCTGGGTGACTGGGAAAGGCCAGCGAGAGTAAGGCTCCGCTTAGTGCGGCGAGCAGCAGGCGATAAAGCGGGGTTAGAGTCAAGACAAAGCGCGGGTTAGACATCGGCAGTGGAGGGTAATGCACAAAAATATAGGAGGGGGGTCGGGGTGGAGCAAGGTGCTGGCATGGATTCTGCTTTTATATATCGGTTGCGCCTAGTGCCTAGGGGATAGTGGGGGCTAGACGCTACATTCGCGTGGTTTTTTTGCTACAACTTTGCCCAAGGAGGAATGCGTCGTGCCAACACAAACCCAGCCCATTGACTACAACTTTGCCGCCCGCACTGTGGGCGAGGGGCCACCTGTACACCGCGATGAACTGCCAAGGGAGCGGCTGGCGCGCTTAGGGCCGCAGGCGCTCAGGGATCAAGAACTGTTGGCCGTGGCTTTAGGGACGGGGTATCGCGGTCGGCACGTGGTTGACTTGGCCGAGGGCATTCTCGCCGATTACCCCAAGGAATCGCTGGTAGATATGGATTTGGGGGAATTGAGTCGGATCAAGGGGCTGGGCAAGGCCAAGGCCGGGGTTTTGGTTGCGGCGTTTGAATTGGCGCGCCGCGGGTTGCACAAGGGCTTGGGGGTGCGGCCGGTGATTAGTGCGCCCGGCGACGCGCTGTCCATGCTGTCCGACATCAAGGATCAGCAGCGCGAGCACTTTCTTTGTCTGTACCTCAATGCCCGCAATCAGGTGATCCACAAGGAAGTCGTGTCCATCGGCAGTCTATCTTCGGCCATCGTGCATCCGCGCGAGGTCTTTCGCACGGCTGTAGCGCAAGCTGCCGCCAGCGTGATCTTGGCGCACAATCACCCCTCTGGCGACGTGTCGCCCAGCCAGGACGACATCAACCTGACGCGGCGCTTGGTGCAAGCTGGCGAAATTATGGGCATTGACGTACTCGACCACCTCATCATCGGCAGCGATGATTTTATTAGCTTGAAGGAGCGCGGCTTGATTTAAAGAAAATTGTATTTGCTCGGTAAAAGCCTATATTACTGGCAAATACAGCAATCTATACAAGGGTTCGCGAGTGATGAAAGACGAAGGAAGCCATTTAATTCCGGTGTACATTTTAGACATATACCCCTACCCAGACTCGGAACAGGGCTTGGGCATGCCACAGAAGTTCTTGGTCTTGCTCAAGGGTGCGGAAAACAGCGTCGTGCCCATCACGATCGGCCACTTTGAGGGCCAAGCTCTCACCATGGCCCTCCGCAAAATCGCCTTGCCGCGGCCTTTGCCGCACGATCTGTTGTGCAACCTACTCAAGCGAATAGACGCCGTAGTTCACAAGCTGGTGATTCACACGCTCAAAGAGGATGTTTTCCACGCGTACCTGCTGGTCCAAGCTCAGGGCCAGTCCTTCTACCTCGACTGTCGCCCCAGCGATGGCATGATCGTGGCAACGCTCTTGGGCGTGCCGCTCTTTTTAACCCCAGAGGTCATGGAGGCGGCCGGCCAGCCGCTGGAACACTCCGACGAGCGCACAGCGGCCGAGGACGAACAAGCCGCTGCGCCCGAGGTGGTCCCAGATGCACCCGCAGAGGACAAAGCGGCTGAGCGCGCAGAAGCCGCGCAGAAGTCGGAGGCGTTCGTGGACCCGGAGACGGGCGAGCCGATAAGCCGATTGGAGCAGCTCAAGGCGCACTTGGACTGGCTCATCGCCCAAGAGGCCTACGAGCAGGCAGCCAAGGTCCGCGACCGCATCAGCGAGCTAGAGTCCGAAGGCTGAAGAGCGCTCTTGCCGTGCTTTGCATTAACGCTCTTGTACGGCTGTTGCCGTGCGGGGGCGTTTTTTATCGGAGTCTATTTAGACGCGGAAGTGCAATGAGGGGTGACAATACCTTAATTCGGTGATATTTATCGTGCAAGAACCAAAAATTACCAAGCATCCAACAGAGATATTCGGCTACCCTTTTGTAGACCTCTCTTCAGAGGCTCAGGATGCGCGACAAGAACAGTTTTGTCCGTTTCTTGATGGGGAATGTAAAAAGCCGCGAAAAAGTCAGCCAAAAATAAAGATAGGTGTCTGTTCAGTAGGCTATAAGGGAAAGTTTCTAAAAAAAACTTCCCCTATCATCATTTGTCCTCATCGACTAGAAGAAAAGATAGTCTATGACACTATTGAAAAACTGTATTTTGAAAATCAAGCATTAAAAAATAAAATACAGTGGGTATCAGAAGTGTCCTGTGGTGTAGCAGGTAGTATAGACTTTGTAGCGACAAAAGTTGGTGATGAAGGAATCGAGGACTTTATTTGTGTTGAATTTCAAGCAGCCGGTACTACGGGAACTCCTTGGGAAGCAGTTTTAGATTTTCAAAAGACAGACGGATTCATAAGGAAAAACTATGAATACGGTATAAATTGGGCAAATGAATTTGTGAAGACAATGATGCAGCAGGTTTATAAAAAGGGGATGGTGATAGAATCTTGGGGGGGAAAAATAGTATTCGTACTACAAGATGTTGGCCTCGATTATATAATAAGTGCTACTGATGCCAGTGACTTACATGAAGTGACTGATGATGATTCCATTCACTTCTGTACTTTCAAAATGATTTGGAATGAAGATAGCTCTACATGGAGATTGGTTTTTGATAAGAGAATGGGAACCAATACTGAAGGAATACGAAAAATTCTAGGAGGATCCACCGAGGATAAATTTCCAACTGTCGATGAATTTAAAAAAAATATAAGTTCCAGACTGAAACTACAGACTAAAACTCAACTGAGTTTTTTCTAATCTTTGATTAGCAACCTTTATATAATAGTCACTTAATTCAATTCCCATACTGCGCCTTCCTAATTGATTAGCAGCGACTAAGGTACTACCAGTTCCCATAAATGGATCGAGCACTATGCCTTTTGGGGAACAGGTAGCTTTGATTGGAATTTGCAATAATTCAATGGGAAACACGGCGTAATGGGCGTCTTTTCTCCATTCATCCTCTGGTACTATATTCCATATATCGGATGGAATATATCCCTTAGATTTACTTGTCAAAATGAAATATCCTTTATTCTCCAGTTCTTTAGCTCGTCCACTCACTTTACCGTTATTACTGTGGTACGTACGTTGTGTACCTCGAATCGTCATTCTAAAATCAACAAGCTCGCCGGAGCGAATTCTTGCTAAGGTTTCATCGAGTGCTTTTATTGCGGCGTTTTTTTCACTTTGAGTTAAGGAATCTGAATCGATAATTTGCTGGCGGTATTTTTTGCCACTTACGCCAGTCGCAGATATCGTTTCATTACCTGTCACTTTGGGAAGTTTGGTAGGCTTAATTCTTATGCTATCTGCGTCGTAGTAATATTTCTTATTTTTTACAAAGTGAAAAATGTGTTCGTACATATCCCGCAATCTGTCTTTGGCACTTTGTGTCCCTTTCATCTGAGACCAAATTACATCGTTTCGTAAAATCCATCCATCATCCTGCATGGCGAGAGCAACACGCCAAGGCATCCCCATCAGATTTTTATTGTGGTATTTATCACCGAGATTTAGCCATACAGATCCTGTTTTTTTTAGAATTCTTTTAATCTGCTTAAAAACTTCTGTAACATGATCTACGTATTCTTCAGGGGTTTTCTCTGTTCCTATTAAATAGTCCGTGTCTTCACTTATGTCGTACTCTCTTAATTGCCAGTAAGGAGGCGAAGTTATTACACAGTCAATGCTATCGTCAGGTATCTTTTTAACAACTTCTCGGCAGTTCCCCTTCAATAAGCCAAGGTCTAGTTGTCCATCTATGACTTGTTGAATTATTAGACTATTGTCCATAGCATTTACTCCTACGGTTGTGGAACTAGTAATCGACCAAAGGACCGCGCCTCAATAGCACTCGCTGCGGAATAATCGAGCTTAGCAAAGATGTGAAACGGCGTCAAGTCCATACACGCCGGAGTGTTAGACGTGCGGGGCGTTTTTTTGTGCGCTAGCTGGTGGATTGGGTGCGGGCGTGTAGGAAGACCATGAGCGAAGCGAGGTCCGCAGGTGAGACTCCGGAAATGCGCGAAGCCTGTCCGAGGGTTTGCGGGCGGATCGCCGCGAGCTTTTGGCGCGCCTCGGTCGAAATGTTCAGTCCGGGAGCGGCGAAGTCAAAATCGGGTGGTAGGCGCAGGGATTCGAGGCGCTTGAGCTTTTGTGCTTGGATCTCTTGGCGCTTGATGTAGCCCGCGTATTTGATTTCGGCCTCGACGTGCTCGGCCGCGTCCGGCGAGAGCGGCTGTGGCGGTGGGGCGAATTCGCAGAGGTGGTCGTAGTTGAGTTGGGGGCGGCGCAGCAGCTCGGCGAGCGAGGTCGATTCGGTGATGGGTGTGGTGCCCTGGCGCGCCAAGACTTCTTGCACCTTTTCGGTCGGTTTGACGCGCTCGTGCTGGAGGCGTTCGCGCTCGGCGGCGACCTGTTGCTGCTTGGCTTGAAACTGATGCCACAACTCGTCGCCAATCAATCCCAGTGCCCGACCCTTGGCCATCAGGCGGTCGTCGGCGTTGTCCTCGCGCAAGAGCAGGCGGTGCTCGGCGCGCGAGGTGAAGATGCGGTACGGCTCCAGCGTGCCTTTGGTCACGAGGTCGTCGATTAGGACGCCGATATAGGCATCGGCGCGGGTGAGGACCAGCGGGTCGTCACCGCGAGCCTTGAGCACGGCATTGATGCCAGCCATAATCCCTTGGGCCGCGGCTTCTTCGTAGCCGGTGGTGCCGTTGATCTGGCCGGCGAAGAAAAGATTGGCCACGCGCTTGGTCTCTAGGTGTGGGTAAAGCTGGGTCGGCGGGGCGTAATCGTATTCGACCGCGTACGCCGGGCGCAGGATCTCGGCCCGTTCGAGGCCGGGCAGGGAGCGCACGATCTGGGGTTGCAGGGTTTCCGGCAGGCTCATCGACAAGCCGTTGAGATAAAATTCGAGCGTGCGCCGCCCCTCTGGCTCGACGAAAACTTGGTGCCGCTCCTTGTCGGCAAAGCGCGCGATTTTGTCCTCTATGGAGGGGCAGTAGCGCGGGCCGATACCCTCGATGCGCCCGCTGTACATGGCCGAGCACGACAGGTTGTCTTGGACGAGTTCGTGGGTGTGGGCGTTGGTGTAGGTGATCCAGCAGGGCATTTGCGGCTGGGTGATCTTTTGCACCGCATAGGAAAAGGGGCGCGGCGGGTCGTCGCCGGGCTGTTCGTCGAACGCGGCAAAGTCGAGGGTGCGGCCGTTGACGCGCGGTGGGGTGCCGGTCTTGAGCCGGCCGGTTTCAAAGCCGAGCGCGACCAAGCCCTCGGCGGCCTTTTCAGCGGCGGTTTCGCCAGCGCGCCCGGCGCTATAGGAGAAATCGCCGACGTGAATTTTGCCGCGCAGGAAGGTGCCGGTCGTGAGGATGACGGTGCTCCCGCGATAGGCAATGCCGCCCTTGACGCCGACGCCTTGAACGGTTCCGTCCTCGATTAGCAAGCTCTCCATCAGGCCTTGGCGGATGTCGAGATGCTCTTGCTGTTCGCAAGTGTACTTCAATTCAAATTGATAGTCTTTTTTGTCGGCTTGGGCTCGCGAGGCGCGCACGGCAGGCCCGCGCGAGGTGTTGAGGCGGCGGAATTGGATGCCGGTGCGGTCGATGTTGACGGCCATCTGACCGCCGAGCGCGTCGATTTCCTTGACGATGTGCCCCTTGCCGATCCCGCCGATCGCTGGATTGCAGGATAGCTGGCCAATGGTGTCCAAGTTCATGGTTAGGAGCAGGGTCTCGGCTCCCATGCGCGCTGCGGCGAGCGCGGCCTCGGTGCCGGCGTGGCCGCCGCCGACGACGATGACTTGGTACGCTTTGTCGTAGAAAATCACGATTGTTTATACGCGGCGAGGATGCGGTCGCCTTCCTCTTCGGTTTCGCGCAAGAGCGCTGGTAGCACGTCTTCGGGGGTGCCGGCGCGCTCCTGTTTTGCGGACCAGTGCCACTGGTCTAGATAGGCGTCGGTGCCCACCAGTCCTTCCTGCATGGCAATGCGGTCAATCGCGAGTTGGAAGCGGGCGGGCAGGGTGTGCGAGCGCGGCCGGCGGCCGGCAAAGAGCTTGATTTGCACGGGAATGTCGCGCCAGTAGAGAACTTGGTATTGAATCATGGGTCGAGTGCTCGGCGAAAGGCTCGGATGTGGTCCGGCGTGGTGCCGCAGCAGCCACCGATGATCTGGACGCCGGCGGCCGCTAGGTCTGGGATAAACGCGGCCATTTCCTCGGGGCTTTGCGAGTAAATGGTGCGGAGGGCACTGTTGAGCTGCGGCATACCAGCGTTGGGATAGGTCATCAGCTTCTTGGCGAGGCCGCGCTCCTGCATGGCGGCCTTAAACTGCTCAACGCCGTGGAGGGCGTACGGCATGCCGGTGTGCTCGCTGCGCCGAGTTTCAGCGCCGCAGTTGACCCCGACGAGGTGGACGTGGTCGAGGAGGTTGTCGCCGCCGGAGTATTGGCCCGAGGCGAGTATGTCCAACAGGTCGGCGACCGAGTGCCCCCAATCGGTGCGATAGACGACCTGCTTGCTTTTGCGGTCCTGCGTGTATTTGAGCGCGAGATTGACGGCAATGGGCAGGCCGGTCTGGCGGGCGATGTCGCAGATCATGGCCGCTTCGACGGCTGAAAACTGGGTTTCAACGGAGAAAAAATCGACCCCACCTTCGTAGAGCGCGTCGATGATGCGCTGATGCGCGGCGCGGACCTTATCGTTGGCAATGCCGAAATCCGTGCTGCCGGCGTCGGCCTCGATAGCCCCGGGGGAGGGGCCGATGGAGCCGGCGATGAAGACATCGCGCTCGCCGAGTTCACGGGCGCGTTGCGCCAGTTTGGCCCCGCGTCGGGCCAGCGCACCGGCTTGGGTCGGGTCTTTGCCGGCCATGGCGAGGTGCAACTCAGAGGCGACAAAGGTGTTGGTGCCAATGCAATCGACACCTGCGGCAATGTATTCGGCGTGAATATCGACAACCGCCTCTGGATGGCTTTCGTTGGCGAGGGTGGAGTTGGTTAGTTCGATTTGGCGGGCGAAAAGCTCGGAGCCAAAACCGCCGTCGTACAAGAGGGGGCGCGGGTCGTCGAGGCGCTGGAGGAAAGGGGACACTGGGTTGTCTCCGTCTAAGATAAGGTGTCGGCGCGGGAGTCGCTGAACAGCCATTCGAGCAAGTGTTGGCCAAAGTCCGGCGCAAAATTCGGAACATGAGAGCCTTGCTCTATGGTCCACAGCTCGATGGTGACGTCGTGGCGGCAGCCCGTGCGGTAGCGGGTGCGGACCGTCTCGGGGCCGTCGATGTCTTGGTCGAGGTCGAGCGGGGGAAGGGTTTCTGGATCGGTGAGGTCGCAGCGGGCGAGTGCCGCCCAGCGCAACGCGACTTCTTCTGCGCCTGCGTACTCATGCTCGCCCGTGCTACCATCGTAGGCCACGGTCTCGTCGGCTGTGCCGTGAATTTGCAGCACCGAGACCGGCGATGCGAAAGCGCAATGGGAGGGGTCGCTAAAGGAAGTGCCAGCGAGGCTGGCAATGGCGACTAGTCCTGGGACGCCTTCGCAGGCGAGTCGGTAGGACATAAAGCCGCCGTTGGAGTGCCCGAGGGCGAAGATGCGCTCTACGGCGATATGCGTGGCGGCTTCTTCGAGTAGCCCGGAAAGATACTGCACGTCATCGACTTGGGTGTTGTGGAGGTCGCAGCAGAAGTCCGTGGCGTTCCAGAAGCGCTTGCCATCGGGGTCGCGCGTGCCGTTGGCCATAATGAGGGCGAAGCGAGCGTCGTTCACCCGCTTTGAGAGGCCGAAATAGCGGTCGTGCTGGGCCGAGTGGCTGGTGAAGCCGTGCAGGCTGAGCACGAGCGGAATAGGCGTCTTGGGATCGTGATCGGCTGGGAGGACCAAGAAAGCCGGACGTTGATCGCCCAATGTGTGGACGATGTGATCCTTGCTCAGATCGGCGACCAACTCAGTGTGGGATTGGGACGTTTCGCTGCAGGCGGTGAGGGTCAACGACAGAAAAGCAGCAAAGATACAGATTTTGTTGTTCCGCATATTGACCCTCCTTTCCGGTTGCAATCTACAGATCGACGGCGGCAAAGCCCGTCCTAACTCAGTTTTTAATCTACGGGATAAGGTCAATAATGACCAACGCGCTAGGCGGCCAGCTCGCCCTTGCGATAGGCTCGGAGGAAGGCGGCGCAGTACTCGTCTCGGCCCAGTAGCATATCCTCGGCGAGTTGGTAGGGACGGGCTTGGCGGTCGGTGGCAAAGAGGTCGGCTAGGGAGGTGGTCGTTGGGTCCATGATCGCGCTGTCGGCTCCGGCTTCGACGGCCAGCAGCAGGAAGACGTCGTTGATCAAGTGGCGGCAGGGCAGGCCGAAGGAGACATTGGAGAAGCCCCCGGTGATGTGGACGTCGGCACCCAACTCGCCGCGCAGTTGGCGGATGGCGTCAAAAGCGTGGTGGCCGAATTGCGCATCAACCGAGATGGGGAAGATCAGGGGGTCGATGTATAAGTCAGCGAGCGGCAGCCCCAAGGCGAGGGCCTTGTCCACCATTTGCCGGGCGTGATCGATCCGCTCTTGCGCGCTTTGTGGCATACCGGATTCGCCCGCCGCGGTGATGATGACTTGGGCGTTGTACCGTTTGGCCAGCTCTAGGGCTTCGGGCCGCTCTAAAGACGCGGAGTTGAGCAGCAAGCGCTGGGAGTGGTCGGCACCGGCTTTGAGGCCGACGGCAAGGGTGTCTAGCTGAGAGGAGTCGATGGCTAGTGCCGTCGGCGACATGGCCGATACCGCCTGCACCAACCAGCGCATGGCCTCTTGCCGCTCTGCGGGCCTGAGGGATATCTCATCGACATTGAGGTCGAGGAAATCCGTACCGGCTGCTTCTTGGCGCTGTACTTGGCGGCGGAGGTAGTCGAGGCCATCCGCGTTGCCGAGCATGGCTTGTTGCACGGCGATCTTGAGGTGTTTGACGCGGCCTTCCTCGTAGTCTTGGGTCGTTTTGACTGCTTCGGGAATGTGGAGGAAGCGGCGCTTGTTGTCGGCGTCGCGGAAGCGCACCGATTCGACGCCTTGGGGGTCTGGGCCGATGAGCTTGCCTTTGCGCAAGATGACGCGGGTGGTGTGGATGTTTTCGCCGATGACGACGAAGGGACGGTCCGTACTGGGAATGTTCATAGGGATTCCGTGTTTGGGTGAATTGGTGATTAGAATGGGCGTTGTTGGATGAAGTTGGATAAAGATAGGCTTCTTCAATGAATGGGGGAGCGATTCACTACTAAGAAAATCACTGCCATCTCGTCCAAGAAACCAACTTTTTATACTATTGTCTCCTCCTTCCTTGGTCAACCCCTGTCGTCCTCTATAGATCGTATAGATCGTCGAGGAGACCTCAAAATCCGAGTCAATCTGATTGTCAGAAAAAAAATCGAGATATAGCTTGATGAGGGTGCCCCCTTTTTGATATACTACCGCTGCTATTTGGCAGCGCGGTCAGGCTTTTGTTTTGACCACGCTCCCTCCCTCCCTCCTAATTCACCACGAGGTCTTACCCATGAAAACCGCACTGACGTACGTATCGCTGCTTGCTCTCTTAGTGGTCTGCTTCTTCGCCATTCCGAGTCCCATGCATGCCCAGATAGCAGATACGCTTGACATCCAAGTGCTCCCTGCCGGCAATATCAATGCCGTGATTAACGGAGACACGCTAGCCAACGGTCTGCGAGCCCATCCCGATCGTGCCTACCGACTCAAGCGAGGAGCGGTATATCAGTTTACGGAGACGATGAAGGTCAATGGTGACCTAAATCTGATTGCTACCGAAGTAAACGGTGATCCGGATGAATCGGCTAACAGGCCACCCGTAATTGTTCCCGGAATTTTGCCGGACGACTCGTCTCCAACTCAGTTCTTTGACCTGATTGGGAAGGGTGGAAAGATCAATATAAATGATCTCTACTTGCTGTCCCGGAGAGCCGATAACGTTGTTGCCGGCTGGGACAACTACATGACGCTAACTGCCGATTCGATATCGCTGAAACTCCGCGACATTGTATTTGATAGCGGTGGCGGATTTGGCATACTCATAGCTGGCCACTGGAGCAAGATCGATATGCAGGATTGCGTATTTCGCAATAATCATCACAGTCTAGCGTGGATTGCGGGCGGTTCACCCATGATTGCGTTCCCGGGGGTCCATATGGATACGCTGAAAGTGATTAACAACACTTTCTTTGGCGTTAATGGGTATATCTGGTCGGTGAGAGGCTATGACCATCATTCGGTATTCGAGCACAACACCTTGGTTTATACCCATGTTAATCCCTTCCTAGCAAACCACGGCTCCAATGTTCACATCAAAAACAACCTGTTCTACTCGGTACATTCCTTGGGTTGGTGGACGAAGTTTGTCCTAGAAGACCCCGGTTTCTCCAATTGGCCAGATACCACATCCACTAGCCTGATCCACTTTACGGCACGGGATTCTGTCAGCAAGTGGAGCACGGATATTTGGAACCAGACTATCCCTGGGCCGGAGGTATATATCGATCTGGATCGAGGGGTCACCGCTGAAATGCTGGATCCAACGAGACGCGTAATAAATGTCCAGAACAACGCGTATTTCTGGCCCAAGAAACTGTTTGATTATTACGATACCTATAACGCCAACATCACGCTTACTGATAGCGTCAAGGTCCCCGATGGATCAATACAGATACTCCCCAGAAGATTGCATAAGCCGAGGTGGATTACGGAATACACGCAATGGACGTTCGACAATCTGTTCCCAGCAATCGGCGTTCAGTCAACTCTAGCGGGTAACATGGAGGCAGATCCTATGTTTGATTCGGATATCGAAGGACACGTGGACGCCTTGATCGAGTATATGGACAAGACCGTACATGAACGGCTTGATCTGAATTCACGATGGTCCTACGATCCGGGAGGCGAAGGTATCCACTATCCGCCTCCGTGGCCTCTGCCGGAGAACTTGGCGTTTTCGAATCCGGCATTGCAGAATGCCGGTACCGATGGATTCGCGGTGGGGGATTTGAACTGGTTCCCTGAACAGAAAGAGCAGTGGCTGAAGCAGAATACGGCAACCGCTATCGAACACTTGGAAGGGCAGGTACCAACCGGCTACCGACTTGCGGAAAACTATCCCAATCCGTTTAACCCATCTACCACCATCGAATTCGAGGTGCCTAACGCGGAGTTGGTTACGCTCAAAGTTTACAATACCTTGGGCCAATTGGTGAGTACTTTGGTTGATCAGCATCTTACAGCAGGTGCGTACAAGTTCCGTTTCGATGCTTCTAACTTGAGCAGTGGCATATACTTTTACGCACTAGATGCAGGAGACGTTACGCTGTGGAGGAAAATGATATTTCTCAAGTAGTCAGTGTAAATTCTTGGCGGCATGGGCACAGGGGCCTATATGCGTAAGAACAGATGTAGGCATGTTGGCTTGCTGGCGGCGTGGCTAGCCGTACTTATCACAAGTACGGCTAGCGCGCAGGCGGCAATGGTACGTGGGACCATATTGGATGCGGTTACCAGTGAGCCATTGCCGTGGGCAAATGTAATCATAGTTGGCACGAGTATTGGGGGCGCAAGTGATATAGAGGGCAAATTTGTAATCAGGAACGCTCCGGTTGGATCCTACACTATAAGAGCGACCTATATCGGCTACGATACTCGTGAGCTTGAAGTAGTGCTGACGGTTGATCAAGTGCTGGAATTAGAACTGTCGTTAGATCCAGTGAGCCTTATCGGCGAAGAAGTCACTGTTACGGCACAGGCAAGTGGCCAAACGGAGGCGATAAATCGGCAACTGTCGTCGTTGGCGATTACGAATGTTGTATCTGGTGCACGAATACAGGAGCTGCCCGATGCAAATGCAGCTGAATCAGTAGCAAGACTTCCCGGTGTGTCGATTATCCGGGAAGGAGGCGAAGGTGCCAAAGTAGTTGTTCGTGGCCTATCGCCGCAGTATAACCAGATTACGATAGACGGTGTTCAACTTCCAGGTAACGTCGTATCTAATGACCCCAATGAGCAAGCGTCATTAGTCGGGGACCGGGCTACCGATCTCAGCATGATATCTTCAAGCATCCTTGGGGGTATTGATGTGGTAAAGGCGATTACTCCGGATATGGATGCTGCGGTTATCGGCGGCGTAGTAAATTTTGGCTTACGGAAAGCGAAGACCAGCGGCACTCGCCCCGCCTTTGGCTTTACCTCACAAGGAAGTTATAATGATCTGAAAGGAACATATGCCGACTATAGATTGGTTGGTTCTCTTGAACATCGAGTCTTCAATCAGCGACTGGGCTTGTTCTTGCAGGGTACCACTGAAAAGCGCAATCGGAGTTCTAATCGGTTAGGTGCTCATTATGTGCTAAACGACAAGTCGAACGGGGATGACGGTATTCCCGATCTAACTAATGTCGATCTAAAGGACGTCTTCAGTGAAAAACAGCGTCATGGTGCGACGCTTGTATTAGATTACAATCACGATTCGGGCGAAGTGGGCATTATCAATTTTTTTAGTACATCGAAGACGGGGTCTCTGCATAGAGGACAGTCATTCGTACATGCCATTGACGATATTACTTACTCGGGCGGGCGGTCCAACAATGATTTAATGTCTATTACTAATCTGCTCAGTATGCGGCAGGAAGTACCACTGTTTGATGTTGACCTGAAGCTCTCCCATACCTATTCGATGAGCCAGAACCCGGAAGATTTCACACTCGTGTTTCTGCAAGAAGACAAAGCAGGGTATGCTGGCCAAGGCGACTTGTCTAAATCACATCCTTCAGCTATAGCCGCTTTAGGAACACCTGACTCGACAGGCGCTAAGCTGAAAACGATTAATAGCTCGGAAAACTTTGCTAGAGACAGGTCGCTGACGGGATCTATGGATCTGGCAAGAAATCTTGTAATCACTGATGTTCTTACATCTAGAATCAAGCTTGGAGGTTCTTATCAGTATCGCAAGCGATCCTACGACATCAATGACAGAGCAGGAGTACATTTTGACCTAGGCGGGAGACAGCTATACGCAAGAGTGTTCGAACAGTATCCCGAATTGGATATGTACAATGGCGATGTCGTCTTAGCTCTATTCACGAATGATCCATATTCATATCGAAATTTTCTCGCGGGTGACTATTCGCTGGCATACCCGATGAATATTGATTTCATGGAAGAGATTATAGGAATCGCTATCGCCAGAGATGTGGGCTTCATCGGGAATGAGTATAGGTCTCTCGGCTTTGATTACGATGGATCAGAGACCAGGAGTGCAGCCTATGGGATGCTCACGGTTAATGTAGGAGAGCGGATTATTCTATTGCCCGGCGTGCGTTTCCAGAACCTTAGGACGAGCTATACGGGTAATCGCGGTGTGCAACTGCCAGATGCTGGCGGTGGGATAGCATTCAATGCTAGGGATACGACCGCAACTAATTCTCAAGGCTTTCTGCTTCCTATGGTACATGCGCGATACAAGCCGCTGCAGTGGCTACAAATTCATTTTGCTTATACCAATACATTAAATTACCCGGACTATAGCGCAATTGTCCCACGGTATGACGTGTCCTTGGCGACGATCATTTACAATAATTATTCGCTAAGGACGGCTTCGTCGGAGAACATCGATCTCGCTGTGTCGATCTATGGAAATGCAGTAGGATTGTTTACTGTCAACGCTTTTCGAAAACGTATAGAAGATTTGATCTTTCCGTCAACAACATTCCTTAGCGATCTCAGTGCGTATCCGGATCTACCACAAGGCGGTCAGCAGAATAAGCAGCTATATAATTTCAGTACGTTTATTAACAATCCGAACCCGACCGACGTTAGAGGTATTGAGATTGACTGGCAAACGCATCCATGGTATCTACCTGGTCTCCTGTCTAATATGGTCTTTAATATCAACTATACGCGAGTGTTTTCGGAAGCAAATTATCCGCGAACGGAATTGGATATATCGTATGATGAACTCGGAACGCTGTACAGAACGGTGGTGGATACGTTTTATACGAGCCGCTTATTGCACCAGCCCAATGACATCTTTAATCTAGCAGTCGGATTCGATTATCGTGGATTCTCAGCCAGAGTGTCTGCCTTGTACCAAGATAATATTTTCAAGAAACCCGACTTCTGGTTGCAACAGCGAATTCACTCAGACAAATATACACGGTGGGATCTCGCGATCAGCCAGCGGCTTCCGTGGTTTGGAATGCAGGCGTTTTTTAATCTAAATAATATTACAGGCGCGGATGATATTGATCTCAATCAGAAAACTAGCTTTCCGGCGTTGCAAGAACGTTATGGTATGACGGCGGATATTGGATTGAGAGTGATGCTCTAGTGGCACGATGCGGGTCTTGGCAGTCATCACCTATCTATATTTCTCACCAGTACTCTCATTCTTTTGGCAGAGTAGCTTTGTGCATTGCCGGAAAAAGTCCAATCGGAGTTTTTCTCAGCCCGATTGCCAATGCCGATATCGGCGCGTTCACCCCGACGCCAGTGGTTGATGGCAAATAGCGTCTGTTCCGCTGTGGCGTTGTGTATCTGCATACTGCCATAGCCGTCGGCGGGATCTACAGGCTGGTCGCCAAAGTCGTAGCTATGCTGAGAGGCATTGGGCACATCGGCGGTGTTGGCAGGGGCGTAGTTGTTGGGCCAGAATTCGATGTGGCCTCCTGCTAGGCCGATGCCGTTGTGTACGCCCGTGTTGGACCAGATGTTCATCCGGGCAACGGGTTGTTGGAAGTGGGCTCCCGAGGCCAAGGTGGGCACGCCGATCATTTTGAGATCATCGGTAAAGGCATCCAGTGAAACGTAGAGAAAGCGCGTTTCGCCATCACTGCGTTGTAATTCCACAAAATAGGCGATGCGGTCAAAAGGCGCGGTAATCGCAGCACTATTGTCGACGTCGTAGTGTATATCCGCACCGAGGTTGGCCAGATTGAGGTCGTACACGAGGCGATAGTCTGCCGCTTCGGGCACTTCCATTTTGAGCCGATCGCGTTGGGGTTCGGCACCAGCGCGGAATGGGGCGGCGGGTAGGCCGGCGGCGTTGACTAGATTGGGTTCGGCCAGCTTGTGCCAGGCAAAGCGCACCGCTACGGGGTTTGCAACACCCGGCGCTGAAACTACAACCTCATCACCTACAATCTTGGCAGTTGCCCTGACGAATCCGCCGCGTTCTTGGTTGATTACCGCAAAGTGATCGGGTGCTGCGCCGTCGCGTGTTTTTAAGCCGCCCCCGTGATCAAAGCGCAAGTGAATTTCGTCGCCTTTGATCTGCATAGAACGGTAGAGCGGACCTGAATAGCTCACCTCTTGGTTATAGGTCTTGGCCAGCGCCACCAGTGCCAAGCGTCGCCCGACTTCCTGCTTGTTTTTGGGGTGGATATCATTGAGGTCGCCGACATCGTGGATGACGACCATGCCGGTGTGGGGAATTTCCAGTGCGGCCGTTTGCGCTTCCCAGAATTTGGGCAGTACATCAGACGCTTCGTCGCCGTAGGAATAAGGGGCGATCTGCACGTAGTAGAACGGGAACTCGCCGCTCGGCCAAAGACTGCGCCAGCCCTCAATGAGTGCCTTCATTTTCTCAGTATAGCGCATGCCCTCGGTGTGGTTGGACTCACCTTGGTACCAGATGGCGCCGCGCAATGCAAAGGGGACGAGGGGGTGGATCGTGGCGTTGTAGAGCACGGCGGGTTGCTGCGGGTCGTTTGGTGGCAGGAGTTCGGGGGGATAGGTCGGCATTTTCGGTACTGGTTCCTCGCTTTGTCGCGCCGCCCGAGCGGCGTTAAGCCAGGCTTCGACTTCGTCTAGTACGTCTCCTAAACGCTCTTTGTACAGAGCACTGCGGGGATTTTGCAATTGTAGTTGCTCGTAGATATCGCGCACCGCAGGTACTGCGGCAAAACCAGCGGGCGGGATCCAGGGTTCGATGCGGGTACCGCCCCAAGCGGCCTGAATCAGGCCGATGGGCACGTCGAGTTCGCGCTGCAAGTGGCGACCAAAATAATAGGCGGCGGCTGAGAATCCACCCCAGCCGCCTTTGACGATCGTCTCCGGGGTACAGCGGGTCCAATTGGCCTCGACGTCCGTTTGTGGTTCAGCGCTGAGTTTTTTGGGAATCTGGAAGAGACGGATTTGTGGATGATTGGCTGCGGCGATCTCCGCTTCTGGGTTGAGGCAGAGGCTGACGCCCATTTCCATATTCGATTGCCCCGAGCAGAGCCAGACTTCGCCGACGAGCACGTTTTGCAGTTCAATGCTATTGGTGCCTGTCACCGTCAGCACATGGGGGCCACCGGCTTGGGCTGGTGGCAATTCCACCTTCCACTCGCCCTGTGCATTGGCGCTAGTACTGTCGATTTGCCCGAGAAATTCAACGATGACCTGCTCGCCAGGCTCAGCCCAGCCCCAGATAGGCAGGGGGCTATCGCGCTGCAATACCATGTGATCGCCGAATATCTTGGGCAGATGCACTTCGGCAAAGGTCGGTGGAGCGAGGGCTGACGCGAGGACTAGGACCGTCGCGTATAGGGGGTTGAGGGTAAGGAAAGATGGGGAACCGCGCATGAGTTTTGTGTAGTTGTGGGAATACATATACTGCCGCTTTCTGGTTTACTCAGGGTAGATCGGAGACTGATAACCGAATGTGATGGATGGCTGTCATCTATTTTTTGATGTTCGTCATTTGATGGTATGTGCTACGTCGATCCTGCGTGACGGCCCACTGTCTGCCCTATTGGGTAGTATCAGCGGAATAGTCAATGATGCAGTTTTACTGCGAATTTTTCTTCTTGCCGTGGTGATCTTTTTGCAAAAAGGCGTTGGTCCAAGCGCTAGTGCCTTGTAACGCAGCGTCCTTGATAACGGCTGCGTCGTCGAGCATTTGTTCCTCTTCGCCGTAAGCCTTGAGGCGATCGTACGCACGCGCCCAGATGCAGTCTTTGTCGCCGACTTCGCACTTGCCTTGGCGCGTGCCGCCACAGGGGCCGTTGCGTTGGTTTTTGACGCACTGCGATTCCGGGCACAAGTAGGCGATGTCCGGCAGCGAGCAGTCGCCGCAGTCGCGGCAGTCAAAAGCGGCGATTTTGACTGCGTGCTCTACGGTGTGCAGGGGCTTTTGCAGTTTCCCACCCTCGACTTTGCGCGACAGGGCCGCCCCGAGACGAAATAGGGCCTTGCCCGGTTCAAAGACGCGGTCGTGGAGCTGGCGATTGATCCTGTACGTTAGGGGAGCTCGGCGACGGCTATTGGGCGTCTTTGAGTCGAGATAGGCTTGGTTGACTTGAGCGGAGGCCAATCCGGTGTCGGGGTCTTCCTCAAAATAGAAGAATTCGCCGGGGCGCGAGTAGCGAATCTGACGGGCAAAATCGCGCCAGTCGTCTGGGGCGTACTGTGCGGCCAGTTCCAAAATGCGGCCGTATTCCTCGGCTCCGATGTGGCCCCCCAAGTACACGCCACGGTAGCCCAGACCTCGGGCAATGGCGCACTGCTGGGCGGCGAATTCGAGGAAGAAGGCTCTGCCCTTATCGGGGGAAGCGGCTTGCTTTTGCGCCACGGCGAGCAATTCGTCGGTGACTTCGACACCGGGAATGCGGCCGGCGTGGAAGAAGCGGACCACGCCTCCGGACAAGACGAAGACATTGGCGATGACCGGAACTTGGAGGCCGTGCAGAGCCATGTACTTGAGCAACTCGTCCTGCTTGCGGGCGTCGTAACCGATTTGGTTGATGATGAAACGGGCACCGGTGTGGATCTTTTTGGCCAGCTTGAAATACTGCGGCATGATCTCAGATTCAAGCCGCTTGTGGTTGTTGACTACGGCACCTAAAAAAAAGCGGGTAGGTTTTAAGGGACGCGGCTTGCGGCCCGGCGAGGCGTCCTCGAATCGTCCCTCGTTCATGTCGGAGAGCAATTGCAACAGGCCGACTGAATCGATGTCGAACACGCCGCCGGCCTGGCCTTGGTACCCGGCGATGGGGTAATCCCCCGACAAAGTGAGAATGTTGGCGAAGCCCCCATCGGCCAGCTTCCAGGCTTGGCCCATTAGCCCGTTGCGGTTGAAATCCTTGCAGGAAAGGTGGATGATAACTTCTTGGCCGCTCTCTTTGAGCGGAGTGCCCAGCGCGTCCGCGGTGATCATGGGATTGCCGCCGGGATTGTCGGTAATCGAGAGGGCGTCAAAGCGCGGATCGGCAGCTAGGGCTTGGGCCATCTCCAGCACCCGCTTGCCGCCCCGGTCGGCCAAGGTGCCCCGGGAAGTGACCAGCTCGACGCAGGTGATGAAGCGGTCGGTCTCTTCTAGCAGATGGCGCAGGGTAGCGGTTTGCTGCATGGCCTTGTCAGACGGAGGCCGCGGTCAATTTGCGGGGCATGGGTTTGAATTGGCAGCCCTCGACGAAGAGCTCAAAAAAGTCGGGGGTCGTCTCTAGTTCGACGTGCTCAATGCGCTTGGCCAGCGCTTCGATGCGGGCGCGTTTGCCAACGGAGAGCAGCACTTCGCGCGCCCCTTGGACGGCGGCATTGCCCACCTTGGCGATGCGGGCTGTAGGAACGGGAGCCAAAAAGCCGATGTCAATGGCGGCTTGGACATCGACGTAGTTGGCAAAGCCGCCGGCGAGGTAGAGCTGTTGCACGTCGCTTGGATTTAAGCCCAAGGTCCGCAAGACGATGTACTGGCCGCAGAAATTGGCGGCTTTGGCTTGGGCGAGGTTGGAGGCGTCGAGACGCGAGAAAGTGATGCTGCGCTCGGGGACCAATTCAAACTGGCGCTTTTTGTCGGCAAAGACGCCCTTGGGGGTCATTAAGTCGTGGCGGCTCAACTCGGCGAGGAGGTCGATTAGCCCGGAGCCGCACAGTCCCGCCGGTGCGGTGTCGCCGATGGTTGCCCACTGCCAGCGCACGCCGTCCCAGCGGATGGATTCAATGGCCCCGTCGCAGCCGGGCATCCCATAGGTGATGCCGCCGCCCTCAAAGGCCGGACCGGCCGGGCAGGAAGCTGCGACGAGACGGCCTTGGTGCGCTACTACTACTTCGGTATTGGTGCCCACATCGACCAGCATCGCGCTTTCACTGGAAAGGTCCATATCGACGGCGACTAAGTCGGCGGCTACATCTGCGCCGACGTGGCTGGCGATCAGCGGCAGCGAGTACGCGCGCGCTTTGGGATTGGCCTTCAGACCGAGGCGGCGGGTCTTTTCGACTAGGCTGGTTGCGGGGCGTTCGCCGCTTAGGTATTCGTGCTCGATGCGCGATTTGTAGGGCTTTTGGCCGATGCTCTGTACGTCGAGGCGGAAGAGGATATCGCGCATGGTCGAGTTGCCGGCGACCACGATTTCGTAAATCTCCTGCCGCACAAAGCCGCCGCGTCGGCAGAGGTCTGCGATCTCGTGGTTGAGCGCCTTGACCAAGGCTTGGCGCAGCTCGCCGGGGTGTTGCCCGTCGTAGGAAATGCGGTGCATGATGTCGCTGCCGCCAAAGCGCTGTGGGTTTTCAAACGCGCTCAAATGCACGCTCTCGCCCGTCTCCAGATCGACTAAGTCGAGGACAATGGTCGTGGTGCCCAAGTCGATGGCTAGGCCGTAGAGGTGGCCGCGGTATTGGTCGATTTCCTCATCGCCGTAGTAGATGGCTTGCCCGCGCCGCTGGACTACGGGGTTGATCTCGGCGGGTCGATCCACGGTCTGGGTCAGTATCCGGGGCGTGCGGAAAAGTGGGGCAAACTCGATATCGACATCGGCGTCTTCGACTTTGGCCTGACAGGCGAGCCGGAATTCACCGCCGAGGAAGTCCTCGGCCGGCGTCGGCTTGTTGAGGGCTTGCGCGCCGCTTGTGACCTCGACGATGCACTCGTGGCAGTGACCAGTGCGTCCGCAGGAGGTGGGCACGCGGGCACCGAGTTGATCCGCATAGTCGAAGAGGGTGCCGCCGGTCGATAGCGGATAGGAGGTGCCGTCGCAGCGGATTTGTCCGCGGCCGGGTGTGGCTGGGCGTTGATCCGTCTCCCAGGCCGAGCGGTAGTCGAGCTGGTCGTCACTGCCGCACTGGAACAGCCCGCCCGGCTCTTTTGGCTTGCGCTGGTTGCGGCAGCCGAAGTGAGCAGTGCATTGGTCAAAGCGGTTCTTGTACGGGCAGCGGAAGGTCGCCTGCACGTCGGCATGGGTGGCGATGCCCGCGAGGATGCCCGACAGGCGGTCGAGGCTCTTTTGGTACTGTTGGGGGTCGATTTGGGTCATGGGGGTATTGTGAGGCTAGGTATATCCGTGTTCCTATAGCTCCTTTGATTCAGGCCATTTAATTTTTTTTTGCGACGCTCGATCACAAAAGATCAATCCGCCCTGTGCTTTAATCTGTTCAAGGGTTAAGCCTGTTATCACCGGTGCAATGTGCTGTATTAAGTCGCCATACATGGCTTCAACGTTCTTTTTTGTTTGATGGTCCACTGATATCCTCGTAGGAATCCAAGTTTTGCCGTGAATCTGTTTAAACTCCTTGGTAGTTGCAGGCGATAAATTAAAGACTGATTTCTCATCAGAAATAGTACGGATAATTTCTATCCACGGGTTCTCAGAACGCCACTTGGGAGGGTTACGAGACTCGAACAAATTCAGGGCTCGCTCCGTAAGGGCTTTATACTCTCTTACTTCATTTTCCTGTAATCCATAAGTAAACTCAAATCTAACGGCGATATCGCGTTCTGGAGCGATTTTGATAACGGATGCATGTCTCTCTTTAATATCACGTTCTACTTCGTCAAGAAAATTTTGGATACACTCTTTGCCAATAGTTTCCTTTCCAACAATATCGACAAAACTGAGGACTTGATCACCAATCGGAACCAAATCCACGGATTCTGCGACGAGTTTTCCCGGAGACTTATTAATGATCCAGTCGATGGTTCCTCCGGTATCAAATTGCACATTTGGAGGTAGGTTATACTCACTGTGTTGATACAGGAAGGCATTGATACCGACCTCAGTCTTTCCATCTTTTGTTAGTAGAACTCGTCGTGCTGTGAGATACATTAGGCTACCTCTCTAAAAATCAGTCTCAAATCCCTAGGCGTCGAGCATGTTTCGAGGGCGAGATGTCCTCGTTCCCAAGGTCTTTTCTTAATATCTTCAGCGATCCGATCTCCCACCGATGATTTTGCATCGTTATCGTAAATGAGCGACTGCGTTCCTTCGCTATTCAGCTCATCCTGCTCTTCTTCACTCAGTTCGTACCATATCTCTTCCATGGCATCGAGGATGGCTTCCTCTTCCTTGGATTCCAATCCTGCATGTTTCCAACGGATATAAATAAGCTCCCTTTCTAGGGCACGATGTCGCTGGAGAGCATCACTCATATTTCATCCACTTCTCTTTGGTTTCGTATAAGTTTTGTTCAAATTCCTCAAACAAACAGCATCGCGATGGTTCAATAAGTACGTGAGTCGGCTTATCTCTACGCAAGGTCAAAGAAGAAGACAAATCAGACACTTGCAAAGAAAACACAGGGTCACGGCCCCAACCTCCTAGGGATTTGGGTCTTCTGGACTTCGGTAGCCTCATAACACAATCAGGTGTTACGGACATTCCGCCTGTCTGGGGATAGACCTTTCCGGCGCGAATGGGGATGTCGACGCAGATGCGAACGCCCAATGTTCTCGCCGACCGTCCCGTTAGAGGCTTGCCGTTAGTATCCTCTTTCATGGCCCGAAAGACAAGTTGCACGCCGCTACTCGTCCGCAATTTCGCTTAGCAAGTCCTTGGCCAAGGACACGCAGGCGAGGGCGTCCTTGCCGTAGCCGTCGGCACCCATGTCGTCGGCAAATTCTTGGGTCACGGGTGCGCCGCCGACCATGATTTTGACGTCGTCGCGCAAGTCGGCGTCTATGAAGGCCTCGATCGTCTTGCCCATGTTGGGCATAGTGGTGGTCAACAGGGCCGACATGCCCAAGAGCGGAGCTTCGTGCTCTTCGACGGCGTCGATAAAATCGTCTTCGGAGGTATCTACGCCGAGGTCGTGGACGACGAAACCAGCTCCGCGCAGCATCATAATGCACAAGTTTTTGCCGATGTCGTGGAGATCGCCCTTGACCGTGCCCATGATTACAATGCCGATCGGCTCGACGCCTGAGGCCGAGAGAATAGGCTCAATGTGGGTCATGCCGGCCTTCATGGCGCGGGCGCAAGCCAACACTTCGGGGACGAAGATGAAGTTTTCGCGGAATTTGATGCCGACGATGGCCATGCCGGCGATCAGTCCATTGTCCATGACTTCGAGGGCTTCGACGCCCGAGGCAATGGCTTGGTCGGTCAACTCGTCGACTGTTAGGTGGTCGCCGTCAATGAGGGCCGCGGCGATGTTTTGCATGTCCGTACTGGCTTGGGCGAAGAGGTTGATTATGCGTTCGCGCTCGTCGTCGCGCTCGATGAATTCTTCGATCTCGTCGCGGATAAATTCGTTAGCGATGTCGGTAATGTCTGCCATTTATGATCTCTTCTTTTAATTGCGCGCTTGGTCGCGGTGCCACTCTTGTACCGTGCGGGGAATGGCCTTGAGGTTTTCGATGGAAGTCTGCAAGGGGATGGCGCACTCTGGGCCGATGAGTTGGACGCCGGCTTCGAGGTTGCGCAAGACTTCGGCACTGACGACTTCCGGCCCTTTGGAAAAGAGGGTCTCGGGGTTGTTGATGTTGCCTACTAATGAGATGCGGTCGCGCACGATTTGGGTGGATTCTTCGGGCGTGTTCTTGGAGTCGAAATGGAAGGCCGCCATGCCGGTTTGGGCGATGTACTCCATGCGGTCAACCGTGCGGCCGCAGATGTGGAGGATGATAGGCACCGAAAGCCGCTCGGCAAACTCGATGTGCAGGTCGCGCAGGTAGCGCTCGTAGTACTCGCCGCTGACGAGGTCGCCGGTGGCGTGGTCGGGCAGGGTTAGAGCGTCGGCGCCGGCTTCGATCTGCGCTTGCCCGAACTCAATGGTGATTTCCTTCATGCGGTCGAGACAGAGCTTGGTCTTGCCTGGGTCGTCGAGCGACATCAGCAGAAAAGGCTCGACCCCAAAGCAGTGGTAGCCCAGCGACCAAGGCCCCATGGTCTTGCCGACGATGGCGACTTCGTCGCCGTATTCCTTGCGCAGAATTTTGATCGCCTCAGTGACGCAAGCCGTGTCGGGATGGGTGCAGAGGTCGGCGGGGATTTTAATGTCGTCTGGCTCGTGCCAGATCGGCTCGCTCATGCGGACCGTAGGCCAGTTGTCTTTTTGCTCCCACTGGATTTTGCACCCGAGGGCCGAGGACTCTTGAATGATGGTGAAAACCGGCATGATGGTGTCAAAGCCCAACTCGGTGTAGCCAGTGGCGGCCAGCCGCGCCATGAGCTCGGGCTCGCGGTTGGCCGCGGGAAAGGGGGCATCGACGAGGTCCATCAATTCGACGGTGGCCACCGAGGTCGGGTTGCAAAGCGGGGTGCGGTCCACAGGCTGGCGGGCAAGAGCGGCGAGGACGCGCTCGCGGCTGGTCATCGACGAGGGCATGATAGACTCCTTTATTCCTGGGCGCTAGGGGCTGAGAGCACGCCGCGGTTGGCCATGGCCTCGGCCTCGCGCACGGCGGCGCGCACGTTGGGGGCGCGGATGAGCAAGAGACCGATTAGGGCGTCGTGGGCGTGGCCGCAGCCGAAGCGGACTTGGTTGGGTTGATCGGCGACTTCTTCCATCTCGCCGAGGCGGATTAGGCCGCGGGCGATGGTGAAAACGCGGCGTTCTGCGCCTTGGGCCTGTTCGGTGGCGCGGGCTTCGTACAAGCCCTGCCCGAGACTGGCAACGGCGATGGTGGCATTGGCCTTTTTGTCGAAGATGTGCAGTGGCCGCGGCTCTATGGATTGCTCCGGCGGCAGCTTGCAAGCCTCTAGGAAGAGCCGCTTGACCGCGAGCAGATGGGCGTGGCCGCAGGGGAAGCGGAGCAGACCGTCGCTGGTTTGTTCCATGCCTCCGAGCACCTGCATGGCGTCCGCGACCCTGGCGACGCGCTCGGCGGCTCCGGGGAGATGGCTGTAGGTGTGGACTTGGTAGGCCGGGGCGTTATCCGGGCCGGGGCAATAGAGGGCGATGGAGATGTCGTGGAAGTGGGAATCCATGGAGACCAATTCGACGCGCGAGCCAAGGTCTAAAGTCTGTGTCATCTGCATTTCCTCTTGACAGCAAAACGTTAAGTTGAGTACTGTTAGACAAAATAGCTAATGGTCAGACCATCGGCAAATGTTTTTCCACCATCCGCAATTGAATACCTTGGCCCACTATAAAAAAAAAGCCGCGGCTGCGGCCATGCGCCCGGTGCAGCGCACATCCGTCAGCGACGATATTATCGCGCAGATAACGGACTTGATCGAGCGCAACGTCCTCAAGCCCGGCGACAGGCTACCGCCGGAGCGGGAGCTGTGCAAGCGCTTTCAGGTTGGGCGTTCCTCGCTGCGCGAAGCCCTGCGCTCGTTGTCCATGATGGGCCTGCTCGACGGTCGCGTGGGCGAGGGCACGTTTGTCTGCGACAAGGGCCAATACGTGGAGCGGGCGTTGCAGTGGGGGTTTTTGCTCAACGGCAAGAAACTCCAAGACCTGAGCGAGACGCGGATGATGCTCGAGTCGCAAAACGCCTATTTGGCGGCTGAACGGGCTACCGCCGAGGATTTGGCGGCCATTGCCGATGCGCTGGCCGGCATGGCCGGAGGGCTTTCTGACGAGGGGCGCTTTCTCGCCAGCGATTTGCAGTTCCACCTTCTTATCGCCCGAGCCACGCACAATTCCATTCTCTACAGCTTGCTCGAAACCACGCGCAACTACCTCCAAGAATGGATCAAGGAAAGCTTGGCGGAGCCGTCGCTGGCTGGCCCGAGGGCCGAACTGTCGCTGGTGGAGCACCAGCAGATCTTGGCGGCATTAAAGCGGCGAGATGCGGAAGCCGCGCGGCAGGCGATGGCGGCGCATATCCGCTCTAGCAGCGGAGATTTGCAGCGGACTAGCCGTCGATCAGGGTCCGGTTGACGAACTCAGTGACGTCCTCGATGCGCCCCAACCCCGTTAAAATCAGGCTCTGGGCAATGCGCCGCGAGAGCCCAATGATGCGCTCGTCGTCGAGCGCAACGGGCTGGCGGCCGTCGGTCGCGCTCAACAGCAGGCAGCCGAGATCTTGTACGGCTCGGTGTTTGACTTCCTCGACCTTCTCGTAGCTCGCACTCTGAAAATAGCTGTTCCAGAAGACATTGACGGCCTCTAAATAGGCGGCTTTTTGGGCGGTGTTCTGCATGGCCTTGATGCACATATCAGCCGTGTAGAAGGCGAGGTCAAAAGTGGGGTAGCCGTAGTGGGCGGTGGCAAAATCGACCCAGTAGGGACGGCCGTTGGTGACCCATATATTGCGGGGCCGCAAGTCGCCCAAGACGAGACAAAACCCCTCTTTGAGCAGGCGATTGGTATGGACGGCAATGGCCTTTTTGAGGTCGGGATAGGCGTTGGCGATGTAGTTGTAGTGCGGGTCGATGCGCAGTTGCTCAAATACCTTAGTAGGTGCAAACTCGTCCGCGACCTCAGACGAGCCAGCAGTCTCGTTGTGGACCGTGGCCAGCAGTTCGCCGCACTGGACGGCGATTTGCAGGTCGATGCGGCCATTGACTAAGTCGCGCTCCCACGACAGGGCATTGTGCGGCGGTGGGGTTGTCACGAGGATGAAGTCCGTGCGGTCTTCGAGCAGGACTTCCGGCAATATCTCGGGAGCGAGGAATTGCGCCAAGCGCTCGATGCAGCTTTTCTCGGCGAAGATGCGCCGCCGATCGACCCACCAGCGCGTCTTGATTTGGACGCGCGAGTGCGCTTGCTTGACGATCCAAGCCTGATTGGCAGCCTCTACGTAGTAAATCCGGTTTTTCAGCCCGTCACTCAAGCTCTGGACGCGGATCGGGCCCTCGGCGGCGAGCAGTTTTTTGCGTTTCAGGTACTGGGATATATCCTTTTTCTCTAGGTTCATGGGCTTCTCTCAGGAAGTAGTGGGGGTGGCCCGCATCTGTTCGACTTGGCTGGCGGCATGGTACGAACTGCGCACCAACGGGCCAGACTCGACGTGGCGAAAGCCCAAGCCGAGGGCAAAGCGCCGCCACTCGGCGAATTCGTCGGGGTGGACGAAGCGCTCTACGGGCACGTGGTGGGCGGACGGGCTTAGGTATTGGCCCAAGGTCAGAATGGCGCAGCCGACGTCCGCTAGGTCTTGGATGCTCTGGGCTATTTCTCTTTTGGTCTCGCCGGCCCCTAGCATCATGCCGGACTTGGTGGGGGCAGGACTCATCTTGCGCGCTCGGTCGAGGAGCTCCAGCGAGCGGCCGTACCGGGCTTGTGGACGCATGGTGGGGTAGAGACGAGGTGGCGTCTCGATGTTGTGATTGAGGATGTCCGGGCCGGCTTCAAGGACGGTCGCTAGGGCCTGCCAGTCGCCCTTGAAGTCCGGGATCAGGACTTCGACGCTCGTCTCGGAGCAAAGCTGATGTACTGCCGCGATCGTGCGGGCAAAGATACGCGCTCCGCCGTCTGGCAGTTCGTCGCGATTGACCGAGGTAATCACCGCGTGCTCTAGCCCGAGACGGGCAATGGCAGCGGCGACGCGCTCAGGCTCGCCTTCGTCGAGCCATTGGGGACGACCCGTCTTGATCGCGCAGAATCCGCAACTGCGGGTGCAAACATCGCCCAAAATCATAAAGGTCGCCGTGCGCTGGCTCCAGCACTCGCCGATGTTGGGGCAGTGCGCACTCTCGCACACCGTGTTAAGCTGTAAATCGGCGAGCAGGTTTTTTAGGGCGATGTAATTGGGGTGGCCAGGGGCTTTGGCCTTGAGCCAGGGCGGAAGTCGGCGCTTGGAATTATATGCCATAGGACAGAAGAGGAAAAACTAAAAGAATAGGATATAATACGACTCCGGCACGCTAATATCAAGACTTGGTCGGTGCTTGGGCTAAACACGTGCGGCACAGCTCGTACCACAGATAGCCGAGGGGAATGAGTTTAGTGCTGCGATAGGCGATGGAAACGACCGGCCCCCACGTGCGCTCAGGGTCGATCGGCCCGGAGACCCCCGGCTCAATGTCGAAGAGGAAAAAGGGCGTCGGCAGAGCGATAAGGGCAAATATCCACAACAACTTAGGAGAACCTGAGTGCGCGTACAAAGCCACGAGTACGGGCTGGAGAAAGACATAGTGATGTTCCCAAACGTCTTTGTAAATGAGAAAAAAGGTACACATCCACAGCGCGAGCAGCGGTAGGGCATCGCGGCCGCGATAGGTGGCCATTAGGGCCGCGATGAGGATGGCGACCTGCGAGCAGTAGATGACCGCGCGGCCGGCCAAAGGGAGGTCGGCCAAGGTCGTCAGCTCGGCTAGAGGCCGCCCAGCTAGTTGGGCCACGACGCTGACCAGTCCGCCTTGCAGCCCGAGGTTGCCCGCGTGGGTGAGGGCCCCTTGGACGGGAGCGCCGTACATATTGGCGGCGAAAAAAGCCGCCAAGTTATCTGGATGCAGCAGGAAGTAAGGCAGCGACGTAAGCAAGCCGGCTAGCAGTCCCAAAACGAGGACGCGCCAAGCGCGAAGCCGCAAAAGCGCCGGGGCGAGGATTAGGGCGTTGGGTTTGACCAAGAGGGCACCCGCCCAGCAGAAGCCAGTCGCCCATCTCCGGTCGCTGTGGAGGCCGACAATGAGCCAAAAGAGCAGCGAGGCCGCCCAGAAGCTGACCTGCCCCATGTAGAGTTCGAGAAAGTAAGGCGAGAACGCCAGCCACATAAACAAGGCCAAGCCCCGGCGCGGTCCTTCTACCCACCGCCAAGTCAGATAGAGGTTGGCCGCGAGGAAAAGCTCAGTGCAGCAGAGATGGAGCAGGTATGCAGTGGGGGGCTGAAATTGGGCGAAAAGACTGGCGACCAAGGCAAAGGCCGGCAGATAGCGGAAGCCGAAGGCACCAGACACCGAGTAGATGTCGCGGCCTTCGGCTAGGGCCTGGCCCGCCAAATAGAAAACCCCGAAGTCAAAGCCGCGGCGGGTGTGGGAGGCGTCGTTGAAGAGGGGCCGGAGGAGGTCGGTGCCGAGAGCGGCGAGGAAAATGGCGTGAATTAAAAGGCCCGCTATGAGGTGGGGAACAGGCCCTCTAAAGCACTTCATACCGCCGCCAAAATACAAGCTCCTACTGGAGATCGCCGCTGCCGTCTTCTTGGGCGATGGAGTCCTCTTCTGGTGTGCCTATTTCCCCCTTGTCGAACCACATCTGGTACTCGCTCGGGTCGGCGATGATGCGGAGCGCCTCCAGTACTTGGGGATCCACGGTTACATTGTACGCTTCGGCCACTGGCTCCCCGAATGCTTTTTCGAGGATGGCGAAGGTGAGCCGCCAAGCGATGAGGTCTTCGTTCTCCTGCCAGTGTTTTTCCTCGATTTTTTCAATTTCGTCGGTCAGATGGCTGAGCGGTTTGGCGAGCTGATTGTACTCCTCGCCTTCGGCGACTTTGTCCAATTCCTCGATTTGGGCTTCGAGGTCGCTGATGTAGTTGAACCCGCGATTTTCGGCAAAGGCGCGGAAGGCCGCTAGATCCGCTGGGCCGACGACGAAGTCTGGCGTCAGGTCTGGGTACTTGAGCCGGTGCTCGCGGGCGTAGTAGAAAAACTGGTTATTGAGGTTGTAGAAGCCGCTGAGCTGCGCGTCGAGGCGGCTGCCACTGCGTCCAGATACCTCGATGTCTGGGGTGATGCCGCCGCTGCCGCGGACGATGCGCTCGAGCCGAAGGGTCTTGAACTCCTTGTCGTACCCGCGGACGAGGGTAGAATCCTTGCGCATGCGCTTGTCGATGGAGCGACCCGAAGGCGTGTGCCAAGCGGCCATAGTCAGCTTGAGTTCGGCGCGGTCGTCGATGTGGACGATCTGCTGAACGGAGCCCTTGCCCACGGTCGTAGTTCCCAGCACCAGCCCGCGGTCCCAGTCTTGGACGGCACCGGCGACGATCTCGGACGCCGAAGCGGACAGGCGGTTGACCATGACGATGAGAGGTGTATCGCGCAGCAGGGCGTCCTCGCTGGTTTCGTACCGGGCAGTGTCTCGGAAGGCGCGGCCCGCGGTAAAGACCACGAGGTGATCGCGGGGCAGGAAGAGGTCGGCGACTTGCACGGCTTCTTCAAGGTACCCGCCGCCGTTGTCGCGCAGGTCGAAGATCAGCCGCTCCATGCCTTGTTCTTCTAGCTCGATGATCGCGTTGAACACCTCCCGGCTCGACCCCTTTTGGAAGCTGTCGAGCTTGATGTAGCCGATGTCGTCGGGAAAGAGGGTGGCGAGGGAGACGCTGTTCATCTGCACTTCTCGGCGCTCAATCGTCAGATCAAAGGGAGTGGGGCGGTCGGCGCGCTCTAAGGTCAGGGTTACGGAGGTGCCAGGCTCGCCACGCATACTGTCGGCGGCCACGACCGCCGACATGCCCTTGGTGGAAGTATTGTTGATCGCAGTGATGAGGTCGCCGGACTTGACGCCAGCTAGGGCCGCTGGCGTCTGGTCGTGCAGGAGCATCCACACGGCAATCGCGCTGTCGGGATAGACGACTTGGATGCGGAAGCCTAACCCCCCGTATTTGCCTTGGGTTTGGATGTTGAAGTTGTCGAGATTGCGCTTTTCCAAAAACACTGAATAGGGATCGAGAATTTCCATCATCCCGGCGATGCCAAAGCGGATCAGCGTATCCGCAGTGACCGGATAAAAGGCATTCTCGTCGATGGCTTGGGCCATCTGCATAAGGGTGTAGAGGCGGTGATTTAGCAGCCTTGCCGCGTCTTCACTATCGAGCTGGGCCCGGGCGTTGAGCGTGTATTCCGAGGCTGGATCCAAGGAGTTGAATATCCCTAGTGCAGCCGCCTGCGCTAGGGAATCGGGATGTATTTCTTCAACGTAGTACTGGTGAATGGTTTTGGCAGTCTTCCACAACAGGGCTTTGTATTCGTCTTCAACGGAGCGCTCAGCCCGCAAGTCAGAAGCGGATGCGACGAGGGCGAGCAGCAGCGAAATGCGCAAAATGGACAAGCGACACTCCTTGGTCAGTAGGGCGCGTTGAGATACCTGATAGAAACATAACATATTACCAACGCGCCTGTACCGCGTCAAGCAGTGCGCCGCCGGTACGCGAGGGCTAAACCGCGCAATACGAGGTCTGGATCGCACGTGTGGACCGCGGCGATATGAGGGTGGAGCAGGGGGGCATCGCCGCCGGTGAGGAAGACTGCAACGGGGGTGTCTAAGGCCGCGGCCATGCGCGTGCAAAGGCCCTCGACGAGCGCGGCTGACCCGTGCAGGGCCCCCGAGCGCAGGCCGTCCGCAGTGTTTTTGCCCAGCAAGGGCGTTGTGGCCGCTAGCTCGACTTGGGGTAAGAAGCTGGTGTTTGCGCTGAGGGCATTTAATCCGAGGCGCAGCCCTGGGGCGATAACACCGCCGCGGAAGGTGCCCTCGGCGTCGATGGCATCGACCGTTAGCGCGGTGCCAGCATCAGCGACCACAACGGCTTGGCCAGCCGGGGCTGCGCGATGGGCAGCTGAGGCCGCCGCGAGGCGGTCAACGCCAATCCGAGCGGGATCGTCGTAGTCAATTTGCAGACCCCAATCCCACGTGCTGCCAGCTTGGAGGACGGGGCCGGAGGAGAAGTCGCGACAGGCTGCTGCATACGCCTTTCCCAATTCCGCGACGACCGACCCGATGACCGCGCCAAGCGGAGGAGTGGCAAGTGCTGCCAGCAGGCGTTGTAGGTCGGCATCGGCCGGGGGGGCCGTGGGGAATTTGTGGTGCCAAACGGTTTCATCCCCGGCCAAAAGACCGATGTCGATGCAGGTGTTGCCGATGTCGATAGCCAAGAGCATGGGGGAATTTGAAGATTGACTTTCCGTCGTGGTATCTATAATTTAGAAAGTTTAAGTCAAAACAATATCCAATACATACAATCTAACGAATACCTCGAAATTTGCTATCAGCCTAGCAGACAGAGGAATATAGTTATGAAAATACTAGGTAAGCGTAGAACTTTTATCGTCATTTCCCCGCGCGACGGTCAGATCCGCGAGTATGGTTTTTTGTCTCGTGCCTTAGGGCTGATTCTGCTGGGCGCGTTGGGTTTTGTGGGTGGTAGTGGTTATTACGCCTACACCCAAGGCTTTCATCAACCGAGTGATCAAAAAGTCCTGCTGGCCTTACAAAAAGAAAACAAAAACCTCTTGCACAGCTTAGAGCAGACTCGCGAGGAAGTGCAGCAGCTCGGGGAGGCCATGGATCAGCTCAGGGCGACTGAAGATAGATTGCGGGCTCACCACGAGATGGAGCCGCTGGCGATAGAGCCACTCGCTGCGGATGGGGAGTTGGGCGGCGTCGGAGGTGTGGAAGATTTGTCCGAGGAGATCGCGTCCTTGCCGCCGCAAAAGCACTTGATGATGCGCGAGATGAGCGTGCGCATCGACTACCTGAAGCGAATGGTCAACCTACAGGCCAAGAGCTTTGAGGAAATCGAGCGCAAATTCGAAGAAACGAACGTCCAATACTTGCCCACGATTTTACCAGTCCCCGAGCAGAAGACGTGGCTGTCGTCGCCCTTTGGCTGGCGCATTGATCCCTTTACCGGGCGTCGGGCCTTCCACCGTGGCATCGATTTCGCTGGCCGCAGAGGGACGCCCATCTACGCGACGGCGGATGGTTTTGTACACTACGCTGGGGAGGATAAATACCTCGGCAATACGATTATTGTTGCCCATCGAAAAAAGGAACGCGACGAGCAGGGCCAGCCCTATGTGCGCCAGGGCGGCTACCAGACCGAATACGGCCACTTGGATAGAATTATGGTCAAGCAAGGTCAACAGATAAAGCGCGGGCAGCAGATCGGGACGATGGGTAATTCGGGCCGCTCGACCGGCCCGCACCTACACTATGCGGTGCGTTTGCGGGATCAGCAGTTGAGCAAACACCGAGGATACCAGAACCCAGAAGATTTTATCTTCGACAACAGCGGGGACTATATGTGGGCCGCAAGCGAGTGATTCGAATCTCTACCAAGTATCTAGAGACCGGTCCAGCAAACGCGGGCCGGTCTTTTTTTCGGAGTACAGCCGTATGAGCACGCCTATTGAAGGCAAGGTAGCCGCCATTATCGACGACACCACGCTGGTCCTCAACGTCGGCAGCGAACAGGGCGTCCAGGAAGGCATGGCCTTTGCCATTTTCGCCTTGCACGGGGAGATCGCAGACCCAGACAGCGGGCAGCCGCTGGGCCGCTGGGAAGCGGTCAAGGCGCGGGTAGTAGCCACCCATGTGCAACTTCGCCTGTGTACGGTGCGCGCTCCGGTCGTAGGCGAGGTGCCGGTGGTGGGCGATACCCGGCCTTTGAGCGCGATGATGGTCGAGCACTCGGTGGCTCGCGCCCCGGGCCAGGAGCAGTGGCAGCGGCTGGAGGTGCGAGGGGGCGATGTGCGAGGGCGGCCCCAGAACCAGTCCATTGCCGTGGGCGACGGAGCGCGGTCGTTGGCGGTGGCTGAGGATGCGAGCCAGCCAGCCGCTGAGGAGGATGCGAGCCAGCCAGCCGCTGAGGAGGATGCGAGCCAGCCAGCCGCTGAGGAGGATGTGAGCCAGCCAGCCGCTGAGGAGGATGTGAGCCAGCCGGCCGCCGAGGGCGATGCGAGTAAGTCCGCCGATTAGAACTGCGCTGGCTGCGCTTTGTATCGGAGGCTGCGCTTACTACTCGGCCTCTGGCGGCCTGTTAGGCGGCATCCGCAGCATTGGCATCCCCGTGGCCGACAACCAAACCTCGGAGTTTGCCGTGGCCGAGCGCCTGACGGAACTCGCCGATTCGCTCTACACCGAAGACGGTCAGTTGCGAGTGGTTGACGAAGAAAGCGCCGATGCCCTCTTGCAACTCAACGTGATCTCCATTGAGGACCGCCCCTTTACCTATACGACGGCCGAGCAGACCGAGCAGTACCGGTTTGCGGTCTTGGTAGCGGCCGAATTGGTGCGGGTGGAAGATGGGGAAGTGTTGTTGACCTTGTCCGAGCTAGAGGGATGGGGAACCTATGACGCCGCGCTGGCCGAGGAAGAGGGGCGGAATCCAGCAATGGAACGGGCGCTGGACATGGTGCTAGAGGAATTGGTGGATCGGACGACGGCGGGTTGGTAGTTAGTCCACGGCAAGTCAATCAGCGTCCGTTTTTTTCCCTACTACAAAGATCACTGCGACAATCAGGCATAGTCCCACGACCAAGCCGGTAGTCGGCGACCACAGCAGGGTGCTACCCAAGTAGCCGCACAGCCCAGCGACCGTCATCGTCGTCAGGGCGTAGGGTATCTGGGTGCGCACGTGGGCTAAGTGGTCGCAGGCCGCGGCAATGCTGGAGAGGACGGTGGTGTCGCTGATGGGGGAGCAATGGTCGCCGAATATCGCGCCGTCCAATACGGCCGCGGCGACGAGGACCGTCAGTGCCAGACCGCCCAAATCGTAAGCTACTGGGATCATAGTCGGCAACAGGACGGCCATGGTCGTCCACGAGGTGCCGATGGAGAAGGCGACCACTGCGGCGAGCAGGAAGACGAGAAGGGGGAGGAAGTGCGGGTCGAGAAAGCCGGAGAGCGCACCGACGATATAGGCCGAAGTCTCGACGGCCTCGCAGGTTTCCTTGATCGCCCAAGCCAAGATCAATATCACCAGCGCATAGGAAAAGCCCGTAATGCCGCTCGCCCAAGTCTTGCAGACCTCCACTAGGCCGAGCGGGCGTCTAGGACTTGTTTCCTCGCGGCGGGTTAGGGCCAAGACCGCGGCCAGTGCCGAGCCAGCTAAGGCGGATAAGAACATCACTTTGGCTCCGTCGGCGTGGGAGAAAACCTGAATCCAGTAGAGCCGGGCCAAAAAGCCGTGCTCGGCGCGGGCGGCCACCACGGCGGGTGCTTGGCTGGCGTCTAGGTGCATTCCGCCGAGGACGCCAGCGACCACGAGGAGGACGGGCCCTGCGGCCACGGCCCAATGGGCGCGGAGGCCGGGGTGTTCGGGGAGTTGGGATGCATTGCCGGTCATGGGGCGGTGGCCCGGCGCGAGGACTTGGCCCGTTCGTCGGGCGCGGCGCTCGGCTTTGAGCATGGGGCCAAAATCGCGGCCAGCGAGGGTGGAACACAGCACGAAGGCGAGGGTTAGCAGGCAGTAGAAGCGGGCCGGTAGGGCGCGGAAGAACAGTTCGTAGCCGGAAACCCCCGCGCCGACTTGCTCCATCGCGCTGTCGAACAGCCCCACCTCAAAGCCGATCCAAGTGCTGACGACCGCGATACCGGCCACGGGGGCGGCGGTGGAATCGACGAGAAAGGCCAATTTTTCGCGCGAGATGCGGAAGCGATCGGCGATGGGGCGCATGGTGGTGCCGACGACGAGCGTGTTGGCGTAATCGTCGAAGAAGACCGCCAGCCCCAACAGCGCGGTGGCCAGCCGAGCCGATCGCACACCTGCGGCTCGGGCGACTAACAGGTCGGCGATGCCGCGAGTGCCGCCGGCCAGCGAGATGACGCGCACCATGCCGATGAGCGAGGCAGTGAAGCCGAGGATGAAGAGTTGAAAGGAGTCGCGAAGTGGGGTCCAGACAAAGTCTATGAGGGCACGTTCTAAGCCGCGGAATGGGATCGCGTAAAAAGGGACGTCTGGCGGCAGGGAAATGAACGCACCGCCGACGATTGCCAACCCGAGTCCTAGAATCAGGCGACCGGTGGCGATGGCGACCAGAATGGCCGCGGCGGGTGGAAAGAGGCTCAGTCCGCTCGTTGTACCTTGATCGGGCAGGAGCAGTGCGCCGAGCAGGGCCGCGCCGAGCGCTAGCAGCAGGCGGAGAAAGGGGAAGGCCGAGCGCACCTCAGTCGTCTTGCGGTGGCGATTCGACCTCGCGGGTGGGGACGGTGGACATTTCGAGCTTAAAGGCCAGCAAATACATCATAAAACAGCCGATGATCCACCAGGCGATCTGCCATATCCACAGCGAGGGAATCCCCAAGGGCCATTGGGCAGGATCGGTCTGATTGCCTAAGACGGCAAAGGGGCCGATGGCACAGAGGAACCAGACTATCGTCAGAATCCAGACTGGCTTTTTCCATTTCTTTTTGGCCTCGGGCAGGGCCGTGTGCTCTTTGAGGAAATGGTGGTAACGATCGCGGTGGGCCAGATGGTTAGCTTCCTTGGGCTGGGTCAACAAACTGACGACGACGACAGTGCCCATGTTAAAGAAGATGCCCCAACCGGCGCTGTGGAGTGTGAGCGGATAGCGGCCAATGCCGATGAGGCCGCCCAGCTCGGTTATATAGGTGAAGGTAACGGCAAGGAGGCCGGCGATGAGGCCGGCGACGATGGCCTTGGGGGTGAAAAAGCGGATGTAGCAGATGCCCAACAGTGCCGGCCACATTTGGAATCCATAGGAAACGGCCAGTCCCCCCAGCAAGACGAGTAGGTCGCCGGAAGCTAGTCCGACTAGCAGGGCTAGGCTGACGACGATGGCCACGCTCAAGCGACCGACAAAGACTTGGGCCGAATGCGATGCTTCTTTATTAAAAAAATGGCGGTAAAGGTCGCGGGTGATAATGCCGCTAGCCGTGGACATGTAGGCGGCTCCGGTCGATTGCATCGCGGCTAGCGCGCAAACGGCCAAAAGCCCCAAGAGAAAGGGAAAGCTGCCGGCCAAGGTGTCGATTAAGTAGGGAACCAAGTGGTCGGATGCGGGCAGGCCGAGGGGTTTAGTCCCGGGGATCAGTTCCATATCGAGCAGCCGGACGCCTAAGCCTTGGAAGGCGGTGAAGAAGAACAAGATACCGCCGATGACCAGCGAAGAGGCGAAAACCTGTTGCCAGGGAAAAGGCCGCGGGTCGCGGTTGGCAAAAGCCCACATCGAAAAGGCCGGAGCCGACTGGATACCCATCAAGGCGAACATATAGGTCAGGATCATCAGGCCGGTCCAAGGGCCGCCTTGGGCGTCGAAAAACAGGGTGCCAGCGCGCTCCAGAAAAGAGCTTGACTCCGGCCGGGTCGGAATGGCGACCATATCGGGTTTTTGCTCGGCGAGGGCGACCAACCCTCCCTTGAAGGCCGTCCAGCCGCCGACCAAGTCGAGGGCAACAAAGCCGAGCACGACGATCCCGAAAGCGAGCAGGATGCACTGGGCGCAATCCACGTAGGCGACCGAACGCAACCCGCCCGATGCTACATAGATAAAGACGATGACCGAAAGCACAATGGCCCCACCCTCGACCGAGTGGATGAAGGTGCCCTCCAGCGGCGTGCCGGTCGTCAGGCGGTTGAAAAGCAGGCCCGATGCCTTGAGTTGGATGCCGAGATAGGGCACGCTGAAGACGAGCGCGACGATGACGGTGAGGAAGCGCATCGCGTCCGTGCGGTAGTAATCGCTAAACATCTCGCCCGGCGTGATATAGCCAAAGCGCTGGCCCAAAAGCCACTGTCGCTTGAGGAACAACACCCCGGTGAAGGGGATGGTGATGGCGTAGAAGGAGGCAAAGGCGTAGGGCAGGCCGACGTTGTAGATGGTGCCGGGGTGGCCGACAAAGGTCCAGCCGCTAAAGGAGGTGGCGGTGGCGGCCAGCACGAAGACCCACAGGCCGATGCCGCGGCCAGCGATAAAGTAATCTGAGGCCGTCTTAGCCCGGCGGGCACCTTTGACGCCCCAGAAGATGCAGTAAGACCAGTAGCCGACGGTAAAGAGCAGTAGCCAGACCAGTTTTTCCATGAGTTAGTCGGAAAGTTCCAGCCCCAAGTCGAAGACCATGTTGGTAACTTTCCACGAGCCGGAGCGACGGCTCAGCGTCCAGAACACGTAGCGTTCCTTGTGGTGTTTGGCCGGCCCTTTGACGTGTTCGACGGCCACTTTTTCGCGGGTGACGGCCAAGGCTTCGTCGCCGCTAGGGCCTATGGCCGTGTGGAGCACTTTGCGGTCGAGGTCGTACTGCACGTAGGGCAGCCGCTTGTCGAGCCACTTTTCCAGTTCCTCACTGCCGCTGAAGGCGATTTTATAGGAGGCTGGCTTGAAAGCGCCTAGGGCCTCGTAGCCGGTGAAGTCTGCGTCGAAGAAGCCGATGATGCCGCTGCCGGCTTCCCACGCTTGGCTTTCGCGCTGCAACAACTCGGCGACCTCGCCGTTGGCGGGCGCACCGGCCACGGGCAAGAGCGTGTCGCCCAAATCCGCGACCATGCCCGTGGCCAGCCAGTCGTCTTCCTCCTTGAGGAAGGTCCAGAAGCGGTGGACGACAACCGGCTTGGCCTCGCTGGTTTGGCGATCGACGACGCGCCCGGAATCTACGCTAGTGGCAATGGCGTGGGTGGCACGCACCGCGATAAAGGGAACCGTGCGCGTGACCTCGTAGCGCTGGGCGCTGAGATCGGCGGCTAGCTGGCTGGCGAACGCATCGTGGTTTTCGTGCAGGACCGTCCAAGCGCGAGGATCGCCGTTGGCGTGGCCCTGATAGGCGACGAAGCGCGGGTGATACGCCTTGAGCGCTAGTTCGGTATCGGCGCGGCGATATCCGGAGATGTCGTTGGCGAGGGCTTGGCGGATGAGGAGGGTCTCGGGCGTTTCGCCGGCGCGGCTGGGCGCAGCAAACGGCGGCAGGGCCAAGAGGACGAACAACAGCAAGATTGCATTTTGCATGGCGCGAAAAGGGGGTTAGGGTCAACTCGGTCCGAGCTGACCTAAGGCCCACTCGGCGTAGTAGGAAACGGTGGCGTCGCTGTCATGGCGCAATTTTTCGAGCTGGGCGCGGCTTTGGTCGCCGCCGATGTGGCCGAGGGCAATGGCGGCATTGGCGCGCACGTCCGCGACTTCGTCCGCGGTGGCCGCCAGCAAGGCACTGAGGGCAGACTGCACGCGCGCTTGGCCCAAAACTTGCGCCGCGCCCGCCCGGGAGAGCGGATCTTCATCGCTGAGAGCAGCGATGAGTTGCGCTTCGACTGCGCCGGATTGTTGCTGGACGTTGGTGAGAAACTTGACGGCATTGGCGCGGAGGATGGAGTCGGTATTGCGCAGGGCCTCAAAGAGAAACTCGATGCCTTGGCTGCGGCCCATGGTGGCCAAGGCAGCAGCCGTGCTAAAGCGCACCTGATTGCTGGGGTCTTCCAGCAGGTCGGCTAGGGCGGTCGCTGCGCCTTCGTCGCCGATGTAGCCGAGGGCTTGCGCGGCGCGCTGGCGGTGGACTGGCTCCTCGGCTTCTAGCTGAATAACGAGTTGGTCTTTGACCTTGGTGATCACCGAGCTCAGCGCGGCTTGATGAGGACCGGCGTGGTCGCTCAGCTCGACGAGCAGCGGGACGCCGAAGTAGCCAGATTCTTCTAGTCCTTGCAGGGCGGCTTGGGCCAACTCCGGGTCGCTGCTGGCTAGGGCTGCTTCGATTTCACTGGTGCCGAGTTCGTCGTCCATCTTGAGCAGGGCAATGGCCGCGTGGATGCGGATGATGGGGTCCTCGTCTTTGAGCTGGACTTTGGCTGCATCCACGCCCGCTTGGACGTAGCCGACTTGTCCCATGGCCCACAGGCAGGCGATGCGCTCGTGGTCCGTGTAAGCGGTGGTGATCCGATCTTTGAGCGCGGCCGTGGCTCCACGCGGCTTGATGTGGCCTAGCGCTAGGGCGCAGCCGATGCGGAGCTTTTCCTGTTCGTCGCGGAACTCGCGGTAGTTCTCGCCGAGATACAGGTCGGGGTTGAGGCGGGCGATGAGCTGGCGGGCGGCTGGCCGACCAATAGCGGCCAATTCGTCGATGGATTGCTGATAGGCCGGCGAATCCACTGGGTTGGCAGCCATCTGTTCTAGGAGCTCGACGACCTGCTCTTCGGTGGTGCTACAGGCGCTAAGGCCCAATAGGAGCAGACAGGTTAGGCGCTTGGCGATCATGGTCTATGGCGGGTTAGGGGTGGCAGAATGCGGATAAGGTAAGCCGTGAGAAGCCATAAATCAATTGTTGGGTGCTGTATCTGCATCGTTCCCTTGTCGCCCTTCGGCTACGACGAATACCTGAGGCGTCGTCCAAGTCACTGTGTGATTGGCCAAACTCTGCTCAAAGAACCTGCGCACTTGCCGCAATTCGCTTTCGTCGAGATGCTGAGCCAGATGGTGGGCGTACGTGTGCCGCTTCTCGCCGCCGGGACTGAACCAATGCGCCAGATGGCGCGGCTCGATGTGCCGCTGCGATTGGATTTCTTCCACTCGCACCTGCACCGCGCCGAAGCCTGCCGCAGCGAACATTTGTTCGAGATCCGCAGCATCCCAGGTAACTCGCGGATTATCGGGCGCGGCGTAGATGGCCTCTTCGGCGGCGACGAGGAGCTCGCCTAGGTCGCCGAGTTGCCGTAAGTCGAGTAACTGGTACAGACGCTGCGACCGACGCGAGAGGGTCTCGACCAAGCTGACGCGGCCCTGTGGGGCGAGGTAGCGATGCAGGGTTGCGACGACTGCTTCCTTGTGCGTTAGTGCGCCGAGGGCGTTGCGCCCGACGATGGCGTCAAAGAGGATGTCGGGGTCGCAGGCGGCAATCTGGTCGGCGAGGGTGGCGAGCGGGCCTTGCAGCACTTGGGGCCGTTCGATTTTGGCTAGGTGGGCGGCGGTTTCGTGTAGGGCCACAGCCGCGATCTTGTCGCTGGTGTGCGCCCAGACTCCGCCTTCGGGCACGCGCCGCAGAGCTTCCCAAGTGAGCAGACCCGTACCGGCCTCCAAGTCGAGGACGAGGTGATGCCGCGCGAGCGCAAGCGGGGCGAAAAGGCGTTGGCGCGTGCGCTCTAACTGGGGGCCAATGTCGCCGGAGGCGCGCTTGAGCCATTGGTCGCGCACTTGGTCGGGCGGGGATAGGGACAATATCTCGGTCGGGGCGGACTCTGCTTCGCGCATGGCGGCGAGTTGTAGCTCGCGGCGTTGGCGGACGCGGTCGCCAGCTTCTTTCTCTCGGCCTTGATCCGAGGGCTGGTAGAAGATGCGGCCCTGCAGACCAGTGGGCAGGTACTGCTGGGCGACCCAGTGCTCGCGATAGGCGTGGGGATAGAGATAACCCGCGCCGTGGCCAAAGCCTTCGCTGTCGCGGCTGGCGTCTTTGAGGTGATTGGGGACCTCGCCTTCGCGCTCTTTTTCTACAACCTCTAGCGCGTCGAAGAAGGCCATAGTCGAGTTGCTCTTGGGCGCGGTGGCCAAATACAAGGCGGCGTGGGCCAGCGGAAAGCGCCCCTCGGGCAGGCCGATGCGGTCGAAGGATTCAGCCGCGGCGATTACTACTTGGAGGGCGCGCTCGTCGGCGAGGCCGACGTCTTCGCTGGCGAAGATGAGCATGCGGCGGAAGAGGAAGCGCGGGTCTTCGCCGGCGTACACCATCTTCGCCAACCAGTAGAGGGTGGCGTCTGGGTCCGAGCCGCGCATGGATTTGATAAAGGCGCTGATGGCGTCGAAGTGGTAGTCGCCTTCCTTGTCGTAGAGCAGAGCGCGCCGCTGGATGGACTCCTCAGCTACCGCTAGGTCGATGGCGATCCGTCCTTGGGTGTCTGGATCGGTGGTTTCGACCGCTAGCTCCAAGGCATTGAGCAGGGCGCGGGCGTCGCCGTTGGCCACGTCGATCAAGTGGGCGCGGGCGTCGGGGTGCAGATCGATGTGGAGATGGCCATAGCCACGCGAGTCGGTAAGCGCCTGCTGGGCGATGTGCGCGAGGGCTTCGGAATTGAGGCCCTGTAACTGAAAAACCCGGCTGCGCGAGAGCAAGGGACGATTGACCGAGAAGTAGGGATTTTCGGTGGTCGCGCCGATGAGGATGATGGTGCCATTTTCAACCCAGGGCAGGAGCGCGTCTTGCTGGGCTTTGTTGAAGCGGTGGACCTCGTCGATGAAGAGGATGGTCTTGCGGTTGTGCAGCTTGCGCAACTGGCCGGCCTCATCGACGGCTTGGCGAATGTCGGCGACCCCGGCCAAAACGGCGTTGATAGAGATAAAATGGGCGCGGGTGGTGTGGGCGATGACCGCGGCGAGCGTGGTTTTGCCCGTGCCGGGCGGGCCGTAGAAAATCAGCGAGGAGAGTTGGTCGGCCTCAATGGCGCGCCGCAGCAGGCGGCCTGGACCGAGAATGTGGTCTTGGCCGACGTATTCGTCTAAGGTGCGCGGACGCAGGCGAGCGGCTAGGGGTTGGTCCGCCGCTTGGCGATCCCGTAGTCCGGCGTCGAAAAGGTCCATGTTTCACCTCCGGGTAAAGAAGGCGCGAACTAAGAACATAATGACTCAATTGAACCGCGTGAACCCCTCTGCGCGTAGCGGCTAGGCCGTCTCTTCTTTATGTTTTCTGAGGAAGCAGTTTACACTGGAGAGACTTTGTGAAAATTACTCATTTGGAACTACACTCGGTGGCGGCGTCGCATCGCGGCAATTGGATCTTTGTCCAAATTCACACCGACACTGGACTAAGCGGCTTGGGCGAAGCGAGCCAGAGCGGTAACGACGGCTTGGTCGCGGCCGCACTGGAGCAATTGGGGCCTCGGTTGGTGGGTGCGGACCCGACTCAGGTAGAGGTATTGTGGGAACAGATGGCGCGGGGTTCGGCGATTTTCTCGGGCGACACTGGTCGCGTCGGAGCCACGGCGCGGAGCGCAATCGACCAAGCGTTGTGGGATTTGGCTGGTAAGGCGCTCGGGGTGCCGGCTTGGCGTCTGTTGGGCGGCAAGCGGCGCGACTCTGTGCGCTTATACGCCAATCTCAATCGCGGCACCCGCGACCGCAGTCCACAGGGGTTTGCCGATGCAGCGCGTCGAGCGGTCGATGCTGGCTTTGGTGCCGTCAAAAGCACGCCCTTTGACGAGGTGCATTGGCGGCGGATGGACCGCGGTGGAATCGAGCGCGATGCAGATCAAGGGATCGCGCGGCTCGTGGCGACGCGAGAGGCCATTGGCGACGAAATCGAACTGTTAGTGGATTGTCATCAGCGTTTTGACTTGGCCTTGGCTTTTAAGGTCGCCGAAAAGGTGCGGCCGCTCAATCTGTACTGGTTTGAGGAGCCGGTGCCGCGCGCCCAAGTCGATGAGTTGCGCCAGTTGCGGCTGCACTCGGGCCAGACTATTGCCGGCGGCGAATCGCTCGTCGGCCGCGAAGGGTTTTGGCCCTACATCGCCCAAGGAGCAGTGGATGTGCTGATGCCGGATGTCAAACACGCCGGCGGCATTACCGAATGCCGGCGCATTGCCGCGCTGGCCGAAATAGCGCAGATGCCGATTGCGCCCCACAGCCCGGCCGGTCCGATATCGACGATGGCCGGGGTCCACTTGGCGGCGACGGTTGCCAACTTCACGGTGCTCGAATTCGCGTTTGGCGAGGTGGATTGGCGCGGCGAGTTGGTGCGTCCGGCAGAAACCATAATAGACGGCCACATCCGGGTGCCGGATGCGCCCGGTTTGGGAATTGAACTCGACGAAGCGGTGCTTATGGCGCACCAGGTGCAATAAATGTTTTGTCAGCTAGCTGAAGCGATCGCGGATTTTCGCGCCGGGAAGTTCTTGGTGTTAGTCGATGCGCAGGAACGCGAAGACGAAGGCGATCTGATCTTGGCGGCCGAGCGCGTTTCTACCGCCAAGATAAATCGGATGCTGCAAGAAGCGCGCGGTCTGCTGCATTTGGCCACGACCGAGGCCCATCTGGCGCGGCTCGGCGTGGGGTTGATCGAGCCGCACAATGCCGATTGGACGACCCCGCGCTTCGGCCTGCCCTTTGACGCGCGCGAGGGGATTGAAACTGGTGTCTCGGCTGAAGATCGCGCCACGTCTATTCAGCGCGCCCTTGATCCAGACACCGGCCCGGCGGACATCGTCATTCCCGGACACGTGTTTCCCCTGGCCGCTCGCCCAGAGGGTTTGCTCAGCCGCCAGGGGCACACCGAAGGCGCAGTAGAGCTAGCTCGCCAAGCCGGGCTTTTTCCGGCGGCTGTCATGTCCGAGGTGATGACTGAGGATGGCGCGATGGCCAAAGGTCAGCAACTGGTGGACTTTGCCGCTCACTTCGGCTGCCGCTTAATCGACGTGGCGCAGCTCCACCAAGCCGTGCTGGGTGGAATTAGGAATTAAAAATTAAAAATTGGGAATTAGAGTTTGCCAAGTAGTACGAACTGGGGACGGTTGGGTCCATTCGTAATTCGTAATTCGTAATTCCCCTTATCTCTCCTTCGAGGCTCCCATGTACAATCTCATCCTGCTTCTCACCTTAGTCCTCTGTGGGCGGCTCAACGCCGCCGATCATCCGGTACAGGCCCATTTTTTGGCCGATGTAGATGCCGTGGTTCCCGGCCAGTCTTTCCGGTTGGGGATCGAGCTGACGATGGAGGAGAAATGGCACACCTACTGGCTTTTTAGCGGCGACGCTGGCTTGCCCATCGAAGTCGAATGGCAGCTACCTGCCGGTGTTGCGGCAGGGCCGTTGCAATGGCCCTTGCCCAACAAATTCGAAGAACAGGGGGAACTGGTGGTTTATGGGTATGCCGACGAAGTGTTGCTCATGGCCGAGGCTACCGCACCGAAGGAGTTAGCAGTGGGGGATACACTGCACCTTGCAGCCGAAGTCTCTTGGCTGGTGTGCCGCGAGTTGTGCATCCCCGGCGAGGCGTCGTTGGCGTTGGCGCTGCCGGTCGCTGCCGTCGGCAAGCCGAGTGTCCAGCAGGCGCAATTTGACCGCTATGCAGCGCAGGTGCCGGGCGTGTTGGACGAGCGCGTTGCGGTAGAACTCGCCGTGCGGGGCGAGGGGGCTGTGGAGGTTGACGTGCGCCTTGCCTACGAGGGAAAGGCTTTCGAGCAGGGCGAACAGGTGCCCGACTTTTATCCGCTGGTAGCCGACGATTTTGCGCTTTCCACTCGGCGGCTAGCCGCCGATCACCTCGTGCTGTCTGTCGAACCCTACGGCGACGCTGAAGTTGATACGTTGCGCGGAGTGCTTGTCTATGGGCTAGATGGCGAGGTGCAGTCCGGAACGCTGGCGTTGGATTTGCGCGCTGCGCCGCGCCAAGGAGAGGGAATCTTGGCGCGGGATTACCGTGCGGCTAGCGGGGAGGTCGCCCGGTCGCTGTGGGTTTATATCGCCTTTGCGGCGTTGGGTGGGTTAATTCTCAACTTGATGCCCTGCGTGTTGCCGGTCATCTCGCTCAAGGTGCTCGGCTTTGTCAATCAAGCCGGCGAGGAGACCAAGCGGGTGCAGCAGCTTGGGTGGGCGTTTTGCGCTGGGATTGTGGCCACTTTTTTGGTGCTGGCGCTAGCAGTGCTGTTGGTCAAAAACAGTGGGGAGCAGATCGGTTGGGGCTTTCAGTTCCAGTACCCGGGTTTTGTGGTGGCGATGAGCGCCTTGGTTTTTGCATTGGCCTTAAGTTTGTTCGGCGTCTATGAAATCCTGCTGCCGGGGACCAGTAACTTGGGGGGGCTAGATGGACGCGAGGGGTTGACGGGATCCTTTCTCAACGGCGTGCTGGCGACGATTTTGGCCACGCCTTGCACCGCGCCCTTTTTGGGGACCGCGTTGGGGTTTGCCTTTGCCCAGCCGGCTGGCGTCGTCATCGCGGTCTTTTTGGCGATTGGCGCGGGTATGGCGCTGCCGTATGTGGTGCTGGCGATCAAGCCGGCGTGGATCGGGTGCTTGCCCAAGCCCGGCCCTTGGATGGTGCGGTTCAAGCAATTAATGGGCTTTTTGCTGATGGCCACGGTGCTGTGGTTACTGTGGGTCTTAGGCAATCAGGTCGGCGTCGAAGGCGTGGTGTGGACGGGGGCCTTTTTGCTGGGTTTGGGGCTGGCCTGCTGGGTCTGGGGTCAGTGGGGCAGTTTCCTGCATCCCAATCCCGCAAAACTGTTGGCCCGAGCGGTGGCACTGATGCTGGTTTTGGGCAGCTATGTGATCTTTGTCCATCCGTTGCTGGCCACCGAGCAAACCTTGGCCGAGCAGACTACCGCGTCTGAATTGGACTGGCAGCCGTTTAGTGCCGCGCACGTCGAGGAGTTGGTCGCAGGTGGGCAGATGGTCTTTATCGACTTTACGGCCGAGTGGTGCTGGACGTGCAAGGTCAACGAGCGGGTGGTGTTGGCGCAGCAAGTGGTCCGCGAGCGATTCGCCGCGCACAATGTGGCGCTAGTCAAAGCCGATTGGACCAACCGCAATCCCGAGATCACCCAACTCTTGCGCGCCTTTGGGCGCTCAGGGGTGCCCCTGTACGTGATTTTTCCCGCCGGTCTTATCGACCAGCCGCTGGTGTTGCCCGAGGTTATTACGGCAGAAATGGTCATCGAAAAACTAAACGCGGCCGCCGCACTTGCTAGCGGAGCCTGAGCCGTGTTTTCGGTTGTCATTCCCGTGTACAATCGCCGCGCATTAGTCGGCCGGGCGATCCGTTCGGTACTGGCGCAGCAGGGGGCAGACTTTGAGGTGATCGTGGTGGACGACGCCTCTGACGACGGCACGCCCGAGCAAGTGCGCGAGGAATTTGGCGACGCAGTCAAAGTAGTGAGTTTGGCAGCAAACAGCGGGGTCTCTGCCGCGCGCAATCGCGGGATCGCGGTAGCCGAAGGCGAGTGGATCGCCTTACTCGATTCGGACGACGAGTGGTTGCCCAACAAACTCGCACGCCAAGCAGCCGCCCTGCGCGCGAGCGGGTTGTTGATATGCCACACTGACGAGATTTGGATCCGCAATGGCGTGCGAATCAATCCCCACAAACACCATCAGAAATACGGCGGCGACATTTTCTTTCAGGCCTTGCCTTTGTGTGTTATGTCGCCTTCGTCGATTGCGATTCACCGCCAGATTTTTGCGGACGTTGGCATGTTTGACGAATGCCTACCCGCCTGCGAGGACTACGAACTTTGGCTGCGGATTACCTGTCGCTACGAGGTGGTCTATTTGGCGGAGCAACTCATCCGCAAATACGGCGGCCACGCCGATCAACTATCTCAGGCGCACTACGCGATGGATCGCTTTCGCGTGTATGCGCTCGACAAACTACTGCGCGAGGAGCCACAACTCGCAGCGGATCACGCCGAGGCTGTGCGCACCATGCTGTTGCGCAAGGCACGGATTGTCGAGCGCGGAGCCGCGAAACGCGACAACGTGGAATTGCAGCAGCAGATGGGGGACTATATAGCGCGTTGGCAGTGATAGGGTCGCAACAAAAACCCCCTAGTCCACGTGGACGGACTAGGGGGTTTTGTTGGTTCTGTAAAGCCTGTTATTCGCCGAGTTGTTTCTTGAGTTCTCGCTTGCTTATGGAACGGAGTTGACCAAGTTCCGGGAGGTGCTTGCTACGCGGTTTAGATGTGCCCGCTTCCCAGCGCAGAACGGTGTTGGTGCTAACATTGAGTAGCTTGCCGAGATCGGCTTGGGAGAGCTTGAGGCGCTTGCGATGCTTCTTGATTGTATTCGGTGAGATGCGGAGTTGTTTTCTTTTATCGCCGGTGGGTGCTTTGCTGGTTTTGGCGGCTGGTTTGGCGGCTGGTTTGGCGGCTGGCTTAGCGGCTGGCTTAGCGGCTGGTTTGGCGGCTGGCTTAGCGGCTGGCTTGGCGGCGGCTTTTGCCTTTGCTGAGCCGAGCTGCTTTTCTAAGCGAGCGATTGCATCGCGCTGGGTGCGCACTGTTTTGTTGAGATCGCGCATTTGATCTTGCACTTCTTTGCGGACGATCTTGCCGATCTCTTCCTTCAAAAGGCCTGCGAGGGTAGGCATAAAAAATCCTTTCGCCGTTACGTGTGTGTATGTATAACATTTCCAAATTAAAAAAAATTATAGTATTTAGCAAATGCACTGCAGAATGGTATTGTATGCACTAACGGAAAAGTAGCAAAATAAGGTGCAGCAAGTATTCTCATTTTCTATCGGGGTATTAACGACTAACCCCTGTTATCAGGCCAAAAAAAGGACGATAACAGGGGTTGTTTTTACAATAGATTGCTAGCGACTGTATGCGACAAATTGGGCATGTCAATACAGCTTTTGCCGAACGTTTTTTACGCTAGACGTTGTAAGCTGTCGATGCCGTAGTTCCTCCGCGCCCGGTCCAATTGGTGTGAAAAAAAATGCCGCGTGGCTGGTCGGTGCGCTCATAGGTGTGGGCACCGAAGTAGTCGCGCTGGGCTTGGAGCAGGTTGGCGGGTAGGCGGGCGGAGCGATAGCCATCGTAGTACGCGAGGGCGCTGGCAAAGGTCGGCACGGGGATGCCGAGGGTCGCAGCCGTGGCCACGACTCTGCGCCAAGACGCTTGGGTTTGCGCGAGTGCTGCGCTGAAATACGGCGCGAGCAACAGATTGGCCAGCGCAGAATCCGCGTCAAAGGCTTCCTTGATGCGGCCCAAAAACTGGGCGCGAATAATGCAGCCGCCGCGCCACAGCAGGGCGATGCCGCCGTAGTTGAGTTCCCAGCCGTATTCGCGGGCGGCGAGGGCGAGCAACTGATAGCCTTGGGCGTAGGAGCAAATTTTGGCCGCGTACAGGGCTTGGCGGATGTCTGCGACGAAAGCGTCTTTGTCGCCAGTAAACGATGTGTCTGGGCCTTGGAGGACGCTGGCCGCAGCTACGCGCTCGTCTTTGAGAAAGGATAGGGCGCGGCTAAATACCGCCTCGGTAATGGCGGTTACTGGAGCGCCCAATTGCAGAGCGTCGATGCCGGTCCATTTGCCGGTGCCCTTTTGGCCGGCCGCGTCGAGTATTACATCGACCATTGGCTGGCCGGTTTCGTCGTCGGTCTTGGCGAGGATATCACCGGTGATTTCGATGAGATAGCTGTCGAGTTCACCTTCGTTCCACTGCTGGAAAATTTCGCTCTGTGCCTGCGGCTCGATGCCGAGCCCCTCGCGCATCAGGGCGTATGCCTCGGCGATCATCTGCATGTCGCCGTACTCGATGCCGTTGTGAACCATTTTCACGTAGTGGCCAGCACCGTCGCGACCCACCCAATCGCAGCACGGGCTGCCATCTTCTACTTTGGCGGCAATGGCTTGAAAGAGGTCTTTGATGTGGGGCCAAGCGGCGGGGTTGCCCCCGGGCATGATGCTCGGACCTTTGAGCGCCCCCTCCTCGCCGCCGGAGACGCCCGTGCCCACATAAAGCAAACCTTTGGCCGCTAGCGCTTGGGTGCGGCGGGTCGTATCTTGGTAGTTGGAGTTGCCGCCGTCGATGAGGATGTCGCCTTCGTCGAGCAAGGGCACGAGTTCGGCTATGACGCGGTCCACGGCTTGGCCGGCTTGCACCATCAGCATCACGCGGCGCGGCTTTTTGAGCTGGGTGAGCAGTTCGGCTGGCGAGTGGGTACCGATGATAGATTTGCCTTGAGCGCGGCCGGCCATAAAGGCATCGACCTTAGTGGTTGTGCGGTTGTACACGGCAACAGTAAAACCGTGGCTAGCCATGTTGAGGACGAGGTTTTCGCCCATCACAGCTAGGCCGATTAGGCCGATGTCTGCTCGGCTCATTGGACTTCTCCTGTGGGGTCGTTGTTTGAGTCTAAGGCGCGGCGCAACTGGGCGATGCCGGTGGCGATGTCTGCGCCTAAATGGATGCGGAGTACGGCCCGCCCTTGATCTACGAGGGCTTGGCGGTCGCCGAGGGCTTGGGCTTGGGCGAGGACGCCAAAAGTGATGCTAGAATCCGCAGCCCCGGCTTCGTCGGGAATCGGCGCGTCCTCTGCCGAGTCGGCCGTTAGCTGAATAAAAAGCCCGCACCCGGCGTCGCCCTTGTGCAATTGGCCGGTCGAGTGCAGGAAGCGCGGGCCAAAGCCGAGGGTCGTGGCTAGGCCGGTGCGTGCTAGGAGCTGGCGGCGTAGGTCCTGTAGGGCCGCGGTGGTTGCCGGGGTCGGCGGGAGGTGCGCTTGCAGGGCAATGTACGCGCGTCCTTGTGCGCCGCTTGCCAGAAAGCGCGCTAGGGCTTGGGGCAAGGAGGTGCCCTGCACCGGTCCGTACAGCGCGAGACCATCGACTAGGTCGGGTGCGGGTGCGGGTAGCGCGCCGCATTGCTGGTAGGCGGCCACCATTTGGCGGGCCAGTTTTTTGGCTGCCTCGACATCGGGCTGGTCGAAGGGATGAATGCCGAGGAAGAATCCGGCGATGGCCGTGGCAATTTCCCAGTGAAAGAAGGCCGCGCCGAGATCGTCGGCGTCCGCTAGCTGGAGACACAAGAGAGGATGCCCGGCCTCGGCAATGGCTTGGGCGCGGGCATCGGCTGTATCGTCCAAGCGGAGGTGGACGAAGAGCCGGTCGGCCCCGTAAGCGTGAGCGGTACACTCAGGCTCTAGATCGACTGGCAGCAGGCCCTTGCCGTCTTTGCCGGTGCTCTCGGCGATGAGTTGTTCGATCCAAGCACCCACTGCGCTGATAGCTGGCGAAGCGATGAGGGTCAGCTTGTCGCGGCCGGCGAGGGCACCTGCGCCGAGAAAGGCTCCGAGTTGAATGCCCGGTTGCGGATCGTCAAGGGCTCGCTCGGCCCGGTCGAGCAGGCGGTCGAGGTCCGCACCAATGGCACCAGCCGCAACCAAGCCATAGTACGACAGGGCTGAGTAGCGCCCGCCGATGTTGGGATCGTTGCGGAAGATGTGGCGAAAGCCGAGGCGTTGCGCGAGAGCTTCGAGGCCGCTGCCTGGATCGGTGATGGCGGCGAAGTGCCGGCCGGCCTCTTCTGGCCCGAGGGCGTCTGCGGTGCGGTTGTAAAAGTACTTGAGCAAGGACAGCGTCTCTACGGTGCCGCCGGACTTGGTGGCCGGGAGAAATAGGGTGCGGGCTGGGTCGAGGGTGTGCGCCTTGGCCAAGACCGCGTCGGGCTGGGTGCTGTCGAGCACTGAGAGGTCGAGCAACCCATCGGCCACGCCAAAGATTGCGCGAAATACTTCCGGCGCGAGGCTAGATCCGCCCATGCCCAACAGCAGGGCGTGGGTGTAGCCATCGGCGCGGACGGCGTCGATACATTGGCGGATGGGGCCGATGGCGTCCCGCATGACGCGCGGGCTGTCGAGCCAGCCGAGTCGGTTGGCAATCTCGGTTGGGTCGGGCCGCCAAACCGTGTGATCGCGCGCGAGGATGCGCTCATAGACGCGCTCGGCGGCTAGACGCTCAGCGGCCTGTTGCACTTGGGCCCTGAAGTCGGTCGAGGCCCGAAGGGCGGAAATCTGCATTGGATGGCCTAATTTAACGGCCTTTAGGGGAACGGCCGGGGAGGGGTAACGGTTAGTTGGGTAGCTTGTTTAGGATGCTTAATAGCAAACTGCCGATAGCTATTAGAGTGGCTATCTGGATGCCGATAATCCACCGGGTCAACGTGTCAATGCGACGGCCCAACTCGCCAATCGCTCGCTCAATGCCGTCCAAGCGGCGGTCTAACTGTTCGGCAATTCCTTCTAAGCGTCCTATACGCCGATCGTGGTCTTGGGCTTGCGTGATGGGTTCGGCCATGGTCTTTTGTCTCCTTTCCTAATGGTGAGGTTAGGGTTTCACGACCCAAAGCTGTCAAGGTGATTTGTCGGCAGCGTTGGGAATGGTTAAAGAAAGTACGCGGCCAGACGGGGAACGCAAACGACGCGATTCAGCGAGAGGAACTCTATGCAAGCGACACTGTACACAGACGATGGGGCGTATTTCATCCGCTTGGGCAATGGTTTGACAATCCGGTGGTGCCGTGCGGAAGATGGGTGGAACAAGAGCCGGACCGAGTTGCCGAGCGGAGCTAGGCAGATCGACTTCGCGGACCTGCCAGAGGCCCTGCGCGAAGAGGTGCTGGCGGTTTTGGCGCGCGCTGCGGCCGTGTCGCGCTAAGAAGAGGCGGGCAGCTCATAGACGGGCTTCCCGCTTTTACGGCCGACCGCACTGGCCCCTGAGCCACTCCATTCACCCAAATTTCCATCTGTCCGCAGCCCCCTTCCCCTCGTTCCTGTCTGCGATTCTCCACCCCTATTTCCGCATCAACCAACGCCGTCAGACGTTGCCTCAACAGGAGGCAGAACTCATTCCACTGAGCAGGCCCTATGTCGCAACCGCCTGCCGCGTCTGTGCGATGTTTTGACTCACTAAAAGCGACGATTCGACGCACTTGTGCGATATATACGCGCACTTTTAGGGGATCAAGAGAGTCTCGCACAGGGCCTGAGAGAAGGGCGAGAAATTATGTCTATTTTTATAAGATATTTTATAACAGGTACTTAGGATGTATAAAATCAAATATACTGGCACGATTATCTCCCGCTATCCACGCATTGGCACGGTGATTGCTATTCAATGCTACAAAGACGACATCCCGCACTAGAAAGGAGGTAACGCTTATGAAGTATGTCGTCTCAACTGGGCTTAACGGCCTTAGCGCCCATCGCCATTCCTTGGAGACCGTCTCCGAGAAAACTTAGCAAACCGCAAGTAAAGGAGCTCATCATGAAAAAGCGCATCATCCGAACGGCCATTGGCCTCACGGCCTTGGTCGCCAGCTTCCTGCCGCAGAAGGCGCAGGCATACTGCAAAGCTGATTGCTTGTTTGGTGATTGTGTCACTTTGGAAGGTACCGTGTGCGGCTGCACTTGGTATGGGACGCCTTATTGCATCGATCCCTAATCAGTCTTCAGAGGCGAGTGGTCTCTCAGATCACTCGCCTTCTTCCTCGACTTAATGAACGTTTATGCCTCTCGTGCCTCGGGGAAGTGGCCTAATCACTACTCTTTAGGCAATCCAACGGATTAAAAAAGAAAAGAGATAGAGATGAAAATCTTCGCCATTCGCACTCTACATTTTGCCCTGCCTACTGTCTGGTTTGTCCTATCCATAGGCATATCAACGGCAGACGTCTCCAGCATTGCCGCGGCTGAACCTAAGCACCAGTACGGCAGCTTTTCGCCCAGTCCTGAAAAACTCCAAGTCTTTTTCGATTATATCCAAAGTCTGGAAATGACGATCAACGTTGAGGCTGGGGCCGAATTGCAACAGGCCATAGCGACTATCCCCATCGAGCCAAGCGTCCCCATTACCCCCGAGCAAGAAGCCGACCTACGCGCTTGGCTCTACGACTTCTTAGTCGCCTTTTCCGTCTCCAGCAACGACAGCCTCGCCGCCGCGTTTTACCTCCGAGAGGGCGTCAATAATCCGGGTGCATTAAAAAAGATGAAAAAGGACCTAGCGGATTGGGGTCTCCTACAAGGCGATACGCCCTTTGATCTCTTTCAAGCCATGCACAGATCCATCCTCGACTACCAAGATTTTGAATACCGCTTTGGCAACGCATCCTTTATCCATAGCACGTTCAAGGTGTTCGAGATGCAGGGCCGCTACGAAAGCTATCTGTCTTACGCTAAGGCCTACGGCATGGTGGTGGCCGGGGGACTGTATATAAATACGCCTAAATTGCAGGAAAAGGTTGAGGAAGCTGTACAGGCCGGCGAGCAGCGGGTCTGTGCTCAATTCATGTTCATCACCGAAGAACCCGAGGAGTTCACCAAGTCTGAAAGACCGATCCGCACCCCATTCTTTTTTCGGTTAGTATGGGATCCAGAGCGGACGATGTGGTGCTTTGTAGAGTGTTTTTACAACTCCGATCTACCGCACTTTTTTCTGCTTTCCAAGATGTAACCAGCCTTGCGATATCTATAACCACTGGCTTCCAGTCATCCAACAAGGAGGGTATCATGAAATCCTTAGCCATTCGCAGTCTGTATTTCACCCTGATCGCCGCTTGGTTTGCCGTCTCCAGCATAGCTGCTGCCGAGCCAAAGCCTCAGTACGGCGGCTTTGCGTCCGATGACACCGGCCTGCAAGCCCATCTCGACCACATTAATAGCTTAGAAATGATGAAAATTGAGGCCGGGACTGAATTGCAACAGGCCATAGCGTCTATACCCATCGAGTCAGATATTGACCTCACCCCCGCGCAAGAAGCAGGTCTGCGCGATTGGCTATACGATTTTTTGGTCGCCTTTTCGGCTTCGAGTAGCGACAGCCTCGCCATTGCGTTCTACATGCGCGGCGGTGTTGATCACGACTTGATGAAGCAGGTAGCCGCGCATATAAACAACCAACGCCCAGGGTTCTTAAAAGGCGATACGCCCAAGGACCTTCTCCAAGCCATGCACCGGGAAACACTTGATTCAAATGGGCGCGATTACTACTTCGAGAAAGTGTCGTTTCTCCACAGTGCGTTTACCGTGTTCGCCATGCAAGACGAATACGCTAGCTATCAAGACTACGCCGAAACGCACGGCATGATTCCCGGAGTCGTGTACAGCGGCGGACTCCCCCTCCAACAAGCTGTTGCCCAGCAACTACAGGCTGGTGAGCAGCGGGTCTTTACCCAATTTATGTTCATTGACGAAGAACCCGAAGCGTTCGCCGATTTTGAGCAAGGACCAAGGCGCACCCCGTGCTTTTTTCGTCTCGTCTGGGATCCGGAGTGGGCAGTGTGGCGGCCGGTAGAGGCATTTTTTAACTCCCAAGTGCGACACGAATTTTTATTCTTTGCCATGTAAGCTGCTCTGCCACCACAAGGCATATTCTCTAATGGAAGCTATGTCATGATCGGCATTGTATTTAAAAAAGAGATGCTCAGCCATCTGCTCAGCCAGCGCTTCGCCGCATGCACCGCCCTCGCTGTCGTGCTCATCATCGCCAATGGCGTGCTCACCAGCCAGACCTATGTCCACAAAAAGGCCAGCTACCTGACACAGCGGGCCACTGAAGACAGCAAACTGCACGAAATCACTTATTATTCGGTCCTAGGTAGCGACTGGTTAAGCAGCCCCAACGAGACCATAACCAAAGCAGCGCCACGTGCCCTACGGCTACCGCGCCCCCTACAGGTGTTCGCCCGAGGGGCTGAACGCCAGTTGGGCCAGGCTGTCAAAGTGCTCCTCTTCGAGGTGCCCTACCAAGCCGAGGAGGTCTCGCCCTTCCAAGCGAGCAATCCCTACCTCACCATCTTTGCCTTCTTCGACATGGTGTACATCTTCCAACTCGTCCTCGGCCTGCTGGCCATCCTCATCGCCAGTGAAGCCATCTCCGGCGAGAAGGAAGACGGCACCCTGCGGCTGATGCTAACGACCAATGTCAGCCGCGCCCAAGTTCTCGTTGGCAAGATCCTCGCTGGCCTGACGACGCTGGCCATTCCAACGGCCTTGGGCTTTATCTTATTAACGATCTTGCTGTTGGGCACCGAGCATATCGAAGTCGGGATTAGTGAGTGGATGCGGTTGGGACTGCTGTTCGCACTGTCGCTGCTGTATCTGCTGGTGTTCTACTTGATTGGACTGGCCATCTCATGCGCGACGCATCGCTCGGCGACCAGCTTGATTTACGCGCTATTTACGTGGGCATTGCTGGCAATTGGGCTGCCCAACGGCATCTCGGCTTTGCTCAATGAGCAGGCCAACATGGGCGAAAAGCACGCCGAAGCTCACCACAAGGCCGCGCAAGTGTGGGACGAGTTTGATCGAGAGGTCACCGACCTCGCTCGGGCACACGGCCAGACCCAGTACTTTCCCACAAATATGGTCAAGCAGCTCCCGCCGACGAGGGAACGCGGGACTTTATCCAGCTTTGGCGGCACTGGAACCTATTCTATAAGAGACGGACAGACGCCCTCCATCTATTTATCGAATGTCGCCGATTCGCCCGCGCTTGCGAAATTCCAAGCCCTCGTCCGCACCGGTGAGCGGCTGCGCCTGCGGTACGCCCAGCGTGCCTGGAACGAGAAAGCCCCTCTGCTCGAAGGCTTCCCTCGCCGCATCCACCGCTGGAACGATCGGCTCCAACGCCTCTTGCCCGCCGGGGCATACACCCAAGCCGCCAGTCTTCTCGCCGGTACCAGCCGACGCGAATACTACGACTTCATCGACCAAGTCCGAGCCTATCGCGGGCAGATCATCGCCTTTCTCAAAGACCGCGATGCGTTTGGTGCCCGCGCGTGGTTCAACGATGACGAGGGCTGGCGTGCCGACCTGCGCGATCTGCCGAGGTTTCACGAGCGCGGCTGGACCGTCGCCGAGAGCTTGTACCACGCCTTGCCGGCTCTAACCTGCCTGTTGTTCTATGTGGCGGTGCTCTTTGTCCTCGCCAATCGGCTCTTCGCCCGCTACGACGCCATGTGAGAAGGAAGAGGCTTCCCCATGCTATTTGCGATCGTAAAACGCGAACTGATTGACCACCTCCTCAGCCTGCGCTTTGGCTTGGCCCTCGTGCTAACCGTGGGATTCATGGTGCTCAACGCCCTCGGCTTTGTCGGCGGCTCCTACGAGTTCCGGCGCGACCACTATCTCGAACAGGTCCAAGCCGAGCAAGAGGTGGGGCGCAGCAACGCCCAACGGGGCCTGTGGAAGCTGATCCTCCATTCGGGGCAAAAATACATCTATAAAAAGCCCAGCCCCCTCATGTTCTGCGCCACCGGTGCCAACGACGCCCTGCCCGAACGCCTTTGGACACAAGGCTTTGAAAGTACCTACAATGGCACCACATTCTACGATCCCTTTGTCCTGATCTATTGGGACATCATCGACATCTGGGCACCCAAGGCCAGCCAACTGTTGGAGACCCAAGCCATCGACTGGGTCTTTATCATCGGCGGCCTGCTCAGCCTCATGGCCTTGTTGTTTACCTTTGACGCCTTCATCGGCGAAAAAGAGCGCGGCACCCTCAAACTGGTCATGGCGCAGAGCCTGCCGCGCCACACCCTGCTGCTGGGCAAGTTCCTCGGCGCAATGCTGGCGCTGGCCCTCGTGCTCAGCTTAGCCATCATCGTCAATTTGCTCATCGTCCTCGCCCTGTCGCAGGTGAATTTGGGCTTGGTCGAGGCCGGGCGCTTGCTCGGCATGGTCGGCTTATCGCTGCTGTATCTGGCCTGCTTTGTCGGGTTGGGGCTGTGGGTGTCGATGTGGAGCAGCACCACGCGCTCCAGTCTAGTGGGCGTGCTGTTGCTGTGGACTTGTGGGGTGTTGCTCTGGCCGGCCACCGGCGGTGCGTTAGCGGCCCGCGTGTTGGTCAGCGAATTCGAGGAGAAACTGGTACTAGGGTGGGGCTTCGCAAACAATGACACGCCAGCCCAACAGAAGCTTCTTGACTTTAAGAGAAAGTTGAACAACCGCGATCTGCGGAAACCCGAGAACGTGCGCCAGTTGGCCGACGCCCAACGCGCCGTGCGCCAGTTTAAGCAAGACCGAGAAGACCGCTTTTTGGCCTATAGCCTCGGCGAGGTCGAAAACGCCCGCCACATCGTGCGCCTGTCGCCGACGGGCTGTTTTCAGTACGGCATGGAAGCCCTCGCTGGCACCGGACTGGCGCGCCACAAAAGCTTCGTCGAGCAGGCGCGCACCTATGTCCAGCAGTTTGAGCAGGCTATGCTCACCCGCGACCGCGACGATCCGAAAAGCATGCACATCCACCTCGTCGCCCAAGGACTGTCGCGACAGAAGATGGCCCCCGACACCTTACCCGTCTTCGCCGAAGACCTGTCGGCGAAGACTTTGCTACGGCACGCGATCGTCGATGTAATCGGCCTGTTTTTCTTTGCGATGCTCACCTATATGCTAGCCTACCGGGCGTGGCTGCGGACCAGCATCGTCTAAACGAGGCGCGAGGGGGATTCTATGCAAGCGACACTGTACACAGACGACGGGGCGTATTTTATAGCAGACTCGTCAATTGCGAGCAGGGCGGTGGTGGCCTTGGACATCCCGCTCGGGTGCCAAAGACACGGACTTCCGCACTAGGGGAATTAAGGCCGCTGCGCCTTGCCGCACCCGATAAGCCTGGTCCAGCGGAACATCCGCAAAGCGTTGAACCTCATCTGCGCCCGGCCAGGTCACCGCAATTTCCCGAATGGCCGTGGCCTGTCCTAGACCGATTTCCTGTTGTAGGCTCGAAGCTCCGAAGCTGGCACCGCTGCTCACCATCCGGTGGATTGACCGAGTGCCCTCGGCCGTTTCCATTTGGACCTCGACGCGGGCTCCAATGGCACTGCGGTTGGCTCGGGTGCCCTCCAGCAATAAGGTGATCCAGCGGTTGCCGTGGCCGGGATTTTCGAACAGGACATTCTGGAAGGTATCCCCAGTATAGGCCCCGCCGATGACTGCGTAGATATCTTGGTCGCCGTCGTTGTCCAAATCGCCGACCGCCACCCCGTGCCCTTTCTGCAAATGGCCGAAGCCGCCCGAGGCGGTGACGTCCTGAAAGACCTGCCCGCCCGCATTGCGGAACATGCGGTTGGGCATCACCGAGCGCAGGGAAGGCGCGCCCGTACCAACATAGAAATCGAGCCAGCCATCGTTGTCTAGATCGACGTAATTGCACCCCATCGTATAGAGCACTTTGTGGAGGTGGTGGGTTTGGCTGACATCGGCAAAAGTGCCGTTGCCGCGATTGCGGAAAAGCCGAGCCCGTTCGGCGTCAGTGGGCACGCCCAGATAGTCGGCTGCGACATCCCCGGCGTTGAGATCGGGATTGTAGTGATAACCCGAGGCGAACAAGTCGAGCCAGCCGTCGTTGTCGAAGTCCCAAAACCAAGTGGGGAAACTCTCGTGCGGTCGCTGGACCCCGGCCCGGCCAGCCACATCCGCAAAGGGCAGGCCCTCGGCTTGGTTGTGGAAGAGGAAATTGTCGCCCATCAGCCGCGAGACATATAAGTCGATCTGCCCGTCGTTGTCGAAGTCGCCCCAAGTTGCGCCCTTGACAAAGCCTTCGACGGCCAAACCGAGCGCGGCGGCCTTTTCGACGAAGGTCCCGTCGCCTTGGTTGTGGAAGAGTTCACCGGGGTGGACATCGTTGAGGCCGGGGAAGGTCTCATTGCCGACGAATAGGTCCAGCAGGCCATCGCTATCGACGTCAGCCCAAGCCGCCGTTTGGGTGGGATGAAAGCTGAGCAAGCCGGCTGCTTTTGTCACATCGGCAAAGGTGCCGTCGCCTTGGTTGCGCACCAGTGAATTGGGATGCTGGCCGTCGATGCCCTGCCAAGCTCCTCGCACAGCGAGAAAATCGAGCCAGCCGTCGTTGTCGAAGTCGGCGTGGACCAGTTGCAGACCGCCGGTTATGCCGGTGAGACCGGCTTCCCGAGTGCGTTCGCTGAAAGTGCCATCGCCTCGGTTGCGAAAATAGCGCAGTTGGTCGTGCAGACCCCAAGCCGAGATCATCAGGTCGAGGAACCCGTCGTTGTCAAAGTCGTCCATGATGCTGCCGCCAGCTAAGGATACCAAGTCGAGCTTCAGGAAGGGAGCGATGTCGGGGAAGGGGCCGATGTCGTGCTCAGAAGCGAAAAGCGAGGGCTCGATGAGCCACTGGGGCGGGACTTGGTCGGGGTATTCTCCGAGGGTCATATAGGCGATGTTGAGGAGCCAGCGAGCAGTCAAATCGTCGGGATTTTGCTCCAGCACAGTGGCCAAGTAGTCTAGGGCCGTCCGCGATCCGCGTGGGTCGGCGTGAACGCCGGCGGGGCCGATGGGGAAAAGACACGAGGCCGTCGTATGACCCTCCAGACAATTGACCTGCTCGCCCAAGCGCAGATAGGCCAGCCCCAAGAGCATGTCTAGGCTCGGCTCCATGCGGACTTGGCGCTTTTCAAGCTCGGGCCGCAACTGCTGGAATTCGTCAATGGAAGCCTGGGTCTGGCCGGCTCGCAGGCGCTCCCGGGCCAATAAAATGCGGGCCCGCATGCGGGCCAAAGGAGATAAGAGTTCTTGTCGGCTGCTGAAGTGCTCCACCCGCAAGTCGTTCAGATAGATATTGGAAACCGGATTTTGGTTGTCGGCGATTTGTTGCAGGCGCTCGGCCATGCGCTGAGTAGAAGCAGAGGATGGTCCAGCTTGTTCGGAAGCTGTACAGGCGGCTAGGGATACGACGACTAGGGAGAGGGTCGAGTACAACATCATGGCATTCCTGTGAGCATGGAATTTTTGGCCGCAATGAGTTGGGCGACGAGGTCGTCGAGGCGAGTGCGGGCTGCGGCTAGATCGGCTGGTGCGAAACGCACGAGACGCACTTCGCCTAAGTCGGTGAAGTACAGCATGGCGCGGTATTCGCCCTGGCCCGGATAAAGGGCCTGTAAGCAGAGAGTGTAAATTTCCAACTGGAGGCGGTAGTGCTGTACGGCCTCGTTTGGATTAGCGCGGTGGCCGGTCTTGTAATCGACTAATTCCCACAGCCCGTCGGCCCCGCGTCCTAGGTAATCGACCACTCCATGTACTAATCCGCGCTCCAGCGAGAGGGTGAAGCGCACTTCGGTACGAGCCTCCGCATGGGCGAGCCAGTACTCGGCGGGCGATTGGCGACAGCGGCGCAATAGATCGGCTAACTCGCGTGCGAACGGGTCGCGATAGGATGCTACGGGCAAGGTGGCGGCGGCGGTGAGGTCGGCGGCGAGGGCCGCAGGGTCGGCATCTGGGTTGTTGCGCAGGGCCTCTAGACCGGCGTGGGCGAGCTGGCCAAAGAGCATGCCTCGGCGGCGGGGCGCATCTACTTGGCCGAGGGGCCATGCCGGCAGACCCAGCACATACTGGCGATGGTACGCGGCCGGATCCGCGGCGAAGAGGACCAACTCGCTAGCGGCAAATTCGGGCCGGTCCTGGGGGTCGTCGAGCGGCGAGAGCAGATCCAACGCCGGGTTTGCTGCTTGCATGGGTGCAGCGTCGAGGGCGCGAAAGGCTGGCTCGGCTTGGTGATCAGTAGTTGCAGAGACCGAGAACGCATTGGGGTCGGTGTGGATGGGCAAGGGGGATGGCACACCCGCAACCGCCTTGCTGCCTTGAGCGAGGTCGGCTTCTGTCAGTGCTAGGCTTCCGCAAATCCAACCGAGACAGTCCATAGCCGCGTCGAGGTCGGCGTTGAGGTGTTTGTCGGTCAGCGCACCGCCGAGCAGCAAGTGGTCGCGGGCGCGGGTACAGGCTACGTACAACAAGCGCTTCTCTTCGGCGCGCTGGCGGCGGCCCGCGTTGCGATTGATGAGGGTGCGGACAAAGGAGGAGGTCCTTTTGTAATCCTGCTCGGGGTCGAGGACGCGCAAGCCGAGGCCCTTTTCCCTGTCGATGAGCGCAGGGTCGCTGTTTTGAAAGTTAAATCGCGCGGCCAAGTCGGGCACTAAGACGATGGGAAATTCCAAGCCCTTGGCCGCATGGACGGTCAGGATGTGTAGGGCGTCCGCGTCGAGGACGGCTTCGCCTTCTTGTTGTTCTTCATGGGTCAACAAGTCGAGGCGAACGACGAAATCGGCGAGCGGGCCGCGAAATTCGCGAGCGAGGTTGAGGAGCTTGTGCGCGTTGGCCACGGCCTGCTCCCCGCGCTCGCCATAGCAGAGAAAGCCCCAAGCCCCGGTGTCTTCGAGGATGGTGTGCAGCAGCTCGACGAGGGGCACGCGGTCGCGCAGTTCTCCCCAATGCTGGAGCCGGGCGACGGCGTCTGTGGCGGCCTCTTGGTCCGCCGGGGCGAGCCTCTGCCGCTGATTCGCGTCCGCGAGATTCGTTGCGAGCCGCCCGCCTTGGGGCGCGGTCAGCGCGTACAGGGCGTTGTCCGAGAGGCCGAAGTACGGCGAGCGCAACGCGCCCATCAAGGCGATGCCGTCGCCGGGATTGCACAGGACGCGGAGGATATTGGCTAGGTCGTAGATTTCTTGGCGCTGGTAAAAGCCTCGACCGCCGGCTACTTGGAAAGGGATGCCGCAGGCTCGCAGGGCGTCTTCGTACGCGGAGAGATTGCGGCGGCGGCGCAGCAGCAAGGCGATGTCGCCGGGGACGGGTGGGCGCAAGCCGTCTTGGTCGGCGACTTGCAGGTCGTTGCCTTCTAAGAGGTGGCTCAGGCGGCGGGCGACCAACTGAGCTTCGCACCGCGCGGCTTCCGTGGGGTCGCGGCTGTCGTCGGGCGGCAAGAGCAAAAGCTCGACCGAACCCTCGCTTACATCGGCGGAGCGGCACCCGATGAGCGGGTCGTAGCCGACTTGAAAAGGCTCGTCTGGCACCGCTTGCATGAATTTGGGAAAGAGCGCGTTGACAAAGGCAACCGGCTGGGCGAGGGTGCGGAAATTTTCGCCCATGACGAGGGAGCCGAGCCGTTGGGTGGGGGAGGCGTCGAGGATTTCGCCGTCGTCGCAAAAGGGCCGGGAATCGCGCTCGTGCGCGGCATTGGCTTCCGCGATGGCGGCGCGGACGCGGGCAAAGACGGTGACGTCGGCGGCGCGGAACGAGTAGATCGACTGCTTGGGATCGCCGACGATGAAGAGCTTGTCGCCGGCCATTTGCTCGTCCGGCGACGCCAGCGAGCGGATGATTTCCCACTGCAAGGGGTCGGTGTCTTGGAATTCGTCGATCAGTGCGAAGCGATAGTGTTGGGCCAAGCGGTGGCGAATGTCCGCGTCAGAGGCGATGAGCTGGTGGGTTTTCTCTAGCAGGTCGTCCATGTCCAGCATCCGGCCATTGCCTTTGCTGCTTTCGCAGCGCACATCGGCGCGGAGGAAGACGTGCGACAGGGCGGGTAGCACTTCGGCGGCGCGCTCGTCGGCCGCAGTGAGTTCGAGGCTGAGGAGGTCGGCGTGCGGAGCTAGGCAGCGCCCCAAGGCGGGCACGAGTTCGCGGACGCGGGCGAGTGTGGCTTCCTCCCAGTTGGATTTCTTGCCCAGCCGGCTGCTGCTTAGGGGTCTGCCGTTGGTCAAAAGCCCCTCGGCTAGGCGTGGGAGGATTGCTAGCGCTTCGTCGGGCGGGGACGTTTTGCTCAGCCGGCGCATGAAGTCGCGGAGCGGATTGAGCCGTTCGACGGCCGAGTCGCGCTCGTCGGTTAGGGGCGAGAGCGCGGCAAGTTCTGCGAGCATGTCGGTGAATTGGGTGTCATCGAGCAGGGAGCGGCACGCGGGAGCGCTGGTCGTTTGCTGCATCCCGCGCCAGTCGCTGAGGATTTGGTCGGACGACTGCTCGATGTAGTGGCGGCACCACATGCGGGCGTGATGCTTTTTTTCGAGCAGATGTTCCAAGACTTGTTCGAGATAGCGGCGCGGCCATTCGGCTAAGGTGCGCCGCAGGGCCTCTTTGTCGGGATCGGAATCGCGCGCTCGGGCTAGGGACGCTAGGGTTTGGCGCACGGCTTGCTGTCGGAGTTGCGCCGCATCTACTCCCTCTAAGACCGCGAAGGCCGGGTCCACGTCCGCTTCAATGGGATACTCGCGCAGCAGGGCCGTGCAGAAGGAGTGGATGGTGGAAATGCGCGCGGCGGGCAGGTCTGCGCGGATTTGCCGCAGGCGCTGCCGCTCTGGTTCGGGCAGGTCTTGGTCGAGGGCGTCGGCCAGCCGCCGGGCGATGCGCTCGCGCATTTCCGCCGCGGCCTTTTGAGTAAACGTGATGGCCAGCACTTGGCGCACGCCGATTTCGGGATGCTGGCGCAACAGCTCGATGTAGCGCTCGACTAGCGTTGCGGTCTTGCCAGCACCGGCGCTGGCCGTGACCGCGATGTTGCGCTGGCTGTCGAGGGCCATGCGCTGGACGGGCGTCAGGGGAACGGCGCGTTTCACGACAAGGCCCTCATGCGCTGGGGATCGAGGCGGCAGCTTTGTTGATACGGGCAGTGCGGGCAGATTTTGGCTGGGTCGTGGGTGGTGACGTGGAATACTCCACGGCGCATGGCCCGCGCATACGAGAGGACGAAGCCGCGCACGGCGTCGAGGCGCTGGCGATATGCCTCGTGGTCGTACATGCCGTAGCGACCGCTGGCGACATAAGCTGTATTGCGATGGGTGGCATCGGCGAACAGGCCGCTGCGGCCGCAGTCCTCTAAGTCGCGGAGCATCAGGTACGCCGCTCCGGCTCCTTCGTGTAGCCCGATTTCCTCGAACAGGGATTCAGCCGCTAGCAAGTAGAGCGGAAGCTGGAGGTTGAGGCCGGTGTCAATATCGGCTACCGAGGGCATGCGGCCGGTCTTGTAGTCGAAGACGACGAAGCGGCCGTCGGCCGTGCGGTCGATGCGGTCGATCTTGCCGGCGAGCCGCACCTCGTCCCCGGTCTCTGAGTCGCCGATGGCATAGAGCGTAGTGGTCGATTGCGGGTCGCCCTCTCCCATGCCAGGATAGCTGCCAAAGCTCAGCTCGAAATGGGTTGGCACGGCTGGGTTGGCTGCGGCCGCTTGCAGGCGGAGGAAGCGCGGCAAGATACCTTCCCGCTCCCCGTCGTCCGATCCGAGCAGACGCTCTAGTTCCCGCTCCCAGAAAAAGCCCGTAAGCCGCATTTCCTCGGCGATTTGGTGGCCGAGGTGTCGCAGTTCCGCGATGTTGGTCGCCAAGTTTTCCGCGCGTTCGGCTGCTTCGCCGCGGGCCGCATAGAAATGATAGAGGATGCGGTGGACGAGGTTGCCGCGCTTGAGTGCCGAATTGTCGTCTTCTGGGTCGCGAAGAGGCTGGAGGTTGAGCAGTTCTTGGGCAAAAAACCGGAAGGGACAGCGGCCGTACAGCTCCAGTTGGGTCGCGGAAAAAGAATGACCCGCGCCGAGACGGGTGTGCAGTGCGTCGAGCAGCGGGGCCTCGTCGAGTACCCCTTCGTAGCTGCCGAGACTCCTAGGGACCGTGCGCAACTCGGCGATGTGCAAGCCGCGCACGAGATAGCGCAGCGCGGTGGCGTGGCCGTCGATCTGTGCGGCTTGGCTGTAGAGCGCGACGGCATCGCGCGCTAGATCGGAGGCACGCGCCTCGCACAGGCCGCGGCCCAAGGCGAGATGTAACTCGGCTAGGGTGTCCGGTGTGCCGTTGGATTTTTCCGTCTCAGGCTGCGGGGCGAGCAGGTCGTCTAACTCACTGACAAAGGGCGAGGGAGCGAGCGTCTCGCTGCCCGACTGCTTGGGATGAAAGAGACCGAGGCCGCGGCGCGGTGCGCACACGGCGCGGTAGAACAGCAAACGCTCGGCCGCGGTAGTGGAATCTTCGTCCAAGTTCAGGGTGCGGCGCTGGGTTTCTTCGAGGAAGATATCGGCTGGCGGCAAGCGGGGAAATTCGCCTTGGACTAGCCCGCCGAGGAAGAGGTAATCGCAGGGTGTGCTACCCGCTACGGCGAGGTCGGTCACTTGAATGCCAGCGCGTGTTGCGGCCGGGACATGTGCTTGGGAGATGGCGTCGCGCAGCAGGTCGGCGAACTGGCTCAGGGTGCGGGGCTGGAGGGCCGCGGCTGGTACACACAATTCGTCGAGCAGGTCCAAAAAGCGCGCCAGTGCCCGGCCGTCTTCTGCCGCCCCATTCGCGAGGGCATCCTCTACGCCCAATGCGCTGAGGGCGTGGAGTACATGCTGGCGGAAAGAGGGCAGGTCTTGGCGTCGCTCCAAGGGCTGGAGCAGGTCAAAGAGCGCAGTTAGGCTGGCTCGCAGGGGCTGGAGGGCTTCTAACTCAGCGAGCAGATCCTCGCGCCGAGTGGGAAGATCGTCGATGTCTTCGGAGACCGGCTCGCCTTTTCGGCTTAGTTCGCTCTCTAAGTAAGCGAAGTTTTCGTCGATGGCGGCGAGCCAGGTGCTGCGCCCGGTCGATGGCGGTACGTTGCGGGTCCACATAGCGAAGTCTTCGGCGGCAAGCGAGCGCGTTTGGTCGGAGAATGAATAGCGCAACTGCACCAAGGGTAAGCTGAGTAGGCGGAAGAGCGCGGCGCGGCTGTAGCGCTCTAACACCGCGTCGATGAGCGCGAAGACGGTGTTCATGGCGGGTGCGGAGGCAAGGGGCCGCCCGCGTGCGAGGTAAAAAGGCAGGCCGTGGCGCGGCAGCACTTCCGCGACCAGATCGGCGTAGGTGTCGAGGTTGCGGAAGCCAATGCGGATCTGCGCTAGCTCGACGCCTTGCTCCTGATGCAATTGGCGGATGCGGCGGGCCATGGCCGCGACTTCGCCGACTCGGTCCGGGCAGGCGACTCGCTCTACGGGCGCGTCGAGGCTAGCGCGACTGTGAGTGAAGAGGCGGCTGGCGAATGCGGCGGCTGGGTGTTGGTCGGCGGCGCTGCGCTCGACGCGGACGGCGCGGGCGCGGAGGAATTCGTACAGGGGTCGCGTGCGGGCAAAAAAATTAGGCCCCTCGGGGTCGTAGTCGAGCAGCGCGATGGATTCTGGCACGAGAGATAGCAGCTTGTCTAGCACGGGCAAAAAAGGCGCGGGCACTTCGACAAAGCCGCAGAGCACGAGCAGGCCGAGGCCGGGGAAGCGCTGGGCGAGCGTCGAGCGATCGAGGTGGGCATCTACAGCGGCAAAGCGCTCGCGACTCCCGCTCCAGCCAGCCGCGAGACGTTCCAAGTAGGCTTCATAAAGGACTTGCAATTCCGTGCTGCGCTGGGTTGTTCCCACTAGATCGCTCGGCTGGGTGCCCGTCTCCTCTAACCGGCGAAACAACTGAGTTAGCCCTCGGCTCAGCCGCTCAGGTTGGCGGCTGTAATAAGGCGCGTTGGCCGCGCTGACCGCGAGGGCGTCTTCGACTAAGAGCCGCTGTGCGCTGGGGGGCAGGGCCGGTCGCTGACTAGGGCAGAGACTGTAGAGGATGTGGGTGAAAGTGTTTAGATCAAGGGCCAAGTGTCCGGTGAGCAGGTCGGTGCGGCTGGCGCGGAGGAGTTGCCGCCGCATGAGTTGGGCTTGGAAGTGCGTGGGAAAGAGCCAGAGGAAGGACTCGCCGTTGCCGGCGTCGAGACTCGCCAAGCAGTGCTCGTACGCGGGCGACGCCTTATCGGGATGGGCCGAGCCGTAGATGAGGGTTAGTTCGCCCATGGTTAGTGGTTAGTGGTTAGTGGTTAGTGGTTAGTGGTTAGTGGTTAGTGGTTAGTTGCTTGGGGATGGCGGCGGGGGGACTGGCCACCGGCCACTGACCACTGACCACTATAGAAAGGGTGCGTTGGCAACGTATCGCCGAGGAAAAACACTGTCAAGACGCGCGCTGCACCGCGTTGACATAGAATTGGGCAGGTCGCTTTTTATGCCACGCGGTAGGATCACACTTTTTCTTGGTGGAATTCTCAATGAAAAAATGGACCATTGCATTCCTTTTGTGGTGTAGTTGCGCCCCTCTGACCTCCCCCGAGGGAGGCCCGGAGGATTGGCAGCAACCCGAGCCGCCGCCGCCACCGCCGAGCGCGTTAGAGCAGTACTTGGAGGCGCGCCAACGCTATGGCTCTGGCCCTCGGCCCGACTTTGTGGCCGTGGTGCCGTTTGTCGATGACTCGGGGTTTCGCGAGGGCGTGTGGAACATCGAGTACGAGTTGGCCAACATGCTCAGCGCGGAACTGGTGGCCGTGCGCAATTGGCAGGTCGTCCCTTTTGATGCGGTGGCCGAGTTGGCGCTGGAGTGGGGGTTTGCCAGCCACGAGCAAGCCCTCGCGATTGGCCGCGAGCTGGGGGCTGATTTTGTCATCGTGGGCCTGTTGCAGGACTACGATATGCGCCGTCTGTCGGTGGGGGATCCCTTGGTGGGAGGGTACAAATCCTATTCGGCGGTGGCACAGATGCGCGTCGAGATCGCGCGCGTTGACGACGGCAGTGCCATCGGTCAGGCAGAGACTCTGCGCGATCTCACCGACCGCGACGTGGGGCTCGACTTGTTGGGCAAGCCGCGCGAGCAGGACTTGCAATTTGCTGGCTTGAAGGAGGTAGAGTTCGGCTCGGAGGCATTCGGTCAAACCCTGTTGGGTCAGGCGACAATCGAGGCCGTAGGCGAACTGGTACACAAAGTTGTTGCTGCTTTTGAGCCGGAAGGTTTGGTGTTTGAAGGCGATGCGCCCGAAGTCATCGCCGTGTACAGCGAGGATTTGTACGCCAATATCGGCAGCGCGCACGGCATACGGCCGCGCTTGCGCTTTTTCGTCTATCCCGGCAACGAGCGGATCAAGGCCGAGGGACTGGCCCCCGAAGAATCGGTTGCCCTCGTCGAAGTCGTCGAAATCATCAGCACCCGGCTCGCCAGCTTGCGCGTGATCCGCACCACCGGGGAGATCAAGGCGGGCGACCGGCTCAAATTAGCCGAAGGAGAATAGCGATGCAGGGAGTGGTCAAATACCAACGCGGCGACGGATTTGTCGAGCTGCGCGACTTAGCGGATGCGCCGCCCGGCCCCAATCAGGTGAAGGTCGAGGTGCAGGCGACTGGGATTTGCGGGTCGGACCTACACGTGTACCGCGATACCATCAACTACAACATCCAGACGCCGGTCGTCATGGGACACGAGTTCAGCGGCGTGGTGGTGGAAAAGGGCGCAGAGGTCGGCGACCACGTGCAGGTGGGCGACCGCGTGACCGGCGAGCCGAGCGTGTACATCTGCGGCGACTGCGACTACTGCTTGAGCGAGCACTACAATCTTTGCCCCGAACGCAAGGTCATGGGTTACTGGCACCACGGCTGCTTTGCGCCCTACTGCAATGCGACGTTTGTCCACAAGCTGCCCGAGGGCGTGGGGTTTGAAGCCGGTGCCCTGACCGAGCTGTTGGCCTGCTGCGTGCATTCGGTTATTGAGCAGGCCGGCGTGACGGCTGGGGACTTTGTCGCCATCACCGGGCCTGGGCCGGTGGGGTTGTTCTCGGCGCTGGTGGCGCTGGCTGAGGGGGGGACGGTGATTCTCTGTGGCACCGACCGAGATACTGAGCGGCTGCAACTGGCCGAGGAACTGGGCGTGCAACACACCATCGATATTACGGCCTGCGATCCGGTGGCGCGGGTGCGCGAGTTGACCGGCGGCTATGGTGCGGATGTAGTGGTCGAGTGCGCGGGGGTGGGACCGGCTATGCGGTTGGCCTTGGAGCTTGTGCGCAAGCGGGGCCGCTTTTCCCAGATGGGGCTACCGGGTGCGCCAGTGGAGATTGACTTTGAGAAGATCGCCTACAACGAGCTTCAGGTTTCCGGCGGCATTGGGCAGCGGCGACCGGCTTGGCAACGGGCGCTGCGGCTGATCGAGCGGGGCTTTATTCCCAGCGAGAAGCTGATCACCCATCACTTTGCCCTGAGCGAATGGCAGCGGGCTTTTGACATGGCCGAGGGGCAGGAGGGGATTAAGCTGATGTTTATGCCGCCGGGGTGAGGGGGAAGGGCTGGAGCGGTAGTGCTCTTACTGCCTTTCGATATAGACGTTGAGTTGGCGACGGTGGACTGGGCGGGATCTGGAATCTATAAATGGCAACGTGCTAATAGCTTGGTGTGCAGGAAATTGCCAAAGAGGAGCGATAATGCCTTGGGATAGCGAGAGTTTGTTGCAGCAACTCGAACTCGGCGAGGACAGCCGCGTCGGGTTCAAGGAAGCCATGTTTACCGGCAACCGCGTCCGTGCGCCTCAGCGGGACGCTATCGCCGACGAGTTGGCTGCTTTTGGCAACACCATCGGCGGCACATTGATCTTCAGTGTGTCAGATGCCGGTGAGGTGCGGTCGATGAACCGCGAACAGATGGATGCGGTAGAAGCCTTCGTTGGCGAGATTTGTTCGGACAGCATCCGTCCTCCGCTCGCGTTCGTCACCCAACGGCTGGCTCTGCCGGACGGTTCGTTTGTGCTGGTCGTTGAAGTCGAACAGAGTGCGCTGGTCCACAAGAGCCCTGGAGGATATCTTTCTCGACAAGGCAGCGCTAAGCGTGAACTATCATCGGAAGCATTGAACCGCCTGTTTCAGCAGCGGGGACGTTCTGGTCTGCTCGGTCCTGACGAAGTGATTGTTGCCGGAACTGGATCTAACACGCTCGATGAGACCCTAGCGGATCGCTTCCTGAGTTCGCGTGCCACCGAGTCTACAACGGTCCAACTTACAAAGTTGGGGTTGGTGCAGGAGGATGACAGTGGCGTGATCCGCGCAACGGTCGCCGGGGTGCTGCTTTGCGCCGCCCGCCCAGATGAGTACATACGCGGCGCGATGATCGAAGCGGTTCGCTATCGCGGCACGGTGCTCGGCAGTGCGAGCCAGCACGATGCGGCGTCCATTACTGGCCCGTTGGACCGGCAGGTCCGCGATGCCGTCAACTTTGCTAGGCTCAACACGCGGGTGGCGGCGCGCAAGGCCCCTGGGCGGGTAGAGACCCCGCAATTTAGTCCGAGGGCGGTATTTGAGGCTATCGTCAACGCGGTGGTCCACCGCGATTACTCGATAGAGAACGCGAAGATACGGCTCTTCATCTTTGACGACCGCCTTGAGTTGTACTCGCCGGGTGCCCTGCCCAACACACTGCCCATTGAGGCCATGCGCAATCGACAAGCTACCCGCAATGAAACGCTCGCGTCCATCCTCCGCATGCTCGCAGTGGGGGATATAGTCGGGGCAGGGGACCGGCAGTATTTCTTGGAGCAACGCGGCGAAGGGGTTCCGATCATCTACGAGCAGACTCGGGAGCTAACCGGGCGCGATCCAGAATACGAATTGCTCGGCGGTGCGGAACTGCGGCTGACTATACCTTCTGCCCGTCCGCCGGTAACGGGCATTGAAGGGGAAGTGTTGGTATTGGTCGCCGGTCAGCCGCTTGCAGGTGCTCAGGTAGTTGCGCTGTATCCCAATAAGACTTGGATGGAGGAGGAAACCGATACGTTTGGCCGGGTCGCTTTTGGGTTTCACTCGGAACTTCCCATCACCGTTTTCTGCGCGGCCCCGGGACATGCCGCCCACGTGGAGCGGGATTGGCACCCGCCGGAACCGCTCTCTGTGCAACTCGAATCGCTGCCGATGGGTGGCTCGGCGGTGTTCACGGAGGGAACAGGTCATTTGCCCAATTTGACCGGGCGGCTAAACCCAATCCTCGACGATCTGGACCGCATGTACCTTTACGCGACGAACGTCGCTATTGATGAAGGCAAGCAGCAACCCGTTCACTTTAGACTGAATCATCCCTTGCGGCTTACGGATGTCAACGGGTTTGAATGGATCGTGCGGTTCGTTGAGATGATCGGAAAGTCGGCGCTGTTGGAATACGAACCTCCGGCCCCCAAGGGCGTCGCTAAAGCCGGAGCACCCTCACCACTTAATTCTATATAGACGTTGAATTCCCGACAGTGGATTGGATGAGGTCTGGAATTTAGAAGGCGCATCGTTTTGACGGAATTCTTTGAACAGCCGGTCCTCAACTCGCCTTACGAGCGTCCGAACCGACATTGGGGACTGGACGAGACCGGGCAGCCAACCCAGCAGATCGTCGAGCATCGCCGACCGGCCGAGTTCGTCTCGCCGATTCCGCAGCCGAAGAGGCGCAAGGGATCTGGGCAACAGGCTAGGCTAGTGTTCGACGAGGCGGCGCAAAAGCTCGAAGCCGCTGGCCAGCAATACGACCTGACGGCCATCATCAACGGGGTTCGCCAGCAGGTTGACCGCTGGCGCGGCCTGCCGAACCCGAGCCAATGGCAGGTGACTCTGGAGACGGCTCGTCTGCTTCAGCACTGGCGGCACCACCGCTTTAGCGGCATTCGGCCCTTTTTCTGCCAAGTTGAAGCGGTGGAGACTGCTATATGGCTCACCGAAGTTGCGCCCAATACGCGATCCGGCAGGGACTTCCTCGATCATCTGGAGGACGCCAACAACAACGCCAATCCAGACCTGCCTCTGGCACGGTTGGCGCTCAAGTTGGCGACTGGCACTGGCAAGACCACGGTCATGGCGATGTTGATCGCTTGGCAGACCGTCAATGCGGTGCGTCGGCCCCAGAGCCGCCGCTTCACGCGCGGTTTTTTGGTAGTCACGCCCGGCATCACCATCAAGGACCGCCTGCGCGTGCTGCAACCGAACGATCCCGACAGTTACTATCAGAGCCGCGAGTTGGTTCCAAACGACATGCTGCCCGACTTGGAAAAGGCCAAGATTGTCATCACCAACTACCACGCCTTCAAGCTGCGCGAACGCATGGAGCTTTCCAAGGGTGGCCGTTCGTTGCTTCAGGGGCGGGGCGAGACGCTGACGACCTTGGAGACCGAGGGGCAAATGCTGCAACGGGTGATGCCCGAACTCATGGGGCTAAAGAACGTCTTGATCCTCAACGACGAGGCGCACCACTGTTACCGCGAGAAGCCGGGCGAAGAGGAGGAAGGCGAGCTCAAGGGAGACGACAGAAGGGAAGCGGAAAGGAACGCGGAAGCGGCGCGGCTGTGGATTTCGGGGCTGGAAATTGTCGGTAGGAAATTGGGCATTAACCGAGTGATGGATCTTTCGGCGACGCCCTTCTTTTTGCGCGGGTCGGGCTATGCCGAAGGCACGTTGTTCCCGTGGACGATGTGCGACTTTTCGCTTATGGACGCTATCGAATGCGGCATCGTCAAACTGCCTCGCGTGCCAGTGGCCGACAACATCCCCGGTGGCGAAATGCCCAAGTTCCGCAATCTCTGGGAACACATCCGCAGCGACATGCCGAAGAAGGGGCGGGGCAAGGCTAAGACCCTCGATCCCCTCAGTCTGCCCGTGGAGTTGCAGACTGCGCTGGAAGCTCTGTACGGACATTATCAGCAAACTTTTGAGTTGATGGAGAAGGAGGGCATTGTCGTCCCGCCGTGCTTCATCGTGGTCTGCAATAATACCTCGACCTCCAAGCTGGTGTACGACTACATATCCGGCTTCCACCGCGAGAACGACGATGGCTCGACGACGTTGGTAAACGGTCGCTTAGAATTGTTTCGCAACTTTGACGAACAGGGCAACCAGTACCCACGGCCTCGCACGCTGTTGATCGACAGCGAACAATTGGAGTCCGGCGACGCGCTCGACAGAAACTTCCGCAGCATGGCCGCTGACGAAATTGATCGATTTCGGCGGGAAATCATCGAGCGCACTGGGGATCGCCGTCAGGCCGAGAACATCAGCGACCAAGAGTTGCTCCGCGAGGTTATGAATACTGTCGGCAAACCGGGGCGGCTGGGGGATTCGATTCGCTGCGTGGTGTCGGTGTCGATGCTTACGGAAGGGTGGGATGCGAACACCGTTAGCCATGTGCTGGGCGTGCGCGCTTTTGGGACGCAGTTGCTTTGCGAGCAGGTTATTGGCCGGGCGCTGCGGCGGCAGTCCTACGATCTCAACGAAGAGAGCTTGTTCGATGTCGAGTACGCCGATGTCTTGGGCATTCCGTTCGACTTTACGGCCAAGCCCGTTGTGGCTTTGCCGAAGCAGCCGCGAGAGACTGTTCAGGTGCGAGCCGTGCGCCCCGAACGGGATGCGCTGGAGATTAGTTTTCCTCGGGTGGCTGGGTATCGGGTGGAATTGCCGGAAGAGCGGCTTGAAGCCGAGTTTAACAGGGACTCGGTGCTGGAACTGACGCCCGAGCTTATTGGTCCGTCGAAGACAAGAAATCAAGGCATTATCGGCGAGGGCGTCGATCTCAATTTGGTTCACACCAACGACCTGCGGACCTCGACCCTCCTGTTTCACCTAACCCAGCGGCTGCTTTACACCAAGTTCCGCGATCCGGGCGAAGAGCCTAAGCTTTATCTCTTCGGCCAGCTCAAGCGCATCGCCAGACAGTGGCTCGATGGCTACCTCGACTGCAAGGGCGGCACTTATCCCGCTCAACTCATGTATCAAGAACTGGCCGACACGGCCTGCGAGCGCATCTTTGCCGCCATCACGCGCGAAGGAATCGACAGTCGTCCGGTTAAAGCGGTGCTCGATCCGTACAATCCCGTTGGTTCGACAGCCCATGTGAATTTCAACACGACCAAGGCTAGCCGCTGGGAAGCTGATCCCCGCCGTTGCCACATCAATTGGCTGGTTCTTGACAGCGATTGGGAAGGGGAGTTTTGCCGCGTCGCTGAATCCCAGCCGCACGTCAAAGCCTACGTCAAGAACCACAATCTCGGCTTGGAGGTACCCTATCGTCGTGGGTCGGAAATGCGGACGTACCTGCCGGACTTTATCGTCCGCATTGATGATGGCCGTGGCGACAATGATCTGCTGAATCTGGTCGCCGAGATCAAGGGCTATCGGGGGGAAGACGCCAAGGACAAGAAGACGACTATGGATACCTATTGGGTACCTGGTGTGAATCATCACGGGGACTACGGGCGCTGGGCCTTTGCCGAGTTTACCGATGTGTCAGGGATGGAAGATGCGTTCGATAGGTTGGTTGAGGGGTTTCGGGCAAAGGGGTAGGGATCGGACATTGTATTGATAATGTATATACACCATCGTAAGTTCGACGAATCCATATTAAGCCAGAGGTTACGTGAACCATGACCAGCCGACGTTTGCAGATAACATTGCAACCTGAAGTGCTGCGGTGGGCGCGAGAGCGGGCCGGCTTTGAGCGCCCGGAACTGGCGCGCAAGCTGCAAGTGAGCCCAGAGCGCGTGTCGGAGTGGGAACGCAATGGCAAGATCAGTGTTGCACAGGCCGACAGACTCGCCCAACGCACTCATACCGCTTTGGGATTTCTATACTTGGCAGAGCCGCCCGAAGAACGCTTGCCAATACCCGACTTTCGCACCCGAGATAATGCTCCGCCCCCGAGTTCCGATCTACTTGAGACTATTTACCTTATGCAGCGGCGTCAGGCATGGATGCGCGATGAGCTTATCGAAGGCGGTGCTGAACCGCTGGGTTTCATCGGAGCCTACAGCACGGATGTCCATCCTCGGCAAGTTGGGGCTGCCATGCGCGATGCGCTTCAGCTTACCGAAGATTGGGCAGAAAAGTTAAGTGCCTGGAGCGATGCGCTACGGCATCTGCGACATTTGGTTGATGCTGCCGGAGTTCTGGTGTCGTTCAGTGGCGTCGTGGGCAATAATGCGTATCGAAGGCTGGATCCCGATGAATTTCAGGGCTTCGCTCTAGTGGATGGATATGCTCCGCTCGTCTTTGTGAACAGTGCCGATTTTATGGCGGCGCAGATGTTTACTCTGGCTCACGAATTGGCTCACCTCTTTATAGCTCAAAGCGGTATCTCCAATTTAGAAGACCTGCAACCTCCGTCAGACGAAACCGAGCAGTTCTGCAACAAGGCTGCTGCTGAATTTCTGATACCGGAAGAAGAGTTATTCGCTTTCTGGCCTAGTGCCCGACGAACGGATGATCCGTATCAGGCTATCGCCCGCAAGTTCAAAGTGAGTTCCCTCGTGGCCGCGCGCCGGGCTCTCGATCTCGATTTGATCGACAGGGATGAGTTTTTCCGCTTCTACAATCAAAGGGTCGATGGATGGCGCAGCGATCAGCAGCGTCAGGGAAGTGGAGGCCACTTCTGGGATACTCAGAAATGGCGCATTGGCCCTCGCTTTGCCTCTGCAATAGTTCGTGCGGTCGGAGAGGGTCGTTTACCCTATCGCGAGGCGTACAATCTTACTGGTCTTAAGGGATGGTCAAGTATATGATTCCCGAATCAAAAGGAGATAGATTCAATGGAGATTATACGTTATAGCATAGAGTTCCTAGTACTAACCATTGTTGTTGGAATTTCACTTTGGCTAAAGAAATATGTCCCGCACTTTTTTGATATGCAGCGTGAAAAATATAAAGCGGACCGCCAAGAAGATAAAGCTCAACTAAGTTCGCTTTTTTCAACAATGATGGGTGATTTTTCGATTATACAACAAGAAACACATAAAAAACGTATTGAAGCCGTAGAGACCTTATGGAAAGAAACATTGGCCCTAGATGATTTTTGTGAAGGATACAAGGTCATATATGATTCAGAAGTTATCATGACCTTTGAAGAAATGTCTAACCATAATGAATTTATCAATTTTATAAAGAATTTTAACTACATAGAAGTTTGGTCAAATATGCCTGACACTGTAAAAGAAATATGGCCATTTATAAATAACGAGACATATCTTCTTTATTATTACTATCGGTCTCTCATAGGAAGAGTTGTATTTCTTACTTGTACAAGTGTTCAAAATGGGCAATTACAAGATTGGTCTAAAGACAAAAATATCCATGAGATACTTAAACATATCTTAACAGAAGAAGAAGTCGCACATGTTTTAAACCAAAAAATGGGGAAACTTTATTGGTGTTCGTCTTTTGTTTGGCGTAAAATGCTTGACAATATAACGAAGATATTAGCAGGTGAAGAATCGGCTGTTGCTTCCGAGGGATATATAAAACAACAACAACAATCTATGATGCACATAAAGCAAGAACAACTAAAATTAAATAAAAAGCAACAAGAACCTACTAATATATAGACTTTTTATGAAGGATTATTCATGGACCTATTACGACCGTAGTTCGGCGATTTTATGCGAATATTGTATTGACGATGTATATACATAATCATAAATTTGAGTCTGGATATGGACGTAACGATTCGGCGTCGTGGTATCGGGCAGAAGCCAACATCGCCAACTGAGAGGAAGAGCTATGAAGAGCGATGAGTTGCGGAGACGACTGAACAAGAATCGGACAATGGTCCCGGTGAGCATTCGCATGCCGGAGGACGTAATTGAAGATCTTAAGCGAATCGCCCCTCAATTGGGGTTCTCCGGCTATCAACCGCTTATTCGAGCCTACATAGGCCAAGGTCTTCGTCAGGATCTCATGCGGCTGGAAAACAACCCTGGACTTGAACTATTCGTGGAAAGTCTGCAAAACCATGGTGTAGATACGAAAACCATCGAACAAGCCATGGCCGATGTGATGCCGCCTACTTGATCCCCGAGGTACAAATATTCGCTGTCTGAATTGCCTCATAGTTCGTCTGGCGTGGCAAAGACGAGCTAACACGAAGAGAGAAAGTCACATGAACAGAGACGAAGCCCTCAAGCTGCTCCGAACGCACAAGGAGACCCTTGTGAAACGCTTTGGCGTCATTGAACTCGCCTTGTACGGATCGGTTGCTCGCACTGTATCCGAAAGGAGCACACTACGATGCTGAACATCGACCGTGTGGGCATGAAAAGTCTCAGCAAGACACTGAGTGAGCAGGATGAGGCCCGCTCATTTGACAGATGCAGTGTCGGTGGTGCTCGATGTCAGCAATCTCCCATCAAGGCACATGCAGTGCCCCGTTCTGCCTTGAAGCTCATAGCGAGGAGCAACAAGGTGTATGCAACCAACGCCGATCCTCCACAGAATCCCCTTGCATTCATCAATCAGGATCCTTTGTCAGAGCGAAGTATAGAAAAGTTTAGTGTGGGCAAATGGGCATGCGGACATCATGATCGGATATTCAATCCGATCGACAGCAACAGCATTAACCTTCGCCTTAAACGCAACCTGTTCCTGATTGTATACAGGACAACATTGCGCGTTACTCAACTCGCCCTGCGTACAGTCGGGAGAATCGCCTTCCCTATGGTAAATCCGTCAGTTCCAATACCTAAAGGCATTAGCGAAGACTATGCTGAAGAGCTAAGGCAGTTCGTGATCAACAGTACACCCGTTGTTGCGCATCTATTTCGCATCAAAGCGGCAATGGACAGATTCTGGAGAAATAGGGAGTACTACAGACTGGACTATCGGGTTATTACATGGGAGACGGAACCGGTGATGGCCGGTGCGGGAATCCTCTGGAATGACGGGCCTCCCGGCAAGTCGGCATGGAGTGGGAGCGCAGCGCAACTCCCTGGCTGGTTGGTTATACTTCCTCAAAAGTACGGGCAGGCCATCATTACTGCCTGTCCTGACGGCTTCAGCGAATATGCACATGAAATAAATGGAGTCACAGAGGGAAAGGGGTACAGAGCAACCGGTATTGACGACGACTGGACTAGGCGCATCAATATCACGGCCTTGAAATTCGTTTCTGACTTGGCGATCCAGCCCGATGTGTTTCAGTCACTGACAGACCAACAGGCTCTCGAATTACAGTCCTATCTCGCCTCACGCACAATCTCAACACCAGACGACTGGCAATTGCCTAATCTTCTGAAAGTTAGTTAGGAGAAAACGGACGTGCTTGACCCAATCAACCAAGATCGAGCGACACGTCGCTCGTCGCGTTTCGATAGACTCACGGGAGGTCCGATGAACAGAGATGACGTCCTAAACTTGCTCCGAGCGCACAAGGTGCCCCTTGCGCAACGATTTGGCGTCACTGAACTCGCCCTTTTCGGTTCCTTCGCCCGCGACCAAGCTACGGACGATAGCGACGTTGACATCTTGGTTCGCTTTGACAAGCCAGCAACCTCAGAAGCCTACTTCGGTACCCAGTTCTACTTGGAAGACCTACTAGGGAGGCCAGTGGATTTGGCAACAGATAAGGCGTTGCGGGCGGAAATACGTCCCTATGTAGAGCGGGAGATCGTCAATGTCTGACACATGACAGGGATCATGGGAGTGGTGCTTCTAATCAACAAGGATATTATCTAAACCAGCATCCAGGACGACATTCCAAAACTTCTGCTCTATGAAGATGACCGTTGACATCCACGACGAGTTGTTGGCCCGGGCGAAGCAGTACGCGAGAAACACCGGGCGCTCGTTACGCGCCGTAGTGGAAGAGGGCCTGCGCCAAGTACTTCCCGCGCCCCTTTCCAGCAGCCACTACCGTCTGCCCGACCTGAGCGAGGGCCAGATCGGCGCGGCTGATCCGTTGGCAGCGTACTCATGGCAGGAGTTGCGCGGGATGATCTACGGAGAACTGGAGGAGCAGTGATCGCCATTGATACGAATCTGCTAGTCTATGCCCACCGCTAGGAATCACACGCGCATGTGAGGATCTATGAGAGAGAAAGTTTATCTCGAAACGACAGTGATTAGCTATCTGACCGCTTGGCGAAGTCCGCAACTCTTGATGGCAGCACATCAAGAAGCAACGCGAATTTGGTGGGACGAACAGAAAAATAGATTCGACATATTTACGTCAGAGGCAGTCATTGAGGAAGCGTCGGGAGGTGATCCCGAGGCCGTGCAAAGGCGACTTTCGGTGCTAGAGGGGATTCCTGAACTCGATATAACCGATAATGTCCGCGATTTAGCCAAGTCTTTACTCGCTAATACTCCATTACCCGAAAAAGCCCAAATTGATGCACTGCACATCGCTGTAGCTACTGTTCATGGGATGGATTATTTACTGACATGGAACTGCCGCCATATTGCCAATGCAACTTTCCGTCACCGAATTGATACTGTTTGCGAGTCCGCTGGGTACCAAGCCCCCGTTCTTTGTACCCCTCTCGAATTAATGGAGGAATAAGCTCATGCAACCAGATCCAATCGTCGAAGAAGTTCGTAAAGCACGTGATGCGTATGCTAAGAGATTCAATTATGACCTAGATGCGATTTGCCGAGACTTACAAGAAAAGCAGAGGCAGAGTAAAAGAAGAGTGGTTTCTTTGCCGCCCAAACGCCCGAGAAAAATGAGGAAGCTATGAAACTGAAAGTTGTGGTCCATCAAGCGGAAGAAGGCGGATATTGGGCGGAAGTACCCTCTATTCCAGGGTGCGCGACGCAAGGTGAGTCCTTTGAAGAGTTGCTGACCAATCTCTACGAGGCCGTCGAAGGTTGTCTGTCCGTCGAGGTTTGTGGCGTCTCCAATTTGTAATCCAGTAGAGAGACTGTAATCAATGGCGAAACGAAAATCGACTAAGACTGTTGAAACTCTGCGGCACGAGGATGCATCGCGGAAGAATATTCCCACGGCGGAGTATCAGGCGGTGATGGCGGAGGACGACCGGAATCCGATTAGGGTTGCGTATGAGCGGCGCAATCGGGATCTGGATCCGCAGCTTGTTTGGCGGGGGAAGGATGAGCAGAACTGGTCGGATTTGGTGGTGCAAGCGCCGCCGCTGTTCATTCAGGAGAAGGTGCATCCGAAGGTGTTGATTGACGATTTGCGGCAGCGGAGCAAGGAGACGGGGGACGGCGAAGCTAACTTGCAGGCCGATTTGTTCGCGGATTTTAACGGGCTGCCGAGTGCGGACGCGCAGACGGAGTTTTACGAGCACGACGCCAACTGGTCGAATCGGATGATCCTTGGGGATAGCTTGCAGGTGATGGCGTCGCTGGCCGAGCGGGAGGGGCTGCGCGGCAAGGTGCAGTGCATCTACATTGACCCGCCCTACGGCATCAAGTTCAACTCCAACTTCCAGTGGTCAACGACTAGCCGCGACGTCAAGGACGGCAACGCTGGGCACATTACCCGCGAGCCGGAGCAGGTGAAGGCGTTTCGGGATACGTGGCGCGATGGGATTCATTCGTATTTGACGTATTTGCGGGATCGGCTGACGGTGGCGCGGGATTTGTTGACGGAGAGTGGGTCGGTTTTTGTGCAGATTGGGGACGAGAATGTGCATCGGGTGCGGGTACTGATGGATGAGGTGTTTGGGGAGGAGAATTTTGTCTCACTTATTTCGTTTCGTACAACTACCGGCTTGGGTGACATATATATTGATTCTTCGTCCAATTACATAATTTGGTATTCAAAATCCTACGAGGATCTAAAGTACAGAGATCTTTTTCGACATAAGGGTCTTGAAGACGATGTCGGTGGTCGATATCGGCGTGTTCAAACAAGCGAGTTTAATCGACGTCCGATGAGCAAAGAAGAACGCATCGAGCCAAATCTACTTTCACCTTCTGGAATATATCGGCATGATAATCTCACGTCTCAAAGTGGGGGAGAAAAGTCATCATTTGAGGTAAGTCTTCATGGACTAAGGTTCGTACCAAACAAGGGATTTTGGAAAACGAATCGAGAGGGGATGGAAAGGCTAAAGAGATCTGAACGATTGGCTAGTCCTACCCCGCGTTCTGTTCAATATGTTCGGTTTCTTCATGACTTTCCGTTGTCACGGTTCTCGAATGTGTGGACAGATACTCAGACGGGAGCATTCACAGACGAAAAGGTCTACGTTGTTCAAACCAATACTAAAGTCATCCAACGCTGCATCCTAATGACCACCGACCCCGGCGACCTCGTCCTCGACCCCACCTGCGGCTCCGGCACCACCGCGTACGTCGCCGAGCAATGGGGCCGCCGCTGGATCACCATCGACACCTCCCGCGTCGCCCTCGCGCTCGCCCGCGCCCGCATCATGGGCGCACGCTATCCCTACTACCTGCTCGCCGACAGCCGCGACGGCCAAATCAAAGAAGCCGCGCTCGCCCGCAAAGCCCCCTCGGAAGCACCTACGTACAACGACATCCGCCAAGGTTTCGTGTACGAGCGCGTCCCCCACATCACCCTCAAGTCCATCGCCAACAACGCCGAAATCGACGTAATCTATGAGAAATTCCAAGAAACGCTGGAGCCGCTGCGTCAAGAATTGAACGACGCACTCGGCACATCCTACGAGGAATGGGAAATCCCCCGCGACGCCGACGACGCTTGGCCCGAGGAGGTCAAAAGAATTCACGCGGACTGGTGGGAACAGCGCATCGCCCGGCAAAAGGAAATCGACGCCTCCATCGCCGCCAAAGCCGACTACGAATACCTCTACGACAAGCCCTACGAAGACAACAAAAAAGTCCGCGTCGCCGGTCCGTTCACCGTAGAAAGCCTGTCGCCGCACCGCCTGTTAGGCGTCGATGAAAACGACGAACTCATCGACAACGTCGCCGAAGCCAAGTTAGGGTACGGCGAAAAGCAGGACTTCGCCGAGATGATCCTCGACAATCTCAAAACCTCCGGCGTCCAACAGGCGCACAAAGACGACCGCATCTCGTTTTCCGGGATCAGACCCTGGCCCGGCTACCACGTCTGCGCCGAAGGAACCTACGTCGAAGGCGATGCCGACTCGGGCGCTGAAAAACGCGCCGGCATCTTCGTCGGCCCGGAATTCGGCACTGTCTCCCGCCCCGACCTCGTATCAGCGGTGCGCGAAGCCGCAGACGCCGACTTCGACGTGCTGGTCGCCTGCGCCTTCAACTACGACGCCCACGCCTCGGAGTTCAACAAACTCGGCCGCGTCCCCGTCCTCAAGGCCCGCATGAACGCCGACCTCCACATGGCCGACGATCTCAAAAACACCGGCAAAGGCAACCTCTTCGTCATCTTCGGCGAACCGGACATCGACATCCTCGACGCGGAAGACAGTCAAATCCAAGTCAAGGTCAACGGAGTCGATGTATTCCACCCCAACACCGGCGAAATCCGCAGCGACAGCGCCGACGGCATCGCCTGCTGGTTCGTCGATACCGACTACAACGAAGAAAGCTTCTTCGTCCGCCACGCCTATTTTCTCGGTGCCAGCGACCCGTACAAATCGCTGCGCACGACGCTCAAAGCCGAGGTCAACCAAGAAGCCTGGGAAACCCTCCACAGCGACACCTCCCGGCCCTTCGCCAAGCCGACGTCAGGTAGGATTGCAGTGAAGGTGATCAATCATCTGGGGGACGAGGTGATGAAGGTGTTTCGGGTGTGAGGGATTCTGTGACGCAAAAGGTGAGTGAAGCAAAAAAAGTGGAATACGCTATACTAGTTGACATCTCTTCTGTGCTTCCTAAATTTTTTGATCATCAAAGTCATGGAGACTGGCATGAATATAAAAGAAATAGAGATTCAATCCCTTTTCGGGTATTTTGACCACAAAATACCCCTGAAGGAGGATGACCGTATTACAATAATCCACGGGCCGAATGGCGTTGGCAAGACAACTATTCTCCGTCTTGTCTCAGATCTCTTCAATCGTCAATTTCTCTCATTATTTGTTACTCCCTTCGACCGCATTGTGATCCGTTTCAATCCCAAAGGTAGCCTAACAGTTGTTCGGACCAAAGAAGCGAAGCCGAAGGAGTCTGATTCTGTGAAGCTGGAATTGATCTACCGATTGGGACAAGAACGCACCAAGCATACGGTGTCGTCTCTAGCAATGCAGGAAGTGCTCAGAGAATATCCCTCTAGGCTTCTAGAGAGCATGATTGACAACATAGAACGTGTTGGGCCCTATGAATGGTACGATGAGAAAACCGACAGAAAAATGTCCTTAATTGAGGTAATCCTCTCCTACGGGGACCTCCTACCTTCTGATATTAGAGGGTCTGTCATTCCGATTCCCCCAAAAATAGAAAGTATATTAGAACAAACCCATATTGTATTTGTTGAAACTCAAAGACTCTTCACAAGACATAAAGAGGAAGACGAAGAGCTTGTGCCGCGATATAGAAGAAAAGTTCCCGTACAACAGCGGATTACTGTAGAGCAATACTCGGAGGATATGGTCACCCAAATAAAGGAATATCAACGAAAATCTGGTGAGATTGGAGCCTCTTTAGATAGCTCTTTTCCCCGACGCCTTTTGGAGTTGAAACTTCCTGAGATAGCAACGAAAGAGCACATAGGAAAAGAATATAATAGTCAGTCAGAATACAGAGCTCGCTTGATGGAAGCAGGCCTTATTGTTGCCGAGACGTCCATTCCTATCCATTCTGAAGGTTTAGAAGATAATGAACGAAAGCTTTTATGGGCCTATCTCGACGATGTAAAAAAGAAACTACAGGTTTTCGATTGGCTTCTCCCTCGTGTGGAGTTATTCAAAGATGTTGTCAACTCACGTTTCTCATATAAGAGATTCGAGGTGGATAGAGAGAAGGGTTTCATTTTTGAATCGGAGCACGATGGGTCTATTGTGCCTCCAAAGGCACTATCCTCTGGCGAGCAGCATGAAATTGTCCTGACGTATGAACTTTTATTTAAGGCACCAGCAGGTTCTCTTATTTTCATAGACGAACCAGAGTTATCTCTTCATCTCACATGGCAAATGAGGTTCCTTGAGGATATTACCAGAATAGCGAATTTGGCAGACCTCGATTTTCTTGTGGCTACCCATTCTCCATCGATCATACACAACCGACGTGATCTCATGGTTAAGCTGGCAGGTAAAGAGGAAGACTAACGTTATGGATCAGACGGGGGATACCATCGCCAACACAGTTCTTCTTATACGTGACAAATACAATGGACCTGTGCTCCTCCTTGAAGGAGATAATGACGTGAAGTTTTTCCGCCGGTTTGCCGAAGACTCCCAAATGCCGATTATCCCTGCTTGGGGTAAGGAGAATGTCCTTGATGCTGTCGAGATTCTTGAGTCGGATGGCAATGTACAGGGCTTCTTGGGAATCGTTGATGCAGACTTCGGGCATGTTGATGGTTCGTTACCGGCTTCGCGGAATGTAGTTGTCACCGACGACCACGATGTCGAAATGATGATCATTAAAACCAAAGCGTTTAGTGCTGTCTTACGCGAATTGGGCTCAAAAGACAAAGTCAGCAAATTTCCTACTGAACACAGAATACGTTATGAGTTGATGCAGAAAGCATTGATTATAGGGCATCTCCGCCACTTGTCTTTGACAGATGACTTTAACCTGCGCTTTGAAGGGCTTAGCTTTGAAAGATTCGTTGACCGTGATTCGTTAGAAATTGATATAAACGAAATGATAAGAAGAGTTTTTGAGTTAAAGAGAATCCCGAACTTAGAGGCGGAAGATATTCGAGACAGATTATTGGAGCTTGCAGAGGATGCGGAGGACGATCCTTATCAAATCTGCTGTGGGCACGACTTCGTTGCTATTTTTGGCATTGCGTTGAGAAAGGTCTTAGGAAGCCAGTCAAAGGAAGCGGCAAGCCCTGCAAAATTGGGCATTGCACTACGTCTCGCGTACGATAGTAGCGATTTTCTTCAGACTAAGCTCTATTCAGATGCGAAGCAGTGGTCTAAAGGAAATCAAGGCTACGATATATTCATTTAGTCTATTCAGATTTTCTCACCACATCGCCAATGCGGTGACAAGACCACGGATTGAGTCTGTGTGTCAGCAAGCTGGTTTCGAATCTCCCGTGATCTGCACCCCTGAAGAACTGATGGAGGACATCGACGATGAGAAATGACCCTATCGTGGCTGAGGTTCGCGCAATACGAGACGAACTTGCCGCTCAGTGCGGCTACGACATCAAGGAGATTTTCCGAAAACTCCGAGAACAACAGGCTAAGTCGGGCCTGAAGTACGTGCGCTATCCGGCCCGTCGAGTGGCTCCAACCGAAGATGTGCGAGTGTCCAGCGCAGATAGAAAGACCGGATGAAGCATCAGAGAAAGCTGGGAAAATGAAAAACATAACGCTGAGTGCCGACGAGCATCTGATCGAAGCGGCGAACCAACGCGCCGCGGAAGAACACACAACGCTGAACGAGCAGTTTCAGCTATGGCTCAAGCACTATGTTCAGCACGAGCAGCAGGCAGGGTACCACGAGATACCGTCAGAGGCGCAAGGAACACTGGCGGACTTTCTCCAAGGGCATATCGGCATCCTGCACAGCAATGAATACATGCTCGGCGGTGCTCGTATGTCGATAGATAGCGGCAAGAAATTTGCTGCGAGACTGCTCAAACAACGCCGGCAGGCGGGACGATGCCACAGGCCCTTTAATGGCCCTGCTTGATGCCGACATGCGAAAACAAACCATCCAATATACTTCGCCCATCGACGCGCTGATTGCAGTGACCAAGCGGTTGAGTACCTACGAAAATCAGCAACAGATGGATTCAGAAGAGTTCTTTGACCAGTACAGCCGAGGCCAGCTATCCGACGACGCAGTATTCGTCGATTGGGCTAATGACTACTGCCACTACTTGCAACTCCGTTAGAAACTAGCGGAGAGCCTGCCCGATCCATGTCTTTCTCTGACCAAAGCCATATCAACCGAGTCCGCGACGCCCTCTGGCAACGTTCGGTCGGTGGTGCGTCCGTCATGATTGGGAGCGGATTCAGTAGAAATGCTCTCAAAACTCAACCCGACGCAAACGATCCTCCGACATGGCGCGATGTGGCAAAAGTGGTTTATAAAAAGCTGTATCCACAAGACGGAGACGGCGATCCGGGAACCGCAACGAGCGATTTCTTGCGGCTGGCCCAAGAATATGAGGCCGCATTCGGACGAGGTGATCTCCACCGTTTCCTCAGAGAATTGATCCGGGATGACGACTTCCTACCTGGGAATATACATACCCGGCTATTAAGTCTTCCTTGGCGCGACGTATTCACCACGAATTGGGACACTCTTTTGGAGCGGGCGCGTCCTTCCGTAGCTGATCATGCATACAGCGTCGTCCAAAACATGGACGAAATCCCACTGGCGAACCAGCCGAGAATCGTCAAACTGCACGGATCTTTTCCCTCGGATTTCCCGCTCATCTTCACAGAAGAAGATTATCGGACGTATCCGACAAAATTTGCTCCGTTCGTCAACACGGTGCAGCAAGCAATGATGGAAACCGTGTTCTGCCTGATTGGTTTCTCAGGTGACGATCCGAATTTCCTACAGTGGGCGGGATGGGTTCGCGATAATCTGGGGGACGCGGCACCGAAGATATATCTAGCCGGATGGCTGAATTTGTCGTCCCACAGACGCCGGATGCTTGAAGACCGCAAGGTGGTCCCTATCGATCTTGCACTTCATCCAAAAGCTGGCAAATGGCCGGAGCACCTTCGGCACCAATATGCAACCGAGTGGCTCTTGCACACGCTGGAACGCGGACTGCCTTACGATATCTCCGAGTGGCCCTCACGGCCAAGCTGGCAACATCTTCCGGTACCGGAACTCATTCAGCCTGTCGAAGAGGTCGCTTCTGACAAAGAACCTAAAAACGAACTACCTGAAGAAAACAAGCCAGAGTCCTTCTCTGTAAGAAATGTCTTGAAAGTTTGGACTCACAACAGAGAAATCTATCCAGGATGGCTAGCTGCCCCTGCAAATACGCGAGCGTTAATGGAGTGGAACACAGGGCACTATGGGGAGTTGGTTTTGGATGAGCTTCCTGATCTTACTCCGGTAGAACGACTAGAAGCCATTCACGAGTTGGTGTGGCGCTGGGAAATCCTACTGAATCCAATCTCCTCTAAACTTGAGGCTGCCGCGCAAGATGTCCTCAATCTAATAGACTGCCAAAATCGCACCATTGACGGTAGCACCGATCCGGGGATTGAATGGAATCCCATCCGAAAGGCTTGGCGCACGGTCGCGCTCGCGCTTGTGACGGCGGCACGCCATAGTCTGGATCACGACGTATTCGAGCAGCGAATCAAGGCATTGTCGCCCTTTCTCCAAGACGATCTCGATGTTGACCATCGGATTCGTCACGAACGCTGTCTGTGGGCGATGTACTCGATGGATTTTGGGGCATTGGAAGGTTTGCTCAAAGACTGGCGGACCGAAAATTGTGACCCGGTCTGGATGATGCGGAAAGCTGCCTTGCTATTTGAAACGGGTCAGAAGGACAAGGCAACAGAGTTGGCCGAACACGCCCTCACAACAATCCGGGCAATGCCTACCGGAGACCTCAGCTTAGCTGGTCCGTCGAGAGAGAGTTGGGCGTTGTGGTTGGTGGCGCAACCCCAAGATTACCAAATGCGTTTCAAGAGGTGGAATGAACTAGCTCCGTTGAAATGCAACGCCCTTATGGAGAGGGAACTTATCGCGGATGCCATCAAAGGTAACGGCGAAACTAAAAAGGTACCGTCCTTTGATTTTGGAACGCGACGGGCACAAGGTCTGAGTTTTTCTAATACTGATCCCCGGGGTGCCGCTTACCGAGCAATTCGCCTCTCCGAAGTAGCCGGGTTACCTCCATCTGGTGACCGCATGGATATAGCTGCAAATATCTTGAAATTAGCCGCAGAAAAACTGGTCGCATCGGACCCTGAAATGGCTGCTCGTCTAGTGCTCAGAGTATTGACATATGATCGAGACGAAACGCTGATGCGAGTTCTTTCGCGTACTTTTGTGGCCGCCTTGTCAGCGGATTCAGCGAGTGCACTGGCCGAAATCTGTAATAGCGTGATCGAGTATGCGCTACCCCGAATAGTTGGCACGGATGCGCGTGGGCACCGTCCCGTATTCTGGATTAAGCGAATGCGTGTCGCAATGGAGGCACTGTCGCGGCTGGTCCTTCGACTGGAGCCAGAGAAGGTAGAAACCATATTCAACAAAGCACTTGAGTACTATAGAAATGATCACGTTGCCCGAGATTTTTGGCTGGGCAACCCTGTCCGAAACATGTTGGAACGCTCTTGGGGGGCTCTGCCGGGAGATCGCCGAACCGCTCGCGCTCTCGATTTGTTGAGTGCGCCGACTGTCGGGCTAGATAACTTCAATGTAGACTCCAGTAACTACCCGGACCCTGGAAGTCTTCTACAAAATGATCTGCCTCCTCCCATTCGTACAGACGACAACGAAAGCCGCTGGCAAGAGATCGTCAGTTTATTAGTGCGTGGCCTACATACTGGCGGTGAAGCACGAAAGCGAGCGTCCCTTAGAATCGCGCCTATGGTATTCTGGGGCCGACTGGCAGAAGCTGAATCGTCGCAAGTCGCTCAAGCTCTTTGGAGCGAAAAGTACACCAGTCCTAGCGATCTACCCGGCGAGACCTTACTCTTTGACTGGGCATTTCTCCTGTTTCCCGAACCGGAGCTTGGTTTGGCGGAACAGTGCTTCCGTCGTAAATGGCTCACCGCCAGCAATGCGCCACAAGAAGATGCACCTAGTCGCGACGATATTCTCTGGCAGGTCGGGAAAACCATATCCTGTCTGAAAAATCACCAGCGTTCGCTGGAGCTATCGGAAGACGAACGGGCCTACCTGATTGAAGTCGTCGAGCAGTGGTCAGATACTCCGGTGCCAAGTCACTTCTTCCCTTTTGTTGAGAGCGAACTCCGCGAGCCCACTCTTCAAGCACTCATCGGCCTGCGCACGGTCATTTCTGAAATCCAAATTCCTGTGCCTATCGGTGAAAAACTCTATAAGAAGGTTCAAGGCTTGACCGAATCCGGAAGTCCTGGATTCGGACTTATAGCCGGTCTCGTCAAAGCCTTGCCAAACCGTTTTGATGAACTTGCTTTGACGATGAGGACGGGATTGGTATCCGACAATGTCGATCTGGCCGAAGATGCAGCAGCAGGATTACATCATTGGGTGACGGCATCAGCCGAAGCTGATTCACAGATCCAGCCCCCGCCAGACGACCTGATCCGAGAAATCGGTGTCGTGATCGCTACTCGCAAGAAATCAGTTCTGGCACAGGCGTTACAGATCGCCAAGTGGGTATTTGACGAAGGAAAAGATGAGCAGAGGGAGACCATACGCGATTTGGCCCTGCAAGGTCTCGGTTATCTGGTCGAGGAACTACGATACGACAGAGAGCACGATCAGGACGACGACGTCCCCTTCCTGCGATGGGCCTGTGCTCATCTTGCCTTGGCAATGGCGGAATGCGGCCTCGGCGACGATCCGGCTGTCACTCGCTGGTTGGAGACTGCCAAGGAAGATCCGCTCCCCGAGGTACGATACGCGAAAAGTTCCGATTTCGCTCAGTCGAGTAGGGAAAAGGAGAGTGCTGGCGACGAGCCACCCACTCAGACAGGGTAGTTATCTTCACCGCCCAAGCCCTCATCCGGCCACATCGCAGTGAAGGTGATCAATCATTTAGGGGACGAGGTAATGAAGGTGTTTCGGGTGTGAGAATTGGGTAAAGACGAAAGGGATTAGCTCCAGCCGAGAATGGAAGTCAGGATTTTCCGCATACTATTTACATACTAAAGTCACTAATCCAATAGTTACCCCAATAGTTGCTATAATAGTAGGAACAAGCCAGTATAGGATAGACGTTTTTAGCTTTTCAATATCTTCCTTGGTAGCAAGACCTCGGATACTTGATTCAATGCCGGAAATACGACCTTCGTTCTTGAGTAGAATGTCTCCTATATTGCCATATCCCCTATAGTCTGACATTTTCTTCTCCAAGCCAAGTGGTGAGGGAATCTTTCAAGTTATGTCTTATATTTTTAATCATTCCCATCGCCTCCTCGTTTTCTAGATCAATCTCGTCGATGTTCTTTATTAGAACCTCGACAAATCCGGCCCCATCTGTGCAACGGAAATCCTCCAAAGGAATTCCAGAGTCCTTATCTACTCTTCCACGGCAGAAATTCTGTCTTTATCTAATTCGGTGTTTTCCATTAGTCGTCCTCCTTTTCTCATACTCATATTATCTAATACGTTTAGGTGCGACGTCAAGTATTTCTTGACGGCAGGAACTAAGGAACAACTCCGGCCTAAATTCCAATGTAAATAGGGGCGTCCACAAGGGACGCCCCTACGATAGTGCCGCGTATTTAACGCCCCCTACTTCTTGTCGTCATCCACAACCTTGAAGTCCGCATCGACCGGCTCCGTATCTCCGCCCCCTTGCGGCTGACCGGCGGTCCCTTCTGGCGCTGGCTCGCCTTGGGCCTGTTCGGCTTGGGCGTCCTTGTACATTTCCTCGGCCAGCTTGTGCGACGCTTGTTGCAGCGCGGTCATGGCCTGCGTGATGGCCTCGTCGTCCGTGCCTTCGAGCGCTTGCTTGAGCGCGGCGACCGCGTCCTCAACGCCTTGCTTGTCGGCGTCCGCTAGCTTGTCGCCGTAGTCGGCGAGTGATTTTTCCGTCGCGTAGATTAACTGGTCGGCCTCGTTGCGGCGATCGACGGCCTCGCGGCGCTTTTTGTCCTCATCGGCGTGGGACTCAGCGTCCTTCTGCATGGTGTCGATTTCTTCTTGGCTCAAGCCCGAAGACGACTCGATGCGGATGGATTGCTCCTTGCTGGTGCCCTTGTCCTTGGCCGCGACGTTGAGGATGCCGTTGGCGTCGATGTCAAAGGTCACCTCGATCTGGGGCATGCCGCGCGGAGCGGTGGGGATGCCGTCGAGGTGGAAGCGGCCGAGGGTGCGGTTGTCGTTGGCAAACTCGCGCTCGCCTTGCAGCACGTGGACTTCCACCGAAGGCTGGTTGTCCGCGGCCGTGGAAAAGATCTGGCTCTTCTTGGTGGGGATGGTGGTGTTGCGGTCGATCAGCCGCGTCATAACCCCGCCCATGGTCTCGATGCCCAGCGAGAGCGGCGTGACGTCGAGCAGCAGGATGTCGTCGACGTCGCCAGCGAGCACGCCGGCTTGTATGGCCGCACCCAAGGCCACGACCTCGTCGGGATTGACGCCGCGATTCGGCTCTTGGTTGAAGATGACTTGGATGGTCTCTTGGATTTTGGGGATGCGCGTCGAGCCGCCGACCAAAATCACTTGGTCGATGTCGCTGGGCTGTAGCTCGGCATCGGCGAGGGCCTGCTGACAAGGGGCCTTGGTGCGCTCGATTAGGTCGTCAACCAAGCGCTCAAACTGGGCGCGAGACAGGCTGGTTTGCAAGTGCTTGGGGCCCGTTTGATCGGCGGTGATAAACGGCAGGTTGATTTCGGTCGAAGTGGAGGACGACAACTCGATCTTGGCCTTTTCGGCCGCTTCTTTGAGCCGTTGCAGGGCCATGGGGTCGCGGCGCAGGTCGATGCCTTCGTTCTTTTCAAATTCCGCGGCGAGCCAGTCGATGATCTTCTGGTCGAAGTCGTCGCCACCGAGGTGGGTGTCGCCGTTGGTGGATTTGACCTCAAAGACGCCGTCGCCCAGTTCGAGGATGGAAATGTCGAAGGTGCCGCCGCCGAGGTCGTACACGGCGATTTGCTCGTTGGTGCCGCCCTTGTCCAAGCCGTAGGCCAGCGCCGCGGCAGTCGGCTCGTTGACGATGCGCAAAACCTCCAAGCCGGCGATGGTGCCCGCGTCCTTGGTGGCTTGGCGCTGGGAGTCGTTGAAATAGGCCGGCACGGTGACGACGGCTTGTTTCACTTCCTCGCCCAGATAGTCTTCGGCCGTTTGCTTCATCTTTTGCAAGATCATGGCCGAGATTTCCGGCGGCGTGTGTTCCTTGCCGTCGATTTTGGCCACGGCCATGTCGCGGCTGCCTGGGGCTACTTCGTAGGGAACTTCGCTGATTTCGTTGGCGACTTCGCCGTAGCGGCGGCCCATGAAGCGCTTGATCGAATAGACCGTGTTCTGCGGATTGGTGACGGCCTGGCGCTTGGCGGTTTGGCCGACGAGGCGCTCGCCGTCTTTGGTGAAGGCGACCATGGAGGGCGTGGTGCGGCCCCCTTCGGAGTTGGCGATGACCTCGGCGTCTTGGCCTTCGATGACGGCCACGCACGAGTTGGTGGTGCCTAAGTCAATGCCGATGACTTTAGCCATTGTTTTCCTTTCGTGGATTGGTGATCCGCTTCTTCTTCGTTGGGATCGGTGGTTAGAATGAGGGTGAATTCATGTGGTTTCATGGTGTGTTCCACTGCTCGTTCAGGCCGCTAGCTCCTTCATTGCCGCCTCGCGCTGGCTCCACATGATTGGCTTTACATCATAGCTTCGCAGCGCTTCTAGCGTGTCCAGAGGCACTGTCTGAGCCGAGTCGTTTAGCAGCGCATAGGCACGTGATTCGGGAGTGCGGATTTCCTTCGTGTCAACCCATGCGAGAACCACGGTCTGAGCGGTGGCGCGATTGGGTCGATTGATCGTCTGAATGATGCGCTCCGGTTGTTGCCGCGACTTCGGAATTACGAGATCGAATAGGTGGTCGTAGCCGGTCGTTCCGGTGAACTTCACTTTGGGCGTGTGCCTAATGTCGTTCGCATCGAACCAAGCAACCACATCCTCGTAAAACAGGCTCGTCACCACAGGCACAGCTAGATAGAACATATCATTAACGGCGAGCATGGCCTGCACGAGGCTGTGTTTGCGCGAAGCAAAGTTCTCCGCCGAGGCATGGATCTGCAACGCCTTGCCATCTTGCTTCACGCCAAAACCATTGAGCGTCATCTTGAGAAGTGCTTGTCGCTTACGGCTGTCGAGCTTGCAGCCGCTTTGCTGCAAGTCATCTATAATGTATCCATCGTCCGTTAGTAAGAATCCTCCGTTGGTCTTCTTGACGTATATCTGCACATAGTCGTTATGGCGATCGAGATAGGGCGTTGTGATTTCTACCCATTGGTCCAATTGGTTTAGTTCTGTCTTGTCCTTGAGCCAATCGTAATAGGTAGTGAGCAGATTCTGAATGTCTTGAATCATGCGAGCCCTCGGTTGATATAGGGCGGTTGCGTGATGTTGCAGAACCGCAGGAAGTCTTCAAGTGCCATCCACACGTCGTCGGTTGTGCGGAACTGATCTGCTGGAACAGGTGTAGCCCACCTGTCGCCGTAGTCTTCGCGGTAAACGTGCAGGTGGGGCACTGGTATCTCTTCGCCGTCCGGGTTGCGATGTGGAGCACCGCCCAAATCGAGACGGACGAGTACGACGACTTGCCGGTCTCGCGTCTGCATCTTGACCTTTTGCAGATTGATGCGGCCACGACTTAGGTCGAGCAGAAATCGTTCTCGTTTGTCGGCGGACTGAAGCGGCAGGACTTTGGATTCGCCCCCCACCGGAAAGTCGGTCTGCTCATCTGTTGCGCGGTGTTTTTCCATCGCGATTAAGACGTCTGCCTCTGCTTGAGTCAGGTTGATGTCTGCCACTACGTGATCGCGCTCGTTTTTTCGGTGAAAATGTTTAGCGATTCGATTTCGACGCGAACCGCATCAAAGCCTGCTTTTCTGACCTGCGCCAGTGCAGATCCGATGGCGTCCTCTAACGACGGTGCTTCGCGGTGAAAATGAATCTGCGGCACACCAGCCGCCGTGACGAGTGTGCCGTCGTTGAAGATGCTGTAGAGTCGAGCCGATTCTTCTTCGTTGGGATCGGCTGTTAAAATAAGTGTGAATTCATGCACTCTCATGGTAAGTCCTTCTGGCGAAGTGCTTGAATTCTAGGTGAATCATCGTCATCTGTATAAACGGTTCATCGTTGAGTGGCCCATACCTCCGCAACTTGGCGGATACCTACCACGTCCTAGCCCTCAATGACGGCTACGCACGAGTTGGTGGTACCTGGGCCGAATTGAATTATTGGTTCGTGAATATGCTAATATTGCTCGCCGGGTCTTATCCGGCGAAGAATTGAGGAGCTTCGCGACCCTAATTTCGATGTCGCTCGACTTCGATTTCGGAGGTTTGATCTCGTTTGCGTATGGAGGTTGGCCGGTGTGGCGGAACCAAGTGTCATATAGGTTGCCCTCAGCTTCCTCGGCTTCACCAATAGTTTGAGTAGGCCAACATATAGCGTATTCCACTATGCCGTTAATCTTCTTGTTTTCCTCATTTGGACCAAAATGGTCGATGAGTCTCTGGCGGAGGTCACTGGCTTTACCTACATAGATGAAGTCCTCATTCCCTTTGAACAGCATGTAGTATCCGGTACTTGTGAAATATCATCTAAGAGCAAACATTCATTGGCTAGGGTGGAAAACCTCCAGTCCATAATTCATATCCTTTTTTTAAAAAATTATAAGCTATTGGCCGGATGCCGCGATCTGGCCCCTCCAAACCAAAAGCCTCCAATAGATCATCTAAGAGCAAGATATGTGCCGCGATTTTCCAAATGGAAATAACATATTGTTTTATAATAAAATACGGCAATAAATGAGCAATTTGCAAATTAGTCTATGCCGACACGATGGCAGCAATTTGTGCTATCGTGTCATTAATATGAACGCGGCACATTGACAGGGTGCTGCCATCCGGCTAGATTGGCCGCTAGCTAAGGAGAATGTATGGATCAGTTCAAACTGGTGTCCGAATACGCGCCCGCTGGCGATCAGCCTCAAGCCATCGCCGAGCTGGTCGAGGGCGTGCGGCAGCAGCACGCCCAACAGACGCTGTTGGGCGTGACCGGCAGTGGCAAAACCTTCACCATGGCCAATGTCGTCGAGGAGTTGCAGATGCCGGCCTTGGTCATCTCGCACAACAAGACGCTGGCCGCCCAGCTCTACGGCGAGCTCAAGGGGTATTTCCCCGACAATGCGGTCGAGTATTTCGTCAGCTACTACGACTACTATCAGCCCGAAGCCTACAAGCCGAGTACGGACACGTATATCGAGAAGGAGGTCGAGCGCAACGAGGAGATCGACCGCTTGCGGCTCAAGGCCATCACCTCGCTATTGCAGCGCCGCGATGTGGTCGTCGTCGCCACGGTCTCGTGCATTTACGGCATTGGCTCGCCCCGCGAATACGACGAGCAGAAGGTCTCTCTGCGGCGGGGCGATCAGATCGAGCGCGACGATATTTTGCGCGCCCTAATCGACATCTACTACACCCGCAATGATTTCGAGCTGCAACGCGGCTGCTTTCGGGTGCGGGGCGATATCGTCGAGATCGTGCCGGGGTCGGAAGAGCGCGCCGTGCGCATTGAGATGTTTGGCGACGAGATCGAGGGCATTTACCTGATCGACGCACTCACTGGCGAGGTGTTGGAGCCGCGCGAACACGTCAGCCTCTTCCCGGCCAAAGCCTACGTGACCGACGAGGAGCGGACGGAGCAAGCCTGCGAGCAAATCCTCGTCGAGCTGGAGCATCACCTCCTCGACCTGCGTACCGAAAATAAGCTGGTGGAGGCGCATCGGCTGGAGACGCGCACCAAGTACGACATAGAGCTGATCCGCGAGGTCGGCTTCTGTCCGGGGATCGAAAACTACTCGCGCTACATGGACGGCCGCCAGCCGGGGTCTGCGCCGTATGTGTTGCTCGATTACTTCCCCGAGGATTACCTGCTTTTTATCGACGAGTCGCACGTTACTGTGCCGCAAATCCGCGGCATGTTTCGCGGGGACCGCTCGCGCAAGGAGACCTTGGTCGAGCACGGCTTCCGCCTGCCGTCGGCCTACGACAATCGGCCGCTGGTGTTCAAGGAATTTGAGGAGCGAATGGGCTGGACGGTCTTCGTGTCGGCCACGCCAGCCGAGTACGAGCTGAAGCAGGCGGGCGGCGTAGTGGTCGAGCAGGTGATCCGGCCGACGGGATTGGTCGATCCCTCCATTGAGGTGCGGCCGCAAGAGGGGCAGATCGACGACCTCGTCGAGGAGATAAGATTGCGGGCGGAAAGGCGCGAGCGGGTCTTGGTCACGACCATGACCAAGCGCATGGCCGAAAACCTCGCCGACTACTTTGAACAGCTCGACATCCGAGTGCGCTATTTGCATTCGGATATCGAGACGTTGGACCGCGTCGAGATCCTCCGCGATTTGCGCTTGGGGGAGTTTGACGTGCTGGTGGGGATCAACCTGCTGCGCGAAGGCTTGGATTTGCCCGAGGTCTCGTTGGTGGCCGTGCTCGACGCCAGCAAGGAGGGCTTCCTGCGCTCGGAGGTCGCGCTGATCCAAACGGTTGGCCGCGCAGCCCGCAATGCCGCCGGCATGGTGATCTTCTATGCCGACCGCGTCACCAATTCGATGCAGAAGGCCATGGACGAGACCTATCGTCGCCGCCACAAGCAGGAGGCGTACAACGCCGAGCACGCCATTGTGCCGGAGACCATATACCGCAGCCGGGAAGAGATCATTCAGGCGACCTCAGTGCTGGAAAGCGTGCGTGGCGTTGCGCCCGAATTAGCCGCCGAGCCGACGATCAACTACCAAGAAATAGAAGACCAAGAGGAGCTGCTCGCCGACTTGGAGCAGCAGATGAAGGCCGCAGCGGCCAATTTGCAGTTCGAGAAGGCCGCTCATCTGCGCGATGAAATCACGCGGATCAAGGAGCAGCAAGTGAGTTGAAAGGCGCGCCGCCAAATTTGACCTGCGGCGTCGTCCATTTTACATTGATCCGGTCTTGAAGCAGCAATATCAAATTTTTTAGGAGTTCATTATGTCCAATGGCCACGATGTGATCGTCGATGTTCGAGACGTGCAGATGGTTTACAATGCCAAGAACCGCGACGAATCGACCCATGTACACGCACTGCGCGGTTTGACCGTCCAGGTGTACGAGAACGAGTTTTTCGCCATTATGGGGCCTTCTGGGTCGGGGAAGAGCACGCTTTTTAACATGATCGGTGCTCTACAGACGCCCACCGGCGGCGAGGTGCTCATCGAGGGCGTCAATCTGGCCTCGCTCAACGCGCAGCAGCTAGCCGCGGTGCGCTGCTTTGAGCTGGGGTACATTTTCCAGACCTACAATCTCTTGCCGGTGATGAGCGCACTAATGAACGTGTCGCTGCCCACCGTGTTTGCCGGCATGACCACAGCCGAGGGCGAAAGGCGGGCCATGGAGTGTTTGAAGATCGTCGGCTTGGGCGATCGGGCGCACCACATCCCCTCCGAGCTGTCGGGCGGTCAGCAGCAGCGCGTCGCCATTGCCCGCGCGTTTGTCAACAAGCCGCGCATCATCCTCGCCGACGAGCCGACCGGCAATCTCGACAGCAACACCGGTCAGGAGATCATCGACTACATGAAAAGCCTGCAACAGGAGATGGGGACGACGATCATTACCGTGACCCACGACGACAAAATGCTCACGGCCGCCGACCGCATGGCTTGGATCCGCGATGGGCGGCTAGAGCGGGTAGCCAACCGCGAGGACATCGAGATCCAGGTGGGTAGCATTAAAGAGCATTAAGCTGCCGCCGAAGATGGCATTCAAAAAAGCGCCCGATGCTGCCAGAGCATCGGGCGCTTTTTCGTGCGGCTCCTCAGCGCAGCAGCAACATGCGCCGATGGACGGCCCACTCGCCGACATTGAGCCGATAGATGTACACCCCGCTGGCCACTTGGCGGCCTAAGTCGTCGCGGCCATCCCAACTCAGGCGGTGCTCGCCGGCCTGCTGTGCATCGGACTGCAGCACGCGCACGAGCTGGCCCGTCAAGTTGTAGATGCTCAGGCGAGTCGCCTCGTTGGTTAGACGGAACGGTATCAGGAAGGAGATTACCGTGGAGGCGTTGAAGGGGTTGGGGGCGTTCTGCAGGAGCACCGGCCGGCTGCCTTGGGCATTTGCGGGAATCTCGTAGGCCCGCTCTTCTACCACCACTAACATAGCTTGGCCCAGCCGGGCAAAGTAGGCTAGCTCGGCGGGCTGATAGGTGCGGCCTTCGTATAGCTCCTTGGGCATACCCGGCTGGTACGCCATATCAATCCACACTTCGTCCTGCAGCACGAATTCACGGCCCAACCAGTGGGTCGTCGGGCGGGCGTCGTTGATGTCTGTAGTGCTAGAGGCGTCGCCGAAGTCGCCGAACGCCAACTCACCATCGCGTGGCTCGGGATTGACCTCGACGCCGTCGTCCGGGGCAAACAGCGAGGTGCGCCGCGTCACGAGCTGATATTCTAAGCCCAGCGCAAGGATGTCGTCGAGCAGTTCCTGTTGCTCGCCAAAGCGGGCGATCTGCTCTTCGAGGGCTTGGATTTTCTGATAAGCCCACAGCCGGGGAATCAAGCTGCCCGAGACATCGGTCTGGGTAAACTCCAACGGAAAGTCCACACTCACGTTCTCTTCCCCCACGTGGCCGATCAAACTCAACGTGAAGGTCCCGCCGCCCCGGTAGCGGCCCACTTGAAATAGTTCGCGGCCAGCGGCGAGGGTCTCCAGTCCGCGCGGGTGGATGTCGTGGATTTCCACTTGGTCGAAGCTCAGTTCGTCGAGCAGCAAGATGGGAAAGGTGAAGGATTCAAACAGCTCTTGGAGCGCGTCCTCAATATCGCCTTCGTCCGCGAGGAAGTACGCTTCGCCGCGGTGCTCTTCGGCCAAGCCGGTCAAGAAACCCTGATCCACGTCCTGCCCCACGCCGATAGTGAAAAGGCGGGCTTGGCCAGCGGACCACTCGCCGACCAACTCGCTCAAAGGCTCTAGCTCAACTTCGCCGAGGGTGGGCAGGCCGTCGGTGAGGAAGATGACGTGGTTGACTCGGTTGGCGGGAAAGGCCTGCTGCATGGCGCGGCCCAATCCCGCTTCAAAATTGCTCACGCCGAGCGCGTCCTGCTGGTTGATAAAGGCGGTGGCCGCCTTCTTGTTGGCTTCGTCGGCGGGTACTGGAGCGGCGGCAAAGGAGTCGGCTCGGTGGGTGAAGACGACAATGTTGAACAGGTCCGCGGCGTCCAGCGCGTCAATGGCTGCGGTGAGTGCGCCTTTGACGGCTTGGAGCTTGCCCTGCTGCATACTCGACGAAATGTCGATGACAAAGGTCAGGCTGCGCGGCAGCGGATCGCCTTGCGTCAACTCGGGCAGCGGCGGCAGCCACAGGGCGTAGTAGCCTAGGTCGTCGTTTGCTTGTGGCGCAAAGCTGAGTACGCTTGGCTTGGGCTGGTCATCGGTCTGGCGGATGGTCAGGGTGAAGTCCTCGCGGGGCTTTACCTTCTCGTCGCCGAAGAAGATGTTGGCGCGATGCGCGTCGGGCCGATCTACCTCGGTGAGCCGCGGTAGCCCGGAGGTCGTCACTTCAAAGGCGTGCTGGCTGCGCACCTGTGCCCGTAGCACGAACAGTTCCATTTGCAGGGGCTGGTCGGTCTCGGGGGCGAGCGGGAAGGAATAGTCGAGGCGGCCACTGCGAGATTCGAGGAGCTGCATGTACTCGAATTCGACGCGGCGGCTGCCCTTGGCTGGAAAGGGAAAGATGCTCAGGCGGAATTGGTTGGGGGTCACCTGCTCGATCAGGGCCGGGTCGATGCGTTGGCTCACAATGTCGTCGTATGTCTGGCGCGCCTCTTCCTTTTCGAGGACCTCCCCTTGTATTCGCCTGTCGTCGATCCACAGCACCAAATCGGTGATGATCGCCCCTTCGGGCAGGGTGAATTCGTAGATGCCTTCCACCTCCCATTCGGCGTGGCTGGTGAAAATTTGGTCGGTGCGCGTGCGAGCGATGCGCTCGTCGATTTGCACATCCACGGTGACCGAAGTCAGTTCGAGGTGCTGGAGGCCGTCGTCGCCCACGCCGGTGTACACGTAGCCGATACTGAGGGCGGGGAGAGGGGCCAGCAGGGCGAGGAGCAGGGTGAGTTGGGCTTTCATGGTGGGCCTTTCGCTGAAGAGGGACGGATGCGGGTTTAGTAGTGGACGGTGACGCCTCGTGCTTGGAGGGCGGGGATGTGTTCGTTGCGGGACTGGGTGTTGAGAGGGTTGCCGCTCAAGCCTACCTCATCGCCTTTCCCAAGCCCAGCGTTGACAATTAGGGGGGCCAAGTTTTCAATCCGATTACGGAACAGCCGCAGCGTCTTTAGGTTATTTAATTGTTTTAGCGGGGTTATATCGACAATCTGGTTGAATTCCAGATTTAGCCATTGCAGATTGCTTAATTGGTTGAGTGGGGTTATATCGACAATCTGGTTGCTGCCTAGACCTAGCGAATTTAGGTCAGCCAAGAAGGCTAGTGGGGTTAGATGAGTAATCTGGTTTCTGCTCAGCGATAGCGTCTTCAGTTTGTTTAAGTTGGCCAATGGGGTCAGATCGGCGATCTGGTTTCTGCTCAGCGATAGCGTCTTCAGTTTGTTTAAGTTGGCCAATGGGGTCAGATTGATAATCTGATTGCAGTACAAATCTAGCCTATTCAAATTGTTTAATTGGTTGAGTGGGGTTATATCGGCGATCTGGTTGAAGCTCAGATATAGCCTATTCAGGTTGTTTAGGTCGGTCAACGGGGTTATATCGACAATCTGGTTGTTGAACAAATCCAGTATGGTCAGGTTGTTTAATTGGTTGAGTGGGGTTATATCGGCGATCTGGTTATCGCCTAGCGTCAGTATGGTCAGATTGTTTAATTGGTTGAGCGGGGTTATATCGACAATCTGGTTGCTGCTCAGATATAGCCTATTCAAATTGTTTAATTGGTTGAGCGGGGTTATATCGACAATCTGGTTGTAGCCCATATATAGCTCATTCAGGTTGTTTAATTGGTTGAGCGGGGTTATATCGACAATCTGGTTATTGCCCATATATAGCTCATTCAGGTTGTTCAGGTTGGCTAGCGGGGTTATATCGACAATCTGGTTGTAGCCCATATATAGCTCATTCAGGTTGTTTAGGTCGGCCAACGGGGTTAGATGGGTAATCCGGTTGTTGAACAAATCCAGCCGCCATAGGGCTGCAAGATGCTCGATGCCCGCCAAACTATGAATATCTTTGCTGCTGGCCGAGAGTGCGGTTAGGGAAGCGACGTCCTCCGGTGTAAGGCGGCCTTGCGGTCGGCCCAGCCTCTCCCGTACCACGCGCTCCAGATTGGCGTCCGCGAACAAGGAGAGATAGAGAATCACGCCTCCCTGTAAAGAAGCAAAGTCGCCTCTAAACACTTGTGCGTATAGAACAGGCGAGATTCCTGCTGGCCGATGTACCTCTTTCAGGTGAGCCACCAGCGTTTCTATGCTATCTGGGTGGACCGCCAAGGTACTGGTGTCGAGCTGCACCGCCACGCGCCCTGCTTGGTCCTGCCAGCGTTCCCGCAGAAACACTGCCACGGCTTCCCAGCCCTCCAGCCGAGTTTCTTCCTCTAGCTCCAACAATGCTTCAGCGGTCGGATCGATTTGCCAGTCGATGGAGACCAGCCCCGCCGGCAGGTCGGTCGCATCGCTGGGCTTCAGGATCAAGCGCAAGAGGGTGCCATCGGCCCGAGTCCAAACCAGTGTCTCCTGCATCTCTCCGACCGGATCGACGCAGTGAATCGCCACCAAGCTGTCGGGTCGTCCTTGGTATTCGACCCGAATGCCGGTTAGCGCATCGCCCGCTTCATTGGCCAAGTGTAGCCACAGGCCGTGCGGATACTGCGGCGACTCGATCAGCACGTGGCCGTCGGCATTGCTTTGCGCCAGCGCTCGGCCGGTGCTATCGACGCCGGTGGCGAAGAAGAGTTCGGTCTGGGCTGTCGCCGCAGCGGTTCCAAGTGCCGCCAATGTTAGGAGGATTCCTAATCGAAGAATCGCCGTGTGCATGAGGAGAGTCCTTTATCAATGAATATACCTTGATGCCACATAGGCACCAAAATCAAACTTGGTGTGCTATTGGGGCGATGCGCTCGTCTATTCGATTCAGGAGAGCAACAACAGATTCAGCGGCAGGGCAATAACGCGGGAGGACAAAACCTTGGGGGCTGGGCCCGGACAGGCGACCACGCCGAAGGATGCGGCCTCATAGGTATCGAGAAAAGCGTTCAATCCGGCCAAATCCCTGCTCGACGGCCTCGGCGTGGCCTTCACTTCAATGGGGATGAGTCGCCGGCCGGTTTCGACGACAAAATCCACTTCGCGTCCGTTGGCAGTGCGCCAGTGCGTTATGTTGAGCCTCGGGACGCGCAGACTCGCCCAGACCAGCAGGTGGTTACCCACCCAACTTTCTAGCCAAAAACCCCATTCCCGCCCCCTCACCAAGCTGTCAGAGTCGGCGATGCCGGCCAAATGAGCCGCTAGTGCAGTATCGGTCCACAGCAGTTTAGGCGCTTTGACTAAGCGTTTGCCACGGTTGACGGCATAGGCGGGCACCCGAGTTACTTGAAAAGAAGTCTCCAATAGATTGATATAGCGCCGCGCTGTGGCCGCTGCGAGGCCCGCATCTGCGGCCAAGGACGCTATGTTGAGCAAACGGCCGTTCTGGAGCGCACACAACTGCATGAGTCGGCGGAATTCCATCAATTGGTCAATGGCCGATAACTGGCGCAGATCGCGCTCTAGATACGTCTGCACGTATCCGTCGAACCAGCGCGCTTGAAACCCCGCGTCCGAGGTCAAGGCCGGCACTGGATAGCCGCCCGCCCGTACGGCCTCTGGCAAGGGCCTGTTGGGTGTTGGGACGCTAGATGGCAAGGAGCGCACAACTTGGTCGATGGTCTCTTTCTCAATGAGCAGATCCAGAGTCCGGCCGTATCTACGCTCCTCAATTTCGGCCCAAGTCAGCGGCGGCAGGGAAAAGTAAACCGCCCGCCCGGCCAAGGTATCGGCCACTCGCTCCATCAAGAGCAGATTGGCCGAACCCGTGAGCAAAAAGCGGCCGGGCTGCCGCTGGCGATCGACATCGGCCTTGATGGCCAGCAGCAGATCGGGTTGGCGTTGGATTTCGTCTAAGGTGATGCGATCGCGGCCGATGAACAGGGCCGCCGGATCGCTTTGGGCCACATCGCGGACATCAAAGTCGTCGAGGGGAAGGAAGGTGCGCCCTTGACCTATGGGAGGCGCTTGAACCAAGGTGGTCTTGCCGGTCTGACGGGCCCCATGTACGACGACGACCGGGTATTGAGTCAGGACTTGGGCTAGGATCGGGCTTTGTAGCCGAGGCTTTATTATATGCAAATCGACCATGCCTTGAACGATAATCAACCACGATAGGATCGTCAATGTACTGAGGAGCGGGTCGAGAGGGGGAGGTGGGTCTTCAGTGCGAACGACCGCTTACTGGGTCAAGAACTAGATTGCCGCTTCCGCAAGCCCTCTTGGAGAAAGACCTCGCGGTTGGGGAAGTTGCCGGGCAGGGTAAAGCCGCCGTCAACGGCGATGAGTTGGCCGGTCATGTAGGGAATCTGGGTGAAGGCGTAGGCAGCGAAGGCGATGTCCTCGGGGCGTCCGATGCGGCGAATGGGTTGGGAACCCCCTGCGGCCATCAAACCGTAGATCTCGGCCACGGTGAATTCGCGGCCCGATTGCGGATCTTCCACGCCCGAAGGGCGGCTCGTCATCGGCGTATCGACGACCCCAGGGCGCAGGGCGTTGACCGTGATGTTGTGCGGCCCGCCGTCGAAGGCCGCGCCGGCGACCACGTGATTGAGGCCGGCCTTGCTGACGCCGTAGGGAATGCGGGTGCTCTCGGGGGCAATATCCGAGATAGAGGTAATCAAGAGGATGCTGCGGTGGAGGGGATCGGCTTCTTGCGCGGCTTGTTCGACCATGTGCTTGAGGGCGCGTTGGGCCAGCCGGTAGGCCCCCATGAGGTTGAGGCTGAGGACGCGGTCCATCTCCTTGTCGAGGTGCTCGACCGGGGTGTCGCTGAAGCGATGGCGGACGAGTTGGCCCTGTTCGTCGGCGACGTAGTTGGGGACGCCGCTGTTGCTGATTGCCACATCGAGGCGACCGAAGTGCGCGAAGGTGCGGTCCACTAGGGCGAAAGGGGCCTCTGGCTGCGAGAGATCGGCACCTAAGACTAGGGCTTCGCCGCCGTGCTCGGCGCGAATGGCCGCGGCGATCTGGGCGGCGCGCTCCTCGCCGGCGTTGTAGTGGACCACCACGTCGTAGCCTTGAGCGGCGAATTGACGGGCGATGGCCGCGCCAATCCCGCTCGACGAGCCTGTGACCAAGCAAATCGGGCGCGACAAAAGCCTAACCTCGCTGGGAGAGGACGGTCTCGACGATGCGCTCTTGGCTGGGAATGGTCGGCATCTCGAGGGTGGGACTGAAGGGAATGGGCACATCGGCCGCGCCGATGCGCAAGACGGGTGCGTCGAGCCAATCGAATGCTTCGGCGTTGAGGATGGAAGCGAGTTCGGCCGTAGTGCCGTAGCGTTCGACGCCTTCGTCAATCACCACTGCATAGCCGGTTTTGCGCACTGAGGCGAGCAGGGTCTCTTTGTCCAGCGGCACGAGGGTGCGCGGATCGACGACCTCGGCTTCTAGTCCTTGGGCGGCGAGGTCGTCGGCTGCGGCCAAGGCGAGGCCGACCATGCTGGAGGTGGCGACGAGGGTTAGGTCAGTACCTTCTCGTTTGATCTCGGCCTCGCCAAAGGGGATGAGGAAATCGTCTTCTTCGGGCACGGGGCCGGTGTCGTTGTACATCATCTTGTCTTCGAAGAACAGCACGGGATTGTCGTCGCGGATCGCGGTCTTGAGCAGGCCCTTGGCATCGCGTGGGGTCGCCGGGATGGCGACTTTGAGGCCGGGGATATGGGCGAAAAGCGCGTGCAAGCTCTGCGAGTGCTGCGCGGCTGAAGAGCGCCCGGCTCCCATTGACAGCCGAATCGTCAGCGGGACTTTGCACTGGCCGCCCGACATGTAGCGGATTTTAGCGGCCTGATTGACGATTTGATCCATGGTCAACAGCGAAAAGTCGCCGAACATCAGCTCGCACAGCGGGCGCATGCCGGTCATGGCGGCCCCGACGCCGAGACCGATATATCCCGCCTCGGCAATGGGGGTATCGATGACGCGCTCCGCGCCGAATTCCTCGAAGAGGCCCTCGCAGCATTTGAAGATGCCGCCGGAGGCCCCCACGTCCTCGCCCATGACAAAGACGGTCTCGTCGCGGCGCATTTCCTCGGCCGTGGCTAGGCCGAGCGCCTCTCTAAACAGCATATCCCGATCAGGCATATATATCCTCAAAAGCTTGTTCTGGCGGGGGGAAGGCGGCTTCTTTGCCGAATTCGATGGCGTCGAGAACCTCGCGCTCTACTTGCTCGTACAGGGCGTCGAGCTCGGCCTGTTTGGCGACCCGGTTGGCGACCATGTACTGGCCCAATAGGCGAATGGGGTCCTTGTTCTCAGACCACCAGCCGACCTCATCGCGGGTGCGGTAGGTCTGGGCGTCGCCGACGTGATGCCCGTGGTAGCGGTAGGTTTTGGCTTCGATCAGGCTCGGGCCGCCGCCCTTGCGCGCCTTGGTCACCGCGGTGGTTACTTTTTCGTACATCTCCAGCACATCGGCACCGTCGGCGATGATCCCTTCGAGGCCAAGTCCTTTAGCGCGGTCGGCGATGTCGGTGACGCCGGTGACGCTCTCATAGGGGGTGTGCTCGCCGTATTGGTTGTTCTCGCAAATGTAGATGACCGGCAGGTTCCAGATCACGGCCATGTTGATTGTTTCGAGCATGATGCCTTGGTTGGCTGCGCCGTCGCCGAAGAAGCAGACGCCCACTTGATCGGAGCCGCGCAGCTTGGCCGAGAGGCCAGCACCGGTGCAGATGCCGAAGCCGCCACCGACAATGCCGTTGGCCCCGAGGATGCCCACCGACATATCGGCGATGTGCATGGACCCGCCCTTGCCGCGGCAATAGCCAGCTTCCTTGCCCATGATTTCGGCCATCATGCGGTCGAGTTGGCCGCCCTTGGCGAGACAGTGCCCGTGGCCGCGGTGCGTGCTGGTGATGTAGTCGTCGTCGCGCAAGGCCGCGCAAGTGCCGACGGCCACGCCTTCCTCGCCGATGTAGAGGTGGGCTAGGCCGGGCATCAGGCCGCGGGTATAGACGTCCCAGACGTGCTCTTCAAAGAGGCGGATCTCCGACATCTTGCGGTACATAAACCACAGTTTGTCGGGGGTGGCCCGGAGCTTGGTTTTCTTCGCTTTAGGTTTTTTGCGGGCAGTTTTTTTGGCCATGTACTCGATCTCCGGCAATGCTCGTTAAGGCAAAAAAATAAGCAGGGTGGGTCCGATATCGTCAAGCGCGAAAAAGCCGGGAAACCCGTGGGGCGTCCCGGCTTTTTCGCACGAAGGGCGGGAGTCCTAGCTGGTTTTTTCGAATTCGCCCGCGTGTTCCTGCTTCCACTCGTTCCATTCGTCGGCGTCGTCGCGCAGCTCAAAGTACTTGGTGTTGATCTCGACGAAGCGGTCTTGGTCTTCGGGCATGTCTTCTTCGGCGAAGATCGCCTCGACCGGGCACTCCGGCTCGCAGGCACCGCAATCGATGCACTCGTCCGGGTCGATGTAGAGCATGGGTTCGCCTTCGCCGTCGATCGGATGGATGCAATCGACCGGGCAAACCTCGACGCAGGCTTTGTCTTTGACGTCGATGCAGGTTTCGGTGATGTAGTAAGCCATGGGTTCCTCCCAATAAGGGGCTATTGCTTCATTAATTTCTTTGAATCGGGAACTATCGCAAAAATACGGGCCTGTTTGCCTCTGTCAAGCGGCGAGATTGCCCAGTAGAGTCGCTGTGCCGGCGTCGGTTTGACAGCGTATTCTCAGGTTGAGACGCAGCTCAGGAGCGGGGTCGCGCTCTACTGCGTATTCGGCGTCGGCGAAGAGCTGGGCGAGTACCGGACCGAGAGCGGCCCGCAGGTCATTTTCGCCTGCGTCGTCGTTGGCTGCATTGAGGCGGTCGTTGGCTACGAGGAGCAAGTCGCCACTGCGAAATTTGACTTTGCCCGCTAGGCTGGGCTCTTCTTCGAGGCGTCGGCAGGCGGTGAGCGCCGCTTTGAAGGCGCTGGCAAGCCGCTCGGTCAGGTCGCCGTCGGCGGGTTGTTTGCGCGAGTAGAGCAAGCCTAGCTCGGCGCTGTGGTTGTCGAGGCTGTAGTTGGCTTCGTGGCCGACGAGCAGGGTCAGCGGGCCCTCGGCTAAGTGGCTGTAGTCGGCCACGTCGATGAGGACTTCGTCTGGGGTCGTCGGGATCCAACTATTGAAAATGCGAAAAGCCTCTTGGGCCGATAGGGACTCAGGGTCTTCGAGATAGAATTTGACGTTGATGCGCTGTAGGGATTCCATAGAGACTCAAGCGGTAGTGCCGGCGGGGACGGCGATTTTGTCGTAGCAGGTGTACGCGCCTTCGATGAAGAGCTGCGCTTCCTCGATAAAGCGGTGGACTTGCGCCTTGGTCAATTCGCTCGGCGGATTCTGATGCGCGGCGAAGAGGTAGTTGGCAAATTTCGGCGAGAACAACTCGCTGTCGTAGAAGCGCACGCGAAATTCGGCTACCACCACTTCAGGCGTTTCCGGTACATCGTAGAATTGTTCTTTGACTAGGGCGCGGGCCGAGCGCAGCATCGCTCCCAGAGCGGTCTGCCAAGCGGCTTCTAGCTGCCCCTCGTCAAAGGCTACCTGCGCTTCAAAGACCTCGCGCTCGGCTGCGGCGATTTCCATGGTCGTGATGGAAACGACCTCGCCGGCGCACTCGCCCTTGCCGAGGTCGTCCATGGTAAACTCGCGGGTGTCGCCCCAGTCCTGATAGTACCAACTGTTTTCCTCATGGGACGGCACTTGGGTCAGATCTTCGAGCATGGCCTTGACTTCGCGCTTGCCGATGCGGGTGATGAAGTCCTTGAAGGTCTCTTCATCGGCGCGTTCGGCGACAAAGTGCTGGGCCAAACGGGTGACGACTTCGGGGATGTTCTTGGAGGGTACGGCACCCGTGGCCAAGCCAAAGGAGCCGGCGTTTTCCCGCCATTGGCCGCCCAAGACGACCTGAAAGTGCGGCACGGTGATGCCGTTGATCTTGCGGCTGTTGCCGTAGAAGCCGATGTCGGCGGCGTGGTGTTGGCCGCAGGAGTTGAAGCAGCCGCTGATCTTGATCCGCAGGGCCTCGATGGCCTCGTTGAGTTGGCCGTTTTCTTCACTGAGACGATTGCGCAACTCAGCGGCTAGGCCACGCGAGGAAGCGATGCCTAACTTGCAGGTGTCGGTGCCGGGGCAGGCCGTCACGTCGGCAATGGTCCCGGCACCCGACTCGGCGAGGCCGAGGGATACGAGCTCGTCGTAGAGATGCGGCAGATCGGTTTCGCTGACCCAGCGCAGGACGAGGTTTTGCTCGACCGTGGTACGGACGGTTTCGCGGACGTAGCGCCGGCTGATGTCAGCTAATGTGCGCAGTTGGCTAGAGGTGATATCACCCAGCGGTAGGACCACGGTGGCGACCGCATAGCCTTCTTGGCGCTGCCGATAGACGTTGGTGCGGGACCATTCGGTGAAACCTTCGCTCGCGGTTGCGCCGTTGAGAGCTTGGCCCGGCTTGAGCGGCTGCTCGTCGGTGGCGTGCAGGTCGCCTAAGAACGCGGTCCAGCGCGGATCTGCGGGCAGGATGGCGCGTTCCTCCAACACCAAGCGGCGAAATTCCTCAATACCTAATTTGGCGACCAAGAACTTAATGCGGGCGCGATTGCGGTTCTTCTTTTCGCCGAGGCGGGCAAAAACCCGAGCGATGGCTTGGGCGATGGGCAGCAATTCCTCGGCCGGCACGAACTCGTCGAAGATCTGGGCTTGGTGGGGTACCGCGCCTAAGCCGCCGCCGACGTAGAGCTTAAAGCCGCGCTTTTCCTCGCCGTCGATGGTCTGGACCACGGCGATGCCGCCGAGGTCGTGCATGTTGGTCAGGCCGCAGGCTTCGTGCTGGCAGCCGGAGAAGGCGATCTTGAATTTGCGCCCAAAGTCTTGGCAGTCGGGATGCCCGAGCAGGAAGCGCATGAGGGCTTGGGCATAGGGCGTTACGTCAAAGGTTTCTGTGCGGCAGACGCCGGAGAGGGGGCAAGCGGTGACGTTGCGCACTGAGTTGCCGCAGGCCTCGCGGGTGGTGATGCCCACCGAGGCTAGGCGGCGCATCAGGTCGGGCGTGTCTTCGAGGTGGATGAAGTGGATTTGGAAGTCTTGGCGGGTGGTGACGTGCAGGATTTCCTCGGAGTACTCTTCGGCCACATCGGCCAGCACTTCCATCTGTTCGGCCGTCAGCCCGCCGAACGGGATTTTGATCCGCATCATGCCGGGGGCGTGCCAGACCGTGTCTGGCCCCTTGGTCTGATGCTCGGGGAAGAGTAGCTGTTGCGTCTGGGTGCCGTCGTAGCGCTGGCCGTTGTCGTAGCGCTGGCCGTACACCCCTCGGCGCAACCGCGTCTCGGCGAAGAGCTTCTCCTCCATCTTGCCCTGCTTGCGCAAGTGGATCTGAGTCTCGAAGGCGTCGATTTCGCCGGCTAGCTCAGCGGACATCTGCCCGGCTAGTTTTTCTTTCCAACTGCTTGCTGTGCCCATGCCTAAGCCTCTGTGTGGTTATTGTCCAATTAAACCTTACTAACATTATGGATTTGCAAGAGACTGTCAAGACGAGTCGCCGGCTAGTTTTTCTCGTAGATAGGCGCGGATTTGCGCCCCCCACTCCGGGTCGTCGAGCGCGTAGTCGATAAAGGCCGCAAAATAGGATAGGTGGTTGCCAATGTCGCAGCGCTGCTCGTCTGCGTTCAAGCGCACGGCGCGCACTGGGTCGCCGCCGGCGATTAGGGCGGCAATCGCGTCGGTGAGATATACCTCGCCGCTCGGCGAAGGCGCGGTGGCGCGGATGTGGGCGAAAATGGCTGGAGAAAATACGTAGCGCGCACTAACGGCCAAGCGGCTGGATGTTTGCGCAGGCGTTGGTTTTTCGAGGATGGCGGTCAGCTTGGAATCTGCGGCTGTTGCAACTTCGGGGACCAAGATGCCGTAGTGGTGCATCTGCTCTTCGGGCACTTCGTACGCGCCAATGGTGCAGGCGGCGCCATGGCGCAGGTGGGAGTCGATCATCCGCTGCAGCAGGGGGCGACCGCTGGATGTGCGCACGATGCTGTCGCCAAAGGCCACGACAAAAGGTTTGTCGGCAGCAAAGGCTTCCCCAGTGGCGACCGCAGTACCAGTGCCAGGGGGCGGGGGTTGGTGCGCGAAGAAAAACTCGATGCCGCGCTCGCGGTAGCCCGCGCTGCTGTCGTCGAAGTGATTTTCGATGGCGCCTTTGTTGCGTCCGGTGACGAAGAGGATTTGGCGGATGCCAGCGGCCGCTAGCTCTTCGACGACGTGGTGGACGACCGGCAGGCGACCCACCGGCAGCATTTCCTTGGACAGGGATTTGGTCGTGGGCAGGAGGCGGGTGCCGAGGCCGGCGACCGGCACGATGGCTTTGGCGATGGTCATGGGATGGCTCTCGCAAAAAATATGGCTGTGCTACCGATGTTTGACAAGCAGTAGCTGGCGCGATATTATGGGCGATCCACCGGCAAAAGAGGAGTTGTTCCCATGAGTGAGGAGCGGCGTTATCCCGCGCTCAGCGAGGACATGCAGGCGCGCGGTTTGGGGGCTATGCTGCGGATTTTTGGCCCGGGAGCCATCATCGCCTCGGTGACAATAGGCAGCGGTGAGACGGTCTTTGCCTCGCGGGGCGGGGCGGTGTTCGGCTACGCCCTGTTGTGGTGTTTTATCGGCGGCGGCTTGATGAAGTTCGTTCAAGTCTATACGGCGGCGCGTTACATGACCCTGACGGGGGAACATCCGCTCGAACGCTGGAAGTTTTTGCCTGGACCGCAGGGCTGGGTGGTGTGGGTTATGGCGGTGCTGACCCTGCTTTGCTTCCCGCTGTGGCTGTCGGGTTTGCCCAAGATGCTCGGCGGGCTGGTGGTGTGGATCTTGGGTGTTGAGGGGTTGGCGATATGGGGCGATCCCCGCGTGTGGGGCACGGCCTTTGTCGCTTTGGCCATCGCCATTACCATGATCCAAAGCTATGGCGCGCTGGAGAAATTTCAGACGGTGGTAGTAGGTGTCCTGCTGCTGTCGATCCTGACGGCTGCCGCGGCCGCGCGGCCCGACTGGCTGGCGATGCTGATAGGTTCTATTGTGCCGACTATGCCCGCGTATGATCCTTGGCTGATTAGCAAGTATCCGGCGGTGGCGGCGCGCTCGGCTTGGGTGGAGTTGGGCACCTACTTAGGTGCGATCGGCGGCGGCACGCAGGACTACTTTGGCTACATCGGCATGTTGCGGGAGAAGGCTTGGGGTCTGTTGGGCCGCAAGGTGGAGGCTGGCGAGGAAGGCGTGGCCATCGCATCCGACGATGAAAATATCGCCCGGGGTAGGGGTTGGCTGCGGGGGCCATTGGTGGACTCCGGGGTGTCGTTTGCTTGCGTGGTGATTTTTACCATGGCCTTTGTGGTGCTCGGCGCGGCCGTGCTTCGTCCCCAGCACATTGTGCCAGAGGGGATGCAGCTCCTGTCGGTGCAGGCCGATTTCCTCACGCTCCTGCATCCGGCCTTGGTCTATCTGTATCAACTAGGCGTGTTTACCGCGTTTTTTGGCACCATTATGGCCGCGTACGAACTCTATACGCGCACCACCCACGAGTGCTTGCGGCCCATCGTCCGGCGGGTGCGCGAGGCGCCCGTTGCCCGGATACGGCCGTGGGTGGTGGGATACTGCGGTATTGGCGGCGTTGCCATTATGTGGATGGGCGGCAACCCGGTGGCGATTGTGACGCCAGCGGCGATCTTCGGCGGAGTGCTCACTTGCGGTCTGTGGTGTTTGCTGATGGTGTGGACCGACCATCGCTTCTTGCCAGCACCGCTGCGCATGGGGTGGCCTTTGCGGGTGATCAACTTGATCAGCGGCGTCTTCCTCACGGGCTGGGGCCTGCGCGGTGCTTTTGACTTCTTCACCGGGTGAAGCGGCTTGCGCGTCTCCGACGACATCTGGGCGCAGGTCGAAGCCGTATTGCACAGCGGCATCCGGCTGGCCTTGGCGACCACTGGTGGGGGCAGCGAACTCATTAGCTGGCTCTTGAACCACCCTGGGGCCTCGCGTGCGATCGTCGAAGCTCAAGTGCCCTATAGCGAGCAAGCGCTAGCGGCGTATTTGGCTTTTGCGGGGCCGCATGGGGCCAACGAGCAAACGGCGCGGGATATGGCGGGGCGGGCCTTTGTGCGGGCCACTTCCTTTGCCGAGCCGGGGCAGGGCTGCATCGGCGTGGGCTGTAGTGCGGCTTTGGCGACGAGTAGGCCGCGGCGCGGTGCGGATCGGGGCTGTATCGCGCTGCGCTTGGAGTGCGCCTATCGCTTGTACACTCTGCGCTTTGAGAAGGGGGCAGCCGACCGCTTGGCGCAAGAGGAGGTCTTGAGCCGCTTGGCCTTGGAGGCCATAGTGGAGGCCTGCGGCGGCCCGGTCGCCGGTGCATCGCTGCCGAACTACGCGCATCTTGCGCGGAGCGAACTGACGCTGGACGATCCATTGGGCTTGTTGTTTGCGGGCGAGTTGGACGTCGTCGAAATGCGTTCCGATGGGGTGATTGCGCCCGAGGTAGAGCGCGGGCAGCGTCTGTTCTTGTCCGGGTCCTTCAATCCGCTGCACGAGGGCCACGAGCGGCTCGTGGCTGCGGCGGGACAGCTAAGTGGCCGCCAACCGAGCTTGGAACTGTCCATTGAAAATGTCGATAAGCCGCCTCTGCAAAGGAGCGAGGTCGAGCGGCGCTTGAAGCAGATGCGCGGTCGCTTTCCGGTGGTGATGACGCGGTCGCCGACCTTTTTGCAGAAGGCCCGGCTCTTTGGCGGTTGTCATTTTGCGCTGGGGTACGATACGGCCGTGCGGCTTTTGCAGGGCCAGTATTATGATGAAGGGGAGCAGGGCGTGGCCGCGGCCTTGGAGGAATTTGCCGCTGGAGGCTGTCGCTTTTGGGTAGCTGGACGGGTGGATGGAGATGCGTACCGAACTTTAGCGGATATGGATGTACCCGGAAAATACGCGGACCTTTTCGCGGCGGTGCCCTTTAGGATGGATATCAGCTCTACGGAACTCCGCGCTAAAATCAGTGAACAGTGAACAGTGGTTGGTGGTCAGGCCTCCCCGCACCCTATGGGCACGAATCACTGACCACTGGTCACTAGCCACTGGCCACTAATACTTATGACTGAAGAAGATTGGGAAGAGCCTGAAGCGGTGGAAGTGCCCATCGACGGCACGCTAGACTTGCACACCTTCCATCCGCGCGACCTCAAAGAGCTGTTGCCCGACTATTTGGATGCCTGCCGCCAAGCGGGCATTTTGCAGGTGCGCGTCATTCACGGCAAGGGCACGGGCCAGTTGCGGCGCTCAGTGCATGCCATTTTGGGCCGCTTGCCTGAAGTGGAGTCATTCCGCTTGGCAGGGGAAGGTGGCGGGGGTTGGGGGGCGACCTTGGTCTGGTTGGCACCGCTCGACGTTTGACTATGCTAGGCCCCAGATTTTTCTTGATTCATCTAATACGTATATTACAAATTGTAACAAGATTGTAACAACCTGTGGCTCGGTCACTATTGAAGAATCGGTTCTCACCATGGAATATCGTCCTACAGGCCTCCTTTTCAAGCTACTGCAAACGTTGCATATAGTCCCTCCTCTGCCAATCCTCCTCTTGCTGCTGTCCGTGTGCTCGACCAGCGCGCAGGATGTTTTTACGGTCGGCAGCGACGAACGTCCTTGGCGCGATTCTGGCACAACTCCTGGGGGCGTGATCGATTTTGTCGAGCAACTGGGAACGATCGAGGACGCCAACGGTGAAAAAGTGTTCACCGTTGGCCTAGATTCCCTGCAAAACTGGATCATGCCGCTGCGCTTGCGCTCTGATTTCAACATTTCGCTCGGCGTTCTCGAGCGGGGAGGCTCTATAGATGTCCCAGGGCTGGATGCCAGTCAGAAAAGTCCAGAGCAACTGGAGGGCATGCTCAATGGCGACCACCGAGTGGCTTTTGATCGCAAGTTCGTGGCCGGTCGCATCGTGCGCAACAATGGCGTCACCATTCGCATTGACCTTGGTGCGCGCTTTGGCGTGGACCGCATCGTGTTCTATCCGAGGATGACGGAGTCGTTTCCCTTTGGCAACGAATTCATGCGAGGGTATGAGTTGTTCCTCAACGACGGCTTGCCGCAAAACCTTTATGCCAGTGGTCAGCCCATTTTTACCTCGCCAGTGCAGCGCGATCCAGACAACCGCGAGGCCAAAGTAGATGCCCAGATCAACCCCCAATTTGTCCGTTTTCTGCAACTCAAGTCGATTACCACCCTCGGATTTGAAGTTGACGAGATAGAGGTGTACGGTAGAGGGTTCGTACCGACGGCCAGCTATGTGTCCAATGTGCTAGATCTGGGCGAAGAGGTAGTCTGGGGGCGCATCGCTTGGAGCGAAGTGACTGCGGGCAATAGCGCGGATTCCAAGCTAGAAATCCGCGTGCGCAGCGGGCGGGATACGACGCCCGATGTCTTTTTTCGCAATGCCAATGTGGGAGGCCGACAGCCCGAATACGTGCCCACCGACAGCGAGGGCAACACGCTGACTGAGGAAGCCTTTGAAAAACTGGCAAAAAACCAGCAGGGGCCCGTCAAATCCGATACGGACAACGGTTGGGTCCAGTGGCAATTGGTTGACAATGGCACCCAGCTAACGGTGCCAGCCCCACGGCGTTACTTCCAGTTCCGCATCGATTTCACCAATCTGAGCTTGGATGCTAGCCGCGCTGTCGCCGACTTGGGCTTCGAGTTCGCACGGCCCCCGGTTGATCGCATCGTCGCCGAGGTGGGACCACCGCGGACCGAGATTGGCAAACAGACGACTTTTACGTACTTCGCCCGCGTCGCCAATACTACGGGCCGGCCGGGATTCACGCGCTTTGAAATCGAAACCCCGGCCCGCATCGCGGCTCTCCATTCGGTAGAAATCCAAGATGGGGCGGGCAATCGCCTAGCTGGAGCCGAGTTCGGCGGCGATCTGGCCGGCGTGTCTTTGCCCCTGCGCGTCGGATCGTTCTCCATTGAGGCGGTGGAGGACGACCACTTTGCCCTGAACTTGCCGCTGATCGACGCCGATGGCACCCTGTTGAAAATTGTCTTTGATGCGGCCGTGTTCCGCTATGGTACGCGTTTCCAAGGGCGGGCCTTTGCCGATGCCAGCGTGCAGGTGCCGCTGCAGACCGAGGGCGGGGATGCTTCAGCCGAACAGGATACCGACGAGTTGCTGGTGCGGATTCCCGTGGGCTCGCGGGTGGCTGGTCCGCTGGCAATCCAGCCGCGGACCTTCACCCCCAATGGAGACGGGGCCAATGACGTGGCGGAAATAAGCTATGCGGTGCAGCATTTGCTCGAACCATCGCCGAGCGAGGTAAGTATCTACGACTTGACTGGTGGCCGCGTGCGGCGGCTCAACTCGGTAGAAGTCCAAAACGGCCGCGTCCAGCTACAGTGGGACGGTCGCGGCGATGATGACCGCCTAGTGCCGCCGGGTATTTACTTGGCGGTAGTGAAAATTCGCTCTGACCGGGAGACTGAACGGCGGTTCAACAGTGTGTCCGTGGTGTACTAGGTGTTAGCCAAGTGAGGAGAGGGATTTTGCACAAGCGCTATCTGATTGTGGTAGGTGCTGTTCTCTGCGTGCTAAGCTGGAGTGCGCCGACGCTGGTTGGTGCCCAAGCGTACGACTCGCGCATGGGTAGGGTGAAGCAGGGTGGGAAGGTGGACTTTTCCCCGCAAGGACCGGGGGTACTATTCGATGCGCTGGATCCGGCAGTGCGCAAATGGTACGTCCCCCAAGAACTGTACAAGGAGTACCAGTGGAGACAGTGGGAGTACTCCAACTACGCCCGCGAGCCCTATCAGCGCTATGTGGACACCGCGTTGGAAGGCGATTTCTTTTACGATTTCTTCGGCAATCTAGTCACCCGAGGCTGGTTGATCTACGATTGGCAGCAAGATCGCCCCCGGCAGTTCGGCAGCAGTATCCTCAAAACCAACCGTTTCAACCAATGGTTCAGCAAAGTAGCCGTCTCCTCGGATCACAAGGGACAATACTACTACAGCATCACGATTGGCGATGAGATCCGCACTACGTTGACGCCGATGACTTTTTCTAAACCCACGTTCAACGGCATTCAGTGGGACTTTGCCGCCGACAAGTACCTGGGCACTCTCCTACTGGCCCGCCCCAGTCGGCCGGCCGTGGCCACTTCTTTGGATATCCCCGATCAGAAGACCAGCGTCACCAACTTACTGGGTGGGCGGGGCATCGTTCAGGTCGGCGACTTCGTCCGGGTCGGGGCGACCTATGTGACCGCCTTCCAAGGCCAGACGTTATTTGACGATTTCACCGGCAACCCTTTCACGGGCGGGGCCCTGACCACCGACCAGAATGCGCTGCCTATATCCCGCATCATTATCCGGCTGTCGGACGACTCGCCCGCAGACGGAGTGGGTGGGGCGGCCCTGTTCGACGACGAAATCATCATTGAGGATGTGGACGGCAACATTTTCAGAGGCAGTGCCATAGGATTTGAGCCCATACGCGAAGGGGGGTTCCAACGGGTGGGGTTTTTAGCTGCGGACGGGGACGAGCGCATTACCCTCACCTACGACTTTACGGACCCTTTGTACACCGGGCCCGATCCTACGACTATTGAAAGAGTATTCTTTGAATTGGTGATCTCCAACGACTACAAGGTGGAAATCACGTCCGACCGGCAGACGAACCGGGATTCACAGCCCGTCTTCTTGCTGGTCGAACGGGCCGATGACAATATCCGCGACAATTCCAACCAGCGGCTGTTGAAATTCGACTACGGTCTGCCCACGGCCAATACCATCCTTGGCGTCACCTTCGAGGCCAACAAGGTCTGGGGTTTTGACTTTTACGGGGAGTACGATTTCAACAAGCAGTACCGCCAGTACCCCAACCTCAATCTAAAGGATCATCGCAAGGCGGTTAATGACGCCCAGGCATGGATGTTAAACCTGTCCAAGGCATCCTATCCTTGGTTCGCCTTCTTAGAAGGCTACAGCATGGACGCGGACTATTCTACCCGCAGCTTCTTAGCGGGTACTCGGGGACAGGACGAAATCGATTACGAAGACGAAATATCCTATATCTACGAGTTCGTCGAGGACAACGATGACCAAGATCGCCGGCCAGACTGGAACCGCTATAGTATGCTGTCGGACAATGCGGTCTTTCCGGGTTTTGACGAGAACAATGATTTCGTCTCGGATTTCAACCAGAACGATACGGAGGATCGCCAGAACTTCATTCCCGATTACGAAGAGCCCTTCCTGCGCTATCACGCCGATAGGCCCGAATACCTCTTTGGCGTTGACATGAACAACAACGGCTGGATCGACCGCTTTGAAAACGACGAAGAACCCGATTATCCCTACGGACGCGACCACCGGGGCTACAATATGTACGCGGGAACCCACATCGGCCCCGAGGCCCGGCTAACCATCGGTCGTTTGCGCGAAAGACTGCTGGCGGGGGATCGCAAAAACGAATCCACGTACCTGCTCTTCACCTACGAAAGGGATTTTGCCCAGTTGGGCCGTTTGCGGGTGTTCGACAATTTCAAGCTGGTCGAAGACGACATTCCCGACAACCTCTTCCAGTGGGTGCAGCCGTCTAATTCCCGCGGTACTCAACAGCGCGTTTTCGATGTACTCCCGGCCCGAGACACCTGGATCAACACTTCCTATGTACAGTTCGATTTCACGCTCGTAGGGAACCTGAATGTAATCAACAAATTCAAGACTGAAATCTACAACCAGCGCCGGGAGCAGCGCGACCTGCGCGGCACGGCCAGCTTTGTCGGTCTCATCAACAAGGCCGATTACACTTTCCCCGTGCGAAATATCGAACTTGAGCCGCGCTTCAAGAGCGAATTTTTACGCGAGAGCCCCGTGCGCCAGCGCGACCCAGAGCGCCGCGAGTTGACCGAGACGCTTTTTCTCATTGCCCGCATTCCACTGCTCTCCCATACGCTCGTCGAGTTGGGACTAGAGCTGTCCCATTTTGAGCAGTTTCGCGACGATGAAGAGGGGATGCCAGTCAGTCGCGACTTGGAGCCGGATTCCTTCAGTCGCATCGTCGCGGTGCAATTTAATAACTCCTCGGATTACTTGGGCTACAGGCTCCATCTACAGACGGGATTTCGCCTGCAGAAACTGACATTTGAAAATCTGCCCCCTAGCACGACTAGCAAGATATTCATGACGGCCTATGCCGGACTGGAACGCTAGGAGGCTTGACTCTCGCAAAATTGGATCACTGAGATTGCAGTGATATAACATGGCGATCTGTTAGCAGGCGAAAGGAGGAGAAAAACGGTCGTCGTTTCAGCCCCGATTGGGGTAGCAAAAACACCCGTACTCACTCACTAACTGAAGAAGAGGTATTGCAATGAAGAGGATCAATAAGATATCAATTGCTTTACTGGTATCGGCTCTCATGGTCGGCTCGGCTTTTGGCCACCAAGGGGAGATGAAGTTCATGTTCCAGTTTCCAGATCACCTGACACCAGTGCTGGACGGCGATATGTCGGACTGGGACATTGTCAGCGATGTGTACAAGATCAAAGCCGAAAACATGTTCAACCAGTTCGGCGCACCCATGGATTTGAGCGACTTCAATGCCTCGCTCATTTGGGCTTACAACATCAACGACGGCAAGGCCTATTTTTCAGCTTGGATTGCCGACGACTATATCAACAACACCGAGAAGTGGTCGACGACCACAGATTGGGACCACTCCGGCGGCATCTTTCGCGGCTTCGACCAGGGAGATGATTTCGAGACCCGCTGGGCCAGTGCCCAAGCTCAACGCTACGATTTGGCCGGCCCAATTTTCAGCTCTTCCGGTTACTATACCCGGATTATCGATGGCACCAAAGCTTGGGCGGGCCAGCCCCCGTACGTGGAGTGGGCCGGCCAGTTTCTTCGCGGTAACGTCGATACCCAAGAGCCAGCCGAAATGTTCGGTGAGTACTCCATTGTACCCTTTGACGACATCCATCCCGACGGTGCCGACCAAAGTGTTCAACACAATTGGGTCGAAGGCACCGTTGTCGGTATAGAGGTCAACTGGGGCGACAAGGATGCCGATCCCGGCTCCTACGACGATGCCTATTGGTCTGGTTTTGGTGGTGTAGGCGCTTCTAGGGATGCCGACCAGTTCGGCGACTATCTGCTGGCACCCATCGAAGAGGGGTTGCCCGAGGCCGGGGCTACTGGAGTCGAGGCCAGCACTTGGGGCCAGATCAAGTCCTCCTTCTGATAAGGCCGACCCGACTGCCTGTATCGTAGAAGTTGGAGGATCGTTTCAGGCGGGATTTACGGGTGACTGTAAATCCCGCCGTTCTCTTAGTTGGCGACCAAGCAAAGGAGGCACTGGGTGAAACAGGTGCTGATCGTAGTCCTGACCGCGTTGGGGATGGGAGCGGGCTATCGGGCCGAGGCGCGCCAATTTTACCAACTGGGGGGCCACGCCGGAACCCCTTGGAGTGAAAGCGGCACTCTGAGTTTCATCGATGTGGCAAGAGTGCCGGGGGCCATCCGCCCGTTCAGCGCTGAAAGCGGCGAGAACCTGATTGCCTCGATGGGCGAGCGAAATGGCGACATTACCAGCTTGGTGAGCATTTACACCCTGCCGGCCAATTGGCTAGCAGAGCGCGTGTTGGTAGTAGATGGCGATTCTAGTACGGCCTTTGTGCATCCGCCGCGCATCAACTTCTTCCGCGGCCCTGGGTTTTTCTATACTACGCCGATGTTCTTCGACTTGGGGGCACCATTCCCCATCGAAGGGGTTCGTTTTGCAACCCGTGCTGATCATCCGGGGCACAAGATCCGCCAGTTTAGGCTTTCTATCAACGACGGCAGGGAAGAGAGTAAAAACGAAAAAGGAAATCTCATCTGGACCTTGGTTCACGACGAGAAGGACAACTTGAGTCCAGTAGTAGAACTGGATATCGAACCCCAGATAGCACGCCACGTCTATCTCCATCCCTTGGAAGTGGGGGAGACTTGGGAAGTGGCCGAGTTTGAGGTGTACGGTCAGGGGTTCGTTCCCCAAGCCTCATTTCTGTCCGACCCGATCGATCTGGAGCGAGCATCCAGTTTGGGACGCATTTGGTGGAACGGCCAACTCGACTTAGAAGCGAAAATAGTCATCCAGAGCCGCAGCGGCAGCGATGACCAGCCCGAGGTTTACTGGCGCAAGACCGGGGTGGGTGGAGAGGAAGTGCCATTCGGGGCCAATGGCCAGCCCATGAGCCGCCAAAATTATGAAGCCATGCCCCAGAATGTGCGAGGGAGCATTACCCAGGATTTGGAAAACTGGAGCGTATGGCACACCTATGAGTATGCGGACGGACTCGCCGGCATCCAGATTCGCTCTCCCAGCCCCCGGCAGTATGTGCAGTTACACGTCGCTTTTTTCTCTGCCAGATTGGCGGGGGGACAAATCGATTCGCTGTTTTTTGAGTTTTCCCAACCACCTGTAGTCTCCGAGGCGATTGGCGAAATCTACCCTCCTTTTGTGGAGTCGGCCGATCCGGTGCGGTTCACCTATGCGGTGCGAGCCCGACTGGAGGAGGATCAAGCGGGTTTCAATGTTTTCGAGGTAAGCACATCCGCCCGTCTGGAGGCCATCCACGAGGTGCGCATCGACCGCGAAGTGGTCGATTTTACCCCGAGTTTCGATCCGACAGATCCCCACCAGTTTGCCGTCCAATTTGATCGCATCGATCAAGATCAGACGTTGCTAGAAGTAGATTTCGACGCCCGGGTCTTCAACTATGGAACGGCCTTCAACGGTGCCGTGTCGGATGCGGACAGCGACGAAGTGCCCCAAAGCGTGATGCCCGGGGATGCCATAAACGAGTTGTTGAGCGATGATTTGAGTGTTCGCACGCCGCTCAAGGGCAGTCTGCTCAGCGCCGTACAGGTGGTGCCCAACCCGTTTTCACCCAATGGCGACGGCATCAACGACCAAGTGCAGTTCTCCTATACGTTACTGCGTCTGACCGATGTCGTGCCCCTTGAGACGGAAATCTATACGCTGGCGGGAAACCGAGTGCGAACCTTGGGTGTTGGAGAGGGGGGCAGTGCGCTCTATCTGACTGCTTGGGACGGACGGGATGACCAAGGCGAATTGGTAGATCCAGGACTATACATTTACCGCGTCGTGGTAGAAGCGGGTAGTGGCCGGGAGGAGCGACTGGGGTCTATCGCTCTGGCGTACTGATAGAAGATATGAGACACAGAAAACCATGGACTTGGCAAGGATGCGGGTTGGTACTCATGTGGAGTCTCGCGGCGTGTTCTCCGAGTGCGGAGGTCGTCCTCGAACCCGGTGTGGTAGCGCGCATTGATTCCACGTCTATCTCGGCTGCTGAGATGCGCGATTTTGTCGTCCAGATGCCCCAGTCTTTGCGCCTGCCGGGACAGGACGACCCAGCGCGGAAGCGCTACTTGCGCAGTCTGCTAGGTAAGTACCTGATCGTACTGGAGGCCAAAGAGCGGGGATTGGATACCGCCCAGGTGGTCCAGACTAAGGCGATGCAGTACTGGCGTCAGCACTTGGTCGATACCTATCGCCAGATCGCACTGGTGCCCAACGTGCAGGTTTCCGAGGAGGAGGTACGCGCCTATTTCGCCGACAGTGGTCTAGACCGCAAGCGCCAGATGGCGGGCATTCTGGTGGAAGAGGACAGCACCGCACAGCAAATCTATGAGCAACTTGCAGCGGGCGGGGATTTTGCCCAACTAGCCGCCGAACATACCATAGACGAACGGTCGGCTTCCCAGGGGGGCGTACTGGGATTTATCGATCTGGAGCAGGCCCGCAGGTTGCAGATTCCAGACGAGCTGTTTCGCAGTCTGCCGATTGGACAGCTATCGCCGATTCTGCCCATGGGCACGCGCTACCAAATCGTGCGTTTCCTCCAGGACCAACCCGTGTCGTTAGAAGAAAAACGACAGCAGATTCTCAATATGCTCTACGAACGCAAGCGACTAGAGCAGGAAAGAGCGGAAATCGCGTCGCTCATCCGCAAGCTGGATGTGCAGCTAGTGCCAGAGGGATTGGAGCTTCTATTGAATAAAGCGGCACTCCACACCCGGTTGCGACTCGCTCATCTGACCACCGAGGAGGCGGACCAGCCCCTCTTTACCTATAAGGCGGGCCGGGTCTCTGTGGGAGATTACCTCAATGCTCTGTGGGGGGATATGCGGGCCTTGTCCGGCTGGGGGGTACGGGACAGTGCCGAGGTGGTTGATACAGCGAGGGAGCTGGTCTTGGGGCCGGTGCTGTTGGCAGAGGCGGCGCAGCGGGCCGGGTTAGAGGAGATGGCGGCTGGACAACAGCGATGGCAGGAAATACGCACGGAATTCATGATTAAACAGCTACGCCAGGAAGAGGTCATTGACCAATCCGAGGCGAGCTTGGAAGAAGCCAGGGATTTTTACGAGGACAATGAGGATTTGTTCAGAGAACCGGCCCAATACATTGTCGTTGAGGTGCTGGTCGAGACCGAGGTGGAAGCCATTGGTTTGCTGCGCACCATCGAACAAGGTGCGACCCTCGGAACGCTCGCCCAAAAGCACACCATCCGCCAAGGTATGCAGGAAGAAGACGGCTTGATGCATCTGGGCGAGTACGAGCGGCTGACTCTGCCGAGGCTCTTCAAAGCAGTAAAAGCGGCCGATCTCAACAAAATTACTGGCCCGGTACACGTTGAAGGCGGATACAGCATTTTCAGAGTTCTCAACCGCCAAGGAGGGGAAGTATCTCCCTTCTTTCAAGTCGAAAAAAAGGCGCGGGCTTTGGTGCGCGGAGAGAAGCGAGAGCAACTTTTTGAGGAATTGATCGATGACCTGCTGGACAAGTACAAAGAGCGGATCGCCGTATCTGACAGCGCATTGGCGGCGGCCCTACCCGACACGTTCCTGCAGCGCCATGCACGGGAAGCCCCGATCAAGGGCGATGGTTAGTAAGCCGAATTGTAGGGGCGCTCGCTCGCTCGCCCCTACCTGCAAGGCGATCCGCATATCGAATCGTTCAAGTCATTTAGGATGGCTATAGGACAATAGGTTATGAGAGACCGTTTACTTGCACAGTACTCGACGCTCTGTTTTGTCGCCCTTTTTCTTCCTATGGCTCTAAACGGGGCATGGGCCCAGTCGAAGGGCTACAGCTTGGGTGCGGACCGGGTGGAGGTGCGGACCCAAGCGCATTGGCAGGCTTGGGAGTTCCCGAGCGATATGGTGACCATAACGCCGTCTGGCTCGGTGCAGTCCAGATTCATACAAGTCCCGCACAACGCCATATTGAATGCGGCCGACTTCAGCTATCCCATTGATGGCAGCCTGCGCGATCAGTATGCCAATTCGTTCCAAGATGAAAATAACACGCTGCTGGCGCGCGGCGGGATCAAAAGGGCTGGTTCAAATCCGCAGCTAGCCGAGCGGGCCATTGACGCAGATTCGGCTACGGCTTGGGAGCCGGATCCGGCCGATCCCCTGCGGGACTGGGTGTTGGAGGTTGATCTTGGCCGTCTGGTATCGGCCACCAAGGTCGTCGTGCGCTTTGCCGAAGAAGGGGATCCGTTCCTGCAATTCAGGGTGCATTCGGCAGGGGGGCAAAACCCCTTTGGCACAGCCGATCGCAGCGGTGCTTTGGACTATACCCTAGTTGGCGGCACCACCCAGCCCAATCGCGACCAGCGAGTCTTTGAGTTCGACCTCGCACCACTGGGCACCCATACAGCAGAGTGGACCGGCCGCATTGTGCAGTACCTGCGCGTCGCGGCCATGGCCACCAATGGCGAGCGAGCGCAACAGCTTTCTGCCGAGGAGTATCAGGCGTTGACAGCAGAGAACCAAGGCGCGGTGGAATACGTCTGGAAAATCGCCGGTGAAGAGCGTCTAGTAACGGCCGAGCGCTACGACCAGTTGCCACTTGAGCAGCAGGGCGGGGTGCGCTATTTCCGCCGCGAACGGCCCCAACTCGCCGAGGTGGAGGTGTGGACTATAGGCGAGAACATTGCTTTGGGGATCGTAGAGCGCGGCGGCAATTTACACGATGTCAATCCCAATTCTTCGCCCGAACTTGCCGTTGACGGCAACGTGCGCACCGAGTGGCAGGGCATGGTTTATTTTCCCACTGGAGAGACCGCCGAGTGGGGTCTGTTGAACGTGAATCTGGGCTCTCACTTCACGGTCCATGCCGTGCGCATCATTACCCGCGTCGGAGGCAGAAACCTGATTGGCTATATGTTGCGCGGTTCGGACGGCTCGCTAGCCCCCGATGGCAGTTTGATCTGGGAGGAATTGAGTGGTGAGACGCGGCAGTTAAACCAGAATACGCGGCTGTTCGAGGATCACTTTGAGCCGCGTCCGATGCGCTTTCTGGAATTCCGCAACCTAGATATTGCCCGCCGCACTAGGGCCCATGAAGGGCACCGGATACTGAGCACGGTGACCGAAATCCAAGTTTTTGCCAACGGGCACTTGCCGATCCTCGAGATGACTTCCGATCTCATTGACTTGGGGAGTTCCAAGACGCTGACGACCATCGACTGGGAAGCCGACACCCCCTCGGGCACGGCGGTAGAAGTTCGCACTCGCACGGGAAACGATCTGCGCGAAGTAAACCGTTATTTCAAAAAAGATGGCACGGAGGTAGCAAACAAAGAAGAATACGAGAAGCAACCGTCTTTCTACCAGGGGGACATCCTTACCGAGTTCCTGCCGGGACCGGGCTGGAGCAACTGGAGTCAAGTCTATGTCAAACCGGGCGAAGTCATACGTTCCCCCAATCCCCGGCGCTATATGATGATCCAGGCGAGACTGCTCAGTGAAGACGCGGCCGAGGCCGCCAGCCTAGAGTCGATCCAGATCCATTTCACAGCGCCGCTAGTGGAGCGCATCGCTGGGGAGATAGAGCCCAAGCGGAATGTTCCCAGTGGCGAGCTCACGGATTTCGACCTCTTTATCCGCCCCTCTTTCGCCGCTCAAGACCCGGGATTCGACCGCATCCGTCTCGTAGCGCCTTCGCGAGCGAATATCGAACTGCGCCAAGTGAGCTTGGGAGACGAAAGCGAATTTGCCGCCGGAAACGAGGAAGTATTTGCCGAGGTGGCAAAAGGCCGTTTTGAGAATGGGGCAGGGGAGGAGTTGGACTTGACCAAGGTGGCAAGCGACACGCTGCAACTCGGCTTGCCAAGAATACTGAGGCGAGGTGGTGCGGATATCGTGCGGATCTCTTTTTCGTCGCGCGTTTTCCTGAGCGGTGCCACTTTTGCAGCCGAAGTTGGGCGCTCGACGCAAGCGGATAACTGGCAGAGGGTGGACCCAGCGAATCCGGTAGGAGATGAATTAGCCGCTGGTGAGGGGTTGACAGTATTGACGACTGCCCGCCGCGGGCAGATCGGGACAATCGAGGTAGAGCCCGCCACCTTTACCCCCAATGGCGACGGCATCAACGACGCGGCTGTCTTTTCGTTTGCCGTGCTCAAAGTCAATGTAGCCCGGCAAGTAACGGTGTATTTATACGACTTGGCAGGCAGGGAAGTGAGGCGTCTTTCTGAGAAGCGCAATATGGCGAATGGGCTGTATAGCCTTGTCTGGGACGGACGGGACGCAGGGGGAACTTTGGTATCCCCGGGCCTTTACCTCGCCCGTATTGAGGTAGATGACGATTCGGGGGACGACAACTCCGCTGCTCGCCTAGTGGGGGTGGCGTATTGACTTTTGCGATGCGTCAGCGGTCGCACAATGGCCGCCGACACTCGCCGGGAGTGCGGGCGGGCCACAGGCTCGGCCCAGACAATCAGTGAACGCCTTGTCGAGTTACTACGAACATGGGCCGCTGGTTCTGTTGCAGCGTCCGCTTGTCCTCATCGGCTTCCTCGGTGTTGACCAACACGGCTTGGGCCGCGACTTGGCCGCGTTGAGCGGCCTGCCTCTCATCGAAGTGGACCGCTGGATCGAACACGCGGCCGGCCAGTCCTTGGTTGCCCTCGTGCAGACGCAGGGCATAGAGGCGTTGCGCCAATTAGAAGACCGCTTTCTCGCCCAAGCGCTGACCACTCGTCCGCCCGGGATCGTCGTCTTGGGCGATGGGGCGCTGATCAAAAGGGGCAATCTCCAGCAGGTACTGGACAAAGCGACGCTGGTGTATCTCAAATTGTCGCTGGCAAGCACTTATTGGAAGCTGCGCCACCAAGCCGTAAGGCCGCATCCGTTGCTGCTGCAACCGCCCGAAAGTACGGCGGAACTCAGGCCGTTGTTGGCCGAGCGTCAAGGCGGCTTTGACCAAGCCCACGTGACGTTGGACATGGACGAGATGACGCCAGAGGCGGCGTTGCGCCACCTATTGGATAAGCTGCCCCAATGGGGGACAGCACGGCCCGTATCTTAGGTTTGCCATACCCGCCCTCCAGCGATACTTTTTTGGCCGCAATCGTTCTTGTTCCCATCCATCTCAGGAGACTTCTCATGTTAGACCCTCAGTACCTCCTCGGCGACGAGGAGATGCAGCAGTTCATAGCCGAGGGCTATCTCACGCTCAAATCCTCGCTGCCCGCCGCCCTCCACCAAGACATCTACCAGCGCACCGAAGAGGTCTTTGCCAAGGAGGGCAATCCCGGCAACAACATTCTGCCCCGCCTCCCGGCGTTGCAACAGGTCTTTGACGATCCGGTCGTACGCGGGGCCCTCACTTCGGTGGTGGGGTCGGATTACGTCATGCACGCTCACCGCCACTGCCACATCAATCGGGCCGGCAGCGAGGGCGGTGGCTGGCACAAGGACAGCTATTGGGGCTATCGCAAGGTGCGCTATCATCGCAATCGGTGGGTGATGATTTTCTACTACCCACAAGACGTCACCTTGGAAAACGGCCCCACCGCGGTCATGCCCGGCACGCATTACTACAATGGCCGCGCAGCCGACGAGCAGGACGAGCGGCACTTGCCAGTCCTCGGCGAGGCCGGCACCTGCACCTTGGTGCATTTTGACTTGTGGCACCGGGCCATGCCCAACAGCACGGCGGCCAACCGCTACATGATGAAGTTCCAATTTACCCGTCTCAGCGAGCCGAGCCGGCCCACTTGGAACATCCAAGCTCCGGGGTGGCCGGCCAACGGCTCCACGCCTTCTAGCAAGCATCGAGTCGTGTGGTCGCGGATATGGGATTGGCACGCGGGCACTTCAAGTCGCGCCGGGGCCAACGGGCAAATCGCGCAATGGATCGAGTCCTTTAACGGAACGTTAGAACAACGATTGGCAGCGACCGATGCTCTCGGCGCGTTGGGGGAAAAGGCCGCGCCCGCACTGGACGCGCTGCTCGGCGCGTTGGGCGATGAAGCCGAGCCGGTGCGTCTCAACGCCGCTTATGCGCTGGGTGCAATAGGTGCGGCTGCAGTAGGCCCGTTGATTGCAGCCTTAGACGACGAGCGCGAACACGTGCGGGAACACGCGGCGTATGCGTTGGCTGCAGTGGGGGAGGAAGCAGTGGACGCCTTGGTTACGGCTCTCGGCGACGGGCGCGAACATGTGCGGGGTTTTGCCGCGTACGCGCTGGGCGACATGGGCGCGCGGGCGGGTGCTGCGGCCGTGGCGGCTCTGGGCGCACTGAGCGACGACCCGGACGCATGGGTGCGGCGCAACGTGGCCGAGGCCCTCGGAACCATTGAGCTGAGTCCAGAAGCCTCCGTGCCTGCGTTGGCCGCGCTGCTGGCGGACGAGGACGAGCAGGTGCGCTTCAACGCCGCCTATGCGCTGGCCCACTTCGGCCCGGCGGCCGCGGCGGCCACAGACGCGCTGGCCACGGCTCTCAGCGATGAGAATCGCTACGTCCAAGGGCACAGCACGGCGGCCCTGCAACAAATTGGCACGCCCGAGGCCCAAGGCGTCTTGCTGCACCATTTGACCGCAGCGCGCTGGTGCCCCATAACGACCAAGGAGACCACGTTCTGAGCGAATCACGTGTGAAGGCTAAGGTTCACCAATACATCGAAAAGCACCAAGAGCAGTTGATTGGTAGCACGCAGGCGCTTGTGCGCGTGGATACCACTAATCCGCCGGGGCGAAACTACCGAGCGATGACCGATGCGCTCTTGGAGCGCTGTCAGGGCTTGGACCTGCAGGCCAAAGTCCACCGCGTCCCAGACCAAGAGGTGCGCCGCGTGCTCGGCTCGGACGAGTTCCCGCGCTACAACCTGATCGCCCGGTGGGATGCTGGCCGGTCACAGACCGTGCATTTCAATGCCCACTACGACGTGGTGCCCTGCGCTGGGCAGTGGAAATTCGGCGACCCTTTCGAGCCGGGGTTGGCCGGCGATGCGCTCTACGGCCGCGGCTCCGGCGACATGAAAGGGGCAATCGCCGCGTTGTTGATGGCCGTGGAGGCGCTCAAGGAAACGGGTGCTGAGCCGGCTTTTAACATCGAGTGTTCGTTTACCGCCGACGAGGAGACCGGCGGCCAATTGGGCGCGGGATGGGTTGTAAAAGAGGGGCTGGTGAATGCCGATTTCGCGGTCGTCTGCGAGGGGGCGGCCGGGACGCAGGTCGGCTGTGGCCACAATGGCGTGCTCTGGTTAGAGGTCGAGCTGACGGGCAAGGCCGCTCACGCTTCTAGTCCAGAACAGGGGGTCAACGCCTTTGAAGCTATGGCCAGCGTAACGCAGAAGTTACAAGCCTACAAACGGAAACTGAATGCACCCCAGCGCTGCTACGTGGATTTCGACGGTCGGTTGCGCAATCCCACGCTCAATATCGGTGGTGTCTTCGCTGGCGGGGAAGGCGACAAGATCAACACCGTGCCCGCCTATGCTCGCTTTTCGCTGGATCGCCGCTTAGTGCCTGGCGAGCAACTCGCGGTCGTCGAGCGCGAACTGAAACGCGCTGTGGAACAGGCCGCCGAGCCACCCTGCCGCGTGGCAGCACCCTTGCAGATTGAACCCTGCATCGTCGATGCCGATCACGCGCTGCCCCAAGCCTTTGCGCGGGCCGTGCAAGCCGTGCGCCGCCGTGCCGCTGGCTACCGGCTCAGCTCTGGCTTTACAGACCTGCACTATTTTGTAGTTGACGGTGGCTTACCCGGTATTGGCTATGGCGTAAAGGGCGAGCGCATTCACGGGGTGGATGAGCGCGTGCGGGTGCGCGACTTGGCGTTGACAGCGCGTACGTACGCCGAGTTTATGCTGCGCGGTTTGGAGGCCCATTGAGCGAAAACCTGCGACGCTTCTTGTGGACGGCGTACGACCGCTTAGGTAGTCTGGTGGGCTACAACTTGCTGTGGAGCGCGTTGAGCCTGCCTTGGATCGCAGGGGCGTACGCGCTTTTGCAAGTAGGGTTTGGGTTGGGTGGCGTGGGGCTGGTGGGAGCTGCCGTCTTAGCCGGTACCCTGCTGTTGAGCGCACCGGCCACGGCCATGCTCTTCGCCGCTGGGGCCGCTTGGGCGCGGGGTAGAGACTTTGGCCTGCGAGACTTCTGGGCGGCTGGTCGCGCGTTTTTTTGGCGTGCCCTCGCGTTGGGATTGCTGATGGTCGCCGCGGTCGCGCTGGTGCTGGCCAACGTGGCCTTTTATCAGCGGATCGGCGGCTGGCTGGGGGTGTTTTTGGGCGGGCTGATGGTCTGGTTCCTGCTGCTGGTGGGGATGGTGGCGGTGTATGTTTTTCCGGTGCTGGTTACCCAAGAGGGATCGGTGTGGTCCACGGTGCGCTACAGCTTCCTCCTGTCGGTCGATAATGTAAAACTCTCGCTGGTTTTTCTGCTAACCGCAGGCTTGGCTTTGGGCCTTGGCGTCGCTTCTGGCTTGGGGTTGTTCTGCGGCGGCTTGGCGGCTTGGGCCTTGTGGATCAGCGTTGGCTTTCGCGCACTCTTGCCCAAGTACACGGGCCAGCCGCTGCCCAGCGAAGCCCCGCGTCGGTTGCGCGAACTGATCCGCCCCTGGGAGGCTTGAGCATTGGACTTATCCAAACTGGTAACGGGCCGCGAAATGGCCGCGGTCGATCAGCGCACGATCGCAGAGGCGGGTATTTCTAGCGCCGAACTTATAGAGCGAGCGGGTGCAGAGGTGGTTGCGGCCATTGCGGCGCGCTGGGACGGCTTGGCTGGTTTGCAGGCCGTGGTCCTGTGCGGCAAAGGCAACAATGGCGGCGATGGGTTTGCCGTGGCCCGGCTCTTGTGCGCTGGCGGTGGCTCGGCGCGCGTCTTCCTCGCGGCAGACCGCGCGGACGTGCAAGGGGCTGCGGCCGAGCACTTGCGGCGTTGTGAACAGGCGGGCTGTGCCGTCGAAGTACTTGGCGAGGATTTGGCCCCGCTCGACGCAGCCATCCGGGAAGCCGACTTGGTAATAGACGCGCTTTTGGGGACTGGATTGCGCGGGGCACCCCGTCCGGCTATAGCGCGCGTCATCGAACGCATGGCCCATTGCGAAAGGCCGGTAGTGGCCGTGGATATTCCCTCGGGGGTTGAGGCCGACACCGGGCAGGTCCACGGCGCGGTCGTGCAAGCCGTGCTGACGGTGACCTTCGGCTTGGCCAAAGTCGGGCAGTTATTCTATCCCGGCCGGTCGCATTGCGGTGCGCTGCACTTGGCCAATATAGGCTTTCCCGAGCCTATTCTGCGCGATGCGGCTTCCCAGGCCCTGCTGCTTTCCGCCGAGGGACTGGAGCCGCTCGTACCGCACCGGCGCGGCGACGAGCACAAGGGAAGTTGCGGGGCGGTGGCCGTGGTCGCGGGTTCGGTGGGTATGACTGGGGCGGCCGCGCTAACGGCAGATGCTGCGCTCAGGAGCGGGGCCGGCCGCGTCCATCTAGGAGTGCCCGCTAGTCTCAACGACATTCTCGAAGTCAAGCTCTCCGAGGTGATGACCCGGCCGTTGCCCGAAGTGCGCAAGCGGCGCTGCCTGTCGCTGCGGGCCTTGGGCGAGGTGCGTGCGATGTTGACGCGGGCCGATGTCTTGGCCTTGGGGCCGGGTTTGGGGCGCTATCGAGAAACCGAGGAATTGGTGAGGCGGTTGGTGTTGCAAACCGGGCTACCTCTCGTTTTGGATGCGGACGGGCTTAGTGCTTTCGCCGGGCAGGCCGATGTGCTAAAGGGCCGCTCGGCACCGCTGGTTCTCACGCCCCACGTGGGCGAGTTCGCCCGCTTGAGCGGGTTGGACAAGCGGCAGATTACCGCTGCGCCCATGGCCGTGGCCCGCGACTTTGCCAGCGAATTTGGCGCGACGCTCGTGTTGAAGGGCTCGCCGACTGTCGTGGCTTTGTCCGATGGGCGCGTGGCGGTCAACTCCACGGGCAATCCGGGCATGGCCACGGCCGGGTCGGGCGACGTGCTGACCGGGATCATCGCCGGGCTGATCGCCCAAGGGCTAGATGCGGAAACCGCGGCCTGCCTCGGAGTCTATGTCCACGGTCGGGCTGGGGATCGGGCGGTCGAGCGGCTGGGGGAATGGGGGATGCGGGCGGGCGATATAGCCGACGAAATCGCCTTGGCTATGGTGGATGCAGCGCGGTCCGCTTGACATGTTTGGAGCGATGCTTTAATCTGGAAATGGAAGTGAAAACGGAGTGCCGGTGGGGCGCTTCTTAGCTTTTCATTTAACCAACAGGATTTATAGGGCTTGCTTTATGGCCGACGTCAAAGACGCCATTGAAGAAATGATCGAAGAGTCCTATTTGCTGGGGCTTTCGGAAGACGAGATCCTCGCGGATTTCAGCCGCTTTATCGATACCTGCTATACCGTTATTCAGGACAATGTGAAAAGCCGCGAAGCGCTCAGCCGCTTGGCCGATAATTTGGCGCGCGAGAAGACCAGTACTCGCAGCGCTGACCAGTCCTCCGATCTGGGCAAGGTCGCGGCCAAAGACGCCCAGCGGGCTTGCGCTGAAAAAGCCGCGCGCCGCAAGCGCATGGTCCTAAAGGCCATTGCCGACTACGATCCCCATCTAGTCCGCCTCATCAACGAGCAGCGTTTTCAGGTAGATCTCCAAGAAGAAGTGGCGCGTCCCAAGTTCAAGGTCAGTCAAGGCCACGATTGGGAGCGCTACGGCCAGTTTTTGCTCCAAGCCGGCTTCATCACTGTAATTGCGCTCTTTTTATTCCTCATATACTTAAAATTTTAACCACTTGCATCTGCCCGACAGGGATGGGTTCTAGTCGGCCTTTTGCGATATTATGTCAAGAAGAGATTGAAATTTGGACTGTGGACTGTGCAGATATGGCACCAGCGCAAATCAGCGTAAATCTGTAACCAAAATTTGCCTTTATCGAGGTTGCTCTAATTCTTAATGACTACGGATTTATTGCCCGATTTCATCCGCGAGCGCTACGAAGTCCACGAGTGGAAGCACGCCTGCGCGATACTGAACGAGGACTTTCCCGATGAATGGAACGACATCATTGCGGTTTTGCAGGAGTTTCGTCTCAGAAAAAGCTGGATAGTGAATCCCGGTGGCCGAAAGTCCGCGATTTCGTCTTTCATTGACAGTTATTTATACGAAAGAAGCTGGGAAGAAAAGGAATTCTCGACGAGAGTCGTAGTGGACGAGGATATCCGCGACGCGCCAACTCACAAAATAGACTGTTTCCGCAATCGAGTGGCTCTTGAAATAGAATGGAACAACAAAGATCCGTTTTATGATAGGGACTTAAACAACTTCAGACTGCTTTTTGAACTTCGTGCGATCAGCGTGGGTGTCATCGTTACGCGGTGTGATGAACTGCAAGACATTTTCAACACACTGAATCGGGACGCGTCATACGGTGCTTCGACGACGCATATGAGCAAGTTGCTTCCGCGAGTCGAAGGGGGCGGCGGGGGCGGCTGTCCCATCTTGGTATTTGGTATCTCGAAAAAGTTATATGTAGAGGATGAGTAAATGACCGAAGCCAACGATTTACTCGCCGCGGTAGGCGGTAGGAAATTTTCGACCATTCTCGCCGATCCGCCTTGGCGGTTTCACAATCGAACGGGGAAGATGGCACCCGAGCACCGACGTCTCGCGAGATATTCGACGATGTCGTTTCAGGAGATCGGAGACCTACCGGTAGAATTAATTGCGACGGAAACCGCGCATTTATACTTGTGGGTGCCAAACGCGCTGCTGCCTTACGGCCTTGAGGTCATGGATAGCTGGGGCTTCAACTACAAGACGAACATCATCTGGTACAAGGTGCGAAAGGACGGCGGGCCGGACCGACGGGGCGTGGGATTCTACTTTCGCAACGTGACGGAGATGATCCTATTCGGCGTCCGCGGCAAGAATGCCAGAACGCTACAGCCCGGGCGCAGCCAAGAAAACATCATCGTCTCGCAAAAGCGAGAACACAGCCGGAAGCCAGACGAGCAGTACGGTTTGATTGAGGCGTGCAGCCCGGGTCCTTTCATTGAGTTGTTTGCACGAGGGCCGCGGAAAGATTGGTTCGGATGGGGGGATCAGGCCGACGAGTACGCCCCCGACTGGGATACATACTCGAATCACTCGCAGACCCACGCGACAACTCCCCACCAGCTTCCCCTGCTTTGACCTTGCCTCATTAAAACTCCATGCCCAAACGCACAGACATTCAAAAAATAATGCTCATCGGCTCTGGTCCCATTGTCATTGGCCAAGCCTGCGAGTTTGATTATTCGGGAACGCAAGCCTGTAAGGCGCTGGCCGAAGAAGGCTACGAAATCGTCTTGGTAAATAGCAATCCGGCGACGATTATGACCGATCCAGAGGTTGCCCACCGGACCTACATCGAGCCGATCACGCCGGAGATTTGCGCGCGGATCATCGCGGCGGAAAAGCCGCAGGCCCTGCTGCCGACGCTCGGCGGCCAAACCGCGCTCAACACGGCGGTGGCCTTGGCCGAAAGCGGAGTCCTTGCCGAGCACAACGTCGAGCTGATCGGTGCTTCACTCGAAGCCATCAAGATGGCCGAAGACCGCGAGCTCTTCAAAGCCGCCATGGACCGGGCCGGATTGTCCATGCCTCGCGGGGCCTTCGTCCACAGCCTCGAAGAGGCCCACAAGCACCGTGCCGACTTGGGCTATCCGACGATCATCCGCCCCTCTTTTACGATGGGAGGCTCTGGCGGCGGCGTGGCGTACAACGCCGAGGAATTCGAGCGGATCGTGAGTCACGGCCTCGACCTAAGTCCAATCGACGAGGTGCTGATCGAGGAATCGGTGCTCGGGTGGAAGGAATTCGAGCTGGAGGTCATGCGCGATCACCGCGACAACGTGGTCATCATCTGCTCGATTGAAAACTTCGACCCCATGGGGATCCACACCGGCGACAGCATCACGGTTGCGCCGGCGCAGACCTTGTCCGACAAAGAATATCAGCACATGCGCGACGCGGCCATCCGCATCATGCGCGAGATCGGCGTAGATACCGGCGGGTCCAATATCCAGTTCGCGGTCAATCCCACCGACGGCCGCATGGTAGTAATCGAGATGAACCCCCGGGTCTCGCGCTCCTCGGCGCTGGCTTCTAAAGCAACGGGATTTCCCATTGCCAAGATCGCCGCCAAACTGGCCGTGGGCTACAGTCTGGACGAAATCCGCAACGACATCACCCGCGAGACCCCGGCCTCTTTTGAGCCGACCATCGACTACGTGGTGACCAAAATTCCGCGCTTTACCTTTGAGAAATTTCCCAGCACGCCGGACGCACTCGACACTCAGATGCGCTCGGTGGGGGAGACCATGGCCATTGGCCGCACCTTTAAGGAGTCGCTGCAAAAGGGTTTGCGCTCGCTGGAGGTCGGCCGCGCGGGTTTTGGGGCCGACGGCAAGGATTTCAGTGCGGCCGAGGTGGCCGACGAGGAACTGCGCGAGAAATTGATGCGTCCCAACTCCCAGCGCATGTTCTACCTCAAGCTGGCCATCGCCAAAGGCTACACCCACGACGAACTCTACGGCCTCACGGGCATTGACCCGTGGTTTCTCGACCAACTCTACCAGCTTTTTGAACTCGAACAGCAGCTAGCGCGCGGAGACGTGCTCGCCGATGTCGCCTTGTTGCGCCGCGCCAAGGAGTGGGGATTTAGCGACCGCCAGCTAGCGCATCTCAACGGCTGCGACGAGGCCGGCGTCCGTCGGCGTCGCCGCGAGTTGGACATTCGCCCGGTGTACAAAACAGTCGATACCTGCGCCGCTGAGTTTGAGGCCTACACGCCGTATCACTACTCGACGTACGACCGCGAGGACGAAGTGCAGCGTTCGACGCGCAAGAAAATCGCCATCCTCGGCGGCGGGCCGAACCGCATCGGCCAGGGGATCGAGTTCGATTACTGCTGCGTCCACGCGTGTTTCGCGCTGCGCGAAATCGGCTATGAGACCATCATGGTTAATTCCAATCCCGAGACGGTCAGCACGGATTACGACACGGCCGACAAGCTCTACTTCGAGCCGCTGACGATCGAAGACGTGCTGCACATCGTCGAGCGCGAAGCTCCAGACGGCGTCATCGTGCAGTTTGGGGGACAGACCCCGCTGAACTTGGCGGCCGAACTAGAGCGCGAGGGCGTGCCCATCATCGGCACCTCGCCTAGCAGCATCGACTTGGCCGAAGATCGCCAGCGCTTCGGCCAGTTGTTGAGCGAGTTGGGCATCCGCCAGCCGGCCAATGGCATGGCTGCTAGTTGTGAAGAGGCGTGCGCGATTGCCGCGCAGATCGGCTTCCCGGTCTTGGTGCGGCCCTCTTACGTGCTTGGCGGCCGGGCCATGGTCGTCGCCTACGATGTCAAGGGCCTCGAAACCTACATCAACGAAGCTATTGAGGTCGCGCCCGAGCGGCCCGTGCTCATCGACCGCTACCTGCAAGGCGCGGAGGAATTCGATGTGGATGCGGTGGCCGACGGGACGGACGTAGTAGTAGGCGGGATCATGCAGCACATCGAGCACGCTGGCGTGCATTCGGGCGACAGCGCCTGCGCCTTGCCGCCCTACGACACGCCGGCCAAGCACATCGAAGCCATGCGTGCGCACACTCACGCCTTGGCGCGCGCCCTCGGCGTGGTTGGCCTGATGAACGTGCAATACGCCGTCTATCAAGACGAGGTCTATGCGATTGAGGTAAATCCCCGGGCTTCGCGCACCGTGCCGTTTGTCAGCAAGGCCATTGGCCGCCCGCTGGCCAAGATCGCCGCGCTGACCATGGTGGGGATTAGCTTGCGCGAGCAAGGCTTCACCGAGGAGATCGCGCCCGCGCATATATCCGTTAAGGAAGCCGTGCTGCCCTTTATAAAATTCCCCGGGGCCGACAGCCTGCTGGGACCGGAGATGAAATCCACGGGCGAAGTCATGGGTATCGGCCACGATTTTGGCACGGCCTTCCTCAAGGCGCAGATGGGGGCGGGTTCGCTGCTGCCGTCGTGCGGCCGGGTCTTTATCAGCGTGGCCGACTGCGATAAAGAGGATGTCTTGCCGGTGGCGCGTCGGCTGCGCGCGGCTGGTTTCGAGTTGGTGGCTACGCAGGGCACGTGCGACTTCCTCGGCAAGCACGGCATCGCCGCCGAGCGGGTACACAAAATTCACGAGGGCAGCCCACACATCGAAGATGCAATTCGCAGTCGCCAGATCGATCTGATTATCAACACCCCCCTCGACGAACCTTCTTACTACGACGACTTCGCGGTGCGTCGAGCCGCCGTCGTAACCGGCGTGCCCTATACGACGACGATGGCCGGGGCTCGGGCCGCGGCTGCGGGCATTGAGGCGCTGCAACGCGCCGAATTGGGCGTGCAATCCCTACAGGATTACCATCGGGGATAGGAGACAGCTCGTGCGGACCGCGCCCTTGGTGCTGTTGCTAACTGGTTGTCTGGCGATTTCGGCCTGCGTCTATTTTAATACGTTTTACAACGCCAAAAAATCCTTCCGCGAGGCCGAAAAAGAACGGCGCAAACACGAAGAGACCTACGCCGACTGGGCCTTTGACCGGGCTGGTCCCGAATTGCAGCGGCAACGCTCGTCGCAGGCCGACCAACTCTACGACAAAGCGGTGCGCAAGGCGTCCAAAGTGCTCGACGAATACAAGGAGAGCGACTTGGTCGATGACGCCATGTTCCTGATCGGCCGGGCGTATTACTGGCGCGGCGAATACCTCAATGCCCAAGAGTCGTTCCGCGACTTGGAGACCTTTTTCCCAGCTAGTCCGTACTTCGATCAAGCCCGCTACTGGCGCGCCCGCTGCCTAGCGGAGCAGCGGATTGACGACCAAGCGCAGTCGCTCTACCGAGCGCTGTTTGACGAAGCCGAAGAAGAGATCGCCGTCCAAGCGGGCCTGCACTTGGCCGAGATGGCGCACGACCGCGAGGACTACGTCGCGGCTATGCGGGAGTATCGGACGACGTTAGAAGCCTTTCCCAAGAGCGCGGTGCGCGCCCAGTTGTGGTTGCGCTTGGGCGAGGCGCTGATGGCCTTAGAGGATCCGGCCCGCTTGGATGAGGCGCTAGCGGTTTTCGACGAAGTGCTAAAGGCCGATCCCAGTGAGGATCAAAAGTACCGCGCTCGGCTCAACAGCGGCCGCACCCTCTATGCCATGGGCGCGGAGGACGAAGCCCTAGCCACATACGTCAGCTTGCTCGACGAGGGCGGCTTTCGCCGCTTTGAGGGCCGCACTCGGCTCCTAATCGGCGAGTGGTATCAGGGCCGCCGCTTGCTCGACGAGGCACTGGCCGAGTACGAGCGGGTGCGCAACGATTTTCCCCAGACGCCCTCGGCGGCCATGGCCTTGTATCGCATTGGTTTGCTGCATCTGCAGGAATACGGGGATACCGAGCTGGGGCGCGAATACCTCGAGGAGAGCAGCCGCGAGAGTCCGGGAGCGCAGGGCGTGCTTTTGGCGCAGGAGATGATGGGACACATGCGCCGGCTGGAGCAGATCCAGCGCCAGATCCACCGCGCCGATTCGCTCTACGCCGACTCGCTGGGCGCGGTGCAGGGGCCGCTGTTGTGGCAGGCAGCGGAGGCTCCGACCGACACGGTGGTGGTGGCGCGGAGTTTGGATGTGCTGGACGACCTGTTCAGCGCGTGCGAGCTTTATCGCGACGACATCGGCCAAGCCGATTCGGCCCGCGCGTACTACGAGGAAGTAGTACGCCGCTTCCCAGACAGCGACCAATTGCCCCGCGCCGTGTACAGCCTCGCTTGGATCGAGCTGCAAATGCGCGACGACGAAGAAACCGCTAGGCCCCATTTGCGACGGCTGATCGAGGAGTTTCCCACCTCGGCGCACGCCAACGAAGCCCGTCGCTTGCTGGGGCAAAAGCTCGAGGCCACAGCCGAAGAGCTAGCGGCCCGCGAGTTTGCGCGGATCGAAACGTTGCGCCTAGCACAGCCCGAAGCTACCGAGGCTTACCTCCCCTTGCTGGATAGTTTGAGCCATGCCTTCGCCGGTACGCCGAATGGCGGTCAAGCGGCGTTCTTGGCGGCCAGTACCTATGAGAATGTCGTTGGCGATACGGTCGCAGCCGAGCAGCGCTATCAATTGTTGCGCGAAGAGTTTGCCGAGACGCGGTTTGGCAAGCTGGCCCAACAGCGGTGGGAAGCCCGCGAGGAAAAGCTCATCGACAAGCTGGAGCGCAGCTTGAAGGCGGTCGGCGGCCAGCTCGGCCCGGGGGAGCGGATCGAGTTGCTCGCCTTGGAGCCGGACACGCTCGACACCGTGTCGTTGGCGCGCAAATACATCGGCTTTGCCGAGCGGGCACAGCGGCGCGGGGACATTGCACTCGCCCGCGATTTTTACGAGCAGAGCATCAACCAGCAAGTCTCCAACCCACGCGCCCTGTATCAACTGGGCAACATCAACTGGGAGGAGGGCTATTTCAACGACGCCATTGAGTTCTACCGCCAAGCCCTATCCTTTGACAAGCGAAATCTCAACCTCTACTACCGGCTCTGGCGCGCCTTTACCGAGCAGGGCGTAGAGGACTCGGCCAACTACTACTTGCGGGAGGTTGCACGGCGCGACCGAAACAGCGCACAGATTCGCTTTTTGTTGGAAAAGCACCCGGATTTTCAGGGGGCCCAAGACCGCGAGGACTTGGATGTAGCAGCGATGATCGAGCTAGACTTGTCGATCCCTCCCGATGAGCTAGGGTGGAAAGAGGGTGACTTGGCGCTGAGCGATTGGCCGCTGGTGCGGCAGGTGGTGCGGCCCGTTTATCCGGCGGCTGCCGAGGATTCGGTCGAGGTGTTGCTCGACGTGCTAATTGGCCGCGAGGGACGGCCCGAGCAAGTGGAGGTCTTTCGCGGAGAACCTCCTTTTGTCGAGAGCGCGGTGGATGCGGCGTATGGCTATAGCTTCTATCCCGCGGTGCGTCGCAACGGCGAGGAGATCAAGGCTTGGGTCGAGTTGGCCGTGCCGTTTGGCTCGTCGCAAGAAGAAGAGGAAGAGCCGTGATTGACGAGCAAGCGCGTCTGTTGAGCAACCGCGAAGTGGCCGCGGACTTCTATTTGGCGCGTCTGAGCGCACCGCACATTGCCGCACGGGTCGAGCCGGGTCAGTTCGTCAACATTCAGGTCGGCGCGGGAGTCGCTCCCTTGTTGCGCATTCCGCTGAGCGTGAGCGGTGTCGAGCGCGAGGCTGGTATTATCGAGGTATTGTACGAAAAAGTAGGGCCTAAGACCCGGGCGCTGAGCCAGTTCGGGCCGGATGCAGTCTTGCCGACCCTTGGTCCGCTGGGCAAGGGGTTCGCGTTGCCACCCGAGGACGTGCGCGTCGTACTGGTCGGCGGCGGCATTGGCGTGCCGCCGCTGCTGTACTGGGGATTGGCGCTGAGGCAGCGGGAGTACCGGACTGTGCTGCTGGTTGGGGCGCGGACGGCGGACAAGCACCTGCCCAGCGAGTTGCTGGCACCGGCTGCGGACGCAGTGCACCTCGCTACCGACGACGGCAGCTTCGGGCACGCGGGCTTAGTCACCGATCTATTGCAGCACGAGCTAGCAGGAAAAGGGCCGTGCGCGGTCTATTGCTGTGGCCCGCACGGGATGATGGAGGCTGTGGCCGCTATATGCCTAGCGGCCCAAGTGCCGTGTCAAGTTTCCCTCGAAGAATACATGGCTTGTGGCATCGGCATCTGCGTGGGCTGTGCCGTCGAGTTGGCGACGGCCAAAGGCGACACGGACTACGGCCGCTATGCCCGCGTTTGCGTGGATGGGCCGGCATTCGACGCACGGCAGATAAAGTGGGGCAGCACATGGCCGACTTGAGCATAGACTTTGCCGGTGTGCAACTGCGCAACCCGGTGCTGCTGGCCTCGGGCACCTGCAACTACGGTCAGGAGCTTTTGCCGCTGACCGATTTTGCGCGCTTGGGTGGGCTGGTCACCAAAACCATTACCCCGCAGCCTCGGGGTGGCAACCCTCCCCAGCGCATTGTCGAGACGCCGGCCGGAATGCTCAATTCCATTGGCTTGCAAAACCCCGGGCTGGAAGCATTCGTTGAGAAGCAATGGCCTTTGTTGGCCAGTTTGGATGCGCAGGTGGTGGTGAATATTGCCGGATTCTCAGTCGAGGAATTCGGGCAGATGGCGGCGAGTCTTGAAGCGTTGGAGGGCATTGCTGCGCTTGAAGTCAACATATCCTGCCCTAATGTCGAGGCTGGCGGCGACAACTTTGCCACCCGACCCCAGACCGCGGCCGCAGCCATTGCCGCGGTCCGCAGCCGCACTCAGCGGCCAGTCATTGCCAAGCTGACGCCCAATGTCACAGATATTGCCGAAATTGCCCGCGCCGTAGTGGATGCGGGTGCGGATGCAGTCTCGCTGATCAATACGCTCGTTGGCATGGCCATTGACGTGGAGCGGCGGCGGCCCGTCTTGGGCGGTATTACCGGCGGTTTGTCCGGCCCGGCGATTAAGCCGGTGGCCCTCGCCATGGTGTGGAAGGTAGCTCAAGCCGTTGCCGTACCGGTCATGGGCATCGGCGGTATTGCTACCGCGAGCGACGTCCTAGAGTTCATGGTCGCCGGTGCTTCTGCCGTTCAAGTCGGTACGGCCAGTTTTGCCAACCCCAACGCTGGCGTCGAAATCGTCGAGGACCTCCACGCCTATTGCGACGAGCGCGGCATTGACCGGATCGCCTCGCTGGTGGGCAGCTTGCGGGTTAGCTGATCCATACACGTGAACGCACCAGTGTACTTGAATTCGCAGCCGATTCGGCGTCCGCCAGCTAGTCCACTTCGAATACTCTAAACCCACATACATCCTTGTTTTTTTAAAGTATCGCTTTAAATTTACAAGGTATGATTCCGCGCCGAACTCATAGAATCGTTGCCAACGCCTTGGGCCGACAAGCAGCGGTCGCCCTAATCGGGCCGCGTCAGGTTGGCAAGACGACGCTCGCTTACGAGATCGCGAAGCGTGCGGACGCACTATATCTAGACCTCGAATCGAGTGTCGATCGGGCGAAACTCGCCGATGCGAGGCTCTTTCTCTCCGAATACGAAGATCGTTTAGTCGTTCTCGATGAGATCCATCGTGCGCCCGGGCTATTTCCCGAGCTCCGGGGCATGATTGACCAAGGCCGGAGACGCGGCAAGCGGACGGGGCGGTTCCTAATTCTCGGATCGGCGTCCGTAGATCTGCTCAGACAGTCGGGGGAAAGTTTGGCTGGACGGATCGAGTACGTGCCGCTCAACCCATTCGACGTGCTGGATGTGTCGCCGGAGGTCGCGTCCACGACCGAACTGTGGGTGCGCGGTGGATTTCCCGATAGTCTTCTGGCGGCAAGCGGCGATGACAGCCTAATATTCCGCCGCAACCTGATTCGCACCTACTTGGAACGGGACGTATCCGAGTTTACCGGACGGCGCATACCAGCCGAGACGCTGGAGCGGCTGTGGACCATGCTCGCGCATAGCCAGGGTGCGCTGCTGAATGCATCGAAATTAGCCGCTAGCTTGATGGTTAGTAGCCCAACGGTGGCCGGCTACATTGATTTGCTGGTTGATCTGTTGTTGGTGCGCCGTCTGCGGCCGTTCCACTCCAGCACTGGAAAGCGCCTCGTTAAGTCCCCCAAAATTTACATCCGAGATAGCGGTCTGGTTCACGCTCTGCTCGGCCTTGATAGCCACAATGCACTCATTGGCCATCCGGTCGCCGGTGCTAGTTGGGAAGGGTTTGTCATTGAGAACCTGTTGGCGGCGGCCCCGCCCGGAACCGCCGCGCACTTCTACCGCACCCAAGCCGGGGCCGAGATCGACTTGGTACTGGAGTTGCCGGGCGAGTGCGGACCTTGGGCCATCGAAGTCAAACTGGGGCTGACGCCCAGCATTGGCCGCGGGTTCTACAACGCCTGCGAGGACGTCGCGCCGCAACGGGCCTTCATTGTTTACTCAGGGGATGACCGCTACCCGCTATCAACGGACGTCGAAGCGATTGGCCTACGGGCTATGGCTGAGCTACTCTACGAGCAGGTGCGCGGCAGCGATTGAATCCTATACCACGACTAGCGGAAATTATCCGCGTCTAAATTGTCCCGCCAAGTTGAGAGAGAATCTCGCCAACGTCGGCGAATTCAAGGTTTGTCCCTCCCCGTAAGTGCCCACAACCTCAAAGCGATGTTCGCCTAATAATAGCACCATCGCGGTTTTTGCATTGGGGTCCACGAGCCAGTATTCCTTCACGCCGTGCCGGGCATACAGATCGAGCTTGAGCGTTCTATCGCGCTCGGCCGTGGATGGGGACAGGACTTCGACAATTAGGTCGGGTGCGCCTTGAATGTTCTCGCGGGTGACGATGTGCGCTCGCTTAGAGGAGACAAAAAGCAGGTCTGGCTGTACCACATCCGTGTCTGAAAGCACCACATCGGTAGGGGAAATGTACACCTCACCCAAGTTGCGCTCATCCGAGAATAACTTCATTGCAAGGTAGAGATTGCCCAAGACGTACTGATGAGCCGTAAGCGGTGCTGGCTCCATAACCAACAACTCCCCGTCCAACAGCTCGTAGCGCTCGTCGTCAGGCGTCTGCAGATAGCTCTCGTATGTAAGTTTGGTTTCTGTACCGGCCATAGTTGCATTCCTCCGCTTATTGGGTGCGAAATTCCTGCAAGCGAGTGCTTGCGACCAGTTGCTGTAGATTTTGCAAGGTGAATACTTTGCCTCGCGTAGCTAGTAGCAACTTCTTCATATCCTCGCGGCGCACCTTGAAGCCGCGCCCCGCAATACAAGCAATCACCTCAAACTTAGGCTGATCGGCTGTCTGGTCCTCCATGGCGAGCGCACCAAGATGTTGGATGCGCGTTATCTTATCGCGGGCTGTGCCATCGTCCTCGGTGAGCTTGGCCTCGATAATGACTTGGGGGGTGAACTCGTCAGGGACAATAAAATCGGGGGCTTGGTCAAAGCCGGGTATGCGCTCGGCGCGTCCGGTTTTGCGGAAACTAATGCCAGCGCGATAGAGCTCTTCTTCAATCGCGTTTTCGACGAGATCGCCGACCAACTCACTGACCGAATCCCGGTGTCCGGCAAAAGGACGACCCAAGAAGCGCTCATAGAGCAACATGGCATAGGGAACGCCCAGATTAGCTAGGGATTGCATACCGACGAGACCTTCAGCGGTGTCGGCCTTATTGAGGCGGTGGAGCATGTCGGGCGCAACGGTGGGAGCACCTTCATTGAGGATTTGGCAGGCGGCGATAATCAGGGCATTGATGCGCTGCTCGGTGGTAGCACCGTTCTTTTTGAGTGGCTTTTCCGGCTCCAAGCGGATTTGCCGGTCGAGGGTGCGTATAGCTCCCTGCGGAATTTCCGCATCGGTCTCTTGCGTGGTATAGTACGCCCATTCCGGCGGGGTGAACCCTAACATGCAGCGGAGAACGATCAGCGCAATCGGGAGCTTGAATACGACTGGTGCGACGGTTGCCGGAGTCACGTCCTGAAAGCCGGTGGTCGCCCGTTTCAGGGCTTCGTACCCACTCGCGAAGGTGGAGTATCCGACGAAACCGGGTCCTCTGGGCATGACCAGAAACTCCGACTCCAAACAGGCGAACACTTCATCGACGTATGCGTCGAGATTTGCCTGCACTCCGGCAAAAGTATCTTCAAAAGCAAACGTCATCACGGGCTTTCTCTACGAGCTTGCCAGCCGCAAACAGAGGACCGGCGGTAGCGGACAGTATGGGTTTTTCAGCAGCGAGGAGTTCGCTTACGCGATCGGGGTCGCCGAGACTAGCCACCGCCTCGGCGAAACGGTGCAACTTTTCCGGCGTGGGACGCTCGGCACACCATTCTCGACGTAGATTCCAGATGGCCATTCGAGTTAGGTGCCCAAAGACGATGCAGCGGAGATCTCCGGGCGTAGGCTTGTATCCGGCCGCACCAAGTTGGTCTCGATCTTCAGCGACGATAGCGACAAGCTCCTCTGGCGTCTCAAAAAGCCATTGGGGCGGAATGGTGCCCGTTAAGCGGCAGACAAAAACGGTATCGACGATAGATGAGGCCGTGCCGTGGATGTGGATGGAACCAGCCATTTCCGCTGGGCAAGGGAGGGTGGCCGAGCAGGTTAGTCCGGCGTCGAGAATGGCGACGCCAACCGCATGGTACGCATCTATTTTGTTGTGATGATAAGTAAAAACAAGAGGAGCACCCGGTTTCAGGGCGCGGGCCATCCGTCGATAAACCTCGGAGAGGCCGGCGGCAAACTGTTCAAGGCCCCGGTCTTGGGTTGCGTTGCCGGTCAATTCAAGAGGCGAGCGAGTGGAGGCACGGTGGAACCCCTCGGCGCGATCCCCCATGAGGCGGCGCAGCCATGCGTAGCAGAAATCCATCAATTCGCCATACTGGACATTGCCAAAGTACGGTGGGTCAGTAAATACGGCGTCGAGGGTGCCCGGCGCGAGCGATTCGGCCGTGGCGCTCGCGCAGCGAATGGTGACGTTGCGCGGGTGTTTGCCGGCGCGTTGCTCGCCGATCCACTCGCCTTTGACTGGCACGACGTATTTGCGGGTCCCGTTGCGGCAGACTTCAAACGGCTCGTCGCAGTAGCGCTTGGCCTTCGCGTACTTGGCGGCGATGTTGTGCCAGCCGCCGGAGCCGATGTTCGCTCCTTTGCCCTTGCTGATCCCAAACAGGTTGGACTCGCACTGTATTAAGCCCACCGGGAACCCATGTACCGAGAAGATATCGAGTGACTTGAGTGCCCAAGTGTTGTAGCGGCAGAGCATGTTCTGATAGCGCAGCAGATCTGAAAAATTGGTCGCTAAGGCGCGGTGGACGCGCTCGTCGTCGATCTCAGCTATGAGGCGACAGCTTAGTTCTAGGCCAAGGAGTTGGCGCGTATTGAACATCTGTCGGTACTGAGTGTAGCCCCAACGGTGCAGGCGGTTTGTTTCATCGCCGGGGAGAATTTCTTGAGTTGGGGCAAACTGCGCCGTTTGGTCATGCCAGCGATTCTCAGCCGCTTGGACGTGGGCGAGATCCTTGGCGTCCGGTTTTTTGAAAAATCGACCTTTGTGCGTTGCCTTATGCACGGGGTTGTGGTACTCGATGGCAAATAGGCGGTGTTGGGGAGGTCCACACTCCCCACGCGGATAGCTATTGACGCAACCACAGTGCGGGCAGGCGCAACGACTGCGGCTAGCCGGACCTTTCAAGCGCAGCGCGGCGCGACAACTCTGGCAATGTCCGGGAGTTTTGCGGTCGGCTACTTCGTTCAGTTCACCGCAATCAGCGCAGACCAGAACGTTTTTCGGATGGCGTGCGTCCTCGGAGAGCAGGTATCCAGGGAAAAGGTCAAACTGAGCACCGCACGCCGCACAGTCGAGCACCTTGACCCAAAGGAAGTATTTTACGGGAACGTTCTGGTCGCCGTATATAGGGCAGTCGGTGCGATAGAGGGGACCGATCTCGGAGTGAAGCGCAGCGATCAACTCGCTGATGGTGCGTTCGTAAACGGCTAGGTCGATATGTTCGATCTCTTCGCGGACAATCCACCAAGCCATGGGGTTGATATCAAAGCCGGTTACATCGCAGCCGACGCGGTTGGCCTCGATGAGAGGGGTGCCGCCGCCCATGAAGGGATCGGCCACCTTCCGACCGCGAAAGTCGTTGGCGGTAAAGAACAGGTCTGCGAGAGGGGCGTCGCCGAATTCGGCTAAGGTCAGTGCGCGGAAAAGCGTTCCTGGCCGACGGGCAAACCACTTGTGAACGGCGATGATGGGACGGTAATGCTGCTGGATTTGCTTTTCTCGGAGGGCGAGGGCCGCAACCAGCGGGATGTCGAAGCGGGTCTCAATGGTCATTGCGGAGTATCAGTGCTGGAGCGGCAAATGGTGGGTATCTACGAATAATCTTCATAAAAAACGTATCGATTGGTCTGCACTAGAGCAAGGACAGGTCCCGCTTAAATCCGTTTCTACTGACTTCCATGCTGCTCACTGCAGCGGCACAAAGCGCACGGGTAGGAGTTTGCGCTGGCTGAGGCCGGTCGCGCTGCGCTCTAGCAAGACCAAGTGTTGGCGTTGGGTGCCTAGCGGGAGAATGAAGCGGCCGTTAGGTGCTAGTTGTTCGGTTAGAGCAGGTGGGATAGTAGCGGGCGCAGCCGAGCAGACGATGGCGTCAAAAGGGGCCTCCTCGGGCCAGCCCATGCGGCCGTCGCCGACGCGGAGAGCGACATGCTCATAGCCTGTGTCGGCGAGTACGCGACTGGCCTGGGCGGCGAGTTCGGGAAAAAATTCAATGCTATAGACTTGGCTGGCTAGTTCGGCGAGCAGGGCGGTCTGGTACCCAGAGCCGGTGCCAATTTCCAAGACCCGTTCTTTACCCTTTAAGCCAAGTGCTGAGAGCATGTAGGCCACTACGTACGGCTGTGAGATAGTCTGGTCCGCGCCGATGGCCAGCGGATGATCGGCATACGCGTGGACGCGCAGGGCCTCCGGGACGTAGCAATGCCTTGGGACACGAGTGAATGCGGCTAGTACGCGCCGGTCGCGAATGCCGCGCTGGCTGAGTTGCTCGCGCACCATGGTGCGGCGTTGGTCGGCGTAGGAAGTCATTGCGGACTTTGGAGGAGGGCTAGCGCAGCGTCTATTGCGGCCGCCGTGGGGATTGCCGCGATGTCTGCGGAAGGTGCTTGCAGGATGTGGCTGCGCTTGCCGCGCGGTGCCCACAGCCGGGGGTCGGTGGGACCAAATAGCGTCAAGGTTGGGGTGCCGACGGCCGTGGCTATGTGTCCAGGGCCGGAGTCGCTGCCGATGAAGAGCGCGGTTTTGGCGAGTAAGCCGGCGAGGGATCGCAGGTCTGGGGGATGGAGCGCGGGTAGTCCACCGGTTGCGAGCTGGCGTTCGCGTTCGACGGGGCCGCATAGGAGTGCTATATGCCAGCCTCTTTTTTGCAGCGCACTGGCGAGGGCGTGGAAATTTGCCGCGGGCCAGCACTTGGCAGGCGAGCCGCTGCCTAGGTGGATGACGACTTCGGGTGCGGAGGGGAACGCATCTACATAGCCGTAGTCGTCGGGCTGTAGCTCAATGTGCGGAGTGCGGTCGCCGACGGGCAGGCCCCATTGCCGCAAGGGGCTTAGCAAGTGATCGACGATGTGCCCGCGGAAATCGGCTGGGGGTCGCGGGTCCCACAGGAGCACGGGGCCAGCGACGGCTCGGCACAGTTGCGGGCCGAGGTGTTGATCCACCGCATAGGCTAGCACGCGCTGCGTCGCGGCGAAGAGTTGGCGCGTGGCCGGGGGAAGCGGCCCATCGCGGTACAGGGCAATCAGGCGCGGGTCGTCGCCGTCGAGGACAGAGGCCGTTGGGCCGAGCGCAAGGGTCGCCGGGCGGCCGATGAGGCGCAAATCCGCGGCGTGAAAAGCCCGGCGCACGACATCGATGGCGGGCAGGGTGAGGGCGAAGTCGCCTATCGCCCCGCCGCGAAATATGGTTATCGCGCTCAATTTCGCCGCTCTACTGCGGGCGTCTCTTGCCCGCTAGGAAATTTTTGCGTAATTTTTACAATTCTGTTTGCTAGACAACTATTTGAAGGAGTTGGCCTTATGGGGGCCTTGATTGGCAAGAAATTGGGAATGACGCAGGTGTACAACGACCGCGAGGATCTCACGCCGGTGACGATCGTCGCGGCCGGGCCCTGCCCGGTGGTACAAGTGCGGACCAAAGAGGACAACGGATACTCGGCTTTGCAATTAGCGTTCGACGAAGTGCCAGAGCGCAAGCTGACCAAGCCGCAAAAGGGCCATCTGGACAAGGCCGGTGTGAGCGGGCATCGCATCCTGCGCGAATTTCGCGGCGAAGAGGGCGAGTTCGAGGTCGGCCAAGTCTTGGACGTGAGCCAGTTTGAGGTCGGCAACCGGGTCAAAGTGACGGGTAAATCCAAGGGCAAAGGGTTTGCCGGGGTGGTCAAGCGCCACGGTTTCCGCGGCAAGGGTGCCAGCCACGGCACGCCCGATACCATACGCCACGGTGGCTCCATCGGCCAAGGCACGACGCCGGGTAAGGTGTGGAAGGGCAAGAAAATGCCCGGCCAGATGGGCAACAAGAGGGTCTCCACCAAGGGGTTGACCGTCGAGCGGATCGACGCGGATCGCAACTTGCTCTTCCTCAAGGGAGCGGTGCCGGGCGGTGCCGATGGCTACGTCCTGATACAGACCATCTGACCCCCCTGCTTTAAGAGTCGCTTGCGAGGCGGTGCCCGGTGTGGCATCGCCTCTTTTTTTATCCCGGAGGCCACTGCATGGGGCGGCCGCCGAGCAGATGGACGTGGAGATGGGCGACCGTTTGCCCTCCGTCGTCGCCGGCATTGATGACTAAGCGATAGCCCGCTGCGGCTAGGCCCTGCTCTGCGGCGATCTGGCTGGCTTTGAGTAGCAGGTGGCCGAGCAGGGGGCCGTGCGCGGGAGCGGCGTGTTGCACGCCGGCGACGACTTCCTTGGGTATGACGAGGATGTGCGTCGGGGCTTGGGGCTGGATGTCGCGGAAAGCCAGACAGTCGGAGTCCTCATAGACGATGTCGGCGGGAATTTCGCGGCGGATGATTTTGCTAAAAATGGTCTCCTCGCTCATCGGCCTTTCTCACATGGCTTAGGGACTTGGTTGCGGCGGATTATAGGCGCGGCGGCTGGAGACGTCAAGCGGACGCTAGCTATGGATTTGAGCATCGTCATACCCGCGTACAACGAAGAAAAGCAAATTCTCATCGCCTTAGAGCAGACGCTTGCGTTGCTGCAGCAGCGGCCGTGGTCCTGTGAATTGTTGGTCGTAGATGATGGCAGCACCGACCGCACGGTTGCCTGTGTTGCGGAGTGCGCCCGCGCGCATCCGCAAGTCCGCTGCGTGCAAAATGACCGCAACCGCGGCAAGGGCTATTCCGTGCAGCACGGCGTGGCCGAGGCCGAGGGGCGGTACATCGGCTTTATGGACGGCGACTACAAGACCGACATTGCCGCGCTCGATCAGGTGATGCCCCTATTGGCAGCCGGGTGGGACGGAGTGATCGGCGACCGGACGCTGAGCGCGACCGAATTCGTCGTTGCGCGTCGGCGCTATCGGCAGTGGGGGACCGAGGCGTTTGGCTGGCTCTTGCGTGCGCTGATGGGCCTGGGCGAGTTCGGCGATACTCAGTGCGGGTTTAAGTTTTTTCAGGCCGCAGTAGCGCGCGACCTGTGTACGCGGCAGCAGATCGCCGGTTTCATGTTCGACGTGGAGCTGTTGCTGTTGACGCGCCAACTGGGCTACCGCATTGCAAAGATTCCCGTAAAGTGGCGTTTCGACCCGGACAGCCGCTTTAATCCGGTGACTGGGACGCTGGCCAATCTCGTGGATCTGGCGCGGATTCGCTGGGTGCATCGCCGACGGCAACGTATCCGCAGATGAACGCAGATGAGAGATGATGTCGATCTGAGTGCGCTAAGGACGACTTCTTAGTGGTTAATCCCTGTCGTCGATCTCGCGGATCAAGGCGGCTAGGCGCCCTAGGCATACGGTGAGAAAAATCTCTTGGGCACTGAGCGACTCTTGCCGCACCGGGCTGCTGATGAAGCTGCCGATGGCTACGACGATCACGTACACCGAGAGCACATCGCGGGTCTTCTCACCGGCCGTAGAAAGCCCGTCGCGCACAGTGCGTATGATCTGCCGCATGGCCTCTACTAGCGCCTCGGCCTTTTCCTCTTCATAAGCGACGACCACCTCCCGGCACAGGGTCTTTAACTGTGCGCGATATTCGGCGTCGATACAGCGGGCCGCGCCCAAGGAGTCCGTTGTCCGGCGCAGCAGGCGGGTGATAGCGGCGACGCGGTCGGTATCCTCATGCGCAAGCAAGCGGTAGAACCGGTCGCCAGCGCCCAGCGCACGGCAGACTCCGTTGAGTAGCTGCAAGCGCACAGCCGGGGAGGGGAAGTCAGTCAGGTGCCCTAGTGCGGATTTGACGATGCGGTGGTCTTGGCGCTCGCCGAGGACATCGACCAGCGTCGGGAATGTCAGGGGGTCGAAATCGCTACTAAAGTGCCAGAATAGTAGATCGCGGACTTCGTCTCCACGGATGCTGGCGAGGCCGCGGATGGCGCTGATGCGCACTTGGGGATCGGCGTCGGCTAGCGCCTCGACCAGTGGATCGATACTCGTGGAATATCCAAGACGGCCCAGAGCCTCGGTGGCTTCGCTGCGGATGTCCGAGGCCCCGTCGAGCAGCTCGCGCACCAAGGGTTCGGTGGCGCTTTCCGACCGGCTTTCGCCCAAGGCACGGGCGGCGGCGCGGCGCACCTGGGGGCTGGCGTCGGCTAGGGCCTGGACCAATTGCTCGATGGCGAGGGGATTGCCCGACCGGCCTAGGGCCTCGGCCGCGCGCGCTCTGGTTCCCTCGGCTGTGGCTAGGCTGAAGATGGTGGCGTTGTAGGCGTAGCTGAGGACGTTGCCGCGCAGCATCCGCGAGAGCAGGCTGCGCGAGGTTGCACTCCGCGCGTCCTTGACGGTGCGGAGAATGAACAACGGCACTAGCCGGACCAAGGCGCTGAGGGCAAAAATGACCTGCAAATCGCCCATGGGCACGCCGAACACAGAAAAGTGCAAGCCCTTTAGTTGGGCGACGAGTAGGCCGCCCAACAAGGGACCGAGCGCACCCATTAAGTTGACCGTCACCGACCAAGTGGCTAGGTACATCGTGCGTTTTTCGCCTTGGGGCAACAGGCCGTAGAGCAGGGGATTAATGCCCACGCCGATTCCGGAGAATAGAATTCCGCTGAGGACCAAGGCCACAGGTACTAAGTGGTAAGCCCCTGGCTGATTAAAGGTCCAAATAAGAGGCAAGAACGCGGCCGGCGTCATCAGGATTTGCAGCACGGGTCTGGCACCGAAGCGGTCGATGAGGCCGGCCCAGAGCCGATAGCCGACGATGCTGGTCAGCATGAACAGGGCGTTGAAAATCGAGACCTCGGTATAGGAGATTTGCAGGCGCTGTAGCATGAAGACGCTGTAGAGCGGCCCAGCTAGCCCAATGCCAAAGGTCCACAGGCCAAAAAAGAGCGCGGCGCGGCGGAAGTTGGCGTCGTGGAAGGGCTGCACAAGGTCGCGCAAGCGCGTGCTTTGTTCGTCGGTGGCAGCCGTCTGCTGAGGAAAGGGAGCGCGGCGGAGGTTTAAGTAGCCCAAGAATCCAAAGAGCGACCCGGCCGCAAAGACCCAGACAAAGCCGCCGCCATCGGGGAACAGGTCGAGGAATTGGCCAATCGCAAAACCGGCAATCATGGCCACTATGGTGCTGACGATGGTCTGGCGGCTGGCAAAGCGCGCACGGATATTCTCCGGCACGGCGTTGGCGATCCAAGTGCTGTAAAAGGGCGAAATTGCATAGCCGCTGAACATGCTGAGACAGACCATGCCCACCAAGGCTGCGAGTCGGTATTGCTCTGGGACGAAGAGGGGGATGATCAGTGGTAGCCCGCGGAAGGCGATTTCCACGTAGCCGCCGAAGACGACAAAGTGCTTCTTGTCGCGGACGCGGGCGCTCAATAAGGGAGCGAGCAATTGCGTCAGGGCTAAGAAATACGCGGCGGAGGTGAAGAGGGCGATAAAGGCACCGTCGGCCCCTAAGTACAGCGCGAAGCCAGTAAAGGCCGCCGTCCCCAGCCCACAGGCTTGCCCCCACGCACCCCACAAGCCACTGGCGACGACGAAGGAGCGGAGGGCGCGATGCACTTGGCCGCGCGAGAGCGAAGGAGCATTTGCCATGTAAAAAAATATCGTTGCGATGTCAGTAAAGGGCAACGAACTTTGCCTATAGGATTTTATTGAAACCACGACAAAGGAGGCGGATTATGGCACTCAAGATGGGATACGCGACTCTGCGCTGGCGGCAGCCGGATTTGGCAAAGGCCCTGCCCGAACTCAAAAAGGCTGGCTGGGACGGCTGGGAGGGCCGGTTGCCGCTCGATTGGTTGGGGCCGCCGAAGCGGCTGAAGCAAGTGTGCGAGGACGCGGACATGCCGCTGTGCGTATTTACGGCTAGTGGCTCGCCCGAAGACCGCGACTGGGAGCACACCGAGCGCAACAAGCGGCGGATGGATTTTGCCGCCGAGATGGGTGTGGATTGCTTCATGTTTATGAGCGGCCGCAAGCCGGAGGGGCGGCCAACAGAACGCGCCGATATAGAGCGGGCGGCTGAGGGAGCCGAGCTGTGGGCCGAGTACGCGGCCCAGTACGGGCTGGAGCTAAGCTACCACATCCACACTAACTTGCTGGTGGATTCGGCCGAGGACTGGCGGCTGTACATGAGTTTGCTGGACAAGACGCGGCTGTGCATCGATGTCTCGCACGCCGAGCTGTGGGACTACGATCCAGTGCAGTCGCTGACGGACTTTTGGCACCAGCTCAACTACGTCCACCTACAAGACTATACGTCTTGCACGGTACGCGAGCCGGGGCGCTACAACCCCGAGTGGGTTTCAGTCGGCGAGGGCGAATGCCTCGACTTTGCCGGGGTGCTCAACACGCTCGCCGAGTGGAGCTTTGACCGCTGGGTGACCAGTTGCCCAGGCGAGCCAGCCTATGAGGGTGAGGACGCAATCAGCGAAGCGCGGCGGAGTGCGGGGATGCGCCACTATTTGCGCGGGTTGGGGTACTAGTGAGCGAAGTCACGCTGGCCCAACTCACCGCGGAAATTCGCCGCTTCGTAGATGAGCGCGACTGGGCACAATTCCACACTCCCAAGGACTTGGCCATTGGCCTTTCTACCGAAGCGGCCGAGGTCTTGGAGCACTTCCGCTTCCGCTCCGACCAAGAGATCGCCACCCGCTTAGCAGACGAATCTTTCCGCCGGGCTATCGGTCACGAGTTGGCCGACGCGCTGTATTTTGTCCTGCTTATGTGCGACCGCTTCGGCTTGGACGCCGCGCAAATGCTGGAGGAGAAATTGGCCATTTCGGCCCAGCGCTATCCAGTGGAAAAGGCCCGGGGCAAAAACCTCAAATACACCGCCTACCAAGTCCCTTCAGCAAGCGATCACGCCTCCTAAAGAAGACGGCGAAGCTAGGCGTAAAGCGGCACACGCCATCGAAGGAGATACACAATCTGGAGCGGCTCTCGTAGGGCCACGGAATTGTAGGAGCGAGCTAAGTACACGATAACAATCTAAGCTGTAGTGCAGCCTCGAGTTAGGTTTAACTGACTACCCTCCTCTCTGGAGCCGGATCGCAACTTAAATTATGAAAAAAGAGATCCCTCCAATCTTCCAGCACCACCTAGAGGCTCAGCGCGGCTCGGACCAGCCCGACGAGAAGACACCGGGTATCACCTTGCGGGCCGTGTCAATTGGTGCCTTTTTGTCGCTGTTCATCGGCGCGGCCGTACCCTATACCAATATGATCATCAAGGGCACGGTCATGGCCCACAATTTCAGTACCCCGGCCGCCCTTTTTGTCTTCTTCGTATTCGCTTTCCTAATAAACATAGCCTTAGCCCTGCTAAGCCCTAGGTTTGCCCTGAGTCGTTCCGAGTTGGCGGTGGTTTACATTATGGCGATGCTAGCCACCTCCATCCCCACAATCGGTTTTACCGAAAATCTGCTGCCTATCATTGCAGGGCTCTACTACTACGCTACCCCTGAAAATAAGTGGCAGGAGTTGATCCACCCGCATGTGCCTAAGTGGATCGTCCCGCAAGATACGGAGGCCATCACTTATTTCTACGAGGGCTTGCCACCAGGCATGGCCCTGCCTTGGAACGCTTGGATAGAGCCGCTTTTCTACTGGTGCCTGTTCATCTGCTCATTCTACTGGGTGTCTATATGTATGATGACCATTCTGCGCAAACAATGGGTAGAATACGAAAAGCTGCCCTATCCTCTAGTCCAAGTCCCGCTAGAGATGATTCAGGATGAAGAGCGAGAGGCGTGTGGCCCGAACGAGAAGCGCTCGCTCGTTAAACCTTACTTTAGGAACCGAGTCATGTGGGTCGGGTTCGCCTTACCTTTCCTCATAGGTACGGCGAACGCGCTCAGCGGCTATTTCCCTTTTCTGCCCCACATCGACACCTATTCCGTGATGAGTCTATTCAGAGGCAGCACTTACCTGCGTCTCGACCTGAACTTGGGCCTGATCGGTTTCGCCTATCTGCTCAGCCGCGATGTGGCGCTGGGATTTTGGTTCTTCTTCCTGCTATCGACTGTGCAGCGGGGAGTCTTCAATGTCTTGGGGATACAAAGCACGGAGACCTTGAGCCGGTTTGCCAATTCGGTTGGCCCTTATTTGGCTCACCAAGCCATGGGTGCCATGATCGTGCTGGTCCTGTCCAGCGCGTGGATGGCACGCCGGCATCTGCACGCTGTCTATCGCAAGGTATTCCACCACGACCCGTCCATCGACGATAGCGACGAAATTATCTCCTATCGCACTGCGGCTTGGGGTCTGTTCGCGGGTCTGGGGGTGATGGGGACTTGGTTGTGGCAGTCCGGGTTACCGCTGTGGGTTGTCCCGGTCTTTCTATTCGGAATGACCGCGATCTTTATCGCCATTACCAGAGCGGTAGCGGAAGGCGGAATTTCCGTGATTCGCACGCCCTTGACCCCCGCCGATTTTGTGATTTCTGGAGTGGGCACCAGCGCGCTGGGTGCCTCCGGTCTGACAGGGCTAGCCTTCACCTATGTGTGGAGCGCCAATATACGCATCTTCTTCATGCCCTGTTTTGCCAATGCGCTGAAACTGGCCGAGGAGATTCGCGGCAGTAGAAGAGGCTTGCTGTGGGCGATTTTCCTAGCTATAGCCGTCACGCTGCTCAGCTCGGTGTGGTCCGTTATGACCTTGTCCTATAAGTACGGCGGGATCAATCTCCACGAATTTTGGTTCGTAGGAGTGCCGCGCAATGCATTCAATTTTATCGCTCCTAAATTTGTCGATCCGGTCCCGGCTAGCATATCTGGTTGGGGCTTCACGGCTTTGGGCGCAGTACTCATGGGCCTGTTGACTTATATCCGCTACCACTTTGTATGGTGGCCGATCCATCCATTGGGCTTTGCCACCGGGACGTTCAACATTATGAACTGGGTGTGGTTCAGTATCTTCACCGCTTGGGTGTTGAAGACCGCCATACTCAAGTACGGCGGCTCCGCAGGGTACTTGAAGACGCGGCCGTTTTTTCTTGGGCTAATTTTGGGCCAAGTTGTAGTGGCTGGCTTGTGGCTGATCATCGACGCCTGCACGGGAAAGACCGGAAATGTATTAGGATATTTTTGATAGGGTAGGAAGGTGCGTAACAACAATTCATCAGATGGCTCCAAGCCTCCTCGGATTACCTTGCGCGCCCTGATCTTGGGGGGGCTGACCATTGTCGCTGTGTTCTACTACCTCATCATCGAGGTCGGACAAGCATCGGGGTCTGGCAGCTATGTCCGCTCGCAGTTCCCCATGGTGGCCTTTATGCCCTTCGTGCTGTGGCTGTTTCTCAACGCCGCCTGCGGGCACTTGTGGCCCCGGCTAGCCCTAAACCGAGGGGAACTGCTGACCATTTTCACCATGCTCTGGGTGGTGGGTGTCCTGCCGCAGTGGGGCTGGAGCGACTACTGGATTGCCATTATCGGAGCGCCCTTCTACATGGCCACACCTGAAAATCAGTGGTCGGACCTGCTCTTTCCCTATCTGCCTTGGCGCGTCTTTCCCGACTCCTCGCCTCGGGTGCTAGATACCTTCTGGATGGGGCTGGCGCAGGGGGCAGCGGTGCCATGGGACGGCTGGATCGGGGCGATTATCCAATGGCTGGGTGCCTCGTTGGGCATGGTGATATTCGGCTTTTGTTTGGTGGTTCTATTCCAGCGCCAGTGGATGGAAGCCGAAAGACTTTCTTTCCCGCTGGCGCAGATGCCCCTTGATCTGACGCGGGGCTTCGACGGGCCGCGACGGGTGCCCGACCTGTTCCGCTCGGGTCTGTTCTGGATCGGCTGCGGGGTTGTCTTGCTGCCCCTGCTCTACAATGTCGGCGCATACTTTACGCCGGGCTTACCGCTGTTTGAACTCTATACCAAGCGCTTCCATCTCGAATTGCCCCGCCCGTTCCCGGGCTTGACCATCCGGGTTCTGCCCTTGGTTATGGCTTTGACCTATCTATGCCCGCTGGATATCCTGGGCAGCCTAGTTGCCTTCGCCCTGCTGGCTACGGTCAAAATAGGACTGATGGATCGGGTGGGACTGGTCGTAGGGGCAGAGGGTCAGCCTTTGGCACCGCAGGCAATCCTCTCGCTGGAAAGCTTGGGAGCCATCATCTTTGTGGCTTGCTGGTCTGTGTACTTGGCTCGCCGACACTTGCGAGAAGTGTGGCAACAGGTGCGCACTGGGGAGGGGGATCGGCGTCAAGTCGGGATCTACCGCTTGGCCTTGGCCGGTCTGATCCTGTCGGCCTTTTACGTCATCGCTTGGGCTTGCAGTCTGGGGGCGAGTTTGCCTCTGGCCATCGGTGCCTTTGTCCTGATGGTATCGACCTTTTTCGTCACTATTAAGCTCATTGCGGCCACGGGCTTCCCCTACCTCATGCCCAGTTGGCCCAATGCCAAGGGGAGTTCTTTTATCGTCGATTTGGTTGGCTCGGCTCGCCTGTCGCCGCAGGATCTGGTCGCTTTCAAGATGTTCACCGGCCATGCCTTTTTCGGCAATATTCGCCTGCCGGCTTGGCCAGCCATCCCGCACCATCTGCGCATTTTCTCGTTGCGGGATCAGCCCTGGCTGGTGACCTCTACAGTGTTAGTTGCCTTTGCGACGGGTTTTCTAACCGCAGTATGGGCCAGTCTCGAAATGGCCTACGACAAAGGGGGGGCTGTTTTTCTGATGGGCGCGATCGGCCTCTTAGACGAAACCGTGCATCTGCTGCAAAATCCCAAGGTCGGGGATCCGGGCAAGTGGGGCGTTTGGGGCTGGGGCTTGTTCCAAGCGGGGGGCATAGCACTGTTGCGGGCCCGCTTTCACTGGTTCGCGCTCCATCCCATTGGACTGGCCTTCCAGCACACCTCGGGCACATCCATCTATTGGTTCAGCCTGTTTTTAGTCTGGATAGCCAAGCTAATACTGCTGCGCTACGGCGGAATCAGAGCGTACCGCAAAGGTAAGCCCTTTTTCTACGGCCTAGGCGTGGGCTATGTAATCGGCGTCGTGCTCTCGGGCGTAGTGGATGTAATCTGGTTCCCCACGCAAGGCCACAATGTGCATGACTGGTGATGCCCAGCTCAGGCATTGACCCCGTAGATCATCGCCGGGTTGTCGCGAAAGGCCGCTTGGGCCACGTCGAGGGCTGTCGATTCGGACAGCAAGCCCTCTTCCAGTATGGCCCCCAGCGCATAGGCGAAATTACGGCGCGCCATCTGCAAGTGTCCATAGACCGTTTCGACCTGCTGTAAGTCATCCCCAAAGGCGATAATTTTATTGTAGGGCACCATCTGGAGCCACTCTCTCAGATCTAGCCGAGATCCGAAGGGGGAGATGATGTGAATCCAAGACATGTTCAGATAGACATTGGCAAAGGTTTTGCCCAACACGGCTCCCTCGCGCAAATAGGGGAAACCGGCGTGGGAGAAATCAAAGCGGACTTGGGGGAAGGCCTGCAGCAAGGGAATGAGCGGCACCGGACTACACCCTTCCATGCCTCCATTGTTGCCCGCTCGCATGCCTAGGTGGAACTGGACAGTCAGGTCGGCTTCCGCTGCGGCCTGACAGCACTCAAAGACTAGATAGTCCTCCAACAGAGCACCTTCTTCCGAATCCAGCCCAGCGTAGTCGTCCTGCAACAGACGGTCGAAAATAACGGCGGCTTGGCCGGCGTCCCGCTCTTTGAAGTCCATGCGGCGGTGATAGGATTGCGACATCTTGACCCCAGCCACCTGGGCCTGCTTCCAGTCTCGGCACACCTGTCGAATTACTTCGACGTGCTGGCGCAGATCGCCGATGGACACATTGTAGTCGCGCTCTATCGCGTGGATTTGCTCAGCCGTGCGGAGCATGCTGAAGCGGTTGAGGCGGGGCAGGGGCAGGAATAAGGTCCGATCCACCTCAATCAGATCTTCCATATTGACCACTGACATTGCGATATTGGCCCGCTGCTGTAGTACCGTTTTGTAGAAGCCCGGTTTGCTATGCGCTTGGATGGCCTCGGAGAGCGGTCCAACCGTGGCGGCCGTCAGGTCGTCGAAGCCGAGCAGATCGCGGAAGCCGGTCAAGATGCACTGGGAGTACCCGGTCAGGCGGATCCGGTTCCAGTACGGCTCGAACAGGGACCACCGCTGGTCCAGCGGGCGTCGGGCGTCGAAAAGGGCCTCTTTATTTTCGGGAGAGAGGCCGGCCACCACCAAGTCGGCGGTTGGATAGGCGTGGTTGAAAAAGTCGAGGGCGTCCATCTGCTGTGCTAGGCGCTCGGTTTCCGGCCCCATGTGGGAATGGGAGTTGATGCACGGTATTTTTTTAATTTCTGCAAAGAGAGACTCCACCAGTCCCAAATCTGGCGCAGAGATGGTACTTCGCATGATGGGTGTTTCCTTTTTTAATGGAATCGGGCGTAGAATCTGCCGCCCGGCATCAATCTTTCAGGCTGGCGTACATTGTCATAAACACGGTACTATCCATCTGCGACCGGTCGTCTCTTTCGACACGCTCTCGACTGATTCTGCGGATACTGTAGCCGAGTTGGGCCGTGAGCACATAGCCTAGGTACTGCCCTCTGTTCGAAAGCTGCATGGCCAAGACCGTGCTGTTGAAATCTTCGGTGAATTCACCCGCTGCTAAATCGTCCTCATCAACCACCGAATCCCTGAAGAAGAGTTGTTCTATACCCGTCTCTATGGTCGTTCGCCGTAGAATGGGGAATTCGAAGGTCAGGAAGAACAAACCAGTCCATTGGTCCCGCATAGGGCGTACACCTCCCATAGAATAGGGGGTATTGTCCTTGAGAAGTTCACTCTTAATTTTCGGCCGCACCGTCAGAGTTTTGTACTGGTACAGATAGTCAGCCTTGTTGATGATCCCAAGAAAACGCGTAGCGTCCTTAAAACCTAGATTGTTACCTTTCTCCCGCTGCCTCACTGTCTCGTACTTGAATTTATTGGAAAAGTTGATCCCGATATTTGTCCGGCGGTCAAGGCCTAGCCAAAAAGTATTGATATAGGTGTCTTGGGCGAAGAGGGGGTCGTCTATTGCTTGGTGCGCTCCGGGCAGCCCTGGAGATTGTACCCATTGAAAGAGATCGTCTTGAATATCGTCTTCTGCCTTTTTGATCATATCGAAGATGCCCACTCGTCCGATCCGGGCGTACTCCTTTTCAAAGCTCACTAGGGCGTACGTGGTCAGATTTTGGCGGTCGTCCGAAAGGAGCTGTTCGCGGGCCTGTCCGGCGGTGAGTTGCAGGTGCGGAGTTACCTGATTGCGCAGGTACAAGTTGTAGCCCTTGCGATCCCTCTTATAAGGATAATCGGGCAGGTTGTCGTTTTCGAACTGGTCGACCCAGCCGTTGTTGTTGAGATCAATACCAAAGAGATATTCAGGGCGGTCTGAACCGTAGCGTAGGAAAGGCTCCTCGTAGTCCGGGAAGCGGTTCTCACTGAAGATGTTGCTGTTTTGGTTGAAGTCGGAGATGAAATCGTTGTTCTGGTCCCAGCCGGGGAATACCGCCTCATCGGCGAAACCCTCGGCGGATCTTCCGGTTCTGGTAGCACGGAATTCCTCGCCAGTCCTAGGATCTTGGTAGCGCCGCTTCTGGTCGGGTTTCTTGTCCTGATCGTCGTTGTCGTCGACGAAGTCATAGATACTCCTGGTTCCGTCTTCGTAATCTACTCGGCCGCTACCGTCTGATATGAAGGGGCTGGTATTGTAGGCCGCGTCCATGTAGAAGCCCTCGACAAAGAGGGACCAAGAGAAGACCGTTTTGGACAGATTCATCATCCAGGCTTTGGCGTTTTCGGCACCGACGAGCCCCGAGTACGCCTTGTGCGTCTTCACCCGGCGATTGGGATATTTTTTGTACTGGTGGTTCACATCGAACTCGGTGTAAAAGTCAAATCCCAGGAAATCCTGGGCCTCAATCGTGAAGCCCAATAGCTGGTTAGCCGTGGGCAAGCCGTAGTTGAAGACCACTTCGCGCTTATTCGATCCGTCCTGAATATTGCCTTCGGCTTGGGCCATCAGCAGAAAGACCGGCTGTCCTTCAAAGTTGGTCTGCTGATCGGAAGTAATCTCGATCCGATAGTCGTTGACTAGGACCAGTCTGAAGCGGAGATCCCGGATGTTGTTGATGGCATCCTTGTCGTCGAGAATCACGGCTAGGTCGTTCAAGTCGTAACGCAACGTGATCTGTTCCGTACCGTTGGCCGTGCGCACGCCTTCGATAATGGTGCCCCCCTGCCTATAGGGCGTGAAGCCGATCTCATTGCCGACTAGCACTGTGTCTCTGTCTCCGATAGTCGTCGCTATTTCTACATTATCCGCTAGTAGGACACTCCCCCCGACATCATCGGCTGGTGAGTCGTCGCTCAGCCGGATGACAATAGTACTGATCTGGTTTTGTAATTGCAGCGAGGTTAATTCCCCTTTGAAGGGATTGCCCTCAAAGCTCTGTACGGTCCCCCGGCCGTTGTGGGAATTGACGAAGACCCCTCCTAGGATAATGGCATCACCTAGCCGGACCCTGGTCCGGCCCCCTATCAGGTTGGTGTAGTTGTTGAAAGAGGCCGGATTCGGATCGGTGATGAAGCCCGGTGCGCTGATGCGGGAAAAGATACCAGTTAGCTCGACCGCGTCCGACATGAGATCGACTTGGGCACCGTTGTACACAGACTTGCGAAAGGTCATTGGCGTTAGGGTCGTGACCAGTTCGTCGCCAACGGAAATGGAAAAGGAATATTGACCTTTCTGGTCGGAGGCTACAATCAATGAGTTAAAGAAACCGGCATATGCTCCTCTTTTCAGCAGACGGCTGCCCTCGGAGATTCTCGGGTGATCCTCGGTCCAGTCGTAGATCAACCATCCTCTGGTCAGGAAATTTCCGTACACGTCGTAGAAATAATCGCCCCAGAGGCTTTGCGCGACGTATCTCTGGTAGGGATTGCCAGCGTAGTTAGTGTACTGCCAAGTCTGCCACTGGTACTCCTGATACAGCTCTTGGGGCAGGTACCGTTTCCGCACCGATGGCTCCACGTTGCCCAGTAGGGTCTTGGGACCCTCAGAGCGATACACCACTGTGCCATCGTTGGCTCGGTGCCCTAAGCGAGTCCCATAGTTTTGCGCAGCCCATCCAGTAGCGGACGATAAAGCTAGGGCGCAGAGTATCCCCACAACATACCACGAGCCGGACCTTTTTAGCATGGATCCCTCCTATTGGACTGTGCGCAAAAGGACGGAGTGCCCAAGGCAAAGTTCTCTCTTGCTCCGCAGGTGTAATCGGCGCCTGCCATTTACTGTTCCACCCCGGCGTAGATGGTTATGAAGGTAGTGGTGCCAGTCTCGATGGTGGACTTTTTGTCGACCTCCAGATCCAGCATCTCGATGGTTTCTAAGGATTGCCTAGACAGTCGGAACCCTGTCTGTAGCAGTAATACGTACCCTAGGTAATCCGTCGTGGTTGACCACTGAACGGCCAAGTTAGTCTCGTTTAGGTCGCCGGTCGGTCCCAAGACGCTTTCTTGGACCAAGGCATCTTCGTCTGCCCTCAATTCCCTTAGCTGTCTGAACTCCGTGCCCATTTCAATCATCGAATGCCTCAGCACTGGGAATCTGAGGATCACCGACAAGAAGCCATCCCATTCCTCGACATCTGCTTCGCGGCGCAAGAATGGTGTTCGCTTCAAGTATTGGCTTTTGAAGCGCGGCTGGATGCTCAGACCTTCAAATCGGTAGGTATAATCCACTTTGTTGATAAGCCCGAAAAAGGACGACCTATCGTGGAGCGGGCTTCTGTCCAAAGCCCTGAGATCATCGCTGCGCTGAACGTACAGATCGTATTTGATCTTATTGCGGATATTTAGCTGCGAAATTCGCGTATAGTCGAAGCCGATAAACAGGGAATTCACCCAGGTGTCCTGAGCGGGCAGAATATCGGCAACCTTGGCGGGCAGACCCGCCAAGAGAAATCCCTGTGGCGCACGGCGGTCATCGGGGATGGTATCTTTGGCTCGTTTTAGCATATTGAACGCCCGCAAACGCCCTAGGTTGGCCCAATTCTCATCCACGGTCACCAGCCCGTAGGTGGTCGTATTCTCTCGCTCGGAGGAGAGCAGTTCCTCGCGGGTCTGTCCCACGCTCACCCGGACACTTGGGATGACATGAGCGCCGGAATAGGCATTGTAGCCTCTGTGGTCCCTCTTGTAGGGAAAATCTGGCTCGTCGTCGTTCTCGAAACGGTCAATCCAGTCGTTGTTGTTCAAGTCAATGCCAAAGAGAAATTCCGGCCGGTCAACCTCGTACCGGAGAAAAGGCTCGTCGTAATCGGGGATGCGGTTGCTAATCGTCCGGTTGTCGTTCTGGTTGAAATCGCTCACGAAGTCGTTGTTCTCGTCCCAGCCGGGGAAAATAGAAAAATCGGGACCCGGCTGACCGCCTCGCTGCCAATCGGGAGTGCGATCCTGATCGTCGTTGTCTTCGACGAACTCGTAGAAAAACTGGGCAGGCTGGTCGTAGTTGATATCGCCATTTTGGTTGAGCAGGAAGGAACTAGTGGAATAGTCGTGGTCCATGGAAAAGGCCTCGCCGAAGAAGAACCAAGGATAATCCTGAAAGGATAGGTTCATCATCCAAGCATCCGCTCGGGTCGAAGCGTCCTCAAAGGAACGATCGTCGGTAAACAAGGCTAGGTTGGGGTACTGCCTGAATTTCTGGTTGATGTCGTACTCGCCGTAGAAGTTGAAACCTAGGACGTCCTGCGCCTCAATGGTAAAGCCATAAATCTGCGTGGCAGTGGGTAGGCCGTAGTCGAAAATTAGTCTTCTTCGGTTGGAACCATCCTTGGTATTGTCGGGCGCTCGGGCGATCTCGATCAGGACCGGATTCCTCTCGTCGAGAATCGCTCTGGTCAGAGGCGCTTCCGGCGGGGTTTGCTGCCCGGTCTGACGGTCGGACCACACCTCGACTTTGTAGTCGTTGGCCAGTACCAAATCAAAGGTCACTTTTACGATCTCAGTCGGATCGGGACCGATATAGGCCGGATCGTTAAAATCGTAGTTGATGATGATCCGCTGAATGCCGTTGGCCGCCAAGAAACCCTCTTCCCGAAAACCGCCTTCTATGACTGGCCAGCGCGTTGGATCGTTGGTTAGGTCGGCAAGGCTGAGCGTTTCGCGGATTCCGTTCTGGAAATCTTCGCGCACCACGACTAGATCGTGGGAAAAGAGCGCGGTCCCTCCCTCCCCGTCTTCGGGAGAATCATCGCTGAGCACGAGGGCGATGGCGTTGATAGGCACTCTGGCTTGCCCGTCGCCTAGTGTGCCCTTGGTAGGGTTGCTGTCGAAGGAGCCCAGCGTGGTACGGGTGTTGTGGGCATTGACCCAAGTCGCGCCGACAGTGACGAAATCGCCCACCTGGGCTAGGGCCCGACCGCCGATCATATTGGTGGCATTGGTCCGGGTATCGGCACTGGAGACGGACGACCGGACCGGGCTACTGATCCTTGAAAGCAGGAGCGTGCCAGCGTATTTATCGGCTGCTAAATCTAGCTGAATACCGTTGAATGCAGGCTTGGAAAAGGTCATGGGGGTGAGCGTGGTGCGTATCTGATCCCCCGTGGTTATGGAGTAGAGAGCGCCGCCTTTTGAATCCGTGGCGATCAATACTTGGTTGAACCAACCCTGATACCTCGAATCCTGGTAGATAGAACTGCCTAGAGGGGTCAAGGCTTCCTGACGCCAGTCGTAGATGAGCCATCCCCGGTTGACGAAATTGCCGAACGTGTCGTAGAAATATTCGCCTTCCCGAGTCGTGTTTACGTAGCGCTCATAGCGATCTCGGGCATAGTTGGAGTATTCCCAAGTCTGGAAGCGGTAATCGTGGTAGAGTTCCTGGGGGACGTACCATCGTTTCACTGTGGGATCAAGGGCATCGAAAAACACTCCTGGTCCCAAGGGTTCAAAGGTGACCTTGCCCCCCCTCTGCTGCCCAAGGCGATTGTTGTAATCTTGGGGAAAAGCCGTCGTACTCAAAGCCGCGACTATCCACAGTGCTATCCATACTCTGGACCATTCTCTGTAACCTGCATCTACCATCAGGTGTCCCTCCCATTAGCAAGCGCTTCTCAGAAACAATCCATACCCCGGTCCAGCCTTCAGTAGGCCACGCCTATGAGGCCGCTCGCCTCGGCCTTGCCCCCGTCGGTGTCCAAATCAATGTTGAAAATGTACAGGCCCGGCGGCACAGTGTTCCCTTGGTCATCGGTACCGTCCCACGTCCTAGTAAAGCGACCACTCTGGTCGATCCCGCGATAGACTTCCCGCACCATACTGCCGGACAAGTCGTATATCCGCAGCCCCACATTGGCCCCACTGATGAGATCGGTTATATCAAAATGTATCTGCGCACTGTCGTTGATCTGATCTCCATTGGGCGTAAAGACTGTTGGTACGGCGTTGACGTTGATCAGCAAGTCGCCTTTTTTCGCCACTTGTACCACTAGATTTCCCGGGTCGCGGATGAGAGTGGCATTGGAACTTTCCCGGCTTAGGTCAAAGACATTGCCTCCCACCACTCGTTGCGGCACTTCGCCAGGGGTTTCAGACAAGGCTAAGGAGGAAAAGGCAGTTCCAGTCCGCAGCACCACGCATTGGAAGACCACGTCCAAGGCGGTCATCTGTCCCGCTTCTATGCGGCTGTTTTCCACTTTGGGGAAACTGATTTGGAAGCGATCCTCCTCTACTAAATCAATGCGGAAATCCCCGCGTTCCACTGGTAGGTCGCTTAGGTCTGAATCCGAGAAATCTTGTTCGAGGCGGGATCCATCCGGTAGCGACATCCCAATCCGATCTACTGCATCTACTTTTACGGGTGTGCTGATTTCGAGGGAACTGAAGCCCTGATCGATTCCGGGCCGCATATCGGGAATGAATACCAAGGAGAACTCTGTTATTTGTCCCAGATCCGCTTGGCGCGGGGTGATCTCCCCCACGATCTCAGCGGCCAGTACCGGCCTAGAAAAATCGAAGGACAGCGAACCGATGCCTTTAGCCGCAAAGAGATCTTCACTCAAATAATCCACCTTGAACTGAAAGTAGCGCCCTGGACCGGGAGATACGATTGGCACCCCGCCCATCCCAGCGGATACATTATCAGCGCTAGTTATACCCGCGGTCGCATAGGGCGGAGACCAAGCGCTCCAGTTTTCCAAGTCGTCCCGCACCGAACCTTTATTGCCCGACCTCAGTTTATTGTATTCGGCTTGGGTCAGCGATATCTCATTCTTCCTGTCGAGAGGGAGGTCTTTGTATAACAGCCGGGCCCGCTTTATATCGAGATCGGGCGAGTCGAGTTGGCTGACGATTTCCCTCGCTTCACTGCCTTCGTCGAATTCCTCGGCCGTCTTCCAAGGCACTTCGGCTCCATCGAGGTCGCTGCGGAGACGATTGAACACGACTGGAGAATCGTCAAAGCCGCTCCTAGTGCTGATGGGCACTTGGGAGCGGATGGGGTCGCCTTGGCTTTCCTCCTCCCAGCGCAAATTTCCCCAAAGGGCTAAATTTTCTCCCAGATCGAATACATCTGAATGATACTCTGCCGTGGGCACGAAGCCTTCTCCGAAAACTTGGAACTCGCCTATTTCAAAGCCTACTGTAGTCTGGGATTTTAGCTGGATGTAGCGCACGTACTGGGGCTCTATCTGCACATCCACCACCGGCTGATCGTTCTGCAACACGAGCAGAACGCTGGTAAATACCGGCAAGCCAGCGGCTAGTGTTTCCCGGGTGCCGTCGTTGAGAAAAAGCTCGTAGGCCCTCATGTAATCGTCCTGAAAGGGAAAATCAGGAGCGAGAAAGTCTGGGTCGGCGTTCCTGGGGAAGAAGCGGATGCGACTCACACCGAATCGCGCTCCTAGATCGAACTGGAGGACCACGCCTAGCGCTCGGACATTCTGACCAGGGGAACTTTTCCTTTCAAAGGCCGAGCTGGCATTATTGTCTATCATCTTCAACAGATCTTTCGCCAGATCTGCGAGAACAGTGGGGGCGGTTACGGAGCCGCCTCGGTCCAGCAGTTGCAAGGCGATGTTGTCAGTTTGGTCGGCCTTTTCGGGGAAAATCCATCCCTCCCGCGCAGAAAAGTCGATAATCCCTCCAGGTACGTTTTCGTTCGTCACCTCTTGGGGGCCTAAGATGATTATCGGATCTATACCACCTCCACCGTCCTGCCAAGGTCGGCCTTCTGCGCCACCAAGAATGATCAATTCCTTGGTTTCCCCTATACCCACAGACCCATAGGCGGAGAGCAGAATTCCTATAATCAGATATGAGTATGAGCGTAAATTCGAGCTAAAATCCGCTTGCATCGGAGTCCTAACCTCCAATTGGATTCATATCCCTAATAGGCGACATGTAATGGTTTTACTGCCTCGACCGTTTGATGGTCGGCCTCGACAGAGACGCGGTATAGGTACAGCCCCGGCGGCACCAGCCGTCCCGACTCGTCCTGACCGTCCCACATCCGCTCATATACACCAACCCCATCCAAACCCTCATACACCCGACGAATTCGACGCCCCGACAAATCCCACACCGCCACCACCACCCAGGACGGACTCGTCAACTCCACCAAGCTATACCCCAATCCTACCACATCGTTTTGCTCATCCCCGTTGGGCGTCAAGACCGCTGGTCCGGCCTCTATCTGCAATACGTTTTGATGTTCCGCCCGGGTGGCCACCCACACCCGATTGTCCTCATAGGCGGGGGTCGCATCGCCTTCCTGCACGCTCTGGGGCACCTCCAACGGTAGGGCGCTGTCCCACACCCGCATTGAAAAAGTCGAGCCATAGCGCAGCACTTCCGCCTCAAAGATCACCTCGACCAAAGCACCCGAATCCTGAGCCGTCAGCCGCGGAATACTCACGACTACCTGGTGTAGCTCAGCCGCTTCCACCGCATAATCTACCGGCTCATCGCCGATGCGCACTTGGGTTACGGAACCCAGCCGTGCTGCGGTGGCCACCTCTAACCGGTCAAAGCCCGCGTCGTTGGTGCCAAGGGTCGGTCGCATTGCGTAAGTAAATTGCTGTGGCTGTCCCACCTTTGCCTCGACCGGCCAGACCTCGCCGACCAACTGTGTAGCCACCGGTGGGGAAGCGCGCACTTCGAGAAAGTCCACCTGTCCGCCATCGTCGTCTTGAGGCAAAAAATCGACTCTAAGTTGGAGATAGCGTCTTGGACTCAGCGACACGATGGGGGTGCCACTGCTGTCGGCAAAGGCGTAGGGGGACGACCAGAACGTCCAGTTGGCTTGATCGTAGCCGATGCCGGCTTTTTCGCCGATAGCTAACTTGGCGTAGTCGGTCCGGCTGACGGCTATTTTTTCATCGCCTCGTCCGGTGAATCGCCAGAACAGGTTGGGGTCTTCGTCCTGTCCGGAGCGGGATTGGATGAGGACGCGGGCTTTGGGGTCTTGTTGCCCGGCCCAGCGCAGGTCGCCCCAAGCCATGGGCTGACCAAAATCGAGGATATTGGAGATATACGTGGATTGTTCGACAAAGCCTTTGGCGTAGATTTCTATCTCGTTGACTTCCCAGTCCTCGTTGTGCTCGCCGATAGTGACTTGAACGAAACCTGCTTCATCGTGCGGCGGGATGGGGATGTCGAGGGTCTGCTCCCGATTGTCTCTCACCTCAATGATCGAAGGTACGTAGGGACGGGGGTGCTGGTACGCAGCTTGGCTAGGCTGCTCTTCGTTGAGGTGGACGCGGATGGCCCGTGCGGTTCTGCTCGGGTCGGTCAGGCCGGATATCACCCGGATCCGGTCGATGAGATGGAGGGTCCCTAGGTTGATATTCACTGTGCCCGGAGTGCCGAAATCGTCGACGCAGCTAAGGAAGTAATTCCTTTCCTCGAATTCGGCGCACAGGTATCGTTCCGCTAACCAGAAAGTGCTGGTGTCCCCATCCCATACCTGCCCGTTCGTTTGCTTTCTGATATGGCTTCCCCCTCTTTCCTCAATTCCGGGGGCTATATTGAAAGTAGGATCTCGTTTTAGAGCGCGGATGGCGTCGTCGCCTATATCTAGTTCGATGGTCTCTCCACCTAGGGAAGGATCGAGACCGGTCCAACTCAACTGGATAAATTCCACCCCTTCGCTGGCTACTTCTGGAGGTGGATCCAGCGCTTCACCGCCGAAGCGGTAGATGACCAGCCCAGCGGCCTCGTCTGTCGAAAAACCGGCCCAAAAACAGAAAAGCCAGATCAGGGTACAAAAGAATGGAGCCATCCTCATTGACATGTACCTCGCAAATCCTGGACGCCGGTCTTACGCATCCCTCAGTATGCTACATGGACCACCCGCTGCACAAAAGTGTTGTCGGCCGAGCCAGAATCCACATTCACCTTTACCCTAGCCAAGTAGATCCCCGGAGGAACTAGCTCACCCAAATGATCCTTGCCATCCCACTGAAAGACGTAATTGCCGCGAGGATCTGGACGGCGTTCCTCTATCTGGTTGGTTTCAACCCCACTCAGGTCGTAAACGGTCAGAGTCACCGGCCTCTCAGCACCCACCCGCGCTACGCCGAAGCTGACTACCAGCTCATCATTGACGCCGTCCCCATTGGGCGTGAATACCTGCGACTCCAGACTGAAATCTTTAATAATTTCGTCCCCGCTGAGTGCTAGGACGGTGACGGTCTGGCTGCTGACCAGTTCCGTAGGATCGCCCTCGTCAACTCGCTGCCAGAATCCAGGTATGGCGGAATTCTGTACCAAGGCTCTAAAGGAGGCACTGTTGCCGAATATGGTGGCGCGAAACCGGACCTGAACTAGTTCCGTTCCGCGGTCAATTTTCTCGTCTAAGCGCAACCTGAGGGAGTCGGCGGGCGTATCGATCAGAGTCAGATCAGCCGGTGCGTAGTTGGTGGTTTGTCCATTGGCGAAATCATCCTTACTTCCCGTCCGGACTTCAAGCAACTCCATCTCAGTACCCGCCGTGGCTTCTAAGCTGATCTCGTCAAAACCTTGATCTGTCGCAGTGAAATCAGGCCGGATGAAGTAAGAGAATTCCTCAGGGGTGCCCACGGTCTCAATTCGGGTGGGCCATACTTCTCCCACCAGCTGATCGGCAACTGGATCTGAGGTGTTGACGGCAATAGAGCGGAGAGTGACTGCCGCGTCCGCCCTGTCCGTGAGCAATATGAGCCGAAGTTCCATATACTGCCTAGGACTGGGAGATTTGATCGCTTCCCCGGACTGAGTATGCGGCACACTCCACGTGCTCCAGTCGCCACCTGGTTTAAATGTGCTGGTGATATCGCCCTTTTTGGACTTAGGCAGCTTGTTGTAGCGCTTCTCGGTGACGACCTTGCCATTGGAATCGTGGTAGATTTTCTCTTCTATCAACTCATTGCCCGTCCTGGTCTGTAGCTGGACTTGAGTTCTAGGCGGTGTATCCGCCTCCCACTCGACGGAAATCAGGTTCTTAGGTTCGTTAAATTGAATTAGATCCGAGGTCAGCGATACTTCCGCCACAAAGCCCTCCCCATAGAGCATCACTTCCGTAAAAGCTATGTAGCTGAGCGAACTCAATGGATTCTGGAACGGCGAGCGGATAAAGCGGATCTTAGAAGGCTCAATTTGGATTTCGCGGAATCGCAAGCCTCCGGAAGCAGTGTGTCCAAAAGCATCTCTAGAGGTACTTCGACCCACCCGAGTCCATTTGATGCTACCATCGGGTGCTAGGGTACCATCGGAGACATCGACGTAAAGTTCGTTGATCGGCGAGGCTCCGTCGGTGAGAAAATGCATGGTGTCGACCCAGAATAGAGCCCCTAAATCTTCAAAATAATCATAGTCGCGATAGCCGAAGATCGACCCATTAACACCCGTGCTGTAGTTGCCGTCGCTAACTGCAGTCCCAATGTCCTTAATGCCGCCATTGGTCTCGATTGTCACCTGTCCTCCCCGCTCCACCACACCCATGTTGACATTGTCTCCCTCCGTCACAACCTCGATCTCGGCGATTCTGGGAATTTCCCTTCGGTAGTAGCGGATCGGGCCTTGGCGTTCGGGATCAATGCCGTCGTATTCCTCTTGTGAAATTAGAGTTTCCCGGCCGGATCGCTCTTTCCGGTAGAATTCGATAGCTCCTTGCTGTTGTGTCGGCAGATTATCGTATTCTTGTTCGGTCAATTCCTCGGCCTTGTCGAATCGCTATTGATGGCAATTATTAGAATGCGCTCGAGCGGATCGCCTCTGAAGAGCAGATCTGAGCCTTCTGTTGGACGGGGCTCAAATTCGAATACGCGCTGTGTCTTGTTGGGTTTGTCGGTCCGGCCGATCTCCCAGAAGTTGGGGACGTTGGTCTTGGGCTCGTCGAGATAGTAGCCCGAAACCGAGCGCGGTGGGGGTTGCCGCCAGCCCAGCACCTTGAACTGCAGGAAGGGATCTCCTTCGCCTTCTTGGGCAAAGCGTATGACGATTTTCTTTACGACCACCACGCGGCCAAGATTCACTTCTGCCCACCAGTCCCCCAGAGGGCTTTCGGGATTGGGACCCCACATGGTCTGCAGGTCGCCATCTATCAGGTTGTTCGCTGTATTGGTGCCGGATCCCGCTAGCACCCCTCCCTCGCCGGTAGTGGAAAATTGCGTCGCGTTCTGAGCCGCGTTGACCTCTTTCCGTATAAAGGAGGGCCGCACCGTATTGTCGGCCGTGGAAATATCCAGAAGACTTGAAGCCCCTTTCCACGCCTGCCAGTGAGCTGCTCGGTCAATCAGGACTTGATTGCCGCGAATAGCGTGGCCCTGTTGCGACCAGGCTTGGAGGGGAAAGACCAGTAGGGTACTGATCCACACCAAGCAGGAGATGCCCCGCCGATAAGAGATCGAGTCAACTACCATGAGGGATCCTCCAGAATGTGAATTTGTCGCGTGGTTAAACAGCTTTTAGATGCTAAAACACAAAGAGGGGATATCGAAATATCCCCTCTTTGTGTCCGAAAAACTGGAACTATTCTTCCAGCAGGTAATGGGACTTAATTCTGCCCCAGGAGTCGTTTTCTACAGCGGTGGGGAACAGTTCTTCATCGACCTCCAGCAGTTCCATGTCGCCCATGAGATTGGCATTGCGCCAGACATTGTGAACAGCCGGAAAATCGTAGGAACCATCGTAGCGGTCGTCGGCCAAGTCGTAGTCCTTAGACAGGGAGCCGACGTGGATGATATTACCTACCTCCAAGTCGACGATTGTGCTTTGCTCAGGACCATCCCAGCTCCAAGTTTCCCACGGAGTCATCATGATTTCGTAGGTATAAGTACCCGGGCCACCAGTCTCGCCGGTGCGGGCCCAGCCTACTTGAGCGTACTCGGGGAAGGGGATCTCGCGACCAGTGGTCTCCCAATCGGTCGCCTCGATGTACTTGAAAGCCCAGTAGCCATCGATAGGCGGCACGTGAATCTGCCACAGTTGGCCCGTGACAAAAAACAAATCCCGGCGCTCGTCCTCGGACAAATCGTTCCAATCGCCGTTAAACATATCGCCGCCGCTGTGGTCGGCGTCGAGTACGAAGTGCCAATCGTCATCCCAGTTGAAGACGGTGGGATCATCGCGGTTGTTGTTGAGATACTCGTCGACCACAAAGGCGAAGGAGAAGACCCGGTTCATTTCCTCGTTCCAAGCCCACATGCTTCTAGCGTTGAAATCCGACAGCTCGCCGCTGTCATCGCCGCGCACGGTCTCTACGATGTGGCCTCCTTCTACCGAGATCTCGAAGATATCTGGATCTACCATATCCCAGTCGCTTAGATCGCCGTCAATGGCGGGCACGGCGTGAAGCGGGAACTGAAAGGCGAAGTAAACCTCGCCAGGCGGTTCGTGAGCCGAGCCGATACTAGCGCAGGCGACCACGAGCGCTAAAGCCATAAAGCAACGAATCAGTTTCATTACCTTAACCTCCTGTTAGGTATTGGGTTGAAAAGCCGATCCATCTGTCTGCTCAATTGTGAATCTACGGCATTTACTTTAGACAAGACCTCCTTTCTCCTAGCTGGTTAAAACGTCCTGTATCTCTACCCTACGTTTATGTTCGGTAATATACGAGCAAAAAGTCTAAGTACAAAAAAAATTTCAATTCTCTCTTTCTAGTTGCTGCTGTATTCGGCCCGCCTTGGGCGTCAATTCCAGCCCCTTCTGCCAGTATGTGCGAGCCTGCTGACGCCGTTCCAAGCGCCACAAGGCCCGGCCTAGGTTGAAGTAAGCCGGGGCAAAGTCTGGGTGCAACGCGACCAGCTCTTCCCAAGTTTCCACGGCTTTTTCCAGATTTTCCAAGGAGGCGTATGCCACCCCGAGTTCGTTGTATGCCTCTCGGTATGCTGGTTTCAGCGCTATAGCCTGCTCCAAAAAATGCACGGCCTGCTCCAATTGGCCCACTTGAGCATAGGTCCGTCCCATCTGAGTGTAGAGATAGCGTCCCACTTCTAGGCCAATCAATTCCTCGGGCACAGGCGCAATTTCCAAGGCCCGGTGATACGCCTGCAAGGCATCCGCCCAACTTTTCTCGGCCCTAGCTTGGTGGCCGCGCAAGACCCAGAGCAGTGCCTCAAAGTAGGAACGGGCTTCAATCCGCACCGAAGTTCCGTTTACAGACAGCGTGTCTAGCCGAACGACCGGTCCCGTCTTTTCTACTTGATCAAATCCTGCGATCGGCAAAAAGTACCAGTCCATCTGATCGAAAATAGCCGCTTCTATCCGGCCCGGTGAAAAGACTTCCCGCCATTGGCTCGCCGCTAGGAGGGCCTGGAAGTCGGCCGGGATATTCTCGTCAGGGCACACCGGATGTTGATAGTGGACGATGACGACCGGAGTACTTGTACTGTCGTGGGACGTCGACTTTACCTTCTCCGCATTCGTCTCTAGGTACAAGGGTGGCAGATCGTCGCGTTGGGCCAGTAGGGCGTACGCTTGCAGCAACGCTTCGCTACCGTAGCTCTGCAAGTAGTGGGTCTGCCGCACCTGCACGCGCTCGGGTGTCAGTACTTGGATTTGGCCGCACTTTGAGGGCAGTTGGACTAGGCGCTGGTGGTGGGGGAGGTGGGTCTGGAGCCAAGCCTGGGCCTCTGAGCGAGTGTCTTGGCCGCTGAGTAGAGATCTAGTGCGGAACGAAGCGTACAGGGGCTCGGCCACTATGGTCAGGATGACTAAGCCACCTACCAAGGGGTACTTGCATCCTATCCCGACCAAACGTCCGATGAGCAAGGCCAGCAGGGGGGCAAGGGGTAGGGCATAGCGCATAAAAGTGGAGTCAGCAAGTGCGAGAACTAAGGCCAAGGGGACGATACCAGCCAGTAAGACGAGTTCCTGCCACTGCCGCTGACGGACGCTCCAGAGCAAGGACAGGGCTACGGCTACGGCAGCCACCGCGCTCAGACCGTGGCGCAAGGTATAGCGCAGGTGGTAGAGCCAAGTCTGTTCCTCTGTGCTCGACTCGGCCAGCAAATGGGTCCGTCCCATATCGGCGAAATGACTCCAAAACTGCCCGGCGTCGAGCCAGACAAAGGGCGTGGCTAAGACAAAACTCAACGCAGCCCCACTGCCGACCCAGATGATGCGCCTGCGTGGCCAAGGTCGCCCCAGCAAAATTGCCGTGGCCACAGGTACTGCCACTAGGACCGCCGGGTACTTAGTCGCCCCGGCCAAGCCAGTGAAAATACCCGCCGCCAGAAAATACCACACGCGCCCCTCCTGCCGGGCCCGCACGGCCCACAACAGGGCCATTACCGCCCAGAAAACAGCCGGCGTATCCACGATGGCCAGATGGGCAAAACGCACGGCCAGCGGCATGGTCGCCAAGATCAGGGCAGCCAAGAGTCCTTCTTTGACGCCGTAGAGACGCCGTCCCAGACAGGCGACAGCTCCTACTGTGGCAACGGCTAGCAGGGTGTTGGCCCCGCGCACTAGTGCCAGCAAATCGCGGCCGTCCACCAGCAGGTGGTAGGCCACAAACTGCTCCACTGATTCGGCGCTTGTCGCCAGATAGTAGAGCAGGTACAAAAGGGAACTAAGGTAGAAGTGAAAGGTAGGGTAGTTAAAGTAGTGGGGATTGAGATCACCGCTCCAGAAACCCAGCGGCAGGACTATGAAGGCGATCTCGTCGAAGTGGGTCCAGGCTGGTGTGGGCACTGGCCAGCGCAGCGCCAGCGCTAGCACCAAGATAGCGCCCGCACCCCATCTGAAGGGGTTGCGCCCTGCGATCTTCTCTGACATTTGGCGTCTTTTCCCGCCTAGACTGGCCCTGCGGGAAGGATTCCGAGCTAGCCGCTGGTAAGGACGCGTTTCAGGTTGTCCTCCCTGACCTCGACCTGTGCGGCGTACTTAGTCCGTAGTTCGGCCAAGAATTGCTCGAATATCTGCTGCTTCTTGATCCAGTTGACTGTGGCCCGCACCCGTTTTTTGGCGTCTTCAAAGGAGGCTCGCTGCTGCTCGCGGGACAATACCTTGAAAATGGAGTACCCCTCGCGCACCTGCAGCGGCCCGGTCAATTCGCCCACGGGGGCTTTTCGGGCCGCCGCCACCAAGCGTCCGTACACCGCTGCGGCCGCAACCGTAAAACGCCGCCGGCCCTCCTCGTCTCGCAGATCTGGAGGGCGTTTGGAGTGCTGGCGTGCCAAATCTCCCATGGACGCACCCCGCCGGAGGCGTTCGAGCAAGTCCTTGGCCTCCTCTTCGGTGGAGACGAGAATTTCCTGAATCTCGATCTGGGTGGGCTGCATGTAGCGGCCGGGATTTTCTTCGTATTCCCGGCGGATATCCTCTGCGGAAATGCTTACGCGCTCCTGCAACACTTGGACGCGCAACTGCACGACCAATTCCTGTTCCCGTTTCCTCGCCAGCCATTGCATCACTTCCTCTTCTTGATCGAGGCCCTCCCGCAGGGCGGCCTCGATAAAAAGCGCATCGGGCACCAAGGTGCCTTCGGCGTACTCGACGATGGCCTCTTTGCTGCGCAAGTCCAGCGTTTTGTATTTGAGTTGACTAGCGGCGTCGAGTACATCTCCGGCCGTGATTGTTCCTCCTGCATAGCGGTAGAGAACAATGGCCCGCACCTCTTCATCACCGGAGGTGGTTCCTCTGTTCATTGCCGCCGAGAAAGCGTCCAATCCCCGCTGGTCCCTTTTGAGGTTGAGGGCTTCTTTGAGGCTGTCGGTTAGGGCCGCCCTCGCCTCGACGCTGCGCTCGATGAAGAGTTGGCGATAGATCTTTTGGAATTGCTCTTCGTCTAGCCCGGTTTCGATTGAATCCAGAACCTTGAAAAGGGCGAAATGACCACCTATGTCTATAGGCTGGCTCACTTCTCCTTTTTCAAGTGCGAAAAGAGGCGTACTCAGATAGGGCGGCATATCCAGCTTGCTGACATACCGACCGGTATCCCCGCCTTGCGCCATGGTCGGTTCGTGGATGGACCACTGCTCAGCTACTTCTCCGAAGTCTCTCCCCGAGGAAATCTCGCGCAGGGCTGACCAAGCGCTGTCTTCACTGGTGGTGATGATTTGGGCAAAGCGGACCTTGCGCGCCAATCCCTGTTCCCGAAAGTAATCGCTGGCCTCCTGTCCCGAGACTCGCACCTTGATCTTTTTGATTTGGTAGAGACCAACGAGTTTTTCCTTCCTGTACTGGGCTATCTTGTAGATGAAGGCTGGCAGGCGATCTATCCCTTGCTCCTCGGCCTCCAACTGCAGCAGCTCCATATCGATGAGCGTCTGCAAATGGTTGCGCTCCTTTTCCAAGCCTTCACTGTCGCTCTGGAGGTAATTGGGGATTTTGCCGTAGAACGCCCGTAGCTGACCAGCGGTAATGGATCGATCTCCCACCCGAGCTAGTTCCAGTTTCCACTGGGAGGTCGAGTCCAGAGTTGTGGAGAGATCCGTCTTCGGCTGGAGGGCTTCTTCCTCCTGATTGGCACAGCTATTCCCCAAAATGGCTAATAACACCACCCAGATACTCCATCTTGTCGCGGAGGGTACAAGACGTATTATTGCCTTGGGGCTTAGGTATTTCATCATTTTCCTCCAATGTCTCTATGGCCGCATATTAAGGCATTGATATAGAGACGAAATTTACAATTTACAAGACCCAATAAAGCCAACTCTTTTGCCATTGTCGAGAAACAGACACTCGCTGCCTGCGTCTTGTCTATGTCCATAAACAGCCGCTATATCGTCGCCCTTTTCCTTCTAGCCCTGATCCTGCGTCTGCTCTACTTGGTGGAAATCCGCGATACATTCTACTTCCACACCCTGATTCTCGACGCCTGGGAGTACGATCATCTAGCCCAGGCTCTGCTCGAAGGCGAGGGATGGTTTTCCACTCCTCGCATCTACGTCCACGGACCGCTCTATCCGACGCTGTTGGCCCTGCTCAAACTGAGCGGTGCCGGGCTTGTGGGTGTGCGTTTGTTTCAAGCCGTTCTTGGGGCTCTCTCCTGCGTCCTGCTCTACGCTATTGCCCGTCGCTTTTTCCCCACTCCTACTCCTTTGCTAACCGGCCTGATAGCAGTTGGGTACTGGCCCTTTATCCTCTACAACGGCGAACTGCTGGCCACCACTCTGACCATCTTTATCGAACTGCTTTTGGTGCTCCAACTGGTGCGTTGCGTCGATCGCTCTAGCTATTGGTCGGCCGCTGGTGCTGGAGCGCTACTGGGCCTGCTGATTGAGACGCGCAGCAATACCCTGTTGCTAGTGCCGGTGGCCCTCTGGTGGCTCTGTCTCCGGACTCGAACCCGATTACTGGTGCCTTTCTGCTTGGGACTCTGTGCTGTGCTGACCCCCTTCCTAGTCCATAACTATCTCGTCCAAGGCACACCGCTCCCATTCCAAGGTGCCTGGAGCTTTTACATGGGCAACAACCCCGCGGCCGACGGCACCCCGTATGCACGCCAGGGAATAGACTGGCAACGTCTCGAAATACTGCCATATCAGGCGGATATGGCCGCTTTGCCAGCCGACAGAGGCCGGTTCTATCTGAGCGAGGGACTCGACTTCATTGTCGATCAACCGCTTTCCTACCTCCACTTGCTCTACCGCAAATTCAGACTGTTCTGGCACGCCTTTGAAATCCCCGTGAGCGTTGACATCCACTTTTACGAGGCGCATTCCCTCCTGAGTTACCTGAATATCTTCGGCTTTGGCGTTGTCGCGCCTCTGGCGCTAGTGGGGTTGGTATGGAATTGGCACCGATGGCGTCAATACGGTTTGCTCTACGGTTTCGGACTATCCTATTTGGTCTCGGGCCTGCTTTTCACAGTGTGCGCTCGCTATCGGCTTCCCGTGGTGCCTTTTCTGATGCTTTTCGCCGCCGAAGCTGTCCGCCAAGGTGCCCTCAGTCTAAAGGGGCACCAGTGGCGGCGCAGTGCTGCCTTGGCGCTGGCTCTGGGTGCTGCTTTTGCACTGGTTCACACTGGAACTGATCCTGCACAGGTGGATCACCTGCGCTCTGCTTGGCTCCAGGGGCAGGTCCACATGCGCAACCAAGCACATGACCACGCCGAGGCAGCCTATTTGCAGGCGCTCCAGGACGATGCCGAAGATGCCGACGTGTACAATAGTCTGGGCGCGGTTTACGAAGCGCAGGGGCGGCCTCGTGAAGCTGAAACGGCGTATCGCCAAGCCCTTGCTCTGGCCTCTGATCACACTCGCGCACGGCTCAATCTGGGCAATCTGCTCCGCCGGGAGCAGCGCTTCGCTGAAGCCAAATCCCTCCTCCTCGCAGCGCTCGCCAGTGATCCCCGTCCCGCCATGCAATACGAGGGCCACTACTATTTGGGCTATCTCCACTTGGACCAGCAAGACTATCTGCGGGCGTATGATTTTTTCGCCACAGCCTTGAAATCCCAGCAACGAGCCAAAGGCTTCTACGCCCTAGCCAATGTCTGCCATCATCTGGGACGCCAAGACGAGCAAATCCGACACTTGCGGCAGGCTGTAGGCCTAGATTCAGAATTTGCCGCTGCCCAACGCAATCTTGGAGTCTTGTACCTGCAGCGAGGTGAATACGCTCTTGCCGAAGAGGCACTGCGCCGCGCCTTGCACCTCGAACCCGATGTGGCTATTGCCCACTACAATCTAGGTGTGCTCTACGTGCAAACTGGGCGACGGGAATTGGCCCGGCCCGCTTTCGAAACCGCCGAGCGACTGCGCCGAGCAAGGGCGGGCCCTGAAAAGTAGGGGTAAGGCCATTGGGGATATTGAGACTTTAATAGACGACCTGTAGGGGTTTTACGGCCTCGACGGTTTGGTGGTCGGCTTCTACGGAGATGCGGTAGAGATAAAGGCCCGGCGGCACCAGCTGTCCCGACTCATCCCGGCCATCCCACAACCGCTCATACGCCCCCACGCTATCCCAGCCCTCATATACCCGACGCACCCGACGCCCCGACAAGTCCCACACTGCCACCTCTACCGACGCTGCTCCCGTTAGTTCTAATAGATCGTAGCCCAACCCTACTGTGTCGTTGCGCCCGTCCCCGTTGGGCGTTAAAACCACCGACTGGCGGTCTATCTGCAACACGCCCTGCTGCTCTGCTTTGGTGGCCACCCACACCCGATTGCCTTCATAGACAGGACTGGCATCGCCGCCTTGCACGCTCTGGGGCACCTCCAACGGCTGGTCACTGTCCCACACTCGCGCTGAAAAAGTCGAGCCATAGCGCAATACCTCCGCCTCGAAAACTACCTCCACTAAAGCACCCGAATCCTGAGCCGTCAGTCGAGGAAAACTCACCACTATCCGGTGCAGTTCAGCCGCCTCTATCGCGTAGTCCGCCGGCTCATCGCCGATGCGCACTTGGGTTATGGAACCCAGCCGTGCCGCGGTGGCCACTTCTAAACGGTCAAAGCCGCCACTGTCGCCTCCTAGGGTGGGTCGCACTACGTAGGTAAATTGCTGTGGCTGTCCTACGGCGGCTTCGACGGGCCAAACCTCACCGACCAACTGCGTGGCCACCGGCAGGGAAGCACGCACTTCGAGAAAATCTACCTGTCCGCCGTCGTCGTCTTGAGGCAGAAAATCGACTTTGAGTTGGAGGTAGCGTCTGGGACTCAGCGACACGATGGGGGTGCCATTACTGTCGGCGAAGGCGTAGGGGGCCGACCAGAAGGTCCAGTTGGCTTGATCGTAGCCGGTGCCAGCTTTTTCACCCACGGCCAAGTCGGCGTATTCGGAACGGCTGACGGGTGTTTTTTCGTCGCCTCGCCCGGTGAAGCGCCAGAACAGGTCGGGGTCGTCGTCTTGTCCGGATCGGGACTGGATGAGCACTTGGGCTTTGGGGTCTTGTCGTCCCGACCAGCGCAGGTTGCCCCAGGCCATTGGCTGGCCAAAATCGAGGATATTGGAGATATAAGTTGCTTGTTCGACAAATCCTTTGGCGTAGATTTCTATCTCGTTGACTTCCCAGTCCTCTCTGTGCTCGCCGACCGTCACTTGCACAAATTCCACATCCTCGTGGGCTGGAATGGGTACATCCAATATTTGCTCTCGGTTGTCTCGCACCTCGACGATCCAAGGCGAAAACGGCTCGGGAGTAAGACTAAAAGAGATGCGCGCGGGTAGCGGTCCAATGTGGACGCGGAAGGTTCGCACAGTTCTGCTCGGATCGGTCAACCCGGATATAATCCGAATCCGATCAATGCGATAACGACTGCCTAAAAAGATGTTGGCGGTGCCTTGGCGGCCGAAGTCGTCAGTACAGGATCCTCGGCTGCGGAATTGGGCGCATAGATACTTTTCTGCCAGCCAGAAGGCACCCGTATCCCCATCCCACACCTCTCCGTTTATATTGGGCCTTAAATGTGCCCCTCCATTTGCTTCGATTCCAGGTGCAATATTGAAATTTGGATTGCGTTTCAGTGGCCAGATACTGGTGCTATCCAAGCCCAGTTCAGTGATTTTTCCACCGCGATCTTTCTCTATATCCGTCCAGTTTAGCTGGATGAATTCCACCCTTTCACTGCCTACTTCTGGCGGCGGCGCTAGCGTTTCACCGCCGAAGCGGTAGATGACCAACCCAGAAGCTTCTCCAGGCACGAAGCCAATCCACAGGAAGAGAGCCCAAGTCAACGAACGGAATAAGTCGCTCATAAGATATGACCGGGGATAAAGGGCCTATAAAAAAACAATTCTACGATTCACTACATCGCTACATGTCTTCTGCTATAGATACGAATATCAGTTCAGGTGGCGAAAGTTGACTTTTCGCGGACGGTTAACGACAAACGAAAAATTGTTCAATATACCACGTGCAGAAGTCCGGCTTGCTCGACCGTTTGGTGGTCGGCCTCGACCGAAACGCGGTAGAGGTACAGGCCCGGCGGCACCAGCCGTCCCGACGCATCGCGACCATCCCACACCCGCTCATATGCACCCACGCCGTCCAAGCCCGCATATACCTGACGCACCTGACGCCCCGACAAGTCCCACACCGCCACCGCCACCCACGACCGACCCGTCAACTCTATCAAGCGATACTCCAACCCTACTATGTCGTTGTGCCCATCCCCATTGGGCGTTAAAACCACCGGCTTCCGGCCCATCTGCAACACGCCCTGATGCTCTGCCTTGGTAGCCACCCACACCCGATTGTCTTCATAGATGGGGGTGGCATCGCCTTCCTGCACACTCTGCGGTACCTCCAACGGTAGGGCACTGTCCCAAACCCGCACCGAAAAATCCGAACCATAGCGCAATACCTCCGCTTGGAAAACCACCTCCACTAAAGCGCCCGAATCCTGAGCCGTCAGCCGAGGGAGACTCACGACCACCCGGTGCGGCTCAGCCACTTCCACTGCATAGTCCACTGGTTCATCGCCAATGCGCACTTGGGTTACGGAACCCAGCCGCGCCACGGTGGCTACCTCCAACCGGTCAAAACCCTCACCGTCAACTCTCAAGGTTGGTCGCAGCATATAGGTAAACTGCTGTGGCTGTCCTACGACGGCCTCGACCGGCCAGATCTCGCCGACTAACTGGGTGGCTACCGGCAGGGAAGCGCGCACTTCGAGAAAATCTACCTGTCCGCCGTCGTCGTCTTGGGGGAGAAAATCGACTTTGAGTTGGAGATAGCGTCTGGGACTCAGCGACACGATGGGGGTGCCATTACTGTCGGCGAAGGCGTAGGGGGCCGACCAGAAGGTCCAGTTAGCATGATCGTAGCCGATACCAGCTTTTTCGGCCCTAGCTAAATCGGCGTAGGTAGTTCGGCTGACGGGTACTTTTTCGTCGCCTCGTCCGGTGAAGCGCCAGAACAGGTTGGGGTCGTCGTCTTGTCCAGATCGGGTTTGGATGAGGACTCGGGCCTTGGGGTCTTGTCGTCCGGACCAGCGCAGGTCGCCCCAGGCCATCGGCTGGCCAAAATCGAGGATATTGGAGATATAAGTTGCTTGTTCGACAAATCCCTTGGCGTAGATTTCTATCTCGTGGACTTCCCAGTCCTCGTTGTGTTCGCCGACCGTTACCTGCACGAATTCCACTTGCTTGTGGGGCGGGATGGGGATGTCGAGGATTTGCTCTCGGTTGTCTCTCACCTCGACGATCCAAGGGGCAAAGGGCGGGGGATTGAAAGTGATCCTCATGGTGGGAAGAAGCGGGGACATGAAAACGCGGAGGGAACCCACAATTTTGCCTGGATCGTCCAACCCGGATTTCACCCGGATCCGGTCAATGAGGTAGCGACCGCCTAAAAAAATATTGGCCGTGCCTGGGGTACCGAAATCGTCAATGCAGAGGAGATTATAGGCCTCGAATTCGGCGCACAGATACCTGTCTGCCAACCAGACCGTGCTCTCGTCCCCATCCCAGACTTGTCCATTGACGTTGGGTCTGACGTGGCTTCCCCCCTTTTCCTCAATCCCGGGGGCGATATTGAAAGTAGGATCTCGTTTTAGAGCCCGAATGGCAGTGGCGTCTATATCTAGTTCGACCGTCTCTCCGCCTAGGGAAGGGTCGAGATCGGTCCAGCTCAGCTGGATAAATTCCACCCCTTCGTGGTCCACTTCGGGCGGCGGCTCTAGCGCTTCGCCGCCGAAGCGGTAGATGACTAACCCGGAAGCTTCTTCAGGCGCGAAGCCAAGCCACAGAAAGAGAGCCCAGGTCAACGAACGGAATAAGTCGCTCATAAGATGGGCCTTGGTAGGAGACCTATAGAAGAAACAATTCTACGATTCACCACATCGCTACATGTATTCTGTTATAGATACGAATATCGGCTCAGATTGCAAAAGTTGACTTTTTTGCGGTCGGTCAAAGTCGAGCGAGAAATTGCTTAGTACACCACGTGGAGGAGCCCGGCTTGATGGACGGTTTGATGGTCGGCTTCGACGGAGATGCGGTAGAGGTAAAGGCCCGGCGGCACCAGCCGTCCCGATTCGTCGTGCCCATCCCACATTCGCTCATACGCCCCCACGTCGTCTCGTCCTGCATACACCTGACGCACCCGACGCCCCGACAAGTCCCACACTGCCACCTCCACAGACGCTGCCCCCGTCAGTTCTAATAGACCGTAGCCCAACCCTACTGTGTCGTTGCGCCCGTCCCCGTTGGGCGTCAAGACCGTCGGTGCCACCCATACCTGCTGCAACACGCCCTGCTGCTCTGCCTTGGTGGCCACCCACACCCGATTGCCTTCATAGGCTGGGCTAGCATCGCCCCCTTGAACCCCCTGATGGACCTCCAACGGCTGGGCGCTGTCCCATACCTGTGCGGCAAAGGTCGATCCATAGCGCAATACTTGAGCTTGGAAAACCACCTCCACCAAGGCTCCTGAATCCTCGACTGTCAGCCGCGGAAAACTCACTACCACCCGGTGTGGCTCGGATACCTCCACTGCATAGGACACCGGCTCATCGCCAATGCGCACCGCAGCCACCCCCTCGACAATCGACGAGGTGGCTATCGCCAGCCGGTCAAAGCCTTCATCGCTGGTGCCAAGGGTTGGTCGCACCGCGTAGGTAAACTGTTGCGGCTGTCCCACCTTTACCTCGACGGGCCAAACCTCACCGACCAACTGCGTGGCCACCGGCAGGGAAGCACGCACTTCGAGAAAATCTACCTGTCCGCCGTCGTCGTCTTGAGGCAGAAAATCGACTTTGAGTTGGAGGTAGCGTCTGGGACTCAGCGACACGATGGGGGTGCCATTACTGTCGGCGAAGGCGTAGGGGGCCGACCAGAAGGTCCAGTTGGCTTGATCGTAGCCGGTGCCAGCTTTTTCACCCACGGCCAAGTCGGCGTATTCGGAACGGCTGACGGGTGTTTTTTCGTCGCCTCGCCCGGTGAAGCGCCAGAACAGGTCGGGGTCGTCGTCTTGTCCGGATCGGGACTGGATGAGCACTTGGGCTTTGGGGTCTTGTCGTCCCGACCAGCGCAGGTTGCCCCAGGCCATTGGCTGGCCAAAATCGAGGATATTGGAGATATAAGTTGCTTGTTCGACAAATCCTTTGGCGTAGATTTCTATCTCGTTGACTTCCCAGTCCTCTCTGTGCTCGCTGGCGGCTATCTGCACAAAGGTCGTTCCCTCTTGTGGGGGGAGGGGAATGTCGATGATCTGCTCTCGGTTGTCTCGCACCTCGACGACCCAAGGCGAATACGGCGGGGGATGATCAATGAGCGATCTATTCTTCCAAGGCAACTCCGGCGCGATGTAAATGCGGAAGGTCCGCACTATTTTGCTCGGATCGGTCAGGCCGGATATAATTCGGATCCGGTCGATAAGATAGGGACTGCCTAGGTTGATATTAGCCGTGCCCTGTCGGCCAAAATCATCTACGCAGAAAAATCTGCTGAGTGCACCGCACAGATAACTAGCCGCCACCCAAGCTACACTGACATCGCCATCCCACACTTCCACATTCACATTGGGTCTGACGTGCTCTCCACCATGTTCTTCGATTCCGGGGGCGATATTGAAATTTGGATCGCGTTCGAGAGGCCGGATGGCGGCGGTGTCTATATCCAGATCGACGGTCTCTCCGCCTAGGGCAGGTTCGAGATCGGTCCAGCTTAGCTGGATGAATTTCACGCCTTCATGGCCTGCTTCTGGAGGCGGCCCCAGTGCTTCGCCGCCCAATCGGTAGATGACCAACCCAGAGGCCGGTCTGGCTGCGAAACTAGCCCACAAAGAGAGGCTCCAGATCGACAAACGGAATAAGACAGCCATGATCTCGCTATTGTGGTAGGGCGAAAATCACCGGAACCATTGCAGAGCGATGGATGGCATCTGCAATGGCTCGGCTCCCCAATTCGGCCCAGATTGCGAACAGTTGAATGTTCCAAAAAATAGCGCTCATACATGCAGAGGAGAGAACTATATAAAGAAATCAACGAGTATATCAATTAAAAATTACCCGCTCTACCTACACACAGATAACAAAAACCTCACCTAGGCCAACTAAAAAGTTGTGGGAAATCGGCACCCAGACATCCTAGGTGCGCAGTAAAACTTGACAATCGCGCAAAATGGTGGTATCTGGAATATAATAGGTCCGCAGCGTGGTCGTCGGTATTCTCACACGTCTGTGGCATGGGGCCTATCACCTTATTATCCCCGCACTTGTGGAGGATAGCTATGCGGCGAATCGGCTTTGTCCTAAGCGCATTGCTCAGCGCTATGAGTTGGTCTCTGAGCGGCTGCGATTCCGGCCGCTCGGTAGAGCCCGAAGAAGCATCGACTTGGAACGTGATCCAGCACGATATCTTCGCCTCCAACTGCGTTAGCTGCCACAGTGTCGGCACCTCCTTCGCTCGGCAGTCAGGATTGGTCCTGACACCAGATTTAGCGTATAGCCAACTGATCAATACTGTACCGCGCAATGCCGTGGCTGCCCAAGATGGCTTGGTCTTGCTGAGTAATGAGGGACTTGCGGGCCTTTTCAAGAGTTACCTTTGGGAAAAGATCAACGCGCCCGATCAAGAGCACTTCTACGCCGACCATCCCAACTACGGCTCGCAGATGCCGCTGGGTCGTCCGCCGCTGACTAATGGTGAACTGGAATTCATCCGCCAGTGGATCCGCGCCGGAGTTCCCGAAGAAGGGGTGGTAGCAGACTTGGCTCTGCTACAGGACGAGGAGCGCTATGCAGTACCGGAGTTTGAGCCGCTAAATCCGCCGTTCAATGGCATCCAGCTCCACTTAGGTCCTTTTAAGGTAGCACCTCAGTACGAGCGCGAAGTCTATTTTTACCAGCCTCTCGACCACGCCGAGGATCTCTTCGTCAACCGCTTTGAATTGTCCATGCGGTCGGGGAGTCACCACTTCATTCTCAACCAGTTTCCCGACTATACCCCAGCCGATGTCATTCCCCAGTCGGAGATCTACCGCGACCTGCGCGACGCCGCAGGTAATTACCAAGATGCCGAAGGGTACGATTTGTTCGACTGGCGGGTCATGCAGTACCAAGTTCCCATCGTAATCGCCCAATCTACGCGCCTTGATCTCAGCTTGCCTCCCGGTGTGGCCATGCGTTTGCCCGCTGGAACGGGACTTGATATGAATTCCCACTATGCCAATGCCACTGATCAGGCCGAGATCGGCGAAGTATTTGTCAACCTGCATCTTATTGAACCCTCGGAAGTGGAACGGGTAGCCGAGGTCTTTGCCCTGAGCAACTTCGATATTGATCTGCCCGCTGGCCAGATCACTTCCTTGGAGAAAGAGTTCATTTTTAAGGAGGACAGGCACATCTTCCAACTTGTTTCCCACACCCATGACCGCATGGAGGAATTCACCGCCGAATTCATTGGCGGACCCCGGGATGGGGAATTGGTCTACATCAGCTACGACTGGGAACACCCGGCCCCCCTTAGATTCGATCCGCCGCTCATGGTCGAAGAGGGCCAAGGCTTCAGGATTAGGGCCACTTACGACAATGACACCGAGCGGAACCTCAACTTCGGGTTTACGCGTGCCGATGAAATGATGATTCTCTACGGCTATTACTACGCCGACTGAGCAGGCGGTCGATCTGGCCCCTAATATCACTGAGCCTAGGATGAGGTGGGTTTTGGCCGCTCGCCTCCCGCCGGTGGCCCCCCGGCTATCGGCGAAGTCCATCGCCAGTGGCCGGAACGGACTGGTACATGGCAAGTGAGGTGAAAAACTCGGGCGGCGGCGTCACCTGCAAAGCCCTGCTAATCGGCGGCGGGGCCTCGATCTTCATCGGCGTTGCCGTACCCTACTCCAATATGGTCATCAAGGGGACGGTGCTAGCACACAACTTCAGCACGCCGGTCGCCCTCTTTATCTTCTTCGTCCTCGTCCTTTTTCTCAATCCACTGTTGCACTTGTTCCACCGAGGTTTGGCCCTGTCGAGAGGGGAATTGGCCGTGGTCTATATCATGGCGATGGTAGCCACCTCCATCCCCACGATCGGCTTCACCGAATACGTTCTGCCCATCACCACGGGGCTCTACTACTTCGCCACTCCTGAAAACAACTGGGCAGACTTGATCCACCCCCATGTACCCGAGTGGATGGTCCCCCAGGACTCCGACGCCATTCGCTATTTCTACGAAGGGCTACCAGAAGGGCGGCCACTGCCTTGGGGTGCTTGGGTTGAGCCGTTGGCCTACTGGTGCCTGTTCATCCTCGCCTTCTATTGGGTATCCATCTGCGCCATGGTGATCGTGCGCCGACAGTGGATGGAAAGCGAAAAACTGCTTTATCCCTTGGCCCAGGTTCCGTTAGAGATGATTCAGGACAATGGGAGACGGACGCTGCTGGCTCCTTTTTTTTCTAATACGGCTATGTGGCTGGGTTTTGCCATCCCCTTCCTCATCGGCCACATAAATGCCCTGCATAGTTACTACGAATTCGTGCCTCGCATCACCACCTCGACCGACTTCCACCTCTTTCGCGGCACTACCTACCTCCGCCTAGATATGAACCTAGCGCTGATCGGCTTTGCCTACCTGTTGAGCCGAGATGTTGCCTTGGGGTTCTGGTTTTTCTTTTTGCTATCCTCGCTACAGCGAGGTGTCTTCAATGTACTGGGCATCTACAGTACGGAAGACCTGAGCCGTTTCGCCAATCTAGTTGGGCCGAACATGGCTCACCAGGCGATGGGGGCGATGATCGTGCTGGTGCTCTCTGGGCTGTGGATGGGACGAGGGCATTTGCGCGATGTCTTCATCAAGGCGTTGCGGGGGGATGATCGCATTGACGATTCTGGCGAGGTCCTATCCTACCGCAACGCCGTACTGGGCTTGGTGGCAGGTCTAGCGGTGATGATCGGCTGGTTGTGGAAGTCGGGTATCCCGCTGTGGATAGTCTTGGTGTTTCTCTTTGGGGCTGCTGTTGTCTTCATCGCGCTTACTCGGGCTGTGGTCGAAGGGGGAATTTCCGTACTGCGCACGCCTATCACCCCTGCTGATTTTACCATCTCCGGCCTAGGGACGACCGCCTTGGGGGCCTCTGGCTTGATCGGCGTGGCCTTTACCTATGTATGGAGCGCCAATGTGCGCATTTTTTTTATGGCCTGTTTCGCCAATGCCCTCAAACTGGCGGAAGAGATCAAAGGCAGTAAAAGGAAACTGCTCTGGGCTGTATTGCTAGCCATTGTCCTCACCTTGTCCAGTTCCATCTATCTGGTTATGGAAATGGCGTATGCCCACGGTGGGATCAATCTGCACAATTTCTTCTTCATCTTCGTTCCGCAGGTAGCTTTCACCTATGTGGGCCCCAAGTTCGACAGCCCCGTACCCGCTAGCTTGGGGGGCTGGGCCTTCACGGGCTTGGGAGCCTTCTTGATGAGTCTGTTCACCTATATTCGCTACCGCTTTGTGTGGTGGCCGATCCATCCCCTAGGCTTTGCCACCGGCACATTTTACATTATGAACTGGGTGTGGTTTAGTATCTTTTTGGCTTGGCTATTCAAAACAATCGCCCTCAAATACGGGGGAGCAGCCGCCTACAGCCGGACCCGGCCCTTTTTTTTGGGGTTAATCCTAGGCCAAGTAGTGGTGGCAGGCATGTGGCTGGTGATTGACTACTTCACTGGTATGACGGGGAATGTCTTAGGCTACTTGTAAGCCTACGGCGAACATCTATATCCTGAAAGACATGCGAAAAGATATCCAAGCAGGACACCCTATCCTGCCAGATGGCGACGAGATGGGTGAGCGAGGTGTGACTTTCCGGTCTCTGCTAATCGGCTCACTCATGGCCCTTTTTATCGGAATCGTGCTGCCCTACACCAATATGATCATCAAGGGTTCGCTGCTGGCCCACAACCTCAATACACCGGCTGCGATCTTTGTCTTTTTTGTTTTTGTCGGCATTGTCAATGTGGTTTTGGGCTTCATCAGACGGCGGTATGCTCTTTCGCCTCCCGAGTTGGCCGTGGTCTATATCATGGCGATGCTGGCCACGGCCATCCCAACTATTGGTTTTTCCGAGTACTTGCTGCCTATTGTCGCCGGAATCTACTACTATGCTTCGCCTGAAAATAAGTGGGAAGAGATCATCCACCCCTATGTGCCCAAGTGGATAGCCCCCCAAGACCCCGAGGCCATCAGATATTTCTACGAGGGTTTGCCCCAGGGCCTCTCCGTGCCTTGGGACGTCTGGATAGAGCCTATTCTGTATTGGTGTTTGTTCATCATCACCAGCTACTGGGTATCTATATGCCTGATGGTCATTGTGCGTCGGCAGTGGATTGAACACGAAAAGCTGCTCTATCCGCTGGTGCAGGTCCCGCTCGCGATGATACAAGATGAAGAGCGAGGGGCAGGTAGCAATAACGAAAAGCGTTCTTGGGTCAAGCCTTTCTTCAAAAACCCGGTCATGTGGATAGGCTTTTCCATCCCCTTCTTGTTGGGGTCTTATAGCTCCCTGTACAACTATTTTCCCTTCATCCCGGGCATGAGCCAGTTCGGCGACCAAGGCATCCTAACGGGTCAGTTTACCATCTTCAGGAATACGACCGTGCTCATCGTCATGTTCAATCTGGGCTTGGTCGGGTTTGCCTATCTGCTCAGCCGCGACGTAGCCTTGGGACTCTGGTTGTTTTTTTTAGTATCCAATATCGAACGGGGCGTCTTCAACATTCTGGGCATCCAGAGCGCCGAAAAGCTGAGCCGCTTTGCCAATTCCAGCGGCCCCTACTTAGCGCACCAAGCTATGGGGGCCATGATTGTGCTGGTATTGTCCGGCCTGTGGATGGGTAGAAGCCACCTCAAGGGCGTATTCAGCAAGGCTTTCAAAGGGAATGAGGAGATAGACGACAGGGACGAAATTTTGTCTTACCGAACCGCAGTCTGGGGCCTGCTCGTCGGCCTACTAATCATCAGTGCTTGGCTGTGGAAGTCAGGTCTCCCCCTGTGGGTCGTCCCGGTTTTTCTCTTTGCTGTCTTCGTCGTCTTCATGGCCTTGACTCGGGCCGTAGTAGAAGGGGGAGTGGCAGTCATCCGCACGCCGCTGACTCCGGCGGATTTCGTCGTGTCGGGCTTGGGCACCAGCGTGTTAGGTGCCTCGGGCATCGTGGCCTTGGGCTTTACCTATGTGTGGGCGGCCAATATCCGCATCTTTTTTATGCCCTGTTTTGCCAACGCCTTGAAAATCGCCGAACTGCTCAAAGGGGATAGGAGGATGCTGATCTGGGGCGTGGCTCTGGCCGTGGTGATCGCCTTAGTCAGTTCCATCTGGAGCGTCATAACGCTGTCCTACACCTATGGGGGCGTCAATCTCCACGGTTTCTGGTTCATTGGCGTACCCCGCAACGCGGCCAACTACATGGCCGTCATCCTGTCCAACCCTACCTCTGCTCATATCGGAGGCTGGTTGTTCACCGGCTTAGGGGCGTTGGTGATGGGCCTGCTGGCCTATATCAGGGCGCGGTTCGTGTGGTGGCCCGTGCATCCGCTCGGTTTTGCCACCAGTACGTTCTTTATTATGAACTACGTCTGGTTCAGTGTATTCATAGCGTGGGCGATCAAATCAGTGGTGCTCAAATACGGAGGCCCGGCGCTGTACAACAGCACCAGACCGTTTTTCCTCGGCCTGATTATGGGACAGATTTTCGTCTCGGGGATGTGGCTGATCATCGACTATTTCACCGGCATGGTCGGCAATCAGCCCATTGGAGGTTCGTTCGTCTAAGCTCGACTTTATCCATTCAGTTAGGGTAACAGACGGTGTGTATCAAGCGGTTGAATAGGGTGCGCGGTATTTTTACCATGTCGTCTTTTGGTAGGGTGGCTGAAAAAGTCGCCCAAATGTGTTTTCGGACGCCCGCCAACGCATCGGCAAAGGTTGGTTTTACTTTTTTATACCACGCGGTGGCGTGCCAGCCCTGGGGTCGTTTTTTGACCCCGCGATGGGCGATCAACGTGACGAGACTAAACAAGGCTAACAGGACCGGGGTCGTGCGCGCAATGGCTCGGTCATTCCACTGGCGTTGGGTCTCCAAGCCCAGATGGGCGCGGGCTTCTTCAAAGGTGGTTTCGACCGCCCAACGTTGTATAAAAAACGTCAGCATCTGCCGGGGCGACAGGCGCAGATGGGTTGATAGTAACGCCTGGGGGGCAAAGGTGTGGTGTGGGTCGCGGATCAGCAGCCATCGAATCGGCACGGGCGGCAAGCCGGTGTGATACCAGACGGCGGTCTGGGAATAGACCTCCACGGTGCGCCGCTTGCGGCCATACCAACGAGGGAGGGTTAGGGTCTGCCACGGCGTATCCGGGGCGTCCAGATGGTGTTGGAGGGCGGGTAAACGGGGCCCTTTGCAGCGGGGTCTTCCCACTTGGTGGGCCGACCGAGGCGGAGCCGGGGCATACAGAGCCGCATCCAGCCGCAGGCGCGTCACGACGGTAACATACGATGCGACCGCGTCGAGGAAGGCTAACGCGGCAAAGCTGCTATCGGCCACCACCACAATACGCCGTCCCGGCAGCCAACCGGCGACGACCCGGAGCATACTTTGGGCGCGCTGTACCAGGGACACCGCACAGCGACCCTGCTGGGTATAATAGCGCTGGGAAGGGCACAGCACACTCATAAAGGGTAACGCCCAGACCCGATCGGCCCAGCCAATCGGCGTCAGCACCATCAACGACAGCCAGCGTAGGCCACGGGCTTTAACCACATGGCTCCGACTCGAACGCACCGGATCCCGATAGATGCCTTGGGCGCGGATGTGGGCACCCCGCCGCCGCTCAATCGTATCATCTAAGCCCAAGACAATCCAGCCGGTCGGCGCAAAGGTCGCCACTAATAACGCCAATAAACGCCGACTGCCGGCCATCGGCGACCACACACAGCGATTGAGCAAGCGATGGTAGGTTTGAAACTGCGGCTGTGCCCCCAACCCCATCACTTCCAACACCGCGCTCACCGTCCGTTTGCCCGGGGCCAACAACGCACCGAGCAACAACGTCTGTGCCTGCGGCCAGACACGGGCAGAAAAAATAGGGGCCATCTGCGACAAAACGCTTATTATATCCTCCGGCAGCCGACTCATGGCATCCTCCTCGGTTGTAGGTGTCTCGACACCATCTACGCTACGAAGGAAAATGAGTCGCTGCCATCTTCTTTGGATAAAGTCGAGATAAGAAGCCGTCTGGAAATTCCGGGTGTGCCCCGAGCGTGAGCGAAAGCGGAGCGGACAAGGCGGGTAACGCCGCCCATATGGACGAAGTAGGGGTGGCGTTGCCCAACGCCGGCCGCCGCGTTTGCAGCCGCGCGAAGCGCCACCAGGGGTTTGCAGACGCTTCTAAAACCTCGTCCGGCGGTCAGCTCATCCGCAGCCTGCGACGCATGCCGTAGCCTTCGATGTCTTCGCGCCAAGTATCTGCAGGCCAGTACCCATTGGGGTCTTCGCGCCAGGGATTGCCGCAGATGCTGGAGAGGACGTGCCATTCAGGAGCACCCAATTCTGGATCCGGGTGAAACAGGATCCGTTTGGCACCCGCATTTTTTGAGGCTTGTAGGATCCCGTGCAGATCCCGGGCGGTCATGGCATCGCCAGAGTGGGGGGAACGCCCGGTGGAAACCCAGAAAATCACTTTGTCAATGTCCTTGATGGCGGCGAGGGCGCGACGAGTCTCATTGTAAACCACTTGGTCGAAAAATTCCTGTGGGAAGCCCATCTCCAGATCGCGCAGCGAGTGGACGCCCGGCAATCGCAGGCCAAAAAGGGACTCGATCAAGAGGAAACAGTCCTCCTCGTTCAACGAAGGGTTCCACTCTGCAAACTTCTGCACCCAACGCTGGATAGTGCCGTACATACCGTCAAAGCCGCGATGCCAGTAGTAGTGTTTGGGAAAGATGTAGTCGAAATACGGCTCCATTTGTTGGTAGTTTTGGCCGGTGAGCGAAGAAAAAGTGGTGATGCGCGGAATGCCACCCAGCGCGACCTTGCGGTTTAATTGGTCAACCGACTTGCGCATGGCGGCCATGACACCCAGCGCCGTTTGCTGGCGGGCACGCAGCCAGTAGAGAGCATCCTCGTCGATATCGAACAGGTTCAAGCCGGCCAAGGTGCCTCCCGGGGCGTGATAGCGCACTAGGTCGGGTGTAAGGCGGCAAAAGCGCTGGCGCAAGTGGGCTATACCGAGTTCCATGCGTCCCACATCGTATCCTAGGTTGTCAAAGCGCGTGCGCTCGTGGGGACGAATTTCGAACAATTCGCCGCCGTGATGCCGAGCCAATTCGTAGTGCTGCTCTCCGGGGCCATCCATGATAATGCCGCTGGCTTGGGGAAACGCGTTCATCAGGTCTTGGGCGGCGGCGGTCAAGCGCACTTCGCCGAAGGGATCTTCCTCGGGCGGGCGCTGGCCTCCGCCGCCCGGCACATCGAAGATCATGATTGACCAACCCCGCGCTGCTGCATTGTCGAGAACTTTTTGTAAATTTTTTTCCTTTTCGGGTTCTCGGGGCTCTTCTGGGGGAGGGGTTACGTCAAAGGCTTCGTACACTTTTGGATCGGGAGCAAAGGCGCGAATAAAAGAGCCGTCCGGCTGCAAAAACCGCAGCCGACCCACCGCCAAACCGCGCACCCCACCATCTTCCCAAGCGTCGAATATCTGCTCGTAGTTGTCTATCCACCGACGGACCCATAGCTCTATGGGGAAATGAAGAAAAATCCAGCTTTCCATTGTAGCATCCTTTCGCAAAAGGCGTCAAATCCTCGCGATGTGTCACAGGAGCCTATTCAGAATTCACCAAAAGAGCTGAACTGAATCTCCTTCGATAAGCACGCTTGCCGACCAATATGTCACCCACGTAACCGACGCGCAATGGCACTTGAGCCAACTAAGCGGAAACACCGCTGCCATTGTGTGTCGGTCCCATCCGTTACATATTGGGAGACACGCGGGCGAAGGGTATGCTCTCGCGGTAGAAAACGAGCATTACTGCACTGCCCTCGGAAAATGAACGGCAACCGGAAGAGGCACGAAAAGCTGGGAAGTTTTCACTATGAACGAACACGAGAAATACTTTTTCGACGTGAACGGCTACTTGGTCGTTCCGCAGATACTGAGCCCGGGTCTAGTCTCCGCTTTGAACGAAGCGATCGATCACAACCAGGACAGGGTACGACTGCGCACGAGCGAGCAGTTGCTGTCGGCAAATTCTCCAGTGCTGCAGGGGGGCCACGGTCGCGGGGACATCATGGGAATTCTCAATTGGCCCAAACCTTGGTGCCAGCCGTTTCGCGATCTGCTTTCGCACCCACCGGCGCTGCGCTACATGTTCGACCTGATCGGCGACGATTTCCGTTTCGGCAACGCCAATGGTATCAGCATGACTGAGGGGGCAGAAGGTTGTGTGCTGCATGGGGGTGGCACGCTCGTACACAAGCACACCTATCGCTACGTCAATGGCCGCATGTGGAACAACCTCGTTGGCGTTTGTTATCAACTTGCCGACGTCAATTCTGGAGACGGCGGCTTCGTCTGCATTCCCGGTAGCCACAAGGCGAACTTCGATACTCCAGCCGATGTCCTGACTATGGAGTACGATCTTGGCTGCTACCACCACGTTGCCATGCAAGCCGGAGATGCTCTCATCTTCACCGAGGGACTCACGCATGGCACGTTGCCTTGGAGGGGCAAGCACGAGCGCCGCACCCTCCTCTACCGCTACGCTGCCGGTCCCTTCGTCAACGCTAAGGGCATGAACCGCCTCGAAGAGTACTGCCCGTTCTACGACGAACTCACACCGCTACAGCAGGCGATCATGGAACCCCCTTACAATCCGGGTCGGCCCAATATCGCCGCCTTGCTCGCTGCCGAGGAGGCCGTCTGACTTCCATGCCGGACAAACGCCCCAGCATACTATTCGTCCTCACCGATCAGCAGCGGCCAGAGTGGGTCGAGATGAACCCGGATATTCCGGTGCGCACCCCGCATCTGCGGCAACTCGCCGACCGCGGGATCTGGCTCGCCAACGCCATCTGCCCGTCGCCTGTTTGCGCTCCTTCGCGCTCCTGCTTGGTGGCCGGGCAGGAGTACGATCGCACCCAAGTATGGGGCAATGATACCTATGCTCCTGACGATCTACCCAAGTACCATCTGCGCCTGCGCGACGAGGCTGGATACCACGTCATGGCGGCCGGCAAACACCACGTGGGCAGCAATCAATCTGGAATCCCTCCGCAGTTTCACCGGGGAGTTGATGGCCGACAGGGATTGGAAGAATGGGGATTTTCCGACGCGATCTTCAACGCCGGCCTGAACCAAGCGACCATCTTGATGCGCCGCAACGACATGGTGCCGCAGGATTCGTACATGGCGTTCCTGCACGAGCGCGGCTTGGCACAGGAGCACATTGCCGACTATGCGCACCGCAACCAAGAAGGCGTGTGGACAGCTACTTTTCCGACCACGCTGCCCGACGACGCTTACTTCGATACTTGGATTACCACCAACGCCCTCGCCTTGCTCGATCGAGCACCCAACGACAAGCCGTGGTACTTAGAGGTGAATCTGCAGAATCCCCATCACCCTTGGGACATCACCGAATCGATGCATCGGTGGTACCGCGAACCGCTGGTCGATTTTCCTCCTCCTCTGTTCAATACCGAGGATATTTCTCCTGAGACGCATCAGGAGGTGCGCCGCAACTGGGCCGCCACCGTCGAACACCTCGATCAGTGCCTCGGACGCTTGGTAGAGCGCGTTGGCAAGCGGGACGATTTGGACAACACGGTCGTCGTTTTTACCAGCGACCACGGCGAGATGCTCGGGGATTACAATCAGTGGCAAAAGCTATCCCCTCTGCAGGCCTCGGTTGGGGTTCCCTTGGTAATAGCAGGTCCAGGGGTGGCTGCTGTCGGTCGCGACGACGCTCCGATGACGACCCTCGACCTGACCGCCAGCTTCCTCGAATGGGCTGGGTTGACGCCTGATGCAGATATCGACAGTCGCTCCCTTGTCGGTTATCTCGGAGGAGGGGGGTACAGGCACCGCGATTTGGTGTTTTCTGGCCTGAGTGCTTGGCGCATGGTTTTCGATGGTCGTTTCAAGTTGGTGCGTGGCTACGACCCGATGAAGCGCATCGGCGGGGACATTTTTGAGCCGATGCACATTCCGCTTGACGAGACCAAGCGCCTGCAGCGCGATCGGCCCCAAATACTGTACGATCTCGAGCGCAACGAAAGGGACGACATGTCCGCTGCGTTTCCCGAGGTTTTACGTCGGCTCAGCGCCGCTCTTGATGAGCATCTAACTTTATAGTGTGAAGTCCATCCCATGTTGGTGAGCAGCGGTTTTCCCCAGCGGCCTCAAATCCACCACTTTCCCGGTATTGACCTCTCAGAACGCCATCGCCTGCACGGCAGTGGTCGCATCATACGGTCGGCCGCGGTGCAGGTGGGAGATAATATCGATCTAACGCTGCGATTTGAACTCGGCGCGACCGCAATTCCTGCCGGTGGGCACTTGCGGGTCGCTTGGCTGTGGCCGTTTGACTGGTCTATGCTGCAGACGGGCGATCCCGACGCTCCGGGGTACGTTCACGCATCCTGCCCGAAGCGCGAAGTCGGCTTGCGAGTAACCTTTGCCTTCCGGGGCGATCTGATCCCGTGGAATCACCATATCGATGTCGAGGTTCTCTCCGGTGTGCTGGCCGAGGGAGATGCGGTTGAACTGATCTGCCGAAAGTGGCGTGCTCCCACCTTTATCGTGCCCGATGCTGAGTTGCTCTTTCTAATTAACCCGGACGGCGGTGACCGTTGGGTCCAACTCCCGCCCGTGCGAGGATTCCCCATTGTAGCGGGTACTCCGGCGCGGCTATTCGCCCTCGCTCCGGCGGACGGACTCGTCAACGAAGAGCTTGCACTGACGCTGCGGGTTGAGGACGAGTGGGGAAACCCCCTGCTCATTGAGGGTTTCGTCCCGGAGGTAATTCCTGACGACGGAGTCAGAGTAGTCTCTGTCGAAAGGGCTGGGAACATGCCTGCTTACCGGGCACGGGTGCGTGTCGCTAGTCCGGGGATTCATCGCATTGAGGTCGCCGTTCCTCACTGCCAATTGTGGGCAGAGACCAACCCGGTGCGCATCACCGCTGAGCCTGCGCCGTTGCGCATCTTTTGGGGCGACCTACATGCTGGTCAGGGCCGAATCGGCTGCGGCGTCGGCTCGGTGCGCCATCACTTCGACTACGCCCGCCACGTAGCCGGTCTGCAGGTCTGCTCGCACCAAGCAAATGACCACCACGTCAGCTTGGACCTGTGGGAGCAGACGCGCCGCGAATCGGCTGCCGCCAATGAGGCGGGACGTTTCATCGCCTTTCTCGGGTGCGAATGGAGCGCCTACACACCGGACGGCGGCGACCGCAACGTCATGTACCGACGCGATGAACCGCGCTTGCGGCGTTCGGGGCGCTTCTTCACCGAAGACGTGCCCGATCCAGAGCCTGACCTCGAAACAGCGACTGAATTTTTAGCTGTCATGCGAGATGAAGAGGTATTCATCAACATGCACGCTGGCGGCCGGCCGACCAACCTCGATTTCCACGAGCCGGGAATCGAAACCCTCGCCGAGATCCACTCCACTCACGGTACTTCGGACTGGTTCGTGTTCGATGCCTTGCGTCGCGGATATCGCGTCGGAATAACCGCCGGAACCGACGGCGTTGCTGGGCGGCCCGGATGCGATCATCCCGGTAGTAGGCTTATCCGCAACACGCGCAGCGGTATTACCGCTTTTCTGTCCTCCGAACTCACCGAGGATGCGTTGTGGGAAGCGATTGCTGCGCGGCGGTGTTACGCCACTGACGGGCCTCGCATCCTGCTCGACGTCCGCGCCGACGGCCATCTCATGGGCAGCGAATACGCGACTGCGGATTTTCCTCTTGTGTCCATCGAGGCCGAGGGAACGGCGGCGATTGAGCAGATTGACCTGCTGTGCGGCCCCGACTTGCTGTGGACATGGTGCCCGGCGATAGCATCTGCCGAAGGCACTTTGAGCATCCTCTGGGGAGGAACCGAACAGCACGGCAGTGCTCCCGATCAGCGCGTCTGCTGGAAGGGTCGGTTCGTCGTCGAAAACGGACGCATCGCCCATGTCGAGCCAGTCGCTTTGGTCACTCCCTACGACCGGCTCGAACGGGTTGATGATCAAACGGTCTGTTTCGACACGGTCACGGCCGGCAACCGCATGGGGATGTGCTTGGAGATCGAAGCAGACGCGGCGACATTATGCCGCTTTGAGTCCGGCCCTGCGACCTTCGAATTTGGCTTGGCTGAGGTGCGGGAACAACCAATGAAAGTGGATGCGGGGGGCACCAGTCGGCACGTCATCGTCGGACAGGCCCCGAACCCGAACCTGCCGCGGCGAGTGGAACTCTCGTTCCGGGACACGCGGCCGGCAGAGGGTCTATGCCCCTATTGGGTGCAACTGACGCAGTGCGATCAGCACCGCGCATGGAGCAGCCCAATCTACGTCCAACGCCAACTTGGCTGACCGTGGGGATTAGCGGACTTCGTAATAGCACACTGCGTCTTCGTCGAGTTCAACTCCGAGCCCAGGTCCATCCGGCACGATGGCATAGCCATTGCGGACGAGAGGAGTGGTGAGCAGGCTGTGCTCGTGGACGAAATTTCCACACATGTCGCTAGCCATGGTACAGTTGGCTGCGACAGCCGAGGCGTGAATCCGGTAGGCATCGAATAATCCGAGATCGACGTTGGAAGCCTGCCACACCGGTAGGTCCCCAGTTGCGGCGATGCTCGCCATATCGACAAACCCCCAGTCTGAGGGCGCGACGTTTATTCCGTCCACCGCCTTGGTGTCTATCGTTTGGATTACTTGGGCCGGTGTCTGAAGATGCATAGCGACAACCACCGATGTCTCCTCCCGTAGTCTGCGGTACGCCGCAAAGTCGCGTGGAAAGGGATCTTCGAAAACAATGTCGAGGTCCTCTAGGCGGCGGGCTAGCGCCAGCGTCTGCGCGAAAGTATAGAATCGCTCCTTTGGGTCGATTACAATGCGGATTCCCGGTGCTGCCTCCGCCATCGCGCGGAAACGGTCTTCCAACGGATCCTCGAGCTTGCCCTTGGTCTTGATCCCCTGAAAACCAAGCTCGGCCGCGCGGCGGGCCGTTGCCGCGGATACCTCTACGCTCGTCGAGTGCATCCAGTAATCAACGAGGATTCTATCCTGCTTTTTGTCGCCGAACAGCCGGTAAAGCGGGAGATTGAGCGCCTTGGCAATGAGATCAAGGAGGGCCATGGACCAACCGCCACCGCGCAAGCTGTGAGGCTCAAAGCAAAGCGGATCACATCCTAGCCATTCGTTGGGGGGGCTGTCGTCGCGCTGGCCGTAATACGGTGCGCTCATACCAAGTCCAACCAAGCCCTCGTCGGTTTGGAGACGAAGGACGTCGTGGCGGCGTCGATCGAGATTTTCCGGGTACGCTGGCCGCCGATGCCATTCTCCGTCGCTGGACAGTATTCCTTCTAAGAACGGAACGCATACAACGGTGCGTTTGAAGCCTGTGATCTTCATAGCAGCGTTCTCAAACTCCTTTCAGGTAGCGATTTACTTGTTTGAGCAATAGATACATTTATGGTGATGTGGATGGATAACAGTCAATCATTCAGCTATCATTGTGCGTCGGTCGCGTCCGTTGCATATTCGTGCGGGACACCAATATAGCACCTTTTGATCATGGAAAACCCCCAAATGAAGGAATCTTTGATTTATATTCCCGCCGGCGATTGGGACGCGACCGCATCACTGCCGCAATCGCTTCCTAACTGGCAGTACGCCAAGCGCCTAGTGCTGATAAACGACACGGCACACGAACGCCGGGGCGAACCGGTCGAAGCGGATGTGGACATTCACGCCGGCCACATTACCGACCTCGGCCGCGAGGTCCGCGTCGCCCGCCTCCACAGCGAAACCGGTCCGCTAGAAGTCGTGCCGAGCCAAGTGCATCGCATGGACCGCGAGGACGAGTTGCTGCGCTGCCGGTTGTTTTTTCTTGCCGATGTGGCTGCCGGGGGTTCGGCGACCTACCTCCTGCTATACGGCAATCCAGAGGCCCCTGAGCCATGCTACGACACCGACCTCAAGGTCTCGGGCGAAGGGTATGCTCTCGAGGTGGAAAACGAGCATTACCGCGCGGTCCTCGGCAAGATGAACGGCAACTGGAAGAATCACTACTCGAAAAGGGGGCCAGCAGAACTTGTAAATCGACACGGCCACGGAGTCGAAGGCACCATTCACTGGGGTCCCGACTGGAGCGACGAGCGCGTCGGCCGCTACCGGCTCACCAACTGGGATGGGCCGCCCATGTTCGACTACGATGTGGTCAGGGGACCGGTTTGCGTGCGCATTCGCCGCTGGGGCCACCCGATCCTATCAATCGGTCCCCAAGTCGGTCGGCCGCACAAGGTCATGGCTACCGTGATCTACAGCTTCTGGGCCGGTCAGCCCTACGTCATTATGGAATCAAAACTCGAGGTTTTCGAGGATGTGCGTTTTCGCGACTGCCGCAACGACGAGTTCGTCATCGGCGAACACCTACCTGAACGAGCTTGGATGGGACCAGAGGGAGAGATCGGTTTTGGGGCCCGGGGCTGGCAGCGCGAGGACCCGCGCTGGGTGACCCATTTCAATCGCGAAACCGGCGAAGGATTCGGCAGCATTCACCTCGAATTCGAAAACACCAATCCGAGCTGGCCGCAGCCTGCCCACGCCGGATTCTCACACACCGGCACTTGGGTCCGCTATCCGGTGCAGCTCGCGGCGATGCGCGCCGGCGAGCATGTGTACGAGAAAAACGCCTACGTCTTGCACCGGTACGAAGAGGGGGGAGAGCACTATGGGCTTGCCGATCTCGTCGGCCACCAGCAACGCCTGCTCAATCCGATCACTCAGGGGGAGGCCCTCCCGGCTCCTAAGCCGATCAACTTCGACAATGTCATGGACGCGCTGCGGGCCACCAACGAGTTCGAGCTCTACGTCGAGGGGTCACCTTGGGGGCAGCGCCAGCTCAGCTTCGTCGATATCGGCATCGTGCAGGAGGTCGTCATCGAGGAAAGCGATATTCGCGTCGATATCGTCATGCCGTACGCGGGACGCGAGACTTGGTTCAACTGGTTTGCCGACGGCATTGAAGAGCAACTCCGCGCCCGTCTGTGCGACGTCGGAGAGGTTGAAGTGCGTCTCGTCCGTGAGCCGAAATGGACTCCGCAGCGCTTGAGTGACCGCGCCTGCCGCGTCATCGGTCCTGGGGAAGAGTAGCCCTTATAACACCAACTCGTCCGGCGGCTCGTAATCGCTTTTGCGCGGGTCCCAGCGGGTGCCGCATTTGTCGCTGATAACTACCCATTCCCCCGGACTGAGGTTCCCTTGGTGGTGGTAGTTGAAACGCCTGAGCCCCGCGGCCTCAGCAGTGTCGAGCAACATCTTGAGGTCGCGCGCTGACATGGGGTCGCCGTCGTGGGGAAAGCGGCCGGTGTCGAGCCAGGGCACGATGCGCTCGGGGTCGTCAACCGCAGCCAACGCTCGTCGCGTCTCTTGCGTTACCACCTGTTCGAAAAACTCTGGATTGAGGGCGCTCTCGAAATCGAGCATGTCGTCGCCTACGCCCGGTAGGACGATGCCGAAAAGGGCCTGCACGACATCGAGGGTATCGGCCACACGGATTCCCGGATTCCACTCCAAGAGCGTCTGCGAATAGCGATAGACCGTGCCGAGGAAGCCGTCGAAGCCGCGCTGGAAGAAGTAGTGCTTCGGCAGCAGGAAATCCATGAACTGGGCCAGATCGACGAAATCGTACCCACACAAGGGTGCGAAGGCGGCCGAGCGCGGGCCGCATCCGAGGCGCACTGGGCGCTCCAACTCGGCGGCGACGCCCTCGCGGATGCGGCGAAAATAGCGGGTCAGCGAATCGGCCCGGAACGACAGCCAAGCCATCAGGTCGGGATCGGCTCCGAGCATGCGATGGGATCCGACTAGGCCGCCACGGGCGTGTCCGCGAATGCGCACCGGGTCGAGGTTGTGAAACAGGGACAGCAGCCTGTCTTTGGCGGCCACCATGACCTCGTAGTCGTACCCCAGATCTTCGGCCATCGGTGCTACAGATTCCGGCAGGTCGTGAAAGAAGTAGGAGCGGTGGTTCATGTGATGGGGGGCGATTTCGTATCCCCACTCCGGTCCGTCCATCACGGCACCGTCCGCCATCGGGAAGTGCTCAAGGGTGTCGACCATGCGCGCTACCCGCGACGCCAGCGTCTGGTCGTCGTGCAGATGGTGGCCCTCTCCGCCTGGCCCGGCACCACCGTCGGCGTACATACAGTAAACCTGCATCCCGCGGTCCTTGGCGGCGTTCATCGTCTTTTCTAGCAGGGTCCTTTTTTTGGGTAGCTTGTATTCTGGTGGTGCGGGCGGCTCGACGCCGAGTCTGGCGTACACAGCCGGGTTTGGATCGTACGCCTCGGCCACGATGCCGCCGGAGGGAGCGGACACGGCATCTTTCGATAGTTTCGCCGTGCCGAACACGAGCGGACCAAACACGACGCCGTCAACGCCGCCTTCGGCCCAGGCGTCGAGTATGCGCTCGTGATCGTTCATCACGCTTTCGAGATCGCGCATTACATCCATCCATAGCTTCATGATCAACCTCCGTTGTTGTTCAGTGGGTAGGCGTGAAGCGGCATACGCCGTCAAAGGAGACGCGCAACCGGGGGTGGCTTTCGTAGGGCCACGGATTGTAGGAGCGGGGAATGTAGTGGCCGGCCCAACTATGGCGGAAAGCACCCTCGTCCAAAATGGGGCCGCCGCGATGGATTAAGCGGCCATTGAAGAACACGATGTCGCCTTTGTCCGCTTCAATGGCGATTTCCGGCAACCCGTTGCGTGCGAAAAGGGCGTCAAAAGCCTCGTCCTGGTCCCAGCCGTACCAAGGACCTAACTCGCCGTTTTCATCGCGGCGAAAATGGCGCTTTTCTATTAGCTCTCCCTTGTGAGAGCCTACCTGAATGTGAATGCTGCCGTTGCGGGCGCTGACTGGCTGGAGAGCGACCCAGGCCGACATACAGCCCGGCAGGAAAAAGGCGTCTTGGTGTCGGCGTTGCTCGGACCCCTTGTAAAAGTACATGCTCTGGACTCCGTCTGGCTCGTCGCCGAGGAAGGTGTGCAGCGGCTGGCGCAGTCTGGGATCGAGCATCCAAGCTAGGCTGGCCGGATGGTGCAAACTGCGGCTAATTAAGCGGCTCCAATCGTCCGGCTGGCGCGGGGGATAGCCCTCGACGCTAAAGCGACCGGCGTGGAGGTCCATCATGTAGGCGACAAAGCCGTCGCACTCGTCGTCGGTAAATCCACTGCGGACGATCGCATAGCCGTCGCGTTCGTACTGTTCTTGGTGGAGGGAGGTTATTTTCAATTCCATCGGGTTCTCGCTTTGTGATTGTAAGCTTAACAACTGACTGAATTAACGTTAATTCAGTCAGTAATATGTCCGGTTTTTACATTCCCTAAACACAACTTACTCGACTATGTCCACCTTCTTGGGATGGTTGAAACATTGATGCGCGATGCTGGGGCCGACGGTGAACCAGTAAAGTGGCATCCTTTGGTGTTCAGCAGTTTTGCAGGTCGCCGTCGGCCTATCCGCTAGGCGCAAACTCAGAACGATCCTAGTACCCCTTCTTCTTATCGATAATATTGAGCACCGGCTCGCCCTTGAGGTAGCGCTCCAATTGGGCGCAGAAGAACTCATAGACCTTGCGCGGTCGGTGCTGTGAGGCTCCGGCTCGATGCGGGGTGAGGATGATGTTGGGCGCGTCCCACAGCGGTGATTCGGCAGGTAGCGGCTCGATTTCAGTGACGTCGATACCGGCACCGGCGATCTGCCCGTCGTGCAGTGCTTGGCAGAGAGCGTCCTCGTCGATGATGCCGCCTCGCGTCACGTTGATCAGGTAGGCGCTCTTTTTCATCAGCGTCAGTTCCTCGCGCCCGATGAGGTGGTACGTCTCCTCGGTGCGTGGACAGGCTATCATCACCACGTCGGCGCGACGGAGGAGACTGTGCAGATTTTCGCGGGAGTTGTCTTTGAGTTCGGAAATGCCCGGCGGCGGGTCGCGGCGCACCGGGTCGATGGCGATGATCGGCATGTCGTACCCGGCAGCCCGCTTGGCCATTTCGAGCCCAAAACCTCCCAGTCCCACCAGCCCCAACGTCTGCCCGGTCAACTCGACGGTAGCTCCGCCAGACCACTTGCGCTGGTCGTTGTGGCGGATTGACTGATCGATGCCCCGAGTCAGGGCGAGGAGCAAGGCCCAGGCGTGTTCGCCACCTTGGGGGGCGTACAACCCGGCCACATTGGAAATGGCTACTTCGTCGCGGGCGATGATTTCGGGGAAGAGGAACTTGTCCATGCCGGTACTAAAGGACTGGACCCAGCGCAAGTTGGGAGCGGCGGCGCAGACCGCGGGCGGGAAGTGGCCGACGATGACGTCGATCTCGCTGGCCACCGCGAGGGCTTCTTGCTCGTCGTTGGCGACAAAGACTTGGTGGCCACCGTTTTCGCGCGCTATCTGGCGCAAGCGGTCGTGTTGTTCGTCGGTGAATGGGTAGTGGACTAGGATTTTCACGCGAACCTCCAAACTAGGTTGAGAAATGGGATAGGATGTGATCGATGCGATTGGCGAGCGATTGTTCTAGGCGCGGCCCGAAGCGGGTTACCACTTGCGCGGCTGCATAGCAGCCTAGGCGCGCCGCGTCTAAGGGGCTGTACCCGTGGGATAGCCCGTAGAGCACGCCCCCGGCAAAAAGATCGCCGGCACCGTTGGTGTCGATAGCTTGCACCGGGACGCCCGGCACTTGGTAGCGGGTGCCGTCGGCATACACTAGGGCACCGTCGGCTCCGCACGTTACGTAGGCTGTGCCGACTTGGGAAGCGAGGGCCGCACCGGCTGCCTCGCGGTCGTCGGTCCCGGTGCTGGCGAGGGCTTCCTCCTCATTGCAGAAGAGCAGGTCGATACCGTCTTGCAAGAGCGCGTCAAAGCGTACCCGAAAGGCCCGGACGGCAAAGGGATCGCTCAGGGTCAGGGCAACAGCCGTGCCGTGGCGTTGAGCCATTTGCTGTGCTTGGCAGGCAGCGGCAAAGCCGTCGTCCGAGCCGAGGAGATAGCCTTCTATATAAACGTACTGGCTGTCGGCGATGACCTCCTCGTGCAGTTGGGCCGGGCCGATGGCACTGCTGATGCCCAAAAAGGTGTTGAGGGTGCGGTCGGCGTCTGGAGTGATAAAAACCAAGCACTGGCCAGTCTTGCCCACGCCGCGGTTGGCCGGATGGGTGGCCACGCCGGCTGCTTCGAGATCGCGCTGGTAAAAATCGCCCCAAGCGTCGCGGCCGGTCAGGCAGGCGTAATAGGTGCGGCCGCCATAGCGGGCGACGCCAATGAGGGTATTGGCTGCCGAACCGCCCGAAGCCGAGGCGACTGGCTCGCCGCCGACCGCGGCTGTGAGGTGGCGCTGCCGCACCTCATCGACGAGGGTCATAACCCCTTTTTCGATTTGGTGTTCGGCGAGGAACTCCGGGGGGACTTGATATTGGATGTCCACTAGGGCGTGGCCGACTCCATAGACGTCGTACGTGTGGGTCATAGGCTTTCCTTTGGGTGGAAAATAGGCAAAATAACCCATTCGCTCATGGCTGCCAAAAAGGGCCGGGGCAAATCTTTGCTTGTTTTAATTCGCGCTGAGAATATATTAAAAACTCTGCGGGAGACGCCCGCACTTTCCACCCTTTACGGAGGTTGATGCAATCGCAGCAAAGAAAAAGAGTTTTACGAGAGTAAACGGTGATATTCGCGTGCCCCAAATCCGGCTCATCGGGTCTGATGGGGGGCAGGTGGGGATCATCGAGACAGCTCGTGCCTTGGCCATGGCGGAGGAAGCCAATCTCGACCTAGTAGAAGTGGCCGCTGAAGCGCGCCCGCCGGTCTGCCGGATTATCGACTACGGCAAGTTTCGCTACGACCAAGAGAAAAAGGCCAAGGAAGCGCGCAAGAAGCAGCACAACGTGCAGATGAAGGGCATTCGCATCGCCCAACCTACTATTTCCGAACACGATCTCGAATACCGGACGAGCCACATCCGCACGTTTATTGAAAAGGGGAACCGGGTCAAAGTCAGCGTCCGCTTTCGCGGGCGGCAGATGGCCTATCAGGATCGAGGATACGAGCTACTGAAAAATTTGGCCGACAAGCTCAAGGACGTAGCCGTCGTCGATCAGTCTCCCAAGATGGAAGGCCGCGAAATGTCGCTCATTCTCAGACCCATCTGAGATTGGTCCGAACAGCGTAAAAGGCCGATGTCCGCACTGCGGGCGTCGGCCTTTTTTGTTTGCACGCGATGGACGCTACCTCCCTTCGTTGGCACTTAGGGGGAGAATCTCTTTCTTTAGGTTGCTCAAGAGGCGACCAGCACGTGTTCGGCTGCGCCATTGAGGCCGGCGATGACGGGGAAGGTCTTCGATTGCGGGCCATTGGCACCGGGCACGTAGCGCACGTGCGGCGAGAAATAGGCGTAGAGCGCGGTGTTGCGCGAGCGGGCGGTCTGGTTGGGGCCGGAACCGTGGACCATCAAGCTGTGGAACAGCACGGCAGACCCGGCCGCGAGTGGCACGTCGATCTGGCGCGAGTTGTCGATGTCTTCGCGGTTAGTCAGCGGTGCCCCTTGCTGTTGGGCGATGTGCCCCCATTCCTGCAAGCCCCAGTGGTGACTGCCGGGAATGACCTTGATGCAGCCGTTGTCCGGGGTGGCATCGTCGAGGGCGATGCTCACAGTTACGAGCGCGGGCGGCTCCATTGGCCAATAAGCTGAGTCTTGGTGCAGGGCATGGGCTGAGCCGTGGAAGGCGGGTTTGAGCATGAGGGTACTGCGGAAGAGCAGCAGGTCGTCCCCGAGCAGCGATTGCACGATGGCGACGAGGTGGGGATGGGCCGCGAGTTGGGCAAAGCACGGCGATAGGGCGCGGGTGTTTTCGATTTTGCGCAGCACCGGCAGACCGTTGCGGTTTTGGTCCTTAGAAAAAGGCTCGCGCTGAAAGTGGCGGCTGAGCGGGTCTTGGCTGGCCTCTAGGTCGGCGGCTAGTTGGTGCAGGCGTTGGATCTCGCGCTGGCATTCGGCGACTTCGCGGCTGTTGAGCAAGTCGGTGGCGATTAAGTAGCCTTGCTGCTCGAAAAAAGCTCGCTGCTCGTGGGATTCCATGTGGCACTCCCGCTGTTGATATGATGGTCCGCTAAGTGTACACTGGTCGCCGACTAAGTGTCAACTGATCCCTAGCGAAACGCATGAAGCGATTTTTTCCCTTTATCCATTGGCTGCCCGAACTCGGCCGTCCGTCCGTCTTGCGCGCCGATGTGCTCGCCGGCCTGACCGTGGCGACGATCCTCGTACCCCAAGCTATGGCCTATGCCGAGTTGGCGGGGCTGCCGCCGGTCTATGGGCTGTACGCGGCCTTTCTGCCGCCGGCTGTAGCCGCGCTGTTTGGCTCGTCCCGGCACTTGTCCACCGGCCCGGTGGCCATCGCTTCGCTCATCAGCGCGACGACCGTGCAGGGGCTTGCTCCCGAGAGCGGTGAGTTGTATATCGCCTATTCGCTGGTTTTGGGCTTGTTCGTCGGTCTGATACGGATCGCCTTGGGTGCGTTGCGCTTGGGCTTGCTGATCGACCTGCTGTCCACCCCGGTGGTCGTTGGTTTTACCAATGCCGCAGCCTTTATCATCGCCATTTCCCAATTGCACAAGGTATTCGGTGTAGAGCCTCAGCAGGGAGGACATTTGCTGGCGGCTGTCCGCGTCATCGACGTGGCGCTGTTGGCGGTCCATTGGCCGACGCTGGGGATGGCAGTGTTGGCCGGAGGACTGCTGGTGGTTTTGCGCCGCGTGCGCTGGGAACTGCCGAGTATGTTGACGACGCTGGTGGTCACCACGCTCGTTTCTTGGCTAACCGGGTTTAGCGGGGAAGTGGTTGGCGCGGTCCCGCGCGGTTTGCCGCGGCCTTTGGTGCCGGACTTAGACGTGGAGATCTTGTCTCAGCTTTTCGTGGGGGCCTTGACCTTGACCCTGCTCGGCCTGATGGAGGCCATGGCCATTGCCAAGACTCTTGCGGCGCGGACGCGGCAGCATCTCGATATCAATCAAGAACTCATCGGTCAAGGCATGGCCAACGTGGTCGGCGGGCTTTTCCAAAGCTATGCGACTTCAGGCTCGTTTTCGCGCTCGGCAGTCAACTACCAAAGTGGGGCGCGGACGGGCTTTTCCTCGGTGGTGGCGTCACTGGTCATCGCCGCGACCCTGCTTTGGCTCACGCCGCTGTTGTACTATCTGCCGCAAGCTACGCTCGCCGTTGTTATTATCGCCGCTGTCGTTGGTTTGGTGCGTATCCAGCCTCTAGTGATCGCGTGGCGCATCAAGGCCCACGACGGGTTGATTGGGATTGCGACGTTTGTCGGCACGCTGGTCTTGGCACCGGACCTGCACTTGGGGGTTGCCCTCGGCGTGGGAGCATCGCTGGTGCTCAACTTCTACCGCACCATGCGGCCCCGCGTGGTTTTTCTCGCCCGGCATCTCGACGGCACGATGCGCGAAAGCGACGCGGGGCCGCGGCCAGATCAGCAGATCGCGATTATGCGCTTTGACGGCCAATTGTACTTTGGCTCGAGTCGTTATTTTGAGGACAAGGTGCTCGAAACGATCGCCTCGGCACCCGAGCTGAGGTACTTGATTCTCGACGCGGACGGGATTAACCGGATCGATGCTTCTGGCGAACAGGCGCTGCGCAACGTGGTTGAACGTCTGCGCGAAGTTGGGCTAGACCTGTACTTCACGCGGGCCAAACGGCAGCTTACTGACGCGCTGGAGCGGTCGGGGCTGATGGAGCAGATTGGCCGCGATCACTTTTTTCGCTGGAACCAGCACGCGCTCGATTACCTGTGGGCACAACTCCATCCCGACTACAAGGCGCGATGTCCGCTCAATGTGCCTCGTTCGCAGGAGTCGCAGGATGGGGAAATCGAGTATTATATATGAAAGAGAATCAGAACCGCTTGGCGTCGGTGGAAGGGCTGTCTGTGGTGGAGGGCGTGTCGGACAGCAAGCGGTTGAAGGAGTCGAGGCGGGCATCAGTGCGGTCGATCAGCGCGTCCTTGTGTTGGCGAGCGCGGAGTACTTCCTCGGCGATATTGAGCGCGGCTAGGATGGCGATATCGAGCGGCCCCCGGTGCTTGATCGTCGCGGCGATCTGCTGCATCTTCTCGTCGAGGTAGGCTGCGGTGTGCCGAACGTACTCAGGGTCTTGATCGTCGCTGTTGACGAGATGATAGGTCTGATTATAGATGCGGACAGTGACTGGCTGTGATTGCGACATGAGATTTTTTCAGATAAAAAGTGGGGACTTCCGCGATCTCCCCTTGTCCCGGAAGCCCCCTCTTTTGCGCGCTAACCACGTGGTGATAACCAATCTATTGGGGTTGAGAATGATTGTCAACAATATGTTGGATATTTTTTGTAAAAAAATGAGCTACCGTTAAGAAAGCGACAAGTGCGTAAATTTGACGGTCCGCAGTGTGCGTTCTTAGTATTGAAGTGTCCCTACCAAGTTGACCAAAGTGCGCGCTAAGCCCTCGGCCGGGCGAAGAAGGTGTGCGCTGCCGATCAATGCCTAAATATGGATAGAAATACATTGGAAATGGCCTTGCAACAGGCCATTCAAGGCGAAGTGCGTTTTGACGCGGTTTCGCGGATGCTCTACCGCACCGACGCCAGCATCTACGAGATGGAGCCTTTGGGTCTGGTCGTGCCCAAAGACGAGGCCGATGTGGTCGCCGCAGTAAAAATAGCCGCTGAGCAAGGGGCGGCGATCTTGCCGCGAGGCGGCGGGACGAGTTTGGCGGGTCAGTCGGTGGGGGCGGCGGTCCATCTCGATTTTTCCAAATACATGAACCGGATCTTGGAGTTCAACCCGGACGAGCGCTGGGTCCGGGTCCAGCCGGGCTTGGTGCTCGATGAACTCAACGCCTTCTTGCAGCCCTACGGCCTGACTTTCGCGCCCGATGTTTCCACGAGTAGTAGGGCCAATATCGGCGGCATGATCGGCAACAATTCCTGCGGTGCACACTCCATGATATACGGCAAGACCATCGACCACGTCTTGGAGCTAAAGGTGGTGCTGGCCGACGGCTCGCAAGCGGTATTCGGGCCGCTAGACGACCAAGAGTGCGAACGCCGCGAGGGCTTGGACAGCCTCGAAGGGCGCATTTACCGCGAAGTGCGCCGCATCGTCCGCGAGCGCGAAGCGCAGATCCGCGCAGGCTTTCCCGAGGTGATGCGCCGCGTTTCGGGCTACAATCTCGACGAGTTCATCAGCGGTGCTCCCTTTGACTTGAGCAAGCTGGTCGTCGGCTCGGAGGGCACGCTCTGCGCAGTCGTTGAGGCGCGGTTGAACTTGGTAGAGCTACCCGCGCACAAGGGCTTGGTGGCCGTCCACTTTCACGACTTGGTCGAGGCTATGGAGGCCAATCTGACCGCGTTGGAGACCTCGCCGGTCGCCAGCGAATTGATGGATAAAATTTTGCTCGACCAGACCAAGGACTCGCCCGAACACGCCCCGAGCCGCCGCCTTCTACAGGACGACCCAGCCGCCCTGCTCGTGGTCGAGTACTACGCGGACTCGACCGCCGAACTGGAGCGCAAGCTGGACGGGTTGGAGGAGCAATTGCGGGGGCGGGGGATGGGCTACGCTTGGGTGCGGGCCGTCGATCCGGCAGACCAACAGGCTATTTGGGGGATACGCAAGGCCGGGTTGGGGCTTTTGATGGGCATGAAAGGCGATCCCAAGCCCCAGCCGGGCGTGGAGGATACCAGCGTCCCGGTAGACAAACTACCCGACTATGTCCGCCGGGTGGTCGCGCTGATGGAGGAGTTGGGCATTGAGGGCGAATACTACGGGCACGCGAGCGTCGGCCTGTTGCACATCCGGCCGATCTTCAGCCTCAAAGACCCCGAGGGCATAAAGCTCCTACGCCAGATGGAGGAGCGGATGAGCGATATGGTGCTCGAATACGGCGGAGCCATGTCGGGCGAGCACGGCGATGGCTTGGCGCGCAGCGAGTGGATCGCCAAGATGTTTAGCCCGGAGTTGGTCGCGGCTTTTGTCGAGGTCAAGGACGCCTTTGATCCACAGGGGATTATGAATCCCGGCAAGATCACCCGGCCCTCGCGGATGGACGAGAATCTGCGCTATCACGAGGATTATCAGACGCCTAAAGTGGAGACGTTTTTCAGCTTTAGCGAGGCGGGTGGTTTTCAGGAGGCCGTTGAAATGTGTTCCGGGGTGGGCCACTGTCGCAAAAAGCTAGTGGGCACCATGTGCCCTTCGTACATGGCGACCTTGGACGAGGAACACACCACCCGCGGCCGAGCCAATGCCTTGCGCGCCGCGCTCGCTGGCACGTTGCCCGACGGCCTGCACAGCCATGAAGTCCACCGCGTGATGGATCTCTGCTTGGAGTGCAAAGCCTGCAAAGCCGAGTGTCCATCGAGCGTGGATATGGCCAAGCTCAAGTACGAATTTCTCGCTCACTACCATCGCCAGCACGGCTATCCGCTGCGGTCGCGGCTCTTTGCCGACATAGCCCGCATCAGCCGCTTGGGATCGGCGTTGGCACCGCTGTCGAATTGGATCGGTCGCAGCAGGCTCAACCGCTGGCTGTTGGATGCGTTTTTGGGCATTGATCGACGGCGGCAACTGCCGGCGTTTGCCCGCCAGCCGTTTTCGCGCTGGTTCGCCGGGCGGCGTCCGTCCCGAGGCACCAAAGGGCGCGTCGTGCTATTTAACGACACCTTCGTTGAGTACAACGAACCGGCCATTGGTATGGCGGCGACGATCATCTTGGAACGCGCCGGGTACGAGGTCGTCTTAGTCGCCAACAAAGTTTGTTGCGGCCGACCGTTCATATCTAAGGGCTTTCTCGATCGCGCTCGCGCCTTGGCACAGCGCAATGTGGAGGTACTCGCGCCGTGGGCCGAAGAAGGGTTGCCGATCATCGGGTTGGAACCGAGTTGCGCGTCGGCCCTTAGCGACGATTATCTGGACTTGGTTGACGATCCGCAAAGCCGGCGCGTGGCCGAGCAGGTCGTCTTGCTCGAGGATTTTCTCGTCCGCGAGTCTCCGCTAGATTTGGAATTCACCTCGACTATCCGCCATATTTTGGTGCATGGCCACTGCCATCAAAAGGCCCTAACGGGCACAGCCGCGACGTTGGCCGTGCTCAACATGCCGCCCCACTTTTGCGCCGAGGAAATCCCGTCGGGCTGCTGTGGTATGGCCGGTAGCTTCGGCTACGAGAAGGAGCATTTTGAAATATCGCGCGCCGTGGGGCAGGAGCGGCTCTTTGCCGTGCTGGAGGACGCAGCCGAGGACGTGGAAATCGCCGCCGTAGGCACCTCGTGCCGCCACCAGATTGCCGATTTCACCGGGCGGCGGGCGCGGCATTGGGCCGAAATTTTCGTCGAAGCACTTTAACGAAGTGAAAGGATTACGATGGCATTTAACGTCAAGCAACGCGGTCGATTGACCTATTACTACGGCGGGGACCACCCCACCTTATCGGCCTTGGTGACCGAGGCGCTGGACAACGGCGACTTGAAAATTTACTTCGCTGGCTTGACCGGCGGGCATTCGGCGCATGGGATTCTCGGCCGCGACGAGCTGGTGAGGATGACGCCTTCCATCGAGGTCGAGCTGGTCTTCCGCTGTTGGGAAAAGTGGCTGCAAGAAGCTGAGATTTGCGATTCGATTGACCAGATAGATTTTATCGAGGTACACGCTTTCGGCGCTCAGCCCAAGGACGTCAACCCGCTGACTGATCCGCAGCGCTTTCACGAGGAACAACAGCGCATTTATCAAGAATACGCCCAAGCCTATAGCCACTTTTTCCGCGACTGTATGCCCGATACCGGAGTGCCGGCTCGCTTTACGGTACACGTGGTTGATTTCCCCGACAAAGCTGCTGCTTATGAATTCTACAGCGTGGGCTTGTATCAGCCGGCCCTACACGGAGCATGAGCCATGCCGATTTTTGAATACGCCTGCAAGGAGTGCGGCACGGAATTCGACGCGCTCATACAAGGGGCGGCGACGGCCGTTTGCCCGTCTTGTAAGAGTGTGCGGTTGGAGAAGAAGCTATCGAGTTTTGCCGTTGCTGGTCGCGCTGCCAGCGAGCGCGAGCCAATAGGGCCGTGTGGAACCTGCGGCGATCCGCGCGGTGCTGGTGCCTGCGCTCTCGACAATTGAGGAAACCCCATGGCTGCGACGCAAATAGAGCTGCCTTTTGGCGACTCCCATTTGCAAGTTGACGTGCCCAGCGAGCGTCTGCTAGGCATCGTCTTGCCGAGAACGGAACAATGCAGCGATGATGCGGAGCATGCGTTGGTGCGGGATGCGCTGGCCCGGCCCGTGGGCACGCCGGAATTGCGTGCATTGGTGCAGTCCGGCCAGCAGGTCGCAATTGTCGTCAGCGACATGACCCGGCCCTGCCCGACGGACCGCCTGTTGCCGCCGGTATTGGAAGAACTCGCCGCGGCTGGCGTGCCGGATGCCGACGTGACTGTGGTCGTGGCCTTGGGGCTGCATCGAGCACAGACCGCAGCCGAGTTGGCCACCTTGGTGGGGCCGGCGGTCTATGATCGGGTGCGGGTGGTGAACCACGATCCGCAAGACGTGGTGCGACTGGGCGTCACTTCTCGCGGTACGCCCGTAGAACTTTTCCGGCCCCTAGTGGAGGCCGATGTGCGGATTTGTTTGGGCAATTTGGAATTCCACTACTTCGCCGGTTTTTCGGGCGGGGCCAAAGCGATTTTGCCCGGCTGTGCCTCTCCTAGTGCCGTAGCGGCCAACCACGGCCTGATGGCTCGGCCCGGCGCGGAGACTGGGCGGCTTGAGGGCAACCCAGTGCGGGAAGATTTAGAAGAAGGGGCGGCCATGTTGGGGATCGACTTCATCCTCAATGCGCTCGTCGACGATCGCCACCGCATTGTCGCCGCCTTTGCCGGACACGTGCGAGCGGCCCACCGCAAAGGGTGTGAGCAGGTAGCCAAGCGCGGGGCCGTGCCGATCGCGCAATGCGCTGATATTGTCCTCGTCAGCGCGGGCGGCTATCCGCTGGATGTCAATATGTACCAAGCGCAAAAGGCTCTCGACAACGCCGTACATGCCGTGCGCGAAGGGGGGGTCATCGTCTGGGTGGCCGAATGCCGCGAGGGGCTGGGCAGTGCTACCTTTGCCTCTTGGTTGCAGGAAGCAGACTCGGCCGACGGGATTCTCGCACGCATAGAGCGAGAATTCGTCTTGGGTGGGCACAAGGCCGCAGCCATTGCCTCGGTGCTGAAAAAGGCCCGCGTGCATTTGGTCTCGTCGCTGTCGGCTGAGGCCATCGGCCGCATTGGCTTGGTGCCTTTCGACGACTTAGGCCAAGCTCTGGCGGCCGCGCACGAAGTGGCCGGCCCCGAGGCCCAGATTTGGGCGCTGCCCTATGGAGATTCGGTATTGCCGCAGGCCGCGGCCTAGGGCTTTTCGCTGGCGAACAAATCGAGCTGCTCAATCTCCTCGTCGTCAAATCCCCCCAACCCAATGCCGAGCAGACGCGTACCCAAGTCGTCGGCATCTGTCTGTTCTAATAGCTCGCAGGCTGTCGTGAAGACTGGTTGGGCGCGGTCGGTAAAGGTGCCCAAGTGCGCTGTGCGCGTCGCGGTGCGAGAATCTGGATAGCGCACCGTTAGGGTTACGTCACGTGCTTGTAGCCCTCGGCGCTGTAAGCGCCTGGAGAGCGCGGCGGCCAGCTCGCGCAAGGCATCGCGCATTTCCTCACGGGTATAAAGCGGAGCGGCAAAAGAGGTTTCCTCGCGGACTTGGTCGAGCTGTTCGGCTGGGGCGACCGGGTCGTCGTCCCAACCTTGGGCGAGGTGCCAAAAGCTGCTACCCCGCTGGCCAAAGCGGCGCACGAGTTCGTTCAGCGGCACTTGGACCAGCGCGCCGATGTGCTCTATTTGCATGGTTGCGAGCTGCTGGCGCGTAACGGCCCCCACGCCGGGAAGCTGGTCGATGGGCACATCGGCGAGAAAATCCCCTATCTGTTCGGGCAGTACGACCGTCAGGCCATCGGGCCGCTGGCATTCCATAGCTAGCCGCGCCACGAACTTGCTGGGTGCTAACCCTACGGAAACGCTCCAGCCTAGCTGCCGCTTGATATCGCTCTTGATCATCTTGGCGACGCGCGTTCCGAAGGGGATATCGAGCTTATTGTCGGTGACGTCGAGGATGGCGTAGCCGTTGCCCCATTCGATCCAATCGGTGTATTCGCGCAGGAGCGCGGCGAATTCGGCGCAAGTTTGGGTGTTGTGGTGCGGGCCGCTATCGACCCCAAGGTGGATTATCTTGCGGCGTCCGTCGGGCCTAGCGGGACTCATGCGGCAAAAAAGGCAGGGGAACTACGGTGGCCTGCGCTCCTCCCGCATCTAACGCAGTGCCCTCGACGCACGTGCTGCGCCGCACATAGGCGAGGGCAATGGGGCCGAGGCTGGGGGAGTGGACGGCCGAAGTGATGCGCCCTACTTCGCGCACTCCGTCGCGCAGTGGTTGCCCCGTTGTCGGCAGTTCGGCAGCGGAAAGCCGCAACCCGACTAGATGCTGCTTGACTTTGTCGTAGGTATCTAAGCGGGCGATGACCTCTTGGCCGATATAGCAGCCTTTATCTAAATGAATAGCGCGGCCAAGTCCCGCTTCCCAGGGGTTGTAATTTTGGGTTAGCTCTCGCCCGAGCAGGGGAAGGCCCTGTTCGACGCGTAAAATTTCCCACGTCGCCGCCCCTATTGGACGAGCACCTGCGGTGGCAAGGCGCTGCCAAAGATCCTCTACGGTTGCGGGTGGCCCGAAGGCGCACAGCCCCGGCCCGGCCGTGCGCGCTAGCCACAGGTCGTCCGCGACCTGTGAGTCAAGTAGTTGGTGATCCTGAAATGTTGCCAGATTTGCGTTCAATACACGAGTGACTAGCTGGGCGGCGTGCGGGCCGATGAGCTCAAACATGGCCGTCTCGTCTGTGCGGTCTGTCAATTCGAGGGCCTCGGCAAAGATAAAGCGGTCCAGCCAAGCGGGGATTGCGGTGCGCGAATCGGGACTCAGGATCAAGGCGGTGGCGTCCGGGCCGCGATAGCAAGTGGCGAGGTCGAGAATCCGCGCCCGCTGTTCGATAAAAACGGCTTCAAGGCCATGCCCTATTTGCAGGTTGTGGAAATCGTTGGAGGTCATGCGGTGCAGGAAATCGAGGTGATCGGCACCGCGCATGTACAAGCGAAATGAGGCTTGCGCGTCGCGTAGGGCTGCGCCGGTGCGGGCGGCGTGATATTCGTCGTAGTGGGTCATAATTAGGCGTGCTGCGTCACGGAGAACCGCGAGCCTAAGTCGGGGTGTTTGGCGACCTCGATTTGCACTGGAAAGGCCGCCTTGAGTTGGTCGAGATGCGTGACGATCAACACCTTTTTGAAATCCTCGCTGATTTTTTGGATGGCTTCGATGAGTTGTTCTAAGCCCTGCTCGTCTTGGGTGCCGAAGCCCTCGTCGATAAAGAGGGTGTGGAGGCGGGTGCCCGAGCGCATGGCCAGCACCTTGGAGAGCGCAATGCGCAAGGCAAAATTGGTGCGGAATGCCTCGCCCCCGGAATAGAGGTGATAGGAGCGCTCGCCAACCTCGTCGGCGATCTTGACGTCGAGGGTTTCGCGAGTGCCGCCTTTTTTGAGATCGCGCAGCGATTCAAAGGCAACTTGAATGCGGTTGTCGGTTAGGCGTGCGAGAATGGCGTTGGCCTCTTCGGCGATTTGCGGCACGGCGTTTTCAATGATCAGCGCTTGGATCCCATCCTTGCCGAAAGCCTTGTCGAGTTGTTGGTAGATCCAGGCTTGGCGCTGGATGCCTTGGCGCTTTTCGCGTAGTTGGTCTTGCTCCTGAGCTAACTCGGCACAGCGCGCACACAGGGCCTCTAAGTTGCCCCGGCGCTGGAGGTGTTGGTCTCGCTCGATCCGTAGCTTTTCCAATTGAGCTTGGTTTTCGCCGAGTTTTCTATCGACGTCCTCTAACTCGCTAGTCCGCTCGTGCAACGCTTCCTTTTCTTTTTTCATAGTCTGCAATTGTTCTGCTAAAGTAGAGGCTTCGGCTTCATAGCGCACCCGAGATTCGTCGGACGAAGTGCGGCGTTGGCGGGCGTGTTGCAGGCGCTCGAACTGCCGTGCGCTATCGCGCAGGTCGTCGTGTTGCAGGCGCAACCGCTGGTGTTCGGCACCATCGTAGCCTAGGGCTACAAGCTGCTGCTCGACTTGGCCGAGTTGCTCCCGTTCCTCTTGGGCATAATGGGCCTCGGCTAGCTGGCGGTCAGCCCGGTCGAGTTGGGCCTGAGCTTCGGCCCGCTCGCTTTTGAGCTGCTCAGCTTGGTTTTTGGCGTCCTGCAAGCGGGCGTGCTCGGCCTCGACCGAGCGCAACTCGGCGAGCTTTTGGCCAAGCGTTTCGTGTTCGGATCTGCTATAGCCCAATAGCTCGATTTCTCCGGCGAGCTTGTGCAGGCGTTCGCGTTCGCTGGAAGCGTAGGATTGGTCGCTGAGTTCTCGGTCGAGGGTGGCTAATTGCTCGGCTAGCGACTGGGCCTCAGCAGTCGATTCCCGTATTTGCGCGAGACGAGCCTCCCCAGTGGCCAAGTCTTGGTGGACCTGCTGGAGAGGCGCGATTTCTTCGCCAAGGACCTTGTAGCGCGTGTGCATCTTTTGCAATTGATCTCCGAGAGTAGCGAGTTCTCGGTCGAGGGTGGCGATGCGCTCTTGGCGGCGCTCTTCCCGCTGCACCAGTTCTACCGCGACCTGCTGGCGATGTTCGGCGTCGAGGGCGCTGCCGCACAATGGACAATTGGCGTCGTCGGAATCGGCTAAGGCTAGAGCCTGTTGGCGCTCGGTGGCCAATTCTTCTTCTTCGGAGCGGAGTTTTTGCTGCCGCTCGGCGATCTGGGCATTGAGATCGCTGCCCTCGTCCTTGAGGCGGTCCCGTTTCTCGACTTTGGTCTGCAATTGGGTCCGTTGTGTTTGCAACTGGTGGATGCGGGCTGCTAGAATTTCTTCTTCGGCCGTGGCTCGATCCAACTGTTCCAATTGCTTGGCTAGTGCTTGGCGCTGGCTTTTGCGGTGCTCCTCGGCAAGCGATAGTTCGTGTTCGAGGCGGCGGCGTTCGCTGAGGAGGTCCTCGTAGCGAATCCTCGCCTGCTCTAGGGCTTGGACCTGCTCGTTGATGGTTTTGAATTGGGCGTAGCGGATGGCGATGGTCTGCTCTCGATTGAGCAAGGCTTGGTGAGCGTCGAGTTGGCGCTGTCGCTCGTCGAGGGTGGCTGACCAGCGCTCTTGCTGCCGCTCCACTTCTTGGCGCACTTGGGCGATTCGCTCTGCTAGCTGACGGCGGTGGGTTTCTAACGCACCGTGCTCCTGAGCTTTCTGTTCGAGCAGGCCGACTTGGGTGTGGAGCTGATTGTAGGTCGCAAAGTCCCGCTCGATGGATTCAGCGGCGGCTAGGATTTCGCCATCTTGACGCTGCTGTTCTCGCAGGTTTTCGAGTTCGGCGGAGACCTGCTGCTCTCGGTCAGCGATGCGCCTTTGCTCTCTCTCTAGCCCGGCGACTCGCTGGCGGATTTGTACTAGCTCTAGACGCTGGGCTTCCAACTTGGCTTGCACTTTTTCCCTGCTGCTGATTTTGCGGCCGAGGAGAGCGAGGTGGTCGTCAACGGCGCGCAGCTCGGATTCGTAGCCTTCGCGCTTGGTCAATTCGGCATCGAGTTCGCCGAGGCGGGTTTGCAGGGTTTCGCTCTGGCGCTGGTGCTCTTGGTAGCGGACCCGAGCCATTCCTTGGAGTTGGTCGTAGCGTCCTAGGCCGAGGATCCGCCCGAGGACTTCTTTGCGCTGTCTGGCGTTTTTCTGGGTGAACTCGTCGGCGCGTCCTTGGACGATGAAGGCCGAGTTGACAAAGGTGTCGTAGTCCATGGATAGGAGTTCATTGATACGCCGCTGGGTGGGATTAATGCCCTCGCCTTCGCTGAGAGTGCGGAAGACACCATCGCTTTCTACTTGCAGGTCTAAGGCCGGGACGCCCCGCTTGGTGCGACGCCAACTGCGGATGATGCGGAAGTGCTTTTCGCCGAGGGCGAAGTCGAAGTCAACCCGCATCTCTCTGGCCCCGATCCGACACAGCTCTTCGTCGCTGCGGCTTTTGCGGGCTTGGCCCCACAAGGCGTAGGTAATCCCGTCGAGCAGGGCGGACTTGCCGTGGCCATTGCCGCCCGTGAGACAGGCGACGTGAAACTGGGAAAAGTTGAGCGGCGGCACCTCCTCGCCGTAGCTGAGAAAGTTGCGCAGTGAAAGGGAAAGAGGGATCATCCGTCGTCTTCGTCGCGTTGGCCAGCTTCGAGCTCGCGCTCTAGGTGGAGCGCGTAGTTTTTGAGCTCGGAGCGGTGTGCTTGTAGGTCTGGGCTGTTGTCGATGTAGCGGTCGAGGGCATCGCCTAGTTCGGCCTCCTCGCTGATTTCGGCACGGCGTTGGATCACTTCCGGGGCAAAGCGCGGCTGAATAGAGGCGACGTGGAAGGCCGGTTCGAGCGCTTGCCGCACCTGTTGTAAGTCCACCGGTGTGGCATAGCCTGCGGGCAGGTCGTAGAGGACGCGGACTACGGCGTCTGTCAGATCGGCCTCGGCGCAGGCAGCGACGATGCGTTCGGTGGCGTCTTGGCCATCGAGGACCTTTAGCTTGATGGTCGCAAAGCGCCGAGCTGGGACGGGGATGAACTCAAAGGTGGTTGCCCGACACCTCGACGCAGTTGCGTCCTCTGAGATGTGTACGAGGCAGAAGCCTTTGTCTTCGCCTTCCTCGCCAAAGTCGATGCGCTCTAGGCTGCCCGAATAGACCACGGGCGGATGTTGGCCGGAGTTGAGGTCTTGGTATTTGTGGATGTGCCCCAAGGCGACGTAGTCGTAGGCGGGGTTGGCAAGGGTGCTGGTGAGCAGAACGGGATCTTGGCCAATGATGGCGGTGCGTTCACCCCCAGAATAGACGGCGTCGGCCGCGGTGAGGTGGGCGACGAGTATGCCCGGCAGCTTGGGGTCGAGTTGCCGGGCATACTCGTCGATCTGGGCTGCGCAGATTTTCTGGATCTCGACACGGACTTCCTCTAGGGGGAGGTCGCGGTATTCGTCGCGGGTGAGTAGGGCATGGCGCGTCGGCCAGGGCAGGCCGGCCACTTGCACTGGGCCATTGGCCGTCTCGATCCGCAGGAACTCCGGGCGGCGAATGACATGGGTGCCCTCTAGCTGTAGGGTGCTGAAAATGTCGACCGAAGTGGCTTTGCCGAAAGCGCCCGGCACGTCGTGGTTACCCACCACCAGCACGATGGGGATGCGGGCCGCTTGCAGGCGTTGGAGTTGGCGGGCAAAGACGCGCTGGTGGGTCGGGGTTGGGTCGCAATTCTTGTACATGTCACCGGCAAAGAGGACCAAATCGACCGCCTTTTCAATGGCTAGGTCAAAGACCGCTTCTAGGCTGGTAGCAAAATCTCGCACCCGCGAATGCAAGCCGGTGCTTGGATCGAGGCTGCCGTGGTTTTCGACGCCCAGATGCAGGTCGGCAAAGTGCAGGAGTGTCAAGGCCATGAGATGAGGGAGTGCGTTGTTGGGAAGTTTCGGGTTGTGAATTTATTAAAAGGAGGGCGGCGAACTTGGGCAAGTCCCTTGGCTTGCACCTAGGCACCGTTTTTAGTACATTGATTTAATTGAGTAGCGGAAGCGGTAGCGCGCTTCCGCTTTTTGTGTTAAATAGCACATGTTATTCTCTCCTGCTAGAGGCTTTGTATGAGTGAAGTATATCTTTCGCGAGAAGGCTACGAAAAACTTCAGGGTGAGTTGAAGGGGCTCAAGGAGACCGAACGCCCGGCAGTGCGCCAGGCTTTGCAGCGGGCACGGGAGTTCGGCGACCTATCTGAGAACGCCGAGTATTCGGCCGCTAAAGAAAGGTTGCTCTTCCTAGAGCAGCGCATCGGCAAGCTCGAAGAGACACTCAGCCGGGCTCGCCTGCTAGAAAACGAGGCGATCCCAGAAGACAAGGTCTATATCGGTGCCACCGTAGAGTTGGAGGATCTCGCGCAGGCGCGACAGCTCACGTACACGCTCGTCGCTCCCGAGGAAGCGGATTTTGACGCGGGGAAAATCTCTACGGTTTCGCCGATAGGCAAGGGATTGCTCGGGCACCAAGAAGGAGAAGAAATCGAGATTGAAGTGCCCGTTGGCAAGCTGCATTACAGGATTGTCAAGATCACGCGCTGAGCGCAAGTATCCAGTTTGCTTGGCGACTCCCGGAAAGGCCCGCGTCTCTCCGGGAGTTTCGCGTTTTAGGGCTGCGTCCGGTATTCTTGACATATTAAGGAGGCTGTTATATATTTAAACTTCTGTGAATTAAACGGGCATTAATCCGGCTCGAGCGGGAATAGCTCAGTTGGCTAGAGCGCGAGCCTTCCAAGCTCGGGGTCGCGGGTTCGAGTCCCGTTTCCCGCTCCAGATCGCCAAAACAATTGCAGCCGATGTAGCTCAGTCGGTAGAGCGCATCCTTGGTAAGGATGAGGTCACCAGTTCAATCCTGGTCATCGGCTCCACTTTCCTAAGTGCTTCCATCTAAACGCGACAAGTTCTGATGCCAAGAGATCAAATAACGCTGGAGTGCGAAGTATGCAGCCAGCAAAATTACACGACGACCAAAAATAGACGAAACCAGCCCAGCCGCGTGGAGTACAAAAAGTATTGCCGTTTTTGCCACAAACACACGGCTCACAAGGAAGCCCGCTAGGCATAGGGCAGTAGCTCAATTGGTAGAGCACCGGTCTCCAAAACCGGCGGTTGCAGGTTCAAGTCCTGTCTGCCCTGCCAGGCTTCTGCATTAGGGAATGGGATGTGGAATAAACTTACTAATTTCATCAAAGATGTGCGGACCGAATTTTCCAAAGTGAGTTGGCCTACTCGCGAGGACTTGGTCAGTTCCACTGGGGTAGTATTAGTTTTTTCGGCGATTTTTGCGGTTTTTATCGGCATATTCGACCTGATTATTTCTTTTGTTTGGGGAATACTTCTAGGCCAGTAATGCCCGCTAGGGCGTATCTAAGGGAAGCGGTGCGCAACGTGCATCGCTTCTTTTCCTTATTTACGCTCGGCAAACGGGAGCAAACACCGGATTGAAGCCATGGCACAGCGCTGGTACGCTCTACATACGTATTCGGGGCACGAAAATAAGGTAAAGACCTACTTGGAGTCGCTCATTGAGTCGGGGGCTGCCAACGGTGCGATTGCCCAAGTCGTCGTGCCAACCGAGGAAGTGGTCGAACTCCGTGCCGGCAAGAAAACCAAGACTAGGAAGCGGTTTTTGCCTAGTTATGTGTTAGTGGAAATGGAAATGTCCAAGGACGCCTGGTATCAGGTGACCAACATTCCTGGGGTGACCAACTTTGTCGGCCCAGCGCGCAAGCCGCAACCGCTGCGGCAGGAGGAAATCGACCGCATCTTGGGGCACGTCGATCGCCGCAAAGACCAAGAAGTCGAGGAGATTCCCTTTGCCGTTGACGATCAAGTTAAGGTCAACGATGGCGCGTTCAAGGATTTTATCGGCACCGTGCAGGAGGTACTGCCGGAGAAGCGCAGGTTGAAAATCATGGTGAGCATCTTTGGGCGCGGCACATCGGTGGAATTGGACGTGTTACAGGTCGAGCCGATTCAAGAGACGGTCGGCTGATTTTCAAAAGGACAAAAAATAAATGGCTAAAAAGGAAATAGCCCAAATCAAGTTGCAGGTTCCAGCCGGTCAGGCGAATCCGACGCCACCCGTTGGGCCGGCGCTGGGGCAACACGGCGTCAATATCATGGAGTTCTGTAAGACATTCAATGCCCAGACCCAAGACCAGCAGGGGTTGATCATTCCCGTAGTCATTACGGTGTACGCCGATCGCACGTTTTCATTTATTACCAAGACGCCGCCGGCTGCGGTGCTGCTGTTGCGGGCTGCTGGAAAAGACAAGGGGTCGGGCGTGCCCAACCGGGATCACATCGGCGTTGTATCTTCGGATCAAGTGCGCGAAATCGCCGAATTGAAAATGCCCGATTTGAATGCGGCCTCAATGGAAGCCGCAATGTCGATGATCGCGGGGACGGCCCGCAGTATGGGGCTCTTGATCGAGTAGTTGCTTCGCATTGTAACCCTCATAAGAGGTTCAAGACATGGCCAGAGGAAAAAAATACAGAAACGCCTTGGCGTCTTTCGACCGCGACAGGGCCTATTCGTGGGAAGAGGGGATTAAGATCCTCAAGGGATTCCCGGAGTACAACTGCGATCCGACCGTCGAGCTTTCTTGCAACTTGGGGATTGATGGCCGTCAGGCCGACCAATCGCTGCGCGGCACAGTGATGTTGCCCCACGGCACCGGGAAGGAACTCCGGGTCTTGGTCATCACTCAAGGACCGCTAGTGCAGGAAGCCGAAGACGCTGGGGCCGATTTCGTCGGTGGAGCCGATATGGCCGAGAAAATCCAGGGCGGTTGGCTCGATTTCGACCTAGTTATTGCCTCTCCAGATATGATGGGGCAGGTAGGTAAGCTGGGGAGGATCTTGGGGCCGAGGGGTTTGATGCCCAACCCCAAGACCGGCACTGTAACGCGCGAGGTAGCCCAAGCCGTCCGCGAGGCCAAGTCCGGTCGCATTGAATACCGCGCCGACAGCAAGTCCGGCAACAACGCCCAAGGTTCCATTGGTAAGCTGTCCTTTACCGAGCAGGCGCTGATCGAAAACGCCCAGGCGTTTACTGACGCCATTTTGCGCGCTAGGCCAGCCGCGACAAAAGGGCAGTACATCCGCAAGTTAGTCCTCTCGTCGGCAGTAGGGCCGGGCATCAAGATTGACCGTGCCCAACTTGCTGCGTAAAGAAAGCTCCCTACTACTATGGCGACGGCAGAGAAAGAAGCGAAAGTAGAAGAATTGAAGGCCATTATGGCCGAGGCCAAGGGCTTTTATTTGGCCGATTTTACGGGTATTGACGTGGCTGCAGTGACCGAACTGCGCAACAAGCTGCGCGATGCCGACGTCCAATACCAAGTGATCAAAAATCGCTTGGCCATTCGCGCGGCTGAGGAAGTGGGCATCGCCGGCATCGAAGAGCATTTCTCCGGGCCTACGGCCTTGGCCTATTCAAAAGAAGATCCCATCGCACCGGCCAAAATTCTGCAAGACTTCGTCGCCGATGGTGGGAAAATTCAGATCAAGACCGGCTTTATGGAGGGTGAAATCCTCGCCGCCGACAAAGTCGAGGCGTTGGCTAAGCTGCCTTCTAAGGAAGAATTGCTAGGTAAGGTAGCCGCCGGCGTCCAGAGTCCGCTTTACGGGTTAAGCGGTGTCCTGAGTGGATTGCTTAGAGGCCTAGTCGGCGCGTTGTCAGCCATCGAAAAGCAACGGGAAGAAGGCGGGGAAAACGCCTGATTCTCATTCGTCCCTTTTAACAAACTCAAATACGGATTACAGGAGGCTGTATCCCATGACCGAAGAAACCACTGCCACCACCGCCAATAGTAAGGTAGGTGAAATCATTGAGACCATCGGCGGCCTGACGGTCCTAGAACTAGCCGAGTTGGTCAAAGCTCTCGAAGACAAGTTTGGCGTGTCGGCCGCAGCACCGGTGATGATGGCTGGTGCGATGCCCAGCGATGGTGCTGGCGAAGAGGCTGCCGTAGAAAAGGATTCCTTTGACGTAGTGCTTACTAGCGCTGGCGAGAAGAAGATCCAAGTTATCAAGGTCGTTCGCGAGATCACTAGCTTAGGGCTGAAAGAGGCCAAGGCGCTCGTCGACGAGGCACCTAAGCCGGTCAAGGAAGGAGCGACCAAGGAAGAAGCCGAAGAAATCCAGAGCCGATTGCAGGATGCCGGAGCCACGGTAGAACTCCAGTAGAAACTATTGCTGATATAGTAGCTCATTCGTTCATACCTGCTTTTCTGCAGCGCACATTCATGGAGCTATTGGCCAATAGCTCCATGAGCATTTGGCTAAAACCACAAATTGAGGAGTTGGACTTTGGCAAAGACGAACGGCAGTATTAAAAGGCGCTCTTTTGGCAAAATCAAAGAAGCCGTAGAGATGCCAAACCTGCTTTCGGTTCAGCTTGACTCCTTCGAGGACTTCCTGCAGCTATCCGTCTTGCCCCATCAGCGCCAGCGGCGCGGTTTGCACTTGGTCTTCCAGAGTATTTTCCCAGTTACCGATACCCATGGGATATACTCTCTCGAATACGTCAGCTACTCCATTGGCAATCCCCGCTACAGCGAAGAGGAATGCCGCGAGCGGGACATGACTTTCGCCGCCCCGCTGCGTGCGACCCTGCGCCTTGTGACCCGCGACAAGGAAAGCAAGGACCTTCCAGTCAAGGATGTGGTCGAACAGGCCGTATTCTTGGGCGAACTGCCCCTGATGACTAGCGAGGGGACGTTTATCATCAACGGAGCTGAACGCACAGTCGTCAGCCAGCTCCATCGCTCGCCTGGGGTGTTCTTCGACGAGACCTTGCACCCCAATGGCAAGCGGCTGTTCTCGGCGCGGATCCTGCCCTACAAGGGGATGTGGCTAGAGTTCAGCATGGACATCAACGATATCATGTATGTGCATATTGACCGGAAGCGCAAGCTGCCAGTGACTTCGCTCTTGAAGGCGCTCGGCTTCTCCAAGAATGGCGAAATCCTCAGTCTGTTCCGCGAGGAGGTCGAGGAGGCTATAGACGAAGAATTGATCGACCGCTACAACGGCGGCGAGGACATCGTCGATAAAGACAGCGGTGAAATTTTGTTAGATGCCTACGAGCAGATGAGCGGCGAAAATCTAACGAAGCTACAAGCGGCCAACATCGAGAAGTTAAAGGTTCTGGCCACCCCACCGGACAAGGATCCCGGGGTCATAGAGAACACGCTCGCTAAGGACCCGAGTAAAGACGAGGAAGATGCTCTCACGCGCATCTACAACCTCCTACGTCCCGGCGACCCACCCAATATCGCGACTGTGCGCGAATTGCTGGATCGGCTCTTTTTCAACGCCAAGCGCTACAACCTAGGCGATGTGGGCCGCTATCGCATCAATCGCCGTTTGGACGTGGGTATTCCCTTCGAGAGCACGGTGCTGCATCTCGAGGATTTCATGGCGATAATCCACTACCTGTTGGGTTTGCGGGTGGGGCAGGGCAATACCGACGATATCGATCATCTGGGCAATCGCCGTGTGCGCTTAGTCGGCGAGTTGCTAGCCCAACAATTCAGCATTGGCCTGACGCGCATGGCGAGGACGATTCGCGAGCGAATGAACCTACGCGACGAAGATCAGATCACGCCGCACGACTTGGTCAATGCGCGAACGGTTTCCACCGTGATCCAAGCGTTTTTCGGTTCGAGCCAACTCTCACAGTTTATACAGCAGACCAATCCGCTTGACGAGTTGACCCACAAGCGCCGCCTTAGCGCTCTCGGTCCGGGAGGGCTAAGCCGCGACCGAGCTGGTTTTGAAGTGCGGGATGTGCATTATACGCACTACGGTCGGATATGTCCCATCGAGACGCCGGAAGGCCCCAATATCGGTCTGATCTCCTCGTTGAGTACGTATGCACGGGTCAATTCCTTTGGCTTTCTGGAGACGCCCTACCGCAAGGTGATAACCGGTAAGGTGACAAATGAGATCGAGTTTCTGACGGCGGCCGAAGAAGACAAATACATCATCGCCCAAGCCAACGCACCCATTGACGACGCAGGCAAATTTCTCAACCCATTGGTCAAAGCTCGCAAGCGGGATGATTATCCGATGGTAACCCCGGACGAGCTCGACTACATGGACGTATCGCCTAATCAGCTCGTCAGCGGGGCGGCGGCCCTAATTCCCTTCCTTGAACACGACGACGCCAACCGAGCGCTTATGGGCTCCAACATGCAGCGGCAGGCCGTGCCGTTGCTCTTTACCGAAGCACCGTATGTCGGCACTGGCATGGAGAACAAAGTCGCGCGCGATTCGGGGGCGATCGTCGTAGCCCGCAATCCCGGCGTGGTCGTCAGCGTCGATGCCGAGCGCATTATTGTGCGCCGCGACAAGAAGTACAGCACGCGGTTGACTCCGTTGGACACAGCAGACGCCGACGAGTACAAGCTGACTAAGTTTGCCCGTTCCAACCAAGACTGCTGTATCAACCAGCGGCCCTTGGTCCAGGTCGGCGACAAGGTGCAGACCGGTCAGCCTTTGGCCGATGGTGCCGCTACGGACCGAGGGGACTTAGCATTGGGAATGAACATACTAGCCGCCTTTATGCCTTGGAACGGCTACAACTTTGAAGATGCTATCGTCGTCAGTGAGCGCCTCCTCAAAAAGGACATTTTCACTTCCATCCACATTGAGGAATTTGAGCTGCAAGTGCGCGACACCAAACGCGGTCAAGAGGAGATCACCCGCGAGATTCCCAACGTCAGTGAAGGAGCAGTGCGCAACCTCGACGACGAGGGCATTATCCGCATTGGGGCCGAGGTCGGTCCCGGCGATATCCTAGTCGGCAAAGTGACGCCCAAGGGGGAGAGCGAACTGTCGCCCGAAGAGCGTCTCTTGCGAGCAATTTTCGGTGAGAAGGCCGGAGATGTCCGCGATGCGTCGCTGAAAGCGCCTCCCGGCATGGAAGGCGTGGTCATTGACCGCAAGGTTTTTTCGCGCCGCGAGCGGAGCAGTTCGCCCCGGCGTCGGGAGAGCATCGCCGCTTGTGAGCAAGAGGCGGCCGAGCGCAAGGAGCGCCTGATTGCTGAGCGCAACACTAGATTGCTGGAGGTGGTGGGGAATGTCAAGCTGGGCAGCTTATACTCTCAAGACGGCGAGTTGAAGGTGCGTAAAGGCACTCAACTGAGCGAGCGGCTGCTCGAACGGGTGGGTGAAGATTTCTCTGCGCTGCAGCCCGAAAAGGACTGGACCGCAGATCCCGAAGTCAGCGCTGAAGTCGTCGAACTGTTGCGCTATGCCGAAGAGCAGCTAAAGCTGATCAACGAGCAAACAGAGCGCCGAATAGAGCGGATCACGCGCGGTGATGAGTTGCCGCCGGGCATCGCGCAACTCGTCAAGGTCTATGTGGCCAAGAAGCGCAAGCTCTCGGTCGGCGACAAGATGGCCGGTCGCCACGGCAACAAGGGCGTAGTCGCGTATATCGCGCCGGAAGAGGACATGCCCTTCCTCGAAGACGGTACGCCCGTAGATATTGCCCTCAACCCCTTGGGCGTGCCCTCGCGCATGAACTTGGGCCAGATTTTTGAAACCCATCTAGGTATGGCCGCCCATGCCCTAGACATGCATGTGGCGACCCCGGTTTTCGACGGGGCATCCCTCGACGAGGTACAAGCAATGCTCGACGAGGCCGAGATACCCAACGACGGCAAACAAGTGCTCTACGATGGGCGGACCGGCACCAAGCTAGATAAGCGAGTGACTGTAGGCTACATATACATGTTAAAGCTTTCGCACTTAGTCGCCGACAAAATTCACGCTCGCTCCATCGGACCGTACTCGCTGGTCACTCAGCAGCCCTTGGGCGGCAAGGCGCAGTTCGGTGGCCAGCGCTTCGGCGAAATGGAAGTGTGGGCACTGGAGGCCTACGGCTCAGCCTATACGCTCCAAGAGATGCTGACGGTCAAATCCGACGATGTCGCTGGGCGTTCTAAGATCTACGAGGCCATCGTGAAAGGAGAGAATCCGCCGGAACCAGGCATTCCAGAATCGTTCAATGTGCTGGTCAAGGAATTACAGAGTTTGTGTCTGGATGTGATCCTCGAAGACAGCAGGATCGTCGAGACATATTGAATTGTAGAGCATTCGCATAAAGCGCAAAGGGGGTGCCAGTGTTACAGACTGCCAATGCATCGCGCAAACCGACTGATTTCGATTCCATCCGCATTCAGCTCGCCTCTCCTGAGACCATTCGCGCTTGGTCGCAAGGGGAAGTCACCAAACCCGAGACGATTAACTATCGCTCCTTCAAGCCGGAGCGCGACGGGTTGTTCTGCGAACGCATCTTCGGTCCGGTCAAGGACTGGAACTGCCATTGCGGCAAGTACAAGGGCATCCGCTATCGAGGCGTAGTATGCGACCGTTGCGGCGTTGAGGTCACGCAGGTCAAGGTTCGCCGCGAGCGCCTCGGACACATTGAGCTGGCCGTACAGGTTTCCCACATCTGGTATTTTAAGTCGCTGCCTTCGCGCATCGGTGCCTTACTTGACATCACGATGCGCAACCTTGAGCGCATCCTCTACTACGAGTCCTATGTCGTCATTGACCCGCGGGGCACACCTGTGGAGAAGCTGGATCTTTTGACGGAGGAGGAGCTTTTCGAGATACAAGAAGAAGGTGGCGACCCCGAGGTCGAGATGGGAGCACCCGCAGTCAGGCGGCTCTTAGAGGAGATCGACATTGAAGAGCTCTCGGCCGAGTTGCGAACTAGGGTCAGGATGGAGAGTTCGATCCAGCGCAAGCAAGAGTCACTCAAGCGGCTCAAGGTCGTCGAAGCCTTCCGCCAGTCCGAAAACCGGCCTGAGTGGATGATTCTCGACAACATTCCGGTCATTCCGCCGGATCTGCGTCCCCTGGTACCCTTAGAGGGTGGTCGCTTCGCCACTTCCGACCTCAACGACCTCTACCGCCGAGTCATCAATCGCAACAACCGCTTGAAGAAGCTGATCAATATCAAGGCTCCCGAAGTCATTCTGCGCAACGAGAAGAGGATGCTTCAGGAAGCTGTTGATGCCCTCTTCGACAACGGGCGTCGCTCGCGGGCCGTGCGCGGCGACGGCAATCGCTCGCTCAAGTCGCTCAGCGATCTGCTCAAGGGTAAACAGGGCCGTTTTCGCCAGAACTTGCTAGGTAAGCGCGTCGACTATTCGGGCCGTTCGGTCATCGTCGTCGGTCCAGAGCTCAAACTGTACCAGTGTGGTCTGCCCAAGGGCATGGCCCTAGAGCTATTTAAGCCGTTTGTGATCAAGAAATTGGAAGAAAAAGGACTGGTGCAAACCGTCAAGAGCGCCAAGAAGTTGGTCGAGCGCGAGCGCCCAGAGGTTTGGGACATTCTCGAGGAGATTATTCGCGACCACTGCGTATTGCTCAATCGGGCACCGACGTTGCACAAGTTGGGCATTCAGGCGTTTCAGCCCATTCTCGTCGAGGGCAAGGCTATTCGCCTGCACCCGCTGGTCTGCGCTGCCTTTAATGCCGACTTCGATGGCGACCAGATGGCCGTACATGTCCCGCTCTCGTTCGAGTCCCAGATCGAGGCGCGGCTTCTGATGCTTTCTACTAACAACATCCTCAAGCCGGCCGATGGCGAGCCGGTCATCATGGACAACCCTCAGGACATCGTGCTCGGCAGTTATTACCTGACCAAGGTGCGTTTTAGCGAAGCAGGTGGAGTCGAGCGGACCTTTGCCAACAAGATCGAGGCGGTTGCGGCTTTCGAAGCGGGTCGCATTACCTTACACCAGCCGATTATAGTGCGCATTGATGGCGAGATGGTGAATACGACCGTCGGTCGTTTGCTTTTCAACGAGGTGCTCCCGGAGGAAATCGGCTTTATCAACCGCACGGTTGACAAGGTCGATATCAAGAGGATTACCGCCCAAGTGCATCGCCTACTGGGCAACAGGCGTACGGCCGAGTTCGTCGATCAGCTCAAGAATATGGGCTATCACTACGCGACGCTGGCCGGCGTATCCATCGCCGTTGACGACGTAGTCGTACCCGATACTAAAACCAAGCTCATTGACGGCGCACTCAAGGAAGTGGAGAAAGTCCGCGATCAGTATGCCAACGGCATCATCACCGATGGCGAGCGCTACAACAAGATCATCGACATCTGGACTCATACCACATCGGAGGTCTCGCGCGCGGTGCAGCGCACGCTCGAGGAAGCCGAAGAGGGCTTTAACTCGGTTTACGTTATGAAGGATTCCGGTGCGCGCGGCAGCGAGGATCAGATCAAACAGCTAGGCGGTATGCGTGGCCTGATGAACAAGCCGCAGAAAAAGCTGACCGGTGCTGTCGGCGAAATCATCGAAACGCCAATTATCGCCTCTTTCAAAGAAGGGCTGTCGGTACTCGAGTACTTCATCTCGACCCACGGAGCGCGCAAGGGTTTGGCCGATACGGCTCTGAAGACGGCCGAAGCCGGATATCTGACGCGGCGGATGGTTGATGTGGCTCAAGATGTGGTGATCAGCGAAGAAGATTGCATGACTAGCCAAGGGCTGAATATCGGCGCTCTAAAGGACGGAGAGGAGGTAATCGAGCCGCTGGCCGACCGCATCGTCGGTCGCGTATTGCAAGATAACGCTCTTGATGCCGACCAAAATGTAGTGGCCCACGCGGGGACCCTGCTGGAAGAGGAAGACGCCAATCGCATTGCCCAAGCCGGCATTGAAGAAGTGTACATTCGCTCGGTGCTCACATGCGAGTCCGAGCGCGGCGTGTGCATCAAGTGCTACGGACGCAACATGGGTACTGGCCGCGAGGTCAATGTGGGCGAGGCCGTCGGGGTCGTAGCTGCGCAAAGCATTGGTGAACCAGGTACTCAGCTCACGCTGCGAACTTTTCACATCGGCGGTACGGCGAGTCGCATCGCCGAGCAGTCGCAGATCACCGCGCGCCGGGCTGGTCGCGTTCAATTTTCCAATGTCGATACAGTGCAAAACCCGGCAACTGGTGTCACGGTCGTCGGACGCAACGGCGAAATTGGCTTGCTCGACGAACAGAATCGAGTGCGCTCGTCTATCGCCGCTCCTTATGGCGCATCGCTCAAGGTCGAAAATGGGGAGCAAGTCGAGATGGGGGATGTGCTGTACGAATGGGATCCATACAACAATGTGATTCTCACCGACCGCCCGGGCCGGATCCAGTTCACAGATATCAACAGGGAAACTATGCGCGAGGAATTCGACGAAAACACGGGCCTGAACGTTCGCAGTATCGTCGAGCAGCGCGACCGCTCGCTGAGTCCGCAGATCGAGATCGAGAGTGAAGAATATGGGCCCCGTTCTTTTATTATTCCGGTCGGAGCGCGTCTGTTGGTCGAAAATGGAGATCAAGTCGCACCGGGGCAGGCGTTGGTCAAAATCCCACGTGAGCGTTCCAAGACGCGCGACATCACCGGCGGTTTGCCGCGCGTTGCTGAACTCTTTGAGGCACGTCGGCCCAAGGAACCGGCGGTCATATCGGAAATTAACGGCACGGTGAGCTTTGGCGGTCTAATCCGCGGCAACCGCGAACTGTTCGTCACCCCGAAGGAGGAGGATGGCGAAAAAAAGAAATACTTGGTCCCCTACGGCAAGCACTTGCGCGTGCAGGAAGGCGACAAAGTTGAAGCCGGCGAGCGCCTCTCCGAAGGGTCAGTCAACCCGCACGATATCTTGCGGGTCCAAGGTGTGAATAAGGTGCAGGAGTATTTAGTCAACGAGATTCAGGATGTCTATCGCCTCCAGGCTGTGGAGATCAACGACAAGCACATTGAGGTGATCGTCAAGCAGATGTTACAGAAGGTGCGCATCATTGACCCAGGCGATACGAACTTTCTCGAAGGTGAGGAAGTGGATAAAATCCGCTTCAACAGGGAGAATGGAAAAGTCCTCTACGAGGGGGGAGACCCAGCCACCTGTCAGCCGATCCTTTTAGGCATTACCCGTGCTTCGCTGCGCACGGATAGCTTTATCTCTGCGGCCTCTTTCCAAGAGACGACGCGCGTGTTGACCGAGGCAGCCGTGCAAGGCAAGATAGACCACCTGCGTGGCCTCAAAGAAAACGTCATCATCGGCCGCTTGATCCCAGCCGGCACAGGCACTACGTCCTACCGAGGAATCTCCTATGAGAGCTTGGAGCCCGAAGGCAATGGCAAAGCCGAGTTGGCTGAAGTTGCGGCTACGGAGACAGGTGTTTTGGGCGATTAGTATTGACAGTTATAGGATTTATATCTAATTTATGAGCTTGCTATTTATTACAAAATGACGAGGAGAAATAGCGTTTGCCAACGGTTAGCCAGCTGGTCCGCAAAAGCCGGCAAAAATCACTAAAAAAGACGGATTCCCCAGCGCTGAGAGGTTGCCCCCAGCGCCGTGGTGTTTGTACGCGCGTTTACACCCAGACGCCAAAGAAGCCCAATTCGGCTCTGCGCAAGATGGCTCGCGTGCGTTTGACTACGGGGATAGAAGTCACGGCTTATGTGCCAGGTGAGGGGCATACGCTGCAGGAACACTCCATCGTCTTGGTGCGCGGAGGTCGCATCAAGGACTGCCCTGGCGTGCGTTACCACATCGTGCGCGGTGTCCTCGATGCAACGGGCGTGGCTGACCGCCGTCAGAGTCGCTCTAAGTATGGCACCCGGCGGCCAACATAGGAGTACGAACAATGTCGCGGCGTAAAAGAGCAATCAAGCGCAAGCTGCTTCCGGACCCGAAGTTCCACAATGTCTTGGCGGCGAGGTTCGTAAATTCGCTAATGAAGCAAGGCAAGAAGAGCGTGGCCGAGCGCATATTCTACGACTCAATTGACTTGGTCATCGAGCGCAGCGGCCAAGACGGGATTGATATCTTCCAGAAGGCGCTGGAAAACGCCAAGCCTATTGTCATGGTTAAATCGCGTCGAGTCGGTGGCCAGACCTATCAGGTGCCGGTCGAAATGCGGCCAGACGAGCGCACGGCGCGTTCGATTCGCTGGTTGATTCGCTTCGCTCGCGAGCGCTCTGAACGCACCATGGCCGAGCGGTTGGCCAATGAGTTTATCGCTGCGTCAAAGGGGGAAGGTGGGGCTGTGCGAATGAAGGAAGACGTCCACCGCATGGCCGAGGCGAATAAAGCCTTCGCTCATTACAGATTTTAGGGGGTTCGCAGGCCAAATGGCACGAAAGTTTGCACAAAAAGACACGCGCAATATAGGGATTGCGGCTCACATCGACGCTGGCAAGACCACTACGACCGAGCGAATCCTTTACTATACTGGTCGAGTTCACCGGATGGGGGAAGTCCATGACGGTACAGCGACGATGGACTGGATGGAGCAAGAGCGCGAGCGCGGAATTACCATAACCTCTGCCGCTACTGCTTGCCAGTGGAAGGATCACCGCGTCAACATCATCGACACGCCCGGCCATGTGGATTTTACTGCCGAGGTCGAGCGTTCGCTGCGCGTACTCGACGGTGCCATAGGCGTTTTCTGCGCGGTCGGCGGAGTTGAGCCGCAGTCCGAGACCGTCTGGCGCCAAGCCGACAAATACCGCGTCCCGCGTATTGCTTTTGTCAACAAAATGGATCGCAATGGAGCTGATTTTTTTCAGGTACTCAGCATGCTCCAAGAGCGATTGAACAGCAATTTTGTACCTGTCCAGTTGCCCATCGGCGTTGGCGAGACGTTCAATGGCTTGATAGACTTGGTTGAGATGAAGGCCATTACCTACGAAGAGGCTAGCCAAGGCGTCAAGTTTTTCGAGGACGAGATCCCCGCGGATTTATTAGAGGGGGCCTTACAGTACCGCGAAAAGCTGCTAGAGTCAGTGGCTGAATTCGACGATGGACTGCTCGAAAAATTTCTCGAAGGGGAAGAAATTCACCCCGACGAAATCCGAGCTGCGCTGCGCCAAGCCACTATCTCACTGAAGGCTGTGCCCGTAACGTGCGGTAGTGCCTATAAGTATAAAGGAGTCCAGCGCTTGCTCGATGCGGTGCTACACTATCTGCCGTCTCCAGCCGATGTCGGCGAAGTCAAGGGTATGCTGCCCCATTCCAGCGCAGAAGCGGTGCGTCCTGCCCTTGATGATGCGCCTTTTGCTGGGTTGGCCTTTAAAGTTATGACGGATCCCTTTGTTGGGCGTCTCACCTTTGTTCGCGTCTATTCAGGCGTGCTAAGTTCAGGCACTTATCTCTACAATGTGACGACTGAGCGTCGCGAGCGCACCGCGCGTTTGCTAGAGATGCACGCTAACGACCGCACCGAGCTATCTCGTGCCTATGCCGGTGACATAGTCGCGGTGGTAGGCCTCAAAAACACGACTACTGGCGATACGCTTTGCGACGAGCAGCATCCCATTGTCTTGGAAAAGATCGAATTCGCCGAGCCGGTGGTCCACGTGGCAATTGAGCCAAAGACGCGGGCGGACCAGGAGCAGCTATACATTGCCCTGTCCAAGCTCAGCGAGGAAGACCCAACCTTTCAGATCAAGCTTGACGACGAGACGGGCCAGACGATCATGTCGGGCATGGGCGAATTGCACTTAGAGATCCTTATCGACCGCCTCTTCCGCGAATTCAAGGTAGAAGCCAATATCGGCAAGCCCCAAGTGGCCTACAAAGAAGGTCTGCGCAAGGCCGTTGAGATTACAGGTAGGTTCGTACGACAGACCGGAGGCCGCGGCCAGTACGGGCACGTCGAGTTGGAAATCGAGCCGGGCGAGCCGGGCAGTGGACTAGTATTCGAGCCGAAAATTATCGGCGGCAACATTCCTAAGGAATACATCAATCCAGTGCGCGAGGGCATTATTGAAGCGATGAGCACCGGTCCTGTTGCCGGTTATCCGATCGAAGATGTTAAAGTCGTGCTGGTAGATGGGTCGCATCACGAGGTTGACTCATCGGAAGTCGCCTTTAAGGTCGCCGGGTCCATGGCTTTCAAAGCTGGTGCCGCGAAGGCATCTCCCTATCTCATGGAGCCGATTATGGAGTTGGAGGTCGTCGTCCCCGATCAATATCTGGGCGACGTAGTGGGCGATCTCAATTCGCACCGCGGCGAGATACAAGGCATCAATCCCCGTTCCGATGCTCAGGTTGTCAAGGCCTTCGTGCCGCTGAGCGAGACTTTTGGCTACGCCACGCGCCTACGTTCGCTGACCCAAGGCCGGGCGCTTTTTACCATGCAGTTTTCCAAATACCAAGCCGTCCCAAGTCAAATCATCGAACAAATCATAGACAGCACTCGAGGTTAAGCGGTAACCCGCCTTTCAGAACAGGAGAGGATTTAAGAAATGGCTAAGGAACAATTTCAGCGCAACAAACCGCATGTCAATATCGGCACTATTGGCCACGTCGATCACGGCAAGACCACTTTGACAGCGGCTATCACCTTGCACTTGGCCAATAAGGGTTTGGCCCAAGCTAAGAGCGTCGATGATATCGACAATGCTCCGGAAGAAAAGGCACGCGGGGTGACGATCAATGTCTCGCACCAAGAGTACGAGACCGACAAGCGCCACTATGCGCACGTCGATTGCCCCGGCCATGCCGACTACATTAAGAACATGATTACCGGTGCCGCCCAGATGGACGGTGCGGTCTTAGTCGTCAGTGCCGCCGATGGGCCGATGATCCAGACCCGAGAGCACATCCTATTAGCCCGCCAAGTCAACGTGCCTAGCATTGTCGTCTATCTCAATAAGGTAGATCAAGTAGATGACGAAGAACTTTTGGACTTGGTCGAGCTAGAAACGCGGGAGTTGCTCTCCGAGTATGGCTTTGATGGCGATGATACTCCGATAATTCGCGGTTCGGCCCTTGAGGCGCTCGAAGGAGCTGACACGCTGACCGGCACCCAGTCGATCGACGAATTGATGAGTGCCGTTGACGAGTTCATTCCCGACCCGGTGCGCGATATTGATCAACCCTTCCTGATGCCGGTCGAAGACGTGTTTACGATCCAAGGACGCGGCACGGTTGGCACGGGGCGCATTGAGCGCGGTCGGATCAAGGTAGGAGAAGAGGTGGATATCGTCGGCATCAAGGAAACGCGCAAGACCACGGTCACTGGCGTCGAGATGTTCCGCAAGTTGCTCGACGAAGGCGAGGCCGGAGACAATGTCGGCCTACTGCTGCGCGGCGTCGAGAAGGCCGAGTTAATGCGTGGTATGGTCGTCTGCAAGCCCGCTTCTGTTCAGCCGCACACCAAGTTTAAGGCCGAGGTCTTGGTGTTGACCCCCAAGGAGGGTGGCCGCGAAAAGCCCTTTTTCTCCGGTTATCGTCCCCAGTTTTTCTTTCGCACTACCGACGTCACCGGGACCATTGCGCTGCCCGAGGGCACCGAAATGGTCATGCCTGGCGACAACGTCAACATGGAAGTAGAGCTAATCCAGCCGATCGCCATTGAGCCACAGCTGCGCTTCGCCATTCGCGAGGGCGGTCGCACCATCGGCTCTGGCGTCGTCACCGAGGTTTCCAATTAGGAAAAGCCGCGTTAGGGAGATGCGAGCCAGTGGCAGTTGATAGAATACGCATTCGTCTCAAAGCCTACGACCACATGGCGTTGGACAAATCCGTGGACGAGATCGTCCAGACGGTTAAGCGCAGCGGGGCCCGCATCGCCGGCCCGGTGCCGCTGCCGACGGCTCGCACAGTGTACACTGTGCTGAGATCTCCACACGTGGATAAGAAATCGCGCGAACAGTTTGAGACGCGCATCCACAAGCGGCTCATCGATATTTACGATTCAACGCCGCAGACTGTGGACGCGCTGATGAAGCTCGATCTGCCGGCGGGCATCGGCATCGACATAAAGGTTTGATTGGATCATGGGCGTGCAGGTAGAAGTGCTAAACAGCGAGGGGCAAGCAAACGACTCAGTGGAATTGCCCGAGGATTTGTTCGGCATTGAGGAGGTTTCGGAATACGCCCTCTACCGAGCGGTCGTCGCCACTCAAGCGAATCAGCGGCAGGGGACAGCCTCGGCTAAAACCCGCTCTGAAATAGCCCGGACGAGTAAGAAGCACCACCGCCAGAAAGGCACTGGTTGGGCGCGTCGGGGTTCACTGCGTTCGCCTTTGGTACGCGGCGGTGGTGTAGCCTTTGGTCCTCGTCCCCGTTCTTATCATTCTAAGCTACCCAAGTCCCTCAAGCGTCTGGCCTTCCGCTCGGCACTTACGCTCAAAGGTACAGAGGGACAAATCAAAATCGTCACAGACTTCGACTTTCCTGCTCCCAGTACCCGTTCCTTCCAGAAGGTTATTGAAGCGTGCGGCCTCAAAGATCAGAAGGTTCTGTTCATCACTGCGGAAAGTTCCCCTGTGTTGATCAAATCGAGCCGCAATCTGCCCAAGGTGAAAATGGCTCATCTAGGGGCGCTATCTACATATGATTTGTTGGCAGCGGACGTGGTTTTATTTACGCGCCAAGCCTTTGACCGGCTCGTAGCAAACCGTGGCCAAAGAGGCTGAGAAAATGAATCCGCGAGCGATTATTCAGAAGCCGGTGATTACTGAAAAAGCCTCCATGTTGCGCGAGGGCAACAAATACGCCTTTCGCGTCCATCCCAAGGCCAACAAACTCCAGATCCGTCAGGCAGTAGAATCCATTTTTTCGGTCAAGGTTGAATCCGTCCGCACCATTAAAGTCCCCAGCAAGCCCAAGCGACAAGGGATGTATCTAGGGCGGCGTACTGGTTGGAAAAAGGCCTATGTGACGCTCCGGGCCGGCGACTCCATTGAATTTGTAGAAAATACCTAGCTAATTGGTCCCGAAATGGCAGTCAAAAAATTTCGTCCCACAACCCCGACGCTGCGCTACAAGACGGTCAACTCCTTTGAGGAACTGACGCGCAGCAAGCCCGAGAAGTCGTTGCTCGCTGCTGCCGTTGGCAAGTCGGGCGGGCGCAACAATCAGGGCCGCATGACCATGCGTCGGCGCGGAGGGGGGCATAAGCGGCGCTATCGCATCATCGACTTCAAGCGCACCAAGCTTGGTGTGCCGGGTCGGGTCGCCGCGATTGAATACGATCCCAACCGCTCGGCGTTTATTGCTCTGATTGTCTATGCCGATGGAGATAAGCGCTATATTCTCGCGCCTTTGGGCCTGAAGGTTGGGGCCGAGATCTCCGCAGGTCCCAATGCTCCAATCCGGGTCGGCAATGCCCTGCCGTTGGCCAATATTCCTTTGGGAGCAACGGTTCACAATGTCGAACTCAATCCCGGCCGTGGCGGGCAGCTAGCGCGTAGCGCGGGCGCTGAAGTGCAACTTCTCGGTCGCGATGACGGACGGGCGCAACTGCGTCTCCCCTCCGGGGAAAATCGCGAAGTACCCGTCCAATGCATGGCCACCTTAGGGCAGGTAGGCAATATAGAACACGCCAATATTGTTATTGGCAAAGCCGGTCGCTCCCGTTGGTTGGGGCGCAGACCCAAGGTACGAGGCGTAGTTATGAATCCGGTTGACCACCCGCATGGGGGGGGAGAAGGCCGATCTTCAGGGGGACGGCACCCGGTAACCCCTTGGGGCAAGCCCACCAAGGGCTACAAGACGCGCAAGCGCAAAAACCAAAGCAATCAGTGGATTATACGTCGGCGAAACGCGAAGTAGCGAGAGATTATGCCAAGATCGATCAAAAAAGGCCCTTTTGTTGACGGGCATTTAGCAAAAAAGGTCGAACACCTCAATCGCACGGGCGACAAGCAAGTCGTGCGAACTTGGTCGCGGCGCTCGACCATTACGCCCGACTTCGTCGGCCATACGCTAGCCGTTTACAACGGCAATAAGTTCATTCCAGTGTACATCACTGAGAACATGGTCGGGCACAAGCTCGGCGAGTTTGCTCCGACCCGCACTTTTCGCGGTCACGGAGGCCGGTTGACCGAGCGCGGCACGAGGATTCAATAGCATGGAAGCCCAAGCCGTCCTCAAACAAATTGGCGTACCGACTACTAAAGTGCGCCAGCTCATCGACCTGATTCGCGGCAAGCCGGTCGATGAGGCGCTTACCATTCTCCGGTTTTCGCCTCGCCCGGTGGCCGAGCTGGTCGAAAAGACCCTGCGTTCGGCCATATCGAATGGGATCAATCAAGACGAAGAAAATCCTGTTGACGCCGATGATCTCTACGTAACTCGCGTCTTCGCCGACGAAGGACGCGATCTCAAGCGCATTCGTCCGCGAGCCCGAGGCTCAGCCGATCGCATTCGCAAGCGCCACTGCAATCTCACGGTCGTCGTCAGCGACGAGGTCAATTAAGGGGGATATTTTGGGCCAGAAAACACATCCATACGGCTTCCGTCTCGGGGTCATCAAACCTTGGCGTTCAAATTGGTTCGCCGAAAAGGATTTTTCCGAGTTGCTCAAGGAAGACCTCATGTTGCGGCGCTACGTGCGCCAGCGCCTACAGCGAGCTGGCGTATCTCAGATTAATATCGAACGCCAACCCAAGCGAGTTACCGTTGAAGTACACACAGCGCGTCCTGGTATTGCCATTGGTCGTCGTGGGGCCGAAGTCGATAAAATTCGCGACGAGCTCAAGGCATTGACCAGCAAGGATGTTTCTCTCAATATCCAAGAGATCAAGAAGCCCGAACTAGATGCTCAGCTAGTGGCCGACAATCTGGCCCGTCAGCTAGAGCAGCGCGTTTCCTTTCGCCGGGCCATGAAGAAATCTGTAGCTTCGTCAATGCGCATGGGGGCCGAAGGTATCCGCATCGTCTGTTCCGGACGCATCGGTGGTTCGGAGATGGGCAGGCGCGAGCGTTCCGAACCAGCTGGTCGGGTCCCGTTGCACACGCTGCGCGCTGATATCGACTACGCTATGGCAACGGCTTATACCGTATCGGGGACTGTGGGTGTAAAAGTTTGGATTTGTCACGGCGAAGTTATGGCCGAAGGAGAAGGGGCCGCTCAGGCGGTCTGATTACAGCGAGGCTCTCTTATGTTGATGCCCAAGAAGTCCAAGTGGAGGAAGCAGGCGCGAGGTCGCATGCGCGGCCAAACCAAAGGCGGGGACATGGTCTCCTTCGGCGAATACGGCCTCAAAGCTCTCGAGCCTTGTTGGATTACCAGCCGTCAGATCGAGGCTATGCGCGTGGCGATTAGTCGGGCGATGAGCCGTACGGGCAAGATGTGGATCCGCATTTTTCCCGACAAACCGATCACCAAGAAACCGGCCGAAACCCGCATGGGTAAAGGCAAGGGGCCGCCCGAGGGATGGGTTGCGGTGGTCAAACCTGGGCGGGTGATGGTCGAGCTTTCTGGGGTGCCCGAAGACACGGCCCGCGAGGCATTCCGCCGTGCTGGCCACAAACTGCCCATCAAGACCAAGGTCGTCAAACGAGTATGAGGTTATGAAGGTCAGCGAATTACGCGAGATGAGTTCAGAGGAAGTGCAAAACAGGTTGGAAGAACTGCACGAGGAATTCTTCAACCTGCGTTTTCAGCACGTCGCCGGCCAGTTGACTAGTCCCATTCGATTGCGGCAAGTACGGCGCGATATTGCCAAGGCACACACCGTACTCAAAGAGCACGCACTCGGCATTCGTTCCTTGGCCAGTGGGAAATAAGGTGGAAAATGGCTAAACGAAAAATAGGCCGGCGTCAGGCCGAAGGCCGAGTGCTTAAGGCCAACAACGTCAAGACGCGGATCGTGGCGGTCGAACAGCGCATTTCGCATGCCCTGTATGGCCGGATCATCCGCCGCACCGCCAAGTTCGTCGCCCACGACGAGCGAGAAGAATCGCAGGTTGGCGATCTCGTGCGTATTGAGGAATGCCGCCCCATGAGCAAAACCAAGCGTTGGCGGCTCGTTGATATATTAGAGCGGCAGTAAACAAAAATTTAGGCTTGTAGGAACAAAATGATTCGGGAATACAGCGTAGTCAAAATGGCAGATAACGCCGGGGCCCGCACAGGCCGCTGCATTCGCGTACTCGGTGGCTCTCGCAAGCGTTATGCCAGTATTGGCGATCTGATCGTAGTCGCCGTCCACGGTGTAGCGCCGAACGGGCCTTTAGAGGAAGGGCAAGTGGTCAAGGCCGTAGTCGTGCGGACCAAGAAGGAGTATCGCCGTCCCGATGGCTCTTATATTCGCTTTGACGACAACGCCGCTGTATTGGTCAACGACGACAAAGAGCCAACAGGTACTCGCATATTTGGGCCTGTGGCCCGCGAGCTGCGCGAGAAGCAATACATGCGCATCGTCTCGCTAGCCCCTGAGGTAGTCTGAGGAAGAGCGCAATGGACATTCGCAAAGACGATACAATACAGGTCATAAGCGGCAACGACAAAGGACGTCGCTCGACGGTACTTAGCGTGTTTAAGGATCGGGGGCGGATTATCGTCGAAGGCGTGAATATGCGCAAACACCACACCCGCCCCACATCGCGCGATCCCCAAGGGGGTATCGTTGAGCGCGAGGCACCCATTCACGTTTCCAATGTCATGATCGTTTGCCCCAAGACAGACCTACCAACGCGCATCGGTCACAAGAAATTGGACAATGGCAAATGCGTGCGTGTCTCTGTGCGCAGCGGCGAAATGATTGATCCAGAATAAGCCATGTACGAAGCCAGACTTAAAAAACACTACAGAGAAGAGGTCCTGCCTCAGCTCAAGACCCGCTTCTCACTTAAAAATGACATGCAGGTTCCGCGCCTACAGAAGGTCATCGTCAATATGGGAGTTGGCGAAGCAGTGCAGGAGCCCAAGGTGCTCGAAGGTGCGGTATCCGAATTGACGGCGATCACCGGTCAAAAGCCCGCCATCCGCCACGCCAAGAAGGCGATCTCAAACTTCAAGTTGCGCGCCGGTATGCCGGTCGGCTGCATGGTCACCTTGCGGGGAGGACGCATGTACGATTTTCTCGACCGCTTGATCAGTTTCGCCTTGCCGCAGGTGCGAGATTTTCGCGGGGTTCCTCCTAGAAGCTTCGACGGACGCGGCAACTACAATCTAGGCATCAAGGAACAGATCATATTTCCCGAGATCAACTACGATATGATCGACCAAGGCCGGGGCATGAATATCACCATTGTCACCTCGGCTAAAAGCGACGAGGAAGGCCAAGAGCTGCTCCGGTTGTTGGGCATGCCCTTCAGTCAATAGAGCTAAGAAAGAACCTGCTAATGCCAAAGAAATGCCTGATAGTCAAAGCGCAGCGCAAACCCAAATTTTCATCGCGAGCCTATACTCGCTGCCACCGCTGTGGACGCCCGCGTGCAGTATATCGCAAGTTCGGACTGTGCCGCATCTGTTTTCGCGAGTTGGCCCTCAAGGGCGAGATTCCGGGTGTTAGCAAGGCGAGCTGGTAGCCGGTTGGAGAAATCAATATGAGCATGACGGATCCCCTAGCGGATATGTTGACCCGCATTCGCAACGCCTGTAGCGCCAAGCATCCGAGAGTTGACGTGCCCGCCTCTAGGCTGAAGCGCGAAGTGGCCCGCGTATTGGCCGAGTCCCGTTTTATCGACAACTTCGCTTTTATCGAAGACGGCAAGCAGGGCATTTTGCGGCTCTATCTGCGCTACGATCAGAATGACAATAGCATCATTCGCGGGTTAGAGCGCGTCAGCAAGCCTGGGTTGCGTCAATATGCGGGTAAAGCCAATATCCCGCGTGTGCTCCGCGGCCTAGGCATCGCCATCATTTCCACCTCTAAGGGAGTGATGACGGATAAACAAGCGAGGATGAACGGCGTAGGCGGCGAGATCCTCTGTAGCGTCTGGTAAATGAAGCCACTGGGAGAATGTTAGAGTGTCGCGCATAGGCAACAAATCCCTTCCCCTACCGCAGGGCGTTGAAGTCGCGTTGGCTCCTGCCAAGGTCTCCGTAAAAGGGCCAAAAGGCCAGTTACAGGTGCCGTTTGTCGCTGAGCACCTCGCTGTGGCTCAGCAAGACAGCGTTTTAACGGTGACGCGGAAAAGCGAAAGCAAACAGGCTCGCTCCCTACACGGATTGACCCGAACCTTGATCGCTAACGCGGTCGAAGGAGTCTCCGGGGGGTTTTTCAAGAACTTGGATTTATTCGGCGTAGGGTACCGGGCTGAGGTCCAAGGCAAACAACTCGTGCTCCACGTAGGTTATTCGCATCCAGTGATCTACGAGGTGCCCGAGCAGATCCAAATCGAAGTATCCCCAGGTACGGGTGGGGCACAGGCCCGCATCGTCGTCCGGGGCATTGACAAGCAACTCGTGGGTCAGGTGGCTGCCGATGTTCGCTTCAAGCGTCGCCCTGAGCCTTATAAGGGCAAGGGGATCCGCTATGAGAACGAAACTATTCACTGGAAACAGGGCAAAGCGGCCGTAGGCTAATGAAAGACAAAAAACACTTGGTTGAAAATCGCCAGCGGCGGCAGCGGCGGCGCCACCGGCTACGTAAGATCGTCTCCGGCACGCCCACGCGTCCGCGCATGGTGGTGCATCGTTCCTTGCGCCATATTGAGGTGCAGATAGTTGACGACGTGGCGGGTCATTCCCTTTTAGGGCTTTCTACTCAGTCTCAGGAGCTAAGGGAACGGCAGTTTGACAATCGCGTGGCGCAAGGGCACGAGGTTGGCAAAATGATCGCTGCTAAGGCGTGTGAAAAAGGCATTGAACAGGTCGTCTTTGACCGCGGTGGATTTCTCTATCACGGGGTAGTCAAAGCCGTGGCCGACGGGGCGCGGGAAGCTGGCTTGAATTTCTAAGGGAGAACGGCGTGGCGAAAGCTGATACGAATAGAACGAATAGAACGAATAGAACGAAATCCGATCCCAGCGGTGCAGAGCTGAGCGAGGTTGTCGTCCAAAACAGCATCAAGCGAGTTTCGCATGTGCGCAAGGGCGGTCGGCGCTTCAGCTTTAGCGCGATGGTCGTAGTTGGCGACCGCAATGGCCGAGTGGGATTTGGTGCTGGCAAGGCCGGCGAGATCGCCGAGGCTATCCGCAAGGGTGCCGAGGCGGCCAAAAAGAACGTCGTTGAGGTCCCGGTGACCGATGGGACCATACCGCATGAAGTCGTCGGGGCCTTCGGCGCAGCCAAAGTCCTTTTTAAGCCAGCTACTCCAGGGACCGGAATCATTGCCAGCGGTGGCACCCGCATCGTACTGGAGTTGGCCGGCGTCCACGATATTCTGACCAAATCCCTCGGGTCCAACAACGTGCAGAATTCAGTGAAGGCGACCGTCAAAGCACTGACGCAACTGCGCAGTGCCGAGATGATCGCTCGGGAACGCGGGGTGCCGGTAGAATCGCTCCGCGCTTGGGATTGACAGCCAATGAGACTGGTCATTACGCAACGGCGCAGTGCTATCGGCCGCGCCAAAGGTCAAAAGGCGACGATCGCGGCTTTGGGAATTAAGCGTCTATATCAACAGGTCGTCCACGACGACACACCGCAGATCCGGGGTATGATCGCCAAAGTCAAACATCTGGTTTCAGTTGAGGAAGTAGAATAGTAAGCGAGAGCGTGCCATGCGTCTAGAAAATATAAAATGCCCTCCGGGGTCTAAGCGGAACCGCAAGCGGTTGGGACAAGGACCAGGTTCGGGGACGGGCAAGACTGCGGGTAAAGGCCACAAAGGTCAGCGGGCTAGGTCCGGTGCTAGACGCGGTAATCGCGTTGGGTTTACTGGCGGTTCGCTGCCGCTGTTTCGCCACATCCCCAAGGTGGGTTTTTCCAACCACAAATTCAAAACGATCTATCAGGTCGTCAATCTGCGCGATCTCGAAGAGAGGGGACTCAGCGGGGAAGTCGGGCCAGAACAAATGGCTGCTGCCGGATTGATCGCCAAGCCAGCGGGGCTGCTGAAGATCTTAGGTGAAGGGGAACTGAGTCAGCCTCTGACGGTCAAGGCGCACAAATTTTCCGCTGCGGCAGCAGAGAAAATCGCCAAAGCGGGCGGCCAAGCCGAGGTGATTTGATGCAATTGGTGCAGAGTTTCCAAAACTGCTTCAAAATTCCCGATTTGCGGCGTCGCATCCTTTTCACTTTAGGGCTTTTGATCGTCTATCGCATCGGTGGTCAGATCACGGTCCCCGGCGTCGAGTTGGTCGTGCTCAAAGAGTATTTTGAAAGCGCCGGCAACACTCTCTTTGGGCTGTACGACATGTTCGTGGGTGGTGCCTTTACCCGTGGAACGATCTTCGCTTTGGGCATTATGCCCTATATTAGTGCCTCAATCATTTTGCAGTTGCTGGGCGCGGTTATTCCCCACTTCCAGAAATTGCAGCGCGAAGGCGAAGAGGGGCGCAAGAAAATTACGCAGTACACGCGCTACGGTACGGTTTTTCTAGCGGCTGCTCAATCCTACGGCGTCAGTTTTTTCATTACCAGCATCAAGGCCCCGTACTCGGGTCAGCCAGCCGTTGCCGACCCAGGCATTGGCTTTACGCTGGCGACCATGCTGACGATTACCACTGGCACGATCTTTATCATGTGGTTGGGCGAGCAGATCACGGAACGCGGTATTGGCAACGGCATTTCCCTGATCATCTTCATCGGCATCATCGCCGAGTTGCCCTACGCGATCAATCAGGAATACAATCTCTTTATCATCAACCGCGGTTTCAGCAAGAATATCATTGAAGAGCTCCTCCTCATCGCGCTCATGTTTGCCGTAGTGGCCTTTGTGATCTTGCTGACTCAGGGCTTGCGCAAAATTCCCGTGCAGTACGCCAAGCGCGTCGTCGGGCGTCGGGTTTACGGCGGCCAGACCACGCACATTCCGTTGCGGATCAACACCGCGGGCGTGATTCCGATCATATTTGCCCAGTCAATTATGTTTCTGCCCGGTACTATCACGCAGATGTTCCCAGGCCATGAATTCATGCTGGCGATTGGTTCGTTTTTCTCGACCGAATCCATGTTTTATTGGTTTGTCTATGGGCTAATGATCATCTTCTTTTGTTATTTTTATACTGCCATCGTCATGGATCCCAATCAGCTCTCTGACAACATGAAAAAGCACGGGGGATTCATCCCCGGCGTCCGCCCCGGTCCCCGGACTGCCCAGCACATTGATGGCATTATGACGCGGATTACCCTGCCGGGCTCTATTGCCCTCGCTATGGTGGCCATCTTTCCTTTCTTCGTCACCAGGCAATTCAACGTGGCTCCTTCTTTTGCCCAGTTTTTTGGTGGGACGGGGCTTTTGATCGTCGTTGGCGTGGCTTTAGATACCTTGCAGCAGTTAGAATCCCAGCTAATGACGCGCCACTACGAGGGATTTATGAAGCGAGGCAAGATCCAGGGACGCCGCGGTTAACCTCACTTGGAGCGAGTACCGTGAAAGTTAGAGCATCCGTCAGCAAGCGCTGTAACGAGTGTAAAATCGTCCGTCGGCACGGGGTCGTGCGCGTTATATGCAAGCGCAATCCCCGCCACAAACAGAAACAAGGCTGAGGAATAACACTATGGCGCGCATAGCAGGTGTAGATTTACCCCGCGACAAGCGAGTTGCCATTGCATTGACCTATATCTTTGGCATTGGGCACACAACGGCCAGTCGCATCGCCTCCCAGGCGAGGATTGAGCCCCAAACCCGCATCAACGAGTTGAGCGAAGATCAGGTCAGTAGTTTGCGCTCGATCATTGAGGTCAGCCACAAGGTCGAAGGTAGTCTGCGCGGCGAAACCACCATGAATATCAAGCGGCTGATGGACATCGGCTGCTATCGGGGTTTGCGGCATCGCCGCGGGCTGCCGGCAAACGGTCAGCGCACCAAGACTAACGCCCGCACGCGCAAGGGGCCGCGGCGAGCCATTGCCGGCAAGAAAAAGGCCCCAGTTAAGTAGATAACCCAAACGGAGAGGATTGACCTTTGCCGCCCGAAAGACGCAGACGCAAGAAAGCAAAACAGGTAGAGGCCGTGGGCGTGGCTCACATTCTGGCCACGTTCAACAATACGATTATCACTCTTACCGATACTAGGGGTAATGTGATTTCTTGGGCGACTCCAGGGAAAATGAGTATCAAGGGCAGTCGCAAATCTACGCCCTTTGCCGGCCAGCTCGCCGCTGAAAGGGCCGCTCAAGAAGCCATGAATATGGGATTGCGCCGTGTGGAGGTATGGGTCAAGGGGCCGGGGGTAGGGCGCGAGTCCGCCATCCGCGCTTTGCAAAACGCCGGACTCGAGATTTCCGCCATCCGCGACGTGACGCCCATGCCGCACAATGGCTGTCGGCCGCCCAAGCGTCGCCGCGTTTAGAGGAGCTAACTACGTTATGAGCAGGCATACAGGTCCCAATTGTCGCTTCTGTCGCCGGGAAGGAGCCAAACTCTTCCTGAAGGGCGAGCGCTGCAATCTCGAAAAATGTTCTTTTGAGCGGCGCAGCTACGCCCCGGGGCAACACGGTCAGGGCTTGCGGCGCAAGCAGTCCGACTACAGCGTGCAGCTACGGGCCAAGCAAAAATTAGCGCGGCTCTACGGAATCCGCGAAGGCCAGTTCAGGGGCTATTACAAGGAGGCGTCGCGCGTGCCGGGTGTCAGCGGCGAAAACCTGTTGCGCCTGTTAGAGCGCCGCCTCGACAACATTGTCTATCGGCTCGGTTTCGCGCCGTCGCGCAAGGCCGCACGTCAGTTAGTGCGCCACAATCACATCGTGGTAAACGGCAAACGGGTTAATATCCCTTCCTACCTGACCCGGATGGGCGATGTGGTGCAGGTCGCTGAGCGCAGTCGCCAGCTAGAAGCCATTCACGAATCGCTGCGGCGCTCGCGGGAGACTGTGCCTTGGCTGGCCATAGATAAGGTCAACCTGACTGGGACTGTAGCAGAGGTTCCCAGCCGCGAAGACATCCCCACGGTCGCCGAAGAACAACTGGTCATCGAATTTTATTCTCGCGTCTAAAGTTTTACTCCGCCCAAATCCATCAAAGGGCAAGAGGCTAACGTATGAAATTAGAAGGTCTCCAGATGCCGAAGCTGGCCGAGGTCCAAAAAGAAAGCCTCAGCGAGACGTATGGCATGTTTATTGTCCAGCCGCTTGAGCGCGGTTTTGGCGTCTCTATGGGGCACGCACTGCGCCGCGTATTGCTGTCCTTTATCCAAGGAGCCGCGATCAAGCAAGTCAACGTCGAAGGCGTGCATCACGAATTTTCCACAATTGAAGGAGTGCGCGAGGATGTGCCGGAGATCGTGCGCAACTTCAAGGAAGTGGCGCTTCGCTATAGTGGCGAAGAGGATCGCGTCTTGCGCGTCGAGCGCACGACAGCAGGAGCCTTGATGGCCAAGGATATAGAAGTGGACCCCAGTGTCGAGGTTCTGAATCCCGACCTACACATTGCCACCTTGGATAAAGGGGCTTCTCTGAAGATGGAACTGACGATTGGCTGCGGTCGCGGCTACCAGTTCTCCGAGGAGAACAAAATCCCCGAGCAGCCTATTGGTGCTATTCCTCTCGATACGAACTATTCGCCGGTTCTCAAGGTCCACTACGATATCGAGAATGCACGCGTTGGGCGGCGCACCGACTACGACAAGCTGATTATGGAAGTCTGGACCGATGGCTCAGTGCATCCCGAGGACGCCATGTCCCAAGCCGCCCACATCCTGACTGAACACCTAAACCTTTTTATTAATTTTACAGAAGAGCCCGAAGGCATTGAGGAAAAGGAAGTTGACGAAGAGGCCAAGAAGATCGTTCAACTCTTGCAAACGCCCGTCGAAGAGATTGAGTTGACGGTGCGCTCGGCCAACTGCCTCAAAGCCGCAGGGATCACCCATCTCAGGGACTTGGTGTCGCGCACGGAGGCCGAGATGTTGCAGTATCGCAACTTCGGTCGCAAATCGCTCAACGAGTTGCAGAAAATACTCGAGGAAAACAATCTTAGCTGGGGTATGGACCTGACGCCGTACGAAGGCATTGAGATCGACCAAACAGCGGACGATCCGCTGGCGGAAGAATTCTAGCCATGAGACACGGAAAAAAAATAGCCAAACTGGGGCGCACGGCTCCGCATCGCAAAGCCATGTTGTCCAACATGATGGCCTCGCTCTTTATCAACGAGCGCATCACCACTACCCAGACGCGCGCCAAAGAGCTCAAACGCACGGCCGAACGGGTGCTGACTTGCGCCAAGAAAGGCGACTTGCACGCTCGCCGCCAAGTGTTGCGCGTCATAGCTGACAAGCAGGTGGTCGCCAAGCTCTTCGACGAACTGGGGCCTCGCTACAAGAGCCGCAACGGAGGCTATACGCGCGTGATCAAGTTAGGGCCGCGCCGCGGCGACGGGGCGTTTATGAGCATCGTCGAGCTTGTGGATCGTCCTGGGGTAACCGCAGAAGAGACTCAGGAGACCGAGGTTGCAGAGGGGGCTCAGCAGACCGAAGAATGAGGTAGGTGTCCAAATCAGTAGCGACGGGGCAAGATGGTGACCATCTTGCCCCGTTTGCATTTTAGATAGAGAGCACGTGAAACGAGGAGATCGCATCGAGGTCGAAGTCGCCGCGCTTACCACCAAGGGCGACGGGATGGCTTACGTAGGGCACCGCGAGGTCATTGTGCGTCAGGCTGTTCCTGGAGACCGGATCGTCGCCCGGGTCGTCAAGAAGCGCAAGGGGTGCTTTGAGGCCGAGGTAGAGGAGTTCCTTGCAGAGAGCTACAAACGCGAGGAGCCGCGCTGCACCCATTTTGGACATTGCGGTGGCTGTCGCTGGCAGGAATTGCCCTATGCGGCCCAGCTTGCCGTCAAGGAGCAGATGGTCGCTAGCGCATTGGCGACTAGTGGGCTAGCGCTGCCGGTCGTAGCGCCGATTCTGCCTAGTCCGACTCCCTTTTTTTATCGCAACAAAATGGAATTTTCCTTTGGTGCGGATCGCACGGGCTTGCTGCAACTGGGCTTGCACGCACGCGGGCGTTTCAATTGGATCTTCGACGTCGAAGAGTGCCATCTGCAGTCTGACATTTCCAACCGCATCGTCGGAGCGGTCCGGCGCATCAGCCAAGCGTTGGGCCTGAGCGCGTACGACCTGAAACGGCACCAAGGGCTATTGCGCTTCTTGGTCGTCCGCGAGGGCAAGCGGAGCGGGGAAGTAATGGTCAACCTCGTCGTGTCCGCGTATCCCGACCGAGGCGTCCAACAGCTCGCCGAGCAACTATTGGATGCTGTACCTGAAATTGATGTTTTACTCGTCACCTTACACACCGGCAAGGCCCAAGTGGCAGCCGGGGAGCGCGAGTTTGTGCTCAAGGGAAGCGGGCGCATCACCGAAGCGTGCGCTGGCCTCGAATTCGACATTTCTCCCCAGTCCTTTTTTCAGACAAATTCGCTGCAAGCCGAGCGGCTCTACGAGGTCATAGCCAGCGTAGCCGGGCCGCAAAAGGCGGTACTAGATTTGTACTGCGGCACGGGCAGCATCAGCCTGCTTTTGGCGCGCCAGTCCCAGTTTGTGTTGGGCATTGAAGTGGTCGCTGAAGCGGTGGAGGACGCCAAGCGCAACGCCGTGCGCAATCGGATAGAACACTGCGAGTTCATGGTCGGCGCAGCAGAGGACATACTGGGGGAATTGGCGGTGCAAGGCCAGCGTTTTGACCTAGCCGTCGTCGATCCCCCGAGACCTGGGATCCACAAAAAGGCACTGGCCGGTCTGTGTGCGTTGGCACCGCCGCGCATTATTTACGTCTCCTGTAACGTCCACGCGCTAGCCGGCGATTTGCGCGCCTTGGGCGAGGCTGGATACGGCGTCTGCAGCGTGCAACCTGTAGATATGTTTCCCCAAACGCCGCACTGCGAAGTGGTCGTTGAGTTGTGCAAGCAGGTCGTCTCGTGAGCGAGAAACGCCATACGCAGCCGCGGCTCTTGGTCGTGCTGCCCGAATCCCAGCAAGCCCGGGCGCTGATTTTCTATCTAGAACAACAGGAGTACGAAGTGCTCTGGGCGCACGAGGGGCAGAGCGCGTACGACATCCTCGACGCCGATGCGGTTGATGCGCTGATTTACGCCTTGCGCGAGAAGCGCATCGATGGGTTGCGGGTTCAGCAACTGGCCCACAAGCGCAATCCGGCCATCTGCGCGATTGCCATCGCCGGCCCTGAAGACATTGAGTTGGGAGTTGAAGCGATGCGCCAAGGGGCCTACGACTTTCAGCTACAGCCGCTGAATTTTGCCAAAGTCGGCGCGGTGTTGGAAAAGGGTCTGAGCTACCAGCAGCTAGTGGGGGAAGTCTCGGATCTACAGCGCCGCTTGGACGAGCGCTATCGCTTTGATGACATCGCCCGCCGTTCATCGTCGTGGCAGCGCATTTACCTCCAGATCGAACAGGTGGCTCAATCGCGGACTAGCGTTTTGATTGCCGGCGAGACCGGCACGGGCAAGGGCGAAGTAGCAAAGGCCATTCACCAACGGAGCCGGAGGCGGGAAAACGCCTTCGTCGAGATAAACTGCGGTGCCCTGCCGGAGAGCTTGGTCGAAAACGAGCTTTTTGGCCACGAAAAAGGGGCCTATACCGGGGCCGGGGCAGCGCGCAAAGGGCGCTTTGAACTGGCCGATCAAGGCACCTTGTTCTTAGACGAAGTCGGGGACATTCCCCTGCCGACGCAAGTAAAGCTGCTGAGGGTGATTCAGGACGGCTGCTTTGAGCGGATCGGCGGCACCCAGACCCGGCGGGCCGATGTGCGCTTGATCGCGGCGACGCACCGCGATCTAGAAGCTATGGTGCGGGAGGGCACCTTCCGGGCGGACCTGTTCTACCGGCTCAACGTGATTAAGATCGAAGTGCCGCCCCTGCGCGAGTGCCGTGAGGACATACCCATTCTGGCCGCCGCGTTTATCCGGCAGTTCGCCACTGAGAACAACAAGCGTATCGCGGGCATCCGGCCGCGAGCCTTAGACGTGTTGCGCGATTACGATTGGCCGGGCAATGTGCGGGAATTAAAAAACTGCATCGAGGGCATGGTCGTCATGTGCACCCACGAAGGCGTGCTCGAAGTTGGGGACATCCCGCGCTACATAAACCGCCAAGAACGCGTTTTCCCCGGATTGGGTTTTCGCGTCGGCATGAGCATGGCCGAGATCGAACAGATAGCCATAGCCGAGACGCTGAAGGCCGTTGGCGACGATCGGCGGCGGGCGGCCGAGATCCTGCAAATCGGTCTCAGTACGCTCTATCGCAAAGTAAAGCAGTACGGTGGGATTTAGCGGCGTTGATTGTAGTAGTATTTGACGAGCGCGTTGAGTGCTTCTTGGGGATCGGCTACTACATCGGCGTCAATGCAAAACTGGCTCAACCCGGCTAGCTTGAGGCCGTGTCCGTAGTCGCTGAACATTTCTTCGCACAACTCGCCGGGTGCGATGTCCCGCGTGCTGGCTAGGGCCTCGATTTGCGCGGAGGCTTCTGGCGTGATCTCCAAGGCGATGTCGTGTTCGCGTTGAAAGTTGTCGAGAAAGCGGCTCAGCGAAGTGTCTTGGAGCAAGCGTTCCAGACCAGCCACAGGGTCGAGGACGGTATCGGCCCCAACGGCAAAGCGCTCGACGCCGACGGAAGGGAGCTTCTTTTCGTAATTGAGCAATACCTTTTCAAGGGCGCTGACCAAGCCTCGGGCACCAATGTGCTCGGCGTGGGCGCGCTCGGCTAACAGGGCGAGGGCCTCATCGGCAAATTCGACCTCAATATCATAGGCGCGGAAGTCGCGCTTTTTGGACAAGATGACGCTGCTCTTGGGGTTGCGGAGGATTTCGAGGAGATCTTCGGGGCCGAGGTCGTGCAGCACGGCGATGACGGGCAAACGCCCAATGAACTCGGACTCGAATCCGTATTCGATCAGGTCCTCGGCGCACACGTGGGACAGGAGCTGATCGGCATTGAGGTGGGCTGGGTCGGCTTGGGAGCGGAACCCCATGGTGCCTTTGTTGAGCCGACGGCCAATGATTTCGTCGAGCCCGGAAAAGGCCCCGCTAACGATAAAGAGGATGTTGCGCGTGTTGACCTTCTGGCGTTCGATCTTGCCCGTCTGCTGCATCTGGATGACGGATTCCATCTGCGAGGCAATGTCGTGCGGAGCTTTGAGATCGACGTCGGTTTCCTCCATCAGCTTGAGCAGGTTGCGCTGAACGCCCGAGCGCGACACATCCGGGCCGTGTACTCCCTGCGCGGAGGCGATTTTGTCGATTTCGTCGATGTATATGATGCCGCACTGGGCGCGTTCAATGTCGCCGTTGGCCTCGCGGACTAGGTCGCGGACCAAGTCTTCGACATCGCCGCCAACATAGCCGGTCTCGCTGAATTTGGTAGCGTCGCCCTTGACGAAAGGGACGCCGATTTTGCGGGCGATGAGGCGGATTAGATAGGTTTTGCCCACGCCGGTAGGACCGACCATCAGCACGTTGTTCTTGATGTTGCCGACGAGGCCCTCGTCTTCTTCCGGGGGTAGTTTCAGGCGGTTGAAATGCGTGCAGATTTTGGTGGCGAGAATGGCCTTGGCTTCTTGCTGCTTGATGACGTATTGATCGAGATAGGCCTCTAATTCTTCCGGTTTGAGGTCGAAGTGGAGGGCCTCGGACTCGGTAGTCTGCGTGCCTTCGCCCTCGGTGGAGGAAGCCTCGGGTTGGGCAGGCGCTTGCTCTTGTTCTTCGATTTGTCTAGCTAGGAGACGACGCAGTTTTTCTGGATCGATCTCCACTTTTTCAGCACGCGGTCGCATATATTTAACCTAAAGGAAAGGTTGGAAATGCCGTGGTGTAAAAAATATACTCGCCCTCTCAGATGCGGACAACCTAGGCCCCGTTGTAGGCAGTACATTGCTCTCTACGTATGCGTGGTCTTTGCAGCGGTGCTGATGCCGAACTTCGCCGAAGGGCAGGCGCACACGTGGACGTATTCGGCCGACGCTGAAAATATCTTTGGCAACGGGCTTGAAGCATATAAACAGGGGCGTTTTGACGAGACACTCAACCACCTAGGGCAGCTAGCGGAGTTCCCACTCAACCAGCGGTCCAGTGCCGGTCAGTTCCTCGTGGGAAAAGCCATGTACCGCTTAGGTCGCTTTGCCGAAGCCATCGACGCAGCCTTGGTCTTGCAGCGTAGGTTTCCCACCAGCCGCTACCTGCCCAATGCCCGGCTGTTGATTGGCGACTCGTTTTTCAACAGCAAGCATTACTCCGAGGCCGCATCCCAGTACGGTCGTTTGTTGGCCACGCAAGCCCCGCTTGGCATCCAAGCCCAAGCGGCCGAGCGGTTGGCGGCCATGTATTGGAACGGACAATTAAAAGAACAAGAGCGGACGCGGCTGCGTCAGGCCGTAGGGGCTGGGCGGCTGCGCGAGGCCCTGTTCTTCGGCCGGGCGCGCTGGTATCAGCGCCTCGGCTGGCAAGAGGAAGCCTCCCAAGCGATGCAAACTTATCGCGACAGCGTCGTCAGTGGCATATTTGCTCCGATAGCTGCCGTCTGGGGGAGCGATCTGACCGCATATAGCCCGCGCGTTGGCGCGGAATCGCCGCGGCTGGGCTTGCTGCTGCCGCTTACTGGGTCGGACCAACAGTACGGCGAAGAACTCCGCCAGGGCGTACTGTTGGCCAATCGGGAAGCCGGTAGTCCATTTGAACTGGTAGTTGAAGATACCGGGATTGACTACGGGAATTTACCCATCGCTACCGATCACAGCGGCGACATTAGCGAAAGCTTGGCCAGCGGTTTGTTGCGCGTGGCGTCCGGTGCCCAGCGGCTGCTGGATCAAGGCGTCGTGGCCATCGTCGGCCCGCTCTGGAGCAGAGAAAGCGTGGTGGCGGCCACGGTCGCGGGGCGCGCTGGCGTTCCCCTGCTGGTGCCGCTGGCTCGACAGAGCGGCTTGGATTCGCTCGGCCACAGTATTTTCCAGTTGAGCACAGTCTCGAAAACACAAGCGCGTCTGTTGGGCGAGTACGCGACTCTCGTCCTCGGCTTGGAGCACTTAGCGATTATTTCCCCTCTCAGCGACTACGGCTGGGATTTCGTGCGCGAGTTTACCCGCATTGCCGAGCGCAACGGCGGCCAGATCGCGCACAGCGATTGGTATGTGCCCGAAAAGACCACGGATTTCCGCTACGTCTTCAAGGAGATTCGCAAGGCTGGTTTTGCGCTGAGACCGCCGCCGCCCGACACGCTTGAAGTGGTCGAGGAAGAGCTAACAGCGGACATGTTTATCGACACCATCGACGGGGTGGTGGTGGTGGTCGAGAACTTTGCGGACGCTAAGACGATCGCGCCGCAGGTGCATTTTCACCGCTTGCAGACCCAAATCCTCGGCAACGATGCTTGGTGGGATCCCGAAGCCATTCGGCAGATGCGTCCGGGCGAGCGCAAGAATTTCGACGGGGTCATTTTCGTTTCCTCACGGCAAGCCGAGTCCGCGGCCGAGCAGTCGTTTGTCAGCAACTTTCGCAAGCAATTCGGCCGCGACCCATACTACGCATCGGCTGGTTACGACGCCACCCGCTTGCTCCTCGAAGGGTGGGAGCAGGGGCACCGCGATCCGGCCGCGCTGATTGAGTGGTTGGCCGCGGTCCGTTTCTACCAAGGAGCCTCGGGCACCATCTCTCTGTCCTCGGACGTGCGCTCCAATAGCGCGCTGACCTTGCTCAAAATCGAGCGCGACAAGGTGCGCTCCCTCGACACGGGCGATCTGCCGAAAATGGGTAGCGCTGAGTAGGACTCGGCGCGTCGCCAAGTATTGCGTCCCTAGTTGACCGAATTTATATTAATAGGCTTGTATTTTTAGTTATAACGAGAGCCAAAAGCTATGCCCACATACGAATATGAATGTCAGCGCTGCGGCCACCGATTTGAAGAGTTTCAAAGCATCACGGCCGCGCCGCGCCAGACCTGCACGGAAGCGAATTGTATCGGCCCGGTTAAGCGGCTCATCGGCATGGGCGGCGGCTTGCTCTTTAAGGGGACGGGCTTTTACATAACGGACTATCGCAGCGATGGATATCAGAAGGCGGCTAAGGCCGACAAAGACAGCGGCAGCAGTAAGGCTGGCGATAAAAAAGGCGACGGCAAAGCGAAGACCGCCAAAGCCGATTGAGGAACTTTCCCGCGCGATGCGTGGTTAAATTATAGATGTGGTCGAGGATATTACTGGGAATATTTATCGCCGGGTCTTGGTTAGGCGGTTGCAGCCAGCAAAGCGCTGAAGAGCTATTTGCAGCCGGCGAGGCCGCAGCGGCTGACCCCGCTACGGCCGACCAAGCGGTCGCGCATTTTACGGCTTTTATCGAGCGCTTTGACGAATCTCCCAAGGCACCGGAGGCACTGAGAAAACTCGCCGGCTTGGCCCAGCAGCAAGGGAAGATGCAGGAGGCCATTGGTTATTACGAATGCGTGTTGGCCGAATATCCTGCTAGCGAGCACGGCGACGAAGCCCAATTTATGATCGCCTTTATATATGAGGAGCACATCCACGACCTAGAGCAGGCGAGGCGGGCTTATCAGCGCGTGATTGAGAACTACCCAGATTCCGAGCTGGCTACCAGTGCCCGACATCTGTTGCCCAACGTCGGGCGCGCCCCCCAAGAATGGGTTCAATTTCAGGACGAAGCCGCCGCTCCTTAAATACATTAGAAGTTGCCATAGAGGTTTGAGGCAGATGGGCCCAGCCGCTTGCGAATCCGCAGGGCGGTTTTTTATTGGCTGAGACTTAGAGCATGTAGAGAGTACATTCGATGACGCAAACGACAATAGACATCCACGCCATTAGTGAGCAGGTCCAGGGCGAGAGCGCGGTGGTAGAGCGCGTCTTGCAGGAGATGGACCGGGTCATCGTCGGCCAACGCGCCATGGTAGAGAGAATCCTGATGGGGCTGTTGTGCAACGGTCACATCCTCCTCGAAGGGGTACCTGGGCTAGCCAAGACCCTGACGGTGGCGACGCTGGCGAGGATCGTCGCCGCCCGGTTCAAGCGGATCCAGTTTACCCCTGATCTGTTGCCCGCCGATCTGACTGGAACCACCATCTACAACCAGCACCAAGGGGTCTTCATTCCTAAGAAAGGCCCGATCTTCGCCCATTTGATCTTGGCCGACGAAATAAACCGCGCACCAGCCAAAGTGCAGAGCGCACTGTTGGAGTGCATGCAGGAGCGGCAGGTGACCATCGGCGAGGAAACCTATGCCCTCGACGACCCGTTCTTGGTCATGGCCACCCAAAACCCGATTGATCAAGAGGGAACCTACCCGCTGCCCGAAGCCCAAGTTGATCGCTTCATGCTCAAAGTGAAAGTCGATTATCCATCGCGCGCCGAGGAGCGGCTGATCTTGGACCGCATGGCCAACGACAGTCTGATCGAGGTGGAGCAAGCGGTGGGCATCGACGAAATACGCCGCCTGCGCGAGGTAGTGGAGATCGTCTATATCGACGACAAAATCAAGGATTACGTCGTCGATCTCGTCCAAGCCACCCGGCGACCGGCCGACTACGGGCTGGCCGACATGGCGCCGCTGATCGAGTACGGGGCCTCGCCGCGGGCTGCTATCTTTCTCGTCCGCGCGGCGCGCGCCCACGCCTTTATCCAGCGGCGCGGTTACGTCACCCCGGAAGATGTTAAGGCCGTGGGGGCCGATGTGCTCAGGCATCGGATCATTGCCTCGTACGAGGCCGAGGCCGAGGAAATCGACAGCGATCACATCGTGCAGCAGCTTTTCGACCACATCGAAGTTCCCTAAAACCAAGGCGAGCCGAACCGTGATTCCCAAAGAAATACTCGACAAAGTTCGCCTGATCGAGATTCACACCCGCAGCATGGTGAACAACCTCTTCGCGGGCGAATACCACTCGGCGTTCAAGGGTCGGGGGATGGAGTTTGCCGAGGCGCGTGAATACCAGCCCGGCGACGACGTGCGCCACATCGACTGGAACGTAACGGCGCGGGTGGGTGCGCCCTTCATCAAAATATTCGACGAAGAGCGCGAGTTGACCGCCGTGTTGGTGGTAGATGCCAGCGCGTCTGGGGCCTTTGGCTCACAGCAGCAAATGAAGGGGGAAATTGGGGTCGAGGTCTCGGCGCTATTGGCCTTTAGCGCGATCAAAAACAACGACCGAGTAGGCTTGCTCATCTTCACTGACGAAGTCGAGGTTTTCGTGCCGCCGAAAAAGGGACGCAAGCACGTGCTGCGCGTGTTGCGCGAGTTGCTGTACTTTCAGCCGCAGGGGCGCAAGACCTCCATTGCCGGTGCCCTAGAATACCTCAGCCGCGTCTTGCACCGCCGCAGCGTGATCTTTGTCATCTCCGATTTTCTCGATCAAGGCTACGAGCCAGCGCTGCGGCACTTGAGCCAGCGCCACGACTTGATCGCCGTGGTGGTCAGCGACCCGCGCGAGTGGGAGCTACCGGATGTTGGTTTTATCAACCTGCAAGACGCCGAGACCGGCCAACAGGTGCTCGTCGATAGCGGCCACGAGGGCGTGCGTGCGTTTTTCGCCGCCGAACAGCGGGCCATAGCTGAGCACCGCAGCACTTTATTGCACAAGGCGGGCGTCGATGAAATCGCGATTGATCTGTCGCGCCCCTATGTTGAACCTCTTATTCACTTTTTTCGCACGCGGATGCAGCGACACTAAGGAGGAAGTACCGTGATTGAAGTACGCGAATTGTCCAAACACTACGGAGATGTCGTCGCCGTGGAGAATGTGTCCTTCAACGTTGACAAGGGCGTCATCCTCGGTTTCCTCGGGCCAAATGGCGCGGGCAAGACCACGACGATGCGGATGCTTACCTGTTATCTGCCGCCTTCGCAGGGCGAAGCCAAAGTTGCTGGTTTCGACATTGCTGAAGAGTCTATGGAGGTGCGCAAGCGCATTGGCTACCTGCCCGAGCAGCCGCCGCTCTACCACGACATGACGGTCATCGCCTATCTGCGCTTCGTGGCCAAAATCAAGGGCGTGCCCAGTGCGGCTCTCAACAGCCGGATCGACGACACCATGGAAAAAACCGGCATTGCCCACCAGCGCCACACGGTGATCGGCCACCTGTCCAAGGGCTATCGGCAGCGCGTCGGTTTGGCCCAGGCCCTCGTCCACGAGCCGGAGGTGCTCATCCTCGACGAGCCGACGGTGGGTCTCGACCCCAAGCAGATCATCGAAATCCGCGAGGTCATCAAGGGGCTGGGGGGCGACCACACAGTCATTCTCAGCACCCACATCCTGTCGGAAGTGAGCATGACCTGCGGGCACGTGGCGATCATCAACAACGGCCGCATCGCCGGCCAAGGCACGCCCGAAAGCCTCATGGCCCAGCTCAAGGAGGGCGAGGTGCTGCGCGCCCACATAGACGGCCCTAGCGAGCAGGTGCTGGGCATGATCGGCCAGCTAGAGGGCGTGCTGGAGGTGGAAGTTAGTAGCGAGGAGGGCGTGTATGTGGTGACGAGCGCACCCGGTGCTGACGTGCGCGACGACCTGACCCGCAAGGTCGTGGAAAGCGGCTTCAGCCTGCGCGAATTGCGGCCGCTCGACATGACCCTCGAAGACATTTTCCTGAGCCTGACTAGCGAGGAGGTAGCAGCTTAACATGCGCAATTTTGCCGCCGTATATATTAAGGAGATGCGCTCCTATTTTGTTTCGCCGGTCGCCTATGTGATCGCCGGCGTGTTCCTATTTCTCTCAGGCTATCTGTTCCGCAATATCCTGATGCAGTTCAATCTCTGGTGCTTGCAATTTGGCCAGCGGGCGCAGATGGGCATGGGGGGGATGCCAGCACTCAATCTCAACGAGATGGTCGTTACCCAATTCTTCGCGGTCATGGACTTCATCTGGCTCTTGGTCATCCCGATGCTGACCATGCGGCTGTTTGCCGAGGAGAAGAAGTCGGGGACCATCGAATTGCTGATGACCTCGCCGCTGCGCACCATCGAGGTGATGTTGGGCAAGTTTTTTGCCTGCTTTTCGCTCTACGGCATCATCGTCAGCCTGACGCTGATCTACTTTGCGATCCTCGAAGTGTACGGCTCGCCCGACTGGGGGCCGATTTTTTCCGGCTACTTAGGCTACTTGTTTCTCGGCGCGACCTTTATCTCGGTGGGCATCTTGGCCTCGGCGCTGACTGAAAATCAGATCGTCGCCGTGCTGCTAACCTTTGGCATGTTGCTCCTTTTTTGGCTCATCGACTGGTCGGCTAGCTTTGCCGGTCCGACAGCCGCCAAAATCCTGCAGTATCTCTCCTTTATAGCACACCTCGAAGATTTCCAGCGCGGCGTCATCGACACCAAGGACGTGGTGTTCTACCTGAGCTTTACGTTTTTCTGCTTGTTTTTGACCACGCGCGTCATTGAATCGCGGAGATGGAGGCGCTGAGCATGAAGGCATATACCACGCCCTTGGGGCTGGTCGGCGCGGCGCTGATAGTCGCGGGCGGCTTGGCCTATCTGCTCAATGCCGAGAGCGGCTCAATCGGGCTTTTCAACTTGGCACTCGGTGCCCTGATGGTGGCCGCGGCCGGACTGCTCAACCCGGCGCTCTTCCGCCAGTACGGCCGCTGGCTCAACGCCTTTTGGGGCGGCATCATGGTTTTCGGCATTGTGGCCATGGTCAATTTTTTGGGCAACCGCTACCCCGAGCGCTTCGACCTGACCGAGGGTCGGCTGCACAGCCTCTCCGACCTGACGGTGGAGACGCTCAAGGCGCTGGACCGGGATGTTCACGCCCTCGCCTTTATGGAGGGAGGGGAAAACGCCGCGCTCGGATTGCTGCTAGCCGAATTCGAGACGTACAGCACCCGCTTCAGCTACGAGTTCATCGACCCGGACCGCGATCCGCTTCGCACCGAAGACTACGGCATCCGCCGCTACGACACGCTGGTGTTGGAAAGTAGCGACAAACAACAGCAAATCACCGAGCTCCAAGAGCGCGAGATCGTCAACTCGTTGCTCAAGCTGACGCGCGAGCGCCAAGACCGGATTTATTTGACGGTGGGGCACGGCGAGCGCCAGCTTGCCAACCAGCCCGATGGGCTAGAGCAGCTACAGGTCCAATTGGCGGCGATCGACTATGCGGTCGAAGATTCGCTGTTCCTCGCCCGCGAGGGGGCGGTGCCCGAAAATTGCGCCGTGCTCGTCATAGCTGGCCCGCGCACGCCTTTCTTCCCAGTGGAGGTCGAGGCCATACGCTCCTACCTAGCAGCAGGCGGAGCGGTGCTGTTGCTCTTGGATCCGCTCGCCGACAGCGGCTTAGCAGAGCTGTTGGCCGAGTGGGGCGTGGCGGTCGGCGACGACTTCGTCATCGACACCAGCGGCATTGGCTCGCTTTTTGGCCTCGATTTTACCACGCCGGTCGCCCTCTCCTACGGCGATCATCCGGTCACGCGCAAGCACCAGGGCGTGATGACCTTCTTCCAACTCGGGCGCTCAGTGCGCTTTGACGAGGGCAGCGGTCGCGAGGGCGGTCCCTTGGTTATGACCTCGGAGGCCGGTTGGGCCGAAACCGACTTGAGCGTGCTCACCAGCGAGGGCGATCAGACGGTCAAGCTCGACGAGGGCGTCGATCAGCCTGGGCCGGTGTCCTTGGCCGTCGCCGCCCGAGACATTGAGGCGGGGGGCCGCTTGGTCGTCTTTGGGGATTCGGACTTTGCCACCAACCAGTACTTCGGCGTCCAGGGCAACGGCGACTTGGCCCTCAACGCCCTGAGCTGGCTGGCCGAGGACGAGGCCCTGATCTCGATCCGCCCCCGCGAGCCGGGCCACAATCCCATCGCCCTGACCGAAAGCGACAGCGAGTGGATTTTTTGGCTCAGCGTGGTGCTGTACCCAGGGCTAATCGCCTTGGTCGGCATTGTGGTCGTCTCGCGCAAGGGGCGCTGGAGCTTGGCCGACTTGAGCGCGGCCGGGTTGGGCATTGTGATTTCGCTGGGCATTGCCGCGCTGGTCAACTTCCTCGGCGACCGCTACCACCTCCGCAAGGACATGACGGCCGACGCACTGTTTACGCTGTCGGACGATACGCACCGGCTCCTCGCGCCCCTCGCCGACAACGGCCAGTACGTCAGCGTCAAGACCTTCATGGGCGAGATGGAAAACATGCGCTTTGAGGATCTCTTAAAGGAGTACAGCTACGTATCGCCCAACTTCGACTACGAGCTGCTCGATCCGCAGAAAAACCAACTGCGCGTCGAGCAAAACAACATCCGCGAGCGCGGGACTTCGATTATTGAAGTGATTGACGAAGGACAAGTGCGCACCGAGCGCATCACTGCCCAGAGCGAAGAGGCGTTGAGCAATGCCATCCTCAAGGCACTCAAAGGCCGCGAGCTAAGGGCCTATTTCACCAGCGGCCACGGCGAGGCCGAGCTGGACCAAGTCGATGAGCTGGGCTATTCCACCCTCAAGAGCCGCCTCAAGGAGCTAAACTTCGCAGTCGAGGGGGGGCTGACGCTCGCCGAGCCGGTGCCCGACGACGCTACCTTGGTGGTGGTTTTGGGACCGAAAGAGCGCTTTGCCGCGGCTGAGGTCGAGGTGCTGGGGCAATACTTGGCCGGTGGAGGCAGCGCGCTGTTTTTGCTCGATCCGGGCCAGCCGACCGGACTCGAAGCACTGTTGAATGAGTATTCGGTCGAGTTGGGGCAGGACTTCGTCGTCGATCTGAGTGGCTTGGGCCAGCTTTTTGGCGCGGATGTCTCAGTGCCGGTAGTCATTAACTACGGCGATCACCCGATCACGGAAAAGTTGTCCGCCGGTACGATGAGCTTCTTCCCGCTGGCGCGCTCGGTGCAGATGACCGAACATCGGCTCAAGGAGCCAGACATCGCCGCGTTGGCGTACACCCACAAGAGCAGTTGGGGCGAAGCGGACCTCGCGCCGATAATGGGCGAGGGCGGCGAGGTGGATTTCGACCCGGAAGTAGATATGCGCGGCCCGGTGCCGCTGGGCGTGGCCGCATCTGCGGCTGCCGACACCAGCTTGGCACCCGAGGGGCGGACGCGACTGGTCGTCATTGGCGACGCGGATTTTGCCTCCAACCAGTACTTTGCCCAACAGGCCAATGGCGAGCTATTCCTCGGCAGCGTCAGTTGGCTCACCGAAGACGAAGACCGCCTGACCATCACCGACAAGCAACCCGCTTTTAACCCCATCAACCTGATCGGCAATCAGGGCGCGGTCATTTTGTGGGTTTCGGTGTTCATCGTGCCGTTTGCGGTCGCGTTGTCGGGCATGGTCATGGTGCTCAGGCGCGGATATCAGACCTATGCCGAGGGCTTTGTCTCGTGGCTGGTGTACGCCTTCTGGGGCAATGCGATGTTCTTCTTCATCAGCGGCATCATTGCCACCAGCGAGGGGGCGATCTTTGAGGGCGAGGTCAAATTGATCGCAGCCTTGGCCTCGGCGGCCATTGGCTACGGTCTCTATCGGCACGCGGCGTGGGCTTGGCAGGCCGGCTTGGTATTTTCGGCGTTGTGCGCCGGCGTGGTTGCCCTGACGATTTTTACCGGTGCCAGTCTTGGGTTCTCGTTGATTCCCAACGAGACAGTCCAACTGCTCTACGCCGCGGTTTTCGTGGTCAACGCGGCCATTCTCGTGTGGATTAAAAAGGTCTTTGTCCAAGAGGAGCAAGCATGAAATTCAAGACCAATGTCGTAATCGGTGCCGTCTTCGTGGTGCTGGCGGCCTTTGTCTATTTTTACGAGATCAAAGGCGGTGAAGAGCGCCGCCAAGAAGCCGAAAAATCCAAGCAGCTATTCGTCTTCCAAGACGATGATGCACAGCGGCTCGAGCTGTTGCGCGGCGACGATGCCTTGGTGTTGGACAAGGGGACGGGCGGCTGGAACCTGAGTGCGCCCATGACTGACGGCGCGGATCAAGAGGCCGTAGAGCGCTACTTGCGCAATTTGCGCGAGTGCGAGCGGGAAAAGGTGGTCGTCGATAGCGCGGCTGCAACCGCCGAGCAAGCTGCCCAATACGGGCTTGACGCGCCGCAGCTCAAAGTGCGGCTGCAAACCGAAGACGGCGCTGAGCAGGTGGTGGCTTTTGGGGCGGACAGTCCCACCGACCGCTTCACCTACGCCCAGCTCCAAGGCGACAATCCCGAGATCTTCGTGGTGCGCGCTTGGCGCTTCGACAACCTAGACAAGCGCGCTTTTGACCTGCGCGACCGCCGGGTGCTGGCCTTTGCCAAAGACGAGGTGATGCAGGTGCAGCGGTGGGGTGCGGGTGGCGCGGCCATGCTGGCGCGGGCCGAGCTTGGCTGGCAAATGCGCGAGCCGGTAGCCGCCCGGGCCGCCGCCGACGCAGTAGATGGCTTGCTCGACAAAATCGACCAAGCCGAGATCGAGGCTTTTGTCGCCGAAGATCCAGATACCACCGCCTTGGCCAGCTATGGCTTAGGGGAGCGTGCGTCGCAGGTGGAGATCGCCTTGCTCGTTGGGGCAGACCGGGCCGAGAAGCGCTTGGCCATTGGCGGCGCGGACGAACAGGGCCGTTGGTACGCACGCGACGCCAGTCGGTCGCAAGTCTTCTTGGTCGATTCGACGCTGGTGCAGGAGCTTACCAAGGGCATTTCCGACCTGCGCGACAAAAAGCCCTTGCGCTTTGAGCGCGAGCAGGTCGAGCGCATTGTCCTGACGCGCGGGACTGAGACCGAGTTTGCGGCTGACAAGGACACCAGCGGTGTGTGGCATTTGTCCGAGCCGATGGGACGCGATGCCAAATCGTGGAAGATCAACAGCCTCCTGAGCGACTTGGAGCAACTCGAAGTCGAGGGATTTGCCGATGAACTGCCCGTCGAGGACGCTCCCGCTTTCAGTATCGAGCTGCTCGGCGGAGGGCAAGCCCTGCTGACCGCTCGCTTCAGCGCAGCCGCCGAGACTTCGTACCTGCAACAGGAAGGCGACGACGCGGTGTACGTCGTCAGTAGCGACGACTTCGCCGAGTTGAATTTGGATATAGACGACGTGGCGCAAGCGCCCAAAAAGCCGGCTGAACCCGCCGCCAGCAGCGAAGAAGATCCCAACGACGGCGGCGCTGACAGTCCGTAATGTATATCGGCGGTCTGCTCGCCGCGCTAGTGGTCCTCGCCGAGGGGCTGCACGCTCAAGTCCCTCGGGCCGAGGCCGCCTTGGACACCGCGGCTGCTCGGGTCGGCGATTCCATTCGTTTAACGCTGACGCTTCACCACGACGCGACCGCGCGTCCCGAAGCTCCGGATCTGCCCCAAATCCTCCGGGATTTTTCCCCCCGTTGCACTGGTTGGCACCAACGCGAGACTGAGGCTGGCTTCGAGCTAGCGCAAGAATGCGAACTGCGTCTCTACGAGCTGGGGCGACACGAGGTGCCGGCCGTACCCGTGCCCTTTGTCGCCGCTGCGGGCGACACGCTCCTGAGGACGACCCAACCCTTAACTATAGAGGTCACCAGCGCCCGAGGTGAAGGGGAGGACCAACTACGCGACATCAAACCGCCCGTGCTGATCAGCGGAGGGGTGCCGCTGTGGGTGGTCGTAGTAATCGTACTACTGGCGTTGGTGCTTTGCACACTCGTCGGCGTTTGGCTCTGGCGTCGTCGCACTCGCTCCCCGGAGCCTCCGCCCCCGCCCGAGCCAATAGACTACGCGGCTGAATTCGCACGCATTGCCGAGAGCGGTCTGCTGGAACGCGGCGAGTTCAAAACATACTACTCGCTGCTGTCGGAAAATCTGCGCCGCTTCTTGGAGGAGAGCGTGGCGATTGAGGCGATGGAGCAGACTACTTCCGAACTGGAGAACGCCTTGCAGGGGGCTGAAGTCGATACCGCGCTTCGGCGGCAAATCATCGACTATTTGGCTGCGGCCGATTTGGTGAAGTTCGCCCGCTTTCATCCGGCGCTGGACGAGGCTCGACACGCACCGGACGGCGGCCTAGCTATATTGCGCGCTATTGAGGAGGCGGTCGCAAGCCGCGCTGCTGAGGCCCATGCAGAACATCCGGTTTGAAAACCCCGAGTGGCTGTTATTGCTGCTGCTGTTGCCCGTCTTGCTCTACAGCTATGTGCGCGCACACCGGGGCCGCCGGAGCAGCGTGCAGTTTTCCGACCTCGGCGTGTTGCGCCGTGCCACCGCGTCGCTGTGGACCAAGCTCCGGCACGGCCTGCTCGCCTTGAAAATACTCGGCTTGGGTTGCCTCATTGTAGCTATGGCCCGTCCGCAAGCTGGGCGCGAAGTGCGGGAAATATCGGGCGAGGGCATCGACATCATGCTGACCTTAGACATCTCGTCGAGCATGGAGTTAAATGACCTAGACGAGGGCCAAAAGAGTCGCTTACAGGTGGCCAAGGAAGTGGTGGCCGACTTTATCGCCGGCCGCCACAGCGACCGCATCGGCATGGTCGTCTTTGCCGGTGAGAGCTTTACCCAGTGTCCGCTGACCCTCGACTATCGCGTGTTGTTGGAGTTTCTCCAGAGCGTGGATATCGCCAGCGAGGAATGGGATGGCACGGCCATTGGCATGGCGCTGATCAACGCCTGCAACCGCCTGCGCGACTCAGACGCCGAGAGCAAGGTGATTATCCTGCTGACTGATGGCGTCAACAACGCCGGCGAGGTCGAGCCGTTGACCGCGGCTGAGGTAGCCGCGGCCGTAGGCATCCGGGTCTATACCATTGGCGTGGGTAGCGACGGGGAGATTCGCCGGCCCGTGCGCGGAGTTTTCGGCACCCGCTATCAGACCGTCCAGGTAGAGATCGACGAGGAAACCTTACAGGAGGTGGCCACACGCACTGGCGGCCAGTACTTTCGCGCGACCAGCGAGGAAAAGCTAGAGGCCATCTACCGCGAGATCGGCGAGTTAGAGGCGACCGAGATCAAATCCGAAATTCACCTGAACTACTCGGAGCGCTTTGCCTATTTTCTTTACGCGGGCTTGGGCCTGCTGTTGGTGGAGATGCTGTTGGCCCATACCCGTTTCCGCTCGCTGCCTTGATCCGCAGATGGACGCAGATGGACGCAGAATCGTTCAGTCATTCAGGATCGCTATATGACAGGGGTGTGTAAGGTCAGTTAATATGCGCTTTGCGAACTTGTACAATTTTTGGTTGCTGTTGCTGCTGCCCTTTTTGGCGGCCTTTTTGGCTTGGGCGCTCTGGGCGCGCCGCCGCGCCTTGGCGCATTTTGCCCGCGGCCCGCTGGCCGAGAAGCTGACCCGCAACCTGAGCCGGGGCCGCCAAGTGAGCAAGTGCGTTCTATTGGGGCTGGGAACCTTCTTTGCGATTCTCGCGCTGACCGGCCCCCAATTCGGTACTCAACTCGAAATGGCCGAGCGCAAGGGCGTAGATGTGATGCTGGTGCTCGATGTGTCGCGCAGCATGCAGGCCGAGGACGTCAAGCCGAGCCGCTTGGCGCGGGCCAAATACCAAATTCGCGGCCTATTGGACTTGCTCCGAGGCGACCGGGTAGGGTTGGTGGTTTTCGCAGGACAGGCTTTTGTCCAATGCCCGCTGACGACGGACTACGGCGCGGTGGAGCTGTTTCTCGACGTGTTGGATGCCGGGGCCATACCCGTCCAGGGGACGGCCATTGGCGACGCGGTGCGGCTAGCCATGCGATCGTTTGAGGAGGGCGAAGGCCAGCACAAGGCCATCGTGCTCTTTACCGACGGCGAGGATCACGTGGGGCAACCGCTGGCAGCGGCGCAGACAGCCGCCGCACAGGGCGTGCGCCTCTTTGCCTTGGGGTTGGGGACGCCCGACGGCGAACTCATCCCCACCGAGGAAGAAGGCGGCGGCGTGAGTTTTCACAAGGACCAGCGCGGCCAATACGTCAAAACCCGGCTCGACGAGAGCACCCTGCAGGACATGGCGCTGGAGACGGGGGGCGATTACTTTCGCACGACCTTGAGCGGTGCGGAATTGGACGCCTTGTACGGCCAGATCGCCGAGATGGATCAGCGCGAAATCGGCTCTACCCGCCTCACCCGCTATCAGGAGCGCTTCCAATGGCCCCTATTGTTGGCCCTTTGCTGTTTCTTCGTCGAGGCGTTCTTAGGCGATGCGCGGGTGCAGGCCCGCGAGTGGAAGGGGCGGTTCGCCTGATGGGTACACTATGGGTCATCTTGGGGATCTGGCTGGTCGTCTGCGGAGCGACCGTGGGCGACCCCGTGGCTAGCAAGAGTGCCGAGGCGTTGGAACACTACCAGCGCGGCGAGTACGATCAGGCCCTACAACTCTACCGCGACGCGCTCCTCGACCGGCCCGACGCGCCCGAGCTACACTTCAACGTCGGGGATGCCCTGTTTAAGCGCGGCGAATACGACCAAGCCCTGCGGGAATTTGAGCGCGTACTCAGCGCCGAGGAGCAGAAAATCCAGGCGCAGGCTCATTACAACATGGGCAATAGCTTCTTCCAGCAGCAGGCGTTTGAACAGGCCGTCGCCGCCTACAAGCAGGCGCTGGAGCTAGACGCTGACGACGAGGATGCAAAGGTGAACTTGGAATTGGCGTTGGAGAAATTGCAGGAGCAGCAACAACAGGATCAACAGGATCAGCAGGACGATTCAGAAGAGCAGGATCAACAGGATCAACAGCAGCAACAAAATCAACAGGATCAGCAGGACGATTCAGAGCAAGATCAACAGCAGCAACAGGATCAGCAGGACGATTCAGAGCAAGACCAACAGGATCAACAGCAACAAAGTGAGCAGGATCAACAGCAGCAGGAGCAGCCCGCCGAGCAGCAGTCCATTAGCCCCGAGGAAGCCGAGCAGCTTATGGAGGCCCTCAAAAACCGCGAGTTGGAAGCCCAGCAGCGTCGATTTCGCGCCACTGGCAAAGCGCAGGCAAGAGACTGGTGAACGCGCGTCTGATCATTCCGTTTGTGCTATGTGCGCTGGCGGCATCCGGCGTTGCAGCGGCGACGATTCAGTTTGAGGCATCCGTCGATCGCACGCGCGCTAGTCAGAACGAGCCGATTCGCCTGACGCTCCGCATCACCTCGGACGAGCAATTAGGTCAGGTGACGCCAGCATTCGACCTAAAGGATTTCCACGTCGAGGGGCCAGCCACTAGCACGCGGATGGAGATGAGCAACTTCTCCAACATTAGCTACACCCGCGAACTGACCTACGCCCTCTATGCCAAGCAGCCCGGCACCTTCACCATCGGCCCGCTGCAACTGGAAATGGACGGCGAGCGCTATGAGACTAAGCCCATTACCGTCGAGATCGTCCGCGGCTCCAGCCGGGCGCAAGCTGGCCAGGCAGAAAGCCCCATCTTCGTGTTGGTGCGCGCCGACCACCAGCGGGCTTATGTGGGACAGCAGATCACCGTGTCTTACGACCTGTTCTACCGCATCCAACCGCGCAACGTCAGCTTCAACAAGCTGCCGACCTTTGTCGGGTTTTGGACCGAAGATCTCTTTGTCGCCCAACAACTAGAGTCTCATCAGGAGATGCGCAGCGGCGTGTCCTACAGCGTCGCGCCGCTGCGGCGCGTGGCCCTTTTTCCCACCGGCGCGGGAACCCATGCCGTCGGCACATTAGCCGTTTCCTGCGATATCCCTCAACAGCGTTCGCGTCGCGGCGTGCTCGATGACTTTTTCGCTGGCGATCCGTTTTTTGGCCGTTCGCGCTCGGTGCTCCTGCAAAGCGAGGAATTGCAAATCGAGGTGCTGCCGCTGCCAGAGCAGGGTCGCCCGGCGGAATTTACCGGCGCGGTGGGGCGCTTCCAACTCAGCGTCGAGGCTCAGCCGACCCAAGTCGCGGTCGGGGATCCGGTGACACTGCGAGTGCTCGTCGAGGGGGAGGGCAACATAGCCGCGGTGCAGCCTCTGCAAGTCGATGTGGCCACTGGCGTCAAGCTCTACGACCCCAAGGTCGAGGAAGAAGAGCGGATCACCAACGGCGTGTACGGGGGCCGACGCCTCTTTGAGTACATCTTGATTCCCGAGCAAGGCGGCACCTTGAACATCCCGCCGTTGCGCTTTGCGTACTTTGACCCACACCAAGCGCGTTACGAGGTCCTCGAATCCGCGCCGATTACCATTCACAGCGAGGGGAGTGTCGAAGAGGAAGGGGTGAGTTACGGGCTGAGTCGGCGCGACATCGAGGCCGTCGGCGAAGATATCCGCTACATCAAGCCCGACGTCGATGCCCTCGTCGCGGCTACCATGCTACACGAGAGCTATTGGTTTTGGACCTTGCAGGGCGCACTGCCGCTCGCCTTTTTTGCCCTGCTTGTGTGGCAACGCCACCAGCGGCGCTTGCAGGGCGATGTGGCGTACGCGCGTCAACGCCGAGCCAAAGGCGAGGCTGGTCGCCGCCTATCTCACGCCGATGCCTTGCTTGAGACCGGCACTGAGGCCGAGTTCTACGGCGAGGTCCGCGCTGCCGTGCTGGAATTCGTAGCTGACCGCCTCAACCTCGCTGCCGCCGGCCTGACCATTGAGGTCTGTGCCGAGGCCCTGACGGCGCGCCAAGTCGAGGACGAGACGATTGCTGCGTTGCGCGATTTGCTGACGCGCTGCGACTTTGCGCGCTTTGCGCCCGCGGGTGGCCCGCCGACGGATCGGGCTGCGGCGCGGCGTTTGGCAGAAGAGGTGATCGCGGGGTTGGAGAAGTGGATATAGCAGTCCTACATCATTCACCAGATGATCCGCAGATGGACGCAGATAGACGCAGAATAGTAGAAGCAAGACGATCCGCTGCTCGAATTGTTGCAGTCATTCAGGATTGTTGTATGATGTGCGCACTGGCGCTGTTGCTGCTGTTGGGCACCCAACTCCACGCCGGGGCTGCGGCTGGGCAGTACAACGAGGCCAATGCACTCTATCGGGACGGGGATTTTGCCGCGGCGCGGCGCAGCTACTTGGCGGTAGCAGAAGCCGGGGTGCAAGACGCGCGGCTTTACTACAACTTGGGCAATGCCTGCTTTAAGTCCGGGAAGTTAGGCGAGGCGATCCTCTGGTATGAGCGGGCGCGGCGCCTGCTACCACACGACGAAGACATTGAGGCCAATCTGCGCTTTGCCAACCTCGTGAAGCAGGACCGCGACCCGCAAACTGAGGACGGTCTCAGCGCGTTGGTGGCCGCGCTGGTGGGTGCCTACTTCTGGCCTACGTTTAACCAGCTTAGCCTGCTGTTCGCCGCGGCGTTTTTCGCGGTCTTTGTCTTGGGGGTGCGGTGGTTGTTCGCGCCGACGCGCCCCGGGGCGTTGTGGCTAGTCGGGGTTTTACTCTGTGCGGGGCTGAGTGTCGGGTCCGCACTCTGGCTGGGGACGCGCCTCCACCATCAGGCGCAGACGAGCGAAGCCATCATCACAGTTGACATGGCGCACGCGCGCTCCGGCCCCGATCTTGGGCAGACCGAGGTTTTTGTTGCGCATGAAGGTACCAAGGTTCGCTTGGTGCGGCAGGAGGGAGGGTGGATGCTGGTGCGGCTGGCCAATGGTCTCGGCGGTTGGATGCCGGCGGAAGCCCTGACGCGGATATGAATGAATCAGTGGTTAGTGGTCAGTGATCGGTGACCAGTCCCAACCCGTCCCCTAGGTAGGGACAGCGGGGCCACTAACCACTAACCACTAACCACTAACCACTGGCCACTGGCCACTGGCCACTAATCAAAAAGGATAAGCCATGAGCACGCTCAAAGTAGGTATCGTCGGCGTCGGCGGGATCGCCCGCACGCACATCCCCGGCTGGGAGGCTTCTAGCGAAGCTGAATTGATCGCTGGTAGCGACATTAGCGAGGAGGCGCTGAAGCGCTTTGGTGCAGAAAATGGGGTCACCAAACTGCACGCCGACCCGGAGGCGCTGTTCAGCGACCCCGATATCGACATTATCGACATCTGCACGCCCAATATGTATCACGCCCCCTTGGCCATTGCCGCGCTGTCGGCCGGTAAGCACGTGATCTGCGAAAAGCCCTTGGCTCCCACGCCCGAGGATGTTCGCCAGATGATCGCGGCGCGCGATGCCTCGGGCAAGGAGCTGATGACGGCGCAGCACTTTCGCTTTCAGGGCTCGTCCCGCGCGCTAAAGGATGAGATAGACGCGGGCGCACTCGGCGACATCTACCACGCCCGCAGTTGGATGCTGCGCCGGGCTGGGGCACCGATTGGCGGTGGGTTTATTCTCAAAGAACACAGCGGCGGCGGCCCTTGCATCGACATTGGGGTTCACATCCTCGACCTGACCTTGTGGTTTATGGGGCATCCCAAGCCGGTGGCCATTTCGGGCGTGGCGCGCGCTGAATTGGCGCACCAAGAAGGGGCTTTCAGTCAATGGGGCCGCCAGACGATCCCATCCCACTACGATGTCGAGGATTTTGCCGCGGCCTTTGTGCGCTTTGACAACGGCGCAATACTGATCTTAGAGGTGAGCTGGCTCTTGCATCACCCGACCCAAGGCGAGGACATGCAGATGTGGCTCTACGGCACTCGCGGCGGCGCGCATTGGCCCCAGTGCTCGATTTGCGAGAGCAACAACCAGACTCGCCAGCAGTACGACCGCAAGCTCATGCTGATGTACGACGGCCTCGAAGCCCACGCGCAGGAATGCGTGGAGTTCGCCTCGGCGATTGCCCAAGGGCGGCCCTCGCCGGTGCCGCCGGAACAATCCCTACAGGTGATGAAAATCCTCGATGGTATCTACCGGAGCCAAGAGGCGGGGGAGGAGATTCGGCTGGATTGAGGGGAGGCTGACGGCTAGGGTGGGGGATTGGACGCAGTGGAGAGAGTTTGAGACTGTTCAAGCAGTTCGCGTATATTGTCGTAAGATAAAGGAACGGATGAAGTACCCTAATGAAAGGGGAATGCAATGAGCCTCAAAATTGAGAGCATAACGCTGGAGCGATTCCGCGTATTCCGCGAGTTGACCATCCGTGGCTTAGGGCGCGTGAACCTGATTACAGGGAAGAACAATATCGGGAAATCATCCGTTCTTGAAGGACTGCGTCTTCTCGCCAACAATGCCACGCCTGACGTGATTTACGACATACTCAGATACCGCGAAGAAAATATCGAGGAAGCAGAGGAAGAAGGGAATCCCGCTGACCCCGATAGCTTATTCCTAGTCTCTGGGCTATTCCACGGATTTCCCTTGCTTTCAGAGGACCCAGAGCCGATTGCCATTTCAACTACTAGTGGCAAGTCGAGTTCAATGAGCATGACAATACACTTGGATTGGTTCTCAGAGGAACCCGACTCGGACGGAGTGAAGTTAGTCCTTCTTGATAAACCGGAACCAGACGGTATAGCTGCTTTGAGAGTCGAGACACAAGATACAACAAGAACCCATCGACTTGATCGTTTTGGCAGATACCTTCATCCGATGCACAGAGCGCGTTTTAAATCATCTAATGGAACCCGGATGTCCTGTATCTTCGTCAGTCCCTACAGCGGAGAAAGCACAGGAGTGTTGGGGCCATTGTGGGATAAAATCGCGCTATCTGACCGGGAGAAAGATGTTGTTGAAGGATTGCACATCATCGACCCTCAGATTTCTGCCGTTTCCATGGTTGGTAGCACTCGCAGAAAGCTTACCGCCATTGTACGCACAGATAATATCGCACGCCCCATCCCACTGCGCTCGTTTGGCGATGGATTGAATCGGCTATTTGGAATCATTCTCGCCCTAGTTAATGCTCGCGGGGGACTTTTGCTGGTAGATGAATTTGAAAATGGTCTGCATCACACCGTGCAGTTGGATGTATGGCGCACGATATTCCAATTGGCGCAAACGCTCGATATTCAAGTCTTTGCAACCTCCCACAGTTGGGACGCGGTCGAAGCGTTTCAGAAAGCGGCGGCTGAAGCGCCTGAAGAAGGGGCGTTGATACGCTTGGCTCGCAGGGGTGAGGACATTATTCCCACGGTGCTATCCGAAGATGAACTTGCCATAGCAACCCGAGACGAAATCGAGGTGCGCTGATATGGCAAATGGGAAAATCCTCTTGGTGGAGGGTACCGACGATAAGCATGTCCTGAAGCACATCTGTGGGAATCGAGGCATTCCTCATCTCGATAAAGTGAAAAGCTGTGGCAATGACATAAAACTTATTGAGAATCTCGAAGTTCGACTCAAAGTAAGCGAGGAAGGTGACGTTATTGGGTAGTCATTGATGCCGATACGAACATAGCGGACCGTTGGAAGTCGATCCGAAATCGAATCACTGATGCCGATATCGGATACCAAAATGTGCCTGGTCAACCAGACCCAGACGGAACGATCCTCGATCCTCCGGAAGGGACGCTTCTACCTCGATTGGGCGTCTGGATTATGCCGAATAACCAGATAAGTGGAATCTTGGAGGACTTCCTGCGCTTCCTCGTTCCGCAGCCCAATATTCTTTTTGACCATGCTAAGGTCAGTGTGGCATCTATCCCTGAAGGCGAACGGCGTTTCAAGCAACTAGCTGAGCCAAAGGCGGTCATCCATACTTGGCTTGCTTGGCAGGAAGAGCCGGGGTTTCCTTTCGGAACAGCCATTACCGCCCGCTTCCTTGATCCCGATGTCCCAGAAGTAGATGTTCTCGCTGCTTGGTTGAAGCGGTTGTTTTTTCCCAGTAGCCAAAGCTCTTAACTACTGGAGATTGTGCAAGGAAGATATGCTGATTCATCGTATCAAACAGACCAACCTGCTCTCATTCGGCCCCGACTCCGAAGAAATCGAACTCAAGCGGCTAAATGTATTAATCGGCCCCAATGGTTCGGGGAAATCCAATCTTCTAGAGGGCATTGATGTCCTCCGGTCGGCTCCGCGAAATTTGGTTGCGCCCATTCGCGAGGGAGGAGGCATCCATGATTGGATCTGGCGGGGAAGACCGGAAGGTGCTGCTCGCATCGAGGCTATTGTGGAGAATCCGCAGGGGTCGCAGGCGTTGCGGTACTGGCTGGATTTTGCAGAGCGCGGCCAGCGATTTGAACTGATCGAAGAGCGGATAGAGAACGAACAGAGTGATGAAGGGCATGAGGAGCCGTATATCTATTACAATCAGAAGGGCGGGCGGGCGTTTATCACTTACAAGGATGAAACCGGCGTAGGTCCTACCGTAAAGGAGGAGTACCCTCATGTTCGTCTTCGGCTGGGCCAATACGACTTGCGTCCCGAGGAGATTAAACCGGACCAGTCCATTCTATCCCAACGCAAAGATCCTGATCTCCCTGAACTGACGTATCTCGGCGAGGCATTGAGCCGTATTCGCATTTATCGCGAGTGGTCGCTTGGGCGAGATTCTCCACTGCGGCTGCCGCAGAAGGCCGATCTTCCCAACGATTTCCTGCAAGAAGACGGGAAAAACTTAGCCTTGGTGTTAAACAGCTTCCAAGGTAAGCCAGCAGTAAAGCGGCGTGTGCTGGACGCTTTGTGCAAACTCTACGAGGGCATAACCGATTTCTACGTCAACATTGAGGGTAGCACGGTCCAATTGTTCTTACAGGAAGGCGACGTGGTCATACCGGCGACCCGTCTTTCGGACGGTACGCTGCGGTACCTCTGTTTGCTCGCCGTTCTTTGCCACCCGCCGCCGCCGCCCCTCATCTGTATCGAGGAACCCGAACTGGGCCTGCACCCGGACATACTGCCGACGGTGAGCAAGTTGTTGCTCGAAGCGTCCGAACGCAGCCAGTTGATTGTAACGACCCATTCGGATATGCTCGTCGATGCCCTGACCAATGACTGGTGGAGTATCGTGGTTTGCGAAAAGCACGACGGGCAGACTGTGATGCGCCGTCTCGATGAAAAGAAAATGGCTGCTTGGCTGGAGGATTATCGACTCGGTGCACTCTGGAGCAGTGGCGAGATTGGGGGGAATCCTTGGTGAGCATCAAGGTGTATGTCGAGGGTGGTGGAGACTCTGAGCTATCAAAAAGACAATGTCGCGCTGGTTTCAGAGAGTTTTTTGACAAGGCCGGGCTTAAGGGCCGCATGCCGAAGGTTATTCCTTGCGGTTTGCGGTTCCAGGGAAAAAACGTATGACCGATTTTGTACCGCCATTAATGAAGCTGAAACCGGCAGTCTTATCGTTCTCTTGGTGGACAGCGAGGCCGCAGTCGCAGCTAGCGATAACCCTTGGAAACACCTAAAGAAAAACGATAAATGGGACCAGCCCTCGGCCGCTACGGATGACAGTGCGCAACTGATGGTGCAGTGCATGGAAGCGTGGTTTGTTGCGGACCGGCAATCTCTGAGTGACTATTTTGGCAAGGACTTCAATGCCGCCGCGTTACCAAAGCAACACAACGTGGAAGCCATCGCAAAAGACGACCTTTTACGAACCTTGAAACAGGCGACAAGGTCGTGCTCTAAAGGTAAAAAAACGTACGATAAGGGCCTGCATTCGTTCGAACTTCTTGGGTGCTTGGATCCGAGTAAGGTGGTGGATTCTTCTTGTCATGCGCGACGGCTTATTGACGCGCTGAAGCGGTCTTAAAGTTTGGGAATTATATACAATAGTGCCCAAATCGTCGTAAATCTATTGATTGCAGGCACTTACGACATTTTAGACAAAAGTAAATAACTATTCACAGCCCCTCGCCACCATGCCCAATGGCGAGGGGCTTTTTCTGTCTGCGATCCTTCCCTTTTAGTGGTATAACCTATAGCGAGAAGTTTCGCTTCGTTGCCGTCTGTCTCTAGCGCGAGAGATAGGCGGCTTTTTCATGTACTCTCGAACCAATAGGAGAAATCGTTATGGCTGGTTGCCAAAAGGAGTGTTCAAAATCTTTAACAGATTCTGAGCTTGATCCAACATCTCAGCTTGATCGTCCGTCAGTTCCGTGGGATTCTTCGCCAGAAGGTCAAAAGAGCTTTGCAAATTTTCTACGAGTCTTTGTCCAAACGTTGGATCGTTGTGTCCGAAAGTTTGCAAAAAAGTAAGCCAGAGTGCCTTGGGCACCAAAAAGGGGTCTGGGGTCTGGGATTCACTCTCGGCCATCGCCTTCGTCTCCTTTTATGTGTGGTTGAGATGGACGGAGGGGCTAAGATAGGCGGAGACTCTTTATAGGCAAGTCATAATACCCAAGCCCTTCGGCGCTAGTGTAGGCCGAAGAGCTTTTCTGTTTCTCTTCCCAAAGGAGGCTGTATAGCCCACTCAAAAGGGGCCTGGGCAGTCCTATCGCAAGGGGCTGTCCCTGCCTGAATTAATCCGCATGTTCCCCGACGACGCCACAGCGGAGGCGTGGTTTGCCAATGCTCGCTGGCCGGATGGCGCGCAATGCCCAAACTGCGGCTCTTGGCGCATCCAAGAAGGCACAGCGCATAAGACCATGCCCTACCGCTGTCGAGAATGCCGTAAGCGGTTTAGCGTTCGTTCCAAGACGGTTATGGCCGCGTCCAATCTTGGTTTTCAAGTTTGGATACTGGCTATCTACCTGCTCACTACGGGCATTAAGGGCACGTCGTCCATGAAGCTGCACCGCGACCTAGGCGTAACGCAAAAGACGGCGTGGCACCTAGCGCACCGTATCCGCTCTATGTGGCAGGCAGGCGACTTTCTGTTGGCTGGCCCTGCTGAAGCCGATGAGACCTACATCGGCGGTAAGGAGGCCAACAAGCACGAAAGCTGTAAACTCAAGCTAGGACGGGGCACTATCGGCAAGACGCCCGTAACAGGCGTTAAAGATCGCAGCACGAAAGAGGTTAGGGCGCAAGTAACCCAGCCTGTTAATCGTGCTACCGTGCAAGAATTTGTGGAAGAGCACGTCGATCCAGACGCTACGCTCTACACAGACGAAAGTAGCGCCTATGATGGATGGCCGAACCATGAGACCGTCCGGCATAGCGTAGGCGAGTATGTCCAAGAGCAGGCCCACACCAATGGCATTGAATCCTTTTGGGCGCTACTCAAGCGTGGCTATTACGGCACATACCACAAGATGAGCGACAAGCACCTAGCTCGATATATCGGCGAGTTCGCAGGCAGACACAACGCCCGTACCGTCGATACAATGGAGCAAATGGCACTCATGGCACAAGGCATGATGGGGAAGCGGTTGACCTATCAGGAGCTGATCGCCGAAGCATAAACACAGACGGCCAAGCCCAGTATCGGGCTTGGCCGTCTTAACTGCTTGATATTCTTTGTTTTAGACCATAGTCCCATAATAGACATCCCAACTTTTCTATTAACTTCTTTTTATTGACTTCTCTTGCCTGATTTACGTTCTTGGGGCTGGACATCCTAACACAAGGAGAATGAAGACATGCCGAAGTGGAGTAAGCTGCCCATCGGCGACAAGACCCTCCTAGGCTTGGCGTACGGATTCATCGCCAGCGTCGTCGTCGCCACGATACACGAGGCCATCTGGCCGTCGCCAGAGGATAAAGAGGCTGGCCAGAAAGACAAAGAATTCAAGCGCCTTAAAGGTAAAATACTAAGACGTGCTCGATTTAGGTGTGAAAGCTGCGGCCAAGGGCGAAGAGAGCTAGAAGTCTGCTATATCGACAAAGAAGGCGAATGCACATACGACAACTTAAGGGCGCTATGCTCTTGGTGTAAAAACAGCTAGTAATATGCTCAATACACATGACGCCGGACTGGCGGCATTGCTAGTCATCAATCATCGCTTACTCCAAGCGGCACTCGGGGAGTCTTTTCAAGCCACCTTGCAAAGTTTGCAAGAAGGTCTGGAGCCTGACGATTTGGTGTCCGCTTTGAAGGTTGTTGCGATTCTGAAGAATGAGCATCCTGAATCTGATCGTGTTCTACATCGGGTTGCTCAGGATTTTTTGCGCGATCATCCATTAGACGACCTCCTTAAATTAGAATAATTTTTCGCTTCCATAGCCGGGCAAGGCAGGATCATCCGTTATCCTGACGCGATTTTGTTTTTAGCCATCCAGAACCGCTCCTTGCCCGGCGCTCGTAAATTTAGTTTTTCCAACTACATATCATCCTTGGGCACTATTGTATATAATTCCCTAAAGTTTCGCGTGTTGTCCCGATTGGTCTCGACGCTGCGATTCGCACCCGGCTGAGTAGTTCTTCTTCCGCTTACCAAAGTCTCCTCAAATCTATCACGGCCCCGCCAGCCAATCGACGAAAGCTGCCGGAGACTCGACCACTACGCGGCCGTTGAGCGACTCGTGTTCAAAGCCGCACATTTGGTCGCCGACAAAGGAGAATACGCCGCTGGTCTGCGGGGTAAAGGCCAGCGCAAAGGTCAGATCGGGCACGGCCACCTGATGTAGGTCGAGATGGGGTAGGGCAAAGGTGTAGATGTAATCCCGGCTCGTCAGTTCGAGTTCAATTTCTATACCAAGTGGTAGGTGTAACTCGTTCCCCGGCTTGGTAATATCGTCGTCGGTCTGCAATTCTCCATCGGGGCCTGGGTAGCGGAATTGCCAAGTGTACTCTTCCCCGGTGATTTGGATGCGCAGCGGTCCTGGGGGTAGGGCGGGCGTGCAACCGTCTGCCCCCAACAGGGCCAGGCTCCAGAGCAAGAATCGGATATGGCCGCGCATGACGTATCCTTCTCAAATAGCCGTTTTAGTCCACGGCTTAAAGCGAAAATCCCCAAGCAAGCGCAAATAAATCGGCCTGTCTCGGCCTGTCAAGCGGCTTTACACACGCTCTTGGTCTCCCTAAAATCCTCTCACAGCCCTCTACAATCCTCTCAGGAGCAAGGACATGCCCGCCATAACCGCCAATATCCCGCTCAATGCGCCAGCCCACTGGGCCGTGTGGCAGCGCCGCCTCTTCGACGCCTTAGACCAATCGGTGCAGCCCTTTCTCGAGCACTTCACCCGCGAGGACGGCGAATTCATCTGGCAGGACGAGTGGGGCGGCGGCAGCCCCGACGATTTCTACGAGCCTTTTTTTAATTGGCCGCTCGTCTATCTGATGGGCGGCGGCGAGCACCTGTTGCACTTGGCCGATCGCCAGTGGGAGGCCGTCACCCGTCAACTGACTCGCCTGGGCACGGTCAGCAAGGAATACGGCATCCGCGAAGACCAGATGCACCAAGCCGAAAGCGACATCTGCTTTTATCACCTGTGTTTAGCCCATCCCAATGCCCCTCGGCGCGTCGAACGGGCCTGCCGCTTTGCTGGCTTTTACCTCAACGAAGACCCCGAAGCGCAAAACTACGACCCCGAGCACAAGATCCTGCGCTCGGGCCTCAACGGCAGCCACGGCCCCTATTTCGCCCCGCTGGCCGAGCGCGACAAACAAAGCTACAACCCCTTGGGCGGCAGCATGGAAGTGTACAATCTGCCCTTTTTCGACTTGCCCGGCATTACCAGTGTGCAGGACTTGGCCGATCCGGCCAAAGCCCGCCTGATGGGACAGACCCTGTTCGACCGCTGGCGTCAGGGCGATACGCCGACTAACTTGGCCGTCACCTCGCTGGTGACCAATGCCTTTTTAATCACCGGCGATGAAAAATACCGCGCTTGGGTGGTGGAGTACACCGACGCTTGGGTGGAGCGCGCTCAGGCCAACAACGGCATGTTGCCGGACAATGTCGGCCTTTCCGGCCAAGTGGGCGAATACTGCGCTGGCAACTGGTACGGCGGGCGCTACGGCTGGACCTTTCCGCACGGCTTTTTGACGTTGCAGAAAGCCACGCTCGACGCGGCGGCCAACGCCTATCTGTTGACCCGCGACCGGGCCTATCTCGACCTGCCGCGCCAGCAGATGGACCGCGTCTTGGAACAAGGGCGCATGGAGGATATCCGCGACCAGTACATGAGCGTGGCCGAGCGCTGGGCGAGCCAATTTGCCGCTATGGGCGAAAAAAGCGAGACCTTGCTGGTGCCCTACCGCTACGGCGATGCCGGCTGGTTCGACTGGCAGCCCATGAGTCCGGTGTATCCGGTGACGCTGTGGAATTTGTCCATGGACGAGGGCGACTGGGAGCGCATGGAGGCCATTCGGCAAAAAGAGGCGTTCGACTGGGCCGCGGTGTTTCCCTTCCACAACAAAGAGGATTCGGGCCACGAGGCCCCCTGGGTGCGCTTTTTGGCCGGGGCCAACCCGACCTATCCAGAGCAAATGCTACAGGCTACGTACCAAGTGGCCGGCCGCCGTTTGGCCCAACTACGCGCCGATCAAGACGTGGGCACTCGCCACCACGTCCACCACTGGCAATGGGGAAATCCCGTCTCTTCCGAAGCGCTCATCCAGCTCACTATGGGCGGTCCGCAACCCATCTACAACGGCGGCTTGCTGCACGCCCGCCTGCGCTATTTTGACGCCCGGCGTCGCCGGTCCGGCTTGCCCGAAGACGTCGGCGCTTTGGTGGAAAAGCTCGAATCGAATCGCACGGTTGTGCACTTGGTCAATTTGAACCACAACGAGAGCCGGGAACTGGTCATTCAGGGCGGCGCTTTTGGCGAGCACCGCTTTGGCCGGGCTGCGTACCACAGCCGTACCAGCGAATATCCGGGTTGGATGGGCGGCTATGCTGGCACATACGCCGCGCCGCCCTTGGAGACCGAAGGGCGCGAAGTAGCCGTCGATAGTAAGCACCTGAGCATCACCTTACCGCCCCATTGCGAAATCACCCTCGACCTAGAGACCCAGCGCTATGTCAACGAGCCTTCGCACCACGCTGGGCCGTTTTAGGCGGCCGGAGCGGTGTGAAGGTGCGCAAAGAAATGGCTGGCCGCCTGTCGGCTCTTTTGGTGTTTGCAACCGCATGGACCGGGGTTGCCGAGGAACCGCCCGCGTTAAAAGCGTTGGTCGTGTTCGGCAAGTTCAAAGGCGAACTGCCGGGCGTTGACGTGCCGCCGACTTGGGCGAGCGCGATTTTTGATCCCGCGCACCCGGGCAGCTTTAGCCACTTTTACGATGAGATGTCCTTGGGACGGCATCGCGTCCGCGGCGAGATCGCCCCGCGCTGGTATGCGGCCGAGCAAATCGCCGAGTACTATGCCGCCGACAATCGGCTAGAGAAGGGCAAATTCTCCGAGTTGGCCTTGGATATTCTGCAAAAAGCTGATCGAGATATAGACTTTGTGCAGTTTGATAATGACGGGCCAGATGGGATCCCCAACTCCGGCGATGACAATGGAATCGCCGACATGGTGTTTCTGGTGATGGCTTCCATCCCCCGCAACGTCTTGATCGGCGCGGCTACTGGCATCTCCCATTTAGGCTTTGCAGAGATCTATGAGACCAGAGATTGGGGCGCGAAAGGCCGACCAATATGGGTCTATCCCGATAGAGGAACTCTGCAACAGGGGCGAACTTTTGCCGAAACGGTGGGCGTTATGTGTCACGAGTACGGCCATGTGTTGGGATTGGCCGATCTGTATGACGTGGATTTTATCGCGCAAGCGGAGCCGCGCCGACCAGCAGACGACTCGGCCGGCATTGGCAAGTGGGGATTGATGGGCTGGGGGGCTACGGGCTGGCGCGGAGAGGGGCCGAATAGTCTGTCGGCGTTTAGTCGCTGGCGGTTGAATTGGGTCGATGTGGAAGAGCCATCTCAACCGGCGCAGACGATCCGCTTAGAGGCTGTATCAGCGGAAGGCCAGGTGTTCAAAATCCCCTTGGGAGCCAAGGAGTTTTTTCTGCTGGAATATCGGCGCAAGGACGGGTCGTACTACGACCGCTACATCCCCGCCGAGGGCCTGTTGATCTGGCACGTCATTAAGGGAGATTACGAGGTCGAGCCCTACTGGGTCGATTTGGAGTGTGCCGATGGGCGCTGGCAGGATCGCGGGTATCCCGCTGGCGCAGTGGTCGATCCGCTGGCCGGCGGCGACAATCTGGACTTTTGGGCGCATGACCAAGACTATGCCCGCGCCCACGGGGGTAATCTCGGCGACGCGACCGATCCGTTCGACGGCGTCCGCTTCAGGGCGTTTACGCCGGAGACCAACCCCAACAGCGACAGCCAGCGCGGCAACAGTGGCGTATATCTGGAGCAGATTCAAATCGCCGATCGAATGCTCACCGCTCAACTGGCGGTGCCGCCGGTAAATATCGCCGTTGAGTCGGTCGAATGGGTCGATGCCGACCGCGATGGGATCTTCTTGGCTGGCGAGCCGGTAGAGTGCGTTTTTGCGTTGACCAATACCGGCTTGATCGGGTCGGACTCATTGCACGTATCTCTGCGGAGTGCGGATGCCCTCGTAGCCATAGCGCAGCAAACGACCTCGTATCCCGGACTGGGGGCCGACAAGACGACTCGGGGGCCGGGCAGTCGGGGCTATCCGCGCTTTTCCTTTGCTCGGGAAATCGCCGATGGTTACGCGGCGGAGTTTTTCTTGGAAGTGGCTAGCGGCGGCGAAATCGCGCAGCGACATACGCTTAGGGCGACGGGTACTTCGGCTAAAGTCGAGGTCGCGCAGGTAGCCGTAATCGACACGGCTGGCAATGGCGATGGGCGCGTGCAGCGCGGCGAGTTTGTGCGATTGGCGCTGACGTTGGCCCCCAAGAGGCCGGAGTTTTTTGCGATTTCGACGTTTGCTTTGCGACCTGTTGATGAGCGGGTGGTGCTGATTGGCGAGCCTAAAGTAGAATTTTCCCACCAAGCAGCGCCGATTACCAGCGAACACAATCCAGAGTTTTTGGTCCGGGGCGATGTCGCAGTGGGGTCGCGTCTTGCATTTGAGTTTGCGACCAGCACTGCGTACGGGACGTGGAAGGATACGCTTGGCGTGCGCGTGAGCGAGGGCGGCGACGCGACGCCTCCGAGGATTGGATATCCGCATTTTACCATCAGCCACAACCTTCTGCGCGTGGCGGTGCCGCCGGACGAGGTGTTAGACGGCAGTGCAATAGCTGCTGCATGGGTGGTCGTACAGGACGCCAAAAGCGACGTGATTATAGCCGAGCTCCCCTTGTGCTGGGATGGCGGGCACTGGGTTGGAGATTGGACGGGTGCTGCGGGACAAAAGCTGCGCTTGCAGTTGGTCGCTGTCGATCAACGCGGCAACCAAAGTGCGGGCGTGCTGGCCGATGCGCACATCCCGCTGATGGCGCATGCGGTATCTGTCGGCCCGTGGCAAGCAGTGGACCTGCCCGCAGGCGATGCGTTTGGGGTGCTGGGCATGAATTTTGCCCCGAACGACCCGGCGGTGCTCTACGCAGCGCGTCGCGATGGCATCTGGCGCAGCAGCGATGGCGGGGTGAGTTGGAGCGCGACCGGGATGATGGATTACCAGCGATCGCTGTTTGTAGATGCCCACACGCCGTGGCGGGTGTACGTCGAACCCAATCTGGTCAGTGTGGACGGCGGAATGACGTGGGATGAACTGGATATTCCGGGGGAGGCCCCGGCCTTGGTCGCCACGGAAGATGTGGGGCGGCGCGGGCTGCTATACGCGACCAGCGGCGGGAACGACCAAGACCTGCTCGTCTCCGCGGATGGGGGCATTTCGTGGCGAGCCGTGGGCATGCGCGGCCTTGCTGAGGTCCGCATCCACCCGCAGGTGGCCGGGCGGATCTATGGACGCCGGGATTCCAGCTTGTACTACAGCGACGACGGCGGTAGCACGTGGCAAGAGCAGCGTCTGCCGCGCCATTTTCGGCGTATCTTGCCCGACCCGTGGGAGCCTGACGGATTGTACGCGACCTCGGGCGATACCCTGTGGTATAGCGCGGATCGCGGCGGTCGTTGGCAGCCTCTTGCACCGCAGTCGAGCGAAAGGTGGCCCTTTATTAAAATTGCGCCTTCTCGCCGTCGCCCGGGGCTTGTTTTTGCTTGGGAGAGCAGCGGCTTACGTAGCAAATTATGGCGCTCTGAGGACAGTGGCAGGCGTTGGAGCACTATGAGTTCGGTGTCTTACGCCAGCGTAGATACGCTCATCCCCAATCCTCACGATGCCGATCATCTATACATGATAGATCACTTTTTTCGCCGCTCGGCAAGGCTATGGGAGACCCGCGACGCTGGGGAGACTTGGCAGGTAGTACACCTACCCAATGCGAGTACTTTTATCGGGGTCGTCAAAAGCGATGAGCAAGGCAATTTTCTTGCTGGGTCCGAGCGGTGGCTCAAGGCGCGCAAGGATTTGGCTTTAGTCGATTGGAATCCGGCCCTCTTAGTGAGCCGAAATGCCGGTAGGGCTTGGGAGTGGATTACGAGGACGGGATTTTTTAAGACGTCTTGGTCTAGCTATCGCAATGATAGCATTGAAGCCTTCGCTGTACACTCCGAGCGCATCATAGCCCATACCGGACAGGGATATGTGCATAGCGACGATAGTGGCCAAACGTGGGAACGGTTTGATCCGCCCGGAGATAGAGCAAGCGCGGGTTCCTATGCGGCAATAGCGGTGGATCCGCACGACTCCTCGGTGTGGTGGCGGAGTCTGCGCGGAGTATGGCGGAGTGCCGATGGCGGGACGACTTGGCAAGAGCGCGGTCCCATCGCCGGGCTGTACGATGGGCGAGGTCGTTCAACCGTCTGGTGGTTCTCTGGCGAGGAAGCAGGAGCACGCGGTCTCATATTAGACCCAACCCGCGCCGGCCATCTAGCGGTCGTCGCCGGTGATACGGTGTGGAACAGTACCGACGCTGGGCAAACGTGGCGACCGCGCGCGGTGCTCAATACTGAGGGATTGAGAGTGGAAGTGCTGGCGGCTCATCCCGAGCTTTTTCCTCGTTGGTACGCCGCCACTAAGGGCGATGTTTATGTGTCCAATGACGCGGGAAGATCGTGGTTAAAGACGCTGGTTTTATCGGAAGGGCCGGAGTACTCAGACCATAAGCCGTTTTTGCCGGGGCGGCGATTGCGCATTCGCTTCGCACCGCAAGACCCAAACCGGGTGTTCGTCACCGATGGTCCCAAGCTGTTTGAATCGCGGGACGGAGGACAGCGATGGCGCGATATTGGGCAGAGCTTGGGGGGCTATCCGTGGTTTAACGATGTGGCAATCCACCCGGCGACGCCTGAGTGGGTGTATGCGGCGACGCCACGGGGCTTGTTCCGCTTGCGATCCGAGGGCATGGATACGGCAATCCGAGCCGCCGCCGCCGCGTTGCCGCCTGCGTCTGCATTGCTGCCGAACTACCCCAATCCGTTTAACAGTAGGACGATTCTGCGCTACCGGCTGGCCCGTGCTGGCGCGGCAGAATTAGTTGTCTATGACCTGTTGGGGCAACGGGTGCGGACGATTGCCAAGGGAGTGCAGCCAGCCGGCGAATACCAAATACCGTGGGATGGGCGAGATGAAGAAGGACGGCTGGTGAGCAGTGGCGTATATCTGTTGAGACTAAAAGCTGGAGACGAGGAGCACACTGGAAAATCCGCGTTGATCCGCTGAGTTCCCTACAAAGCAGCTAGGACGTACGCGACCTGTTCTTCGGTGGGCGTGCTGCCGTCGAGGATCAGGTCTGCGTAGCGGGCGGTGGGCTGGATGTGACGGCGGTACATTGGGCGAACCTGTTCTTGGTATTGGGCACGGATTGAGGCAGGGGAACGGCCGCGCTCGACGCGGTCGCGGGCGAGGCGGCGTTCCAAGCAGAGCGCGTCGGCAGCGGTGACGAAGAGGCGCAGGTGGTAGAGGGCGTTGATGTCGGACCAGTAGAGGGCAAAGAGGCCCTCGACGAGCAGGAAGTCGGTGGGGGCGAGGCTCTGTTGATGCGCTTGGCGCGTGTGGGTGGCAAAGTCGTACACTGGGATTTGGACGCGGTGGCCAGCGGCTAGCTGGCGGAGATCTGCGGCTAGGCGTTGGTGGTCTATGGCCTCGGGAGCGTCGAAGTTGACGCGGGCTCTTTCTGCCAAGGAGAGGTCAGCTAAATCGCGGTAGTACGCGTCTAGGGAGAGTACGGTCGCAGAGCAGGGCAGGCGGGTCTGGAGGGCACGGGCGAGCGTGGTCTTGCCTGCACCGGATGGTCCGGCTAAGCCGATTAGACGGGGCGGCCCTTTAGCTTTGGAACCAAGCGGCAATGGCTTCGCAGCCGAGTGTGTTGGGGATGTCGGCGGCGCGGAGCCAGCCCTTGCGGGCAATGCCGATGCCGTAGCCGAGATGGTCTAAACCGCCGACGCTGTGGGCGTCGGTGTTGACGGCGATTTGGACGCCGTGGTCGCGCGCCTTTTTGACGTGTCGCCAGTCGAGGTCGAGCCGCGACGGGTGGGCGTTGATTTCGAGGGCGACCCCACAGCGGGCGGCCGCTTCGATGATCGGATCGATATCGACGGCATAGCCTTCGCGGTCGAGGAGCAAGCGCCCGGTTGGATGGCCGACGATGGTGGCTGCCGGATGCTCGATGGCGCGGACGATGCGGGCGGTCATGGCGTCGCGGCTCAGGTTGAACTGCGAATGGACCGAGGCGACCACGAAGTCGAATTGGGCGAGTAGGTCGTCGTCGTAGTCGAGCGAGCCGTCGCCGAGGATATCGGATTCAATGCCCTTGAAGATGCGGAAGGGGGCCAATTCCTCGTTGAGTCGGTCGATTTCCTCCCATTGACGCTGGACGTCCTCAACGCGAAGCCCTCCGGCGTAGGCCGCAGCTTGGCTGTGGTCGGCAATGCCCATGTACTCAAAGCCGCGTTCTTGCACGGCGCGGGCCATGGCCTCCAGAGTGTCGGTCCCATCCGAATAGGTCGAATGCACGTGGAGCATGCCGCGAATGTCGGCGGCTGTTACTAACTCGGGCAGCGCGTCGGCGGCTGCGGCCTCGACTTCGCCTTGGTCCTCGCGCAACTCCGGCGGAATGTCGGCGAGGCCCAAGGCGGCGAACAAAGCCGCTTCATCCGCACACTCGATGCGCCCGTCGCCGCGCCAGAGCCCGCGTTCGTCAAGGACTAGCCCGCGCTCGGTGGCCTTGGCGCATAGTACAGCGCGGTGTTCTTTGCTGCCTGTGTAGTAGTGTAGGGCTGTGGGGAAGGCATCGTCTGGAACTACGTGCAAGTTGGCTTGCAGTCCATTGGACAGCCGCCCTGCGTTCGGCGCGATGCGTTCGGCGATTTCTGGGTGAGCCACAAAAGCCGCAGTCGCGGCGTCGGCGTCGGTGGTGCTGAGTACGAAGTCGAGCTGTTGGACCGTTTCCCGCGCTCGACGCAGCTCTCCGGCGACGGCGAGGCGCTGCGCGTAAGGACGCAAAACGGCGAGCAGACTTTGGGCGCTTTGGTGCGCGCTATCGGCGCGACAGTGGCCCTCGTGGGCGCGAATGAACTCGACGCCCTTAAGGATATTAGCTTGGGTCTTGGAGCCAAAGCCCTTGAGGGCGGCGAGTTGGCCGGTGCGACAGGCTTGTTCGAGGGCGTCGAGGGTCTCAATGCCGAGGGCCTTGCGGATGGCGACGATTTTGCGCGGCCCCAAGCCGGGGACTCGCAGCATGTCGAGCAGCCCCTCGGGCGTTGCGGCCCGCAGCTTTTCATAGGCTTGAGCCGTGCCGGTGTCGGCGAACTCGGCGACTAGCTCGGCCACGCTGTCGCCGATGCCTTTGACCTCGGTTAGAGTCCCGGCGGCGAGGAGTTCGTCGAGGGGGGATGTTAGGGTTTCGAGCGCGCGCACGGCATTGGCGTAGGCGCGGACCCGGAAGGGGGAGGCCCCGCTGAGTTCGAGGAGGGTAGCGTATTCTTCGACAAAATCCGCGGCGATCCGGGCCGTTATCATGGCTTTTGCTCGTGCATTAGGTGGAGAATGTGTGATACCAGCGTCGCATTGCCGGCGGCGAGTCCGCCGGGGATGAGGGTATCGACTTGGTTGTAGGTTCGCACTTGGTGGCCGCACGTGTGCATGAGGCCACCGGCCTCGCGCACCAGCAAATCGCCAGCGCAAACGTCCCACTCGTTTTTGTCTTGGATGCTAAAGTTGAGGTCGCAGGCTCCCGCAGCCACTAGGGCTAGCTTGTAGGCGACGCTGCCGACGGGGCGAATTTCGCCGAGGTGCGGGCGAAAGGGGTCAATCTCGCCGCGTTTGGTTTCGCTACGGCTGACGATGGCCGTGGCTTGGCTGAGGGATTGGACCTCACTGCAAAACACGCGCCGACCATTGCGGAAGGTGCCGCTGCCAGACACGGCGGCGAAGACTTGCTCCTGCGCGGGGTTGTAGATAACCGCTAGGGTCGGCGCGCCGCCTTCGACTAAGGCCACGGCGACCACGTATTCGGGAATACCTGCGACAAACTCACGGGTGCCGTCTATTGGATCGACGATCCACGCGGCTTCTTTGTGTAGGCGTTGGCGGTCATCGACGGTCTCTTCGGAGAGCCAGCCGCAGTCTGGGCGCAGGTCGCGCAGGGCTTTTTTGAGGTAGGCGTCGGCTTGGAGATCGGCCGCGGTCAGCGGATCGTTCCGGTCTTTGTAAGCGACCTCAAGGGGGCCGCCAAAGTACTGCAAGGTCAGCGCCCCGGCCTCGCGGGTGGCTGCTATGGCTTGTTGGAGTTGGGCCTGCATCAGAGAAGTTGAAAATAGGGGTTGGCGTTGGGAAGAGCAATGGGCCGAGTCGGGGCATGGCGGCTTGACAAGACGAAGAGGCGTCGGGTAGATTGAGAAGGCAGAATTGACAATTTCAAACGAGGTAAAAATGCGTTGGATACTATGGATTTGGCTGCCGGCGATCCTGCTGGTGGCACGCGGGGCTGAGGCGGCCATGGAAACAGAAGAGGTGCGAAGCCTGCTGGAGCAGATGCAGGCCGAAGAGGCTTGGGGCGAAGCTGTGCTTACCGATGGCCGGGTGCGCTCGTTGCGCGTGCAGGAACTTGAGGCGGATTCAGTGGCGGTCGTCGAGGTAGTTGGTGCCTTGCAGGAGCGGGAGGCCGCGTATGCGCTGGCCGAAATTCGCTCGTTGCGCTCGCTGGGGACGTATCGCATTCAGGCGCGCCACGCCGCGTACCAACAGCCAAAGTCCGGGCTGTTGGCCTTCCTGCTGGAGCTACCCGTGCCGGGCGCGGGCTATTTCTACATTGGGGAGCACAAACAGGGGCTCGCGCTCATGGGTTTGACGGTGACGGCGGTGGGGACGGCCGTTCTGACGGGTTCGGACACCGCGGCCGGCTGGGTGCCGCTGTCGGTGTGGATCAAGATCGCGTCGTTGTTCCATCTGCGCGATCAGGTACAAACCATTAACAAGTTGGCCGAGAACGTAGAACTGGGGGTTCTGCCTGGGCGCGAGTCCACCGTTCCTGCCCTGCGGCTGAAGCTGGATTTTTAGCAGCCGCACGAGGGACTATGCTTGACTGGACTTTTAACTGTACGCGGAGCATATCTTGCACATCGATAGTTAGCCCTACTGGGAACATGAAAATATGAGTGCCGACATGAGCGGCACTACAAACAACATACATAACCATAGAGCCACAACCGCATTGTCTTGACGCTGCTCGATTTTATTTTGACGCTGCTCGATACCTTCAATTTTTTCTCCCATCGCTTCCGTCAGCTGGAGTAGGGCCCCTTGAACTGGGCCGAGTTCCTTGCGTATGACTTTTGTAATTTGGCCTAATTCACTGGGGCTATCTCGCCGACCACGCTGCAAACCCTGCGACTGATGATTACCACGGTGGCGTGACAACGTCTTTTTCCTATGATGATTACCACGGTGGCGTGACAACGTCTTTTTCCTATGATGATTACCACGGTGGCGTGACAACGTCTTTTTCATATTACCTTTCGCAAGGTCTAGCGGCGTGTCGTTAAATGTGTTCTTAATATCGACCTTCGCTCCGCGAGCCAATAACAACTCCGCCGACTTAGTACCGTTCGCCACCGCCGCATAATGCAGCGGCGTTTGGCCATGTTGGTCTTTCGCGTTGACCTTCGCTCTGCGAGCCAGCAACTTCTTCACTTCTCTATGATTATTCCCCCTCGCCGCACGATGTAGCGGCGTTTGGCCATATTCGGCCTTCAAGAGTTCGGCCATATTTATCCCCCTTTGGATATCTACTTCGTAAGACAGCAGCTCTTCGTATTCTGGGACATATCTTAACTGATGTTACGCAGTGGATCACTATATTGTGGTTTATTTGAAATGAGATATACAAGATGTTGTGGCAAATTTCGGTAAACTGCGTAACATCAGTTAAGATGTCTCAAAAATAAAATATGTCAATATGTCAAATTCTTGCAGGGGCCGGTTTTTTTATGCCCTCCCGGCGCGGCCGAGCCAAGCTCTTAGATCCATGGCCAAGCTGAGGAAGGTGGGTACCAGGAAGAGGGTGAATAGCGTGGACAGCAGTAGGCCTCCAATCACCACGCTTCCCAGACCTCGATACAGCTCGGACCCCGCACCGGGGAAAATGACTAACGGCAGCATCCCCAAGGCACTGGTAATCATGGACATGAAGATCGGCCGCACGCGGCTGAAAACCGCGTCGCGGATGGCCTCTTTGACGGGCGCTTCGGGGGCGTCGCGCAAGATATTGAGCGTCTGGTGGACGATGAGGATGGCGTTGTTGACCACCACGCCGATGAGGATGACGAAGCCGAGCATGGTGAGGATGTCGAGCGGCTGATAGGTCAGCGTGAGGTTGACGACCTCCAGCCCGAGGATGCCGCCAGCCAGTGCCGGCGGTACGCTGAGCATGATGACGAATGGGTAGAGAAAGCTCTCGAAGAGTGCGGCCATCAGCAGATAGGTAATCACCAAGGCCAACAGGAAGTTCCACTGGAGGGCTTGGCGGGTGCGCCGCAGGTCGTCGGCCGAGCCGGAAAGCTGGATCTGGTAGGGCGGAGCTAACTCGCCCGAATCGACGAGAGGTTGGACGATCTGAGTCTGAATATCGTCGAGCACTGTCTCTAGGGCGATGGTTTCCGGCGGGATGACTTGGACGGTGATGGCCCGGCTGCGCTCGATGTGGTTGATCTGCTCGGGGCCGGTGGTTACTTCGACGCGGGCCACGGCGCTGAGTGGCACCAGTTGGCCGCGCGGGGTGTAGATGGGTAGGGCCTCAATGTCTTGGGTGCGGAACCAATCCTCCTCGCCCCGCAGCACCAAGTCGATCTCCTCACCTTGAAACTGATAGCCATCGACGAGGGCACCGTCTAATAATGCGTTGACCGCCGAGCCGATGTCCCGCGCCGAAAGCCCCAAGTCGGCGGCGCGCACGCGGTCGGGGAGGATGCGGACTTCTGGATTGCCCAAATCGAGGCTGGGGATGGGACGGGCTTGAGCACCGGGCACGACTTGGCGGACTTGGCCGAAGATTCGGCCTCCTAGCCCAAGGAGGCGGCCCAGATCGGGCCCGGTGATCTCGATGTCGATGGAGCGTCCGCTGCCAGTGGCGCGCTGAAAGAGGCTCGACTGCTGCACGATGGCAAAGGTGCCTGGTACTCCGCCGAAAACCGGCCCTTGGATGATCGGAATCAACTCGCGCACCCGCGTCGGATCGGACGAGCGCGCGCCCATAAAGGCCGAGCGGCCAAACGCCACGAAGAACATGTTGTCAATCGGCGGCCCGGGCAGTGCTTGAGCTTGAGGGCTGTCGGGAGCCGCGGCCGCCTCCCAGTGGGGCCGCAGGGCGTCTTCGATGGTCTGGCCGACTTGGATCAGCTCGTCGAGGTTGTAGCCGGGAGGTGGTAGGACGATGCCGAAAATTAGGTTGCGGTTGCCAGTGGGCAGGTATTCGGATTTGGGCAGTAGGGTCCAGGCGATGACCAGCGAGAGGCCGATCAGCCCGGTGATGACGCCCAAGCGCAATACCGTGCTGCCGCTGATGCGGAAGACGCTTTGGGCGATAAAGTTGCGCACGCGGTTGCCCCAAGCGGCTAGCACGTCCCCGCGCTGTTTGTCGCCGCCGAGGATCTTGTTGGCCAAGCTGGGGATGACGGAGATGGCCACGATCAAGCTGAGTACCACCGAGCAGGAGACCGCAATGGCGATGTCGCGGAAGAGCTGACCGGCCTCGTCTTGGACGAAGACGATGGGCAGGAAGATGGCTACCGTGGTCAAGGTGCTGGCGAGGAGCGCTCCCCAAACCTCCGAGGCTCCGTCCAAGGCTGCGCGGACGCGGGTTTTGCCCATCTGCTGGTGGCGGAAAATGTTTTCGAGCGCGACGATGGCGTTGTCGATGACCATGCCCACCGCAAAGCTCATCCCGGCTAGGCTGATGACGTTGATGTTGCGGCCCAAAAGCCACATGGCCAAAAAGGTGCCGACGATTGAAATCGGGATGGATGTGGCGATGATCGCCACCGAGCTGACGCTGCGCAGAAAGATAAAGAGCACCGCTACGGCCAGTGTGCCGCCGATGATGATGTTGGAGCGCACCAAGTTGATGGCGCTGTCGATGTAGTTGGTCTCGTCGTACACCTGCGTGAGGTGGAGACCTTCGCGGGCCAGTGGCCCCTCGTTGAGTTCGCGGATGGTGCGGCGGATGCCGTCCATGACTTCGAGGACGTTGGCTCCGGTCTCGCGCTGGGCGTTGACGGCAATGGCGGGGCGGCCCTTTTGCCGCACGGCCGCCACGGTGCGGACGTAGCCGAGGCGGGTGCGGGCGATCTCGCCGACTGTGACCCGGGTGCCATCGGCCGAGCGGACGACGACCTGCTCGATGTCGCTGGGCTTTTGGTACTGGCCGACGGTGCGCACGATGTAGCGGCGCTTGCCCTCGTCAAAGGTCCCGGCGCTGGTATTGGCGTTTTCGCGGGTGAGGGCTTGGGCTAGGTCTTGGACGGTGATCTGGCGGGCGGCCATAGCCTGCGGATCGACGATGACTTGGAGCTGGCGGTCGTAGCCGCCGTAGATATTGCTCCGGGACACGCCGGGCACGCGCTCGAGGGCGGTTTTTACTACTTCCTCGCCGTAGTCGCGGAAGCGCTCGATATCCAGATCGTCGCGGTCTGGCAGGGGTTCGAGCATAATCCAGGTGATGGCTCCGCTGGGGCCGCTGCCGCCGGCCGAGATCACGGGCCGCTCGGCGTCGAGCGGATAGCCAAATACTTGGTTGAGCTTGTTGGAGACCAACAGCAGCACGGCGTCTGGATCGACGCCGACGTTGAATTCGAGGGTTACTACTCCACGACTGTCGTTGCTCTCGCTGGTCATCAGCACCAGTCCCTCGACGCTTTTGAGTTGTTCCTCTTGGCGCTGGACGATCTCTTGCTCGACTTCTTCCGGGCTGGCACCCGGCCACGCGGTAGTAACTGTAACGATGGGCCGATCGACGTCCGGGGTGAGCTGAACGGGGATGCGGAACAGGGATATCAGGCCGAACAGCGCGATGAAGAGCACGCCGACGATTACGCTGACGGGACGCTTGATGGCCGTATCGACTAGGCGCATGACGGACTATGGCTGCCGGCGGATGATGCGCACGGCTTGGCCGTCCATCAGCCGCTCGTTGCCGCGCACCACCGCGAGATCGCCGGGTGCGAGGTCGCCGGTAACGGCTACGTAGCCCTTGTGTGCCAGTCCGGTTTCGACGGGGCGGCTGACGGCCTTGCCGTCGCGGGCGAGGTACACGACTTGGCCTTGTGGACCGGAGACTAGGGCGTCCTTATGCACCAGAATCGAGGTCTTGGGTTGCGCGATCTGGAAGCGCACGCGCGCGGACATATTGCTGCGCATCCGGCCGTCTAGGTTGAGAGCCCCGACGACGACCGGGAAGGTGTGGGAGGAGGCGTAGCCCTCGGCGAGGATGACGGCCACGAGGCCGGCGATGGGGTCGCCGCCGAGGGCATCGACGAAGATGTCGGCGCGGTCGCCCACGGTGAGCTGCGACACGTAGCGTTCGGGCACATCGACGTACACGCGCACCGTGTCGATGGAGATTACTTGAGCAATCTCGCCACCGCGCCCGACCCATTGGCCGATCTCGGTAAAGGTTTGGATGATGTGCCCGGAGAAGGGGGCGCGGACGAAGAGGTCTTCTACTTGCGCTTGGAGGCCGGCTAGCTTGGCTTGGGCACGGGCCAGTTCGTAGGCGTCGTCGCGCAGGTCTTGCTCGGACACCGCGTCGGTGGCGCGCAACTGGCGGCTGCGGTCGTAGTTAAACTGGCGCAGCGCAAAATCGGCTTGGGCTTCGGCCAGCGAGGCTTGGAGTGGATCGTTGGCTAATTCGAAAAGGGGATCGCCAGCGCGCACGGTTTGGCCAGCTTCCGCGAAGCGCCTTAGTACTCGTCCTTCGGTCTCGGCGGCGACGCGGCTGGAACGCCGGGGCAGGATGCGCCCGACAAAGGAGAGGTCTTCGACGAGCGGTTGTTCGAGGACCTCGGCGACGATGACCGGCGTTGGCGGGCGCTCTTGACCGAGGAGCGCACTGGGCAGCAAGGTCAGGAGCAGGAGAAAGACACGGGGCATTTAGAATTCCTTGGAGACGTGAGCAAGCTCTCCTTTGGGGATCGTGGCGTGGAAAATTAAAACCTAGCCGAATCGAAAGATCGCGCAAGTTCTGCGTTCGGTGAAAAGGAATTGTGCCGGCTGCAAGGCTGTCGTATATAACTGATGTTACGCATCCGCCCTGAACCGGTAGGTGTAGGGGCGTCCCTTGTGGACGCCCGCGCTACACCGCGTATGCAGCCAGCGGGATCCGAAAAGGGCAACCACAAGGGTTGCCCCTACAAGGCGTACCGTCAGGAGACAAAACAATGAAAAAGCGACTGATTTTCTTGCATTTTGCCGTTTTGATGGGGGTGTTGACGCCATGGGCGGCGACCGCAAAAGTAGGCTCCATGGTTATGACAACTAGCCCTTGGCCCATCAAGCCTGGTGATGGCCAAGCATTTACTGTTGAAGTCAAAGAGGAGGACGGAGAAACTCCGTCAGTAGGTCAGACCGTATCGTTTAGCGTCAGTCCCGCCGATGGCACGGCGTCGCTGAGTCCCGCAAGTGCCACAACGGATAGCAGCGGACAGACAAGTACGACGCTTATAACTACGAGCAGTGCGTCTGGCACATACACGGTCACAGCATCGGTCAATGGTCTATCTGTCAGCAGCACTGCAGACGTTGAACTACCCGATCCCGATCCTGACCCCGATCCCGATCCCGACCCGGAGTCCCAATTATCCATCGTTGTGATAAGTGACCTTGGGTCTGGTGCGCCCGGCGATGGGTTGACGTTTGTTGTTGAAGTCCGGTCGGATGGCAGTGCTGCGTCTGGTCACAGCGTGTCGTTTAGCGTTAGCCCGGCTGATGGCACGGCGTCGCTGAGTCCCGCAAGTGCCACAACAGGCAGCAATGGCCGGGCGCAGACGACGCTGACGCTGGGGAGCAGTGCGTCTGGTTCCTACACAATCACCGCGTCGGTCGGTGCCGAATCGGTCAGCGGGACGGCGACCGTTAAAAAACCACCGCCGGAGTCCCAATTATCCATCGTTGTAATAAGTAGCCTTGGGTCTGGTGCGCCCGGTGATGGGTTGACGTTTGTCGTTGAAGTTCAAGAGGATGGCAGTGCTGCGTCCAGTCAAACCGTATCGTTTAGCGTCAGTCCCGACGATGGGACGGCGTCGCTGAGTCCCACAAGCGCCACAACGGGTAGCAACGGACGGGCACAGACGAAGCTGGTGCTTGGAAGCAGTGCATCTGGCTCCTACACAGTTACCGCGTCGGTCGGTGCCGAATCGGTCAGCGGGACGGCGACCGTTAAAAAGCCACCGCCGCCGCCCGAATTATCCATCGTTGCGATAAGTAGCCCCGGGTCTGGTACGCCCGGTGATGCGTTGACGTTTGTTATTGAAGTCCAAGAGGATGGTAGCCCGGCGCAGGGTCAAACCGTATCGTTTAGCGTCAGGCCCGACGCTGGGCCTAAGCCGCTGAGTAGCACAAGCGCCACAACGGGTAGCAACGGACGGGCGAGTACTACGCTGACGCTTCCGAGCGATGCGTCTGGCACATACACAGTCACCGCGTCCGTTAGCAATGGCCCTTCTTTGAGTTGGACCGTGACAGTTGATACCTCATCAGACGACGAACCATCTGCCAGCTTCTCCATGGTTATGCTAACTAGTCCTTGGCCCGGCAAGCCCGGTGGATCGTTTCCGTTTACTGTTGAAGTCCAAGAGGATGGTAGCCCGGCGCAAGGTCAAGCCGTGTCGTTTAGCGTCAGTCCGGCCGATAGTACGGCGTCGCTGAGTAGCACAAGCGCAACAACGGGTAGCGACGGACAGGTCCAGACGACGCTGGTATTTGGGATCAGTGCGTCGGGCACATATACGGTCACCGCGTCGCTCGACAATGGCCTATCTGTCAGTGGGACTGCGACCGTTGACGCCTCAGCAGGCGACGGTTTAGCGGATGATGGATCGGGAACTGAGGACTCCGCACAACAACCGAAGTCAGATGGCTCGTTTGGGAATGAGGACGCTACTGCGATTTCCCGGACCCTGACCAAGGTCTCCGGCGAGGGACAGCAAGGCCCGGCTAGCACCCAACTGGCCGAGCCGTTTGAGGTTGCGGTGGTAGATGAGGATGGTGCGGCGATAGCCGGGGTGGTCGTGTCGTTTTCTGTGCTCGAAGGTGGGGGGATGCTATCGTCCGCCACTGCCACTACCGATGCCAACGGCCGGGCTGCGACCCGGCTGACACTGGGCAGCGAACCGGGACCGAATGCGGTGGAAGTCACCGTTGCGGGGCTGGAGCCAGTGACCTTTACCGCCACCGCGGTCGGGTATGCAATTCCCCATAGTCTGACCAAGGTCTCTGGCGACGACCAAGAAGGCACAGCCGGTGTATTACTCGATGAGCCGTTTGTAGTTTCGGTGGTGGATGAGGACGGTGCGGCGATTGGCGGGGTGGTGGTGTCGTTTGCGGTCACCGCTGGCGGAGGTACGCTGTTGTCCGCTGAGGTCACTACCAATGCCAACGGCCGGGCTATGGCTTGGCTGACGCTGGGCAGCGAACCGGGGCCGAACGCGGTGGAAGCCACCGTTGCCGAGCTGGAGCCGGTGACCTTTACCGCTTTTGGGCAAGAGTCGCCTTTAGTTATCTTGTTCGACGCTTTTTTTGAGAGCGGCAAGCGGGTAGCTCTGCCCGACGGCCCGCAGTTGGCGCAGAACGCGCCCAATCCGTTCAATAGCGAGACGGTTTTGGCCTACTTCCTGCGGGAACCGGGTTTGATGCGCTTAGAAGTGTTCACATTGACCGGTCAACGGGTGGCGGTCCTCCATCAAGGGCCGCAGCAGGCCGGCTACCACCGGCTCGCTTGGGACGGTCGGGACGCCGCCGGGCACCCGGTGGCTAGCGGCATGTACCTATATCGACTGGTGACCGACGAGATTGCCTTGACGCACAAGCTCATGCTGCTGCGTTAAGATCTGACGTTACGCCCTTGTAGGGGCAACCCTTGTGGGCACCCTTTTAGGCCCGGCCCCAAGGGACGCCCTTACCCCGACCGGTCAAAATCCCTATTGACAATAGGCGCTACTTGCGCCGCAGAATGGCGGTCTCGCGCACAAACCGCGCACGGTAGTTCTGACCGCCGCTGGCTCCGTACTGGTCGATCAGGCGCTCGATGCGGCGGATGCGCTCGCTGGTAGGGGGGTGGCTGGCGAAGAGTTTTGCTAGGTCGGATCGCCGATGCGCTTCCAGCTTTTTCAGCTTCTCAAAAAAGCGCAGCAGGCCGCGTGGGTCGTACCCCGCCTCGATGGCATAGCGGACGCCGAAGGTATCGGCTTCGCGCTCGTCGTCGCGGCTGAAGCGAGCACTGCCGAGTTGGGAGGCGATCTGGCCGAGTTGGTAGGGGTCTTCGCCGAGAGCGAGGCTGGTGAGGAAATCCATGCCGAAGCGGGCGGCGAGTTGGTTGGCGGAGTGGCGACCGACGATGTGGCCGATCTCGTGGGCGAGGACTCCGGCTATTTCGGCTTCGTCTTCGGCGACCAGCAGCAGGCCGCTATAGACGTAGAGATAGCCGCCGAGGACGGCGAAGGCGTTTATTTGTTTGGGGTCGTCGAGGACTTTGACGCGGTAGCGGATGCCGGGGCGGTCTTCTATGGCCGGGGGAAGCAGCGCCTTGGTGACGCGCTGGATATAGGACTGGAGGCGGCGGTCGGGGTGGAGGCGTTGTTGGGCTTCGATTTGAGCGGCGAATTTCGTGCCAAGTTTGATTTCGGTACTGTCGGAAATCAGGGCGTAGCCCAACTCGCGGCGGACGGTGGCGCAGCCGGACGAGAGCGCACAGGCGGCGATGAGCAGGACGAGGAGGGTGCGTTGGGGCATGGCCGTTGGCTTCCTTGCGATGGGTACAGTTAAACACCAAACGGCTTGCGTCCGTTACTTTTTCTTCCGCGAGCCAAACTCGATCACTTTTTTTTGCGGCGAGAGGTTGATTTCGTCGAGTACTGTGCCGTCGCGCGCGGTCAGGGCTTGGACGATGACCTCGGCGACGTCTTCCGGCAGGATGTAGTTGTCGGGCGCTGGGCCGGGCCGGAAGTCCAATTCGTCGAAAAAGGGCGACTGCACCATGCCGGGGTTGACCAACGTGACGCGGACGCCAGCGCGGGCGCACTCGGCGCGCAGGGCTTGGGCGAGGCCGCGCAGGGCGAATTTGGCCGCGCAGTACAAGCTGCCTTGCGCCGTGCCGGTGAGTGCGGCTTCCGAACCCATAAAGACCAAGTGTCCGCGACCGGCTTTTTTGAGGGAGGGGAGGAAAGCGCGGGCGACGAAGACATGACTGGTGAAATTGAAGTCAATCAGGGCGCGGATCTGATCGTAGGAGAATTGCTCTAAAGCGCCGAAGCGGCCGACGCCGGCGTTGAGGACTAGGGCGTCGAGGTCCGGGTAGGCGGCGACGAGGGTCTGTAGATGGTCGGGGAGTCGGTCGAGGTCGGCGAGGTCGATCTCATGCGCTGCGAAGCGGCGGTCATCGCAGGGGAATTTGCCGAAATCGCGGGCAATGCCGATGGCGCGATGGCCGTCGGCGAGCAGTCTTTCGCAGACGGCGCGGCCAATGCCAGAACTAGCCCCAGTGACTAAGACGCGCATATCAGACCTGTAGGGTGGTGGAAGGGCAGGGGAAGAAAAGCTCGGCGGGAATGTACTGGAGCAATTGATTCGCGCAAAAGTCGTGTAGCTTTTGCGCCAAGGCGGGCCGATAGGAGACCATGCCGTCTTTTTCCTCCAAGCCATAGGCGAGGAGTTTTTCGTCTGGATAGAGTTTGTGCATGGTTTTGTACATGCCCTGCGGCAGGCGGAATTGGCCTAGGCTGACCGAGTGCAGACCGTCGCGGCGCACCGTGGAAAACACGAGGGCGAATAGGTCGCGGTAGCGCTCCTCGTAGGCGCGGTCGTAGAGCAGCGGATCAAAGCGCAGCCCAATGGGCCAACCGTGCTCTTGTAGGGCGGTGATGGCCTCCAAGCGCCGAGCCACCGGCGGCGCACCGGTCTCGAATTGGTCGGCAAGCGCCGGTGGGGTCATGCTGAAGGCGACGACGCAGTTGGGCAGGGGCTCAGTGGCGAGGAGGGTTTTGACGCGCACGCTTTTGGTGCGCAGTTCAAAATACGCCTGCGGGTGGTCGGCAAAGAAGGGGAGGAAGTCGGCTGTAAAGTGGGTAATGCCCTCTAGCGCGAGGCTGTCGCAGTCGTAGCCGGAGAAGAAATAGGGCGTATCGGGTGCGTCTGCGGCGATGTGCGCGGCGATGTCCTGCTGGAAATCCTCGTAGTTGACAAAGAGGACTAGGTGTGCCGAGCGGTACAGGCCCTGGAGGAAGCAGTAGCGGCAGTCGTAGGGGCAGTTGAGCAGATGCGAGAAATAGTAGTTGCGCTCGCCGCCAATACCGTAGCCGTCGGGGGCGGGGAGGACTCGCCGCCCGGCCTTATGGGCGAGGATGAGCGCGGGGCGGCGCTTTTGCAGGCGGAAGTTTTGCGCCGTGCGATTGAAGACCTCGCCGTAGCGGGCGCAGGGGACTAGCTGAGCGCGGGGGAAGCGATCGATTAGGGCGCGGGTGCGCGGGTGGTCGAGGATGGAGTCTTCGGCGTAGATGAAATCGAACATGGGCAGCAAACAGGTGACTAATCTAAACGATTTCCACAGACTTCTAAGTATAAGCAAGTGATCCGCTATACGTAAGAATCTACTTGACAATATGTCCTCAAAAAGGGACATTGCGACTGATGGAAATCGTCTATACCGACCGAGGTCTTTGAGAATTGGCTCAAGCGACTCGGAGATCGACGCGCCAGGGTCTCGATTGTTTCCCGAATTGAACGCATCGAAGACGGCAACTTTGGCGACCACAAATCGGTTGGCGACGGAGTTAGCGAGCTCCGAATCAACGTCGGCAAGGGCTACCGCGCCTACTATGCGATTCGGCGAAACACCGTGGTGATCCTGCTATGCGGTGGTGACAAATCGACGCAGCGGCAAGACATCAAACGCGCTCAGCAAATGGCGAGCGAGCTATAAGGAGGCATCATGAAGCTCAAAAAATTCGACGTAATTGATTTTCTCGACAACGATGAGGCGTTGATTGAATACCTCAACGTAGCGCTAGAAGAAAACGATCCTAAGTACTTCGCCAAGGCTCTCGGCAACGTCGCCCGGGCCAAGGGAATGTCCTCCATCGCCGAAGCCAGCGGTCTGGGACGGCAGGCGTTGTACCGGGCACTATCCAGCGAGGGCAACCCGCGGATCGACACGCTCTTTAGAGTGCTGGATACACTGAACGTCCGGCTTGCTATCACCCAGTAGCTTCCTTGATTTGCTTGCTCGTTCAATATAAGCTCACACAGGGTAGCTTGACCTTGGTTCCATAAGCAACGTCATTTGTTGTTCTGACTCGAAATCTGGTTTTTCTGAGTGGATGAATTGTTCCAATTCCTCCAGCCTTCCAAGTTGTTGCGCCACAGAGACAAATGAGATACGTCGCAATATATCGATAGTGATCGGTCGCTTAGCATCTGAGAATACTAGAGATCGAAGAAAGGCGAGTGCAGGCTCGGATGAGAGTAAGTCACAAAGCAAACGCGCTTCAGCCTCAGTATTACATGGAATCGAATAACAAGTATCGTCCACCATAACCGGACGATTAGCCAATGGTGGGACAACTGAAAACGAGAAAGACTTATATAAGCCCGAAGTCGCGACTTTCCATGAAGAGAAGGAGTATTTACCTATACCAAATACGGAGAAACGAGGCCGGTTTTTGTAAATCGAACTTTTTCGACCGTCGAGAGTCACCGCATGATCTATCAGGTACTGCCACGTCTTAGGAGCCTCATTCTCGATTATTGATGTATCATCGCCGATATGTTTCTGCGTGGCTAAAACAGCCTTACGCGGCACGATGCGACCGTTGCCAAGGTCAGACGATTTTAACAATGGATAAAGATAACGATCTTCTAGCTCGACCGTCTCGCCCAACCCATTCCGGTACAATCCACCTTCGCGAGTAAACTCCATGACCTTGGCTGCATCATGCTTGATTCCAGACCTCCAAGTATAAGCAAGTGATCCGCTACCAAATTCTCTGAATTTTCTATATGTGCTGATGTTAGAAACCAAATCTCCGTCAATAAATCCGAACTGTCTTGTAGGAGATTTTATACATAGATCATCGTAGATTGTTGCGACTCTCTCATTTGTACGCACGCCAGTAAGAAATAAAAGACAGGCATCAACGGCAACGGCAAAAAAGGCCTTGGCATCTATCCGAAATAGACAAACCCCTTTCCGCCCTCCATCTGTTTTCCAGAAATGTCGCAAGACCTTTCGAGCCGTCATTGTCTTGCACAACATAGCGACGGCACCATTAGGTGGTATTGCTTCGATCAATTGGATAAGCATCCACTCGGCAATGTCAAAATTGGACTTCCCTGTGCGAGCATCTAAGCCACGCAATCGCTGAAAGTTGGTCCTCTTAGGTCGATTCTGACTACCTAAGATTCCAAGTTCAGAGTTTGTAACCCAAGGCGGGTTGCCAATCACTAGGACTTTTCCCGATGCTATGCGGTTGAGCACCTGCTTCCAGTCTAAGTCAAAAAAATCTCGATGAAAAAGCTTAACTCCACGTGTCTTTAGTGTTTCGGATGATTGAGCTACATAGTCCCGATTAATCTCATAACCCTCATATTGACACTCCTGCCCCCACTGATCGTTTGAAGCGTCGAGAAATGCACCGATCCCTGCCGTTGGTTCAACGACTAGGTCGGGGTTCCCATAAATATCAGAAACTAGGGATGTTACCTTAGTTGCCAATTCTTGGGGGGTCTGAAAGTCACCAAATTCTTTTCTTTTATTCATAACTTTTCGATTCCGACGATTGTTCCAGCTTGCTGAATCACACGGCTGTATTGGAGCCGCCATTGAAGCGCATTAGAGATGGTCAGATAGCCAATTTCAGGAGGGTTTGCTAGTACTTCTTCTGCGAGCTCCTGTGCTTGAATATCGTCGAGTGGAAGCATTTTATCACTAAAAAAGGCGAGCATATCGTCGAGATTCGCGTCATTTTCAAGAATGCTTCGGATGCCGTTTGTTGTCTGAAAATCTGCGGTTTGTGATTTATCGACAAAAATTGTGTGATGAATATTTAGACTACCTGTCTTTGTTTGCTCGTCGTCAGACTTTTCATATACGAAGACAAGTAGGTTATATCCGAGGCCGTAAATTTTCTGTCGTGCCGATTTGAAAGGACAAGAAGATTGAGGCTGTTTAATGCTAGTGACCTTGATATCCACATTCAACTCAGGAAAATCAATTCCTTTGGCTGAAGATCCTTCAAGGTATCGTATTGTCTGTACCCGGTCAATACAGGACTAGCACCTTACCTATAGAAAAGGAATCGGCAGGATGGGGATCGGGATACTGTGTATGCTGGGGGTGTTCGCGTTGTGGAGCGTCATTCCGGTGCTGGTGAAACTGCTATTTCCCGTTTTCGATCCGTTCACGATTGCCTTCCTCCGGTTGCTGCAAGGTGCGGCGGTTGTGTCGGCCGCCTTTTTCGCACGCGGCCATACCCTGCGGGACATTCAATGGTCTTGGTGGCATCTGATTGGGGGGCTGGGCATGAGCCTGAACTTCTCGCTCTATGCATTGGCGCTGAGTTATACTACGGCCAGTGCTGGCTCGTTGGTCGTCCAGGTGCAATACGTCGCGCTGACGGTGCTGGCCGTCACCGTGCTGCGCGAGCGGTTGGGTGCAGGGAAAATGGCAGGTATGGCGCTGGTGCTGGCCGGAGTCGCGGTGATCGTGGGAGCGCGCGAGGATGTAGGCCACCTGTTCGCACCGCGCTATGTACTGGGTAATGTGCTGATGCTGTTCTCGGGGCTGGGCTGGGGGATTTACGCGCTCGCCAACAAGGCCCTTGCACCGCGGGTGGGGACCGCGGCGATACTGGCTCCAATGATGACGATGGGTGTAGTGGTCACGGGCGCACTCGCCGCGACCCATTTTCAATTGCACTCGGAGCCGACGGTGACCGCGTGGATTATAGTGCTCGTGCTGGGCGTGTTGGCCACTGGCTGTGCGTTTGTTTTGGTCTCCGAGGGCATGAAGCGGTTGAGCGCCGTGCTGGTCGGCACGCTGACCGCTACGGCACCCATCGGGCAGATCGCGCTGGCCCACTGGGTCTTGGGGGAGCCAGTAACCTGGAGCCTGACTGGTGGTGGAGTTTTGATCTTGGTCGGCGTGCTCGGCATGGTGTATGCCGAGCGATTCCAGCGGCGAGATCGCAGCTAATATTTACTCTCGAATTCTAGTCCTCAGCTACTAGATGTGCCCGCTCGGGCCGCAGAAGCTCTCTTAATTTGGCGTCGTAGTCTCGCTTGGTCGCCGCCTGATTTTCGGGTAGGCCGATTTCAACCCCGGCCGCCGTATAGGTCATAACCAGCGCCTTGCGCGGCTCGTCGTCTATATTGGTCGATCCGCCGTGGATCATGGACGTCGTCAGCACGGTCACCTGTCCCGCTTGCGCCAAAACCGGCTGCGGCGCGGCGTATTCCGGCGGCAGGTCCACCATTTTGATGCCCTGGACTCCCGGCACTGCGTCTTTCAGTGCTGGATCGGCCGAACGCGCGGCAGCTACTAGGCGGTGGCTGCCGCGCCGGTACATCATCGGTGCACGCCGCTCATTGACGTCGGTCAACCACAGAAAAAAGCTGCATACGACCCGCCGCGGTGTCGCAGCCCAATCCTCCAAGCTGTACTGGATATCGGTGTGCTGGTCGTAGCTAAACTCGCTTTCCGGCTGGGGATAAGAGGCCAGAATCGCCGTTTGGAAGAAGCGGATTGCATCGGCTCGCAGCACTCGTTTGGCGACCGCTTCAAAGAAGGGATGCTGGATCAGATCCAGTAGGGCCGGCTCGTAGTAATTGCAGGTCGCCCCGTAGCGAAAACGCGGTGTTTGGTCTGGTTCGGCTGCTTGAAAAGGCAGTAGCGCGTCGATGGCGGTCGTGGCCGCGGCGATTTCTTCGGTCGTCAAAGGCGTGTCGATGGTGACGGCACCCTGCTGCTCAAAGGTTCTTAATTGTTCGGCGCTGATCATAGCTCCTCCCTTGCTGAAGCGGCACATGGCTAAGCCAATATAGGCACATAGGCATATATTGGGACAATACAAGCAATTAGGAATTCAATCCCAGATTTGCATAATCTTGGCAGCAAGGATGTATGGTCAGCCCACTCCGTTTTCCGCTTGATCCACTCCAGAGTGGGAGGTATTGTATATACCCGTGATTAATTCTTCTCGTACTCCCACTCCGTTTTCCGCTTGATCCACTCCAGAGTGGGAGGTATTGTATATACCCGTGATTAATTCTTCTCGTACTCTCTGAACAACAGGGGAGCTATGGTCCAAACAGGCGAAGGAGTATCCATGAACATCCAAATTGAATTATCCGAACAATTATCAAAGGCTATATATGCCAACTACGAAAAGGCGAACTACACAGGTGCTATTCTCGATTCGATCTTCCTATTGAGTGACGTCCTTCGTGATCGTACTGGGTGCGAGAGCGATGGGTTTTCCTTGGTTGGCAAAGTACTTGGCGGATCTGACCCCAAGCTTAAACTCACTCCTCTCAGGAGCGAGTCTGATAGGAACATTCAAAGGGGAACTGAGTCGCTTCTTCGTGGCGTTATGCAGGCTATCAGAAATCCGAGAAGCCATGAAAAAATCGAGGATAACAAGGAGGTTGCTGACCGGATCCTCGCCTTCCTCGACTATCTCCTGCAGATGATCAATAAGGCCAAAGCACCCTTCGAGATCGGAGATATGATTCAGAGAATCCGTGACGAACACTTCGTTGAGAGTGAGGAATACACAGATCTCATCGTATCTGAGATACCAAAGGAGAAGCTCAACGATACACTGACTGCCATCTACGAAGCCCGGACCGAAGTAAGTCCTCAAGTGATGAGACTAGTGGCTCACTCGATCCTCAATAGGTTGGGTGCGGAAGATAGGTCAGCGTTTGTGGCACTGGTATCTGAGGATCTCAAGACAACCGAAGATGACGCTACCATCAGGATTGCTACCAAGGTGTTCGCTGGAGACGAATGGAATCAGATCGCTCGCATAGCAAGGCTTCGGATCGAAAATCGGCTACTAAAATCTCTCAAGGAAGGGGAGTACAAGGCAACTTCTAGAGAGTATCTTGGGGGGGCACTTGGCACTTGGCTGGCCAATATTATTGATGCAATGGAGTTAAGAGACCAAGCAATCTACACGTTAACCAAGAAGCTCAGTTCTCCCAATAGGGGCGAGCAGGACTACGTCTTCCGCTACTTTTTTCGATACCTCATAGGGTATGGGAAGAGACCCAATGACTTTATGCTCCGATTATGCAAAGATGGGCTGTCGTCTGGCGACAAAAGGTACTACGACTCACTGTCTGCAGAGCTCCTTTTCTCCACTGCTGAGTGGGCCAAGGAGTTGCAGCCATTGCTTGATTCCTTTGAGGAGAAGCCATACTTCGAGGAGAATCCATACACAGACCATGATGAATTACCCTTCTAAGGCCATAATATCAACTCCGCGTAGCGAATGCGAGGCGGCTACGGCACATTAAGGCTACCACACGGAGACTTGCGGAAAAGCGATCTCCATAAGTGATCTTTCGGAGGCGGTACGCCGATCGTGATGATGTCCATAAATCCATCACTTTTATCGGATCCTTTGGCTGAAGATACAGGTCCCGCATATAGCTGGGATTCACATAGAGGGACGATCCCGGAGTCCTCTTCAGGCTCGGGATTGTTCCCATATCCAAAGGACAATATGTTCACCTCATCTGAAGTGCTACTGATGAATCGTTGGAGATCCAGTCCGGTCGAAGAAGAAATATAGTCCGCTAAAGCATCCTGTACAATCCAAATAGTTTTTCCACCCCAAGCCAAACTAACCTGTGATTTTACAATAAGTTGACTGACCATTCGCGCCCATACTTGTCTATAGTTGATACCGGGGCCTTCGTGGTCGTCTCCTTTCAAGATAGCATCTTCAAAGGCCATTCCTATTTGCGTTCTCTTCTTTTTGTTTCCCCCAGAGGTAGATGAGGTCATCACCTCGACTATTACTATTGGGTCAGCGGGAAAATCGACCACCCAGTGCTCTCCAGCATACCTTTCTAGCGTGAATTTGTTTTGGGTCGCAATTTTCTCACATTCTCGCTCGCTCTTTTTAACTAGTTCTGATATTTCGCTGAGCGACTTTCTGCACCTTCCTGCCAAAACGTAGTCGAAGGTATAGTCAAATGTTTTCTCTTTTTCTTTTTTATTTATTGAGAATTTTATCTTTACCTCAGACCATGCCCGGTATTCTATTGCTCGATCCAATTCACTGCATCGGATCAGGTCTTCTCGAATTCTTGTTTGAAGCTGAGAAAGGTTGGAATCCCGAAGGGCGAATAAGCGCCTAGGGCAAACAATCCAAGGTTTTTCACGCACCAAGAGTGAGCAGACACCAACATGAACATCCTTTTTTCCAGAAAATTGCTGAACTAATTGCGGATGGTCTTGCAACTGCAAAACAGAGAGATGTCTATTGCCTCCACCATCGCATTCACTTTCCATGAATGGACACCAAGCCCTCGTGCGACAATCAATCGCGTCAGGATGACTTGAGGTTAATGAATGGCCAAATACTTCAAAAATCTTACTCATTTAGGTACTCGAAAATTTTGCTCGCTAGTGCCTCTGCAAGAGGGGGTGGGACTGAATTTGCAACTTGCCTATGCTGGTCTAAGTTTTTTACGGTGCCCGTTCTGCTGCGTATAGGTCCTTTTAGGATATACGAATCGGGGTAGCCATGGATTCTCATATATTCCCGTGGCGTGAGATACCTATCTTCGATGGGATGATAGAAAATCTCTCCGCACCTTAATGTATTAGCAGGTCTATCCCTATGCAGCCTTAAATACTTTGTGGTGTCTTTTGATTTAAGACCTCTGAGTAATTTTTTACCTAAGTGAGGATGAGCTGCCAAATATGATCCCTCGGGAACCTGTGCGATGCGTTCCCGGTCCCTATCTGGCGTTACATCGACGTGGCCGTCCTCGCGGTCGTAGAAAGTAGTTCCCCTAATTTTTGGTGAAGGTGTTCCTAGATTTTCAATTACGGAGCCGATACCGACATGAGGTTTATACGAGAACAATCCATTACATTCTTCTAGCGGTGCGTATGTTCGTTCTGGAAAGAGGAAGCCGTTTCTTTTCAGCGTGGCGATTACGAATAATCTCTCTCGCAGTTGAGGTACGCCGTAATCTGCGGCTAAAACAACTCTCCATTTGGAAGAATAACCAGCATTTTCTAAGGCTATTAAAAATTTCTCAAAAATTTCGCCTCTTCGCTGCTCGGATCCTTTTGATGAGAGAAGCCCTTTTACTTGCTCAACTAAAATCACCTTTGGTTCTAGCTCTGTGGAAAACCGAACAATCTCGAATAGTAACATACCTCTCTCGTCTTTTAAGCCAAGTTGCTTTCCTGCTAAGGAGAAAGATTGACACGGGGGGCCTCCAAAAAGAAGATCGAGTTCGCCTTTCTCTAGGTGTAGGTCTTTGCGAAGTTCGGCTGGATCGATCTCTCTAATATCTGACTCAATAATCCTAGTATCTCTTTTTTCGCGTTCTCTTGCCGCACGTAGTGTGTTGCAGCAGTGTTCGTCTATTTCTATCTGTGCTAGAATATCGAATCCCGCATCCTGTACGCCTATATCCATTCCTCCGGCCCCAGAGAAGAGACTTAGCGCGTTATATCTTTGGGGACTATTCATCCTGAATTCACTCCTCCATCCTCAATAGATTAAGGTGAACTCCATGTCCGCTAGCTGCCGTTGAAGATAACGTAACACCTCATCGCGCCTTTGCAAGGCCAGCAAGTCGTCGTTGACGGCAGGGGTTGCCGGTGCCAGCGTCTGCCAGCGCGTGAGCAAGCCGCGCAACTGGTGCTGTTGCGTGGCGGTAAATTGCCAGCGGGCGGTTAGCTCGGCAAATCCGGGTGGGTCGGCGTGTAGCGCGTGGAGTTGCTGACTGAGTGTTTGCAGGTGTTCGCCAACTTGGGCGATTGTATCGAGTTGGGATTCTATTAACGCCTCTACTTTATCCGCATTAAGTGTCTGATAGGAGGATTGCGGGTTGTCGGAGACGACCTTGAGGCAGTGAATCCGCTCGCTGGTGGCAAAGCGTTGCGCGGCCTCGCAAAAGCCGCTGGCCTCCATGTCGTACGCCGCGTCGCCAACAGCCGGTTGCACGCGATCGACGGTGTGTAGCAAGGTGGTGCGACAGGGTGGGGGCGCGGTGAAGGTGGGATAGAAAGGCTTGCCGCTGGCGGCATCCACGACCTTGTGCGCCAGCCGAGGCGTGCCCACCGCTTGGCTACCGTGGCCGGCGATGCCGATATTGAGCCAAGCCGCCGGTGTATCGCCGATCAGCGCGCGCAGGTACGCCGTAGCCGCGGCGGCGGCCACTTTGCCGACGCCGGAGACGATCAGGTGCGTCTGCTCGCCCGCGCAGATGCGATAGGGATGGCCGCTCACGCCTTGGAGGCGGTGGGAAGCCAACAGCGGGCGCGCCTCGGCTGCGAGGGCTACTACGAAGCACAACATGAGGGCTAATATACCGGCTGGATACCCCTCGGCAACTCGGATTGACCCTGCTTGGGCAGGGGCCTAAGTTTTGCAAGACAAACGAGAAAGGGAACATATGGAAAACGAATTTTTCAAGGGCCACGGCCTCGGCAATGACTACATTGCCGTCGATCCGGTTGCCCTCAGCTTTGAGCTGACGCCAGACAATATCCGCACAATTTGCGACCGCCATTGGGGCGTGGGCAGCGACGGCATCCTCGCGCTGGCATCCTCGCAGAAGGCCGACTTTGGCCTGAAAATCTACAACCCCGACGGCAGCGAGGCGGAAAAATCGGGCAATGGCCTGCGGATATTCGCCCGCTACCTGCACGCCACCGGCCAAGTGCAAAAGCAGCAGTTCACGGTCGATACAGAGGGCGGCCTAGTACGCGTTGATTTGCACATTGATCAGCATGGCGACGCCAGCACCGCCACGGTGCAGATGGGGCGGGCGACGTTTGCGCCGCAAGCCTTGCCCTGCACGCTGGAAGCCGAAGAGCTGATCGCGCAGCCGATTGATGTCCGCGGGCAGACCTTGACCTTTACCGGCGTCAGCGTCGGCAATCCGCACTGCATCGTCTTTCGCGAGCAGGGCGCTCGGTGGACCGAAGACGAGCTGCGCTCTTTGGGGCCGGAGCTGGAAAATCACCCGCTCTTCCCCCGGCGCACCAACGTACAGCTCGCCGTGCCCGTGGGGCCGCACGCGATCTACATCCTGATCTGGGAGCGCGGTGCTGGTGAAACGCAGGCCTCGGGGTCGTCGGCGTGTGCGGCTGCGTGTGCGGCGGTGCGGCTGGGCTTGGTCAAAAGTCCGGTTGCGGTTAAGGCCCCGGGCGGAACGTTGCACATCGACGTGAGCGCAAGCTACGACCTGACGATGAAGGGGCCGGTCTCCGAAGTAGCGCGCGGCGCGTTTAGCCCGTCGTTTGTGCGCGAATTGCACTGAGCGCCGCTGCAATGCGCTATTTAGCTTGGGTCGCGCTCGGTTGGCTGCTGATGGCCTCGGCTGCCTTCGGTCAGGGCTTTGGCCGCAACAAGGTGCAGTACGCGGAATTCGCGTGGCGGAAAATGGAGACCACGCACTTTGACGTGTACTTCTTTGCCGAAGAGGAGGAGTTGGCCGCGTACGCCGCGCAAATGGCCGAGCGCCAGTTCGCCGATTTGGAAAAGAAGTTCGCCCATACAGTGCAGCGGCGGGTGCCGCTGGTGGTCTATTCCTCGCACATCTACTTTGAACAGACCAATATCATCCCCAATCTCCTGCCCGAGGGGGTAGCGGGTTTCACCGAATACCTCAAGGGGCGGGTCGCGCTGCCGCTGAGCGGCTCCCTGCCCGAGTTCGAGCGGGTGCTGCACCACGAGTTGGTCCACGTCTTTACGTTTGACCGCATCGCGCGGGTGTTGGCGCAGCACGGGGTGTTGGACTTCCGCCCGGCGCCGCTGTGGTTTTCCGAAGGGCTGGCCGAGTACTGGTCGAGCGAGCGCAACAGCTTTGGCGACATGGTGGTGCGCGATGCGCTCTTTGCGCGGCGGCTGGTGTCCATCGCCGAGATGTACCGCATCTACGGCACCTTTCAGATGTACAAGGAAGGCGAGTCGATCTGCCACTTTATGGCGGCGCGGCACGGAGCCGACGTGTTCGAACAGCTCTTTGCCAATTGGTGGCGCGGCGAGACCTTTGGCGAAATTTTTGCGATTACGACCGGCGAGAGCTTAGAGAAGTTCGACCAAGCTTGGCAATACCATTTGCACAAGCGCCACCTGCCGGCGATTGCCGACCGCGATCCTCCATCTGAATTGGCCACCGCCCGCACGCAGCGCGGCTTTAACATCAAGCCCGAAATCGTCCCCGGCGACAGCAGCGCATTCTACCACTTCCGCAACGATCAAGGCTATACGCAAATCGTCCGCACGCGCCGCGACGGCAGCGAACCCGAGGTCGTAGTCGAAGGCGAGCGTCTGCCGGTCTTTGAGTCCCTGCACCCGCTTGCGACGCGGCTGGCCGCTTCCCCGGACGGCAAGTGGCTGGCGTTTGCAGCCAAAAGCCGCGGCCGCGATCACCTGTACATCTGGGACGTGGAACAAAAACGCTTGGTGGAGGATTTGTCGTTTGCCGGAATCGTCGCGATGGCGTCGCCGTCGTTTGCGCCCGACGGGCAGCGGCTGGCCTTTGCCGGCAGCGACGAAGGGGGCTGGACCGACATTTATCTGGTCGATGTAACCGGCGATAGCCTCCGCGCTTTATGCCGCGACATTTATCACGACCGCGAGCCCGACTGGTCGCCGGATGGTCAGCACATCGTCTTTAGCTCCGACCGCTGGTCCGGGGGGCGGCGCGGCCGCTACAACCTGTTCCTATACGATTTGGCGACCGAGCAGATCTCGGCCCTCAGCCACGGTGAGCACAACGACGGACAGCCGCGCTGGTCGCCGGACGGCCAGCGCATCGTCTTTAGCTCCGACCGCGCGGGTGCGTACGACATCTATGCCTTGCAGCTAACGGGCGAACGCACTACGACCCGGCGCTTGACCCACGTGTTGACGGGCGCATTTGATCCGGTGCTATTGGCCGATGACCAGCACCTGCTCTTTTCTGGCTATGAGAGCGGCGGCTTCCAAATCTACGAGCTGGCCGTGGATTGGGCCGACAGCGCGGAGGTCAGCTATCAGCGCGTGGAAGAGGCCCAGGCCGAGCCGTGGTCGCTGGCGAGCCTGCACGGCCAGAGCGAGGTTGCCAGCCAGCCCTACGAGCGCAAGATGAGCTTCGACATAGCCCAGGGCCAGATCTCGCAGGACCCGGAATTTGGCACCTCGGGCGGCATTCAAGTGGCGCTGAGCGACGTGTTGGGCAACGATCAGTATTACTTCGTGCTCTCGCACATTGCCGACAGTCGATCCGGCTTCTTCGACGGCCTGAACGTGGCCTTGACGCGCTTCCACCTCGGCCAGCGGCTCAACGCGTATTGGGGCGTGTTTCGGCTCAACGACCGCTTTTCGAGCCGCTTTGGCCGGTTTGTGCGCGAAGAGCGGTTAGGGGGCCACGTGGGGTTGAGCTATCCCTTTTCCCAGCACGACCGCATCGACACCCGGCTCTCGCTGCGCCACGCTGAAATCGACCGACAATTCGAGGGGCGGAAGCTGTCGGGCTGGCTGGCCAACAACTACGTCAGTTATACCCACGACACGAGCCTGTGGATTCCGACCGGGCCGCTGGAGGGCCGGCGCTACAGCCTTGGGCTGGCGCAGACGATCGACTTTAAGACCTCGCGGCGGTTCAATATCACGCTCTTTGGCGACTACCGGCACTACTTCCGCCTCTCGCCGCGCAGCGCGTTGGCCGTGCGCCTGATGGGTCGGCGCTCCACCGGCGTGGTGCCCGAGTTTTTCTCCTTGGGGGGCAGTTGGACGCTGCGGGGCTACCGCTGGCGCTCGCTATGGGGCAGCAAGATGGTGCTGTACAACCAAGAGTTGCGCTTCCCCTTGGTCGATCGGTTCTTGCTCCGCTTTCCGTTTGGGGCCATGGAGTTTAGCGCCTTCCGCGGTGCGCTCTTTTTCGACGTGGGCAATGCGTGGAACTCCGACTTCGAGCAATGGCGCGCGGCGCTTGGCGCGGGGGTGCGCTTGGCCTTGGGCGGGGTTTTCGTCTTTCGCTTGGATGCGGCGCGGCGCACGGACTTCAAGTCCATAGATAGCGACACGCGCTGGGATTTCTTCTTTGGCTGGGATTATTAAATGCGCTACGCCTTGCTCGGATTTTGCCTGTTGACAGCCTGTGGCGAAAAGGTGCTCTACCTCGGCGAGCCGGGGCGCAGCGCAGTGGAGGTTGAGCCGCCGCTGCAACTTTTGTGGACGCACAAAATGGACGGCTCGCCGCTGGGCGGCGCGCTCTTTGCCGGTGATTTGATCCTCCAACTGACGACGGAGCCGACCCTCTATGCGTTGGACCGGCGCAATGGCACCCAGTTGGGCAAGCATGGATACGACAAGATGGCGTGTGCCCCGGGGCAGTTGGCCGGGGCGCGGTACGCGCTGGGGGTGCTGGGCCGCAAGCCTAGCTTGCGGGTTTTGGATCGGCGGACAGCAGCGGAGCTTTGGCGGCACGAGGGAACGTTCTGTCAGGTGCCGGTCGTGCGCGGCGATACCCTGATTGCGGTGGATGAAGAGGGCACAGTGCAGGCGCTGCGTCTGGACGACGGGCATGTGCTGTGGCACGCTGAATTGGGCGGTCGGCCGCGGACCGGATTGGCGCTGAGCGGCGATCTCGCGTTTGCTGGCACGGCGTCCGGGGACTTGGTGGCTTTGAGTGCGGAAAGCGGCAAAGAGCGCTGGCGCACGAGCTTGGGGGAAGCTGTGAGGTCGCGTCCTGTACCTACTGGTGTGCATATAGTTACGGCGACAGCTTCTGGCCGAGTGCTAGCGGCCCGACGCGACTCGGGTCAGGTGGTGTGGGAGCGGGCCTTGGGCGCGCTGCCGACCGCGGAGTTGGCGCTAGCGGCAGGCGTGTTGGTAATAGGCTGTGCTGACCGCTCCTTCTATGGACTAGACGCGGCCACCGGAGAAGTGCGGTGGACGTTTGCCACTGAGGGGGTGGTGCGGAGCAGTCCAGCCGCCACCGAGCACACCGCGTATGGCGCTTCCAGCGACGGCCATCTCTACGCCTTGGATCTGCAAGACGGCCATCTGTTGTGGAAATACCGATTGGACGGCCCCGTCTTGGCCCCGGTGTCTTTGGGCGCACAGGTCGTCGCCGTCGCCACTGAGAAGCGGCTTCTCCACGTGTTTGGACGCCGCTGAGCGAGGGAAACGGCATGAAAAAGACGATTGCTTGGTGCTTATTGCTTGCAGGTGTGCCGACTTGGGCCGAGCCGTTAGAGCTACCTCGTCGGCTAGCTCCGTTGGAAGCAGCTTTAGCGGCGCAATGGGCCGAGCAGCCGATGCTTGGGCAACGGTCGATGCCAACTGCGTCTGCGGCTCCGAGCAAGGAGAAACGCTCGCGCAAAAAGCTCTACTTGAGCGCGGCCTTGGCCGTGGGGGCCGGTGCGGTGGCCTACTGGAGCAAGGAGCGGGCCGACGCCGCGTACGACCGCTATTTGCGCTCGGCCAGTGTGGTGCGTCAGCAGCGAAAATTGGCCGAGGCCAAGCGCTTTGATCGCGTGACGGGCGCAGCGTTCGTCGGCATGGAGGTAGGCTTGGTACTCAGCTCATACCTGCTCTTTTTTAGGTCTAGATCGTGAGAAGCTGTCTCTGGATAGGGTGCTGCCTCGGGGCACTGGTCTTAGCTTGCAGCGACCGCCCGCGGCGCAACCCCCTCGACCCGCAAGCCCAAGACCTGCAGAGCGAGTCGTTTAGCGCCTTGACGGCCTTGGCACTCGACGGCGAGGTGGAGCTGCAATGGGACTTTTCCCACTTTTCCGACATCGAAGGCTACCGACTCTACCGCCGTCTGCCTGGGAACGAGTGGGAGCCGATCACCCCGGTGCTGGCACCAGACGCGACCGCGTATGCGGACGGAGGCGTGCAAAACGGGACGAGCTACGAGTACCAGCTCAGCTTGCTCGTCGCCGGGGAAGCCGAGCGCCCCAGCGGCAGGCCGGTGTCTGCTACGCCCGGCCCAGAAGTCGCTTGGGTGGCCGATCGCCACGCCGGGCTGGTGTGGAAAATCAGCGCGGATGCGCGCAGTGCATATTTTGCCCAGGGGCGCTTTTTCGACTTGGCGGCGATTGCGCTCGACGTGGCCAATGGTTCGTGCTGGGTCAGCGACCGGGGGTTTGCCGGGTTGTACCGGATTGCGGAAGACGGCGCGTTGGCTGCGCTGGGCGCGGCGGTGGAGAGGCCCGGTGCCCTGACCATTGACACTGCCGCGCGCATTGGCTGGCTAGCCGACGAGGGGCAACAGCGGGTCTTTTGGTTTTCCTTGGACGCGGCCGATTCGCTGGCCCTCATTCCGGTCGATGCCTCCTTTGCCCAGCCGGTGGCGTTGGCCGCGCAGGCCGGAGGCTGCTGGATCGCCGACCAAGCCCAAAGCCGCGTGCTGTTCTACCAGACCGATGGCACCCACGCCGCAGAATTCCACGTGCTGGCAGATCCCAAGGCGCTGGTGGCAGGCACCGGGAGAGATGCGTGGCTGTTGGGCGGTGAGGGGCACCGCTTGGCGCGGTTGGATCGTGCGGGCACCATCCTCTACGTGGAATTGCCTTTTGCCGCAGCCGTGGGACTGGCCGTGGATGATGCAAGCGGAGCCTGCTGGGTGTTGGGGGAACGGGATTTGGCGGTGTTTTCGGCCGCCGGGATTTTGGAGCAGCACTGGACCGACGTGCCCGGCGGCAGCGCCCTGTCCTTTGACCCCGTGCAACAGCGGGCTTGGATTGCGACCGATGACGTGCTGTGGAAATTCACGACCGAGGGCCAAACGCTGGCGCAACTGGTCGGCTTTTCGGCCATCGTCCGCATTGCCGTGGATCCGGGCCGCTGAGGCGGCCAATCCTCTCTTGCATCGGGTTTACTCCTTAACGACTTTCCTAATTGCTGTTACGCGGCGTGCTCAATATCGGACACCGGCCTTGCCGCCCTCGATCCCGGATGGGACGGGCCAGAAGCCAACCACCGGCCACTTGATGCGTAACATCAGGTAGAATTTTTTTGCCCAAGGGGTTACGTTATGCCGCTAATCAGCGTGTTCAATCCGTTCTCAAACCAACAGAAAGTACCAATTGATGAAGGATGTCCTTAGTAGGTTCAGCGCCGTGCTCGCCGCCATCGCCGCACCCAATCCGTTCAATCCAACCACGACGCTGCATATCCAGCTACCCGTTAGCGGCCCGGTTTCCCTGACCATCTACAACATGGCCGGGCAAGGGGTGCGCTCCCTGTGGGACCAGCACGTATTGAAAGCCGGCTATCACGCCGTTGACTGGGACGGCCGCGATCAGCAGGGACACCCGGTCACCTCGGGGGTGTACCTGTATCAGCTACGAACCCGCAAGCAAGTCCTGATGAACAAAATGGTCCTGATTCGATGACCGTAGGATACGTACAAACTAGGCGTCCGAATGCAGGCCTATCCATGAGGTCGGGGTGTATTTGCCGCTAGAAAGGAGTTTCAAATGATGATTTTCACTTTACTCTTGTTGTTTCTTTTCGCTTGCGAGAAGGATCGTGGTCCGCTCAATCCCGCTGGAAAAGTACGTACGAACCAGGTTGACCCTCCCCGTTCCTTACGCGTTGAAGAAGGGGATGGGCATTCTGTCGATATAAGATGGTATGCCCCCTCTTCCGATGCAGGTTTCAGTGGGCGTTATAACGTCGAATTTAAACGCCGCTCGAATGCAACCTACAATTTTTCTTATGAAACCGAAGCGCGCACGTACAACGTCAATGTGATTCGAGATACCACGTATGATTATCGCGTGCGGTCTTTGGCTTCTGCAGGATGGGAGCCTTCGGATTGGGTCACCACTCAGTACACACTCACGCATGAAGTTGCAGTAGAAAGTATCGCTAGCGAGACGGAACAGAACGACGAGGTGCTGGCAGACGAGGAGGAGGAGACGGCGGCGGTGGCCATCCCGGATGAGGCGCTGCGCCGATACATCGAGAAGGTGCTAAAGAAGAATCGCGGGGCCACGATCACCCATGCCGAGATGAAGAAGATCGTGAATCTGCTGGAGACCCGAAACTTCCGGGGTATAGATAGATACGTACCAATTAAGAGCTTGGTCGGCTTAGAAGCGGCGACAAATCTGCAAAACGTAGCAATGGGTGGCAACGAGATTTCGGATCTGACGCCATTGGCCGACTTAGTCAATCTGCGCTATCTAATTCTTAATGGCAATCAGATTTCGGATGTGTCGCCGTTGGTCAACTTACCCAAGCTGCGCTTTTTAGATATCAAGAACAATCCTTTAAGTGATGCTGCTGCCGGCGAACAGATTCCAGCCCTTGAACGCCGGGGGGTCGAGGTCGTGCCTTCCTATCTCTTGCCACCCAATTCGGTGGCGATCTCGATCCCGGATGTGGCGCTGAGGACCCTTATAGAAGCGCATCTAAAGAAGCAGTATAGGCAGCCGATCACACAAGCCGAGATGGAAACGTTCGTGAACTTGTGGGTAATTGGTAAAAATATTAAGAGTCTAGTCGGCTTAGAAACTGCAACGAATCTGCAAGAGGTATATCTTAATTTCAATGCCATTTCGGATTTGTCGCCGTTGGCCAACTTGCCCAAGCTGCGCTTTTTAGATATCAAGAACAATCCTTTAAGTGATGCTGCTGTCGACGAACAGATCCCAGCTCTTCAAGACCGGGGTGTTGAGGTAAAGTTTTCTAAAATCCGTCTATTTGGGGATAGCGACAGTCCCTTCGATATTGAGTTAGTTTTTCTTGATGATTTCACAGAGATGGAACAGGAGGTATGGCGCCAAGTTGTCTATCGTTGGGAAGCGGCGATACAGATGGACCTTCCCGATTATACGTTTTCTGCTAGGAGAAATCTACAGTGCGGCGATCACTCGATTAACATATCTGCCGGAGAACGAATAGATGATCTACGAATTTATATCACGAGTTTTGACCATATAGACCCTTATGGACGAGCCGTGGGTGGCTATGGGGGTATCGAACTATCGCGCTCAGGCAGTTTGATGCCGATTATTGGTTGTATCGGAATTAACGAGTATCAGGAGGATTTTCATAATATATGGAAGATAGGGCTCCATGAAGTAGGACACGTTTTGGGAATCGGTACCACTTGGGCCAGTATGCTTCGCAATCTACATGGTGATACTCATTTTGCCGGGCCGCAAGCGATCGCGGCATTCGATCAAGCCGGGGGCACCGATTATCAAGGCGCAAAAGTTCCAGTACAACGCCATAGCGACCCTTCGTTTGATAAAGTCCATTGGAGAGGGAGTGTCATGAGCAGTGAGCTTATGACACAGTGGGCTTGGGGTGATCTTTCAGCCATAACGCTTGGTGCGCTGAGCGATCTGGGCTACACGGTTGATTTTTCCGCCGCCGATCCCTACGAGCTACCGCCCCCCGGCGCAGCCAAACCCGTCGCCGACGCGGTGCCCTTCTGCGGGGTTGGAATTCACCCACCGATCTATGTGGACGATTGATCCTACCCGTTATTTACGGAGGTTTTCCATGTGTTGCTTACTGCTCCTTTTCGTCCTCTTGGGGGGTCTTTCCTGCGCGAAAGATCAGCCGCCGACGGCCCCGGCCGGCAAAAGCACCGGCGACGACTTGGCCGATCTGTTCGACCTGTTCGACGTCCTCCCAGAGTCAGAAGAGGATACGGCGGCCGACAGTACCGCCTCGGCGGCACCGGATAGTTCGTCGGCGTCTGATAGCTCCTCGGTTTCGTCCAGCTCGGACTCCTCGCCGTCTGCTGTGGTTTTTATTCCAGATAGGCGTCTAAGGGAACAGGTAGAGCAAGCATTAGGGAAAAGACCCGGTGAGACGATCACTCAAGCTGATATGAGTACGCTACGATCACTTTTGAGAGGAACTGAGAGTCTCAAAGGCTTAGAAACAGCGAAGAACCTGAAACACTTATCTGTCACTGGGGCGCCTGATCTTTCTCCGTTGGCCCACTTAACGAAGCTGGAGAATTTATTTCTTAGCACTTCGGCTACTGATCTCTCTGTATTAAAGAACTTAGCCGAACTGCGACATTTATATCTTGGCAGCTTTCGTAAGGGATCTGATCTTTCTCCGTTGGCCCACTTAACGAAGCTGGAACGGTTAGAGATTCGTGGCAATGCTACTCGTGGCGATAATGCCGGTCTCCTCTCTCCAGCGGAAAGCTACCAAACCAAGATCCAGCTACAAGTTGATATTCTTGCTTTTGGTTGGACATTTGATCCCATACCAAGACTAGTACAGGTTACGGTCAGTCCGGTCTCGGATCTCTCTCCATTGGCTAACTTAACTAACTTAAAAAGGTTGGATATTCTTTTTAGTCAGGTCTCGGATCTTTCTCCATTGGCCAACTTAACTAATTTAGAACGGATAGATATTTCGTACAGTCAGGTCTCGGATCTTTCTCCATTGGCCAACTTAACTAACTTAAAAAGGTTGGGTATTGCGTACAATCAGGTATCGGATCTCACACCCGTGGAGAACCTGACTAACTTGGAACGGTTAGATTTTAGTATCAATAAGGTATCGGATCTCATACCCGTGAGAAACTTAACCCAGCTAAAAGAGTTATATTTTACGGCCAATCAGGTATCTAATATCACGCTAGTGAGAAACTTAACTCAGCTAGAACGGTTGTATTTTAGTATCAATAAGGTATCGGGTCTCACACCCGTGAGAAACTTAACTCAGCTAAAAAAGTTATATTTTAGTATCAATCAGATATCGGATCTCACCCCAGTGCGGGCATTACCTAATTTGGAAGAGCTACGAGCGGAGGACAATCCGTTAAGTACAACCTCGCTCAACGAGCATATCCCGGCCCTTCAAAGCCGTGGTGTCGATGTATCTTTTTCCCCGGGATATATCGCTCCAAATACGGATATATTATCTCCAGAGGATGTATCTCCAGATGTGGAAAGTCCCTTCCGTATTGAGTTAGTCTTTCTTGATGATTTCACCGAGGCCGAACAGGAGATATGGCACCGTATTGCCAATCGTTGGGAATTGGCCATACAGACGGAACTACCAGATACCGAGTCTTCTGTTGAATGGTATGTAAGATGCGGCGATCATTCGATTACTATACCTGCGGGCGAACAAATAGATGACCTGCGAGTGTATATAACGAAGTTTGACCTAACGGATAAGGTCCCACAGCTTCTAAGGCCGGGGTTGCTGGGCTATGCGGCGCCTTTGATATTGCGCCCAAGCGCCATGCCGATTGTTGGTTGTATCGGAATTCACAAAGACCTTTCTACTCTATTCGATGATCTATGGGATATAGGGCGTCATGAAATGGGACACGTCTTGGGCATCGGTACCCTCTGGGACGAGGGCGGAATGCTTCGTGGTTTAAATGCCGATACTCATTTTGCCGGGCCGCAAGCGATTGCAGCTTTTGATCAAGCCGGGGGCCGAGAGTACCGAGGCGCAAAAGTACCAACCGAACTAGATGGAGGCCATTGGCGCGCGGGCGTTTTAGCCCACGAGCTTATGGCACTAGATTTTTGGAGAGGGGGAGCCCATGGGCTTCTGGAACTACGCACGGGTGATGCTCTTTCAGCCATAACACTTGGCGCGCTGAGCGATCTGGGCTACACGGTTGATTTTTCCGCCGCCGATCCCTACGAGCTACCACCCCTCGGCGCGGCCAAACCCGTCGCCGACGCAGTGCCCTTCTGCTCGCTTGAAATTCTGCCCCCGCCGGTCTATATGGACGATTGAGCCTATCAAGAGCAACTAAACGCCAGCTATCACCTTCGTCCACTACTAACGGATGGTGCATAGCCTTTGTCATGTCGGCGCAAGTAGGCATCGAAAGTAGGGGCGGTGCGGCAGAAAGCCGCAGACCATGACGACTGCGTAACATCAGATTGTACCTTAAACCTTGCGAGAACCAATTATGACCGAGCCAGCCTCCATTCACAGCATGACCGGCTTTGGCCGCGCCGCAGCCGAACGGCGAGGTTTGCGGCTCGCCGTTGAACTGCGGTCGGTCAACAGCCGCTATCTCGACATACAGGTGCGCTGCCCGGCTGATCTCCAGCCCTTTGAGCTAGCCATCCGCGAGCGGATTCAGGCGCAGGTCAGGCGCGGCAAAATAAACGTGCACCTCGCTTGGGAAGAGGAAAACCAGCCCGAGGCCCTGCCCCAGTTAGACGAGGAAGCCGCCAAGCACTACCTGGCCCAACTGCGGCGGCTAGCAGAATTGGCGCAGAGCGAAGCGGCGGCGAGCCGGGCTACGCTGCCGCTGCACAAAGCGTTTTTTGCTCGCTTTAGTGGACTAGAACATTTTAATGTGGGAATTGAGCGGGTGCTGTTGGCGAAGCTGCCCAATCTCTTTCGCGTCCAAGCCACAGTGCTAGATAGCGCGGTCGTGCAAGAGGTGCTGCGGGTGGGGTTGGACCAAGCGCTGGCCGAGTTGGTGGCCATGCGCGAGGCCGAAGGACACACCCTCGCCGCGGATTTGCGCGCCCGCGTCGAGGCAGTGGGGGCGCATCTGGAACGCGTGGCTGAGCGAGCGCAGGCGACTCGTGGGGAGGTGGCCGAGCGGTTGCGGGAAAAGATCGCCGCTCTGCTCGCGCCTGGGGCGGTTGCCGAAGATCGCCTCGCCACCGAGATTGCCCTGATCGCCGAGCGCAGCGACACCGTCGAGGAAATCGTCCGCTTCCGCAGCCACAATACCCAGTTCCTCGATGCCTTGGCGCAGGGTGGCGAAGTGGGCAAGCGCTTGAACTTTCTCTTGCAGGAAATGCACCGCGAGGCCAACACCATCAGCACCAAAGCCGCCGACGCCGAGATTGCCCATTGGATAGTCGAGATCAAAGAAGAGATTGAGCGGCTGCGCGAGCAGGTGCAAAACTTAGCGTGAGGAATTCATGGCATCCGTGCAAATCATCACCATCAGCGGCTTAGCTGGCAGCGGCACCACTACGGTGTGCGACCGGCTGTGTGCGCGGTTGGGCTGGGCTTATGTCAATGCGGGGGCTGTTTTTCGGCGGCTGGCCCAAGAAGCGGGCGTGAGCTTGGCCGAGTTTGGCCAGCGGGCCGAAGCCGATGGCTGCATCGACCGCCAGCTCGATGTGCGCCTGGTCGAGCAAGCGCGGGCGAGCGCGCCGGTCGTCGTCGAGGGGCGGCTCACCGGCTGGATGGCCCAGCGGCACCAGCTTCCGGCCCTCAAGGTCTGGCTGCAAGCGGCGCTCGCCGTGCGAGCCGAGCGCGTAGGGCAGCGCGAGGGCAAGCCGCTGGCGCAAGCCTTAGAGGAAACGCGCCAGCGCGAGGCGTCCGAGGCCCAGCGCTACGCCGCGCATCACCAAATCGCCATCAGCGACTTGTCGGTGTACGACTTGGTCGTCGATACCGAATGCTGCGACCCCCAAGCCGCCTGTGCGCACATCTTAGCGCGCCTCGATCAGCCATGAGCTTGCAAGGGCGCAACATCCTGCTCGGAGTCACCGGCGGCATTGCCGCGTACAAGACGCCGGAGATCGTGCGGCTGCTGATGGCTGAAGGGGCCGAAGTGCGGGTGGTGCTGACCCGCGCGGCTGGCGAGTTTGTCGCGCCCAAGACGCTAGAAGTGCTTTCTCGCCATGTGGTACACAGCGACTTGTTCGGCCGCGACGCGGAATTTCCCGTTCTGCACGTGGGGTTGGCCGAGTGGGCCGACTTGATTTTGGTAGCTCCGGCCACGGCGCACTGCTTGGGGCGCGTCGCCGGCGGCTTGGCCGACGACCTGCTCTCCTCGGTATTGCTGTGCGCGGATGTGCCCGTCCTGCTGGCACCGTCGATGGAGGAGAACATGTTCGCCAATGCCGCGGTCCAGGCCAATGTGCAGACCTTGGCAGAGCGGGGGTTCCACTTGCTTGAGCCGGGGGTGGGGCCTTTGGCGTCGGGTGCGGTGGGCCGCGGGCGGATGCCCGAGCCAGCGGAGTTAGTCGCGGCGGTAGCGGCGCATTGCAGCGGTGACTTGGATGGGCTGAAGCTGCTGGTAACGGCCGGTCCCACGGTCGAGGACCTCGATCCGGTGCGCTTTATTTCCAATCGCTCGTCGGGCAAGATGGGCTATGCGCTAGCCGAGCGGGCCGCGGCGCGTGGGGCGCAGGTATGGCTGGTTTCCGGGCCGACTGCACTGACCGCGCCCGCTGGTGTGGAGCGGCAATGGGTGCGCTCGACGCTCGACATGCAGCGCGCTGTCGAAACCTTGTTTGAGCAAGTAGATGGGGCGATTTTGGCGGCAGCCCCGGCCGACTACCGCGCCAAGGAGGTAGCCGCGCAGAAAATTAAGCGCAGCGCGGCGTCCCGCTCTATCGAATTGGTCGAAAACCCGGACATTGCCGCCGGGCTAGGTCAGCGCAAGGGGCCGCGATTGCTGGTCGTCTTTGCGATGGAGACAGAAAAAGGGCCGGAGCGGGCGCGGGAGAAGCTGGTGCGCAAGGGAGGCGACTTAATCGTGCTCAACATGCTCAACGAGGAGGGCGCTGGTTTCGCCGGCGACACCAATCGCGTTACTCTGATCGACGTTGAGGGCCAAGAGGAAGCCCTGCCCCTGCTGAGCAAGTCCGCAGTCGCCGACCGCATCCTCGACTGGGTGCGGGCGCGGCGGGAAGCGGTAATATGAGAGTGTACCTCGATAACTGTTGCTTCAACCGCCCGTTTGACGACCAGCGGCAGATACGTGTGCGATTGGAAGCAGAAGCCACGTTGTGCATTGAGGATTGTATCCGTAGGGGTATGTTCGAACTCGTCTGGTCCTACATGCTGGACTTTGAGAATGCAGCCAACCCTTTTGACGAGCGACGCACGGCAATTAGCCGTTGGCGGCAATATGCGACAATAGATGTCGAAGAAACCCCGCAGATACTCCAGCAGGCCAACAAACTGGCTGATGCAGGACTAAAAGCAAAGGATGCCTTGCACATTGCATGTGCCATAGCCGGGTCATGTCCATATTTCGTGACGACGGACGACTACCTCCTCAAACGTCAGCGAGATATACAGGACATTGCGATTATCGATCCAACCTCGTTCGTCCGGGAGAATAACTTATGAGCACCGATACCGAGGTTCGCGTGCGCGGCTTTAATGCCCTAGCAGAAGCCTTGGGGCCGGTGGAAGCCGAGCGCTTTATTGCCTTACTGTTACGAGAACCGTTCGACTATACTCAGTGGCAGCGATCTTTGTGGACCGAGCAGGGAGTATATGAACTTAGCCAAGCGGCCATGACTCTGCGGAGAGCTTCGTCGAGCAGAGACGTGGAGTCAGAAGGCTAAAGGAAGATACCAACGTTAATGAACGGTCAACGTACAGACGCCCTAGCCGAGGCTCGGCGCTATCTCGCCGATTTAGTGGCTTTTGAAGGGACCCAATTCACCGCACCGGAGGCGATTGTGGAGCATAAAGCAGAGGAACCGACGGTTGATACTTTAGATGCCTTTCGCCAACAGATTTGCGATTGCACCCGCTGTCGGCTGGGCGCGACGCGGCAGAATTTCGTGTTTGGCAGCGGTGATCCGGCGGCTGGTATCATGTTCATCGGCGAGGCTCCGGGGGCCGAGGAAGACCGCACGGGCCAGCCCTTTGTGGGGAAAGCCGGTCAACTGCTGACCAAGATCATCGAGGCTATGGGCCTGTCCCGCGACGCGGTTTATATCTGCAACATACTCAAGTGCCGCCCGCCCAATAACCGCGACCCCCAGCCCGACGAGATTGAGCAGTGCGAGCCGTATCTCAAGCGCCAGATCGAAATCGTCCAGCCCCGCGTCATTTGCACCTTGGGCCGCTTTGCCGCGCAGACCCTGCTCCGCAGCCGCGAGCCCATGGGCCGCCTGCGCGATCAGTCGCACCACTACGAGGGCATCCCCTTGGTGGCCACGTACCACCCGGCGGCCCTGTTGCGCAACCCCCAGTGGAAGCGCCCGACTTGGGAGGACATGAAGCGGGTGCGGAAGCTCTACGACGGAGTCAATCTCTGAAATTTTTGGGAGCTGAATCATGACCCAGAGTCCAAATGGAGGCCAAGATCTTGGGCGGATGCCGCCGCAGGCCGTAGAGGTCGAGCAGGCCGTGCTCGGGGCGATGATGCTAGAGCAACGGGCCATCGTCCGCGCCATTGAAATCCTCGACGAAAGCTGTTTCTACCACGCCCCCCACAGCCGGATATTCGCGGCCATGACCGATCTTTTTGAGCGGGGTACGGCAGTCGATCAGCTAACCCTGACCGAGGAACTCAAGCGCCGCGGCCAACTCGACGATGTCGGCGGGGTCGTCTATCTGGCCAAGCTAGGGTCTGAAGTGGCCACGACGGCCAATATCGACTTTCACGCGCGGATTGTTTTCGAGAAGGCGCTAAGCCGCAAGTTGATCGAAACCTCTAGCGAAGTCATTGAGCGAGCGTACGCGGCCGACGAGGACGTCCAGACCCTGATCGACAATGCCGAGCAGAAACTTTTCACCCTAAGCGAAAACCAAATCGGCGAGGGCTTTGAGCCGCTGGAAAAGGTGATGGGCGAAACGTTCGAGCACCTCGAGCGCGTCCACGCGGGGGCGGGCACGGTCTTGGGGGTGGATACGGGTTTTGCCGATCTCAACGACCAGATGTCGGGCTTTCAGAAGGGCGACCTGATCATCCTCGCGGCGCGGCCCAGTGTCGGCAAGACGGCCTTCGCGCTGACGATGGCGCGCAATGCGGCCGTAGAAGCTGGGGTTGGTATGGCGATTTTCAGCTTGGAAATGTCAAAGATGCAACTAGCTCAGAGGCTGCTCAGCGTAGAGACCAAGGTCGATTTGCACAAGCTGCGCACTGGGCGGCTGCGCGATGAAGATTGGATGAACCTAACGCACAATATCGAACGCTTGGCCCGGGCACCTATCTACATCGACGACACCCCCGGCATCTCGGTGCTCGAAGCGCGCGCCAAGGCGCGGCGGCTGCAGCGAGAGCACGGGGTTGGTATGGTCATAATCGACTATCTTCAACTCATGAGCGGGCACATTAGAACGCAGAGCCGCGAGCAGGAGATTTCGCATATCTCGCGCGGCCTCAAGGCCATGGCGAAAGAATTGGACGTGCCGGTCTTGGCCTTGTCGCAGTTGTCGCGCGCCGTAGAAAGCCGCACAGACAAGCGTCCGCAGCTATCGGACTTGCGGGAGTCGGGCAGCTTGGAGCAGGACGCCGATGTGGTGATGTTCATCTATCGCCCGGAGATATACGACCTCAAATCCCCCGATGGCGAGAGCCTCGAGGGCCTTGCTCAGATTATCATCGGCAAGCAGCGCAACGGCCCGATTGGTTCGGTGGATTTGGCGTGGAACAAGGAAAGTGCCACGTACGAGGCGATGGCACCCGGATGGCGGTCGGAGCCGGAAGAATATTAATCGGACCCCATGTTCATTGACGAAATGACCATCACGGTGGAGTCGGGTAGTGGCGGCAATGGCTGTTGTTCATTTCGGCGCGAGAAGTTCGTGCCGCGCGGCGGGCCGGACGGCGGCGATGGCGGCGATGGCGGCGATGTAATTTTCCGCGTCGATCCTCAACTCAACACACTGCACGACTTCCGCTACCAACGCCATATCCGCGCCGGTCGCGGTGCCCACGGCGAGGGCCAGCGCCGGACGGGCCAGCGCGGCGAGCCCGCGATTATCTGCGTGCCGCCGGGCACCCTCTTGCGCGACGCAAAGGGCGCGCTGATCCGCGACATGGTTGAGGATGGGCAGGAGTTGGTGCTGCTGGAGGGTGGGCGCGGGGGCCGGGGCAATGCTCGCTTTGCCACGTCCCGAGTACAGGCTCCACGGCGTGCCGACTCTGGGCGCGAGGGCGAGCAAATGGTGGTGCGGCTCGAGCTGAAGTTGTTGGCGGATGTGGGGCTAGTGGGCTTTCCCAATGCGGGCAAATCCACCCTGCTGTCGCGGCTTTCCGCGGCCCGTCCCAAAATTGCCGATTATCCCTTTACGACTTTGGAGCCGCACTTGGGGATTGTGCAGTGGGCCGAGGGCGAGAGTTTTGTGTTGGCCGACTTGCCTGGGCTGATTGAGGGGGCGCACGAGGGCAAGGGCTTGGGCATGCGGTTTTTGCGCCACATCGAGCGCACGCGCATCCTGCTGTTTGCCATTGATTGCACCAGCCCGGACCCGCGCGGCGAGTTGGATGCCCTGCGTGGCGAGTTGGATGCTTTCGACGAGGGGATGCGGCACAAGCCCGCTGGGATTGCGCTGACTAAGGCCGATTTGCTGGGGGCAGACGCGGAGTTCGAAGACCCTTTTGCCGATCTGCGCGCACCGCGCTTTTTGGTCTCGGCCGTCAGTGGTCGTGGAGTGCCGGAGATGCTGCGCGGTGTGGGACAGGCGGTGAAGAAGTTGCGCGCTGACGAAGCGGGGAGAGACGATACACCGTTCTATAAATAGCACAATATGCCAACTGTTTATTTGGAAACGACGGTTCCTAGGTCGTACTCCTATCGTCGTTACCCCGGAAGAACTTCCGATGCCCGGAGGAGAAATATGAACCGCGATCCTATCGTTGAAGAAATTCACCAGACGAGACAGAAAATGTTAGAAGAGTGCGATGGTGATCTCGACCGATTGCTGGACCGTTTGAAAGCCAGTGAAAAGCAAAACCCTGGCCGCGTAGTATCCACGACCTCTCTATCTAAAAAAACCTACGTCATGAAATCGACTGAATCGGTAGTTCGTTCGCTATTAGGGGCGATTCCGTCCATAGGGACAGCATTAAACGAGGCTATTTTTGACCTGCGCGCTCGTCTTAAACAGGAACGTCTCGAAAAGTTCGTGGGGTATCTGGCAGATAGCCTTCAGACCCTTGAGACCGACAAAATTGATGTCGCCTATATTCACAGCCCAGAGTTTGTCGATTTCCTAGAAGATGTCTTGATACGAGCCGCCAAAGTCAGAGCGGAGGAAAAGCGAAGAAAACTGGCCGCAGTACTCGCGGGCCGGTTGCAGCACGCCGAAGGTACGCCTTTCGACGATCACTTTCTAGATCTGTTAATTTCCTTGTCAGATACTCAAGTGCGTATTTTGGCCGAACATCTACGGACGGCTGAGAAACGAGAAAACTCAGAAGAAGACGCTGAGCATCGCCAGCCGAGTTACTACAATGTCTCGGAGTCAGAGTATCCTCTTTTGATCCAAGATTTAATGTCAAGGGGACTTTTTGTTTTTACAGGAGGCCTCGGGGAGGTAACAGAGCTTGGGCAAGCGTTTATCTACTTCTTAGAGGATGCTGATCGTGCCCTTTGAGGCCGATGAGGAACCCGGTCACCGCATCTATTGCCGAATCGGCGAATGAATCGACGCATTAATTCCTAAAACCAAGAAACCGCCGCGCGGTCTCGCCCATGATGAGCTGACGCTGATCGCTGCTCAGGTCGGGCAGCAGGTGGTCGAGGACCTCGACGCACTCGCCGTAGCCGGGGTCGGCGACAATCCAGGGAAAATCCGAAGCCCACAGTAGGCGTTCTGCACCAAAGGCGGACAGCAGGCTGCGGTGCCAAGCGGCTAAGTCGGGATAGGGATAGGCCGCCTTGCTCATGGCGTATTGGCCCGACAGGTGGACGCAGACGTTGGACGAATCGGGCGCGGGGCCGAGGAATCCAGTCGGCGGCGGCATCTCCACGTCGATTTGCGGACGGCCCTTGGCATCCCAAGTAAATCGGTCTTCGCGTGGGCAGACCATGAGGTGATTGATCACCACGCGCACTTGGGGAAAGTCCGTGAGGAATTGGGGCACTAGCGGGGCGGAGGGCGCACGCAGATAGAGCCAGAGTACGTAGTCTTTGCGGGCGGCGTGTTCCCATATAGGTTGGGAAAAGTCGCCGAGCGAGCGGAGCCGGAAGCCGATGATCGAGCCGTTTTCAGCGAGGCGATCCATGTGATCGGCGGGCGCGTCCGCGTCGGGCGGAATCAAGCCGATGCCCAAGAAGCGGTCTGGATAGGTGCGCAGGCAGTGTTGTAAATAGGCGTGATGCGCCAAGCTGGTGCCGCCGGTTTGCACGAGCACGGCCTTGTCGATGGCGTGGTCGGCCATGTGCGCCAAGAGGTCCTCGACGGGTGCTTGGCGCTCGGCGGGCATACTTGCGGTGACCTCGCGCGGAAACTCGGCGCTGGGGCGGGCGAAGACGTGCAGATGAGAGTCAATACGCATAGTTTTATTGGGTCGGGATTAAGGTTTCAGTAAAGATGGATAAGAGAGTCTCCACGGACAAGGCAGTGAAACAAGTGAAGGTACGCGCACCGGCTACGTCGGCGAATCTTGGAGCGGGCTTTGACTGCTTGGGATTGGCGCTGGAATTGTACATGGATTTGGCGGTGGAAGAAGGCGAGGGCGAGGGTTTGGAGATTGTGGCTACGGGCGAGGGGAGCGGGAGTGTGCCTTTGGACGAGCGCAACGCTGTCTATCAGGGAATGATGCGTGCCTATGAACGGGCTAGTAAGACGCCCGGGCGGTTGCGCTTGGCAATCGACAGCCAGATCCCGTTGGCTAGCGGATTGGGCAGCAGCTCGGCGGCCCTAGTCGCTGGCTTGACCGCCGGAGCCGAGCTGTGTGGGATGAGGCTGGATCGGGAGGAGATTTTGCGGCAGGGTGTGGCTGTGGAGGGGCACCCGGACAATGTTGCGCCTTGCGCGTTGGGAGGGATTGTCATCGCGGCCTTGGACGGCGAGGAGGTTGCGTGGGCGCGGATTGAGCCGCCGAGGGATTTGGCCGCGGTCGTGGCCATACCGGATTTTCCCCTGCCCACGCCCAAGTCGCGGAGCGTGCTGCCCGAGCGGATTGAGCGGCAGGACGCGATATTTAATGCCGGGCGCGTCGGTTTGTTGGTGGCCGCGCTGCAACAGGGCGACTACAGCCTGCTGCGGACCGGGATGCAAGATCGGTTGCATCAGCCCTATCGAACGGGCCTAGTCCCGGGGTTAGAAGCGGTGTTGGACGCGGCTACAGAGGCGGGGGCATTGGGTGCGGCGTTGAGCGGGGCCGGGCCGACCGCGTTGGCGCTTGTGACCGGTCGGGGTGCAGAGGTGGCTGATGCTATGCAGCAAGCATGGGTTAAAGAGGGAATTGCTGCGCGAACTTTGGTCCTCGGCCTCGCCGCTGAGGGCGTGCAATGCGTAAAAGAGAGGTGAATATGGTCAGCGAAGCCGCGCTCATCGACGACATGACGACTCCGACGCCCGAGGTCGTGGAGGCCGTGCGCCAGTTGGACGGGCCGATCCTGCTGTTAGGGGTCAGCGGCAAGATGGGGCCGACCTTGGCCGAGCTGTTGGTGCGGGCCGGGGCGCAGCAGGTGATGGGGGTGGCGCGCTTTACGGACGCAGAGAAGCGGCGCTACTTGGAAAGCGTCGGCGTGCAAACCATTGCCTGCGACTTGCTCGCCGACGAGGCGCTAAAGGAGCTACCCGATGCGCCCAACGTCCTCTTGCTCGCCGGATTTAAGTTTGGAGCCACGGGCAATGAAGACGCGACTTGGGCGATGAACACTGCATTGCCCGGCGCGGTGATGGCGCGCTACGTCCAGTCGCGGATCGTCTATGTGAGTTCGGGCAACGTGTATGCGTATGCCAAGGCTCCAGGACCGGGGGCGGCCGAAGACGGGGATTTGGGGCCGGTGGGCGAATACGCTCAATCGCGCTTGGGCGGCGAGCGGGTCGCCGAGTACGCGTCGCGGGTGCGGGGGACGCCCTTGGTCATTGTGCGGCTGTTTTACGCTACTGAGCCGCGCTATGGCATTATCCGCGATCTGGCCGATAAGGTGTGGCAGCAAGAGCCGATTGATCTGACTATGGGGTACGTCAACCAAATTTGGCAGGGCGATGCCAACGCCTATTTGTGCCGCTTCTTCCCCTTGTGCCACAGCCCGGCCGACGTCATCAACCTGACCGGCCCGGATGCCTTATCCGTGCGCGAGTTGGCCGAACAGCTAGGGAAAATCATGGGCAAAACGCCTCGCTTCACGGGCACAGAGGCCCCAGACGCCCTCTTGGGGAATAGCCAGCGCTTGTGCGCGGAATTTGGCCGTCCGCGCGTCGGCCCGGAGCAGATGTTGCGCACGGTGGCCGAGTGGGTCATGGCCGGCGGCCAGAGCTTGGGTAAGCCGACCAAATACGAATCTCGCAGCGGGCAATTCTAGCAATGACCGAGCGGATCGCCGAGGCGGCTGCCAAGTCCGTCGAGGCGCTGTTGACGAGCGGAGCGAGTGCGCTGCGGGACGGTCAATTGTTGTGGTCGCTATCGCATTTATGGGATCAGCCGCGCTACCGGAGGCTAGCCGAGGAGGTGGCCGAAGGCAGTGAATGCGACGGAACTGTGGTCGGTGGCTCCCTCGCGTTGGCCGAGGGGCTAGCGGCTTGTGGATATTGGGAACGGGCGCGGACACTCGTGTTGCAAAGCCTAGCGCGATGCGACGCGGCGGATTACGTCGGCGAGTCGCCAGAGGGGCAACCCATGCCCAAGGGGGCGCGCTGTCTCAATGACTGGGCGCAGGTGCTCAGCGCGTGTACGCACCTTTTGCACTCCCGTGACGACCGCGAACTGCAAATAGCCGCCGCTCGCGCCGTAGCTGCCATCTTGAACTACCACTACCACCCGGACTTGGGGGGGGTGCTCTTTGCCGTCCGCGGCGACTTCTTCCACTTTGACGAGTACTGGGGAACCTGCGTATATAGCGCGTCGGCTCTCGCCGCGCTGACTGCGATGTTGGATGAAGCCGGTCGCCGTGGGGAGACGAACCTCCGCACCTTGGCGGGGTGCTACCTGCGCCAACACGTAGAGGCGGCTTGGAATCCGGCTACGGGCGGCATCCGCCGCGAGTACAGTTTGGGCGTCTGGAGTGATGAAAGGCCTGGGGCCGTCCAAGCCGCAGCCGTAGGTGCCTTGGCGACGTTGCACCGCTATCAGGGCGGCGATTGGGAGGCTGAATGGCTGGAGCGAGTGCGAGATTACCAACGGAATTGCCCGGCTGATCCACTCGCCGAACTGCGCTGCTTAGTGCGCTCATAAAGTACACGACCGTAGGGTTTCCCCTCGGATCGCGGGCAGGGCGACACTAAAAAACACCCACTCAGGGCAGGCGTCGTGTACTTAGGTGCGCTCAAACGAAAAACTTGACATTGTGAAGTGAGAACGCCATTCTGACCGCAGACGTTTTGACTAGTCAGGAGGTCTATCATGATCGTCTATCACGGTACGACGCGCCGCTCCGCCCGTCAGATCGCCCGCGACGGCTTTCAGCCGCGGTCGCCCTCGCGGCGGGTGTGGTTTTCGCGGGGCAAGAGCTACGCCAAGCAGCGGGCACACTCCAAATCGCGGCACACGCGCGATCGCCCCGTTGTGCTGGCCGTGGATATCGACTTGAAAACTCTGCGCCAGCGCTATGGCAGTCGGCAGGTGCGCGAAAGCGGTGGGGTCATCTCGATCAACGGAGCCATTCCCGCGTCTTCGCTGCGCAGCCACTACGGGTTGGGCCTCCCGGAGACGGCCGAGGAGATCGCCCGCTGGGTCAACGCCGTGTTGGGCGTCAAGGCGCACAAAGGCGTTAGCGCCCGCCACGAGGGCGTCTTGCGCTTGGCCCGCTGGATCGATAACCGGCTGGCGACCCATCCTCATGCGCGGATCGGCGAGAAGGAACTACTCGCCCGCGCCGCCCAGTGGATCCCCGACCGCTTTGCCGGAGTGGAGATCGACTTCGAGCACTTGCGGGTCTGGCCCAAGGTGGCGAGGGAAGCCGAGGTGCAGCAGGCCGCGTTCGAAAGTGCAGCGCCCGTTGATAATCGCGAGGAAGAGGCCATCGCCTGCTTGGAGTCGGACAAGCCGCAGCGGCAGGTGCGCGGCCTCCAGCTCTTGGCCGACCTAGACGACCCAGACCTGTTCGAGTGGTGCGTATTGCTGCTCGGCGAGGGCCAGCCGCAAAGCGCGGTCGGCATCCTCAAGGTGATGCGGCATTGCGAGGACGTTCAGCCGGAGGTGTTAGCTCCATACGCGGAGAGCGAGCACAAGGCGGTGCGCGGCGCAGCTATTGAGGTGCTGGTCCTGCGCAGCGGGGAAGAGGCCCCGAAGTGGTTTTGGCGCGGCCTGACCGACCCGGTGCCGCACGTGCGGCTGAGCGCGGCCAAGTTCCTCGACCGCCTCGATCCGCGCACGCATCGCGACAGCTTTGAAGCCGCGCTCTACGATCCGCACCCGCAGGTGGCACAAGCGGCGCGCAAGCTGACGCAGCACATGGGATTTGAGCCGTTGGCTTGGTGAGGTGAATACTCAGTAGCCAAGGTAGTCCCCGATAAGGTCAGGTGCTCGCGCTGCAAGATCCTTCTCGTGCAGGAGCGCAGCCATCACTCTTCTCCAGTTTTCTAGAATTCTACTCGCCCGCCTGCTCGGCCAAGTAGTGCTTAGCCGTTTCGTCGGCGGGGTTGATCGCTATGATTTGCTGGTAGTGTTCGCGGGCGCGGGGGACGTCGTGGCGGATGGCGGCGCTGGAGGCTAGGGCGTGGAGGATGTTGAGGTCTTGGGGTAGGCGTTTGAGTAGCTGTGCAAGCTGTAGCTCAATGTCTTCGATGTAATCGGGGACCTCGCGCTGCTCATCTTTTGGCGTCTTCTCGCCCGGTTTGAGCGCCGAGATCAACGTCCCCACCATCCCGAAAGTTCCCCCCAGCCCCCCGGTGCCCCGGCGGGACTGGAACGGAACTTGGATGTCGAGCGCGGTAAGGCTCAGAGATGCGGCCTCGACAAAGGCGGTGGCGGCCTCGGCATAGCGCCCGGCTTCGGCGAGTGCGCTGCCCAAGTTGTAGTAGATGGCCGGGTTGTTTAGCCCGTAGGCGGCAAGCTCGGCGTAGATGGCTAGCTCGCGGTCGCGGTCGTTTGCCGCAAAGGCGGCAGTGGCTTGGTCGCGGAGGGTGCTCAGGTGGTCTTCTACTTTGTGCAGGACCGCGATGGTCGCCGGGGCGAGGTCGGGGACCAGCAGGGTTAGCTGGCCGCGTGGGTTGTGGCTCAAGACCGGGGTCTGGACGGTGGAGGGCAGTCCCTCGTCGGCTAGGGCCGCGGCGATTTTTTGCATATAGCGGGGTGAGCGGGTGCGGAGGAGGGGCTGCCAGCTATCGAGTTGATAGGTTGTGCCCGCGAGGTGGTCCCAATCCGCTAGGGTCAGGAAACGGCGCAGCAGGTCTTGTAGGGACTGGCTTTCGGCGACGAAGAAGGAGAAGGCATACTCCTCGCCCCGGTAAACGTTCACCAGATAGGAGCGCAGCTCGCGCTGGACGACGAGGGTATCGCCGAAGTAGCGGGTAAAGGCCAACAGATGCCACAGCGGCAACTCTTGGCTGGCTTTTGCGAGGGCTTTTGCGATGGTGCAGGTTGCGGGGGCGTCTGCGTGGTAGCGGACTTCGACTTGGTCGATGAAGGCTTGGGGATCGACGTTGCGTCGTGCCAGTTCGGCGGCGACGCTGGCTAGGTAAGGGGCCTGATAGTTGGCGCGTTCTAAGGTGAGGGCGCGGACGAGATCCTCGTCGTGATAGGCGGCGAAGTGGTCTGGCTGCACGTTTAATCGAGCGGCAAGCGCCGACGCGGGCGCTCCTCTTCTTTAGGGCGTTCTAAGCGGCTGGCCCCGCTGGTCGCCTGGCGGTAGAGGCGGACGAAACTCCGGCCGACCCACCAGACGAGGACGAGCAATGCGGCGATAGCGTAGGCCGAATGGCGGCCTTGGAGGTCGGTGAGGTACTCCCAAACAATATCCATTGTCCGTCGATTGTAGCCCCTACTAGAGACGGACGCAAGCCTATTCGCCGGGCACTTCTAGTCTGGCTATATTTGAAGCGGTTTCACAACTCCATTCCACCAACCAACTAAAATGACCAACAAATATCGCGTAGCCCTAGGGGCCATTTTTACCGAGTGCAATCAATTCGGCGGGGAGCCGATTGATCTGTCGTGGTTTGAGCGCTATGAGTTGCGGCGCGGGCGCGAGGTGCTCGCCGCCGAAGACGGGGTGGCCGGTGGTATGCTCAGCGTGCTGGCGGTGCGTGGCGTGGAAGTTGCGCCGCTGTTGTTTGCCAGCACCTGTCCCGGCGGGCCGCTGACGCGGGCTTGTTACGACCCGCTCAAGGAAGAGCTTTTGGCGCGGCTCAAGGAAGAGATCCCGGTAGATGGCGTCCTCATGCCACTGCACGGGGCGGCGGCCGTGGAGGGTGGCGTCGATCTGGAAGGGGATTTGCTGACGGCGGTGCGGGACGTCGTTGGAGACACCGTGCCTATCGTCGCCACGCTCGATTTGCACGCCCATATTTCCGCGCAGATGATGAGTGCTGCCGACGGCTTGGTGGCTTGGGAAACCTATCCGCATCGCGATGCCTTTTCCACGGGTGAGCGCGGAGCGCGCCTGCTGTGCGACGCGCTCGTCGGCGCGTGCAAACCCGCGATGGCCATGGCCAAGGTGCCGGTGCTCACCGGAGCCATTCACGGCTCGACCGAGGACGACGACCCCTTCGCGCAAGTGATGGCCTTGGCCAAGGCCGGTGAGCAGCGCGACGGCATCCTCTCGACGAGTGCGATCTTAGTGCATCCCTATCTCGATTTTGCTGGCATGGGCAGCGGCGGGCTAGTGATTGCCGATGGCGACTTTGCCAAGGCTGAGGCCCTCGCCCGCGAGTTGGCTGCGGCGTACTGGGAGCGGCGCTTTGCCTTAGAGCCAGAGATGCACGCGCCCGCAGATGCCGTGCGCGCTGGCTTGGCCGTCGAGGGCGGTCCGGTGGTGTTGGTGGAAGCTGCGGATTGCTGCGGCGGGGGAGCGGCTGGCGATAGCGTGGCGGCGCTGGCGGCACTGTTGCAAGCGGAATTGGACGGACCGGCGCTGGTGCCCTTAGTCGATGCCCGCGCGGCTGCGGCCTGCCATCAAGCTGGCGTTGGGGCCGAGGTGGAGTTGACGCTGGGGCATGGGCACGATCCGCGTTGGGGACAGCCGATTGATGTGCGCGGTCGGGTACTGCGGTTGAGCGATGGCCGTTTCCGCTATCAGGGTGGTATCTGGGAGGGGGTCGAAGGGCAGATGGGACCGGCGGCCGTGCTCGCGCTGGGACAGATTCAGGTGTTGTTGGCGTCGCATCCGACTTATGAATGGGACAACGAACAATTTGCGGCTTTGGGGATGGCCGTGGCGCAAGCGCGCTTTATCGTCGCCAAGAATCCCATGAACTATCGCCTCGCCTTTGGACCAATGGCCCAAGCCGTCTTCGTACTCGACACACCGGGACCGACGCCGGCGACGGTGCGACACCTGCCCTTTGTCCGGCGGGCGCGGCCCTTCTTTCCGCTGGATTCGGACATGGAGTTGGAGATGGAGGTTTTGCGTGCGGAGGCGCGATAGGAGGAGGCTTGGATACAGTAATGAAGAAAATTGAAGAGCAAGAAATACGGCGCGTTGCCGAACACATTGGCCGCCAAGCAGATGCCGAACAGGTCGTCCTATTCGGCTCCTATGCGCGCGGAGAAGCTACTGAACACAGCGACGTCGATTTACTCGTGATCGCCCCAAGCGACCTGCCGCGCTTCAAACGCAGCCGTGCCCTCTATCAGTCGCTACGTCCCTATCCATTCGCTATGGACTTGTTGGTCTATACTCCAGAAGAGATGAAAAAGGCCCAACAGTCGCCCCTTTCCTTTGTTTCTGCCGCGATGCGCGAGGGCAAAACGGTCTATGTCCGCCGAGACTGAACTTGCCCGTCAGTGGCTGACTAAGGGCCAAAATGACCTTCTCAATGCCGACAACAACCTCAATGCCGAGCAGGTCCCGTTAGATACGGTATGTTTTCACTGCCAGCAGGCCGCCGAGAAAATGCTCAAGGCATTCCTCGTAGGTAACGGGCATCCCCATCCTTTTACACACGACCTTTTGCTGTTGCTGCAACATGTGCTTCCAATTCATGCCAATGCCGAACAGCTCCGCGATGCGCTGGCCATCCTGATGCCTTATGCCGTAGAAATTCGCTATCCAAGCGATGCGTTTACTCCTACCGAGGAGGATGCTCGGGAAGCGCGGCAGGCGGCTGAGGACGTCTTGACGTGGCTGCGGGCGGCCCTTCCAGAAATCTTTTAGAAGCGTCTTGGCTAGACAAGGGAACGCGAGAGAGGCGGAAGCGATTCTATACTGAACTATGGGAGAATCGAATCTAAAGGGGTTATCGCCATAGACTTGGGATGCCTCCAATGATCAAAAATGAAAGGCAATATCGGCTCACCAAAGCACAGGCAAACCGGTTCTCGCAGACCTTGCAGAGCCTCGACGAGGCCGACGGAGTGCATCCGCTTATTGTCAAGGCGCAACGCGAGGCCCTGAGCAGCCAAATCGCCGATTTAGAAGGTGAGTTGCGCGAATATGAATCCAAAGAAAGAGAAGTGAATCACATGGCTTCAATCAAAGAACTTCAGCCGCTTATTACCGAACCAAGGGAAGACTTTTCTGCCGAGTACAAAGATTGGCTGGATCTGACGAATAACGAGCATCATAAGGCCACGCTGGCGAAGGCAGCAATTGCGTTAGCCAACCATGGTGGTGGGTGTGTCGTCATTGGATTTGAAGATAAGGGCCTTATATCACGGCTACCTCCGAAGGAAATTCCAAAAATCACACAAGACTCCGTAAACAAGGCAATACGCCGATATGCTGACCCAGAGTTTCACTGCGAGACGTACGATGTACAACACCCAGATACGGGTGTGTCGCATCCGATTGTCGCCGTGCCTAATACGCTCACTGTACCTGTAATGAGCAAACGCGACTGCCAAGGGGTTCTTGTCAAAAACCGTTGTTACATTCGGAAACCGGGGCCGCGTAGCGAGCAAACTCAGACGGCGGAAGAATGGCGCATTTTGCTCAATCGCTGCGTGAGAGCCACCCGAGACGAGATGCTGGAATCGATCCGTTCAATTATCACGGGGAGTGTAGAAATGCAAGACTCGGTACCAAACGCACTCGACGATCTACAGGACTACTGCACCGCGGCTCGTGGTCATTGGGAGGAAAAGGTGCGGAACGAGCCTGACGACTCTCCAGCACGATTTCCGCATGGATACTACGAGATGGCTTTTTCTTTGGTAGGTGCGACACCAGCGAATAGCCTCGGCGAACTTCGAGATCGGCTTAGTGACGCGGGGCGGATCGACTTGTCGGGGTGGTCCCCTTTCTTGCACGCCTCACGCCAAGCGAGGTCTCACGATAATTTTGTGGAAGTATGGCTTGGACAGCCAGATCATAATGGCCGGAGGCATAGAGAGTCGTACCAACACGATTTCTGGCGTGCCTCACTCGATGGAAAACTCTACACGGTCCGTGGATACCGTGAGGACGACGAGCGAGATAATAATCCTCCAGGCCGTGTATTTCATACCACCTTACCGATTTGGCGATTTGGCGAGGGACTATTATTTGCAAGTAGATTTGCGGAGACATTTGAAAAGGCCGATAAGATTGCCGTTTACTGTCGCTTCACGGGACTAAAGGGCCGGGACCTTGTGATTACACACTTCAATGCACCTTCTTCTATGGATGGTTCTAGCAGCACGGATGAAGTAGTATTGACGGGGCAATTCACTCAGCAACAGGTGCAAGACAATCTTGCTGAGGTTCTTCATCCTCTTTTACAGCCACTCTATGAGAAGTTCAATTTTTCCAAATTACCTTTTGACTACGTTGCGGAAGAACTTCAGCACTTGCGGAGCAATCGGTTCTGATGGCCCTACCTTCGCGGACCGCCCTGTTCCACCCAAGCCCAGAGCACCTCGACCCTCTTCGGTGACCAACCCTTGCCCATTCAAAGCTCGTACCCGGAATCAAGATTCCAGAGACTGACGATGATGACCCGTGACCAAGGCGGTTCGGCGCGAATTTCTTTCCGTAACTCCTCCAATTCAGTTTGAGTGAGACCTGAATTCGGAACGAGACCGATATGATCGATCAGGATGAGCCACCACGCGTCAAAATTATTTTCACGGCCTTTGATCTTCTGAGATTTTTCTTTAATGGCAGCTTTAATGTTTTTTTGTAGTTCTGACAGAATCAACACTCCCTCTCCATCGGAAACATTTTGGAGCACAAATCGGGCAGGTCGGACGGAGCTGTCCTGAAGTTCAAGGCATATGCCGCATGGCAGGCAGAGGTGCAGGGTGCATAGATAATCAAGCTCATGCGCGTGCTTACTGTTATCCAAGTATTTTGATCTGAGCTCGCTGATAATCCTATCATCATATGGCTGCGTAAGCGGCAAAAGGACTTCGCGGATTTGTTTTTCGATGATCTTTTTTTTAGGCAAGGGCCTTGAAAAATCGTATTCACAATCGACAAACCAGCTTTGATCATTCGCAAATGAGTCAATCCCTGCCAGAATTTTCTCAATTGTTCTTTGTAAAGATATTCGAGACGTTTCCTCTCCTTCGCCTTGCCGAATCTTGAGATTCAGTCGCCGTACCTCGACAGCATATGTACCTTCGACAACAATGTCCGGAGGATCATCCTTTATTCGCTCAATGTTTGAATAGCCTTGAGATTCAAGCCATTTCCTAGCCCGGCGCTCGTCGTCGTTTTCGCGATTGCTCATAATTTGACCTTCGCTTCCCATTTTGGTGCGTGAAAAAAGAGCAACCCTCCCAATACGCCGCTCCAGCACGGCAAAAATTACAGCACTTCCTCTAGCGACAACGCCCAGCCGAGCATCTTGCGCTCGACGATACGAACTCTAGCCCGGCCTCACCGGGTCGCCTGAACTTCGGACTTAGGAGCTGTGCGGCGGGCGGGGTAGCGGACGTACTGGCGGCCGGAAGCCTCTTGTCTGGCTTGAATGTCTCTGAAAATTGCTTTGACGTCGTAATCAAATCGGGCCGCGTGTTGGTCGCGTATGGCTCGGACTTCAGCTATGATCGGGTCAGTCTGTGGCGTCTTCATGGTTGGGTTCCATTAGTTCGTTGGGTGTGCAAATAATCGGAGGCTCGTAACCAGATTGTCGGCACACACGTTCGATCTGGGACCGCATGGCGGCATTAGCGATGTGTCGAAAGTTCCACGTTACAAGATAATGGACTCCGTTCGTAACGGCGATGGCAATGTGAGCAGCATCTTCCGCAGCCGTGTGGGGCACCGCCCCCTGATCGAGCAATTTCTGTGTGAGGTTTGCCGCATCCTCGGTTGCATCGAGGAGCATGACGGCTTCGAGCGCCGCCAGACGGGCGCGTGCGGCATCTTCATCCCCCACACTCGCTTCGGCGACAACAAGCTCTGACGCGACGAGGTCGAACCTGTCCCGATCGTTGTTCCACCACTCACGGGTCACTTGCTGATACGCTGTGATCACGACATCTCGGGAAGGCCGCGAAGTGAGATAGCTGATGACCGATGTTTCGATGTATGCGGTGGGATTCATCTTGGATGCCTCATCCGTCAGGTGATCGTTTTGATTAGGGGGGCTTGGAGCAAGAGAGCACTAGTAACGCCCCAATCCTCCGCGCCATCTCCGCAAAATACAGCACTTCCTCCGGCGTCAGTGCCCGCCCGAGCACATCGCTTTCCCGATACGATAGCCATTTCTTGAGCACCTGATAGCCACCGAGTTTGTAGTCCCAAATCGCGGCGGGGACATTGCTCCAGAAGGCGTGGTCGTTCAGATACACGTCCAGCGTCTTTTCACCCAGCGCGGGTATAGCATCCCCCAGTGCGGCGCGTTCGTCCGAGGTGTATTCGCGTTCGACGATGCGGCCTTGGCCCGGCATTACGGCGTCGCCTGTTCCGTAGTGGCCCCATCCGGCGGTGAGTGCGAAATCGTCGCCGGTCATGTTGCGGCTGTCGGTGGTGGAGGGCACGGCGAGGGCGGCGATCTCTGGGCGCAACGTGCCTTGGGTAACGCCCGGCACGGGTGCTTCGGGATCGAGCAGGCGAGCTAGTTCGCGGCCCCGCGTCGCTGATGCAGCGAGGGAATCTGCTGCGCCGTCAGCTTCGCCATCGGGCCAGCCCGGCAGCGGGATGCGCGGCCATTCCATGCGGAGCGCCCCGGCATTGGCTTCGCGGTAAGCAGGATCGTGAAGGGTAGCGAGGACGTGATGGAAGAGGTCCTCTACATCTGCGCCGAGACGGTGAAGATAGCGTTGCGCGGGACCGGACAAATTGGGGCGGCGTTGTATTTCGCTGCCGCCGATTCCGAAGCCGTCGTCGTGGAGATAGGCGGGGAACATGTTAGAGCCGCGCTCAATCAGATGATGTGAACCGATACGTTTCGTAAAACAAGCTTGTGGTTCTTCTGCACCCTTCCGCAGATGCTGCGCGGCGGACAGCCACATATTTCCCTCGAACACATGCGGCCGATAGTCTGGACGCGGGCGATCAAGCAGGCCGCTATCCGCTTCCCAATAAAGCCAGCGATTGTCGAACGGCCGGTATGCGAAGCGTATAAATCCGGCATCGATCGGACCTCCACGCGCAAGCAATGCGCTACGCCCTGAACCAGCGTCAAACCGCGCCTTGGATTTCATCGCACTTGGATAGCGTCGCGCCATCTCGTCGTGGCTCAGTTTAGTATTAAAGTAATCAGCGACCCGAGTCTTGAGCCGCTCTAGATCAACATCGACGAGAAAAGCATCGCGGTTGGTCAGGATTCCGTGAAATCGAACTGGGAACAGATCGGCCAGAGTTGGCCAGTCGAACCAGCTTTCGCTCACCGCTGTTCGCACGAAAGGCAGGCCAAGCTGCAACACCGGCTCAATGTCGTCGTAGAGCGCGTCCGGTTCCGCCTCCTCCGTCTCAATCAATTCCTCGCGCTTGGCCTGTCCCCATAGATGCCGAAAGCCAACCTCGCCAGTTGGCGCATGATCGGCCTTGCGCACCAGCGTCGCAATCGCCGTCCCAACTTGAATGCCGACCGGATCATTTTCCGTCGAAAAAATGCTCGGGTCTGGCGAACCGTCCGGCGCGACTTTGCCGGTCTTGTATTTGTCGCCATTCAAGCAGTCAATCCGTATCGCGTCGAACGTCTCCAAATAGCGCTCCCGCATCCCCGTAAACGACAGCCCGTCGAGCCAAGAATAGTTGGAAATGAAGCACACCACTCCTTGACCCGTCTTCGCAATGCGCCGCTCGGCCATGCGAAAAAAGCGGACGTAGAGATCGTTCAGCCCTTGGCCTTCCGGTCGCCGTACCCGCTTGGTCATGCGATAGGCTTCCGATAGCTCGCGCTCTTCGTCCACCGCCATGCCAGCAAAACCATTGTAGGGCGGATTACCCAAAATCACCAGAATCGGCGTCTCCTGCTTCACCCGCTCGGCGCGGTCGCGTTCCTCCTCCAGTTCGGGAAACGGCAGCGGCTTGGTCGGGCGCGGCTCCCAGCCCGTCAGCGCATTGGTGAGAAACACTTGGGCGCGTTCCTGCCCGTCATCGGCCAGCGCCGCGTCGAGCGCCTGCATGGTCAACCCAACTTGCAAATGAGCGACGACAAAAGGCGCAGGCATAATCTCAAAGCCGAACACGCGCTCGGTCGCCGCCTGCTTGACCCGCGCGCCAGTCAGCGCACCCAAGCCTTGATTTTCCAGATTGGCGGCAATGCGACGCAGCACCTCCGCCAGATACGCCCCCGTGCCGCAGCACGGATCAAGCACATAGACGTTTTCCGCCGCCAGCCCGTCGGCAATGCCGAGATCGTCCCGCAGCGCTTTATCCACGCGGGCAACCATGTAGCGCACCACTTCGGCGGGCGTGTACCAGACGCCGAGTTGTTTCCGTAGTTCGGGATCAAAGGCTTCGAGGAATGGCTCGTAGAAATAGGTTACAGCTTCGCCCTCATTGAAGCGGGCAAAGAAAGCGTCGCAATCCACCCGGTCGAGCGCAGCAGACGTCCAGTCCAGCACCTCGACGAGGCCGAGCGGTTGCAGCCGGTCAGGCTGCGACAGTTGCTGGAACAGCGCCTGCATGACGGGTGCCCGCAAATGCCAAACCGCTTCGCGCCAATTAAACGCTCTCGCGGGCAGCGGTGTTTGCCGCGCCCACAGCACCCAAGCGGAAAACACCCCGTAGAACAACGTCTGCACCAGCGTCGAACGGAAAAACCGCGCCCCTCGTTCGCCCTCAAAGCGGACGCCAAGCGCCTCTTCCAGCGCCACCCGCACCGCTTCCAACGACGGCGCATCGCCCGCCGCCTCGACCCGCGCCAGCGCATCGCGGGCATGAGACGCCAGCAGCCAAGCCAAATCCCTCGGCTCGGCCAGCCGCGCCCGATGAGCCAATGCCCGGCACAGATACTCGCCTAAGCCTGCGCCGACTTCGCCTGCAAAAGCACGCGGACTCTCCAACCGTTGCGCAAACTCCGCCGCGCTTGCCGCCAGCCGGAACGTTTCGAGCTTGGCCGATCGCCCCGCCACATCCTCACCAACCAGCACGAAGTCGCGCGTATTGGTCACCAGCACCAGCCGATAGCGCCCCCAATAGCGGCTGACCTGATCGCCCGCCGCGGTCAGCCAAGCGTCATCATCAGCCGCCTTTACCTCGACCACTCCGCCTTCGGGCACCTGCCCCTGTTTCGGTTGTCCCTTCTGCACCTGCTTTGCTGCATACAGCCCAAAGTCGGGATGCCCCGCTCCTTGATCGGCCAACTCGCCGACGCAAAACACCTTGGGCTTGAGCGTTGAGCCGATGGCGTTTAGCAGGGTCGCGAGCGGTCCATAGCTCGACCGCTCGCCAGTCGCGCCGCCGGACGCCCAGACTCGTTGCAGATCGGCGAGGTAGGTTTCAACTACTGCGGTTAGTCGGGTCGTCGTCGTTTTGGTCGTCATGGCCATGTTGTTGCGTATTCAGGGTGCTAAAGGAGGTCCTTCTACCGGCGGTGTCAGCGGGCGTGCCAGAGCTGAAGCGGCGTCCACTTTGCCATGTGGCTGAAATCGAGGTCGGTCGCCAGCATAACCAGTTTGTGGCGAATGCAGATCTGGGCGAGTAGGGCGTCGATGGTTCCAATCTGAATGCCGTGGCGGCGGCACTCGTTGCGCAACTCGGCTGCGTCAATGTAGTCGTCGCGCCCGGGCGCAATCATGGCGAGCGCCCCGAATCGTTCGACGATCTGCGCTTTGGCTGTCGGTCCCTGAAAGCCCTGCAATAACTCCTGCAAGACGATTCCAGTCGTGTAAATCGATTCGCCACCACCGAGCGCTTCCCGCAGGCGCAGAACCTCGGGGCCTTTGGGAATCGTGTCCCGTCGCAAGGCCAGCGACCAGACGCTTGTGTCCACAAACAGCGTCACTGGCGGCTCCGTTCGCGTTTGTAGTCAAAGCTGTCGTCCCAGTACAATTTGCCAAAAAGATCCAAGAGCCGTTCCTGCTCTCGGCGCGCGATGAACTCCTGCAAGGCGCGGTTGACGGTCGCCTTCTTGGTCTTCTCGCCGCCGACTTTTAGTGCTTTATTGAGTAGCTCTGGGTCTATCGCCAAGTTTGTCGCCATTGTGTTATCTCCTACACATATAGTTACACACAAATTAATTACAACCGTGTGTCGCGGTCAAGCTGCTTCTCATCAACCTTCATTTGCGCGGCCCATTCCATGTTAGGGTGCCCAAGTGGCTAATTGTTGGCTGAGATAGTCGATGTATATTATGGCCGCATTGCTTCTGGATGGCGACGCACAGCGAGGAGATCCGGCTAGATCACACGCGAGAGAGGATGGACTGACACAGATGAAAAAATTAATCGCAGCCATCGACCGAGAATGGGTGGCCGAGCGGACCCGGGAATTGGTCGATATGTACAGCGTAACCATGGCCGAAGCCGAAGTGTGTCGCGCCTATGAGGCCATGATGCGCGAGGTCGGCTTAGCGGTCGATGTGCGGGAAGTGACTCCGGGGCGCAACAATCTCTATGCGCGCATCGCGGGCCGAGGGGATGGCCCCGCGCTGATGCTCAATGGCCATCTCGATACCATTCCCGTGGGGTCCTGCCCGCCCGCTCGCCGCGAGGGCAACCGCGTGTACGGCCGAGGGGCGACCGACATGAAGGGGGGAATGGCTGCGGCATTGGGCGCGGTCAAGGCGCTGTTGGAAAGCGGAGTGGAGTTGCAAGGCGACTTGTGGCTGACCGCGATTGTGGGGCACGAGGAGGTCGAGGCGCAAAAGGACGGGCCGCTGGCCCTGATTGCCGATCGCAACAGCGGCCGGATTGGCGGCGAGCGGATCTTGATTGTCGAGGGCCGCGACGCGCTGTGGGTGATGAGCATGGGGTCGATGGTCTTTACCATTGCGCTCGAATCGGACGCCGGCGGCAAGCACACCCAGTACGTGCCCTTTGCGGAAAATCCGCTCCGCTTTGTCGGCGCGCTCATCGAGCGGATCCACCAATATCAACTCGAACTCGACGCAGGACCAGCACACGCCTTAGCCGGTGCCGAGCGAATCGACTTAGGCATTGTCGCCGGGGGCGACTATTTCAATCGCACGCCGCTGTGCTGCACGCTGACAGGGACTCGGCGCTGGCTGCCGGGGCGCACTGCGCCGGAGGTATTGGCGGAGTTAGAGGAGCTAGCGCGGCCGTTGGCCGAGGCTGGGGGATTGGGGCTGCGCGTCGAAATGGGGCACGAGCGCGAGCCTTTTGAGACGCCTGCTGCTGATGCGGCCGTGCAAGCGGTGGGGCGGGCGCACGAGCAGGTGACCGGCCAAGAGGCAGAGCTGGTGGGGATGCGGATTGTGGGGGACGCCAATTTATACGTGCATGGGACCGGGGTGCCGACATTTTACTACGGCCCCTCGAACGAGACGGCGCACGCGGATGTGGAATGGGTGGAGGTGGATCGACTGGAGAGAGCGGCGCAAGTGTATGCGCTGGCTGCAGCCGACTATTGCGGCGTCGCATCCTCGGATTGAATGCCATGGATATCCAAGCGATTCGCCGCGATTTCCCCGCGCTGGAGCAATACACTTGGTTCCAGAATGGGGGGGTGAGCATCACGCCGGTGCCGGTGGCCGCTGAGTACACGCGGTGGACGGAGGAGATGGTGCGGCGGGGGCCTTTACACATCGTCTATCCAGAGGAAGAGTATCCCCGGCGCAAGGCGGCGATGGAGCGGCTGGCGCAGTTTTTCGGCGTGGCGGCTGGAGAGCTGGCACTGATGCGGGGGGTCAGCGAGGGGTTTCAGACGGTGGTGGGGGGGATGGAGTGGGCGGCTGGAGACGAGATTGTGATCAGTGCGGACGAGGAGGCAGCGCTGCTTTTACCGGCCCTGCACTTGCGGGATGTGTACGGGATCGAGGTGGTAAAGGTGCCGCTGATTGACGACGACGATGGGCAGGTGCAGGCCGTGGAGGAGCGGCTGGGGGAGCGGACTAAACTGGTGGCTCTGAGCCATGTGACGACGGACTTGGGATTCCGCCTGCCAGTAGAGCGGATTTGCGCGGCAGCGCGGGCGCGGGGAGTGCGCAGCTTTTTGGATCTGGCCCATTCAGCAGGGTTATACCCTTTGGACTTGCATGCGCTGGGGTGCGATTTTGCCGGGTTGCTCTCCTATAAGTGGATGTACGCGCCGTATGCGGCGGGATTGCTCTACGTGCGGCAGGAGGCGCTCGACGCGGTGCAGGTGCGCTATGCCGGCGGGCGGGCCGAACAGTGGTTGGACCCGGTGGCGAATACCTTCGCACTGCGCGAGACGGCTGAGCGCTTTCAGTACGGTCCTTGGTGTTGGCCGCTGGTGCTGGCTTGGGCCTTTGCCGTTGAGTATCTATCGACGATCGGGCTGGAGGCGATCTGGGCGCGGACGGTGGCGTTGGCCGGGCGGCTGAAGGAGGGGTTGGCGCAGATCCCGGGCGCAGTGCTCTACACTCCGCGATCGCCGCAGCGGTCTGCGGCGCTGGTCAGCTTTGGGCTGGCGGGATGGAAGGGAGAGGAATTGAGCCAAGCCCTCCGCGAGGAGTGGAACATGGTCATCAAGCCGCTGCCGCACGGGCGCGAAGGCTTGCGCGCCAGCATCACCTTTTTCTTACTGGAATCCGAAATTGACGAACTGCTCGCGGCGCTGGGCAGCTTGGCCAAGCAAAGGAGCTAGGCGTGGGACTCAACTGGCCGGAGAGCTTGCGAAAACAGAGCCGCAAATCGTCTAATGCAGAGTGGGACTGTTCCCCGTTGCGAAAGGAAGCCCGTTGACTTCACAACAAGCTGGACCAGCTGCAGGCAGTTCCTCTGAATTTTCCGAATCGGGGCACGGCTTTGGCACCGCGCCTGTTTTCCTCGCGTCCATCAGCACGATCCTCGGAGCAATCCTCTTTCTGCGATTCGGCTACGCGGTTGCGCATGTCGGCCTCTGGGGCAGCCTCATGATCATCGTTATCGGGCATTTGGTGACCATTCCCACGGTCTTGGCAGTGTCTGAGATCGCGACGAATCGCCGCGTGGCGGGGGGCGGCGCGTACTACATTATTAGCCGCTCTTTTGGCACTAGCATCGGCGGAGCGATTGGGCTTGCGCTATACCTTTCCCAAGCGATCTCGATTGCCTTCTACTTGGTCGCCTTCGCAGAGGCATTTGAGCCGGTTTACGAGTGGGTCGCCGCGACGTACTCAGTAGAAGCCGATCCGCGTTGGGTGAGCTTGCCTTGTGCAGTTTTGCTGGCCGTACTGATGCTCATCAAAGGTGCCGGCCTCGGCGTTAGGGCACTGTGGATCGTCAGCGTGATTTTGGGGGTGTCGATTGCCGCATTCCTCTTAGGGCAGGCTCCTGAGTCGATCCGTCCCGACGGGTTGCATCTGACCGCTCGCATCGAAGGTGGAGATGCCTTCGGTATCGTCTTCGCAACGTGCTTTCCGGCCTTTACGGGCATGATTGCGGGCTTGGGACTTTCCGGCGATCTGAAGAATCCCCAGAAGAGCATCCCGCTCGGCATAATCGCCGCGACGCTCACGGGCATGGTCGTGTACGCGTTGGTCGCCATCAAGCTCACCCAGAGCGCGACGCCGGAAGCGCTTGACGCCGATCAGTTTATCATGGCCCAGATCGCCCTGTGGGGGCCGGCAATCTATATAGGGTTGGGTGCTGCCGCTTTGTCATCGGCCCTTGGTTCGATTCTCGTCGCTCCCAGAACTCTGCAAGCGCTAGCGCGCGACAACGTGCTGCCCGTGCCCAAACTGAATCGCCTGCTGGAGAAAGGCTGGGGCCGGGCACAGGAGCCGGTGTCTGCGACTTGTGTGTCGAGTGCCATCGCCATCGCATTTGTTGTTTTGGGAGACATCGACTTTATCGCCCATATTCTCAGCATGTTCTTCATGGTGACTTATGGCGCCCTTTGCTCGGTATCATTTCTCGAATATTTCGCCGGCAATCCGTCGTACCGCCCCACCTTCCATTCTCGCTGGTACCTGTCGCTGCTGGGCGCGGTGATGTGCGGCTTGATGATGATCCAAATGAACGTGCTGTACGCATTTGTGGCGATCTCTCTTATGGTGGCGACTTACTTTGGACTGCGCCGCACGCGGCGGGGAGAGCGCGACCTGACGGCGATTTTCCAGGGGACGATGTTCCAACTAACTCGCCGTCTGCAGATCTCGCTGCAGAAGAACCGCACGGTGAAATCGGAGGGAGGCTGGCGGCCCTCGATTGTCGCGGTGACCCGTTTCGGGGAACGCCGGCTGGGGCACTTCGATCTGCTGCGCTGGATCAGCCATCGGCATGGGTTTGGGCACTTCATTCAGTTCTTTCAGGGCGAATATTCGTTCACTGAAGAAATCGAAGCCCGCATGCAGAAGGGGAGACTGATCGAGCGGGCCGAGGTCAGCGGGGCGGGCATTTTCGTGGATTCGCTGATTTGTCCTTCGTTCCAGATGGCGCTGGCGCAGACGCTCCAGATGCCAGGGATCTCGGGCTTGCCCACCAACTGCGTTCTGCTCGAGTTCGACAAAGAGCATCCAGAAGAGATCAAAGAGACCGCGCAGGGCGCACTCCTTGCAGCGGAATCGATGATTAATGTCCTGATCCTGCGGTCGACGAACTACCGTTTTGGCTATCGGACCTCGATTCACCTATGGGTAACTGAGGAGAATCTTGCCAATGCTCCGCTGATGTTGCTTTTGGCGTACATCATCGTGGGGCACCGGGAGTGGCGACACGCCGAGATTCGGCTCTTCGCGTGCTTCGATTCTGGCGACGGAGAACGCGAGACAAACACGCTGTCTAGGTTGATGACGGAAGGAAGGCTGCCGATTTCTAGGCAGAATGTGACGTCGGTTCCTTGCACGACCCGTGAATCCCTCGAATTTGAGGTGTCTCTCCGATCCTCTAAGGCCGATTTAGTCATCGCGGGCCTGACCGATGCCGACATCAAATCGGGTGAGGCGAAGCAAACGCTCCAGTGCTACGACGGGGCAAACGACGTGTTGTTCGTCCATGCTAGCGAGCCGGTCTTGATCGAGTAATCGGTCGCTTGTACGCCAGCTTTTACTCGAATCCGAAATTGCCAAGCTGCTCGCGGCGTTGGGCAGCTTGGCCAAGCAAAGGAGCTAGGCGTGAAGGTCGCGCTCATTCCGCATCGCCAAAGACCGCGCGTCGCAGCGTGTCGTTCAACCGCGTCTGCCAGCCTGGGCCGCTGTTGCGGAAATGCTCCGCAAGGTCGGCGTCAAGACGGATCGATATGTGCTTTTTAATCGGGGCTTTCTGTTTGCCACGGGTGCGCCGATAGCGCTCGACGATATGAGGGACGACCTCACTGGCCGGGCGCATACGAGCAATCTCTTCAGCGGTGAGTTCTCGCGCGTCTGGATCGGCGGCGATGCCAGCGCGGATGGCAGTGTCTTCCTCTGAGGTCGGGAGGGCGATGTCATGCTTGGCTTTTGACATAGTTGTGGGCCTCTCTTTTTGTGCAGGCTGAAGATGCGGATCCTGAGTGTATATACAATTTGACAGTTGTCAAAGTCACAACATGGAATTGGCCGCGATCAAGAGGCTGTCGCACGGAGGCGAAGGCTTGCGCGTCCACATTGCCTTTTTCTTAATCAAAGCTGAAACTGACCAACTACTCGCGGCGTTGGGCCGCTTGCAAAGGAGCTAGGCGTGAAAATCACCAAAGTAGAAACCATTCAGATAGAAACCCCGCGCTACTACGGCCACATCTCCGGGCACGTGCTGGTCAAGGTCTTTGTCGATGACGGCCCGGTCGGCTGGGGCGAGGCGTCCGACAGTCGCGCCGAGGATTTGGCGGCCATTGCCCGGCAGTACAACGAACTGCTGGTGGGGCGGGACGCCGGGGCTATTACCGAGATCAACGAGCTGTTGCGCGGCCACGCCTTCCACAGCTCCGTGACCAACCTCCACCTCGCCTCGGCGATTGATCTGGCGCTCTACGATCTCAACGGCAAGGCCCAAGGGGTGCCGGCCTATCAGCTTTTGGGCGGCAAGATGCGAGACCGGCTCTATTGCTGTTATCCGATTTTTGGCTGGCAGGTAAAAGAGGACTTCGAGCGCACGCTGGGCTATCTCCAGCGGCTGCTCGACTTGGGCCATCACCTGTTCCGCTACTACGTGTCGGGCGATAGTGCGCTCGACGACCGCTTCCTTGGCGAGGCTAAACGCCGCTTCGACGATCGGCTCAAGCTCAAGTCCATCGACTTTTCCGGCCGCTTCACCGAGTGGGAAACGGCCGTCCGCTACGCCGATGTCCTCCGCCACCACGCGCCCTATCACTTTGAGCAGCCCTCGCGCAGCCTGCGGGTCTCAGCCGAATTTGTGCGGCGCGTTGACCTGCCGGTGAGTTGGCACATCAACAGCCTAGAACTGGGGATGGAAGCCATTGAAAAAAGGGCCTGCACGGCTTTTAACGTCGCCTGCGTCTGCGGCGGCCCGACCCACATCCGTCGGCTTTTTGCCTTGGCGGAGGCGGCAGGATTCCGCTGCCTGATCGGCACCGACCAAGAATCGACGCTGGGGGTGTCGGCGCAGGTCAGCGTTGGCATTGCCATGCCCAACACCAACTTGCCCTGCGATCCGATGGGGCCGGTACTGTACACGGCTTCGCCGGCTGTGGAAAGGGTGTGGGCCGAGGGCAGCTACCTGTATCCGTTTGAAGGGCCGGGCTTGGGCGTGGAGATCGACGCAGACAAGCTGCGTGCGATAACCGTAGAGGAAGCCTAGACCGGGCCGTGGCCGGTTTGACCTTTTGCCGGTTGTGTCGCAGTATATATCCTTTCGTCAATACTTGAGTTACATACATAAACAGGAGAGAGCAATGAGCGAGGAAAACCGCGCGACTTGGGCCGATAATTGGCTCGGATACCGCGAGGAAATCAAGGTCGTCGATGTAACGATCCGCGATGGCGGCCTGATGAACGACCATCAGTTTACCGACGAGGTCGTAAGAGGCGTGTACGAGGCTTGCGTCGAGTCTGGGATCGACTACATGGAGATCGGCTATATCAACTCGCGGCAGCAGTTTCCGCCCGGCGAGTTTGGGCCGTGGAAGCACTGCCGCGAGGAGGACATCCGCCGCATCGTCGGCGACAACAATACCTCGCTGAAGTTGGCGGCCATGGCCGACGCCGAAAAGAGCGATTACAAGACGGACATCCTGCCGGCGTCTGAAAGCGTGTTGGATATGATCCGCGTGGCCACCTACATCCACCAGATGCCGCTGGCGTTGGACATGGTCAAGGACGCCCGCGACAAGGGCTATGAGACGACCCTAAACCTAATGGCCGTTTCCACCGTGCCGGAGTCCGAGGTCAAGAGCGCGCTGGAAATGCTGGTGCGTTCAGACGTGGGGGCGGTGTACGTGGTCGATAGCTTTGGCTCGCTCTACAGCGAGCAGATCCACGCGCTGTGCAACATGTTCTTCGAATACTGCGAGGGCACCCAGATCGAGGTCGGGATCCACGCCCACAACAATCGGCAACTGGCCTTTGCCAATACCATTGAAGCCGTGGTCTTGGGGGCCAATTGTGCAGACGCGAGTTTTGCCGGTTTGGGCCGCGGCGCGGGCAACTGCCAGATGGAGCTTTTGTTGGGCTTTTTGCACAACCCGAAATTTCGCTTGCGTCCAGTGCTCAAGTGCATTGAGGAGCACGTTGAGCCGCTGCGCTCCAAGCTGCTATGGGGTTACGATTATCCCTACATGATCACTGGCCTACTCAACGAGCATCCACGAGCCGGCATGGCTTTCAACGCCTCTGAAGACCGGGGCAAGATCGTCCAGTTCTACGACCAGATGAAAGAGCAGGAGTGAGCCTAGTGGTCTAGCCACGTGAAGACGCCCCAATGGAAGAGACGCCGGCGGGGTGTCTTCGCCATGATACATCACAAAATCATGCTCGATAAACCATTTGCTAATGTTCTGAAAAGATTGAGGACGGAGAAAGGGTTGAGCCAAGAAGAATTTGGCTCTGCGGCCGATCTGCATCGCACCTATGTCAGTCAACTTGAGCGGGGCCTCAAAAGCCCTTCTCTCAAGACTCTATACAAAATTGCGAGTGTGCTTGGTATCAGTCTTACGGAGCTAATAGCGTTAGTGGAACAGGAGATTAATGTACTATCTAGACGATAAAGAGAAGAAGCGTTTAGTTGAAGCCATCCGTGCGATTTACGCAATTCCTTTTGTCGATGATATAGAAGATTATATTTGGGAAGCCATATTCACATATGCCAAAGATATTCCATCGGTTGATCCCCTATTGAATACTAGGAGCAAGAACCTGTTCGACGTAGTTGATGAAAAAAGCAAGATTGGCTGGTCAATTAAGGCAGCTCAAGTGTCTCAAGGTGCAATCGTTCTTCCTTGTAAGTTTGAGGTTGTCATCCAGCGAGCAGATATTTTTACAAAAGCTGCTGAGCTTGGCTTCGGCAAGTTATCCACTGAATCCTCGCCTGCAGACCTTGGTGCTGCTCTCCTCAAACATTGGTACGAAAAGAAGGTTCAGCAAGATACAGAAGAGCAGGGAGTTAAAGAAAGGCGCGTGGCTATTTTACTAAAATCGGAGAATAGAAAGAATTATGTTTACTTTGAGGAAAAACTAGTTGAATATAGAGGAAGTGAACTGACATGGGATTGGACCGATAAAGAAAAAAGGGGTTTACAGGCAAAACGAATTAAAGATAATGTGCTGATTTTTCGGTGGTACCCGAATCAAAAACAGTTTTTTGAACGTTTTATTGTTCCTGAAGATGCGTACGAGTTTTGTATTGAACCGCAGCGTCTCGCAGCAGGCGATGTTGTTGAGATTCTTTTGGCAAAACTCGAAGACAGACTTTAATGTTTGTCGCCATACTTTGCATTATTAGAGGCGGGACCGCATTGCCGACTTGATGGGATTTTTCAATATAAGTACCCGTAAATCTAAAGTCATCAGAAAAAGATTGCAGCCTCGCCGCTTCTCTGATAGTTAGCAATCTAGCTTCACGAGGATGGCAGAAGCGCCCAGAACCAGGATGGAATACCCATCTAGTGATTGTCGGCGCAATCATTTCAAAATCAAGCCTTCCATAAGCACCGCTATATCCCGATTTTGGTCTAATTTTCTTGGGTAAGTTTTTTATACCTTGGCCTGGATCCAAAGATGAGATTCGAGTGAATTGTTTTTCGTTTAACTTTCGCGTAATGTGGTCATAGATAGTACGCGAATCTTCTCTCATATCTGTCTGATATTCATTTTGAGGCTGAAAACTGTAATCCATAGGTTCATATCCCTCACCATTTTCCAGAACGGGCAAATCTGATATTGCCTCCCAAGCACAACGGTACTGCTTTACTGTGCCAAATAAGACATTTACATTCTCAGGCCCAAAAGTAGGCGGTGGCAGTAAGGGCTTGACCCCCGTTCTCGAAGCAAAGAAAAAGCAACGCCTTCTGCGCTGTGGGACGCCGTAGTCTGGTGCATATAAGATAGCGGTATCTATTTCATAACCAAACTGTCGTAAGCTATCGATAATGTCTGCCCGGACGGATCCGTCGTACGCCCGATAAATTTCCGCAACATTTTCCATAACGACAACTTTGGGTAGCATGGCCTCGACAAAACGCAAAAAGTCGTGGAACAGTTGATTGCGCGGATCTTCGAGAAAACGATAGGCCGCTGGAACATTTTTTGAGAAGCCTTGGCAAGGAGGGCCGCCAATAAGACAATCAAGAGTACCTTTTTCTAGCTTCAATATCGACATCAACGAATTCGGGTCCAAATGGGCTATATCTGCTTTTATGGTGCTAGCGGTTGGATGATTTAATTGAAATGTTTCTAAGGCTCTACTCCATACATCAACGCCAGCCAGTACACTAAAACCAACTTTATGTAATCCCCACGACATTCCTCCACATCCGCTGAATAAATCTATAACTGTTGGTTTTTGCATTAGTCGCTCCTAAGTTTGTATTTAATACTATAGTATTCTATTGTTTTCTTGTCAAGACAAGCATAAAGCAAATTTCAAAGAAGCGCAGCATAAAAACGAAAAACGGGGCCAATTGTCCTTTACCTTGGGCGCCGAGGACCATTGGCCTATATTAGCATCGGTTCCCGCGCATTCTGTTCAATACCAGAGATAGCTGGCGTTGAAGGCGATGACCAAGCCCGTGACCTCGGCTTTGATCGCTTGATCGCCAATCGCGGTCTCGGCGCTTGGTGTGCCCCAGCCGACGGTGCCTTTGAGCATCCAGTGCCTGCGCACCTCGTAGCCTATGCTGCCGGCCAGCCCGAGGCCGTCGAGGACATTGTCGCCCCCATCGTCCCAGCGCGCAGTGCCGACAACGGCTTCAACGAAAGGCGACGGGGCGCGTTTTCTGAAGAAATAGGTCGCGCTAAAGCCGTCGATTTCAAAGCTGGTGTTGCCCTTGGCGACCGCTTTGCCGAGGAGCTTGGTCTCGTCGTCGTTGGTGTCGCTGCCTAAGTCCAAGACCCAGCCTAAAACGAGGTGGTCAGTGAGGCCATAGCCGAACTGGAGGGCCATCCCGAATGTCGAGTCGCCGTTCTTGCGCCGGGAAAGTTCGCCGCCGATGCGCCACTCTTGCTCAATGGACTGGTAGCTCGGCCCAAGGCCCAAACCGAACAGAAATCCCTCGCGTTTTCCATCAAAGGCGTGGGCGGTCAGCGGCAGCGCTAGCAAGAAGGTGAAAAGAGTCAAGGCGCGTTGCATGATGAAGCTCCATTCAGAAGTTCGAGGTTAGATAGGCAAAGAAGAGGGACTTAAGCGGGCTGTCAAATTATCTAACACCGCTACCGGCGATAAGTGCCACCTCGCAGCGGTGAGATAGTCCAAAGCGCAACTAGAATCCGCTCCGCAGCGGGCGGTAGAAGGAGCCTGTGTCATGCGAGAACACTCGGTGCGCCGCTCATTGCAAATCTACGAGCGCGCCAAAGCGCTCATCCCCGGCACCACCCAGCTCATCAGCCGGCGGCCGACTCGGGCCGCGTTTGGCGTCAGCCCCATCTACGCCGAGTGCGCTAAAGGCTGTCGCATCTGGGATGTAGATGGCAACGAATACATCGATTGGACCAGCGCCGTAGGGCCAGTGATCTTGGGCTATGCTGACGAGGTGGTTGATGCCGCGGTCCGCGCTCAGATCGACCGGGGGACCATCTACAGCATCGTCCAAGAGTCGGCCGTGGAGCTGGCCGAGGAGGTAGTGCGGATTGTGCCCTCCGCGGAAATGGTGCGCTACTGCAAAGGCGGAGGCGAAGCCTGTACCATTGCGGTGCGGATCGCACGCGGGGTCACCGGCCGCGACAAGGTGCTGTTTTGCGGGTACCACGGCTGGCACGACTGGTACCAGGCCGCCAACATCGGGGCCGAGCGGCTGGCCACTCATCTCTTCAATGGCATTGAGCCGATTGGCGTGCCCCGCTGTCTGGAGGGCACGGCCCTGCCTTTTACTTATGGCGACGTCGATGAACTCACTGCTCTGCTCGAAGAGCACGCTGGCGAGTTGGCCTGTATCATCATGGAGCCGATGCGCTCTGACGAGCCGCCGCCGGGCTACTTGGAAAAGGTGCGGGAGTTGGCGTCGCACTACGGCGTGGTGCTCATCTTCGACGAAGTCTCGTCGGGGTTTCGCGTAGCCTTGGGCGGTGCCCAGGAATACGCGGGTGTAACGCCGGATATGTCCGTTTTTGCCAAGGCCATATCCAACGGCTATCCAATGGGTGCGGTGGTCGGCAAACGGGAGTTTATGGCCCCGGCTGCGCAGATGTTTATCTCCAGCGCCTATTGGGACGACAACATCGGCGTGGCGGCCTCGCTGGCGACCTTGCGCGAATTAGAGCGCCGCGATGCCGTGGGCCACTTCCAACGCATTGGCACCTTCTTTAAGGAGCAGATCGACGCGGCTGCGGCTGCCGTCGGGCTCGACGCTAGCTGCGAGGGGGTGGCGGCGCATCCCCGCATCCGCTTGGGCGCGGAGGACGCTGCGACGGCTGCCAAGGTCAACGCGCTGTTTATCCAGGAAAACGCCCGCCGCGGCGTGATCTTGGCGACTGGATTCATGTTCAATTGCGCCCACGGCGAGGCCGAGGTCGAACAAACCGCGGCTGTGGTGCGGGAGAGTTTTGCCGTTATTGCCGAGGGGTTAGAGCGCGGGACGTTGGACCAACTGCTCGCCGTGCCGCCGCAGGCGGACCTCTTCCGTCGGCTAGTGCGGTAGAGTCTCAGAAGCTGTCTGAAAGCCCCTGTCGGGCTGCTTTGCCCGGCGGTCAAGCGACTGGGGTAGGCGGCGTTTTTCGCGGGCAAGATGCCCGCGCTCCCAGCGGCTTGGAACCGAGGCGCGACCCAAAGCCTAGTGTTTAGACGGCTTCTCAGGATCGAGCTCGGCAAAGACGGCGATTAAGCGGGGGAAGAAGGCGGCGAAGGTCGGGTAGCGGTCGCGCTGGGATTCGTATGATTCGAGGCGGCGGGCGATGGCGTGGATATAGCGGAAGCCGCGCCCGGATTCTGCGCGCAGGGCCCGGCGACCTGCTTCCGCGCCGAGGTGATGGTGGGCAAGGCGCGCGGTGATGGCGCGGATGAGGTGTTCATTGGCGCAGTCGAACCAGTGCGTATAGCCGATGGTGGCCATCTGTTCGGCCAGTGGGGCGAACAGGTCGGCATGGGGCCTCAGCATGGGATAGTACTCCTCGCTGAGGGGGTTGACGAAGGCGTGGCTGAACTCGTGCCATATAATCTGCAACAGTTGCTCGCGGGGGCCGTATTCGGGCAGGCCGCGCTGCGTGGCCCCGGTGGGGCCGAGTAGCGTATAGACATCGTACGGCCCGCCAGGGCGGCCGATGTGCGGGCCAAATCCGCCGTGGTGCAAGAGCGGGCTGAGGATGAGGTGGTAGCTGAGTTGGCGGGTGCCGAAATAGGCCTCAACTTCGCTGGTGGGATCGGCATCGGCCAGTTCCTCAAGGAGGCGGGCCCTGAGGAGACTATAGAGCTTTTGGCTGCGGGTGAAGAAGTGGTTGAATTGGGTCTGGCGGGCAAAGTTGCGCAAGGCGTGGATAAAGTGCGCGAAGTTTTCCTCGCCGCGGAAGGCGCGATGGATATGGGGGGGAATGGGTTGGGTTGGTTCTAGTTCGGGTGGGTCAGACAGGTAGAGCATGGCGGTTGGGTAGGCATCGGACCATCCCGTGTCCAAGCTCAGGCTGCGAAAAAGGGCGACGGCCTGCTGGGGGGGATAGCGCGAAAAGTGAGCGACGAGATCGTCCGCGTATTCCACTCGATAGGGCGTCAGATAGCGATACTGGCCGAGGAGCTGGACCGCGGTGAGCAGCTCAAGGCGCGGGTCCGCGCCGATGTGTAGGCGTTGCTCGGCGCGAAGGTCGGACGCCATCAGCAGCGCGAGACCAACGCACACATGACAAAAGCCGACTCGCAAGGAGCCGGCTTTTATTTTTCCGGAACGAATTTTCAACGATGTCAGCCGCCGGGGGCGGGTGCGGCTTAGTTGGTAGCCGGGCGGGTTTCGTGCAGGGCTTCTTTGAGCTGTTTGCCCGGCTTGAAGTGCGTCTTGCGGCGGGCGGGCACGTACACGACTTCGCCGGTGCGCGGATTGCGGGCAGCGGGCTTGGGCTTGGTGTCTTTGACTTCGAGGACGCCGAATCCCCTGATTTCAATGCGGTTTCCCTCGATAAGCGTTTCGCGCATGGCCTCAAAAAGGCTATCGACCATTTGCAACGTCAGATTGTTTTTACAGCCGAGCGTGTCGGCTACCGACCGCGCTAGATCTTTCTTGGTTATGGTGGCCACTAAAACCTCGCTAGCTGAGGAGTTGAATCGGTACTGATTTTGTGCATAAGTGCTTGTATTATACGAAATTCTGAAACTTAAGCAAGGGAAAAGTAACAGCGACCTCAAGCGCGTCACGGAGCATAGAATTGAGGGTCGGAAAGGGTTTTCAAAAAGGCCACGAGGGCGCGTTTGTCGGCTGGAGTCAGGTCGAGGTTGGGCCGGACGAGCAACAAGGGGTCAGTGAGGACTATGCGGTGAAAGCCGGAGTCGTAGTGCTCGATGACTTCTTCAAGGGTTTGGAAGCGGCCATCGTGCATGTACGGCGCGGTGTATTCTATGTTGCGCAGGGTCGGCGTCTTGAATTTACCGCGATCGAGGCGTCCTCCGGTGAGCGCGGCCAACCCCTCATCCGGGGGATCTAGGTCCAGCCCGTTGTTGTGGAACTCGTTGTTGGTGAAAAGCGGCGCGACGTGACAGTGGAAGCAGTCGCCCGCCTCGGTGTGAAAGAGGAGGAAGCCCCGTTCTTCTTCTGGGGTAAACTCCGCCAGACCGGCCAGCCAGCGGTCGTACTTGCTATCCGCTGAAATGAGGGTGCGCTCGAATTGGGCGATGGCTTGGACGACGAGCCGCCGGTCGATCGGCGCGTCGCCAAAGGCGCGGGCGAAGAGTGCGGGATATTCAGGGTGCCGCTCCAGTTTGGCCACCACGCGGTCCCAATCCTCGCCCATTTCCGTGGGCTTCTGTACGGGTTCAAGGGCTTGGTCTTCGAGACTGGCGGCCCGCCCGTCCCAAAAAAAAGACGGGCTCCAGAGCAAGTTAAAAAGCGGCATGGAGTGACGGCTGGTGACGCCGCCGACGCCTTGGCTAAAGGGCTGCGGATCGGCAAAAGCGTGGGCGGGCAGGTGGCACGAGGTGCAGGCTGTGGTGCTATCGACGGAGAGGATGGGATCGGCAAAGAGCCGCTCGCCAAGGGCGATGCCCTCGACGGTCAGGGGATTGTCCGGTGGGATTTCCGGCGCGGGAAATCCCACCGGCACGACTAGTTCGTAGGGGGTTGGGGCCGGCGGAGGGGCCGGGGGAACGCCGGCGTCTTGGCCGCAGGCGACGAGCCCTAGCAGGATTAGTGCCCCAAACTTCATGAATTACTGCTGTTACGCATCAAGTGGCCGGTGGTTGGCTTTCGGCCCGATTCGATCCGACAAGGCCGGTGGCCGCTACTAAGGACGCTGCGTAACATCAGTGAATTATTTCTTACGTGTTCGTCCTAGTCTTGACCGACTTCAATGGGGCCTAGGGAAAAGACAGTCGCGCCGTTGCCTTGCAAGGTCAATTGCGCGTCGGCGTTGCCCATAATCCCACCGCGGCCGCTAAAGTCGTACAGCGATGGCGCGTCGTACCACTCGTTGAGGTCCATCACCACGGCGATTGCCCACTCATCGCCGCTGACGGTTAGGGAAAGCGGCAGGGAGACGTCAATCGAAAAGTCGAACCCGCCCGCCGGCCCGGTGTGCGTGAGAAAGGCTCCCTCGCCATCGTCGGTGCGGAAGAGGCCCTCCATGCGCATGTAGTGGTAACCGCCGCCCATGGGAGCGGGCCACGCCATGTTGTTGAAGTGATCGACGCTCGGCAGCGCACCGGTCTCGTTTTTAGCGCCGTCGATGCCAAAGGTAAAGTGCAGGGTGGCGTATTCGCCACCGGGCACCTTGGCCGCAACGCTGCGAGTCGCATGTACGAAGGCGTTGCGATAGTGGAATTCGGCCAGTTCGACGCGCTTGCCGCCGGTCGTCTCTAAGGCGATATCCGAGACGATGTACTCTAGGCGGGTGACGCCGTATTCGTTGCCCGCGGCATTGGTGTAGAGAATATCCTCGTGCTTGAGATCGGCACCGGCGACGGCGTGGTTGAAATGAACAGTCACCTCGCCTTGATCGTCATCCGAGTCGCCGCAGGCTAGCAAAAAACTACAAGCGGCCAATAGGACATATTTCATGGGGGATGCCTTTTTTAGACGAGATTGAGTTGGTAGTCTAGCTCCTGCCTTTTTTATTTTAGGCGTGATCAGCGAGAACCACGGCTCGGCTTGTTCGTCTTTTTTAAGATGGTACATTACCAAATAAGATGCGCCGATTTGTCGAGTCTGTCCAAATGACCAAGGGCAAGGCCCCCAGCGAGCGTCCGCGGACGCGGATTGGCCACAAGCTGATTTTGAGCTTTGTGCTGCTGGTCATGGTCGTTGTGGGGCTATCGGGTTGGGTGCTCTTCGAGCTGACGGACCGCAGCTTGGAGCGGCAGATGCGCGACCACCTCGTATCGGTTGCCACGCTGGTGAGCACGAAGCTGTCCGGCAGCGTGCTGCACTATTTGCACGAGGGCCGCGAGCACTCTACTCTCTATCGGAACCTAGTGCTTAAATTACAGCGCGCCGAACAAGGGGTTGGTGCCCGGCACATCTTCGTTTTCGACCGCGAGTACCGCTCGCTGCTCGACACGGATGGGCTGATGCCCATTGGTCGCGAGTACCCCAAACTGCTCTTCCACCGCCAAGAACTAGAGCGGGTTTGGAAGGGCCATACCGCGCATTCGGTGCTCTTTTACGACGACGATATCCCGTACATGACGGGCTACGCCCCGATCTTTCACGACGGCGAGGTCGTCGCGGCCGTTGGGGTCGAAATCGGGGCTGGGTTTGTGGACTCTATCCGCGTCTTTGGGCGGTCGGTGCTGATCTTCGCCGGGTTGGGTGCGTTGCTCACCGTCGGAGTGGCATGGGGGTTGGCGCGGACGCTGACGCGGCCCATCCAAAAGTTGGTCGAGGCCGCGCGCGAAATCGGCCGGGGCAACATGAACCAAGAGGTGGCCACTGCTTCCGACGACGAAATCGGCTATTTGGGCGAGACTATGGAGGAGATGCGGCGCAAGCTAGTCGCCCGCGACGCTCAACTGCGCCTCATGCTGGGCGGCGTTGCCCACGAAATTCGCAACCCGCTGAGCAGCATTGATCTGTATGCCGGCCTGATCGCCCGCGACTTGCCCGCCCGCGACGAGCGCAAGCAACACATTGAGAAGGTCATCGAGGAAGTGCGTCGGCTCAATGGTGTAATATCCGAATTTCTCGAATTCGCCCGCCCGGCACCGGCGCAGCCGCAGCCGACCGAGCTGGCCCCGCTAGTGGCCAACGCGGCCTTTTTGCTGGCCCCGGAAATGCATGCTGCGGGCATTAGCTACGAAGAGCGCGTCGCGTCGGATTTAGTGTGCTACATCGACGCCGAACAGATGGAGCGGGCGCTGGTCAACCTGATGAAGAACGCCGTGCAAGCCATGCGCGATGGCGGGCACTTGACGGTGCGAGCTACAGTCGCCGGCGATGAGGTCGTCGTCGAGGTGGCCGACGATGGCTCGGGTATGTCGGAGGAGGTGCAGGCGCGCCTTTTTGAGCCTTTCTTTACGACCAAAGAGCAGGGATCGGGTTTGGGGATGGCGCTGGTGGCGCGGGCGGTTGAAGAAAATAGCGGTCGGATCGAAATAGACAGTCGGCAAGGCCAAGGCACGGTGTGCCGCCTGCGCCTGCCGCAGTCCAAAGATGGGGTGCTATGGGCAGGATTCTGATTATCGACGACAACAAAAGCCTCGGCGACGGACTAGTGCTGAGCTTGCACAAGATGGGGCACCAAGCTGTTGCCGTAGGGAGTGGTCGCGAAGGTTTGGCGCGGATGAAGGATGAGCCGTTTGACCTGGTCATTACGGATTACCGCATGGAGGAGATGGACGGGTTGGCGGTGATGGAGGCGGTCCAGCGCCAAGCACCCGACACCGACGTGATGATGATGACGGCCTACGATACCCGGGAGTTGGCCGTAGAGGCGATGGAGCGCGGCGCGATCGACTTTATCGTCAAACCCTTCCTGCCCGACGAACTGTGGCTGAAGGTCAATAAGCGGCTCGACTATCGAACCAAGCTGCAGGAAGCCCAAGCCAAGCTGCGCGAAGCCCAAAACCTCCGCCAAGAAGCCGAGGCCAAGCTGCGGGACTGGGAGCACTTATTCGAGCAAAACCGCTACCTGCGCGAAGAGATCGACAGCCGCTACAACTTCGGCGAGATCGTCGGCCAATCGTCGCAGATCAAGGCCGTGCGCGAGCAAGTACGCAAGGTGGCATCGTCGTCGTCGTCGGTGCTGATCTACGGGGAAAGCGGCACGGGCAAGGAGTTGGTTGCCCGCGCCATCCACTACCAGAGCCGCCGCAGCAAGGGGCCATTTGTCAAGGTCAACTGCGGAGCCCTGCCGACGGGGTTGGTCGAAAGCGAGTTGTTTGGGCACGAGCGCGGGGCCTTTACCAGTGCGGTGCGGAGCAAGAAGGGCAAGTTTGAACTGGCCGAAGGGGGGACGATTTTTTTAGACGAGATCGGCGATATACCTTTGGAGACTCAAGTGCGGCTGTTGCGGGTGTTGCAGGAAAAGCAGTTCGACCGCGTAGGAGGCGAGCAGCCGCTCGACGTAGATGCGCGGGTGGTGGGGGCTACCAACCGGCCGCTCAAGCGCATGGTCAAAGAGGGCACCTTCCGCGAAGATCTGTTCTATCGGCTGGAGGTGATTCCCCTCACTTTGCCGCCGCTGCGGGAGCGGCGCGAGGACATTGAATTATTGGTGAAACACTTTAGGCAAAAAAAATGTGGGGAAATGAACATCCCGCCCAAGCGTCTAACCAAAGAAGCCCTAGCCGGCTTAAAAAACTACCCGTGGCCCGGCAATGTGCGCGAACTGGAAAACGTCATCGAGCGCACGATGGTGTTGGTAGATGGCGATGAAATCGGCTATCACGATCTGCCGCTGACTTTTGACGAAGGGACTGCGGAGGAAGAGGCGGCTGAGGAGTGGGCAGGGGACGCGGATGACGGTGCGCTGCTACTCAACGAGCGCCTCGACGAGGTGGAGCGCGACCTAATCGTGCGGGCGATGGAGGAAGCGCAACACGTTAAGACGAAGGCCGCTTCGCTTTTGGGCATCAAGACGAGTGCTTTGTACTACAAACTCGACAAATACGGTCTAGATTAGCGATGAGAAATCCATCCATTCTGTTGTTGGTTTTGGGGTTGGCGCTGCCCGGATCCGCGCTTGGAGATTTGAGTGGGCTGGGCGACCTAAAGGCCCAATATCGCACCTTGGAAAGCCAGCGCGATTCACTCGCCAGCCAGCGCTTGAAGGTTGCGGCCTCAGCCGAGGCGCTGTCGGCCCGCATCGATAGCCTGAAGCTGGGTGCAGCGAATTCTACCGTGCTGCGAGAAGCACTGCGCTCCTCGCTCCGGTTGGTTAAGCAGATGGTTGAGCTCGACTGGAAATTGGTCGCCTTAGAGGCGCGTCAGGATAGCGTGGCCGAGCGCTTGTGTCTGGCCTACGATTGGGAAATCGGCGTCCTCATCCAGAAGTTGGCCGAACAACCAGACCGGGGCTTGTCGGCCCAACTGACGCTCTATCAGGAGTCGCGGGAACTACTCGGGGCCGGGGTCCGCAGCGCGAACCTGCACTACAGCGGACAGATGAAAATTGAGGTGGATGACGGGCCGGACGAAATTCAGCAAAAGCAAGAGCTATTAGAGGACATCGCCGACCGCCTCAAGACCGAATGGAGTGCCAACGCCGACTTGATGAGCCGCTTGGAGGCCGAGTATCGGCTGTGTACCCGGGTGGAACAGAAGCGGGCTAAAGCGCGGCGGCCCGAGGAGCGGATTTTGGTGAGCGGAGAACAGCCGCGCGAGCCGGTGCGATTGTTCAGGCAAGACGAGTCCTTGGCCGAATTTGATCTCGAGTCGTCGATTGCCGAAGTCGCGCTGAAAATTCACAAGCTGAAGGCGCGCCAGCAGGAAATCCTCCAGCTACAGGCCGTGATCGAAGACCGCGCCGAGGCGTTTAGGCGCTACTTGCGCAGCATGTTAGAGGGCGAGGAATAGCCCACACTTTTGCCGGCGAGGAGCCTCACTCGCCCGCGCCCAATCCCCGGCTAACTTCCACTACATTATCTTGCGTCGCGCCAAAGGCGCACCGGAGCCGTTGATAGGCTGCCCACGGGTCTGTCTGGTGGCCGCAGGTGAACAGATCGAGGGCGGCATAACCGCGCTCGGGCCAGGTGTGGACGGCCAAATGGCTCTCTTGGACGATGATCACGCCGGTGACTCCACCCGGACTGAAGCGATGGAATGCAGAGCCCAAGACGCGGGTGCCGGCCGCTTGGGCGGCGGCCTGCAACTCGGCAGTGATATAGTCGGGGTCGTCGAGTCGCTCGCGGTTGCAGCCGTAGAGATCGACGAGCAGATGGCGACCTAGGGCCTGCATTGGAACGCGCCGGCGCGATGGTGCAAAGCAACAAAGCCCTCAGACATATTCGACGATGTCGGTGGGCAGGCACTTGAGGTCTCGGCATATATTGGACAGGGTGTACGGGTCCATGTCCTCAGTGCCTTGGTCGATGGCCTTTTTGATGTGCTGATAGGTGGTCAAGTTGATTTCGGGTTTGCGCTCTTCGAGCATCTGTTCGATCTCTTCTTTCTTAAAGCGGATCATGCGACCTCCTCGCTTGCGGATGGGCTGAATAAGTAAGGCTACGCGGCGGCTGCCGTCAAAAAGCTATTCGCAGCGCCGGGTGGCTATGGAATCGCCCCGGCCCGTGGGCGCTATGGCGAGCGGGGCGCGACGGCGTTGTTGGGTATGCACCCGGAGAAGCTGCGTTACCGGATGCAGAAATACGGGTTGCGCCGCCCGCCGCAATTTTCTTAGAGCGGGCAAGAACCGCAGCCAACGGAGCGTGAGCGGTGGAAAAAGTCGTATAAAAGTCGTATTCATACGGAAAATCGTATGAATCATACGGAAAATCGTATGAATCATACGGAAAATCGTATGATGGCTTGCGCCAAGGGCGCGGCGAGTGCTCCTAGAAACCCCGATCTCATAATTGTAAGTATCATGTTTTTCAATCCTTTAGGTGCATCCTGAAGGATTTTTTTTGTGTGGTCTGCTTTTTGGCACGGAATTTGCATACATATCAGTGGAAGGCGAGGCCGATGCGGAAGAAAGGAGGTGAGGTGATGCGAACTCGTATCGGTCGTTGCTCAACACTCATTTCCAGTATCGAAGCGGCATTGAGTCGCGGCGGTACTGGGCTACTAAGGAGATACGAACCATGCAGACTTTGAGGGAATTCTTCACGTCCTCCAGCGGATTGGCTCCGGTTCGGCAGGGGCTGGGGTTGGGGTGGGTCATCAGTGCCCTTACGTGGGTGGCCGTCCTGCTCGGGGCGAAGGAAGCCCGAGCCGACAATTGCCCGGGCACAGTTACAAATAGTAGTTGGCATGCCGGGTGCGCGGAAGCTTATCCGGATAAGCCGTTCCGGCGCTGCACCAAGACGCTGAACTCCAACTGCGATGTGATTAAAGTAGATTGCGAATGCGTCGCCTAAGACCACCACATCCGCTATTGAATAAATAGCGGAGTGGCCGTTTCTCAGGCTAAGGTGCTAAGGGCCCCGGCTTACTCTTAGCGATTGAGCCGGGGCCCTCTGCTTAACTTCCCGGAGACGCTATCTGCCGAAATTCTACCTGTTGGAAAGAAGGTGCGCTATGATGTTACTATTTACCGTTGTTGTGTGCGCCATGCTGTCGAGCGGCCCTGCCGCAGCAATCCGGTGGGATTTCGACGATGGGACGACGCAAGGGTGGTCTGCCAAAGAAGCTGCTATATGGGGCGGTGTGCGTGAATTGCACCTGTTCCGAGGGGTAGTTGAAGACGGCGTGTGGCGGGTCGCGGTCGATCCTGCCGACACCAAAGGTCGCTACCCCGATCCGAGAGTCGAATTGATTTCTTCTACCATTGGGTACGATTCGGGCCTGTTCGACCAAGTCCGCATCCGGTTCCGTACGGTCCATCACCGCCCTACGGTCGGCAATGTTTCAATCGAGTGGACCAACGAGCATAATCCCCTGTCTTCTGGTTGGGATCCAGAAGACTCGCCATTTGGAAGCCGGTTTGGAATGTTCATACAAGAAATAGTCTATACTACCGAGTGGCAGGAAGTGGTGCTCTCCTTGGCCGGTCAAGACGAGAAGATATGGGAGGGTCTATTAAAAGATATTCAGCTAATGTTTGCACTGGATGTAGAGGAAATCCAGTCGGCGGCCGATGTGGTTAAGTGGTTCGAGGTTGACTGGATCGAGTTGACCGGCGTGGAAGAGATGATACAAGGGGAACTGCCGCCGCCGCCCGTAGCATACTTTCGCTTGGAAGGGGTCGGGCTTTTTGCCCCGCCGATTTTCTATCCGATTGCCCCGGGCATAGGGGAAGACGCTTTTCTAGATAAGCGCGGCGTGTTGACGGACTTGGATGGCGATGGCGACTTAGACCTTTTCGCTTCCTATGAGTCAAGGGAGGAGCGGAGGTCTAAAGCGGGTTGGCTGATGGCCCTCAACGACGGGGACGGGGCCTTGGAACTGGGGCCGATGGAGGAAGTAATAGCCACAGGGGGGACTAATACGGATGCGGCCACTGGCACGACGACCGTCTTCGGGGTGATCTTAGAGGTGGTGGGTGCTGATTTGACCGGCGATGGTAAAGACGAAATCGCGATATCTGTAAGTAACAGTGGACAAGTGACAGAAGTTTGGTCTATCGATTCGGAACTCCAAGTCGAGGTGCTCTTGCAGGTTGAGGATAGATGGATCAGGAGTGTGGCGGATTGGGATGGCGACGGCCGGGTCGAACTATTTGTAGGGGAGACTACGTTGGCAGGAAGTACGTTAGAGGTCTGGGATGTCGAACAGGGCGTGTGGACCTTCGAGGCGGTGGCAGCAGCCCAAGACCATGCGCCTGGTCCGATCGGCGACTTTACCGGCGATGGGGCATTAGACGTGTTGTGGGGACCGATCGCTGGGCAGGTGAATACGTGGATTGTACAGGCCTTGGGCGAGGAGTTTCAGAGAAGCGAGGGAGAGGCGCTTCCGAGAGGCGAGACATTTGAATTCGATCAATGGAGGGAGCTGCTAGGGGTGGGCGATTTTGATGGCGATGGGCAGGTGGATTTGCTCACGGAGTTCACACGCGATCAAATCGAAGGGAGCAAGGGGCTGGTCTTGCAGCGCAAAGGAGCCGACGACCGCATAGAAGCCGAGGTGCTGTATGATGATCGGCTGTTCCGGCTCTCGTCGGTGATGGTGCGCGACCTCAACGCCGATGGGGTTGACGACTGGGTGTTTATCGGCGGAGACCGCGCTTCGGGCTTTGGGGTGTTTGTCGAGTGGGGTGGCAGTGTTAATCCTACTCAAGAAGGGGAGCGGCATCGGCTGGAGGGCAGTGGGAGATACGTGCTCTCTGGGGATATGGATGGCGATGGCGACCTCGACTTGGTGGTGTTAGATCCGATCTTGGGCGGAGTGCATCTGCTCAAGAGTACGCTAACGGAGCAAGCGACCGCGGTGCTGACGCCAGCGGTGGCGCGGCCGGCGCAGCATCGGCTGGGCGACAGCTATCCCAATCCGTTTAATCCGGCAGTAGTAATCCCCCTTGAGTTGGCGACGGATGCGGCGAGGATGTCGCTGATGGTGTACGATGTGTTGGGTCAGCAGGTGCGGCAGGTGTGGGATGGGCCGCTTGGGGCAGGTAGCCATCGGTTTGTGTGGGATGGCCGCGATGAGCAGGGCCGGGCCGTGGCGGCGGGAGTATATGTCTATCAGGTCGCGGTGGACGGACGGGTAGAAGCGAAAAAGATGACCAAGCTGCCGTGAGGAAATCGCAGGAATTTGGGTCCTGAAGGATTTTTTTGTGCGTGGTCTGCTTTTTGGCACGGAATTTGCATACATATCAGTGGAAAGGAGCTATGACATCATGCTGAGATTTACCGTTGTTGTGTGCGCCGTGCTGTGGAGTGTCCCTGCTGGGGCAATCCGGTGGGATTTCGACGATGGGACGACGCAAGGATGGACCGCCAAAGAAGCCCTCGTCCGGGGTGGTACGCGTGAATTTTACCAGTTTCCGGGGGTGGTGGATGAAGGCGTGTGGCGGGTCAAGATCGATCCCGCCGCCGTTATGAGAACCTCCCAGGCGGGGGTCCAAGTGATTTCTTCGCCTATTGGTTACGATTCGGCGCTGTTCGACCAAGTTCGCGTCCGGTTCCGCAGCGTCCACGACCGTCCAACTGAAGGCGCTCTTTGGCTTGAATGGGAAAACGATTCGGGTTTTTTGCATGGTATTGCTGACACTACTGGACATTTTGCTGCAACCCTCAGTAAACGGCTTGTCTATACCACTGAGTGGCAGGAAGTGGTGTTCTCCTTGGCCGGTCAAGACCGCTGGGCGGGCTTGGTAAAAAACATTCAACTCAGTTTTAATCATTTTGAGTTTGTCGAGGGATTTGAGATTGACTGGATCGAGTTGACCGGGGTGGAAGAATTGCTCGAGGGGGAACGGCCGCCGCCGCCGGTAGAGTATTATTTTGACTTTGCTGGCGGCGGCCTCTTTGCGCCGCCGGTGTTTTATCCGCTTGCGCCGGGCCTAGGGGAACTAGGGCTTGGAAACGGGCATCTGAGGGATATAAGGGGTCAGGTGTTGACCGACTTGGATGGCGATGGCGACTTAGACCTGTTCGGCCTGTGGGAAACGATAACGGACGTTGAGTTCGGGGGGCGTCGGTCTATAAGTGGCTGGCTGATGGCGGTCAATGACGGGCAAGGGGTCTTGGAACGAGGGCCTCTTGGCACCGAGGTGAATGAGGATGGTATAGGGGGGACCATCCGGTTGATAGGGGCTGATTTGACCGGCGATGGCCAAAGCGAAATCGTCATATCTAGAAGCAACCGGGAGCCCCGCACCGAAGTGTGGTCTATTGATGAGGAACTGCAAGTGGAGGTACTGGTGCAGGTTGATAGATGGGTTCGTGCGGTGGCGGATTGGGATGGCGATGGCCGGGTGGAGTTGTTTGTGGGGGTGACTACGTTTAAAGGCTCTTTAGAGGAAATGCTCGCGGGTACGGCCGAGTTTCTAAACACCTTGGCGGTGTGGGATGTCGAACAGGGCGTGTGGACGGTCGAGGAGTTGACGGCTTCCAAAGATTATAGTGCTAGCGTGATCGGCGACTTTACCGGCGATGGCATCCTCGATGTGTTCTGGACGCCGATCGCCGGGAATGCGCGGCAGGTGTACAGGTGGATTGTGGGGACCTTGGACGCGGCGTTGCAGCAAAGCGAAACCGGGGGGCTTCCCGAAGGCGACTTATTTGAATTCGATGAACCGCTGAGCCCGGTCGGCATCGGCGATTTTGATGGCGATGGGCAAGTGGATTTCCTCACCGAGTTCTCCTCCGATATAATCGAAGGGAGCAAAGGGCTGGTCTTGCAGCGCAAAGGAGCCGACGACCGCCTTGAGGCGGAGGTGCTTTACGATGATCGGCTGTTGCGTCGCTCACCGGTATTGGTGCGCGACCTCAACGCCGATGGGGTGGACGACTGGGTGTTTATCGGCGGAGACCGCGCTTCGGGCTTTGGGGTGTTTATCGAGTGGGGTGGCAGTGTTAATCCTACTCAAGCAGGGGAGCGGCATCGGCTGGAGGGCAGTGGGAGATACGTACTCTCTGGGGATATGGATGGCGATGGCGACCTCGACTTGGTGGTGTTAGATCCGATCTTGGGCGGAGTGCATCTGCTCAAGAGTTCGCTGGGCGAGCAAGCGACCGCGGTGCGGGTGTCAGCCGTAACGCGACCGGCTCGGCATCGGCTCGGTGATAGCTATCCCAATCCGTTCAATCCGTCGGTGGTGCTGCCGCTTGAGTTGGCAACGGATGCGGCGCGTGTGTCGCTGCGGGTGTACGATGTGTTGGGTCGTCGGGTGCGGCAGGTGTGGCAGGGGCCGTTGGGTGCGGGTAGCCATAGTTTTACTTGGGATGGGCGCGACGCGGCGGGCCGGGCCGTGGCGGCTGGGGTGTATGTCTATCAGGTCGCGGTGGATGGACAGGTGGGAGCCAAGAAGATGACGAAGCTGCCGTGAGGGAATCGCAGGAATTTTCGATTCCACAGCGAATACTCTCCACTAAAAAGCAGTGTATCAGGCCGTTTAGAGGGGGTAAGGACGGCAGCTAACGGAGCGTGAGCGATGGGAAAAAGTCGTATGCATACGGAAAATCGTATGAATCATACGGAAAATCGTATGAATCATACGGAAAATCGTATGATGGCTTGCGCCAAGGGCGCGGTGATTGCTCCTAGAAAACCCGATCTAATAATTTTAAGTATCATGTTTTTCAATCCTTTAGGTTTCTCCTGAAGGATTTTTTTGTGCATGGGCCGCTTTTTGGCACGGGATTTGCATACATATCAGTGGAAGGCGAGGCCGATGCGGCGGAAAGGAGGTGCGGTACTACGAACTCGCATCGGTCGTTGTGCAACGTTCACTTCCAGTATCGAAGCGGCATTGAGTCGTGGAGGTACTGGGCTACTAAGGAGATGGATCATGGACAGTTTGCGTGAGTTTTTCGTTTCGTCGAGCGGTTTGGCTCCGGTTCGGCAGGGGCTGGGACTGGGTTGGGTCATCAGTGCGCTTACGTGGATGGCGATCCTGATCGGCGGCAAGGAAGCGGCTGCCTGCAACAGCTCTTGGGAAGAGTTCGGCGGGTATAGCTCAGGTTGTGCCAATGACCCTAATAACGATGACGGGGATTGCAAATGTAGGACATGTTCATCGGATTCAAACTGCGAATCCGCATGCGCTCATTGGTACTGCTGCGTTTGCTAATAGGCTGTCTTGAAACCCACTTCGGGATCGCCAATCAGCTTTCGCACCCATTATGGGGAGAGCTTCTAAGGTATAATGGGCCGGTTTAACCATAGCGGTTAAGCCGGCCCCCTGTTCCTTCTTTGCTTTACGGAATGCGGTCTAACGGAATTTTACCTGTTGAAAGGGAACTATCATGCTGAAATCCGTCCTTGTTGCCAGCATTGTGCTGTCGAGCGTCCCTGTCGCGGCAATCCGGTGGGATTTCGACGATGGGACGACGCAGGGATGGACCACCAAAGAAACTAATACACGGGGTGGTACGCGTGAATTTCATCAGTTTCCAGGGGGGGTCGAAGACGGCGTGTGGCGCATCGCGGTCGCTCCCTCCGTCACCCAGAGTTTGTCCTCTAGGTCGAGTGTCGGACTGGTTTCTTCTACCATCGGGTACGATTCGGGCTTGTTCGACCAAATCCGCATTCGGTTTCGCACCGTCCATGACCGCCCTACAGAGGGTTCTCTCTGGACCGAGTGGGAAAACTCTTTAGGTTTTTATTCTAATATTGATGACGATACTGATCCAAAAGAAATGCTCATCCGACAAATAGTCTATACTACCGAGTGGCAGGAAATAGTGGTGTCCTTGGCTGATCACAGTAGATGGGAGGGCCTGTTAAAAAATATTCGGCTAGATTTTAGACTGGGTGGTTCGGATATCGAGATGGTCGAGTGGTTTGAGATTGACTGGATCGAGTTGACCGGCGTGGAAGAGCTGATAGAGGGGGAACTGCCGCCCCCGCCGGTTGAGTACTACTTTGGCTTTGAGGAAGCTGGCCTCTTTGCGCCGCCGGTTTTTTATCCGATAGCGCCGGGCTTGGGGGAAGCAATCGGTAGAGGGTATGGAGGAGGGTATATAGGAGAGAGGACGGGCGGCGTGTTGACGGACTTGGATGGCGATGGCGACTTAGACGTGTTCGGCCTCTGGCAAACGCGAGTGGATATGGGACGGGGGCTTGAGGATAAAGGTGGCTGGCTGATGGCCGTCAACGATGGGCGAGGTGCCTTGGAACGGGGGCCTATTATAGAGGAAGTAGATGCCACAGGGGAGACCGATGCGGAAATTACAAGTATAGCGATCTTAAAGGTGATGAATGCTGATTTAACAGGCGATGGTAAAGACGAAATCGCGATATCAAGAAGTAACCGGGAACTCGTGACCGAAGTGTGGTCTATTGGGCCGGACCTGCAAGTCGAGGTGCTCGTGCAAGTCGATAGATCAATTCGTAGTGTGGCGGATTGGGATGGCGACGGCCGGGACGAATTATTTGTCGGGGGGACTACGTATGAAGGTTCTTTTGAGGATTTTCTCGCGGGTACGGTGGAGTTCTTTAGCACGTTAACAGTATGGGATGTAGAACAAGGAGTGTGGACCTCCGAGGAGCTGTCGGCTTCCAAAAACTATACGCCCCTTCATATCAGCGACTTTACCGGCGATGGGACCCTCGATGTGTTTTGGACACCGATCTACGGGAAGTCGAGGGAGATTTACACGTGGTTTGTGGGCCCCTTGGGCGCGGAGCCTCAGAGCGGCGAGATATTTGAATTCGATGAATCACTGGAGCCGTTAGGCGTGGGCGATTTTGACGATGATGGGCAAGTGGATTTCCTCACCGAGTTCTCCTCCGATATAATCGAAGGGAGCAAAGGACTGGTCTTGCAGCGCAAAGGAGCCGACGACCGCCTTGAGGCGGAGGTGCTTTACGATGATCGGCTGTTGCGGCGCTCGCCGGTATTGGTAGCAGACCTGAATGGCGATGGGGTGGACGACTGGGTGTTTATCGGCGGAGACCGTGCTTCGGGCTTTGGGGTGTTTGTCGAGTGGGGCGGTAGTGTCCGTCCTACTCAAGCAGGGGAGCGGTATCGGCTGGAGGGTACTGGCAGACATGTGCTGGCTGGGGATATGGATAACGACGGCGATGTCGACTTGGTGGTGTTAGATCCGATCTTGGGCGGAGTGCATCTGCTCAAGAGTACGCTAACGGAGCAAGCGACGGCGGTACGGACGTCGCCAGCAGTTCGACCGGTGCAGTATCGGCTGGGCGATAGCTACCCCAATCCGTTTAATCCGTCGGTGGTGCTGCCGCTTGAGTTGGCGACGGATGCGGCGAGGGTGTCGCTGATGGTGTACGATGTGTTGGGTCGTCGGGTGCGGCAGGTGTGGGACGGGCCGCTGGGGGTGGGTAGTCATCGGTTTACTTGGGATGGCCGCGATGCGGCGGGCCGGGCGGTGGCGGCCGGGGTGTATGTCTATCAGGTCGCGGTGGACGGACGGGTAGAAGCGAAAAAGATGACGAAGCTGCCGTGAGAGGACGCCGGTCAAAAGCTACAACCAAGGACGCGAGCGGATGACACGCCGGTGGAAAATCGCGGTATATGCGCTGGCGATTGGGTAGGAGGCCTGGATGCCTACTCGTAGCGCAGGGCGTCTATGGGGTTGAGCAGGGCGGCTTGGCGGGCTGGGTAGATGCCAAAACCAATGCCGACCGCGGCCGAAACCCCAAAGGCAAGGGCAATCGTCCAAGGCTGGACGATGGTGCGCCAGCCCGCGTACAGGGTGATCACCTCCGGGATGGCGTAGCCCAGCACTACCCCAATCAGGCCGCCGATTAAGCTGACCAACAGCGATTCGACCAAAAACTGCGCGAGGATGTCGCGCCGCCGTGCGCCCAAGGCGCGGCGGATGCCGATTTCGCGCGTGCGCTCGAGCACCGAGGCCAGCATGATGTTCATAATGCCGATGCCGCCGACCAACAGGGAAATGCCGGCGATGCAGCCCATGACGACATTGAAAATCTGCTGCGTCTTCTGGCTTTGGCGCAACAGCTCTTCGGGAATGGCGATCTTGAAGTCCTCGACGCCGCGATGCCGTCGGTTGAGGATGGTGCGGACGATGGCCGCGACCTCGGGCAATTGATTGGAGTTGGGGATTTTGACGGTGATTTGGGTCAGCTCGGGTTCGCCCGGCTCCCAGTGGAAGCGGTTGAGTAGAGCCGTCAGCGGGACGTAGATGTCCTCGTCGGTGTTGCGCACTTCGAGCACCCCGCCGATTTTGCCGCCGGCCGCGCCCTTGTCTTGGAGCACGCCGATGACGGTAAACCACTGGTTGCGGATTTTGACCCGGCCGCCCAAGGGATTGTCGAAAAAGAACAGCGCCCGCTTGGCGTCTGCGCCCAGCACGCAGACGCGCTTGGCGGTGTTTAGATCTTCCTGAGAAAAGAAGACCCCGCTGCCCATGCGGGCGTCGAGCACGGTCAGATAGTCGGGCGTGGTGCCCACCACCATGGTGCGGAAGGTGTGGTCTTGGGCTTGGGCTTTGGCCTTGAGCTCGCGCTGGGGGGTGACGTAGTCGGCCAACAGGCAGATGCGGGCAATCGACCGCGCATCGTCCCAAGTCAGGCCCGGCGAGCGATTGTGGTCGGTGTCGGCTTCGGCCTCCTCGTCGGCTTCTTTTTGCCAATGTTGGACGATGATATTGCTAATGCCCATCTGACGGATTTGTTCCAAGGATTCCTGCTTGGCTCCCTCGCCGATGGAGAGCATGGCAATGACCGCGGCCACGCCGAAGATGATACCGAGCATGGTCAGCAGAGTCCGCAGCTTGTGCGACAGCAGGCCGACGAGGCTCAAAGAAACGGTTTCGCGGAGGTCCATTAGGGTGCTTGGGAAGAGGGCAAGGCGTCGGCTTGTTCCATTAGGCCGCTGGCGTCGGCAGCTTGGCGCGGATCGCGCAGCGCGACCCGGTCGCCGGGGGCCAGCCCTGCTTCGATGATGACAAAGTCCTCGTTTTTCTGGCCTAATTGCACTTCCCGCTCCGCGGGCTGACCGCCCACGAGCCGATAGACGAGGGTGCGCCCGTCCTTTTCAAAGACCGCATCTAGCGGGATGTAGAGGGGCATGGGCGCGGCGGTCGCGACTTCTCCGGCCTCGCTTTGTACGGAGTCTGGAGCGGCCGGCGGGCGCGGCGGGATGGTCTCGACGACGACGTGACAGGTGGCGGTCATGCCGGGTTTGAGGCGGATGTCTTCTTCTTCGATTTGGATGATCACGTCAAAGACTTTGACGTTTTTTTCGCCTTCCTTTTCGCGGCCGAGCGAGGCGATGCTCTTGATTTTGCCGTGGAACGTGGGTTCGGGTAGGGCGTCGAGCTGGATGGTGGCGACTTGGCCGGTGTCGAGCTTATCGACCTCGACTTCGTTGACGTAGGTTTTGACCTGCATCTGGGAAAGATCGGGCAGGGAAATGACGTTGACGCCGCCCCAGATCTCGTCGCCGACGCGGATTTTTTCCGGCCGCTCGCCTTTCCACACCTTGCCGTACACGACTAAACCGGGCTTTTCGGCCTTGATGGTCGTGCTGGCCAGATCGTCGCGGGCCTTTTTTAAATCGCGCTCTTGGCGTTCGATGTTGAGTTGGCGCTTTTTGACTTCCGCGGCGTTGACGATTTTTTGCGAGGCTAGCTTTTCGATGGCCTGCTGATGACTCAGCTTGGCCTTGTGGGCCTCAATTTCGGCTTCTTCCTTTTGCACGGTGGCCTCAAAGGCCATGCGCTCGACCGTTAGATCAGCCAAGCGCAAATTGGCCTCGGCGTTGGCGATTTCGGCTTCGAGCTTGGCGATTTCGGCCTTTTGGGTGGCTAGGGTTTTTTCTAGGTCGGCTTTAGCAGACTCGACCTCCTGCTCGTCGTCCATGACCCGCTTGTGAAAATCCGTCTGTTCAAATTGGACCAATAAGTCGCCGACTGTGGCTTGTTCGCCTTCGGGAAACAGTTCGACGATTTTGAGCTGGCCGCGCACGCGGGGCGCGACGATGTTTTCGGCTTCTACGGATTCCAACTCACCGCCCTTGAGCTTGAGTTCGATGACGAACTCGCCCTGCTGGACTGGATAGGTGGGAATGGAGGATGCGGCTTCCTCGTGCAACAGGTGCTCACCAAGCCAAGCCCCGCCCAAGACGAGGACTAAAAGCAGGGAGAGGAGCCACCAGCGGCGTTTGATCTGGGTCATATAGCAGTCCTGAATGACGTGAACGATTCGATAGGCGGATCGCCTTGCAGGCAGGGGCGAGCGATCGCCCCTACAATTCCGCGTCAGTGCGCATGGGGGTTTTGCCGAGCGACGATGTCGCCTTCGGCCAAGCCTGCGGTGACGACCGCTGCGGTGGCGTTTTTGCGCCCGATTGCTACGGGCACTTCCACGAATTTTCCGTTGTCGAGACGGAAAGCGACTAGCCCATCCTTCCGCTTGAAGAGCGCATCGAGTGGCACCGAGAGAGCCTCGGGGACGGTTTCGAGGACGATTTCGACCTCGGCCGACATGCCGGGCTTGAGCCGGTCGTCCTGCTCGTCAATGTCGATGACCAGCTCAAAGACGTGGATATCGGGTGCGCCGGGTTGAGGCGAGGCCATGGGGGCTAGTTCGGCGACCACGCCGTTGAAGACCGGGCCGGGAAAGGCTTCGAGGCGGATGTACGCCCGCTGGCCGACGCGCACGCGCTCAATGTCCATTTCGCCGATCAGGCACAGCACCTGCATCTGGCTCATCTCCGGGATTTCGAGCAGGGCGCGACCGCTCCAGACTTGATCGCCGACCGAGACTTTGCTCTCCTCGTCGGTGCCCGGTTTCCAGATTTTGCGATAGACCACAATGCCCGGTTTGGCTGCATAGACGCTGGTGCGTTCGTAGTCGCGGCGCGCCCTGGCGTAGCGTTCCTGCCGGCGGGCGATGCGCAGCTCGTGATTGCGAAAATCCACGCGGTTGACCACTTGTTGGGCGATGGACTCCTGCCGCGCTTCCGCCACCGAGCGCCGGGCCTTCGCCAAATTGATGCGCCCTTGCTCTTGCTCGATAGTCGAGGCGAACTGCTGGCGTTCTTGGTTGAGGGTGGCGAGCTTGAGCTCGGCTTGGCGCTGCTGGATCTTGCGCTTGATGTCGGCTAGGCTTTGCTCGCGTTCGGCCTTGGCCTTGGCAAAGTCCGAATGGGCCTCTTCGAGCCGGCCTTCGCGGTCGAGCATCTCTCGTTCAAACTCGGCCGGGTCGAACTGGAGGATCAAGTCGCCGACATCCACTTGCTCCCCTTCGGGCCAGAGGTGGACGATCTTGAGTCGCCCGCCGATCCGCGGCGACATCACGACTTCGCCGCTGGCCGCCCGCACTTCGCCGCCCTCAAAGTGCGTCACCGCAAAATCGCCGCGCACGACCTCGGCTGTGGGTAGGTCGGGCGGCGCGCCTTGACAGGCGCAGAGTACGAGGGCGACGACGAGGGCTTTCACGTCGATTGATCGCTTTCGATGCGGCCATCGCGGAAGCGGACGATGCGGCGGCTGCGGCGGGCGAGATGCTCTTCGTGCGTCACGAGCAGGATGGTGTTGCCGGCGGCGTGTACTTGGTCGAAGAGGTCCATGATTTCGTCGCCGGTGCGGGAGTCGAGGGCACCGGTCGGCTCGTCGGCGAGGATGATGGAGGGCTCGTTGACGAGCGCCCGCGCAATGGCCACGCGCTGCTTTTGGCCGCCGGACAGCTCGTTGGGCCGGTGGTCAATGCGCTCGGCCAAGCCCACGGAGTCGAGGACGCGGGCGGCTCGCTCGCGGCGTTGGTGCGCTGGTAAGCCGCTGTAGATCAGCGGCAGTTCGACATTGCCCAAGGCGTTGGCGCGCGGTAGGAGGTTAAAGGTCTGAAATACAAAGCCGATCTCCTGATTGCGAATCCGCGCTAAATCGTCGTCGTCCATTTCGCTGACGAGGGCGTTGCCGAGCGCGTAGCTGCCCGCGGTGGGCACGTCGAGGCAGCCGAGGATGTTGAGCAAGGTGCTTTTGCCCGATCCCGACGGCCCCATGATGGCCACGTATTCGCCCGTGGCCACGGACAGATCCACCGCGCTGAGGGCGTGGACCGCAGTCGCTCCCATGTCGTAGGTCTTGGTCAGGTTGTGTATTTCAATGATCGCGTCCATCGGCTTTTTCAACGACTCGCACGTGCTTTCGTTCCAGCCACCCGGCCTCAGTCGCTGGCGGCTGGCGCACGCGCACGTAGCCCGCTCGTTCTTCTTCGACGAGCAAGACTGCGCCGGCTTTGACCGCGGCTAATACGGGGGCATTGGGATCGGGGGCCGCGCGCAACACGCTGGCGACCGGGGCGTACACCATGCGCTCGACAAAGCTGTCAACCGTGGCTTTAAACACGGCGATGGCGTCGCGGGCCAAGTCGCCGTGCGGCGCGACCCGCACGACCGCTAGCTTGCTGTAACGCCAAGTGACGCCGGCCCCCGCGCCGCTTTGGGTGCGCAGATGGGCCAATTCGGGTACGGGCGCGGATGCCTTGGGGCCAGCTGCAGCAAAGACCGCGGTGACCAAGGTCTCGGTCTCGGGGTTGTAGGGGCTGGGTTGGGCCTGCCAGCGGAGCAGTTGGCCGTCTTCGTACGCTTGTAGGATATAGGCGCGGGTGAGTTCGTCGAAGCGGGCTGTAATGCCGCGGTATTCGCACTCGGCGCGTTGCAAGGCGTCAATGTCGCGATCCACATCGCGCTTAACGCCCGGGTTGGGGGAAGGCAGCAAGACGAGGGCAGGCGCGAGCACCGTCTTGAAGATGCGGGCAGCTAACATGGCGTTGGGTATAGTAAAGATGCTAGCGTAGCGGGGTATCATTGTCAAGGAGGGGTGAGGATTAGGTTTGGGATAGCGGCGCGGGATTTTTTTTGGTATGGAATGTGTTATATTTCCTGAGCAGCTTATAAAAGGAGGCGCGTTATGCACTATCGATCCCTACTGATCGTCTGCTTGGCCGCGCTGGGGCTGGCCGGTGCTGGCTGGGGGCAAGCCGCTGGCAAAATCGCATTTACTTCGTGGCGCGAGGGGGCCGGGGACGTGTGGATTATGAATGCGGATGGGAGCGCCCCTGTCAACTTAACCCAAGGCCGGCATGGGCATTGCGTTCGCTTGGCTTGGTCGCCGGATGGCACGAAGATCGCCTATCTCGCCTATAGTCACGATCCCGAGCCCGATTCCGATGGTGTCATTTGGGTCGATTATTCCGTTGGAGACATCTGGGTGATGGACGCCGATGGCGGCAATCCGCAACAAGTGGCATATCTAACAGACACCAGATTTGAGGAGCTTTTTTGGGCTGAAGACGGAAGTAGCATTTACTACTACAGGAGGGGCCGCTATGAACTGTTCGTGGTGGAGTTAGATGGCAGTGGTGCCTCACTTCTGGACTGGAGGGATGCGGCTGGGATAGTCCGCCGTTTCCTCGATAATGAAGATCGTTCTCCAGACGGGACGAAACGAGCAAGTGTCGTGTTGCAGGACGACGAGGGCAATGCCTACCTACGCCTAGTTATCTACGCTTCCTCTGAGGGGCCTCAGCCTTCTGACCAGATAGAAGATTTCAGGGAGATCCTCCTTCCTGATCTACCCTATCAACAAGCTGAACTTGAACCCGGCTGGGAGAGAGTATCCCAATCTACTTGGTCTCCCGACAGCATGAGAATCGCCTTCTATGCCGATAGCGAGCAAGGGTACAGGGAGGTTTGGGTTGTTGATAAAGACGGGAGCAACTTGGTCAATCTGACCGACGGTTTGGGCGGAGATTACCCCGCTTGGCAACCAGTTTCCCCTTCTCCTACTGCGACGAGCGTCGAGGTTCAGTCATGGGGGCGGATCAAAGCGCGGCATTCAGTCCCATGACATACATCTAACCGTCTTATTCACAACCTTGTGCAAGGAGGCACGTTATGCACTATCGATCCTTCCTGATCGCCAGCTTGGCAATGCTAGGGCTGGCCGGTACTGGCTGGGGGCAAGCCGACGGCAAAATCGCATTTCTCTCCCACCGCGAAGGGTACAATGACGTGTGGATTATGAATGCGGATGGGAGTGATCCTGTCAACTTGACTAAAGGACAAAATCAGCATTGCGCTAGCCCGGCTTGGTCCCCAGATGGCACGAAAATTGCCTATATCGGCGACGCTTTTGATGATGATCAGTACGGTGGGGAGGTCTGGTTGATGGACGCCGACGGCGGCAATCCCCGGCAGCTAACAGACGATCCCGCCGATAACCTATCGGTTTCGTGGTCTGCAGACGGGCGTAGCATTTACTATAGGCCCTATAAGTCTATTGAGGCGCTAGAGACGGACGGTCCCGATATGTTCGTTATGGCGCTGGATGGAGGCGACGCCTCGCCCGTGGACTGGAGAGAGGTGCCCGATTACCGCTACCGAGGTCGTTCCCCAGATGGGACCAAAGAAGCAGTTGTCGTGTTGCGGGAAAAAGGAGACGAAGAGAATCGCGCCCGCCTCTATATCAGCGATGCTAAGGAAGATGAATCCTCGGTTTTTCGTTGGCCTTACGCAACCGATCTCGCGGTTTTTCTTCGGCGTATCAGTGGAATTGAGGTTATCCCCCTACTGGACCTAGACCAGAGTAGTCTGTGCGTGCGCGAGTCCACACCCCCGTTTGCTACCATTTGGTTTGAGCAGGACAGTGTGTGTGTGTCCGACGACACATTAGTAAGTCTCCCTACTTGGTCGCCCAACAGCATGAGAATAGCCTTCGACCATTTCACTGAGCTCATTTGGGCCGTTGATCTAGACGGGAGCAATTTGGTCGAATTGACTAACGGCTTAGGTGGATATTCTCCGGCTTGGCAACCCGTCGTCCCTGCTGCGACGAGCGTTGCGACTGAGTCGTGGGGGCGGATCAAGGAGCTGATTGCAACAGACACCCGTTAATGGCCGCTTCGCGGTCAGCGCACTTTGCCGCGGCCGGCGATTTCCCAAATCGCCTCTAAGCGACCTGCGCGCAGCGCGTAGAGGTGGTCGTGGAGGTTGACGGTGGTGCAGCCGTGGCCGGGGATAAATTCGAGCAGGTCGCCGGGGCGGAGATCGGTGCAGGGACCGGCTACGGTCTTGAGGCGGCCGTGCTCTTCGGAGAGGGCGTGGCATTCTAAGTCGGGGCGATCCTTGACGAGGGGGAAGCCGTGCTCGGGCGTCAGGCTCTTGAGGCCGGCGTCGGTGATGACCTGCTCGGGCGCGGGGCGACTGGTAACGGTGGTCAGCACGCTGAGGGCGTTTTTGAAGCCCAAGCCTAACTTGGCGTACGCCGCGTCCATCAGTGCGTACGAGCCCGCTTGGACCTCGGTGATGCCGGCGAAAGAGGTGCTGATGTAGTAATCGCCCGTGCCCGAGGCACTGCAAATCGGGCAGTCGAGGCCGGCGCGTTCCACGGCGTCGCGGGCCTCGACGAGGCGCTGGAGACAGGTGCGGGCACCGTCGTCGCGGGCTTGTTTGTCTTCTAGGTCGATGATGTGGCCTTCGTAGCCCATCAGGCCGCAGAAGCGCAGGTGCGGTGCTTGGGCGGCCGCGCGGGCGAGATCGACGACGGCGGTGGGCGCGACGCCGCAGCGGTTGTGGCCGATATTGACCTCCACGAGGACGCGGGGACTGACCTTGTAGGCTTGGGCAGCCTCGTTGAGGTCGGCGAGGTTTTGCGGGTCATCGACCGCGACCATAATGTCGCAACGAGCGGCCAGCGCCATGAGGCGCTCGATCTTGCGGCGGCCTACTACTTCGTTGGCAATGAGGATGTCTTGGATGCCGGCGTCGGCCATGACCTCGGCCTCTCCGACCTTGGCGCAGGTGATTCCCTGCGCGCCGGCTGAGAGCTGGAGGTGGGCGATGGCCGGGGTTTTGTGCGACTTGGTGTGTGGCCGGAGGTTTTTACCCGCTGTGCGGAAGTGCTCGGCGAGTAGGTCAATGTTGTATTCGAGCGCGTCGAGATCGACCAAGAGGACTGGGGTGTCGATGGCGTCGCGAGTCATGCCGATGTATTCGGTAGTGTTGGTCATAGCAGGTTTCACATCCCCCAAACAGTTATGGTTTCGCCGCGACAGAGTTCGGGACGCCGGAACACTTTCTCCGACCACGCTTTGTTCGCATCGCGGTTAAAAATGATCAAATGCCCTTCACTAGTCGCGCACAGATCCATATAGTTACGAGTTTGTTCCAAACCTTCAGCGATTGTTTTTCGCCGGGAACCATGCAGAATTTTCAGTTCAATTACCACCTTTTGGCGGCGACTTTTGTAAGGCCAAATGACCAGCAAATCCGTTCGTTTGCGCCCCAGCCCGTATTCTCGCTCGACCCGGCCGCCGCTGTTGATAATCCGCTGCAAGAATGCCTGCATCAACAGGTGAGGCCCCGCTTCTTTGTAATCGAAGCGCTCTAGCCAACTGGCCGAGTGTTCGCGGAAAAATTGTTGAAAGGCGGCGATGAGTCCGTCCATGTCGAGCCGACCATCGGCTTGGACATACCACGCAGGTTGATGGGCAAAGGTCAACTGGGTGCTAAAGGTAAGTTCGCGTGGAATCACTTCTTGGTAGATGCGATTGGCGATATTCAGTTGGCCTTCGTCCGTTTGAATTAGTCCTAGGTCGCGGACGTAGAGAATGTCATCAGTCGGAATTAGTGCCGTGCTTTCAATGCCCGCCAAGATCGGCTCAATCACGTTTTGCACTCGGCGTTCAGCAAGTTTATCGACTAGTTGGTCAATGTGGGTCTCGCGACGCAGCACGATCTGTTCCTTAGCTCTCTCAATTATGGCAGAGGTAATTGGCTGAGTGTGGTCGCGGCTTTCTGCGGCCTTGAAGCAGGCTTCGTAACAGAGTGCGTTGACCAACCACGGCTGACCGCGGGTGAGGTCCCAAATCTGCTCCAAGGCGTCGTCGGCAAAGACTTGGCCTGCCGCATCCGTATGTTGGTGCAGTAGCACAGCAATTTCTCGTCGCTGGAAATTACCTAAGCGCAGGGATTCGGCTTTGATGTTGAATGCGCTGCCGCCGGTGATGATGGCCTTTTCTTGCGTGGAGTGGATTCGGTAATCTCTGACATCGCGCACACCGCAGAGAACGATACTTTGGGGAAAGTGTCGCGGACGCTTGTCGTATCCGGCGCGCAACTGCCTCAGCACTGAAATCAGCATATCGCCAACGAGTGCGTCTATCTCATCAATCAACAGGACAATCGGCTTGGTACTTGCTTTCGACCACTCGGTAACGGCGGCGTTGAGGACGCCGTCGGCACCAAACTGTTCAAACAAGGTGCGCTGTTGCTCAAACAAGAAGGTATCGTCGAGAAAATCGCGAGCACGCGAAGCCATTTCGCCGAAAATCGCTTGCATCCCCCTTGGAACATCCTAGCGAGCCACCTGCGCTAGCTCCACATTGCAATAGAGCGCATGGTACTTTCCGGCGCGATTGAGGTGTTCCGTCAAGGCGAGAAGGTACGTCGTCTTTCCCGTCTGTCGCGGCGCGTGTAGCACGAAGTACTTTTGTTGGTCTATAAGTGCCAACACCTCGTTGAGTTCTAGACGTCCAAGAGGCGGCAAACAGTAGTGATCTTCGCTGCGGACGGGGCCGGCGGTACAAAAGAAACGCATAACAGATCGCTACTTCATCTCGAAGGGTGATTTCCGGTCAAGCCGGGTCATGGAATGTACGGACCAGACTTATGTCGGTCTATCCCCGCCCGGGCGGGGAAGATAGGCGGATGGACGCCGCGGCGCATTGGGCTCAATAATGGCTCGTCTTTCTGGGGTCAAACGTTGTAACAGTGCTGCTGAAATTTGATAGTTGAATCGCTCGCGCACGTATTTGGGGGAATAGCGGTAAACAATCGTTCGCCGATAACCGGGGTTGGTGCGTTCTGCCGAGCCGTGTGTTATCGCATCGGTGAATAACAAAACGTCTCCCGCCTTCAGATACATTTCTTGCATGGCGATGGCTGTTCCGGCGGGTTTGCCGCTCACGTCGTCGTAAACCAAACCCCGACTATCTACCTCTAGCCGAGGGTGAATTTCGGTGCATTTGTGGCTGCCCGGAATTAGGACGGGTGGGCCATCGCCCTCGCCGATGTCGTTGAGGGCCATCAATACGTTAATCTGCCCGACCATCCATTCTCCGGTGTTGTTCTGGCGAAATGTCAGATAACTGAGCGGGACATGGCCGCCGCAGTGAATGTGGAGATAACCACCTGGACCGCGGACGTTGAGAAAGTTCTCGTGGATGGAGAGGCCATTTACTGAGGAGTGAATGTACTTTTTGACCAAGTCGATCCAGGCGAGGTGATCTATTAGTTTCTCGAAAACAGGGCCGCCCTCGATGATGCTTTGGAAGTTGACCCCATTTTCTTCATTGTAGGTGTGCGTTTCTATGTGACCGCCGATCCAGCGGCCTTTTTTCTTTGGATCACCATCGGTTGACCACGGCTCTTTTATATACGATGCGTGATCGTCTATCCACTGGTTCATCTCGCGCAAATCTGCTGACGAGATTGCATTTTTCAAGACTAGATAACCTTGGAGGTCGAATAAGTAGTCTTGGGCGTGGTTGTCCATTATTCGTCGCTTTCAGCCGCTTGGCGCAGAGCTAGGAAAGCCTCCTTGAGTGTTTGACTGACGGCTGAATCCGGCTCGCGTCTTGAGAAAGGGCAACCGATTGATCTGATCGTAACAGCTAAGGGATGCCCCTCGGTCTTCGTAGGTTTGGATACGATCCACGGCGAAGGGGTTGTAGAGCATCCGGCATTCTTTGAGGTGAGCTGCCACCAGAGTTATGGCCTGTTTTACCGTTGGTCCCAGTCGATATTGAAACGCTTTGTGCATATGAGAAGACATAGCGCAAATAGACTGCCTACGCAATAGGGCATTTGATAAAGAAACCGGGCTGCTTGCTTCTCGTCCAGTGTTTAGGGGCTGTATAGGGAAATCGATCAGGGTGCCCTTCGCCCATTTTGCTAGCTAGTAGGGTCTATCCCCGCCCGTGCGGGGGAAACATGGGTCTTGCCGAGGGCGACAAGGCCAAAGAGGGTCTATCCCCGCCCGTGCGGGGGAAACGCGGTACGCCTGGAGGCCAACGTCAACCTGGCGGGTCTATCCCCGCCCGTGCGGGGGAAACCGGTGCGGGCCTCGTCGGCGACTGGACGGCTGAGGTCTATCCCCGCCCGTGCGGGGGAAACCCGTAGCCTCGGGTCTGCTTTATTCTCCATAAAGGTCTATCCCCGCCCGTGCGGGGGAAACTTGTCGGGCTTGGTCAAGCGTGATATAGCCCCGGGTCTATCCCCGCCCGTGCGGGGGAAACTTGGGGCATATTTCTCTTCATACTCCTTAAATGGGTCTATCCCCGCCCGTGCGGGGGAAACGCCGAATATGGCAGCGAGCAGGAGCGCGATTGGGGTCTATCCCCGCCCGTGCGGGGGAAACTGTGCTTGGGGCTTGGGATCAGAAAAAAGCGCGGGTCTATCCCCGCCCGTGCGGGGGAAACGCTACCACCTCGTTGAGATCGGCGAGGGACTGGGGTCTATCCCCGCCCGTGCGGGGGAAACTTGCTCAGGCCGGTTGGCAGTGGCCGCGCCGCGGGTCTATCCCCGCCCGTGCGGGGGAAACGAAATAACCATTGAACCATCTACCGGCGTCGAGGGTCTATCCCCGCCCGTGCGGGGGAAACATGTTGCTGCGAAAGATCATTCGGTCGTCCGCGGGTCTATCCCCGCCCGTGCGGGGGAAACTACTAGCCCGTCGCGCTCGGCTCGCGCAAACAGGGTCTATCCCCGCCCGTGCGGGGGAAACCCCAAAAATATTATCACGCAATAGTATTGAAAAGGTCTATCCCCGCCCGTGCGGGGGAAACGAGGACGGCTCGCTCAGGGATACCTCTACAGGGGGTCTATCCCCGCCCGTGCGGGGGAAACCTCGATTGTAAAACCACTGTCGAAGGCGACCTGGGTCTATCCCCGCCCGTGCGGGGGAAACAGGAACAGCAACGACAAGCCGCAGTTATCACCAGGTCTATCCCCGCCCGTGCGGGGGAAACACCACGCACCGGCTACGGCGGGAGCCTCAAATGGGTCTATCCCCGCCCGTGCGGGGGAAACAAAGCCTCTTCAATCATACCATGCCGGGCTACGGGTCTATCCCCGCCCGTGCGGGGGAAACAATTTGAGTATCTCGATTAGCTGAAGATCCACGGGTCTATCCCCGCCCGTGCGGGGGAAACCGCCTTGCTTAAGGTGTTATTGACAGTCAACGGGGTCTATCCCCGCCCGTGCGGGGGAAACAATGCGGCATCGACTACGGTGAGATCATCCACCGGTCTATCCCCGCCCGTGCGGGGGAAACATCCGGGCAAGTAGAATGTGTCAAGACCGCGCGGGTCTATCCCCGCCCGTGCGGGGGAAACGGAAAGGAGGCCATCTATAACCTTTTAGCTGAGGGTCTATCCCCGCCCGTGCGGGGGAAACGGGTTTTCACGTCGTTGGCGTTCATTCCTGGCGGGTCTATCCCCGCCCGTGCGGGGGAAACGCGTATCCCCACGCGCTCGCCTGCGCCAACACGGGTCTATCCCCGCCCGTGCGGGGGAAACATCCATAGCCGAGGCGATACCCGCCGTTTTTGGGGTCTATCCCCGCCCGTGCGGGGGAAACAGCCGCATCTTGTACGGGAGGCTTATCTGCCTTGGGTCTATCCCCGCCCGTGCGGGGGAAACCTCCTCTTTGCGGTCGTCTTTGTCGTCGATGAGGGTCTATCCCCGCCCGTGCGGGGGAAACGTTTGAGGGGGCCGCTGGCAGCAAGGCGTATGGGGTCTATCCCCGCCCGTGCGGGGGAAACTCTACGACAAAAAGTCATCAATGCTGTCATATAGGGACTATTCTTACAAGGTCAGGGGTACGAAGGTCTTGGTCGAGGCTATTTTCGCTTTACGAGCAGCACTCCATCAGCGTCCACGATCTCCTTCGGAGGTTCTCCGAGGGTTTCGATACGGAGATTACCCACAGCTTGTGCATCGCGCCAGACCATGACGATTGATCCGTTGCCAAGTGCTAACCACCACTCTGACAGAACATCCCACACTCTGGTCCGAACACCCATTGACAGGTCCGGTCCTACATAAACGCCGGGCGCGACCTCCAACATTACCGAGGTAAGAAAACCCCGGTAGCGAGCCTCGACATTGCGAGTGACGACTATGGCCATCGGCATCGTGCGCTTATTTTCCCTCGGACTGTTCGGCGAATAGTGATTTAATTCGGTCAATCATCGCGGGGATGATCTGTTCGTGGGCCAACGTCTGCCCAACGAGGCGGCGAGTAAGGCGTTCAATGTTCTCACCCGGCTGTTCGGCAGCGCGTTTGGCTGCGCGGAAGGCACAAGGGATCGTCACGCGATCCCGGTAAAGATCAGAGATGTCCAGCACGAATGATTGCCCTGGATCCTCATGGATAAAGCCCAATTGTGGAATCGTTCCGGTTGCAGCAACGGCGATAGCGGCAGCGGCCTCCACCGCACTGGAAGCGTGATTGAGTGCCTGATTGGGCAGGTCCGCCGCCGTTGGATGGGCACGGTCATAACGACGGCCGTGCCAGTCCACCCCGATCTGCCGCGCAAGCAGCCGGTAGCTCTCCTTCATTCGTGCTCCTTCAATGCCCCGCAACACATCGAGAGAGCGTTGAGGCAGCACTCTTCCTAATCGCCAAGCATACATGCGCTGAGCTATTAGCAACCGAGAGTTGTCGTCGGCCCAAACCCGTGCTTGCTGCCGTGCAAGCCCTGAGCGATCCGGGATCAACGGCGGTGCCGTGTAGAGCCGTACTCCATCCTCCCCAACGGCTGCGAGTGCTGTACGGGCATGGGCGAGAAGCCGCAGCGCATCGTGACTCACAGTAGATCCTGGGCCGAGCAGAATCATAGAGATACCTTGGAGCGGAATCGCGTAATCACCGGGACCGAGTGCGTCAACTCCTGTCGCCTTCCCCTGCATGAAGGCGAGCGTACCATCCCGTGCGGTGAGCGCACCCCGTGCGAGATAGAGCAACCCAGCCCGGTCCTTGTGGGGGACTTTTGCGCTATCGAGACCGAGACGACCTAGAAGCATCTAGCGTTCAGGTACCGGGCGATTGGGTGAGCGCAGCAGCAACATGCCATAGCCATAGGCCCGGTGACGACCCACGCCCCGCGCTAGCAGTGTGGCGAAGGTTGTCGGGTCAGTGATGGTCAAGGTTCCGTGGATCGTTGCGTCCGGCCCTTCGGAGCCGTGCTCGCCGCGTGCGACGCGAGTGCGGCGAAATCGGGCAAGGCGGCTTGCTGAGTGATCGAGTGTGGCAGCGGGTGTGAGCCGTTCGGTCAACCAGTCGAGATAGACAGCTTCTCTCGTTCGGTTTTCACTCGCCATGCCCTCTCGGTCAGTGGGGTGTCGATGCAGGGCTTCTACCTGAAACGCATCAATCTCAGCCCCTTTCCTTTTTGGTTCCCCTGAAGGGATTTCCAAATCGCGCCGCAAGCGGCGGACGGGACGTGCGCGGAGGTCAAAGCCCAATCGCTGACCTACACGCCAGTCGCTGGGCATCGGCTTGCTCTTGAGCTGATCAAGTGCCAAGACACTTAGATGATCCGGCAGGGCCTGTACTTGTGCGTCGGCTCGTAGAGACTCAGCAGCCAACGCAGAATACGCATAGAGATTGCCCTTGGGCTGCCGGGGTGGGACAAGCAGCCGAAAGGGACGCAAAACACCCGGCCCGACTACCTCGTCCACGAGGTGATGCAATGCTCGGCCCTCGTCAAAAGCAACAACGCGCCCTCGAACCCAGCCACGTTCCCGCGCCCATCGAACGAGCGCATGGGTATCTATCGGGACGCGGATTAGATGTAGTGCTGTCATTCGGCTTGTACCGGAGTTATCCGACCCTCCACTATGAGACGCGACCCGCTGTGCAGGCCCGTGCGCCAGTTCCGCAGATCGGCTAGATCAGCGATATGAGATACGTCGTCTCCGACCTCTTCCGGTCCCTCTCCTACGGGCCATAATGCACGTAGCGGTTTGCTCACCCCCGGCACGGCGCGAAGTGCTGCATAAGCCGTGTCGCCTACAACCCAGCGGTCTGATCCCTGTGCCAGTAGGGGGGCAGAAGGAAGGCACGATTTGCGCCCCAAGAACAATGGACGTGCGGGTCGATCAAGTGCCTCGGCTAGTTCGTCGAGCGTCGGGGACTCCTCAGCAGGTGCGAGACGCAGAACCACGCGCACTGAAAGATCGGCGTGATACTCGCGTTGCCGTCGGTGGGGGGCTTGATAGCTTGCGCCATCGCGTCCTTCCGGTGTGCCATGAGTCGTCCAGCCCTTGTCTGTCTTAGAGAGTTGCGCGTTTTGCATATCTGTCAGCAGCATTCCTTCCCGCTCCCGGCGTGCGGCGAACACGAGCCGATCCTGAATGGCCTGATGCGCGGCCCGGTCCGACCAGTGCCAGCCGAGCGTGTTGCCGATTAGTCCCGTGAGCATGGAGGCTGCGGGGAAGTCCCGAACCGGGCCGATCTGATCCACTGCCACCCCGCCAAAGGCCATGAGCGGCGCATCAAGTTGCAAGACGAGCCAGCGATAGCTCATGGTTGCGATGCTACGAGGTTTTGCGTCCAAGTTGCCAGATCGGCCAGTGATCCGAGCGTGGCCCGCGGCACTTGCGTATCCGCCAGCGACATCACCCTCCGTTCCTCTCCGGTGGCATAGGCTTTGTCTAGGGCCTCAAGGTGTGTGGACAAAGCCTCAATCGCCTTGTCAGTGTGAGGGGCACAGGGACTGCGATAGGCTTCGGCCAAGCTACGAGGCTGCCGGTCCCCGGCTTCTAACAATATGAACGATGCGCGTCCATACGGCGCGGTGGAGCCGAGTTTGGCACCGGGCGAGACTTCTGCTATTAGGTAGATAAGGTTGTGTAGCACTTGTCCGGCCAGCTTCTCATCGTCTTTGAGGTTTTTGAGCAGCCCCGGCAAATCGACGACCACATAGCCGTAAAATAAGCCGGAAGTAAGCTCGGTTTCTTGGATAGTGTCCGCCCCTAGCTCGTCGTCAGAGAGGTCGTCGACAGCCGTGAAGTAGTCGCTCTCCGGCTCTTCCTCATGCACGGTAAAGGCATGAGCGACATGTACCGGCGCAGTAATGTTCGCATCCGTATCCGATGTCACCATTCGTCCGAACAACGCCGAGACGAGACCGGCGGGGAGGGCAGCATTGTCGCGCATGGTTTTGATATTCGCACGAAATTCCTTCCTCCAACTCTGTGCGGCGGATTTAGCCGCTTCCGCATCGCCGTTGGCTTGTTCGGCCAGATTTGAGGCCTCCTGCGAAAGCCATTTAAGTTCGGGTTCGCCGAACAAAAGCGTCTGACGGGACTTCTTCTCTGCGCCTTTGTCGCCGTAAACGGCCATTTGGAATTCCGGTGCTAGTGCATCGACTACTTCGTCGGAGAAACGTTTTTTTAGAGGTGCGATCACCTTTCGCGTCACCAATTCGCGTGACCGAAAGGCTGCTGCTGCGCCATCAATGGCCTTTAGCGAGTACCGGTCGTCGGCGATGCGCCAGTGCCGCTTGAGGCATTGGGAAGAAACCCGGGTGCGCAACGCGCCACCGTAGGGCAGTCGTTTTGCCAACCCGCTGTCGTCGCGGTTCAGGAGGGCAGCGGTGTAGGGGCTGAGGGTGTGGATCTGTAGGAAACGAGGTTCGGGCATTAGGTAACTCCTTCTGCGGATTTTTTTGCGTTTTGTTCGGCTCGATCGAGCCGGCGATAATACGGTTCGGCTAGCAGGCGGCCATTTTCGGGCTGAAGTAGTACTAGGGCGATATCGACGACATTGATTCCGCTGGTTGGTATACGGCTGCGTGCGAGCATTTGGGCCGCCCGTCTCAGCAGCACCGCTCGCTGGTCTCCACGTGCGGCCATCAACTGTGCCAAGCGGCGATCACTGAATACAGGTGTCGGTCCGGTCCAGCTTGGGTCGCCCCCGTCGCACAACACTTCGCCAAGAGGACGCTTGGAGTCATGCAAATCGAAGCGTTCCGTAGGATCGCCCTTTGGTGTCAGGATAGCTAGGATGCGGACGATCTCCATCCACTGGTCCGTACGGTTTTGACGGCCAATGGTAGCCGGATGTTGAGCCACCAGTCTCCAGAAGGCGGGTGCTCCAGTCTGTCCATCCATCCGCCGACATTCGGCTAGTTGACCAGGGTCGAGGTGTTGCATCAGCTTGGCCGCGGCGAGCACGGCTTTTGCCCAACTATCTTCACGCTGCTGCATTGGCATTCTCCTTCTCGAATAGTTCGGGGTATTCTTTCCAGATCGCACCGTAGAACGCCCGCCAAGCTCGTGCCTCGGCCCGCGGTCTCTGGATCGCCGTACAGGGCATGGCGGGCAGCGCGGCTTTCAGTTCGGCTTCTGCCTTCTCCCGAAGATTGACTAGAAAAGTGGTCTTGGCCTTGGCTGAGCTCTCGTGCTCGGACGCTGTCGCCGCCTCAACGCGTCGCCACAGGTGTATAAAAAACAGTTGATCGGCGACGTGATCGAATCGTGCGCGAGCAGGGTTAGTGTGTGCGAAGTACTTCCTCTGCGCTTCCCGGTCGCCGCCGGCTGCCACTAGTGAGAGCGCGTTGCGCAACGCTTGATCGAACTTCCCAATCTCTTCTATTTGAGCCTTGGAAAGGGTCGCCGCGTTTTCTGATGAGAACCGCGATACGACTTTGCTTGGAATCGGCACGACGCGAGAGTGGAAGCCTTCAGTCTTGGAGTTGCCGCGAGAGATACCTTCAGCTATTAACAGCATGTCGGTGGTTTCGTCTGCTCTTGGCTGCGCGAGCAAAGGTAGTTGCCAATCGCCGGAGAAGAGGAGATCACATAGGGTTTTGTAATTATATCCTCGTCGAGGAAGCGTGAAGTTCTTACCCGTCTGCTTATCTACCGGGGCCCAAGGTTCAGGGTGGCTGACCACGCCTTTGGCCATCTTCGCATCGACTCGCGTTGCTTTCGATATGCTGCGCTGAGCGGAAATTGCGCTTCCCTTGTCCGTTAGCCGAACACGGCGGCAGACTTCGATGAACCACGGATCCAGATCGCGCAGATTGAGTTGTTGGCCCTCGGGCCAATTGAGGCACCATAGAAGGGCATGGCCGCCCGCGACACATGGCCCGCTCTCGTTATTAGCCTTGCGTGCCTTGATCAACTGCCGTACATCCCGCGCCCACCAAGCAGAAGCATTGACCGTCAAATTTTCAGTCTGAGAGGGCACTAGGCCCAACATCGGGCGGCTGGATGAACCGCCGTTCATGCGTGCGATACCCTGATTCCCGCTGCCGCCATATCCCTCGGACGTTTGCAGCGATACCAAGGCGAATACCCAGTCCTCGGGCTCAGCCTGCCTCGCCACATTCTGTTTCAGGTCGTGATTGCGGGAGGTGATGAGCATGTCGAGCGCATCGGGTGTCTTGATAGGAGACCATTTTAGATTTTTTGGTACTGGAGGTTGCAAGAAGGCGGGCTTGTTTTGATCGGCCACTACCAATCGCCAAGGCTCGTCGTCAGCATGGTCGGGCGTCAATCCATTCAGGCTTGCTTTCCAATCTGCCGCATCCATCGGCAGTTCCTCGCGGCCCGCCGTCCAGAGGGCCAATGCGCTTAGCTGAACTAGGAACATATGCCACGCAGGACGTTGGTGTGGGCGCAACGCCGGAAAGTCCCTCACCTCCCCGCGCACCATCGCGGCCAGCAGTTCGGGAAGCGAGACCTTGATACCCCTAGAGAGCGTCAGGATAGGATCTTGGAGAAGGTTCACAGGTCAATCCTGTCTATTTTTGAACCCCATGAGCGATGGGGAATCGTCGTGGCTAGTGAATGGTGTTACAGCCACACTAGGTATATCCCGAACTCGACCTCGGGAATCAGACACAGCAACGTCTCGTGAAATTCTCAACGTCACTTGGCGCGTTCGTATCCAGACTTGCTCCTGCTCCGTCAACTCGATTTCAAGACTATTGTGTGACATAATTGCCTCCTGTATCAAGTTCAGAAAATTATCAAAAATCATACAACAGCGACACTGTTTAATTTTGGAGGCTAGAAATTAGATACAAACATTTCCATTGTCAAGCCCTCTCCCGTACCAAGCCTCCCCGCGAGTACCGAAAGCTCTGAGTCCCTATCGACAGGATCAGGTCTTCGCCCTCACGTTCGGTTGTCATTTCGTCCTCCTCCTTGATGCCGTGGGACCAATGTGCGGGCAGAGTAATCCGCGTCACCGGCTGGCCGAAGGGGCCGATGGTTGACGGCTTGAACTTCAAGATTGCGCCTTCCTCACCTAGGCGGGTCATAATGCGTTCATCCGAACTGGGGAAGCACAAGTCTGCAAACGGTCCCTCACGATCCACTACGCAGAACTGCGCGACCATCTCTGCTGCTGCTTGTACTCCACTTACCGTCCGGTTATAGCTATCCCAAGCCGCGCCTTTTTTATTGACTAACTCGTTAATACGGTCGGGATGGGTTGCGCCCTCGACTAGCTCTCGGTTCATGTTCGGTATTGACCAAATGGAATATTCTGCGATCTGCTGTCGGGTTAGTTCGAGGACAGCGAGATCGATGTAGATGCCGTTGTAACCACCGTCGCTTTTTTTCCATGCTCCCAAGCCATTCTCAAATGTGGGTTCGGCGAGCTGATCCAACCCGCCTTCAGGCAGCAATACCTGTGCTCGGGCGACCTCAAAGCCTTTTGGCCGGGGCAGATCGTGTCGGTGTAGGCGTCCGATTCGTTGTAACAGCACGTCCATGGGACACAGATCCGTGATCAGCAGGTCGGCGTCAATGTCGAGCGACTGTTCGAGCGTCTGCGTTCCGATCACAATGCAGCCCGATGTACCCGGCATTCGTTTCGGATTGAGGGCTGCCTCTGTAGCTGCATCAAGCAGCACCCGATCTTCAACTGCAAAACGTCCGTGATGGAGCGCAGGGTAGCCTTTTGCCTGCATGAGCAGCGATATGTTCCCGGTCTCTTGCACAGCTTGCCAAGTTGCAATCGCCGCCTTTACAGTGTTACGGATGACCAATACCTGCGCCCCTCGTTTCGCCGCTGTGACCGCGTGTTTCGCCGTGTCCTCTGGGGCCATCGTCGAGATGGTTTGGAGATGCACTTTTTTGGAACGATCGGGGATAGCTGGTATGCGCGGGGCATCTTCTCCGCGAATCCAGACCGCTGGATAAGGCGTCGTGCTAGCGTCCTTGAAATCCGGCTGTGATTCGCCAGTCCAGCGCACTCGCGCCCGAGATCCTAAGGTTGCTGACATCAGCATCGCGTAGCCCCCTGTGGCGAGATGGCCTTTCAAAAGATGATCCAAGACCTCAGTCATGTAGGCATCAGAAGCATGTACTTCGTCAATCACTAGCAAACTGCGGCTCAGTGCGCTGCCGCGCAGATGCGCGTGTTTGACCTGAAGGCCGGCTAGCATGGCTTGGTCAACCGTGCCGACCGCGACTGTCGCTGACAGGAATCGAGTCGCGTGCTCTGCGGCCCAACGAGTGGGAACCGGCCCCTCATGATCTTCCCACAGTACCTTCCAGTCGGGTAGGCGGCACCCTTCCGCCTCTCCCGCACGTACCATTCCTGGAATGGCTAAGACAGTCTCTAGTGCGCCCTTACCGAACACCCGGCACAGCGCGTCATTGACGCGCCTATGCAGTTGTCGCGCTGCTGCCCGCGTCGGCACGGCGAAATAGAGGCCCGATACTGCTCCTGCCGCGAGTAACTGCGTAAAACGCCACAAGGCCGCCTCAGTCTTGCCGGAGCCAGTTTCGGCTTCAAGGATCACGAGCTTTGCATCCGGCTCCACAGCCCCAACCACAGCTTGCGCGGAATTAGGTGAGGAGAACGGAGTCAAATCAGAAAACTTTGGAGCAGGCCGTTGCCCCAACGCGCTTGAGTCAAAACCAAGCATCTCCAAGGCCCGTTTCGCATTCTCACGCGCTTTTTCGTGATATGAGAGATCGAAGGGTTCCAAAAACTCAAAGAATCGACAATCCGATCCTATCCAGTCCGCAAGAGCAACATACCCCGCAATGGCGTGATGAAAAGGAGGATTGTTGGGCAGCGACACCGAATCGGACTCGAAGGCGGGGGCGAACCAGCAATGGAGGGCTTTGTCCATTTTGTGCGCTTCGGTCTGCCAGTCGTAATGCGGCAACGTCTTCCAATTTTGTCCGGTCGGATCCGAAGGCTGCGACACGGGTTTTCCGTGGTGCGCGAGCATTACCTCCACGAGCGGCGAAACAGCGTCGCCCCACTGTAGGAATTGCCGCATAGTTTTGTGGAAAGGATGCTTGTTGTTCCGATAGGCCAATATCAGGAACTCCAAGCCTTCTTTGAGGTGCCCGCGCTTCGGCCTTGGCCAAAGTCCCTCCGGCCAGCCTTTCGCTTGAAAGCCTGGATGCAGCTTGCCGATGTCGTGCAGAAATGCTAGGGCAGTTAGGCGTTCGTACTCCATATTCTTCAGCGGTCGCCCGGCCGCAGTCTCGACTCGATTCCTGATGACGGGTAATTCCAGCATTCGCGCAAATACCGCTGCCACGTCCATGCAGTGGTGTGCAAGAGGGTGGAAGCCCTTGTCATCAGTCTTACCCCAGGCTTGGCGCGTTATATGCGTCTTATTCATACGTCGGTGATTTCGAAGTATAGCGGTACACGACACTTGACCTGATGGGGCATTTTTTAGTGTCGCCTTAGGAGTGCGGGCCAGAGGCCCTACTGTCGTGTACCTAGGACTTCCGGCTCATAATTAGTCCACAGCACTTCGCGCCGGCTGTCCTTGGTGGAATGGATGGTCTTGTCCGGGCCCTCCGTCTTGAACCAGCGATCGGGAGGGAACAACTCGTCCATTAAGGGATGATGGTAGCCGGACATGGCGACCTTGCCCTCGCACGCATTGACGACTTCCGCCAACGTGCGGTGCTCGGCTTCGTCCATTTCAAAGCCGTATGCTTTGGCATCGCCACGAGTGGCGTGTAAGTAGGGAGGGTCGCAATAGAACAAGGTTTTGTGGCTGTCATAGAGTTGAATTATATCGACAGCGGGGCGGTTTTCAATCTGAACGCGGATCAGACGCTGTGCAATCTCGTCGAGCGCATCTACACCACCCAACCAGCGAGAGACCACGCCAGACATACCAGCACGGCTCGTATTCTTGCAATTGGCCCAACGGCCGAGGGAGGCCGTTTGCGCTAACCCAGTGCGGGTCTGCCGCGCTCTAATATAAAAACGTCGAGCGCGTTCTAACTCACTGATATCTTCCGCGCTGCCGTAGATGGCGTAGTAGTATTCCTCGCGTGAGAATGGCGTCAGGGCGATAGCGCGGATCAGCGCTTGGTGCTGGTCGCGCAGCACCCGAAAGAAGTTCACTACTTCACCGTCGAGATCGTTATAGGTCTCGACAGGAGTTGGTGCGCGGTTGATTAGCACGGCCCCGGAACCGGCAAACGGCTCGCAGTAATGATGACACTCCGGCAGTAGGGGTAACAGCCAATTGAGGTGAGAGAATTTTCCGCCGTACCAACCAAACACAATGCGGCGACGCGTATAGTCCACAGTCGCTGAATGCTGCGGCTTCTCGTCTAAGAAAATGGGGGACACGCCCCGCGATTTTTTGGTCATGTGCTAGAGAAAAGCAAAGACGATTTTTAAGGCACGGTCATTGGCTCACTTTGGCCACTCCGACAGCGCGGTTACCGTCAGTTCTTGGGTTTCTTCGTCTTCTGCGTAGCTTTCTGAGTACAGGTCTGCCGACTCTTGTAATCGTTGCTGAGCGATCTCTTGGCGCAGAAGATCAAGGGCCATCCGCACAACGGCACTTTTATCTTTGAATCCATACGAGCGGCATTCGTTGAGAAATTGCAGTTGCGATTCTTCGAGGTTGAAATTTTCTTGGATCACAATGCTCTCTCCTTTTCAATGCTTTCTTCAGCCCAGTACGCCAGTATCCCAATCAGAACGCAAGCGGCAAATCGCCGTTGTCGTCGAAGGGCATTTCCTCGGCCTCGGCGATGATTTCCAAGTCCTCGCGCTGTTCGACTTCGGGCCGAAAGGTTTCGGAGACGAGGAGTTCGCCTAGCTCTAGGGTGTTGTGGATGCGCAGGACTTTGGCGTTTTCAGGCTCGACTAGGCCGACGGTTTCTAGGGCCTTTTCAATGCAGATGCGGTCCGTGTCGAAGTAGAGCGGAATGTGTGCGCCTGAAGGGTGGTTGCCGGTCATGCAGTTGATGTAGGTGATCTCGCGGTCCATCTGCTCGATGGCGCGCTTGTGCGCGTATTCGGCGGTGCCGATGCCCGAGGCGTTGCCGTGGGTTTCTTCGGTCAGGCCGCGGACTAGGATGCGGGTGACTTTGGGGTATTCTTTGTCAGCGGCGTGGTTGTCGTGGAATTTGCGGCCGACGACGTTGGTGTCCATGCCGGCGCCGGAGATGTTTTTGCCGATCGCATCGACGATGAGCAGATCGACTTCGTCGAAGGGCAGGCGCGGCATCCATTGCTTGGCGAGGACTAATAGCTCCTTTTCGCGCTCCACGAACTCGTCGGCTCCCACGCCCTTGATGAGCGCGGTTCGGTCGTATTGGTTTTCGACTAAAGCCAGCCCCATGAGCACGCCACACTGGTCGATGACGGTTTGGCCGACCGAGCGGACGATGCGGTCGAAGCTGTAGTGGACAATGGCTTGGTGGTACAGGGCCGCGCCTTTGTGCTTGCCCAAGCCGATGAGCATCATCTTGTGCAGGCCGCTCTCGATTTCGCCGACAAAGTCGGTGTGCGGCTTGATGCGGCCGACGACGGCTACGTGGTCGGCTTCAAAGGCGTATTTGTCGAAAAAGACGGGGACGCCATCCTCGGTCGCACCCACTTGTACGGTTTCCATTGAGGATTTGATCGGCGCGCCGGTGTACTCTTCGGTGACGCCGTAGCCTTCGATGATTTCCCGTTGCGCCTCGGCGATGCCGCCGCCGTGGCTGCCCATGGCGGGGACGAGGAAGGGCTGGAGGCCGATGGCTTTGAACTCGGCCACGAGGCTTTTGATCACGAGCGCAATGTTGGCAATGCCGCGGCTGCCGACGGAGATGGCGATGGTCTCGCCGGGATTGACTTTGGGGCCTAAGTCGAGGCGCTGGACTTCGGTACGCACGGCCGCGGGAATGTCCTCAACGGTAGGCGCGGAGAAATGCTGGCGGACGCGGAACATGCGGGGTAGGGACATGGTGGACCTCCTAAATGGCTTGTTGGAATAGAGCTTCAAGATCGCGCTGGCTGGTCTTGCGCGGGTTGACGGCGATGTTGCCGCTCTGCATGGCGGTTTGTGCCATAGTGCGGATGCGGGCCGTATCGACGCCGACATCCCCTAGCTTGGCCGGGATGCCTAAGTCGGCGTTGATCTGTCGCACTGCGGCGATGGCGGCCTGCGCGGCTTGGCGTTGATCTAACCCTGAAATGTGTGCGCCGAGTGCTGCGGCGATGGCGGCGAATTTGCCGGGGCAGGCGAACCAATTGAACTCCATGACATAGGGCAGCAAGATGGCGTTGAGCAGCCCGTGATGCACGTGATAGTGGGCACCCGCTGGATGGGACATGGCGTGGACATTGCCGAGGCGCGTTTGCGAAAAGGCGACGCCGGCCAGCATACTGGCGATGAGCATGTTTTCGGTGGCGGCTAGCGCGTGGTCGTTGGCACAGGCCAGACGCAGGTTATCGCCGATGAGGCGGATGGCGTGCAGCGCAATGCCTTCGGTGATGGGCGTGGCCGCTAGGTTGATATAGGACTCGAGCGCGTGGGTCAGGGCGTCCATGCCAGTAGCCGCGCCGACGAGGGCGGGCAGGGCGACCGACAGGTCGGGATCGAGGACGCCGAGTTGGGGCGCGATTTTCCAGCTAATAACCGGGTCTTTGTTGCCGCTGGCGGGGTTGTCCAGCACGGCAAAGGGCGTGACTTCGCTGGCGGTGCCGTAGGTCGTGGGGACGCAGGCGAGATAGGGCAGGTCGTTTGCGACTTTTTCGCTGCCCAGATACTGAGTGATGCGTCCGGCGTTGGACGCGAGTATGCCGATCATCTTGGCCACGTCCATAGGCGAGCCACCGCCGAGGCCGATGATGGCGTTGCAGCGTTCTTGTTGGTACGCCTGGGCACCTTCCTCGACGGATTCTTGGGTCGGCTCACTCGAACCGTCTTTGAGATAGACGGCATGGGGGATGTCGCCGAGGGCAGAGACGACCGCTTCCACGGTGCCGATTTCTCCTAAGACCTGATCGGAGACGATCAGGACCTTGTCGGCCGGCGAGAAGCAATCCGCCAAGCAGGCGATAGACCCGGGGCCGTGGACGATGCGGGTGGGATGGCGGAAGTCGAAGTGGGTTTGCAAGGGCATGGACGATCCTCTGCGTACAGGAGGGAAAATAAGCTAGCGCTCGTCGTTGATGTCAAGGTAACTGGCGGGGCTGGGTCGGTAGCTTCCCACGGTCATCGTTTGCCGGGGTTAAAGCTGTAACTCTCGTTGATGCTCGCGAATATGGCTTCGTGGCGTCGGCAGAGAACCAATTGTTCCGTTAGGCTCGAAACCCTTGCGAGCATACAGGGCGATGGCTGGCTGATTGTGATCTCCGACATCCAATAACACCCGCCGAGCGCCATTGATCCGCGCCCACTCAACGACGGCATCAATGAGCTCTTCACCCACGCCTTGTCCTCTGACCTCCGGGGACACCCACATCGAAATCAGCCAAGCGGCGTCAGGTTGTAAGGCGTCGTGTGCGCCTCGCACTAGGCCCACGTCCTTGCCGTCCACGACCGCTACGAAGGTAGCGATCTCTTGGAGTTGCGTCGCCCAACTATCCAGTGGTCGGACAGCGGCCTCATCATAGGTGGTGCTAAAGGCGTCGGGCGCATCGGCCAGAGCCCGCAACCGGATCGTGCGTAGGCGCAGCCCCTCATCGGCTGTAAGGCGTTTAATGTTAATTGGGGGCTTGCGAGATGTCACTCTCCCTCACCGCGTTGCCGCTCTCGTCGACAACCGCCGTGCTGTCCACGCGGTCCCGTTTGGCGGCCTCTTCTAACGCGCGCTGGTCGACTTGGGTCCACTGATGCCAACACACTTCGTCGGGCTGCAGGAAACCGCAGTTAGCGCGGCTCTGCAAGTGCTCGTCTTGGCCCAACAGGCGCAGGGCCCGGTGGTCCTGCCGGCTCCGAGCCCAATTGATGAGCTGTTGGCAGTTGGGACCGGTGAACGTATCCGTGTGTTTGAGCCAGGAGATGTTGTAGTACACACTGAAGAAGTAGCGCTTGCGTCCCGAGGTATTGGGCGTCCCCGAGTGCAGCAGGCCATTGTGGGTCAAAACCACATCGCCGGCTTTCATGTAGATCAACAGCTCGTCTTGGTGCGGCTTGTGGACCTCCTCCTCGGCTAAGGCAATGGGCTCGACGTGAGACTTGGGCAGCACTCTGAGCGGTCCGTATTCGTCGTCTAGATCCTGTAGATAGCAGATGGCATTAAAGGCGAGGGGGCGTTCGTACGCGCCGCTGGGCATGCGAGCCCAGCGGTCTCGGTGCCAAGCACTGGCCTTGCCGACGGCTTCTTCTGGATCCATGGAGGGAAAGGCGGCTAAGGTGAGGTTGTCGAGCTGCACTAAAGGCCCCACCACCTGCTCGGCAAAGTCGAGAATGACTGGATGAGCCACTGCTGGCCACATCAGCTGCGGCGCTCGTTCGAGCATATTGCCGAACCAAGTGGTCGGTTCTCGCACATCGGGCCCTTCCGTGGAGATGGCTTGCAGCCGATCCTGCTCGTCGCGCCAGGCCTGCATGGTGGTTTCGTCGTACAGTCCCTCGAATACTGTATAACCCTGAGCGCGGTATTCTGCCATTCTGCGGTCCATAAAGACACCTATTCCTTGCGCGAAAGCCGCCAGGCATCCGGCTCCATATTATTCCCCGCCACCATCCACAGCGACCCGTCATATACGAACACGCTCCCGGCATGGCGGGGTGCCCAAGGGGTGTCGGGCAATTCGGTCCAGTCCACGCCATCGGGCGAATACCACACATCGCGGCGATTGCCGCTTTCTGCCGCATAGCCTTCTAATACCCATAGATGGTCATCGAACGCGGCCACCTCGTGGTATTGTCTGGGTGTCCAAGGGGCGTGCGCTGTGTGCTGTTCCCAATTGATCCCATCTGCTGAACTCCACACGTCGTTGTAGAAATTGCGCATAGGAGTTGCAGGCGTATCGTAGGTGCCTCCACCGAGAATCCACATCCTGTTGTCGTGCACAGCGGCTCCGCCGATCATCCCTCTGGGCACCCACGGAGCGCTCTCGGTAACTTGGGTCCAGTTTACTCCATCGTCCGAACTCCACACGTCGTTGTGGAAGACCTCGTCGGCGTCGGCAAATTCGGGCAGCGTCTGTCCGCCCATCACCCAGATCCGGCCGTCGAAAGCTAGGGTATAATGGAGCACTCGGGGAGCCCACGGCACGCGATCATTGGCCAGATCCCAATGAATGCCGTCCGCACTGCTCCAGACGTCGTTTTGATAATGGCCTTGATTGCAATCGCCGCCGCCGATCCACATCCGGCCGTTGTGCACTGCATATCCGGCCGTATGCCGCCCCTCCCAAGGCGCTTGGGGATTCTCAAGCGTCCAGAAGGCACCATCGGCCGACGACCAAACCTCGCTGTTACAGATCAGCGGGAAGTGGACTTTATCGCCGGGATTCCAGCCACCCAGCAGCCACATTTTATTTTGGAACACCAATGCACCAGCGCCATCGCGAGCCGCGAATGCAGCTTGTTTAGTGACGCAGTGCCATTCGTATTTTGCGCTCATCGCGATTCATCTCCTGACACATTGGGCTACAGGTCGAATAGGGAGGACGGGTCTCCCTCGGGATAGTTGTCGAAGTAGCTCTGGATGTACTGCCGTGTAACAGGTGGCATTTGCTCCAGATGCCCCTGCTGGGTTAGCTGCTCGCGCTGGCCGTACTCGTGCGCCATCACCGTCGTCCCAGCATTCCAGAAGGCGCAGTGCATGGTCCAGCGCTTGTGTCCCTCCGGGTTCCAGCCTCGGTGCCAGAGGTTGGCGTTGTAGTAGGCGATGTCGCCCGGTTCCAGTTCGACGACGTGGGCGTTGGGCATGTCCCCCGATTCGCTGCGGGACGCTTCGATTTCCGCAGCCGTCGACGCTCGCAGGTGACTCCCGGGGACGATGTTGAGGAAGCGATCCCCGGCAACGAGCGGGGCGTTGAACTGTACGAAGGTGCCCTCGTGACGGCGCAAGTACGCGGTTTCCTCTTCGTCTCCCGGTTTGCAGAGGTCGCGGTGCCAATTCTGGGTGTAGGGATTCTCGCCGCCGCTGGCGAGCATGCCGAACAGGCTGTGACGCACACCCGGGCCGGAGACGAGGGCTTCGAGATGGGGTGCGAGGTCCGCATCGATCCAGTCGGCGAAGGCAGGGTGGTATTTGTCGGGATCGAGCAGGTGGCCGGTGCGGCTTGGCAGACGGCGCTCGCGGTCGATCCAGCCTAGCTCGCACTCTCCCGCAAGCCCCTTGTCGATCAGGCGTTCGATCCCTTCGAGCAGTGTCTCGATGCGGGTTTTAGTGAAGGCCTGCCGCAGAATGAGAAACCCCTGCTCGGTGTACGTTTCCTTGTCTTTTTTTGAGATCACCATAACCGGCGGATTGACCTCCGTAAAAGGTCGATTTTTTACTGCGTTTGGCGCTTGCTTGAACGGCGACCGTGGTAAAGTAACGCCCCTTGCATACTCGTCAACAGGAACCAGCCAAACATTGACAACAAGGCGCGAAGGGTGTTAGGCTACGCCAAGTGGAGACCACAACTCTCATTCAGAGGTGTCAAAATGAAAATCAAGCGAATCACAGGAACCAGCGTCGCAATCCCATATGCTTCGCCCGTTGGCCCTTACGTCGGGCGCGGTGGTAGTAGTGGCACTTTGGGCGCAGCAGGACTTATTGTGAAAGTTGAAACGGACGCGGATGTAGTGGGGTGGGGCGAAGGAACGGGCAGGTTTGAAACGGACCCGAACGCAATGCTAAGTGGCAAAGATGTGGCAAACATCGAAGGGGCCATTGCCGCGCTGGAAGCGGGGGGCATCGGCAAAGGCCCGATGTCTGGCATTGAGATGGCACTTTGGGACGCCATGGGCAAGGGCGCGGATTTGCCGGTTTGTAAACTGCTCGGCGGCGTGGTGCGAGAGGAAGTGGACTTCTGTGCCTGCATGGGGATCAAGGCACCATCGGAGTCCGCGGCAACCGCCCGCGAGTACATGGAGCGGTGGGGGTTTCGCTTCTTAAAGACAAAAGCGGGTGACGACTCCGAACAGGACCTGCAGATTGCCGAGGCGATACAAGCCGCTGTTGGTGACCAAGCCATACTCCGCCCAGATGCAAATAGCGGGTATTCGCCCGAAGAGGCAGAAGTTGTAATGCGAAAAATGAAAGACCTTGGGGTTCGCTATTTTGAAGACCCGTGCTCGCCCGAGTACCCCGATGCGCTGATCCGGTGCCGGACGGAAATCGGCATGGGTATATTGGTGAACATGGGCGTTGGCACGGCGGACGCCGTCGTGAACTTGCTCGCCAACGAGGTTGCTGATATGCTGATGCCAGACACTCCAGCGGCGGGCGGAGTGCTACCTGTCAAGAAAGTCGCTACTGTTGCAGAGGCGTATGACGTGCCGTGCCTGATGCACTGTTCGCACGACCTCGGACTCAAGACCGCGGCCATCACGCACATTGCGGCAGCAACCCCCAATTTCTCCGGACCGAACGATACCTGCTACCACGGCCTGACGGATGATGTGCTAACTGAGCCATTGCAGTTTGAAAATGGACGCATCCGCGTGCCGTTGGGGCCGGGACTGGGCGTTGAAGTAGATGAAGCGAAAATTGAGCAATACAGGGCGTAGTTGCGGGTTAGGCCTCGTCTAAACTCAAGCCCGTCAAATCTGCAATATGCCCTGCTTGCTCGGCCTCGTATAGCCGCCAGATCACGCGCAAGCCCTGCAAGCTGCTTTTGCCATCGGTCAGCGGCGTTTGCCCAGTTTCAATGCAGTCGAGGAAATGGGCCATCTCGTTTTCCGTGTGTTTGCCCGGCTCTGCTTCGCACAGAACTTCCTCTTGGCCGCGTAGGATATGCACGAGTTTGCCGCCTGAAATGTCGGCGTCGAGCATACCTTCGGTACAATGCGCGTGGATGGAGTAGCGCAACCGGGTGCCTCGCGCCCCCCAAGTGCCGAAGTGATAGCCGAGGCGGCCATCGGCAAATTCCATCGTCACATTGCTGGTGCCTTCGCGCTCCATCCACGGCGTGCCAAAATTGGTGCCTATGTGTATGCCCCGCACGGGTCGGCCCAAAAACCAGAGCAGCAAATCGATGTAATGACAGCCGTGACTAAACAACTGCCCGCCGCCCAAGCACTCTTGGCTCGAAGCCCAGTGATCGGGGGGATAGCGAGTGAGTTGCTCGGTCCAGATCGACACTTGAAATACATCGCCGTACGCGCCTTCAGCTAACAATGCTTGCAAACGCTGGACAATGGGATGGAAGCGCATGCAATACGCGATCATCAGCACTTTGCCCGAGGTTGCCGATGCCGCAATTAGGTCTTTGCAGGCGGCTTCACTATTGGCCATGGGTTTTTCGAGCAAGACGTGAACGCCCGCATTGAGACACGCCTGTCCGACGGAAGCGTGCAAATGGTGGGGCAGCGCGAGCAATACGGCATCTACCGAGTCTAAAATCTCGCGATAATCCGTCGCCACACAGGCTCCCGGAAATTGTTGCGCGACGGCTTCTGCGCGCTCGGGAACAACATCGACTGCCGCGGTCAATGCGACCCGATCGCTCAAGGTGTGAAATCGCCGCATGTGGGCACCCCCCATGCCGCCACAGCCGATCATACCCAGTTTAATCATGTACCTGTCTCCCTAAGGCGATTGCAACATTTTGTGAATCGTCGAGCGCACCGTAAACTGTGGGCATCGCAATGGGAAATCAAGCGAGGCCGAAAATGGATGCACATCGCCGCATAAGCCGTATAATCGAACATTGGACCCTGCCCACCGCGTCTCAGGTCGTCGATCACGTGCTCCGAGCTAGGATCCAGTTGGTGCAGGTGGGGAACTTTGGCGTCGATTTCTATTCGCTGGTCGGCGACGAGCATATCGAACCATCGTGGTCGGGCATGCCCTTGCGGAGTGCGAAGGCCAACCTGGACTTGGCCGCGGAGGTCATTCCTCAAATACAGGAAGCTGGCGCACTCGTCACCGGCCAGTTGTCGACAACCATGCACTTCGGGGATCACGAGGAGCGACTCGGCCTGTTCGGCGAGAAGTGGGCGCGCATGTGGACCGACGATCTGCTGGGCCCACCGCCGTGCGCTGCCGCTGAAGAGGGCCTGCAGCGCAATGCCGATGGATCGCTCAAATGGCGCACCATACCGGGCCGACCCTATCGCACCTATCGCGGCTGCATGAGCAATCCAAAGTGGTTGGCGGTCCTCAAGGCGATGGTGCACAAGGGCATCGAGCTTGGTCTCGACGGCTTCAATGCCACCCACCACTACGAGTCCCTCTGCCACTGCCAGTACTGCGCCGACTATGCGCGCCGTTTTCTGGGCAAGCGACTGACCGCAGAAGAGATTCAGGGGATTTTTGGAATCGCCGACCTAGAAGAAGTGCCCGACGTATTCACGGCCAGTTCCGACTGCTCGGAAGAGCTAGCAGCCCGTTTGCAGCTCGTCCTAGCGCAGGGATCCGACCTGAAACGCAAAGAGTCCTTTGACGAAGTTTTCATTGAATACGGGCGGTCGCTCAAACCGGACCTGCTCTTGGCGCAGTGGAATCACAAATACGATTTCCGACCGTACGACGAGCGCTGTCTGCTGCCGCAGGAGTTGTGGGCGAGGGGGGAGGACTACATCTGGTACAGCCAGGGGCCATCCAAGGCGATCAGTTCGCTCGCTCAGGGGTACCTCGCTGACATGGGTTTGCCATCCCGCTTCATGTACGCCGCCGGTGGCGGCAGACCTTTCGTCATAAATAAATACGACTACAAGCGCTGGCGCATCTGGGCTGCCGAGGCGCTGGCCCATCACGGCACGGCGCTGGCCTTTCACGCCGGACCACCGCGCCTTGATCAGGAAGAAAGCGTCAATGTTGCGCCGGAGGATTATTACGGCCCGGTCATTCGCTACCAGCGATTCATGTTCCACCACGAAAAGCTGCTTCACCCGGCGACCCCGTGGTCTCAGATCGCCCTCGTCTATCCCAAGAGAGCCGAGATGCAGGCGGAGATGGATTGTCTCGACGCGCTCAAGCGACTCGGGCAACATCTGGAGGACGGCCACTGGTTTTTCGACATCATCCTCGACGAACAGTTGATGGAGCGCGCCGGTGACTACGATGTCCTCGTTTTGCCGGAAGTACAGAGACTGAGTGCGGCGGAAGGCGAGTGGTTAGAGGAGTTCGTCCGCGCAGGAGGCCGTCTGGTGTTTACGGACAACAGCGGCCGTCTCGACGTCGACGGGTCGCCGCACGAGGAGCCACTGCTCCAGGCTCTGAGAGAAGCGCCGGCTACAGGATCGATCGCCGGCCGCATGAGAGGGGGGATGTACATTCCCGACGGACCCTGGACTCCAGAGACGGTGCCGATCAAGGGAATCCCGCAAGAGATGCCGATTTTTCCCAAGCTCGCAGACGATACCTTCGGTCAACGGTTTCTGTTGGAGCTAGAACAGTTCGTCGGCCGGTCCTGGCTGGTCACCGATGCCCCTTGGTTCGTGCGGGTGCGGGCATGGTGCCCACAAGATGTGGACGCGGTGGTCATTCACTGGATCAACTACCGGCAGGACGAGGAGGCCGCAATCGAAATACCGCTTCCGGTCGGGCCGTTCCAAGCAGAGTGTGAAATGCCCGACGGCTTGCAGGTAGAGCGGGTTGAATGGCACTATCCGGAGATGCGAGAGCCCGTTGTGCCCGAGCACGAAAAGAGCGGGTCAAACGTCCGCTTCACGATTCCGCGCCTCATCGTTTACGGCATGAGCGTTCTGCATCTACGCGGCGCGGGTGTTGACGGAGTTAGGCAGGCAGATCACTGTGCAGGTGAACTTCGGGGAAGATGCCGGAAAACTGCTCCAGTTCAAGGGCGACGAGATCATTCAGTCCAAGCTATCGGGTCCCCGGCAACGCCGTGGCCATGGGCCAAGCGGCCGGCGTCTGTGCGGCCCGGGCAGCTCTGACCGGTTTACTTCCTCGTCAGGTTGTGTGGAGCGATGTCAAACAACCACCCGACGCGCTCAACCGGTACGTGCCCACCGAAGAGGCGGTCCAGGTGCCGTGACTATTGGCTCGACCCCTACACCAGCATGCGCTGGTCGCTGAGATCCTTGCTGCCCACGGTCTGGCTGATGGTGCCGCCGCGGAATTCCTTGATCTCTAGGTTGTGGAACGCGTTGACGATCATGTACTGGGTCGGCATGTCCTCCCAGCGCGCGGGGTGAAACTCGACCGTCCCGTCGCCCTGCCACAACCCGGTCAGGCGGCTGTTGCTACCCTCCTCAGGGGTCAGGCAGGCGTAGGCCGCGTCCGCTTCGCCCCAGTGGCCGGTGCGGGGGATGTACTTGTAGTGGAGATGCCCGGTCAGCACGCTGTCGGTGTGCGGCGCTGCCGGTGCCGGATAGTCGGTGGGCAGGACCTCGCGCATGTTGGTCAGCTTCATGTCTAGGAAGCGAAACCCCTGCCAGTGCGCTATGACGTGGGTCTCTCCCCGACACACGGCCGGTTCCGGCAGTTCACAGTAGATCTTCGCGAACCCGAGCTGTTCCCGGCCGGTGAGGATCGGCTCGGTCATGTTCTCCCACAGAACGGTCAGAAATGGTCCCTCTGCGCGGTCGTGCTTGCCGGTGTAGGTCGCCGGAAAGGTCACGCCCATCATGTTGTAGCCGCGTCCGGCCAACCACTCGATCTCTTTCATGTGGGTCTGGTACACCGTCACCACTGGCTCGCCGTGCAGCGCGAATCCCTCTGGCAGCAGTTCCTCGAGCTGTTCGGCGTTGGTCAGGAAGCGGACCGAGTAGCTGGTGGATTTAGGGGTGTCGATGCAGGCATATCTCTTGCCGTCGGGGCCGCGCCGCGGTCCCGTCATCGGTCCGAAGTGCGTGGGCATGAGGTACATTGCGCCCGGCTGAAATTGGTACGCCACGAATGATCTCCTGTCTTGGTTTGATTGGTGTTATCCTGATCCGATCTGTTGTCAGAGCCGTACATTATCTGCGGCAATTTGTGCCGAGTCGAATAGACACCCTTATCCATAGGCCATTTCGGGGTGTTTGCCAAGGACGCGCAGGAGGCATTCATCGGCGTCTTCGAGGACGTAATCGGGCATGTGATAGTTGAGATAGGGCCAGAATCGCTGGGCGACGAAGCGCTGACCATAGACTTGGTGAAAGAGGTAGCGGACGCGATCCGATGTATTGGGGGCGCCGCGATGCCAGGTTTGGCTGCTGAGGAGGTAGAGGTCGCCCGCCTGCATGAGCAGGGACGTGGGGCCTTGGCCGTCGAAGGTTGGATTTTCTGGATCGTTGGGTTGTCGGCCCGCATAGTGGCTGCCCGGCACAAATTGGCTGGGGCCATACTGGTCTTCGTCCTGGTCTGTCAGGGCGATCTGGAATGACATGCGAAAAACAGGCATCTGCAGACGCCGGTCATGGCTGCTGATATTGTCGTCCGCAATTGGAAATTCCAAGCTGTCATCTACGTGAAAGCGGTTAATTCCCATGTCTCTGCGGTTCAAGATGCATCCCTGCGCCATGCAGTGGCACTGTGGACCGAGGACTGTTTCGGCAATAGAGATGATAGGCTCGCGCACGAGCAGATCGCGGAACATCCGGTCTCATTCAAATAGCCGATGGACGACGATGGGCGCTTTGCCATCGAGCTGTGGCCTTATTTTCACATTCCGCATTTCAGCGAAATAAGGTTCGGCGAAGATCTGGTCGACGCGCCGGCATAGTTGCTCGCATTCTTCTCGGGATAAGACGTTGCGGATGATGGTCGCGCCGTTTTGGTAAAAATCTTCGAGAATCGGCGCTAGTTCTTCTTCGGTAAAGGGTTCGTGCAGTGACATGGAATATTCCTCGCTATAGATTGAATTTTTTTCCTAAAGCACTTCAAATCGCACATCGCCTTTTAAGGCGCGATCAAAACTGAGCGTTTTTTCGCACCCGAGCTTTTCGCCCACGCGCCCAATCACATAATCGGCAAAGTCGCCCCTGCCCTTTTTGTAATCGCCTAGCCCCTGCCAAAGCAGGTCTTTGTCGACAAAATGAAATGAGCGCGTCTGCAAAATACCCTCCAGCGCGTCGCCAATCTGCGCCCGGCTGTATCCATAGGCCAGATCGAGCACCCACACCAGTTCGCAGACGACGACATCGGCAATAAAATAGATCTCGCCCGCATCCGATCCCGCTTCGATCTCTTTTGCCGCGCGCCGCGCCTGGGCCGCATCGTCCTGCACTAGATAGCGCACCAGCACATTGGTATCCAGCCCCCTCACAGTGCTTTTCTCGCGCCCTCGCGCACCGCGCGATCCATTTCCCCTAGCGATACGGCCTTCTTGGGTTTCGGCAGGATATTCTTTAGGTCTCGCACATCCCGGGTGGCCGGTCTGACGACCACTTCGCCATCGTCTTGGATGATAAAATCCACGCTGTCGCCCTGCTGTAGGTGCAGGTGCTGGCGTATGGCTTGGGGAATGACTAGTTGTCCTTTGGAGGTTAGTTTGGCGACGGCCATCGCGTGATCCTTTCGTTGATTCCTACTCTTTTGAAAACTCCAACTTTATAGTAAGAATCTAGCGAACTCTTCATACTTTGCCAATATGTACTCTAAGCGGTTTCTAAAAAGTAGTCGGATTCTAATTCGAGAAAGCTTGCAGCAACTCCCGGAATTGTATAGGAATTATAAAGGGTCTTTCAGGGAACAGGTCAAGCGGTGTCGGCGTCTTTGGAGCGGCTTGGCTGTGCGTTGCGGCGCTCTTGGTTCAGGCGTTGGTCCTGCTAGCGGGCGGCCCGCTGGCGGCTAGGGTTTGTTTCCGTCGAGATTCATAGGAGGAAAAATGAAGAAATGTAATCATGGGTTTTTAGCTATCGGCGCACTGCTGATTTTAACACTCACTGCCTGTGATGTGAATATTGCCTCGGAGGTATTATCATCTTCAGCAACGGACCGAACTATCCATGTAACCGGGAGCGGTTCGGTTACTGGTGAGCCAGATATTGCAACGCTCGATGTAGGTGTGTCTGTTGAGCGAGAGACCGTTGCTGAGGCGCGTGAAGAAGCGGCAAGTGCGATGACCGCGTTAATAAATTCTCTGCAAGCAAACAACGTTGATGAAAAAGACATTAAAACGGAGAATTTCAGTATCTATCCCCAGTACGACTATACAGACGACGGACGCGTACTTCGCGGTTACAGAGTAAACAACACCGTGCAGGCGAAGGTCCGAGACTTGGCAACCCTCAGTAAGGTCATAGATGATGCCGCTGGAGCGGGAGGGGATAGCATTGTTATTAACTCTATCCAATTTATGATTGACGATACTACACCATTGCAAACCGAGGCGCGTAGTTTGGCGATAAAGGATGCAGAAGCGAAAGCACAAACCTTAGCGGAAGCAAGCGATGTAAGGCTAGGGGAACCTATTACCATCACTGAAAGTACCTATTTCGAAGGTCCGCCAATTCCGTTTGCGACTGCAGAAGCAGCCTTCGATGATGCCGCGCGTAGTGCCACTCCCATTGCCCCAGGTGAACTCGCTGTCACCGTAACTGTCACCGTGGTGTACGAAATTGAGTGAGGTTTAGGGACAGTCTCTTACCGGGGCTGCCAAGTGAGCGACGCAGTCTCCGGCTTCCACCCTGCCTGGGTGCCGTTTGCAGACTACCGTACCCTCGCCTCGGAAAGTGACAGGCACGGGGGACCGCGAAGGATTCTCTGGAAATAGGACCTGACCGCACAGATCGCCGACATTCACCTCGTCGCCTAGATCGGTAGCCGGATCGAACAGGCCTGGTTCCGGTGCATAAGCGTACGCGTCGGGGCCGAAGATATGGAGGACCTGAGGCGTCTCGAGGTCGTCAGGCAACGTGCCCTTAACCCCCAGGGCTGCCAGCAATCGGTCAACTACCTGTTGCACCAGCTTTACCCTAGGACGCGATACGCTCCCCGTGCCGCCGTATTCCCCGCCCAGAGAGATCACGCCCTGCCGGATGGCGGCATCGGGTAGTCCTCCCTTATCCGTGCGGTTCTCGAAAACCATTACGTGCGGCACACCCAGCTTGGAAACTAGATCGAGGCTTAGGCGCTTGTGCTCAGAGGACGCGTCAGGGCCGAAGTGGGTGCTGGCGTGCGGTCGGTAGTCTAGGGAGGCCCCACCGCCGTGGAAGTCGGCCACCACTTCAACCCGCGGCAACAGATGGTGTTCGACATAGTCCGCAATTTTCCACGTCGGTCCGCCCCCGGGATCGCCCGGGAAGACCCTATTCAGATTCCCTGCGTCCAGCGGGCTGACCCGCGCTGCCGCTAGCACGGCTGGTTGATTCAGCGCCGGTATGATGATGAGGCCACCGCGGATCTGCTCGGGCTGCATCTCTTGGATCAAGCGCGTCAGGACCACCTGGCCCTCGTACTCGTCGCCGTGGTTGCCGGCTGTCAGCAGGACTTGCGGTCCGGAGCCATGGCGAATGACGGCGATGGGGATGGGCAGTACCCCGTAGGCGCTGCGAGTGACCGAATGCGGCACATGCAGCCAGCCGATTTGCTTGCCTTCGCGGTCAAAATCGACAGTAGAGATTATTTGTGTCATGGGATTATTGGGTTGTTAAAAAGATAAAGCTCGCTCATGGCCCTTCGGTTGTAGCTTGAGATTATCTCAGCCCCACCGGACAGAGGCGCATGAGTTCGAGTGAGCTATAGCGATGCTCAGCGATGCCTGCGGCCATAGCCGGCGTTCTCGGTTGCCAGCGTCCTTCGTCGGAGCGCTGGCGCAAGGCTCGATGGGCGTGATGAAAATTGTAGCGCAACGCGCCAATCCAACTAAGCGCATCGTGCCGATCCGACCGACGTGAAAAGCTCAGGGTTCTGCGCGCTTTTCGTGCGTTGCGCATCCGATCGGTCAGGTTGAAACGCTCGATGGCACTGGTATTGGCTTTCGTCCAGCCCAAGTCGGCCACGACTTGAGCCAAGCGTCCCTTGCCAAAGCGGGGTCGGATCTCGACCCGTTTGACCCGTCCGCCGTGCCGATGCTTGACAATCTGGGCGTAGACCAAGCCTTGGGGGATCCGAACAACGGGGGCCGGACGGCGGCCACGGCGATGGCGTCGGGGCACCGGATAGGCCCGACCAAAGGTGGCCACAATCGCCTCGGGATAGGTCGGTTCGCCATCGGTAAACAGCGCCGGCAGCCTCGCATCACACGAAAGCCTCGCCGCCGCATCGGCGACCACTTGATGAATCGTCGTAGTCGTACGGCGACCCGGCACCAGCGATACCAGCAATTTGCTCTGCGGATCCAAACTGTTGGCATCCCAATAATCCCCCCGTTCACTCGGATCGTCCAGGGGCGTCAAGTGCCGTTGTTTTTTCGCCACATACGACCATTTCTCATCAAATTGGAGCGCCATCGGACGCACGTTCCGCACCAGCCGGTCATGCAGTTGATAGCTCACCTGTCCGCTCACGCGCAGCAGGCGGCCAACCGCCTCCTTAGACACCCCCACCAAGCGCGCCGTGGCATTCAAGCCACAGGCACTATCCAGATGCTCGATCACCGACACGGCTTGGGCTTCACCGATTTTGCAATTAAACAACGCCGTGCCTTTGCGCTCGCTGAATTCCTCGCCGCAGCACCCACAGCGCAGATACCGAATCCGGTCGGCTCCATAGGTCTTGCGCACCCGCAGGTTGGCTTGGCCGCGTTGGCCGTAGGTCTTGCATTGGGCATTGAGACAGCACAAATTCTCCAACGCTGGTCTTGGCTCCTTCATCTGTATCCCTCCTTACTTGGTGGTTTGGAGAGATAAATAAAGGGAACAAGGCCAGCACTTGGTTTAACTAAACTGAGATAATCTCACCTTACGACCGGCCCTTCAGCTTGGAGCCTTTTTTCTAACCGTCGCAAGACCTCCTGCTCCACTTCCTCGTAATCTATCTTTCCCACCCACTGCGCTATGATCTGACTTTCTCGATCGAGGAGATACATCGCAGGAATTGCTTTCACCTTAAACTGATGCCAAGCGGGCGTCTGTTTCGCATCGACAAAGACGGGATAAGAAATATCCAATTTGGCCACCATCTTTTTGATCTTCTCGACCCGGTCTTTGTCGTCGTCTATAGATACTCCCATAATGTCAAAACCCTTAGCGGAATAAGCGCTGTAGAGTCCTTGTAGCCGGGGCATTGTCTCAAGACAAGGTTCGCACCATGTTGCCCAAAAATCTACTAGTACAACGTTGCCCTGCAAATCTCCCGATGCCTTGTCTTCGCCTTCTAGCATTTCAACGACGAAGGCTGGTGCCGGCCGTGGAACTACCAGTGGTAAATAGGCCACGGGATCTGAGTCAAATTCTGTTTTACAGTTTTCAGAACAAAAATAGTACGCCTTGCCATCGTGTTCCGAATAGGCCTTGACCTTTTCCAACTCTGTCTCGCCACTCTTTAATGCACAAACACTACAAAGTGCCTTAGCAGGAATCTGAGTTTCAGCTATAAGCACAGCCGAACTTGCCAGAATAATTAGCAATAAAAAATTGCAATAACGCATGGGTCCTCCACCCTAAAATCCAAGAGAAAACGAAATACCCATAGTTTCAAGCCACACATACATCAAACTGACGCCGTATCGCGTGGCGAAATAATTCAGCATCACATGCCCCCGGTCGCCATCATACATCGGTCGCAATGAAAAGCCTTTGCCCAATTCAACCCCCACACCAAAGGGAATATTGAACTTCCCATCCCATTCCGAATAATTCAAACTGCCGTAAAAAGAACTGCGCAATCGAGGTATATATTTGCTTATAGTCGCGAAGTAAGACTGCTCGCCTGTCGGCGAACCAATTCTATCTGAACTCGTGTCCAAAAAGAGCGCCGGACGAGTCTCGGTCTCGGTGAACAAAAACAGGGTCGCAAGCGGTCCGGCCTCTTTTGCTTTTGGATTCAGCTCAACCCCAACTTGCAGACGTCGATGCAGTCTGTAATTGGCGGTAAACCACCACTGCGGACGGTCCATTGATGTATCTACATACCGCCCCGAAAATGTAAATTTCGCATGAATGCTACTCTCCCGGAGTGGTGCGCCTTCGCCAGGTCAGCCCACTCAGGTAGGCGTCATGGAAAAGGTCGGCCGTTCACCCCGCGTAGAATCCGCTTGCGTTTCTTAGGCAAAAACAGGGGATGTGCCCAAGTATAAGGTCAAGAGTAAGAGAGTAAATTTCATCATCGTGCTTCGTTGGCTTAGAAGAGTCTATTTATCCAAACAAAAAACGTCTTCCGACCCATCACTGCAAACCTACCACCGAGTCGCCGCTTTTGTCGCCGATGGCAAGATAGCCGACAAGACCGCAATTAGGCGAAGAGACGCGCGATTTCGTCCACCGGGAAAGTGGGCAATGGCGTCAGATGGCCGTCGCGGCGTAACTGAAGCCCGAAGGAAGAGGGACGAACCGTGCCGATGCGAACTGCGGCTATGTTGGCGTCGTACAGGGCAGTGAGTATGGCGTCGGCGGAATCGGCCGTGCAGCCGATCAGCAGCGCACCCGAAGAGATCACGCCGAGGGGATCGAGCTCAAAGGCCGTGCAGAGGTGTATTGTGGCCGGATCGATGGGCAGCGCGTGGGAGTTGATTTCCGCGCCCACAGCAGATGCGGTGGCCAATTCCCACAGCCCGGTGGCGACTCCGCCTTCGGTCGGATCGTGCATGGCGGTGACTCGTCCGGCTTGGACGGCGACTTGAGCATCGCGCACAACGCTGATGCCGGGCGTGTGGAGGAAGTCGGCGCAGGTGTCCAAAAAGGCGGCCGTGCAGCCAAGATCGCGCAGTTGCGCGCGTTTTTCGCGGGCGATGATGGCGGTGGCTTCAATGCCCAAGCCCTTGGTCAGGAGTAGGGCGTGACCGGGCCGCAAGTCCGAGGAGCGCACCAAGCGGTCGCGCGTGGTTTCCCCGAGCATCTGGCCGATGACTAAGGGACGGTCGAGTCCGTAGGTCACCTCTGTGTGCCCGCCACAGACGGCGATGTCCAAGTTATCGGCAGCTTGGTGGATGGAACGAAAAATGGATTCCGCCAACTCGGGCGTGGCGCGTTCTTCGGGAAGGAGGATGGTGCTGAGGAAGAAGCGGGGTGTCGCTCCCATGGCGGCGATGTCGTTGGCATTGACGTGGACCGCGTACCAGCCAATCTCGTCGCTGGCGAAGGTGATCGGGTCGGTCTTAGCCACGAGCAAGCGGTCGCCGCAGTCGATGACCGCCGCGTCTTCGCCCACGGTCGGCGGCACGAGCAGGCGTTCGTGGCGATGGGTATAGGCCGCGAGCAGACGGCTTAGTTCAGCGGGAGGCAGCTTGCCGGCTGGGTAGGTGTTCACGGGGCGTAGAAGGCGATGATGGCTTGGACGAGAGCGGGGATGCTGCTTTCGCTGGGCTGCACGTGAACGGCAAACCCGAGTTGGCGCACGGCTTCAGCCGTAGTTGGGCCGATGCAGGCGATGTGGGTGCAGGCCAATACGGTCTCCGCGCGTTCTGGGCCTAGTACCTGATGAAAATTGTGGACGCTAGAGGGGCTGGCAAAGACGATGAGGTCGAGTTTGTTCTCAGCCAACGCGGTGGGGAGGTCGATCTGGTCTGGCAGGCGATTTACGTACGTCGTTAGGTGGTGAACTTGGGCACCGCGTGCTGCGAGCGTATCGGCGAGTTCGGTGTGGCCAATGGAGGAAGCTGGCAAGAGGATCTCTTGACCGGCTACCTCGAATGCGGCGAAGGCGCTGGCTAGCGCAGCCTGAGATTGGCTCGGGGGCACGAGGTCGGGAACTAAGCCCTGTTGGCGCAGCGCTGCGGCCGTGGCCAAACCGACGGCCGCGATGCGCGTGTGGGCAAAGACTCGGGCGTCGCGGCCGCGCTGATAGAGCCGGTCGCAGAAAAAGGACACGCTGTTGGGGCTGGTGAAGACGACCCAAGCCGCTTCCCCGAGCCGGTCTTGGGCTGCATCCACAGCTGTCCAGTCGTCGGGTGGGCCGATGTGCAAAAGGGGCAGCGTCGATACGGCCGCTCCTTCAGCTTCGAGGCGTTGCTGGAGGGGGCCAGCCTGTTCGCGGCTGCGGGTGACGAGCAAGCGGCGACCAAAGAGCGGTTTGCTCTCAAACCAGTTGAGCTGTTGGCGCAGCGCGACGACTGGGCCGATTGCGATGAGGGCTGGCGAGCGGATTTGCTGGGCCGTGGCGCGGGCTGGCAGGTGTTGGAGATCGGCGACGACTGTGCGTTGATCGGGCCAAGTGCCCCATTCGATAGCTGCGGCTGGCGTCGAAGCAGGGCGGCCCCGAGCGACGAGACGCTGGCATATACTGGCGAGCTTGCGGACGGCCATGAAGATGACGAGGGTGCCGTCAAAGGCCGCTAGCTGATCCCAGTCGATGGTCGCGTCGGGCTTAGCTGGATCCTCGTTGCCGGTGACCAGCAGTGCGGCCGAGGCGGTGCCGCGATGGGTCAGGGGAATGCCCGCGTAGGCCAAGACGCCAGAGGCCGCGGAAACGCCGGAGACGATTTCAAAGGGGATGCCGGCCTGACGCAGGTGCAGGGCCTCTTCGCCGCCGCGGCCGAAGATGAGGGGATCGCCGCCTTTGAGGCGGACGACGACATGGCCTTGGCGGGCTCGATTGACGAGGAGCGCATGGATCGCGTCTTGAGGGGGGTTTTTGCGGTCACCGCGTTTGCCGACCGCGATTTGCTCGCACGTGCTGGGCACTAGGTCGAGCAAGCGGCTGTCGAGGAGGTCGTCGTAGAGGACGACGTCGGCCTCGCGTAGGTAGCGCAGGCCCTTGAGGGTCAGCAGACCGGGGTCGCCGGGACCGGCTCCGACGATGTACACGGTGCCTGGAGTGGTGTATTCAGCGGACATTAGGGCACCTGCAAGAGGGCGTCGGCACCTTGGGCGCGTAGGTCGTCGGCAAGGGATTCGGCAAGGGATTCGACACAGGTGGGAGCGGCGCACAGTTCGGCGCGCAGCAACTGGGTGCCTTCGGGATGGCCGACCAAGCCGTCGAGCGCGAGGAGATCTCCCTCGATGCGGCCCCAAGCGCCGACGGGTGCGTGACACCCGGCGCGTAGGGTGTGCAGCAGATGGCGCTCGGCTTGCACTGCGACTAGGGTTGGGGCGTGGTTGAGGGCTGCGACGGCGGCATGCGCAGGATGATCGGCACGCATTTGCAGCCCTAAAGCGCCTTGGCCGGGCGCGGGCAGGACTTGATGCAGGGGCAGGTAGCAGCCGATGCGCTCCTGCCATCCGAGGCGATTGAGCCCGGCAACGGCCAAGACGACGGCATCGCACTCGCCGCGCATGGCCTTGTCGATGCGGGTGTCTAGGTTGCCGCGGATATCTAGAATGTTCAGGTCGGGCCGCAGGGCCTTGAGTTGGGCGCGGCGGCGCAGGCTACCCGTGCCCACCCGCGCGCCGTCCGGCAAGTCGGCCAGTGAGGAGATGCCGGGGCCGACGAGGGCGTCGCGCACATCTTCGCGCTCGGGCGTGGCGACTAAGGCGAGGTCGGGGTGCATCTGAGTCGGCAGGTCTTTGAGGCTGTGAACTGCTAAGTCGATGTGTTGGGCTAGCAGAGCGGATTCGAGGGCCTTGGTAAAAACGCCCGTGCCTCCCAATTGGCGCAGCGAACCCGTCGTCGTGTCGCCGGTGGTGCGGATGGTTGAGATCTCAATGTTCAGCCCGTCGTGCAGCGCTAGCAAGAGGTCGCGGACCTCGTGGGCTTGGACGAGGGCGAGTTGGCTGCCGCGGCTGCCGATGACGAGTTTCACGAGGTGTGGCCGTTAGGGTGTATATAGGCAAGGGAAGATTCCCTAGTGGAAATCTTCCCTTGCCGTGAGCACCCGTAGTTATGGTTGTTTACACGTCGTAGTAGAGTGCGAACTCATAGGGATGGGGCCGCAAGCGGAGGGCATCGACCTCTTCGGTGCGCTTGTAGTCAATCCACGCGTCGATCAGGTCGTCGGAAAACACATCCCCCTGCAACAGAAAGTCTCGATCCTGCTCCAAGTGATCCAACGACGCCTCCAATGACCCGGCTGTCTGCGGCACGCCTGCGCGCTCCTCGGCCGACAAGTCATACAGATTCTTGTCCAACGGCTCGCCCGGATCTAGCTGACGCTCAATGCCGTCCAACCCCGCCATCAGCATCGCCGACAACGCCAAGTAGATGTTGCACGACGGGTCGGGACAGCGGAACTCCACCCGCTTGCTCTTGGGCGAAGGCGAATACATTGGGATGCGCACCGACGCACTGCGGTTGCGCTGCGAGTACGCCAAGTTCACCGGCGCTTCGTAGCCGGGCACCAGCCGCTTGTAGGAGTTGGTCGTCGGATTGGTAAACGCCAACAGCGCTGGCGCGTGGTGTAACAGCCCGCCGATGTAGTGCAGTGCCATCTGGCTCAGACCGGCGTAGCCACTGCCGGCAAACAGCGGCTTGTCGCCCTGCCACAGGCTCTGGTGGGTGTGCATCCCCGTGCCGTTGTCCTCAAACAGCGGCTTGGGCATGAACGTGGCCGTCTTGCCGTGCTGACGCGCCACATTCTTGACGATGTATTTATACAGCATCATCCGGTCGCCGCAAATAAGCAGCGGACAAAAGCGAATGTCGATTTCGCCTTGGCCGGCGGTGCCTACCTCGTGGTGGTGGATCTCCACGTCGATGCCGCAGGCGAGCATGGTCTGCACCATCTCGGTGCGGATGTCTTGCAGCGAATCGGTCGGCGGCACGGGGAAGTAGCCGCCCTTGTAGTCGGGCTTGTAGCCTAAGTTGGGGCCGTCCGCCGAGCCGGAGTTCCAGCGGCCTTCGGCCGAGTCAATCTCGTAAAAGCCCAGATGGGCTTGCTGGTCGAAGCGGATGTTGTCGAAGATGAAAAACTCGGCTTCTGGTCCGAAGAAGGCGGTGTCGGCCAGTTGGGTGTGCAGCAGATAGGCTTGGGCACGCTGGGCGACGCCGCGTGGATCGCGGGCGTATGGCTGGCGGGTGATGGGGTCTTCAATCGAGCAGACCAGCGACAGGGTGGGCACCTGGGTGAATGGATCCATGACCGCGGTGGTCGGATCGGGCACGACGAGCATGTCGGATTCGTTGATTTCCTGCCAGCCGCGAATGGAGGAGCCGTCGAAGCCGAGGCCGTCTTGGAACAGGTCGGGCGCTAAGTCGGCGATGGGCATGGTAAAGTGCTGCCAGGTGCCGGGCAGATCGACGAACTTGAAATCGACCATCTGCGCGTCGTTCTGGCGTGCTAAGGCCAGCGCGGTGTCGATGGCGCTAGGCCGGGATGACTTCGTTTTGGTTTTGGCTTTCGTTTTGGTTTTGGCTTTCGCCTTGGCTTTGGCCATGAGAGGTCCTTTCTCGCGTCGAATAATGCTTTAAAGTGGTTAGAAAAAACAAAGATTCAATAGTACGATCCTGTAAATCGGCTGTCAAGCAAACTGGTAAGCGACCTTGACAAGCAATCGGCGGCCTTTATTATTTTTCAAAACCTCAGTATTTATCTGGTGTTATGCTGCTGGAGATACTTCTCGGCCATGGCCACTAGCCCACTTTCCAAACGCGAAATCCAAGTTCTCCTCACTTTGGTCAAAGTCCACGTTGCCCACGGCGTCCCGGTTGGCTCGCAGACGTTGATCCGGCACGAGGATCTGGGCGTCAGTTCGGCTACCATACGCAACACTTTGGCCTGCCTAGAGGAGAAAGGCTATGTATCCCAACCCCATGTATCGGCCGGTCGCATTCCCGCTGAAAAGGGCTACCGATTCTACGTACAGCGCTGCATGGCGACGGCAGACGATGGCTTGGACGAGGCTGAGATCGCTCTGCGGCAGCAGCTAGAAGTTGCACAACAGGAAGGTAATTACGAGGAGATTCTGCATCAGTTGGCGCGAACCATCGGCGATCTGTCGAACCAATTAGGGTTGGTTTTGGCTCCGCGCTTTAATCAAGGCATCTTTCACAAGATAGAGCTTTGGCGCTTGGGAGAGCGTCGCTTATTGCTCATCGTCACTATGCGTGGAGGCCTGACAAAGAGCTTGATGGTCGAAGTAAATTGCGCGGTGTTGCAGCGCGAGTTAGAGGCCTTGAGCCGGCTTTTTAACGAGCGCTTGCACGGGCTGACGATGGCTGAAATCCAACGCGCGGTCGAGGAGCGAATGGTCGGGTTGGGACCAGTTCCGCGGCCGGTTGTAGAGGCCGTCGTGCGGCAGATCGAAGGCTTGGCCACCACGCGCGGTGCCGATCTCCACGTCTCGGGTACCCGCAATCTTTGCCTAAAACCCGAATTTGACGATCCGAGCGAAGTGGCCGGTTTGGTCGATTTGGTGGAGAAAAAGGATATCCTCGCCCAGCTTATGAGCGAGCGGCGTGGCGTGGTCATCACCATTGGTTCCGAACACCGGCCGCGGGCGATGGAGCGGTGCAGCATGGTGACGGCTAGCTACGAGGTCGCCGGAGCCAAAGGCGCGGTCGGCGTAATCGGCGTGATCGGCCCGACGCGCATGCCCTACAGGCCCTTGGTGAACTTGGTCAATTGCGCGGCCTCCCGAGCGGCGAATCTAGTCTGCTAACGAGTTTTTGTCTCAATCTAATTCACAAGTAAAAGTAAGGAGCGTCGATGAGCGAGCGCGAAACTCAGGACCGCGTCGCAATGGACGAGGCGAGCACGGAGGGTGTCGTTGAGCCACAGAAGGAAGTGGCGGAGTCATGCGAACAAGCAGCGACCGCGTCGCAAAAAGAAGCAGCGGCGGAGTCGCAGGAAACAGCAGCGGAATCACAGGAGGAAGCGGCCGACGGGCTGGCCGAACTCGAGGCTGCTCGCACCGAGGCGGCGGCTAATTACGACCGCTATGTGCGGGCGGTCGCCGAGTTGGATAACTACCGCAAGCGCACGGTGCGGATGCGCGCGGAAACGCGGGATGAGACCTTGCGCGATGTCTTGCTGCAAGTCGCGCCCATTTTGGACAACTTGCGCCGCGCCCTCCGTCAGGAGACCCAAGAAGTCGATTCACTCAAGCAGGGCGTCGAATTGATTTGCGGCCAATTCAACGACGTTCTCAAAGGCTATGGGCTAGCCGAGATTGAGTCGATAGGACAGCCTTTTGACCCCGAGGTCCACGAGGCCCTAGCTGAGGTCCCGGACGACGAGCACGCCCCAGGCACGATTATTGAGGAGATGGAGAAGGGCTACAAACTCAACGACAAAGTGGTCCGTTACGCGCGCGTCGTAGTCAGCAAGGCGAGCGCAGAGAGCTGAGGAAGCGAATGTCCAAAAGGGACTACTACGAAGTACTGGGCCTCGAGCGAGATGCCAGCGACAGCGCGATCAAAGGAGCCTACCGCAAGAAGGCACTGAAGTACCATCCCGATCGCAATCCCGGCGACGCCGCGGCCGAAGAGCAATTCAAGGAGGCATCCGAAGCATACGAGGTGCTTTCAGATCCAGAGAAGAAGGCCGCGTACGACCGCTTTGGCCACGCTGGAGTTGAAGGCAAATTCAGCGGCGGTGGCTTTCAGTGGTCGGATTTTTCGCACGCGGGCGATTTTCAAGACATTTTCGGCGATATTTTCGAGAGCTTCTTCGGCGGCAGTCGGCGGTCTCGAGGGTCGGTGAAGCCAAAAGGCCGCGACTTGAAAATTAAGGTGGCCTTGACGCTGGAAGAGATCGCCACGGGTGTGGAAAAGAACATCGCGCTGACGCGCTTGCAGCACTGCAAAAGCTGCGAGGGGACTGGCGCGGCTAGTGGAGCGGGCCGCAAGCCCTGCGGCACTTGCGGTGGGCGGGGCCAAGTGCAACAGATGGCGCGCACTATTTTCGGGCAGTCGATGACCGTGGTGACGTGTCCGACCTGCGAAGGGGAGGGCCACATTGTGTCCAACCCCTGTCCAGAGTGCCGGGGCGAGGGCCGCGAGCGCGGCCAAACGACCTTGACGGTGCGCATTCCCGCTGGCGTCCAAGAGGGCAACTACATTCCATTGCGCGGGCAAGGCGAAGTCGGGCCGCGTAGGGGGGCGGCCGGGGATTGCTTGGTTTTTATAGAAGAAAAAGAGCACGACTATTTTATTCGCGATGGCAACCACGTGATCTACCGATTGCCCTTGGGGTTTGCCCAAGCTGCACTAGGCGCAGAAGTAGAGGTCCCGACCTTGTCTGGCAAGGCTCTGTTGAAGATTCCCGCTGGCACCCAATCCGGGCGCGTCTTCCGCATGGGTGGCCGGGGCATTCCAGACGTCAACGGCCGCGGTGTCGGCGACCAGCTAGTCGAGGTCGTCTTGTGGACTCCCGAGGGCCTCAGCCGACGAGAGCGCGAGCTTTTCACGGAGCTGGCCGAGCTCGAACAAGCGCGCGTGGCCCAAGAGGGCGAGAGCTTCTTCGCCAAAGTGTGCAAGGCCTTCGGCTCCTAAGAGCAGGTACCCTTGTCCGTTCCCCGAACCGGCCCCTTAGCTCAAGTGCGCCATACCGTCGCCATTGCCAGCGCCAAGGGCGGCGTGGGCAAATCGACTGTAAGTATCAACTTGGCCGTGAGTTTGGCGGCCCAAGGAGCTCGCGTCGGCCTGCTCGACGCCGACATCTACGGCCCGAGTATTCCCTTGATGATGGGTATCAGGCAGCAGCCTACAACCGGGCAGGAGGGCACCATGCGCCCGGTGTCCAAGGCTGGGGTTGCCCTGATGTCGATTGGTTTTATCGCCGGTGAGGACGCGCCCGTAGTTTGGCGAGGGCCGCTTTTGGCTCGGGCATTGCAGCAGTTTTTGCATCAAGTAGAGTGGGGGCCGCTCGACTATTTGTTGATTGATCTGCCGCCCGGCACTGGCGATGTGCCGCTTACCTTGAGTCAGGTCGTGGCTTTGTCTGGAGCTTTGATCGTGACCACTCCGCAGAGCGTGGCGTTGGAGGATGTGGAGCGGGGTATCGCCATGTTTTCCAAGGTCGAGGTGGATATTCTCGGGATCGTCGAAAACATGAGCTACTACCTGTGCAGCCAATGTGGCCAACGCCACGAGATCTTCGGGTGTGGCGGGGGAGCCGAGGCGGCGGAGCGGCTGGGGTTGCCCTTCTTGGGTGCGCTGCCCCTGTCGGCTGCAATTCGCCAGCGTGGGGATGAAGGACGGGCCGAGCCCGACCCCCTTTTCGCCGCCATCGGCGAAGGACTAGTCGCTGAGCTGCGCCGCTTGGAGTCCGGTGAATAAGCGGGCTTGGCACTGTTTGCGGCTAGCGGTGCCTGCGGCTTGCGCCGAGGATGTGAGCGGGTGGGCATACGAGTTAGGTAGCTGCGGGCTTCAGGCTGAGGAAGCGGGGGAGCGAACTCGGTTGAGCGCGTACTTTGCGGCCGAGCCGACGTGCGATTTAGCTGGGATTCGGCGCGAACTGACGCATAGGCTCGCCGCGCTCGGCTTGATGTCGCCGATAGGTGCCGAATGCGTAGAGGAACAGGATTGGGAGGCTGAATGGCGGCGGTTTTTTGCGCCGGTGTGGGCCACCGAGCGGATCGTCGTCCACCCTTCGTGGATTCCGGTCGAGATCGCCGAAGGCCAAATCGCCGTGCGCATAGACCCCAAAATGGCCTTTGGCACGGGTGGGCACGAATCGACCCAGCTTTGCTTGCAGGCGCTGGAGCGCTGTCTGCGCCCTGGGATGCGCTGTCTGGACTTGGGGACGGGTAGCGGCATTCTCAGCATTGCCGCCGCGCTGTTGGGGGCTGGATTGGTGCTCGCCGTGGATATCGACGAGCAGGCCGTGGCCAGTGCGCGGGAAAACTTGGTGCACAACCGCATTGACTCCGAGCAGGTTGAGGTGCGATTAGGAGGGGTGGAGGCCGTTGCAGAAAGGGCGTTTGACTTGGTCTTGGCCAACATCCAAAGCCACGTGTTACGGCCCCTGTTAGCTCCTTTGCGGGGCTTATTGGCAGCGGACGGACGAATCGCGTTTTCGGGTTTGCTGGCGCGGGAAGAAGCGGCTTTTTGCCGCTGGGTCACAGAAGCTAAATTAGAGGTCGATACAATTTTGGCAAAAGGGGCGTGGATCTGCGTGGTAGCGCGAAACAGTGGAGGTCAATTTGACTAGTATCCTAGTCCTACACGGACCCAATCTCAACTTGCTGGGAACGCGCGAGCCCGAGGTATATGGTCGGGAGACCTTGGCGGAGATCGACGCGTTGATTGCCGACCACGCGCAGCGGCTTGGGGTACAGGTGCGTTGCCATCAATCCAATAGCGAGGGTGCGCTAATCGACGCCCTGCACCAAGCCGAAGAGCAAGGGCTGTTGTTCAATCCGGGGGCCTTCACCCATTATAGCCTTGCCCTGCGCGACGCCGTGGCGGCCAAGGGCTTGCCGACCGTCGAGGTGCATCTGTCTAATGTCCACGCACGGGAAGCGTTTCGCCAGCACTCGGTTATCGCTCCCGTCTGCTTTGGACAAATAGCCGGATTTGGCAGCTTTAGCTACGTGCTTGGACTAGAGGCTTTGGTGCAGCACCTGCGAGGTGCGGAAGGCGCTCAGAACGAATAGACGTAGGATACGCCGACGCGCGGCTCGCCGTGGTGGAAACTGAGTTCAGGAAAGATGCGGCGGGTGGTTTTGCGCGGGATCAGGGCTATCCCGAAGCTGCCGACGGCGAGACCGGCTGTGGACCAGCCATAGAGGCGAGCGCGATCAGCTTTATCGTCGAGCTTCTGGGCGCGGGAGAGTTGGCCGTGTTCGCGGTTGAGGGCCGCTTCGGCTTCGTTGTCGGAAGCCCGGTCGAATTGGAGCCAAGAGAGCAGGCCGAAGGCAAGAGCGCCTCCGAGAAAACTGATGTAGGGAAACTCGGTCACCGAGATCGTCTGGGCACCTCCACCCAGCGATTCGAGGGTGATGATCTTGTCGATTTCGGTTTTGTCAAAAGTGAAGATCTTGTCGTTGACGCGCATGATGACCAGATCTTGGGCCTTTTCTATTAGATTGCCTTCCACCAAGCTGCCATCGGCCAGATAGAGTCGGGTGTCCGCCCCGGCAATGGGTTCCGGTTCCGTCTCGGCGAGGGCCATGACGGGTTGCAAAACGAGGCACAAGCAGGCAACTAACGCCGTGTAGCGCTTCATGTTAAGGCTCCTCTTGGTAGCTTTTCGCAAATATACTAGGTCAATACCTAATGTCAATAGATGAGACGCCTGCCAGCATGAGCCGTTCCTGCGAACGGGACGCCGCGGCTGAACTCGCCGAAATGACGATTGCCCAGATACGCGCACAGGTGGCGGAGTGGAAAAGCGGCGATCCGGGCTGGGCCTTACTCGAAAAAGATCGCCGCGTCGGCGTCCGGCGCTTGGTGGTCGAGCGGCGTCGGCGCGATGCGCGAGAGCAGGCGGAGTCCCAACGGCGCGAGCGGCTCCTGCACTTTGAACGGCATCTTTGGGCCCAAGGGGTGCGCCGAGTGGCCGGCGTCGATGAGGCTGGGCGCGGCTGTTTGGCGGGGCCTGTGGTGGCTGCTGCCGTCATCTTGTCGCCGGATTGTGCCATCGCCAAGATCGACGATTCTAAGAAGCTGTCGCGGACCCAGCGCGAAGCCCTGTACGAGGAAATCGCGGCCAAGGCCCTAGCCGTGGGGATAGGGCAGGTCGAGGCCGAGGAAATTGACCGGTTGAACATCCTGCAGGCCTCGCTCAAGGCCATGCGCTTTGCACTGGAGAATTTGCCCACTCCGCCCGACCGGGTGCTAATCGACGGACACCTGCCGGCGCGCAGTCCCTATCCCGAGCAAGCCATCATCGACGGAGACGCCCGCTCGCTGTCGATTGCCGCCGCCTCGATCGTGGCCAAAGTACACCGCGACCGCCTGATGTGCGAATGCGACATCCGCTATCCCGAATACGGGTTTGCCGCGCACAAGGGCTACGGCAGTGCTGCGCACTTAGCCGCACTTGACGCCCATGGCCCTTGCCCGCTGCACCGCCGCAGTTTTGGTCCGGTGGCTGCGCTAGTCGCCGCGCCGCGCTCGGAGCTTTTTTTTTCCTTTGAAGAGGGCATATACGACTGCGCCAACCTCGCCGAGTTAGAGCGGTTGGGACAGTTAGTCAAAGAAGCCGCGGCCGATTTAACGGCTGACGAGCTAGCGACCCTGAGAGAGGCTTATCGGGAGCAGCGCGACAAGCTGGGGGACATCGGACGGCGGGGTGAAGCGGCGGCGGCGACCTATCTGGAAGAACGGGGCTATCGGATACAGGAGCGTCGCTATCGCGCTGCTGGCGGCGAGATCGACTTGGTGGCTGAAGAGCGGGGTGAGTTGGTCTTTGTCGAGGTAAAGGCCAGCCAGCGCGCGTCTCGCCCCGAACAAAGGGTAAATCGCGCCAAGCGCCAGCGTCTAACGCGGACCGCCCGTCACTATATCCAATACCGCGCCGCGGCCGATACGGTCTGCCGCTTCGACGTGATCGCCGTGTGGTTGCGCACAGACGGCGCGGCGATTGAGCATTGGCCGGACGCGTTCAAACCCCTCGATTAAGCGGTCAACTCACTATAGACGATCTGGCCACCGACGATGGTGGCCACGGCCTTGCCCTTTAGGTGGTAACCAGCAAAGGGGGTGTTCCGCGATTTGGAGCGGAAGTGCGCGGGGATGACCTCCCATTCGCGCGTTAGGTCGAGCAGGGTTAGATCCCCGGGCATCCCCGAGGTGAGTGCGCCTCCGGGCAGGCGCAAGATGCGTGCTGGATGGCAGGTCCAGCACGCGATGGCCTCGTGTAGGGACAAAACGCGATCTACCAAATAGGTCAAGGTGAGGCCGACGGCCGTCTCTAGGCCGACAATGCCCATGGGAGCTTGGGTTAGGGATTGGGCTTTTTCCGCGGCCGTATGCGGCGCGTGGTCGGTCGCAATGACCTCTATGGTGCCATCGGCTAGCCCGGCGAGCATGGCCTCGACATCGGCGGCCTCGCGCAGCGGGGGGCTCATCTTGGCGGCCGTGCCTTGGCGCTCGACCTCGCGGTCGGTGAGTACGAAGTGGTGGGGTAGCACTTCGCAGGTTACGGGTAAGCCATCGGCCTTGGCGCGTCGGACCAATTGCGCGGTGCCGGCCGTGCTGATATGGGCGATGTGCAAAGGGCCGCCGGTCTGGCGGACGAGTTCTATATCGCGGGCGACCATTTCCTCCTCACCTGCTGCGGGCATCCCCTTGACGCCGAGGCGCATAGCCACTGCTCCGGCGTGCATACAGCCGCCGGCCGTAAGCGATTTGACCTCTTCGTGCGGAAAGATGGGCCGGCCGAGGTCGCGAGCAATTTCGAGGGCGCGGCGCATCAAAGCCTCGTCTTCGATGGGATCGCCGTCATCGGAAAAGGCCACCGCGCCCAAGTCGGCCAATTCTTCAAGAGGGGCGAGCACACCGCGTCCTTGGCGACCTACTGTTACACAGGCGATTGGATAGTAGCGCACGTTGGCCGCCTGCGCTCGTTCTAGCGCTAACTGCAAATGGTCGCTGCTGTCCGGGGGAGGATTGGTATTGGGCATGGCGGCCACTGCGCAGATGCCACCAGCCGCGGCCGCTGCGGTGCCGCTTTCAATGGTCTCCTTATGTTCGTAACCCGGTTCGCGGAGATGAGTGTGGATGTCGATAAAACCTGGGGCGACGACCAAGCCGGTGGCCGTCAGGACGGGTACATCTGGAGGTGCCGGGAGGCTCGGGGCCGACTGGACTATTTTACCTTGGCGGATGAGGATATCTCCTAGGGCATCGGTGCCATTGGCTGGGTCGATGAGGCGTCCTTGGCGGACGAGCAAGTCGGCAGAAAACTTAGACATGAGAGAAGGCAGCGAGTGGGGCGAGCCAGTCGATGGTTTCTTCTAGGGTCAACGGGTCGCCGGCTAGAGTTAGGCCTTGTTGCCGCAGGCGGCGGGCCAACTGCACGGACATCGGGGGAACAAGCCCGCTGATAGACTCGAATTCGGGATGGGCCAGCACGGCACGGGTCGGCCCTTGCAACTCGATCCGGCCTTGGCGCAGGACCACTACGTGGGTGGCTAGGCGGCCGATTAGCTCCATATCGTGGCTGATTAGCACGAGGGTGCGGCCTTGGTTACTTAGCTCGACGAAGAGCTTGCACAAGTTGGCCGTAGTCCGGGGATCGAGGCCGGCGGTCGGTTCGTCGAGCACCAAGATCTCTGGGTCCATGGCGAGGACGCCGGCGAGCGCGACGCAACGCCTTTCGCCTCCGCTCAACGAGAGGGGCTGGCGCGGCCCGAATTCTACCAGCGGCATATCTATCATGGCAAGTGCGTGTGCCACGAGATCATCGACGCGCTCTGGAGCAAAGCCGAGGTTGCGCGGCCCAAAGGCCACATCCTCAGCCGCAGTTTCGGCGAAGAGCTGGAGTTCGGGAAACTGAAAGGCCAAGCCGACGCGCTGGCGCACGCGAGACGGGGGCTGGGAGCCGATGTCGCAGCCGTCGAGGAGCACGCGGCCGTGCGAGGGTTTGAGCAGGGCGTTGAAGTGCTGGGCGAGGGTAGTTTTGCCCGCGCCGTTGGTACCCACGAGGGCTAGGACGGAGCCGGTGGGGACGTCCATGGTGATGTCGCGAATGCCGCGTCGCTGGGTGGGCAAATGCTCGTCGTAGAGGTATGTAAGCCCTTCGGTCGCTAATTTGCTCGGGGTGGGTGGCGGCGGAGTGGGTGGAGTCCAAGGGGATAGGGATGTCTGGGGTTTGAGCGCGGTCAGCGCGTCGGACAAGGTACCTAGCTCCAAATGGGTCTCAGCCAGCGATAAGTGAGCGGCGAGGGCGCTTGCAAAGGGCAGATCAAGGCCGAGAGCGCGGAGCTTGGGTGGGTCGGCAAAGAGGGCGGCAGGGGAGCTATCCGCATGGATCCGACCCGCGTGGAGGACGATGAGGCGGTCGGCGCGAGCGGCTTCTTCTGGCGACTGAGTGATGAGTATGGTCGCGATGCCGTATGCGGTGCGCAGTCGCTGAAGCAATTCGGCCACTTGCTGTCTTTCGCCGGGATCGAGCAAAGCTGTCGATTCGTCCAAAACGAGATAGCGCGGTCGCATCGCCACCACCGCGGCAATGGCCACGCGCTGTTTCTCGCCGCCGGAGAGCTTGTGCGGCGGATAGTGGCGATAGGCATCGAGGTCGAAAGCGGCGAGTGTTTCTTCGACGCGGCAATGAATTTCATCGCTGACTAGAGCTAGGTTTTCCAAGCCAAAAGCCAATTCGTCGGCGACCGTGGTGGCGACGAGCTGATCGTCTGGGTTTTGCAAGACCATGCCAACTAGCTGGCGGATGGCGCGGAATTGGGTTGGGTCGCTGGCGTCCATGCCATCGACGAGGACCCGGCCCGTTTGGGGCTGTAGTAGTCCGTTTAGGCAGTGCGCGAGGGTGGTTTTGCCCGAGCCGTTGGCACCGATGAGGGCGATGTTTTCGCCGGGGCTGATATGGAGGTCAATGGAGCGCAAAGCGGCTAGGCCCCCGCGATAGCTAAGGCTGAGTTTTTCGACGCGGATCATAGGGCGGCAGCATAGGGCAAAAAATTTTTGCCGTCAAGGCGTCAAGTTGACAGCTAGAGGTGGAGATTGTTTATTCAAACTCAAGGAGTTACGAGAATTAGGAGCGTTGCCAATTGCGGGCGCTCGCAACGCGCTTTGGGCGAGGATATGGTCTTATGAGCAAGATACTGTATAGGTGGATTTGGGTGCTCGCCATTGGAGTCGTAGGGTGCAGCGACTCGGAAGAGGAACTCCAGATCGTCGGCCCCGATCTACCGGAAGGGGAGGGGCGCGTTTATCCCATTTCCGCCGTTAGCTTCACTTCTATCGACAGTGTCGAAGTGAGCGCACTTTTTGGCACGGCACAGGCCGGCGAATCGCTGCCAGTGGTGATTCTCCTGCACGATCTGGGCGGGAACAAATCCGACTGGTTAAACAACACCGACACGTACGTGGCCTTGCTCGAGCGCGGCTACGCGGCCTTGGCCATCGACATGCGCGGGCACGGCCAGACTCCACTGCCCGATGGCCGACCGACCTTGGAGTTGATCGATCTGGAACGGAGCTTTCTCGATGTCCACGCTGCGCTAATCTGGCTGCAGAGTCAGTCCAAGATCGATATCAGCCGCATCGCGGTCGTGGGCAGTGGCTCGGGAGGCAATGTAGCCTATATATGTTCGGGTGTTTTCCCCGAGCTAATAAAAACCAGCGTCTCCCTCTCGCCGGGGCTGTGGGGGGCTACTTCGCTGGAACGGTTGGTCATCGGGGCCGGCCTTGAATCGTTTGGTCCGCGGTCCATGCTCTTTATGGTAGGCGATCAGGACCAAATTGCGGTGAGCGAGGACCGCATCCTTAGCTATGTCGATTTCGCTTCTTTCCTAGAGGAGCAGACGGCTGAGCCGAAGGATTTGCGCGTTTTTACAGACTCGGCTGACCACGGTTATGCCTTGCTCGACAATGTAGTCGAGGCGCAGGATATGTTCTTCCTCTGGTTGGAGGAAAACCTCTAAACAGTACTTCATCTGCGGTGCCAGCGCATGGACTCGCCTCCGGCCATTGCCGTCGTCATTCCCGCCTGCGACGAAGAAGAAGCCATCGGCAAGGTGCTGCAAGACATCCCAGATATCGCACAGCAGATTATCGTCGTCGATAATGGCTCGGCCGACCGCACCGCCGAGGTGGCCCGCTGCTTGGGGGCCTGCGTCGTTGCCGAGCCAAGCCGAGGCTACGGCCAGGCCTGTCTAACGGGCATGGCCCATCTCGATGGTCCAGATATCGTCGTTTTTCTCGACGGCGATTACAGCGATTACCCCGAGGACATGCTGGCTTTGGTAAGACCGATCATCGCAGACGGTGCCGATATGGTCATTGGCTCTCGGGTCTTGGGACAGCGAGAAAAGGGCGCTCTTTTGCCGCAGGCTCGCTTTGGCAACTGGTTGGCCACCCTCTTAATTCGCCTGTTGTTCGGCGTCACTTTTACGGATTTGGGGCCTTTTCGCGCATTGCGCTACGACGCGCTCATGAGGTTGGAAATGAGGGATCGCAACTTTGGCTGGACCGCGGAGATGCAGGTCAAAGCCGCTCGGCTGGGCCTGCGCACAGCCGAAGTGCCCGTGCGTTATCGCCGCCGCATTGGCAGTTCCAAGATCACCGGCACGCTTAGCGGTACGCTGCGGGCTGGGTACAAAATTCTCTGGACCATTTTCCGCTATGTGCGGTGGCGTCCTACTCAGTCGCGGGGATAGGTGGGCACTGATCGATGCAACTAGTGGACTACGACTTTGACCTGCCCGATGCCCTGATCGCCCAACGCCCAACGCTCGAGCGCGACCAAGCGCGTCTGTTGCTCTTGAACCGGGCGGATGGCTCGTTGCAGCACCTGCACTTTGGGGCTATTGTCGATCAGCTTGCCCCCGGCGACGCCCTAGTATTGAATCAAACACAGGTCGTGCCGGCTCGGCTCAGGGGGCGTAAAGTTGCTACCGGAGGGCGGGTTGAACTGCTGCTGCTCAGGCCGCTGCCTGCGGGCGATTGGCTGGCGATGGGGCGGCCTGGGCGGGGCTTAAAACCAAAGACGCGGTTGGAGTTTGGCGATGGAGCGGTGGAAGCGCACATCGTTGAGCAGGTTGCGCCGGGGCGGTTCCGCGTGCGCTTTGCCGTTGAAGACGTGCTGGCGCGGCTGGAAGAGATCGGGGAAATACCGCTGCCGCCCTATATTCGGCGTCCGCCCGAGGCTGCGGATCGGGAGCGCTATCAGACTGTCTATGCGGCGCGTCCGGGAGCCGTTGCCGCGCCCACGGCTGGCCTGCACTTTACCCCTCAGTTAATCGCTGAGATTGCTGCCAAGGGCGTGGCCGTCCTAAAAGTGCTTTTGCACGTGGGGCCGGGCACGTTCGAGCCGGTGCGCTGCGCCGACCCGCGCCAGCATGTGCTCGAGCCCGAATACTGCGAAATCGACGAGTCGGTGGCGGCCGCGCTCAGGCGTTGCCGCACGGCTGGTGGCCGCATCGTCGCCGTCGGTACTACCGTGGTGCGGACCTTGGAGTCGAGCGTTGATGCCGAGGGCAATGTGTGCGCCTGCGGGGGATTGGCAAATGCTTTTATTTTTCCACCCTACGCATTCAAAGCGGTCGATAGGTTGGTGACGAATTTTCACCTGCCGCGCTCGAGCCTGTTATTGCTGGTGGCGGCGTTTGTCGGGCGGGAACGGCTTTTGGCCGCCTACCGCGAGGCCATAGAACGGGGCTATCGCTTTTACAGCTATGGCGATGCCATGATGATCGTGTGAGGTCGTGGAAAGTATAACCGCCATCATCCCGGCCGCTGGCCGGGGACAGCGCATGAGAGCAGATCGGCCCAAGCAGTATCTCCTGTTAGGGGGCCGGCCCGTACTCTGGCACGTACTCGCACGTCTCGAAGCTAGCCCGCTGGTGACCGATATCGTCTTGGTCGTGCGGCGCGAGGACATGGACTATTGCCGCAGTCAATTGAGTGAAAGTGGGGGCTTTGCCAAAGTCGCCGCCCTCGTGCCCGGGGGTGCTGAGCGCAGTGCATCTGTGTATCGAGGCTTACAGGAGACCCGCGCCAATATGGTCTTGGTACACGATGCCGTGCGACCGTTTATTTCGGAAGGGCTGCTGGAACGGGTGGTCGCCGCTACTCGCGAGCACGGAGCGGCACTGCCCGCCTTGCCGGTAGTAGAGACGATCAAGGAAGTGGCGGACGCTCGAGTCGTCAGCACGCCGCGCCGCGAGCGGCTGTGGCAGGCACAGACCCCGCAGGGATTTAATCGCGAGTTGCTTTTGAGGGCATACCACGCGGCTGGGCCCGACGTGGTGGCTACGGACGACGCCGCGCTGGTCGAGCGGCTGGGCCATCCAGTCTGCGTCGTGCTCGGCGAAGCCGACAACCGCAAGCTGACCACGCCCGAGGATCTAGCTTGGGCCGAGTGGCGAGTACGCGATAGGGAGGAGGCGTCTGCTATGGGCTTGCGCATAGGACAGGGCTACGACGTGCATCGCTTGGAAGAAGGGCGGCCTCTAATTTTGGGCGGAGTCACCGTGCCTTTTGATCGGGGGCTTGCGGGCCACTCGGACGCGGACGTGCTGACACATGCCATAATCGACGCACTCTTGGGTGCTTTGGCGGCCGGAGATATCGGCCAGCTCTTCCCCGACTCAGACGCGCAATACAAAGACATATCGAGCTTGGTGCTGCTCGAGCAGGTCGGCACCCTGATAGCGGAACGAGGGGCGCGAGTTCTGCACATCGACGCGGTCGTCGCGGCCCAGCGGCCCAAGCTCGCGCCGCACCTAGCAGCGATGCGCCAGACGCTAGCTGCGACTTTGGGCCTAGCGGTGAATCAGGTTTCGCTCAAGGCCACGACGACCGAGCGCTTGGGGTTTGTCGGGCGGGAGGAAGGCATGGAAGCTCAAGCCGTGGTCCTTTTGGCGCTCTAAAGCATGGCAGAATATTTGGACTCTCTGCTCGCGGCTTTGTCTGGCGTCGATCCACTGTGGGCGTATGGCATCTTATTGCTTAGCGCCTTTTTGGAAAATATCGTACCACCTATACCGGGCGATACGGTGGTGGTGTTTAGCGCCTATTTAGTGGGGCGCGGCCTTTTGGATATATGGCCGGTTTTTCTTGCTACATGTGTCGGAGGCATGGCTGGCTTTTTAGTCATGTACTATTTGGGTTATAGCCGGGGGCGCGCCTTTCTCGTAGGCCGTCGGGGTACGGCAAAGCTGGCCCAAGCCGAGCGGTGGCTCAGTCGCTACGGCGTCGCCCTCATTTTAGGCAACCGATTTTTAAGCGGCATTCGGTCGGTCATCGCCATCGGTGCTGGTCTGGGACGCATGCCTTGGCCGACGGTTGTACTCTGCGGCGCGATTGGCATGGCCGTTTGGAATGGATTGCTGCTTTACGCCGGAATTTTGGTGGGTGAAAACTGGGAACAGGTCACGGAGCTGCTCGCACAATACAACAGATTATTGGTGGGTATCCTGTGCTTGGTAGGGGCCGTGCTAACTTGGCGCTGGTGGCGCAAGCGACGGGTGGCCCAACCTTGACAAGCGCGAATAGAGAGCTTAGGTTAAATAATTTCTATACAATCTGAGAAAAGACAATGAACGACATTACCTACGCCCCTAAAGCGGGCGAAATTGAGCGGCAGTGGTTTGTGATTGATGCCACTGATAAGGTGCTAGGGCGGCTGGCTTCGGAAATCGCCCAAGTGCTGCGCGGCAAGGGCAAGCCCGAATACGCCCCACATGCCGATGTAGGCGACCACGTCATCGTGATTAATGCCGACAAGGTAAAAGTCACGGGCAACAAGGCCGAAAAAAAGGTCTATTACCGCCACACCGGCTATCCAGGTGGCTTGCGGGTCACGCCCTACAGCCGCATGGCCGAACGGCATCCCGACCGCATCATCCGCAAGGCCGTGCGGGGTATGCTGCCGCACACCAAATTGGGCCGGATGCAGCTAAAGAAGCTCCGCATTTATGTCGGCGGCGAACACCGGCACCAAGCGCAAAACCCCCAGCCTCTCGAACTTTAAGCCAAAGGCAACGCGCCCATGCCCGCAGAAAATTACGAAGCGACCGGCCGCAGAAAGACCTCGGTAGCCCGAGTGCGCATGCAGCTCGGCAATGGCAGTATTTACATGAACGGTCGCGTGGTCGGCGAATACCTACGCCGAGATTCCCTAGAGATGATCCTCGTGCAGCCTCTGGATCTGACCGAGACGCGGCACACATTCGACATCCACATTTCTACCCGTGGCGGCGGCCTGCGCGGTCAAGCCGGCGCTGCGAGTTTGGGCATTGCCCGCGCCTTGTTGCAGTACGACCCGCAGAAGCGGGAAGTGTTGAAAAAAGGCGGCTTTTTGACGCGCGATGCCCGCGAGAAAGAGCGCAAGAAGTACGGATTGGCCGGCGCGCGCAAGCGCTTCCAATTCTCCAAGCGCTAGTCTCATTCCAATACACACGCTTCCCGATGCACAGCAGAGAGTGTCCCGTGGACATCCGATGTCCGCGGGGCTTCTGTGTGTAAATGAAGGAGGCGGAGGCCCAACTAACATTGAGGAGCGATCATGGCTGACTTCACCATCCGCGATTTGCTGGAAGCGGGGACCCACTTCGGGCACCAGACCCGGCGTTGGAACCCCAAAATGCGGCCCTATATCTTCACCGAGCGCAACGGCATCCACATCATCGACCTGCAAAAGACGGTCGGCAAAGTCGAAGCTGCTTGCGAGGCCGTGCGCCAGACGGTGCGCGCCGGACGCGCCGTGTTCTTTGTCGGCACGAAGAAACAGGCCGCCGAACTCGTGCGGCAGGAAGCCGAGCGCTGTGGCATGTTTCACGTCACCGAGCGCTGGCTCGGCGGGATGCTGACCAACTGGCAGACTATCCGCCAAAGCATCCGGCACCTAGAGCATCTCGACCGCATCTCGGCTGACGGCACCTACGAGAACCTCAAGAAAAAAGAAGTTCTGCTGCTCGAAAAAGCGCGCGCCCGGCTCCAGCGGACCTTGGCTGGCATCCGCAACATGGGCGGTCTGCCCGGCTTGGTCTTTATCATAGACATCAAGAAGGAGCACATCGCCATACGCGAAGCGGCCAAGCTAGGCATTCCCTCCGTGGCCATCGTCGATACCAACTGCGATCCCGACTTGGTGACCTATCCGATTCCCGGCAACGACGATGCCATCCGCTCGATCGCTCTCATCACGCGTCTCATCGCCGACGCGGTGATTGAGGGTAGGGCCGAAGCCGAGGCCGAGAAAGCAGCCCGCGACGACAAGCAAGAGGCCGCAGAGGCCGTAGAGGCCCAACAAGCCGCAGAGGCCCCGGCGGATGTAGCCGAGGCCACCGCATAGTTAAATCAACTACTTTTTGAAAGCAAACGACGATGACTCAGATTACCGCACAAAGCGTACGAATGCTCCGAGAGAAAACGGGCTTGGGCATGATGGATTGCAAGAAAGCCCTGCAAGAAACCGGCGGCGACAGCGAAAAGGCCATTGAGTACTTGCGCAAGCAGGGCCTGTCCGCGGTGGAGAAGCGGGCCGGTCGCGACGCCAGTGAGGGCCTGATCCAAGCGTATATTCACCAAGGTAGCCGCCTCGGTGTGCTGCTAGAGGTCAACTGCGAAACCGACTTCGTCGCTCGTACCGACGACTTCCAGACCTTTGCCAAGGATGTGGCCATGCACATTGCCGCCTCCCAGCCTTTGGCAGTTGAGCGGGAGGGCATTCCCGCCGACGCCGTGGAAAGGGAGCGGGCCATCTTTCTCGAACAGGCCAAAAACGAAGGCAAGCCCGAGCACATTGCCGAGAAAATCGTCGACGGTCGCATGGAGAAGTTCTATCAGGAAAATTGCCTGCTGGAACAGGTCTTTGTCAAAAGTCCCGACCAGACCGTCGGCGAATTGGTCACCGAGATAACCGCCAAAATTGGCGAGAAAATTACCGTGCGTCGCTTTGAGCGGTTTGTCTTAGGAGAAGACGCCTGAAAGCACATTGAGGCCGCCATGTTGGAAGAGGTCATTGAAACAGTACAAGAGGCTATGGATAAGGCCATCGAGTCTTTGCGCCGCGACTTAGCCTCCATCCGCACAGGGCGGGCCTCGGCCGCCATGCTCGACAACGTGCGGGTGGATTACTACGGCCAACAAACGCCACTCAATCAAGTGGCGACGATCAGCGTTCCCGAGCCGCGCTTGTTGACGATCAAGCCTTGGGAAGCCACGCTGATTCCCACGATTGAAAAGGCCATTCTCGCCGACAAGAGCTTGGGCCTTAACCCGGCCAACGACGGTGCCATCATTCGGTTGCCCATTCCCGAGCTGACTGAGGAGCGACGGGTAGAAATCACCAAAGTCGCTCGGCATCGAGCCGAGGAAGGGCGGGTCGCGGTGCGACATGCGCGGCGCGACGGGATAGATTTGCTCCAGGAAGCGCAAAAGGACGGGGATATCTCCGAAGACGAGTCGCGCAGCGCACAGAAAAGGGTGCAGGATTTGACCGCTGAATACGTAGCCTCCATTGACCAGATCATCGAGAACAAGGAAAAGGAGATCATGGAGGTCTGAACGGCCCCTGCTCTCCGGTTGTGCCGAAGCATAGCCCCGTTTTGTCGCTCTACTACATCCTCTGGTCCATGCGCCCCCGGCAGTGGATCAAGAATGTCTTCGTCTTTCCCGCCCTCGTCTTTTCCGAACATCTCTTTGAAGTTCCCTACCTAATACACAGCTTAGGGGCAGCCCTCTGCTTCGTCTTGCTGAGCGGGGGCGTCTATTTGTTCAACGACATCTTTGACCGCCAATACGATCGCCTGCATCCCGAAAAGTGCCACCGGCCGATTGCCGCTGGCCACCTGTCGGTCGCGTTGGCTTGGGGAGCGGCTTTACTCGCGTTGGCCCTTGCGTTGGCTTGCGCTTTTTGGCTGCATCCCCATTTGGGGTGGGTGGCCGCGCTCTACGCCGCGCTCAACGTGGCGTACTCGCTCCGGCTCAAGCACGTAGTGTTGGTCGATGTGTTGATCGTGGCCGCGTGTTACCTGCTGCGCGCCATCGGCGGCGGCGTGGTCATTGAGGTGTCTATTTCCACGTGGTTTATCGTCTGTATCTTCGCGCTGGTGCTCTTTATGGCGGCGGTCAAGCGCCGGCAAGAGATCGTGCAACTGGCGGATGCGGCCGCAGATCACCGCGCTATCCTCGAAGAATACAGCGTGCCTTTTCTCGACCAGATGATCGCCGTCCTCACGGCTGTGACCATAGTCTGCTACGCGCTGTACGCGATGGGGGTGGGCGGCGCAGAAGATGCGCGATTGCAGTGGACGATCCCTTTTGTGCTCTACGGCGTGTTGCGCTATCTCTATCTAGTGTACCACCGGGGGCAGGGGGCCGATCCGACGGCAGTCGCTTGGAATGATCGGCCTTTGCAGGTCAACACCCTGCTCTGGTTGGTGGCTAGCCTATTCGGGCTATACGCCTGACCGAGGCATTGGCATTCTCTTAAAGGAGACGCGAGCATGGCAGCGAATTTGAAGCAGAAGATCAAGCGGGGCGAAAAGGTGGTGGGGTTTGGCATTCGCGGCGATATCGAGCGCGACGCATTCAAGCGCATCGCCGAGTTGGGCGCATGCGATTTTGTCTTTGTCGATAGCCAGCACTCGCCCTATAGCGAAGACCGCTTGGTCGCGTTGGCGGGCATGGTCGGGGAGTTCGACCTGCCGCTGCACTTTCGCATCAAGCACACGCGCCACACCTATCTGATCGGCAACTGCTTGGACTTGGGGCCTTCGGGGATCGAGGTGCCCCAAGTGGAGACCGTGGCGACCGCTGAGGAGGCCGTGGCCAATTTCTACTACTTGCCGCAAGGGGTGCGCAGCCACGGCGGCGGTGCTCGCGTCGGCGACACGAGTAGCGGCCCCCAGGCGTATGCGGATTGGTGGAACCAGTACGGGGTGTTGTGGCTGCAGGTTGAATCCGTGGCGGCCGCGACGAGTGCATTCAATTTGGCGCGGCCTGGGGTTGATTGCCTCTCTTTTGGCCCCACCGACCTGCAAATGGACCTAAATCACCGAGGGCATCCCCACCTGAAAAGCGTTGACGATTGCGTGCGCTACGTGGTCGAAGCCTTGCAGGGGACAGATACCGCAGTCTGTTTTCGCAATGGCACGGCCGAGAGTCGGTCCCGCTACGCCGATATGGGGGTGCGCGTTTTTCTGGAAGCGCCGCCGGTCTGAAAGGCAGTGGTTAGTGGCCAGTGATTAGAGGTTAGTCCCCGCCCTGCAGGGCCGAGGACGGGTTGAGACTGATCACTGGCCACTGGCCACTAACCACTCAGACGGATCACCACGCCGTCCAGCCGCCGTCCACTGGTACGACGGTCCCGTTGACGTAGCCACTGGCCTTTGAGCACAAAAAGAGCAGGGCAGTGGCTAACTCTGCGGGCTGACCAAAACGGCCTTGCGGCGTAAAGGTGCGCAGCCGGGTGCTCATCTTCTCGTTGTCGAGGGCGGTCTCGGTCATTTCGGTGGGGAAATAACTGGGGGCGATGGCGTTTGCGGTGATGCCGTGTCTGCTCCATTCCACGGCCTGCGAGCGCGTCAGCCCCACGAGTCCGTGCTTGCTGACCGTGTAGGCGCTCAGGCCGTTGATTACCGAGGCTCCCAAGCCGTAGATCGAGGCGATGTTGACGATGCGGCCGGCTTCAGATTGGCGGAGCAAGGGGAAGCAGGCTTTGGCGAGTAGCCACTGGGCTTTGAGGTTGAGATCGACGACCGCAGCAAAGTCTTGCTCGGCCATATCTTCGAGGCGGACGCGAGCGGCTGTGCCGGCATTGGCGACCAAGATATCGCAGCCGCCGAGTTGCTCGCGTGCTTGCTCGGGCAGGGCCGCGACGGCTGCGTTGTCGCTGAGGTCGGCCGCGTGGGCGTGGATGGTACCGGCGCGGTCTTGCAATTCGTCGGCCAGTGCTTCAAGGCGCTCTTGGCGGCGGGCAACGGCGAGGACGGCAGCACCGGCTGAGACGAGGACGCGGGCTAGTTCGGCTCCTAAGCCGCTAGAGGCCCCCGTGACGATGGCTTTGCGGCCTTGGCAGCCGAAGAGGTCGTGTAGGTAATCTTTGCTGTTCATGGAATTTTAAAGTAAGGGATGCATCTGGGGCGGCCAAGCGGGCCGCTTGCCTGCGCATGGGCCGCCGCCTAGAATTACGTCCGACCCTTTCTCGTGCACAGGAGGCAGTAGGCTATGGTGGCAAATAGTATGACCAAGATCGAGGCGACCGAGGTTGTGGCCCCGCCGGCGTGGGCTTTGATGGAGCGGAATTTGATTGCGTTGATGGAGGAGTCGGGCCGCCTGTTCGCCCGGCAGTACTTTGAGCGCGGCGGCGGTACCTTGCTGGCCGAGGATGTGGATGATCTCTACGAACAGGTGTACAACTTTGGCCTGTTCTACGCGATTGGCGCGGCCGATGATTTGCTCGACCTCCACTTCCGCAATTGGAACGCCGTCACCCGCATCAGCGACGAGAGCATTGATCACCGCACGCGCTACAACGACCACAAGAAGGTCTTTCGGCCGTCCATCCACAACGAGTTTTGGAACCTCGAACAAGCCATGGAGTGGCACCACTTGGGCGAGGGCAATATGGCCTTTTACGACTTTGGGGTGGCCGACCCTACAGTTTCGGAAAACATGCGGCGGGCGCGGAGTTTTGCGGCCATGTTCATCGGCGAGGATCCCCAAGCTCCCAACTGGGATCCCGAATACCGCATCCTGCGCTCGCCTTTTCATTCAAGCCAGGGCCCCAAGCTCCACGCAGATGCGGAATACGCCAACACTATGCTGCTGGCCGGGCGCGGCTTGGGTGGGCAAGCGAACTACTACGGAGTGCGTGCCAGTCTGTATCCCGTCGTCAAAAATTTGGAGACGCGGTGGTTTGAAAATCCAGCGCGGCGCAAGCAGATCGTCGATCTGTTCGACCGACTCGTCTTGCAGTGCGATACACCCAACAGCCTAGCGGCTACCGCATTGGTGACCAATGCCTATCTGTACACGGGCGATAACAAGTACAAACAGTGGGTGCTCGACTACACTGAGGCGTGGATGGAGCGCACCGAGAAAAACGGCGGCATCTGCCCGGACAACGTCAATGCCAAGGGCGTCATCGGCGGGGGACGCGAAGGCGTGTGGTGGGGCGGTCAGTACGGCTGGAACCACTATCAGGGCTACAACATCATGTTCCACGGCATCAACATCGCAGTCGAATGCGCCCAACTGCTCACCGGCGACAGCGGATACCTCGACTTTTTGCGCTCGCAAATCAAGCTGCAAGTCGATAACGGCAGAAAGCGGGAGGACGGGCAGTTTCTCGTGCCAGTGCGCTACGGACCGGATGGCTGGGACTGGAACCCTGCGCCGGGGCTGCACGTAAGCGACGGCATTGAGATGCGGGGTTACTGGCTGGAACCCACTCCGCTGCGGGGCCAAGACATCATGCACCTGTACCACGCTTCTATGGCTCGGGAGGACTACGAACTGATCACCTTAATGCGCGACGGCGACGTGGAGCGCGACTGGAACGACGTGGGTACGGCCTTGGGAGAGAAGAACTGGGGCAATACTGAATTCGCCCGTTTCCAGTACTACGACGGCAAGAATCCGGGCTGGCCGGAGCAGATTCTGCGGGCGGAGTACCAGCAGGCTCTAGAGACCTACGAGACCATGCGCGCCGACGAGCGCAGTCCCATAGAAATCATCGCCACCAATCGACTCCCGTCGCAGCCGGTGTTGACTAAAGGCTTGACCCAAGTAACGCTGGGGGCACCGCAGTCGGTCTATAACGGCGGCCTGTTGCGCGCCACGGTGCGCTATTTCGACGCCGATCGCCTGCGTCCGGGGCTGCCCTTAGACGTGGCCGCCTTGGTGGATGAACTGGGGCCGGACGCGGTCGGCATCCAACTCGTCAACACGTCGCGGCACGAGACGCGCCGCCTCATTGTACAGGCTGGTGCCTTTGGCGAGCACCGCTTCACGCAGATCAAATACCGCGCTGCGGGGAAGGATGGGGAGGTGGCTACTACTGTAGAAGGGAAGTACTTCTCGGTAGAACTGCCGCCGTCAACGGCGATTCGCGTCGGAGCTGGACTGGACCGCTTCTGCAATACGCCAAGCTACGCCTTCCCGTGGCACGGCGATGGGATTCCCGTGCCGTTTCCGTCGTGACGTAGAGGGGTTTTATGCCGATTTGACTTTTAGTATCCTAATACTAAAAAGAAGGCGTGTGTAATGCACTTGCGGCTGACTTCGACCGAGTGATGGCGAGGCACCTAGAAATTGCAACAGGTTCAAACCCTTGGTAGGATAATTATGGCTACGAAATCACAGAAGAAGCAATCTTATTTCCGCATTGGAGACAAGGTCCGACTGAGCTTTGGAAATCGGACCGTGACGGGGACTGTCGTTGAGGATAGAGGACGAATCGGGGTAGGAGGACGTCAGCTATTCCGAATTGTCGTCAAAATGGGAGATGGGGAGAGAGCCTTGGAGCTACCGGCTGAAAAATTAGAAGCTGTTGAGTTAAAAGCTATAGGGTAGCTAGTGGTGGAGTATTGCAACATTGCTCAAGGAATTTTGATGCCGACTGTGAGCGCAAGATCTGAGCCTGAGCCTGAGCTTGACCGGACTTCAGCAAATAGTAATTCGTTGATAGTCATTCCAGCACCTACGGTAAAGTTTAGCCCGGTATCTGACGCTAACGCCCCCGAAAATGTACGACCAACCGAAGTCAACGAAATCGACCGCCGTGCCAAGCCCACACCACCCAAAAAGTGCCATTTCTTATACTTAAACAACATCACGGCGTTGACACCTATAGTCCGGTACGTGAAATCGGAACCGGAGTGTGTCTCTGAGGATTGCTCAAATAGACCCTCTACCAACCCGAGAAAGTCCATATAATTCCAATTCGGCATAGCGAACCCGACGTTAGCAACCCATCCAGTTCCGGGATCAAGAATCAACCCTCCACTAAGCCTAAGTTTACCAACGCCACTGCTCTGTCCTTTAGCGGTATTCATGCTAGCTGCTGGACCAGTGCTCTTACTCGCTTCCTCTTGGAGTATGGTAGCAATTTGATCCTCCTGAAAAGTGGAGAGACTGCCATCTCTTGTCTGCACAATCAGGAACTCGTCCGTCTTCTCAACGACTTTTCCGCGCACAATCCGGCCGTCTTTCAAGTAAATGACATCTATCATTTCTTGGGATGAAACGGTATCTGGTTGTAGCTTGAGATTATCTCAGCCCCACCGGACAGAGGCGCATGAGTTCGAGTGAGCTATAGCGATGCTCAGCGATGCCTGCGGCCATAGCCGGCGTTCTCGGTTGCCAGCGTCCTTCGTCGGAGCGCTGGCGCAAGGCTCGATGGGCGTGATGAAAATTGTAGCGCAACGCGCCAATCCAACTAAGCGCATCGTGCCGATCCGACCGACGTGAAAAGCTCAGGGTTCTGCGCGCTTTTCGTGCGTTGCGCATCCGATCGGTCAGGTTGAAACGCTCGATGGCACTGGTATTGGCTTTCGTCCAGCCCAAGTCGGCCACGACTTGAGCCAAGCGTCCCTTGCCAAAGCGGGGTCGGATCTCGACCCGTTTGACCCGTCCGCCGTGCCGATGCTTGACAATCTGGGCGTAGACCAAGCCTTGGGGGATCCGAACAACGGGGGCCGGACGGCGGCCACGGCGATGGCGTCGGGGCACCGGATAGGCCCGACCAAAGGTGGCCACAATCGCCTCGGGATAGGTCGGTTCGCCATCGGTAAACAGCGCCGGCAGCCTCGCATCACACGAAAGCCTCGCCGCCGCATCGGCGACCACTTGATGAATCGTCGTAGTCGTACGGCGACCCGGCACCAGCGATACCAGCAATTTGCTCTGCGGATCCAAACTGTTGGCATCCCAATAATCCCCCCGTTCACTCGGATCGTCCAGGGGCGTCAAGTGCCGTTGTTTTTTCGCCACATACGACCATTTCTCATCAAATTGGAGCGCCATCGGACGCACGTTCCGCACCAGCCGGTCATGCAGTTGATAGCTCACCTGTCCGCTCACGCGCAGCAGGCGGCCAACCGCCTCCTTAGACACCCCCACCAAGCGCGCCGTGGCATTCAAGCCACAGGCACTATCCAGATGCTCGATCACCGACACGGCTTGGGCTTCACCGATTTTGCAATTAAACAACGCCGTGCCTTTGCGCTCGCTGAATTCCTCGCCGCAGCACCCACAGCGCAGATACCGAATCCGGTCGGCTCCATAGGTCTTGCGCACCCGCAGGTTGGCTTGGCCGCGTTGGCCGTAGGTCTTGCATTGGGCATTGAGACAGCACAAATTCTCCAACGCTGGTCTTGGCTCCTTCATCTGTATCCCTCCTTACTTGGTGGTTTGGAGAGATAAATAAAGGGAACAAGGCCAGCACTTGGTTTAACTAAACTGAGATAATCTCACCTTACGACCCGGTATCTCCACCAGCAGCCTGTGCAAAAATTTGTGAAGACACGACCAAAGCCATCAGGCATGCGAAAAAAATTAAACGTGACATAAGTTTTCTCCTTTTCACCAGAACCAAGGAGCTACCCCGATTCTCTTGTCTTAGGCTATTTTATTCAGCAGGCCACCCGACGGGCAGGTGTCTACCAGAGTGTTGACACATGTTAAGATAGCCTCTTGTTCAGGGATGACAAGGGGCATGTTTGCTGAACATATTTTTTCCTTGTTTCGGCGTTTACAGTTCAGTCATATTTTTAGGCGAAAAGCCCCTAACAGATTGTTCCGTAAAAGGATACTCAGATCGACACAGGTCTAATCATCTTCCTAGTCATGCTGTTCGCCGCCCTGCCGCTCTACGTCATCGCCTATCTGATCGGGGTTAAGAAACGCGTCGGTCTGATCTCCGGTCTCAACCCGGACCGGGTCACCGACAAGGACGCGTTGGCCCGCTGGGTGGGGCTTATGACCTTTCTTATGGGAGTGGTGACCATCCTGATGGGCTTGGGGATATACCTGTTCATAGGCGAGACCCTGACCATCACGCTCGTCGGTGTCGCGTTAGTCTCAGCCCTGAGCATCGCACTCATCGTCGGCATCCAGAAATACGTTGCCTAAAGGAACTCGTCATGCAGGAGCAAAGACTAACCGACGAAGTATTTGAAGCGCTTGCCACGTGCGGCTACGTCATCGTCCACAACTACCTCCCCGAAGCCCAACGCGCTGCCATGGCCGCCGCCCTGCGCCGCATCCTCAAACCTTGGGACGAAGTCGCGGACAACCCGCCCGACGACCGCATCGGCTCCTGCTATTTTCCCTATCCCGAACAGTGCCTCAACCGCGCCATCGTCGATCGCGAGGCCATCGCCTTTGCCCGCCGCTGGCTCGGCACCGACCAAATACACTACCGGCCCGGACTGGGACTGGTCTCCTATCCGGGCCGCAAGGGTGGGCCGTTCCACATTGACAATGGCAACAACTCGCTGCTGCCGCCCACCGAATCCGACCGTCGCCACAGCCAACTCAACTTCTGGTTCTGCCTAGAAGATATCGAAGAGGATCAGGCCCCGACCCTCTTTATCGCCGATGGCGACGGCCAGCACCAAGACGCGGCCAGAGCTGAGCCAATGGTCGCTCCTGGTGGCTCAGTAGCCATCTTCCACAACTACTCTTGGCACGCCGCCAGCGACTATCGGCGCGCCGACGGGCAGCGCTATATCTGGAAATTCGCCTATGGTCGCGCCGACCACTATTGGGAAGGCGTTGAGCACTACACCCACGTGGGTCGCAACCCGCACTTTTGCGAGTTTATCGCTGGCCTCACTGCCGCTGATCGCCAGCTCTTTCGCTTCCCACCGCCTGACCATTCATACTACACCCGTCAGACGCTCAACGCCTTGGAAGCGCAGTATCCCGGCTGGAACGCCCGCGGCGAATACCGGCCTCGGGACGGGGAATGAGGTTCGTCGCAATGGTTCAACGAGATTGCGCCAGTAACTGGACGATGGCGGGCAGCGTCACGGCTTGGATGTCCTTCGCCAGTGGGAAACTTTCATTGCCAGCGTGAACGACGAACTTCCGGTCTGGCCGCAGGTCTTCGCAGGCGCTGTGGAATCCCTTGGAAACCTTGGGGGCCGAGCTAAACTTGATCTCTATCGCCCAGATTTCGCCAGCACCAAGGTTGACAATTAGGTCAACTTCCGCGCCACCCGACGTGCGGTAGTAGCCACAGGACGCACGTCTCGGCAGCGCACCGGCAATGTTCTCGATGACGTAGCCTTCCCAACTGCCGCCGATGACGGGATGCCCGAACAGGTCGTCGAGTGTCTCGATGCCGAGCAGCGCATGGCAGACGCCGCTATCTCTGACATATACCTTGGGTGCCTTGACGAGTCGCCGCCCCACGTTGCTGGTCCAAGGTGGAAGGCGGCGGACCAATAGGAGGTCGGCCAGCAAATCCAGATAGCGGGCGATAGTAACCCCACTGACATCCAGCCCCCGTGCGAGTGCGGCCGCATTATGGGTTTGCCCCTGATTGTGGGCGAGCATGGTCCAGAACCGGCGCAATGTTTCGGCGGGAATGCGCGGCCCGAGTTGAGGAATGTCGCGTTCGAGGTACGTGCGGATGAAGGAGAGGCGCCAGTCGAGGCTGTCCGCGTCGCTTTGGGCGAGGTAGCTCTCCGGGAAACCGCCTCTGCACCAGAGTCGGCGAAGCTCACCGACAGGCACTTCGCTAGCATCGACGGGATGCAACTCGCAGTAGGCGACGCGGCCGGCCAGCGTCTCGCTCGACTGTTGCAGCAGGTCGATGGAGGCCGAGCCGAGCAACAGAAACAGCCCCGTCCTCTTGTCAGCACGCCGATATTCGTCTATGATGGCGCGCAACGGGGCGAACAATCCCGGTGCGCGATGTACCTCGTCGAGAATGAGCAAATGGTTGGCGTTTTCGGCGCAGTATTGCTCGATGTCGGCGATCTTGGCCAGATCGCTGGGGCGCTCGAGGTCCAAGTAGAGGGCATCGCGCTCGTCGGCGACTTCGCGGGCGAGGGTAGTCTTGCCGACCTGACGCGGCCCGATCAAGACAACTGCCGGGTTGCTGTCCAACAGTTGGTTCAGTATCGGCTTGATGTTGCGAGCTATCATCTATGCAAATGTAACTCAATATGTTTCATTTGCATAGTTATAGTGCGAAAATTCTACGGCGATTCGCGTTGCGGCCGGGCTGGACCGCTTCTGCAATACGCCAAGCTACGCTTTTTGTGCCGTTGACGTCGTGAGACGAAGGGCCGTCTTAGGCGTGCAAAATGCAGTTGGTGGTGCCGAAGGGATTGGGATGGCGCTCCTCGCACTGCGGATCATCGCGCCATTCGCCATCGACCACAAAGCGATATTCGTGCTTGCCCAGAGGCAAAGTGACCGAAGTTTTCCACAAGCCCTGGGCGTTTTTTTTAAGCGGGCGGGCCTGCGGGTCCCAATCGTTGAAGGAGGCGGCTAAATAAACGCTTTCCGCCTGCGGGGCTAAGAGTTTGAAAAGTTTGCGCTTTTTGAATTTATTCGTCGCCATAGTAGGATCTTTTCCTGTTGGTAAAGGGGAATTAAATCAAAGAACGCGGATGCTTAGAAAAAGTCAATAAGCTCGCGGTGGCGGGCCTATTTTTTGGAGGTGGGATGCCAGATTAGGGCAGCCCTACTTCGCGGCAGAAGGTCGAAAACGGCAGAACGTGCGTGTTGGCGGTGGCATTGCCAAAATCTTTTGTGCCGAGGTGTACCTGATAGAACCGTGGAATGTCTGTCCGCTCCCTGAAGTAGCGGCAGGCGGGCGCAGTGCTTTGCTCGCCGCTTTTGCACTCTACGGCGAATTCCGCCCGGCCATCGCGTAAAACGACGAAGTCCACCTCGCGTTTGTCGGTATCGCGAATGAAGCGCAGTTCCATCTCATGCCCTTCGGTGTCCTCGACATAGTGGCAGTACTTCAGCAGGTGACCAGCCACCATGTTTTCGAACCGGGCACCTCGGTCGGCCACGCGCGACCAGTCCCAGAAGTACAGCTTTTTCTCCTCGCGGACAGCCCGACATCTGCTTGGCTCCAAACGGTGGAATGCGGTAGCACAGGTACAGCCGTTCAAAGATCGTCAGCCAGTGCTCGACGGTTTCGTACGCCACTTGTACAGTTTGCTGAGGCTGTTGACTGAAAGAGGATAGCCCACGCACGCCGGCAAGTGCGACAGCAGCAGTTCTAGCATGGACACCTCGCGGACGTGCTCCAGATCGCGCAGGTCTTCATAGAGGACTCTTGCGGAATGCTCGCGCAGCCAGCGGCGCTGAAAGTACTTGTGAATCTCGTCAAAAATGACGCGGGGCTGATCAGCGGGAAGTCGTTCGGTAGGAAGCGACGCTAGCAACCCGCGAGTGGATGGCCTGAGACGGGGGAGACTCTTCGACCAATGGGTGGCTGAGCAGAGGCTATTTGCAATACATCGCAGATTGCAATATGTACTTACATATCAAGCTACGACCGTAGAGGATTATTCATAGACGTGCTTTGTGCAAACGCCTTATTCCCTTAGCGGAGATGCAAACTATGAGACCTTTGTTTGGTTGGCACCGCAACCTTACAGGATACGGCCATTTGATCGTCCTTTTCGCTATTACATTTTGTTGTTCGTACGGCTGCGCCGTCAGTGGCGGTGCTAAAACGCCCAAGGATCTGAACGAAAGGAACATAGCAGTTCTGGTCCTAGCAAGGGATTCCGATCCGTACTCATGGCGTGAGGCCAAGAGGGCTTTTACTCCACTCACGAATCGGGAAGCTAATGGTTTGGAGTGGAAACTGTTGCAGGAAGTGGAGGGTTTGGGGCTATTTGAGCACGTCACGCGCTACGAAGATCCCCTAACCTACAACCTAAAGTCGGCGTACGAGTTGAGTTTGTACGGGGCTTGGTTTGCGCGCCATGAGAAGGAAAGCATAATGGCCAAAGAATTTGTCGATGTACCCGTTCCTCCATGGGTGGCGGAAACGAGTGGGCGGGAGATCGTCAGCCAACGCGGTCTTATGGGACGCTACGAGCTAAAGGACCGCAGGAGCGGCGAGATCGTCGCGAAATGGTATTCGTTTAGTGCCGCGTCGTTCCCCGAGGATAAGATGAAGGTGCCCGTCTTGGCGCAGAACTTATTGGAGGATGCACACCGGGCGATCTTGCACTCGGTCGCTCCCGACGATGTGACCGAGACGGCCCATCGGGCAGTCAGCATTATGTCACCGCCGTCTGCGGGAAATAACGAAGTCATCGCGCAGGTGCCAGCGGAGTCGGAGTCGGGGCTGCTTATTGCCGGGCGCAGTACTCATCAATTCGCGCAAGGGCTGGAGCAGTCTATCGCCGCCGGAGAGAATCTGGTCGGCAGCCCCTTTTACGCTTATTTCGGCACGACTGATGTATCGTACATAAAAGAGCAGACGGCCGATCTCCATCAGTCGCTGGTGGCCGCCTTGGTCGAGCAGATTGGCGAGTCGCCCATGCAGTATTTTCCTTGGAAGGGCGACTACAAGTTGGCTTTCGACATTATCAGGATCAATTTCTGGCATGATTCCGAAAGGCGCGCCTTCGGCACCGCCGAAATCGGCGTGCAGTTGATTCTCCTATCGGAAAGAAGAATTCTTTTTGAACAGACCCCTCCGCTGATTGTGTCGGTGCGGAAATCTACTCCGGGCGGCAAGGAGCCTATGGCCCTGCTGTGCCAAGATGCGGCAGCAAAAATCGCGCAACTGCTGAAAGACTACTTGGCGCAAGGGCACGGCGGAACGCCTTGAGCAGAAGGTGCCTCCTAACGAACGCGCGATGGATAATATGGATCGTCAATCTGATAAAGTCAGAATCCATCCACTCCTTTAGAAGAGGATCTGCTATGAAACTGTTTTACGTCGCCTGTATTGCGGCCATCGCGTTCGCCGCTTGTGAAGATAAGAATTCCCTGTCGTCCGCTACGGACGGCGATGGCACCCCCGTTAAAATTGGGTTCCTCGTCTCGGGCGACCGCATTACCTATCCGAATGGGGCGAAGATCGCGGTAGATGAAGTCAACGAGCGCGGGGGGCTGTTGGGCCGATCCGTTGAATTGGTCACGCGGATAAACATACAGGAAGCGGCGGCGGCCGTACAGGCCGCGGAGACCATGATCCTCACAGACGAAGTAGTAGCCCTCGTTGGCCCCAATCGCTCCTCACACGCCGTTGAGGTGGGGTCCGTAGCCCAGCGTCACGGCGTGCCGATGATAACCACGGCGGCTACCAACCCAGCCGTGACCGCGGCTGGCGACTTTGTCTTCATGGCCGCTTTCACCGATCAGTTTCAAGGGCGCGTCATGGCGCAGTTTGCCAAAGAGGCGCTCGGAGTGAATGCAGTCGCTGTTTTGATGCAGCGCGGGGAGGTCTATACCGAGGGGATTGCCGAGTTTTTTACCGCTCATTTTAGCGGCTTTGGGGGAGAGATTGTCGCCGAAGAGTTCTACGAGAGCGGTGCGACGGATTTCGCCGCGCAATTGGCTCGTATCGCGGATGCGGCTCCTGAAGCGATCTTCCTATCGGGACTGCCGCCAGAAGTCGCGCTTGTGACCAAGCAGGCGCGTGCCCGGCCGTTGCAAAACGCAGCTGGGGAACCGACGCTTTTTCTCGGTGCCGATGCTTGGGACAATCCAACGCTGTTGGACAATGAGGAAGCCGCCGTGGATGGCAGCTTTTTCAGCAGCCACTTTTCGCCGGACACAGACGAGCCGAGTGCGCGCGCATTTATCGACGCATACCAAACCCTGTACGGGATTGCGCCCACCGGCGGCGATGCGGTGAGCTACGATGCGGTGCGCTTGCTCTTGGAAGCAGCAGAACGCGCAGGCAGCCTCGACGCAGATGCGATACGGCAACAACTGTTGGCTACCGAACAGTACGCTGGGGCGACGCGCATTGCCCGCTACAACGAAAACCGCCATCCGACCAAAAGCGCGGTGATTATGACCATTGAGAACGGTGTGAAGAAGTTTTACCAGCAGGTGGATCCGTAGGGGAAGTAGAGATCTAGAGCGTTCTTCCCCAAAATCCACGCCTTGTCTTCAGCACTGAAAAAGGGAATCAACTCCTGCATAATGAGCAGTTCGTAAAAATTGGCCCATACCATCCGCCGCGGCCCAAAGCGGTCGTACACCCGCTCCAAAAAGGGCCATACATCGCGGAAGGGCGGTCGTTCCTTAGAAGGATTGTGCAGCGAGGTGCGGATGTACACATTGGGCCAGCGGGCTAGATCGAGTAGCGGCCCAAAGCCCTCGCTATCGGGGGCGCTGATGTCGATCATTGCCAGATGGTCGATGACCACTTTGACTCCGGGGAAGCGCTCGGCCATGGCCGCTACCTGCCCCACTTGGTGCGGCGCTAGGAAGATGTTGAACACCGCGCCCAACTCCTCGGCCCGGTGCCACAGCGGATAGCTGACCTCATCACTGAGCCAGACCACGTCGCGGTCGTAGATGGGACTCAAGCGCAGCCCTGCCAAGCCCTGCTCTCGCACGGCCCGTTCCAAGCGCGCCGGATTCTCCGGATCGGCCGGATCGTGCAGCCGATGCCCCACTAAAAGGCCGATGGCGGCAAAGCGGTCGGGATAGCGCTGTACGCAATGGCTGGCATAGCGGTTGTCGCGGCCGTAGTAGCACACTTGGCTGATGACGACCTTGTCGACTCCATAGATCCGCATATGTTCGATGAGGTCTTCGGCCGACTGCTCATGGTCGGGCTTGGCACCGGGGCAGTTGGACAGACGCGGGTCGGGCTTAAAGCGGAGGTCGTGGAGCACCCAGGCGTGCTCGGCACCGTTGACAATGGGGTAAGAGGCGGCCATGGCTCACGAAGCGGCGGCGCTGAGCGTGGACGCGTGCAATGCTCTCATAGATAATCTCTTGGTTGCAGATTTGCCGGACGGAGCGAGCCTAGAAATGCGCGCTGAAAGTACCTCCGACCGCGGTCTCGGGCAAGCTGCTCAACGAAATGATGCTTTAATGCGCTCCCAGGTATCGACCGCTAGCGTAGCAATGAGATGGCGACGCGCTGCCTGTTCCGTTCACGCTTTAGAAGCATATCGCAGTCCTTGCTCATTCTCCTGTATTCCTGTAATTTCGCTTGAAGAATCGATTTTTTAATCCCAAGCGAAGAGGCATATAAGTGATGGTAGAACTGCCACATCAGAAGGCTGTCACGCTGTCTGAGGAGGATTACGACGTATCTGTTTCTGCTGATTTACTTGACGATCCAGTAGATGCTCAACTTCGTCAGTGGGGCTTAACGGGCCATGCCGATATAGCCATTTCATTAGCGAAGAAGTGTTTTGGAGCAGATATAAAGTTTGAAAAGTCGATACTTGAGCGGGAAGAGGATGAGGTATTGCTAATTGAGGTACATACCTCCGGTGAGGCCGAGGTAGTTCGGCGGCAATATCATCAGTACGTTGCGCTCGCTGTAGAGCAAATCCCTTGGCCAGAGATCGGTCGTATAAGTCTTATTTATTACCGCGAGTAGATGCACCAGAAAGAGTTTTATACCTTAGCTGAAGAGCTGTTGCAGGTTAGAACAGCCGCTCGAAACCGTAGTGCAATTAGCCGAGCGTGGCTTGCAGCCGAGCACTACGGTAAGAAATATCTCTCTCATCACTTCAATTTCAAAGTTAGCCAGCACAGAATCCACGATGCGCTGAGGGCTACAAGACACAAGGATCTCGCGCAACTCGGTTTCCGGCTGTCGGATCTGTATAGTCAACGAATTGCGGCAGACTACCGCTTGGAGAATCGGAAGGCAGAAAGATCGCTGTTCGCCTCGGATTGCGTCAATGAGGCCAAGAAGATAATTGATGAGCTGAATGACCTTCGCGCCTTTAGCCCAGAGGATCAAGCAGAAATCGTTCAACATCTTCGAGACTGGCAGCAGTCGAGTATATAATGAGGATATTATCGGCGTTGTCGCGAGTGCGATCCAAGTCAGAGCAGCTCACAGTGATGCCAGCCGCTCGAAGGTGTCTGGGTATTTCTGGGCCATGAGAATGAGCGCCGCCGCCGCATCCGGTGGACTGGACCTGCCCTGCTCCCAACCTTCAACTGTGCGCACCGGGACGCGCAGCAGGTGGGCGAATACCGCCCTTGAAACGTCGAGCTCTTCGCGAATCCTCTTAATCATATCGGGCGTGAGTCCGGGCAGGGGCTTCGCCTCAATCTGGGTGGTCCGCAGCGTGCGCTTGCCGGCTCGGTGCTCTCGAACTTCGCGCAGACCCTCAAGAACTTCGGCGGCGATGTTCCGTTCAGCCATTTTTGATCTCCTCTACGACCTTGCGCCACGCGGCCCGCTCGGCAGGCGTCAGATCGTCCTTCACGCCTTTGCCGTACAGAGTGAGTAGATAAATATCGCAGTCCTTGCTCATTCTCCTGTATCCTGCAATTTCGTTTGAAGATCGCCGTACCACTGCGCCTGCAAAGCCCATAAACGGGCGTATTCTCCCCCTTGAGACAGCAATTCGTCGTGCGTCCCGTTTTCGAGTAGACGTCCTTCTTTTAAGACCAAAATCCGGTCGCATAGCCGAGCCGATCCCAATCGGTGGGAAACCATGATGGTGGTCCGCTCGCCGGACATGGCGAGAAAGCGCCGGAACACGTCGGCCTCGGCCTGGGGATCAAGCGACGCGGTTGGCTCGTCGAGCACGATCAGGGCGGCGTTGCGCATGAATCCCCTCGAGATGGCGACGCGCTGCCACTCGCCGCCGGACAGTTCGGTGCCGCCGGCAAATTCCTTGGTGAGGAGGGTGTGGTAGTGCTCCGGTAGTTGCTCGGCGATGGGGGCTGCCCCGCCTTGGTGGGCGGCGTGCTCGACGGCCGCTTGGTCTCCCATTTGCTCGGTGCGTCCCAAGCCGATGTTTTCGCCCAGGGAAAAGGCGAAACGGGTGTAGTCTTGGAACACTGCGGCTGATTGGTCCCATAGGCCGTTCCGGGCTGCCCGGTTCAGATCGACATCGCCGTAGAGCACTTTTCCCTGCGTGGGATGGAACAAGCCCAACAGCACCTTGACTAGCGTGGTCTTGCCCGAGCCGTTGGCACCGACGAGGGCCACGCGCTCGCCGGGCTGGATGGTGAATGAGATGTCGTCGATTGCTAGGCGTTCCGCCTGTGGATAGCGGAAGGAGAGATCGCTGACCGCAATCGGGACCTCGCCGACGCGGTCGATTGGCTCGCCATCCTTTGGCTCTTCCGGTCCCAAGTCGAGGTAGGTGAAGAGATCGGCGATGTACAGGAGGCGATTGGCGAGATAACCGAAGCGAAAGAAGACCAAATCGACATGCGTACTGACTTGCTGCAGCGCCACCATCATGGCGGCGAACTGCCCGGGGGAGAGGCCGCCGTTGGCTACGGCCCAAGCGGACCAGCCAATGCCGGTGGCCAGACCGGTCAGGCTGAAAGTCGATAGCAAGATATTGACCAGAGACTGCGAGCGTTTCTGCTGAAAGAGTCGGTCGGCCACCTGCCAGTAGAGATGCTCCCACCAGCCGAGCAGGGTCGTTCCAAGGTTGAAGACTCGCACTTCCTTGGCGGCGGCGCGCTCAGTGAGAATGCGCTCTAAGTAAGACCGCAGACGCTCGCGCTGGGTCTGCTCGCGCTTGAGGTAAAAGGTGTTCTTCTCTTGGAGCACCCGCGCCAGCGGCGGCGGCACTGAGACCAAGGCGATGGCGATCAGGAGCAGCGGATTCCACAGCCCGACGACCAAGGCGACGGAAACAGCCGTCAGCGTGCCGGTGATTATCGTGTGGATCTCGCCGATAAGGCTGAGAAAAAAGCCGGGTGAGGCTGCCTCTTGTGCCCGGCGCAGTACATCGTGGAAATCAGCGCGCTCGAAGGTTTCGAGCCGCAGGACGCTTGCTTTGTGTTGGAGTTGGGTGAGTAGATGGTCCTCTAACTCCTGTTTTAGCCGATCAACTAGTAAAAAGAAAAGCTCCACCCTGAACACTACGTGTGTCAGTGCCAGCACAGCCCACAGAGCGATCCACTCCAGCAGGTCCGCCACGGGCAGATGCCCCTCGTACACCGCGAGGCTGCGATCGAAGAGTGCCCGCATGACCCATATCGACGCGGCAGGCAGCAGACCGGTGGCGAACTGGAGCACCAGTAAGACGATAGAGTAGCGGGGGTCTGTCTGGATCATCCACCTCAGAAAGCGCAGGAGCGTGCGCATGGTAGGCGGGCGGGCCGCCTTTGCGTCCTGTAGGGCTACCGGTACCACGAGGCTTGTTCCTCCCACATGGCAGCGTACACGCCGCCTTTTGCCACTAGGTCGTCGTGGTGTCCTTGCTCGGCGATACGGCCGTCTTTGAGGACGAGAATGCGGTCGGCCATGCGGGCTGAGCCAAGTCGGTGGCTGATTAACAGGGCGGTATGGCCGACGAGTAGTTCGCCGAATTGTCGGTACACCTCGGCCTCGGCCATGGGGTCCAGCGCCGCGGTCGGCTCGTCGAGGATCAGCAACTCGGGCTGGCGGGTGAATGCGCGGGCAATGGCGAGACGCTGCCACTCGCCCCCGGAAAGCCCTTGTCCGCCGTCGAGGACGTGTCCTACTGGGGTGTCGTAGCCGTAGGGCAAGCGCGCGGTGATGGCATCGACTCCGGCTCGCTGCGCTGCGTTTTCTACCAGTGCTGGATCGGGTGGCAGCCACGCAGGCCACAGGTCGGCTTCTTGATCGCTATCACCGCTGCCGAGGGCACCGATTCCAATTGACTGGGAGGCAGTGAGTTCAAAGTTGAAGAAGTCTTGGAATGCAGCGCTTACTGCGTTTGCAAGGCTCGTTCGGTCAATATCGCCGTAGTGGACGCCATCGACGGTGATCTCGCCCGATGCTGGTTGGTACAGGCCCAGCAAGAGTTTGGCGAGGGTCGATTTTCCCGCGCCGTTTGCGCCGACGAGGGCCACCCGTTCTCCGGGTTTGAGGTGCAAGTTTACACCCTGCAGGACGGGACGTGAGTTCTCGCCCTCGGTGGCGTCCGCTGCCGGATAGGCAAACCAGACATCTTCGACGGCAAATCCCTCGCGTAGCGGTTTGGGGAAGGGCTGGATTGGTTCGCGGTCGGCTGGTGGTCGTTGCATCCAAGCGCCGTCGTCCTCGGGTAGGTCGAGAAATTCGCGCACATAGCTGATTTCGGCGTTTTGGTTTTGCAGTGTCATCGAATGGTAGCCGAGGCTGGAACCGGCTTCCAGCATGTCGTCCACGCCCCGGAACAGGGCGACAAAACGACCGGGCGTGAGGAGCCGATCGCCGAGAAAATAGGCCAGAGCAACGGCGACGCCGGCCGAGACAGCGAAACGCAAACAGGTGACGGGAAGGCCCCCGCGAACCTGTTGCTGCTGTTGTCGCCAGAGTTGCTCTCGTAAGGCTTGGCGCATGGCCCGCCACCGCTGGCTCAGGGTCTGGCGGAGGGCAAAGAGGCGCATCTCTTTTTGTTCGCCCCGGCCGGTTAGGACCCGATCGACGTAGCCAGCCCGACGCATTTCCTCGGTCTGGCCGTAGGTGAAGCTCATAAACCGTCGGCTTTGTTCAATCGCCAGCCGGATCTGCGGTACCAGTACAATTAGAAGAGCCAGCGAAATCCACAGAGAGACTGGGGCGAACATGGCCGCGATGGAGAGGACTCGGATGCCGGCTTGGAATAGGTGCATGGCCGCGAAGAAGAACCGATCGAGCTTCAAGCCCGGATTTTTGGCGCGTTCCAAGCGATCGTAAGACGCGCTTACCTCAAAGAAGACGAGCGGCAGCCGCGACGCCTTGGCCAGAAAGCGACGGCCCAGCGCGTGTTCGAGGTTCTGTTCGAGCCGCAGGTGGAGGGCATCCCGAATCTGCCACAGCACATCACTTGTGAGCAGGAGGACGAGACCGAATGCGATAAGCCACGGCAGAGTTTGTTCAAAGCCAACTCCTCCCGCACCAGCGGAGGCGACGACGGTGTCGATGAGGTGCTGGGTGATGTAGATGAGCAGCGCGGGCTGGATGCCCAAGAGTATTTGCACGGCGACGATGCCCAAGGCCGGGGCCCGCCCGTGCGCCCAGATGTGGACGAAGGTCCAGTGCAGGTTAGTCCATATAGCTGTCGCGCTCGTGCGCCGATTCCAGAACTCGGGATCGCTCCTTGACAAGGTTCCTCCTTAGCTGAAAAGCAACAACTAGCGCGGCAGCACAGTCACTTCTACTTCGTCGATAACGACAGCTCCTTCGGGGAGGCCGGAGAACAGCAAGCGGACGCCGAGGGCATTGTCGCTGGCTTTGCCCTTCTTTGGGCGACCGTCAATTTTCCAGCCACGCCTCAATCTCAGTCTTAGTCCGTGTCCACGTTGACGCCAACCCATTCACCAGCTCGCGCATCTCTTCCCAGTGCAGCACATATGCGTAGGCTTGCCGGAAAAAGTGCCGGAAGGCGAGGTATGTCTGCAAGGACTCCTTGGTTTCTTTGGAGATGAGGAAAGGGCGCAAGTCCGTGGCTGCGGCGACTTGGTCCAGCAGATCCTTATGCCACCGATCCCCTGCAGGCACTTGCTCATCAACGCGCTTGGCTACAGTGAGAAAAATACCCTCTAGGCCAGTATAGAACGAATGAAGTACCGATCCCAGTGCGGCCCTCTCAACCATGTTCGGCTCAGTACTTGCCGACTTGTCGATCAATTCCGCGAACTCCGCGAACAAATCCTCGATCTGCAGAATCTCAGAGCGGAGCTGATCGCGCACAATATCATCCAACATGGACAAGCAGCCAGTGTTTCTGTAGGAAATCAACTAGTCGGGACTCTCGGTCCAGATCGACCAAATCCACGGGGTGTTCCAGTTCAGTCAGTAATTCCCCGAGCAGTGAGAAGAAGCGATCCGGCCGACAGCCACGGACCGCTAGGTCTATGTCTGACCCCTTTCGAATGCGCCCTTCGGCTACAGAGCCAAACACGTGAACCTCGCTGCAACCGCCTTTTCTGAGAATCTGTACCGCACGCTCAATGTCGGCCCGGTACTCCTCTGGAAAAATTTGCAATTTTGCGGTTTGTCCGGTCATACTCTCCAGTTCCTCCCGACGCAGTTGGAGGCCGTTATACCGTTATAATAATCCAATAAGCTCTATGGCGCATGGAACTAGTTAAAAAATTAGCGCGGCAGCACAGTCACTTCTAGTTCGTCGATGACGACAGCCCCTTCGGGAAGGCCGGAGAACAGCAAGCGGACGCCGAGGGCATTGTCGCCGTGGCGTATGGGCGGCGACGACAGATCGATAATGCAGGTCGTATGCGCGGGAAGTGGCCGTCCCTGATTCGGGTGCCGACCGTCGCTGTGCCAGATGTGGCGCACCCCGTCGGCTGGGATGGCCGTGCCGTTGATATCGACCTCAATGCGGTCGTACGGCCCCAAGCCCGTAGCGCGGAAGAACAGCTTGGCAAAGACGATCTCGTCGAAGTCTTCGTACAGGCGAAATTGATACTGCCCATAAGGTTGTTGCTCCGTCCGCTCAAGGAGGATCTTATCGTCTCTGACAATTCCACCCGCGGTTTTGCCCGGGGATCCAAAGGCGGTAGAGCCGCCCCACATGGGATGAAAGAGATAGTGCCGAGCGCCCTTGGAAATTTTGGCCGGATCCCGCAGTTCCCGCTGGTAGCTAAGGGCCAGAGGATACATGGCCTCTGACCCTGGATCGCGGGTCGATTTCCAGAAGGCATCCCAGTGCATCTGAAAGTTGTACATGGAGACCCCGTCGGCACCTTGGCGGGCAAACGAGTGGGCCAAGGCGCGGTAGTTTTCGAGCGTCAACGGCGGACCCGTGCGGTCGAGGTTGGCGCAATAGGGGAGGAGGCCGGGGATGAGTTCGCACTTGGTGTCCTTGGTGAGTTGGCTGAATTCTTGGTATGGGGCGTTGCAATCCGAATACATGGCGTCTTGGGGAGCGACGTAGTCGATGAGCGCTGCCGCTATCCAGGTGGGCACGTCGAGACCGCAGTTGTGGCACTCTTCTAAAGTCTCAGGGACGCGAACCCCTAACACTAGGTCGCGGCCCCGGCTGCTGCCGGCTTGGTCCAGCATATCCCGTACCCGTCGGATCAGTTCAGTCATAAGCGGTTGGCGCTCGCGCGCCAAGCTTCTGTCGCCTTGGGGAGCGGGAAAGTAAAGACCTTCGCGGAAGACCAACTCAAGCCCATCGACATCGAATTGATCGACGACTTCCGCCATCACTGAAAAGAGGTAATCGCGCACCTCGGCAAAGGTGAAATCCATCCTGTTGCCGGGAACGAAGGCCGTGCCCGGCGGCATCTCGGCAATTTTCCACTGCGGATTCTTGTGGAGAAACATCCCCCCTTGGTCGGGTGCGCCGTGGCTGTCGTTCATGCGAAAACCAGCGAGAAAATTCAGCCCGTGCTTGCGGGCTTGGTCTAGCATCACCTGTAGCGGCATGATCCCGTCGTCCATCATGGGAATAAAGCGCCGGTGCTGGGGACGGGCGTCGTACTCGAAGCGCGGGGAGCGAAAGTACAAGGTCCAGCCGGCGTTATAGACCTCTTGGATAAAGGTATCGGGTCTGTTCGCGGCGACGTTGTCGATTATGCGCTGCAGCTCCTCTGGCTTGGCGGGGTGTGAGGTTATGAGGGGACGCGCATTGCCCGGATCAAAATCGTAGTTGGCATTGCCCGAGGGGTCGCTGACGTAGATGAGCTTCCATTTGTCGTGCGGCATCTTGGCCTCCATTAGGAGCTAACTTCGCCGAGTCGCAGGGTTGCGCGGACGATTTTTGCTTAACCAACTATGCGATTCTCGCCTTTAAGCGAAGCAACGTTTATTTTTGATGGAGTAAAAGGAAGGCTTTTCAGTGGAACGGCTGACGACCATCGAATGTGCGTCAAAGTCGGGTTGGGCCGATTATGTCCGACCCATGTGCGCCGCGATATTTGGTGGAGCTGATCGGGATCGAACCGACGACCTCAGGCTTGCAAAGCCCGCGCTCTCCCAGCTGAGCTACAGCCCCATATCCAAGGTGTAAAAAATTAAGTTAGTGGCTGCACCGCGTCAACGCGGCCACGCAGAAGCGAAAGGTAAAACATGGCAGATCCAGTTGTAGTTAGCGCCCGGCGTACAGCCACAGGCCGTTTTGGCGGTGCGCTGCAAGACGTGACGGCGGTGGAGTTGGGCGGCAAGGTACTCGCCGCGGCATTGGCAGAGTGCCAAGTGGAAGCGCGCGAAGTAGATGAAGTGCTGATGGGCATGGTCTATCAGGGTGGGGCCGGGGCCAATCCGGCGCGTCAGGCGGCCATTGCCGCTGGGCTGCCGTACGAGGTGCCGTCGATGACGGTCAACAAGCTCTGTGGCTCGGGGCTGAAGGCGGTTGCGCTGGGTGCGCAAGCCTTGCGGGTCGGCGAAGCCGAAGTGGTGCTGGCGGGGGGCATGGAGAACATGAGCCAAGCACCCTACGTCTTGCACGGGGGACGGTGGGGCCAGCGACTAGGGCACGGCCAAGTCGAGGACATGCTGCTGCTCGATGGGCTGTGGGATTGTTTTTACGACTGCCACATGGGGATCACAGCGGAGAACTTGGCCGCAGAATACGGGATTACCCGCGCCGAGCAGGACCAATTCGCTGCGCGGAGCCAACAGCAGTGGGCCAGCGCCCAAGAGCAAGAGGCATTTGCAGACCAGATCGTGCCCATATCCATCGCGCAAAAAGGCGGGGAGACCGTCTTTGCAGCAGATGAGCATCCGCGCCCTGGGACTACCGTCGAGCAGCTAAGTCAACTCAAACCAGCGTTCAAGAAAGATGGGACCGTGACTGCGGGCAATGCTTCGGGGATCAACGATGGGGCCGCCGCACTGCTGTTGATGACCGCAGAAGGGGCCAAGGCTCGCGGGCTGGTGCCGCTGGCTTATCTGCGGGGAACGGCCAGTGCTGGCGTCGATCCCCGCATTATGGGCATCGGCCCGGCCCCCGCGATCCGCAAGCTGTTGGCCCAGACTGGAACCCGGCTCGAAGATGTAGATCGGATCGAACTTAACGAAGCGTTCGCTGCCCAGAGCTTGGCTGTGGGGCGGGAGTTGGATTGGGACTGGGATAAGGTCAACGTCCAAGGCGGAGCCATTGCCATCGGCCACGCAGTTGGTGCCAGCGGCGCGCGCATTGCCACCACGCTTTTACACCAGATGCAGCAGCATAGCGTCAGGCTGGGTATAGCTGCGCTGTGCATTGGTGGGGGGATGGGCATTGCCGCGCTCTTTGAGCGAGCGGAATAGGCGCGGGCTGGGCGCGGCGCGTCTCGTTCGTCCGCCGACTGCACCCGCCTGCGGCCCGCGCACATTTCCTTCGGCTGAGCTCAGGCGTTCGGCGAGCTCAGCCGAGCTATCGAAGCCTGCTCAAGCCGCTTGGAGGGCGGTTTCTTGCTGCACGTTTTCCTCCTGCATGTCTTCTGCATCTCTTTCCAGAACTTGCAGGTTGCGCACCTGCACTTGGACGCGGAAGCGGGGCTGGTCGTCGCTGTCGCGCCAAGAGTGGCTTTGCAGGCGGCCGGTGATAAAGATCGGCGTGCCCTTGTGCAGGCGTTTGGCCAAGGTCTCGGCGGCTTTCTGCCAGAGGACGATGTCAAAGAAGGAGGTCTCCTCTTGCCATTCTTGATTGCGGTCGCGATAGGAGCGGTTGACGGCGATCCGCCCCCGCAAGCGGGCGGCACCGTTGTCCATGAAGCGGAAGTCGGGGTCTCGCACCAAGCGGCCGCTGAGGGCGACTTGGTTGATGTTGGGCATTCTTAGGGTCGGCATGGGATTCCTCCTGAGATGAACGTGGATGAATGAGTGAGGGGTCCGTTGGCGGACCGCGTGGCTAGGGTGTTAGCAGAAAGTGTGCCAGTAAATCGCTTGGATGTTCAATAGTTTGTCCAGCAATTTGTTATGAATATTATTTAATAAGATGCAATAAGTAGTTATTGCCCCAAATGGGATACACTAATGAGTAACGGAGGAAACGCGAAAATTCTAGCGCAGCACTTTACGCCGGTAGCTGTCGCGCAGTTGGTTTGGGACGCGGTGCGCACGCTCGCGGGAAAAGAGCTGGGGGCTGGAGTGCGCGTGATTGATCCAGCCGCGGGCAAAGGAGCGTTGTTGGGCGTTGTCGGACGAGCGTATCAGACCACAGGTATTGAGATCGACGCGGGGCTAGCCGAGCAGGGACGCAGCCAAGCGGATCGTTTTTACACTGGAGACGGCTTGCTCGGCACCTTGCCCGAGGTGGCGAATGAGACGTTCGATTGCGTGCTGGCCAATCCGCCTTTTGGCAAGTTAGGACCGATGTTGCCCTTATTGGGGACCGATGGCCCCGGTCGGCTCGCCCAGCGCTTTGAACTGCTCGATGGGCAAAAGCAGATGCGCTCCTTCCCGGTGGAGTTGCTTTTTATTGAGCGCGCACTGCAACTGACCCGGCCCACTGGTTGGATAGCCCTGATATTGCCCGAGGGATTCTTCGCCAATGCCCGGCGGCAGGGCGTGCGCGACTGGTTGTTAGTGCGCGCTGAGGTGCGGGCTGTCGTCGCCCTGCCTGGAGCCTTCAACAAGGTGCAGACGGCCTTGGTCGTTTTGCGCCGCAGCAAGTCACTGACCCGGACGAAGGCGCGGCTGATCGCACCAGTCGGGAAGAAGCCGAGCGAGCAGTACGCGCAGCGCGTCAGGCTCTTACTTAGCACATCGGCTCGCCGTGCGCCGGAGGCCGCGCTTCTGAGCGTAGGACAGCGTGCGTTGTGTGCCCAGCGTTGGGATCCGCGGTTCTGGCAGGGGCGCGCTGCCGTGCGCCGCTTGGCGGGGCGCTTGCGACTGGTCCCGTTGGGGGAGTACATCTGCCATTTGACGTATGGGCCAATTGTCACGGGCAGCCGTCCTCAGCACGTAGAAGCCGGAGTGCCAGTCATCCGGCAAGGCAATATCGCCGAAACCGGGCTCGACGAGCGCGCGCTGTTGTGCGTCGCGCCCGCAGGAGCGCACGATCCTCCGCGCAGCCGCGTGCGCCCCGGGGACTTGCTGTTGTCGCGGTCTGGGGCCGGGGCCTTGGGCCGGAATCGCCTCGCGGTGTATATGGGGAGCAAGCCGGCCAATGTGGGTTGTTTTGTCGATCTGATCCGCTTGGAGGGGCTCAATCCGTTTTACGCTTGGTTTTTCTTTAAGACGCGGTTAGGCCGCGAGCAGATTGCCGCCTACGCCAATGGAGTGGGCACGCCGAATATCAGCTTTGGCGAAATTCGCGCGTTGCAGATTGCGGCCTTGCCCACGGCTTATCAGAATGCCCTTGAAAGGCGCTATCGGGAGCAAGTGTGGCCCCTGCACTGCCGCTGCGAGAAGGCGGACATCCGCGCCGAGGCTGAGCGGTGCTTCCGCGCCATCGTCGGCGATCTAGAAGACTATTTGCAGACGCGACGCCAATAGGCAAGTACCTAGGTTATTCCTCTATCGCCAACGGCCCACGAATCGTATTATTAATACCATGTCTGATCCCAAGCACACCAACCGCCTCGCCGACGAATCTAGCCCGTACTTGCGCCAGCACGCCCACAATCCCGTCGATTGGTATCCCTGGGGCGAGGAGGCGCTGGCCGCGGCCCAGGCTGCTGATCGGCCCATCTTGCTCTCGGTAGGGTATTCGGCCTGTCATTGGTGCCACGTCATGGAGCGCGAATCCTTTGAAAACGAACAGATCGCCCAGCGCATGAACGAGCACTTTGTCAACATCAAGGTCGATCGCGAAGAACGGCCCGATGTCGATGAGATTTATATGACAGCCGTGCAGGCCATGACCGGCCAGGGGGGCTGGCCGATGACGGTGTTTCTGACGCCGGATTTGCAGCCTTTTTACGGCGGGACGTACTTCCCGCCCGAAGATCGCCACGGGCGGCCGGGCTTTCCTAGGGTGCTGCAAGCGATAGCGGATTACTATCGGGAAAATCGCGCTGGCGTCGCCGAAAAAACCGCCGAACTCATGCGCGCGCTCCAGCAACACGCCGAGTTTTTGACGCCGGGTGGCATCCCTGGAGAAGAGGTTCTCGACGGGGCCTGTACGCAGCTTACATCCACGTATGACGCTAGGTTTGGCGGATTTGGCGGCGCGCCCAAATTTCCGCCGAGCATGAGCTTGTCTCTGCTGTTGCGGCGCTATGTTAGGCGAGGCGATCAGCGCGCGCTAGAAATTGCTGAACACACGCTCAAGCTCATGGCTAGAGGGGGAATGTACGACCAGCTTGGCGGGGGTTTTCACCGCTACTCGGTGGATGAGCGCTGGCTAGTGCCCCACTTCGAGAAAATGCTCTACGACAACGCCTTGCTGGTGTGGACGTATCTCGAAGCCTATCAGGCAACCCAAGACGAATTCTACCGCGAGGTCGTCGAGCACACCCTTGGCTATGTGCTGCGCGAGATGACGCAGGCCGAAGGCGGCTTCTACGCGGCGCAGGATGCGGATAGCGAGGGCGAAGAAGGTCTGTTTTTTACTTGGCTCTTAGAGGAGATAGAGGATCTGTTAGGCGAAGAAGATGCTGCGCTCTTTGCCCGCTATTACGGCGTGGTGCCCGAGGGCAACTTCGAGCACGGGCGCAATATCTTGCACGTGGAAAACGAGCTAGAAGGCGTTGCGCGCTTCCTCAAAGTAGAGCCAGAGCGGCTGTCGCAAGTCGTAGAGCGCGGGTGCGAGGTGCTGCTGGCGGCGCGGCAACAGCGCGTGGCCCCCGGGCGAGACGACAAAATTCTGACGGCTTGGAACGGGCTAATGATCAGCGCGATGGCCCGCGCCTATCAGGTTATTGGGGAGGATCGCTACTTGCGAGCGGCTGTCGAGGCGGCCGACTTTATTTTAGAACGCATGGTCTGCGACGGCCGTCTCCTGCACACCTACAAGGACGGTCGGGCGCGGATTCCGGCCTATCAGGACGATTACGCTTGTCTCGTCAACGGCCTACTCGACCTGTATGAGGCGAGTTTTGAGTTGCGTTTCTTTGCCGCCGCCGAGCACTGGGCCGGCGAGATGGTTGCGCGGTTTTGGGATGAGGAACACGGGGGGTTTTTCTATGCGGGGGCCGAGGCGACCGACTTGATTGTGCGCACCAAAAACCCGTTTGACAACGCCACGCCCTCGGGCAACTCGCTGGGTGCGTTGGCACTTCTGCGCTTGGGGGCGATGAAGGGCGATCAGGCGTTGTGGCAGCAGGGCGAGCAAACGCTGGTCCTCTTCGAGCAGCTATTGCGCCGCGCCCCTGCTGCTGGGGCGCAAATGCTCTGCGCCCTCGACTTCTACTTGGCTAGGCCCACGGAGGTTGCTTTGGTAGGGGACCAAGCCGAGTGCCGCGCTTTTGCCGCCGCATTGCACCGGTGCTTTGTGCCCAATAAGGTCGTGTTGGCCGCTGGCGTTGGGGCGGGTGAAGCCGAGGCTGCGTTGCCGCTGTTGGAAGGGAAGTTGGCGGTCGGCGGGCGGGCGTACGTGTGCCGCGACGAGACTTGCTCGCGGCCGTTGTCCACGGCTGCGGACTTGGTGGAGCAGTTGAAGGATGAGTAAGCGCAAGACCGCAGATGACATGTTGGAGTTAGTCGGGGACACGCCCCTCGTGCGTCTCTACCGGGTCGAGCCGACCAACGGTAGTCAGCTCTACGGCAAACTCGAAGCACGCAACCCAACCGGCAGCGTCAAAGACCGCATCGGCGTTAGCATGATCCGCGCCGCTGAGGCAGCCGGCCAGCTCAAAAAGGGCATGACCATCGTCGAGCCTACCAGCGGCAATACCGGGATCGCACTGGCTCTTGCCGCGGCCGTACTGGGCTATAGGCTAGTGCTGACGATGCCCGAGAGCATGAGCTTGGAGCGGCGACAAGTCATGGCCAGTTACGGTGCCGAGATTGTGCTGACGCCCGCGGCCGCCGACATGCCCGGGGCCATCCGCAAAGCCGAAGAGCTCAAGGCGGCCGATCCCGAAGGCGTGTTTATTCCCCAGCAATTTGCCAACCCGGCCAACCCAGAAGCCCATCGCCGCACCACGGCCGAGGAGATTCTCGCGGCCACTGGAGGCGAACTAGACGCCTTTGTCGCCGGAGTGGGAACTGGTGGCACCATAACCGGCGTTGGGGAGGTGCTCAAGCAGGCCGTGCCGGATGTGCGCCTAGTAGCGGTCGAGCCTAAGCGCTCGCCTGTGCTGTCGGGGGGGGCAGCCGATTTGCACGGCATTCAGGGGATTGGCGCGGGTTTTGTGCCCGAAGTCCTCGATCGGGAATTGATCGACCAGATCGTGCAGATAGACGACGACGAGGCTTTTCACTGTACCCGCCGCTTGGCCCGCGAGGAAGGGTTGTTGTTGGGGCCTTCGTCCGGGGCCAATGTGGCGGCCAGTTTGCAGGTGGCTAGTGCCCTAGGCCCAGAAGCCCGTCTGGTGACCATGCTCTGCGATACTGGGTTTCGCTATTTTAGCGTCGATGGGTTTATCGAATCAGTGGAGTCAGCGCAAGAGTAACATCTTCGTCGTTTGGCGCACTGCGCCAGTGCGCATGATGAGCAAGTAGGTGCCGCTGGCCAGCGCTCGTCCTTGATCGTCCTTTCCATCCCAATGAATCTGATGCGTCCCCGCTTCCCGTTGCTGCTGCAAGAGCGTGCGCACGGCTTGGCCGAGGACGTTGTATATGCGCAGTTCGACTGGGGTTGCGGCGGCGAGTGTGTAGGTAATCTGCGTCGAGCCGTTGAAGGGGTTGGGGAAGGCCGGTGTTAGGGCGAAGTGGGTTGGGTGTTGGGCCACGGTCGGGGGCCAAATCGGCTGCGTCAGCGCAATACCGCGTGGATTCTGGCCGGTTGCGTAGTGGCCGACGATTGTATCGCGCACGGCATCGACGATGTGGATCTCATTGGAAAGGGAACTGGTGACGTACGCCTGCGTGCCGTCGGGCGAAAAGGCAATGGCCCGTGGATTGCGGCCGATGGCGAGCTTTTTGTGCAGTGTTCCGCTGGCCACATCGACGACTAGGAGGGAGCCTTCGCTATACGCGGTCAAATAGAGCTTGCGGCCGTCCGGGCTGGGTGCGATGGCAAAGGTGCCACTGACGCCTAAGTCGATGGTGCGTGCGACGGTTGCGCCATCGGCGTCGATGGCAGTCAAGCGGCCCGTATCCATGCTGGTTGCGTACAGCGTCCTGCCGTCGGGTGCGAGTGCGAGCGAGCGCGGTTTCGCTGGCACTGGGATGCGGCTGGTTATGCGGCCTTGCGGCGAGAGGACGAGGACTTGGCTGCCAGCGATGTCGGTGGTGAATATCTTGTCGGCGGTGGCGGCAATGCCGTACAGCCCTTCACTCGCCTCGGCGATCGCAACGGTGCGCGCTTGGCCCGACTCAACATCGACGATGGTCAGCGCATTCGCGCCTGAGTTGGTCGCGTAGAGCGTTTTGCCGTCAGGCGCGAGGGCTAGGTCGAGGGGCTGGAGGGCGGTCTCGATGTGCGCTTGGACTTGGAAGGTCGCGGTGTCGATGATGCGGAGGTCGTTCGACGAGAGGTTGGACACGAAGAGTTGGTCGCCGGCTAGAATCATTTGGATCGGCTCGTCGCCGACGGGGATGCGCGCTAGCTCGCGGCGGGTACCTGTATCGACCACGCCGATGGCGTCGTCGCCGCGCAAGGCAGTAAAGGCCAGTGGGGCTCCGGTCAGTTCGACGACGGTGAAGTCGAGCCAAGCGTCCGCATAGGGAAAGTACGAAATCTTGCCGTCGGCCCCGCGGGCTTCAATCTGATAGGCGATGCGTGCGCCAACGCGCTGGCCGGGAATTTGGGCGACGAAGAGGCTGTCTTGCTGCTGCATTTGCAAGTGCTCGACGCTCCTGCCGTCAATCTGATAGCGGAGCCACACGCTGGCGGCATCGCGGGCTGCGACGCGCAGTGGATAAGGACCTTGGGTATCGGGGGTATTGGAGACTATGGCTATGGGGACTACGAAGGGATAGCCGGGCACGGCAAAATCGGAGATGAAATCGACATCGCCGATGTGCTGGGCAGCGGCCAAGTCGAGGACGCGGGCGTAGGTGTTGTCGCGGGCGTTGTCGTAGAATTCCGCGGGGAATCCAGTGGCAAAATCAGTGAAAATACCGCCGAAGTTCTCTTCGTTAATCGCCCCGGCAATGGGCTCGAGGCTCAGGCGGTAGCGGCCCGGCGTCAAGCCGTGCAGCCGGTAGTGCCCGACCGTGGCGGCACTTAGTTCGGCACCCGAGACGGTGCTGAACAGTTCGCCGGTGTCGAGGTTTTCGGCCTTAATGTGCGTGCCGAAGAGTGGTTGTTGGTCGAAGTCGCGGACTTGGCCGGCGATGCTGCCGACGCTGGCTTGATAGCCAATGGCCGGATAGAGGAAGCTGACGCCGGCGATGTCGTCGGGTTCGAGGGTTTGCGCTTCGCCGGAGTCGTCGCTGTGGTTGAAGGGGTTCATGGTCGGGCGGATATGCGGGGGGCCATCGAGGGGAGTGTGTTCAAGCCCGAGCAGGTGGCCGATTTCGTGGACGGCCACATCTTTGAGGTTTATCCAATTGCCGGGCTGAACAAATAGACCAGCGGAAAAGCGGAAGTCGCGCCCGTTAAAGATGATGTCCGCATCGGTGATATGGCCAGTCGCAAAATGGGACTGGATGCGGGTTATGGCGATGACGCCGGTTTCGGGCGGGGCGTCTAGGTAGCGTCCGGTCTCGTCGAAGTAGATCAGGTTGCGCCTATCTCTTTGCGTTGGGACGCTGCTTGGGCTCGTGCCCTGATCGACAAATTCCACCCGTGCCGTAGCCACGTCGTTCCAAACCTGAAAACTCTCGCGGATCAACGCATGGGTCTGAGCAGGGGATAGATCGTCGGAACCAGCGGCGTGGAGCACAAAGGAAATGCGGTCGGGTTGGTGCCAGGTCTGCTGGACTTGGTTGCCAAATCGGGATTCAAAGGTCTGGATGAGAAAACCGTGGCTGGGCATGGCGACGAGCAGGCCGCCGAGCAGTAGGCTGCTAGCGCGCATCGCGTGTTGGGTCTTCAGTCAGGGTGCGCACCCGCGCCAAAAACTGATCGAGCGGCATACCTTGGACGGGTTCGTCGGGCGGTGCCTTTTTGGGGGCGCTGTGCGACTCGGTGTGCAGCGCAAGGCCATTTAGTTCTTGAAAGACGCGTGGTTTATTGGCGGCGCTGCGCTTGATGGCAAAGTGCCCTTGCGCCAGCCCGACCGGCCAGGAGTGTCCCAAGGCGTTCGCCGCGGTGAGAAAGAGCACGGCTTCATCCCCAGGGACGAAGATGGGCATGCCGACGATGCGGGTAACAGCGCCTTGCAGATGTCCGCCGGGCAGGTGCAATTCCAGTTGCGAGATTGCTGGCCCTTTGATGGCTTGGGAGATGGAGAACACATAGCGGGTATAAATCTGTCCGCGCACCCATTGGGGCTGGGCTTGGCGACAGACTCCGACGACGATGCGTTCGGAGTTGGCCGTCAGGGCCGCTAGGTCGAAGCGCTGGACTGTCGTGGCTGCCAGCGGAGTGGTCAGCCAGACTAGACAGAATGCAATACACGCGATCATTAGCGCTTATCTCCTCGGGCTTTCGGAGAAGTTGGTTTAACATATTTTTATAGAATATAGGATAATAGGCTATCTGGGGTCGATTCATTGACACTTACGTTCACGTCAAGTACATTGCTTGCCAGAACTTCGCAGCGAAGGATGTCTCTATGCAAATAGGGGATTTGGCCGCTAAGGCCGGGGTTACACCGCGCACGATTCGCTACTATGAAGAACTGGGAATCGTCGAGCCAGAAGAGCGCACCACCGGCGGGTTTCGCCTATATTCGGAAGCGCAACTGCGCCGCTTGCAAATCGTTCAAAGCCTCAAGGATTTGGGGTTTGAGCTAGAGCACATTCGCGTGTTCTTCAACCTGAAGCACTGCAACGAGTCGGGTGGCGGCTTGGCGCGCGAGCTCGTCGAGCACCTCACCGAGCAAGAGCGTCGGATCGACGAGCGCATTCGCCAGTATTCGCTGATGAAGGAGCGGAACCGGCGGGCCATTGAAGTTCTCAGTGGCTGTTTTTGCTGTACGGTCAAGGTAGTAGAGCGGGATTGCCACCACTGCGAGGTCTATCGGCGGCACGACGAGGTGCCCGACCTTATCGAATGCGCCATTTACGAATCTTGAGGGGAAATATGGTAACTATAACGGAAGCAGCCGCCGAGAAGATCAAGAACTTGCTCGGCGAACAGGGCAACGAGGGGCATGGGCTGCGTATGGGCGTGATGGGAGGCGGGTGTTCGGGGTTCCAGTACAAGCTGGATTTCGAGGAAAGTGCCGGTGATATGGACCACATCTTTGAGATCGACGGCGTCAAAGTATTTGTCGATATGAAGAGCAGCCTCTACCTCAACGGCGTGACGCTCGACTACCACGACGGGTTGATGGGGGCGGGTTTTAAGATCGAAAACCCCAACGCCCGCACCACCTGCGGATGCGGTGAGTCCTTCAGCGCCTGAGCGACGGGCCGTGCAAATTCCAGTCTATATGGACAACATGGCCACCACGCCGGTGGATCCGCGCGTCTTGGCGGACATGTTGCCGTACTTTGACACGCACTTCGGCAATGCGGCCAGCAAGACCCACGCCTTTGGTTTGGCCGCTGTCGCCGCGGTCGAAAAGGCGCGGGAACAGGTGGCCGGGTTAATCGGCGCACGCGCTCAGGAGATCGTTTTTACAGCCGGAGCTACAGAGGCCAACAATTTGGCCATTAAAGGTGTAGTCCAGATGGCGGCTCCCGGAGCGCACATCGTCACCTGTATCACTGAGCACAAGGCCGTCTTGGCGTGTTGCCACACCTTGGAGCAGCAAGGGGTGGAGGTAACTTATTTGCCGGTGGACCGCTACGGTCAGATTGACCTCGACCAACTCGCAGCAGCTATCACGCCGCGGACAGCTCTCATCTCGCTCATGGCTGCCAACAATGAGATTGGGGCCTTGCAGCCGCTGGCGGCAATCGGGCGATTGGCTCGCGAGCGCGGCGTCTTGTGGCACTGCGACGCCGCCCAAGCCGTCGGCAAGATGCCGCTCGATGTAGAAGCGCTCGGCATTGACCTGCTCTCGGCCTCTGGTCACAAACTCTACGCCCCCAAGGGCGTCGGCTTTCTCTACGTGCGCTCGCGCAAGCCGCGCGTGCGCTTGCAGGCCCAAGTCGAGGGCGGCGGGCAGGAACGCGGCCTGCGCGGCGGCACCCTCAATGTGCCGGGCATCGTCGGTTTGGGACGCGCCTGTCAGTTGGGGCGCGAGGAGATGCCCGCGGAAGCGGCGCGGCTGGTGCAGATGCGGCAGCGGCTGTGCGCCGGGTTGGAGGCCGCGCTCGGTTCCTTGGTCGTCAACGGCCATGTGGAAGAGCGCCTGCCGGGCAATCTCAACGTGAGCTTTCCCGGGGTAGATGGAACCGAATTACTTTTGGGATTGCGCGAGATCGCGCTGTCTTCGGGGGCGGCCTGTTCATCGCGGACGAGCGCGCCCTCACACGTCCTCAAAGCCATCGGCGCAAGCGATGATTTGGCGCGGGCTTCTCTGCGCTTTGGATTGGGACGTTTTAATACGATGACAGAAGTAGAATTTGCCATTGACCGCACAGTCGCTCAGGTCGAGCGCTTGCGCGACGGTGCATTAGCAATCGAGGAGAGCGTATGACTGTTACATCTAATCAGCTATTAGCGAGCGTAAAGGCCGAAATCGCCGAAGTGACACCGGCCGAAGTCCAAGCGGCCCTCCAAGCTGGCCGACCGGTTCACGTCATAGACGTGCGCGAGCGGGAAGAGGTCATGGACGGCTATATCCCCGGAGCCGAGTTGATCCCACGCGGTTTTTTAGAGCTCAATGTCGAAGAAGACGTGACCGTAGATCGCGACGCGGAAATCGTGCTCTATTGCGCCGGGGGCAACCGCTCGGCTTTGGCAGTGCGCGATTTGGCCTTTATGGGCTACACCAATGCCAAGTCCATGATCGGCGGCATCAAAGGCTGGAAGGACGCTGGCTATACAATCGAGCAGGGTGGCCTGCTCTCCGAAGAAGACTCGCAGCGCTACGCCCGGCATCTCATCCTGCCCGAAGTTGGTGAGAAGGGGCAGCAGCAGTTGCTCAAGGGACGGGTGTTGCTGGTGGGAGCGGGTGGCTTGGGTTGCCCGACGGCCCTGTATCTGGCCGCGGCTGGCGTCGGTAAGATCGGCTTAGTCGATGCCGATGTCGTCGATAAGAGCAACTTGCAGCGGCAGGTGCTTTTCGGCGAGTCCGATCTCGGCCGGCCCAAGGTCGAGGCCGCCCGCGACCGGTTGCTCGACATCAACTCCGGCATTGAGATACACCCGCATTACGACCTGCTGACGTCGCACAATATTTTCGAGATCATGGACGGCTACGACATCGTGGTCAATGGCTGCGACAACTTTCCGACCCGCTATTTGGTCAACGATGCGGCCGTAATGCAGAAAAAGCCCGTGGTTGACGGCAGCATTTTTCGCTTTGAAGGCCAAGCCACTGTGTACGTGCCCGGAGACGGCCCGTGCTATCGCTGCCTCTATCCCGAGCCGCCGCCGCCCGGAGAGGTGCCAAGCTGCGCCGAGGGCGGGGTCTTAGGGGTTTTGCCCGGCACCATTGGGCTGGTGCAGGCTACCGAGGTCGTCAAGCTGCTGTTGGGGCAGGGCACTTCCTTGGTAGGGAGGGTTATACTCTACGACGCGCTGGAGATGAAATTCCGCGAACTCAAGCTCCGGCGCGACAGCGAGTGCCCGGTGTGCGGCGACAACCCGACCGTCACCGAGCTGATTGACTACGAGCAGTTTTGCGGCTTGCCCTCGCACAGCGAGGCCGCAGGTTAAGCTCGACTCGCAGTTTTGTTTGTACGGCGCTCCTTCGCACCAAGGGAGCGCCTTTTCTTTGGGAAGAATTTAATGGAGCAGACCGGGGCGGGTTTTTTGGCGTTGCCGGATAACCCAGACCAAGATCCGACGTTGGATTGGCGGGAAGTTTTCGACAACGACCAGCCGGTGGAGGTCGAAATCGGCATTGGCAAAGGGCGCTTTATCATTGATGCGGCCAGTCGCCAGCCCGCCGTGAATTTCGTCGGGGTCGAATGGGCGGTCAAATACTTACGCATTGCTCGCCAGCGCGCCGTGCGCCGCAACCTCGACAACGTGCGGTTCGCGCACATGGATGCACGGGAATTCGTCGAGTTCTTCGTGGCCGCGGCATCAGTGCAAGCCTATCACATCTACTTTCCCGATCCTTGGCCCAAGAAGCGGCATCACAAGCGGCGGCTTTTTAACGAGGCATTTCTACGCGAGGTCGAGCGCACGTTATGCGCGGGCGGTCAGTTGTGGCTGGCTACGGATTACGCCGACTATTTCGACGTCATGCTCGCGGTGTTGGAAACTAGTTCGTGCTTAGTGGAGGTGGATGTCGAGTGGCTGGGGGCGCGGACCAATTACGAAGACAAGTTCCTAGCACAGGGCAAGCCGATCTACCGTCAGGTTATGGAGAAGATATCGGCGTAAAGGCACTGTTGAACGCGGAAAAGGAGGGTTGGACCACGCGATGGCCAACCCCTTTTCTATGTCAATATGACAGCAAAGGTGGCGATTAAAGAGAGCGAGTAGTAGTTAGATTACACACAAAATAGTGTTTATATACACACAAAATAGTGTATTCATTCTTTAGAAATAGCCGTATCTACCTGAAAAATATAGATTATTGATAGAAAAAATGTGCTTGACAGTCCTATTGATATAGGTGTATTTTGGGAGATGGTGGAAAATGGTGGAAAATGGTGGAACAAGGATTCTAACCTGACACAGGCATCAAATGGCACAGTTTTTCACAGGCAGACACGAGGTTCCCGTTGATGACAAGGGACGGATTTTTGTGCCTGCGGGGTTCCGCAAGAAACTACCGCCAGAAGCCGACGACACGCTCGTGGTAGTGCGGGGTTTCGACCGCTGCCTGACGGCCTATCCCCAGCAAGTTTGGGAAGAGACTGCGCAACAATTGCTGGACCTGCCCCAGACCAATCCCGAAGCGCGAGCCTTCATTCGTTCGATGCTCTCGCGTGCAACTGAAGTCAAAATGGACCGGCAGGGGCGCATCGGTATTCGGCAAGACCTCTTGAAGCTCGCCAATATCACCGACCAGATGGTGATCATTGGCGTTTTGAATAAGTTGGAGTTTTGGAATCCAGAGGACTGCGAGGAGTTTCCGCCTATGGAAGAGGTGGCGGATGGCCTCGACAGTTTTGGTATAAAGCTATAAAAATGCTAAACAGGGAACGACATGGCGTACCACGTTCCGGTTATGGTCGAGGAAGTGGTCGCAGGGCTGGTCGCCGATCCGGCCGGAGCATACGTGGACGCGACAGCCGGCGGTGGCGGCCACAGTTGGGCATTGCTTCAGGCCCTCGGCCCCAAGGGGCGGCTGCTGGCAGTGGATCGGGACCGGGAGGCCGTAGCGGCCACGCGAGCGCGGTTAGCAGCCGATACGCGAGTTGTCGTGCGACAAGGCCACTTTGCCGAATTGAGCGAGTTGCTGGCCCAAGAGGGGATCGGGCTGTTGAGCGGCGTCCTATTCGACTTAGGCGTTTCCTCGCATCAGATCGACGCATCGGCTCGGGGATTCAGCTATCGGGCCGACGGGCCTCTCGACATGCGAATGGACGCGGAAGTTGGCCCAACAGCCGCCGAATTGATCGCGGCGAGCAGCGAGAGCGAACTGGCCGAGTTAATTGCGCGCTACGGGGAAGAGCGCGCAGCGCGGCGACTCGCACGTTCAATATACTCACAACAGCGGCTCGCGCCCTTGACCACTACACAGGCTTTGCGGCAGGTCGTAGCGGCCACGCGGCCCCAGATGCTCAACAAGACGCTGGCGCGCGTGTTCCAAGCGCTGCGCATTGCCGTCAACGACGAGTTGGGGCAGTTGCAGGCGGGGTTGACGGCTGCAGAGGTCGGACTGAAACCCGGTGGTCGGTTGGTCGTCTTGGCCTATCACTCCTTGGAGGATCGGTTGGTCAAGCAGCATTTCGCGGCGCTAATGCGCGGCTGCATTTGTCCGCCGCGCGTACCCATTTGCACCTGCGGGAGGAGGCCGTCGTTCAAGCGAGTAGGTTACAAATTGCAGAGGCCGAGCGAGGCCGAGATCAAACAAAATACTCGAGCGCGCAGCGCCATTTTGAGAATCTACGAAAAAATCGAGGCAGGTTAATATGAGCAAAGGCGGAATTTCCTGCGTGAAGTACGTGCTCCTCATAGGGATGCTGGCTGGGGCGGCCCTCTTCCACGTCTGGCAAAAAGTCGAAATGGCCCGAGTGGTCGGCGGCATAAGCACGGCTGAGACGCAAATAGCCGAGCTCGACAGAGCGCGTACTCAGCTATTAGCGGCTATCGTAGTGCGGAAAAACTCCGGCTTTGTCGAGAAAGTGGCCTTCGGTCAGCTCGGCATGGTCTATCCCTCGCAGACTATAGATGGCATGAATAATGATGCATTGGCTCATTGGGAAGGAGATTGATGGGGCCACGGGCACAACATACGGGCATTAGTCGGCTGCGCTGGATCGTGATTTTGGCTGCGGTGGCGTGGTTGGGGCTATCTGCACGCCTCATCCAAATCCAGATCTTCAGGCATGAGGCGTACAGCGCCGAAGCCCATGCGCAGTATCTTGAGCGCCGCACGCTGAAAGCAAGCCGGGGTCGAGTCGTCGATCGGCGCGGCAACAATTTGGCCGTAGATGTCCAAGCCACGTCGTTTTACGCCTATCCCGATCAGGTTGAAGATCCCAAGCGCGTAGCCGCCCACTTCGCGTCCCTGAGCGATAAACGGACCGAGTTCATTGAGGGCCAATTGCGCGGAGACAAGCAATTTATCTATCTGGCGCGTCAGGTGGTTGACGCGGATGTGGGCGCGGTCGCGTTCGGCGGCGTGTTCCAACACCCAGAGACTCGTCGCCAGTATCCCTTGGGGCCGCTGGCCGGCCAACTCATCGGGCACACCAACATCGACAACAGTGGCCGCGAGGGGATTGAGCGAGCTTTCGACGATATATTGCGCGAAAAGGACGGCTCGATCGTGGGATTCGTCGATGCGCACGGCAAGCAAGTACCCGGGCGTCAGCAGCAGCGTGAAGAGCCGGAGCACGGCCGCAACCTGATGCTGACCATTGATGGAGTCTATCAGAGCATTCTAGAGGAAGAGTTGCAACGGGCCATTGACGGTTCAAAGGCCCAAGGTGCATTGGGCGTCATTATCGCCCCGCGCAGTGGTGAGGTTTTGGCCATGGCCAACCTGCCGCTTTTCGATCCCAATAAGGCGTCTCGCTCGTCGCCGGAACTCAGACGCAATCGCGCGATAACCGACGTGTACGAACCTGGTTCGACTTTCAAAGTCATCGCGGCTGCCGCCGTCCTTGAAGACGGGCTGGCCAGCCTGCACGATCGCATCTTTTGCGGGCACGGGACGTTTAGGTTGGCCAATGGCGACACGATCCGCGATATCCAGTCCCACGGCGATTTGCTCTTTGCTCAGGTCTTGGAAAAATCGAGCAATATCGGCACGATCAAGCTGGCGCAGCGGCTGTCGCGGCATCGCTTTTACGAACACATCCGCAATTTTGGCTTCGCGATTCGCACGGGCATTGACTTGCCAGCGGAAACGCCTGGTTTATTGCAAGAGGTCAATCAGTGGTCTAGGCGGTCGCTGGCGACTATTGCCATCGGGCAGGAAATCGGCGCGACGGCCCTACAGCTTGCCATGGCGTACGGAGCCATTGCCAACGGTGGCGTGTTGATGGCACCGCGGATCGTCGCCGGAACGATTGATTCGGATGGTCGGCTCGACGATCGCGGCGGCCCCCAGCCGATCCGTCGGGTCGTGAGCCGGAAGACAGCGGCGACGCTGAGCGAGGTGCTGACTGGAGTCGTGGAAAGGGGCACCGGGCAAAAGGCCCGTATCGAGGGCATGGCTGTAGCCGGAAAAACGGGCACGGCTCAGCGCGCCTTAGTCGATGGTAGCGGCTACGATCCCAACGCCAGTATAGCCTCATTCGTCGGCTTTCTGCCAGCCAACAATCCCCAGTACGCGTGCGTGATTATGGTCGAAAACCCCAGCGTGAATGGGTCGGGAGGATCTGTGGCTGCTCCGACCTTCCGCCGGGTGATGAAGCGGATCATCAGCCGGCCTGGTGGCCTGTTGGTCGAGCCAGCAGCCAAGCGTCCGCAGAAAGAGGGTCCGGCTGTGCGCGATATGACCCCGGACATGGCTCGCTTCCAGGCGCAGATGCGGGGGGTGTCGGTGGCCTTTTCCGGCGTGGGTACCGTGGTCGTCAATCAGTCGCCCTTGCCGGGTCGGGCCGGACGCGTAGAGCAGATCAACTGTACGCTGGGTGCCGCCGCCGTGCGCAGCCCGTGGAAAACACAACAGGCCCGCCTCGTTGGAAACATGCCAGCTCAAAGTTCGAGAGGTATTTAGTATGGAACTAAAATACCTACTCGAAGAGCTGCCCGACGCCTGCGTGGAGGGGGACCCAGATATTGAACTAGGGCAGATCCGCTGCGATTCGCGCTGCGTGGAAGAAGGCGATTTTTTCGTGGCCGTGCGCGGAGGACAGGAGCAGGACCGCCACCACTTCGTCGATCATGCCATAGCTCGCGGTGCCCGCGCCGTGATGGTGGAAGATCGAATCGATTGTGCCGGTGCGACGCGGGTGCAAGTGGCAGACTGCCGAGCCGCACTGGCCCGAATGGCGGCGCGTTTTTACGCCTTTCCCGGCCACGCGCTGCTCAACGTCGGCGTCACCGGTACCAATGGCAAGACCACCACGGCCTTCCTGCTCAGGAGTGCCCTTGAAGCCGCTGGCCTGCCGTGCGGGTACTTGGGAACCTTGGGATTTTGGTGCCATGGCGGATTGGAGAAGACGGGCAATACTACGCCCGAGGCCATCCAGCTACACGGCTCACTGCGCCGGCTCGTCGATGCCGGCAAGCAAGCGGCCGTGTTAGAAGTGTCTTCTCATGGACTGGCATTAAAAAGGGTGGATGGCATTCCCTTCCGGGCGGCGGTTTTTACCAATTTGACGCGCGATCACTTGGATTTTCACGGGACTTGGGATGCCTACTTTGCGGCCAAGGCCCGGCTTTTCGAAAGCCTGCAAGAAGGCGCGATTGCGGTGATTAACGCCGACGATGCCCACGCCGGCGAATTGACCCGCCGGACCGAGGTGCGCGTCGTGACGTATGGCTGTGGCCCAGAGGCCGAGGTGCGGTTGCAAAGCGCCGACGTGGGCCCCCAGGGAACGACGCACCTGTGCTTGGATACCCCAGTTGGTCCTATTGAGGTGCAGACGCATTTGATCGGTCGTTTCAACTACTACAATACTATGGCCGTCGTGGCCACCGGGTTGGCCTTGGATTTGGATGCCGCGGCTCTGTGTCGCGGTTTGGCCGCCCTAGCGGGCGTCCCGGGCCGCTGTGAGCAGATCACCGAAGGGCAGGATTTTGCGGTTATCGTGGATTATGCCCACACATCGGATGCGCTAGAAAGGGTTTTGCACGCCGCCCGAGACTTAGGGAGCGGCCGTTTGATCTGCGTCTGCGGCTGTGGCGGAGATCGAGACCGCGGCAAGCGGCCCCTGATGGGCCGCGTTGCTGGCGAGTTAGCCGATTGGACGGTCTTGACTTCGGACAACCCGCGCAGCGAGGATCCGCAACGCATCATCGACGATATGGCCGCTGGCGTGCCCGACAGCAGCGCGGTTCACAGCGAAGTTGACCGCGCACAAGCGATTGCTACAGCTCTGGCCGCTGCACACAGCGGCGATGTGGTAGTCATTGCCGGCAAAGGGCACGAACAGGAGCAGGAACTAGCCAACCGCGTCGTAGCTTTCGACGACCGCGAAGTTGCGCGGCGCGTGTTGCGGGGTTTGTGCGCCGGGGAAAGGCTGTCATCATGCGCGCCGTGACCCTGAGCGAGATGGTGCAGTGGACGGCTGCCGACCCGGTCGGCAACCTCCAGCCGGATTGCGCCCTGCAAGCAGTGGCGACCGATAGCCGGTCTATCGACAAGGGCGAGCTGTTCGTCGCGTTGCGCGGCGAGCGCTTTGACGGGCACGATTTCGTCGAGGCCGCCTTTGCCCGCGGCGCGTGCGCAGCCTTAGTGGAACGCCACTGGCCAGGGTTAGAACGGACGGCCCCTGGGCCGCTGTTGGCCGTTGATTCGACGCTGCAAGCGCTGGGCGACATGGCGCGAGCGTATCGGCGGCGCTGGGAGGTGCCGGTGGTGGCCGTCGTCGGCAGCGCGGGCAAGACGACGACCAAGGAAATGATCGCCGCTGTCTTGGGGCAGCGGTACCGCGTTTTAAAAACTATCGGCAGCGAGAACAACGAGATAGGGGTGCCCCGCACTTTGCTGCAACTGTCGCCGAATCACGAGGCGGTGGTGTTGGAACTGGCAGCGCGGCGGATAGGGGACATTCGCTATCTGTGTTCGATTGCCGAACCTACCATTGGGGTTTTGCTCAACATCGGGACTGCACACATAGAATTTTTCGGGTCTGTAGAAGGAGTGGCCAAGGCCAAAGGGGAGCTTCTGGATTATTTGGACGAGTCTTTAACGGCTCTCGTCAACGCCGATGACCGTGTCGTGGCTCAGGAGGTAAAGAGGACAAAGGGGAGACTCCTGACCTTCGGTTTTGTGCGTGAGAGCGAGTTTCGTGGGGAGAGGCTCGTACTCGACCAGAAGGGCTGCGGCCACTTCCTTCTACATGGCGTTCCCATTGATCTCAATGTTCCAGGGCGACACAATGCGTACAATGCCTTGGCCGCGGCCGCGGTCGGTCGCATCCTCGGCGTGCCTTGGGAAGGGATCCAGCGCGTCCTCGCCGAGTTTGAGGCGGTGAACCAGCGCGGCGAGATCGTGCACAAAAATGGGATTGCAGTAATCGACGATTGCTACAACGCCAGTCCCGGCTCGGTGTCGGCTGCACTCGACCTCCTCGTCGACGTGCCCGGTGCGCGGAAAATCGCCGTGCTCGGCGACATGCTGGAACTCGGCACGGAGAGCGGCCGGTTGCACGCGGTGGTCGGCGAGAAGGCCGCTGAGTGCGCCGATGTGGTCTTGGCTGCCGGCCGCGAAAGTGCGCACTTGGTGGCCGCAGCCCGCGCGGCTGGCATGGTCCAAGACGCGGCTCGCCACTTCGAGCAGCCCGAGCAACTCGGCGAATTCGCGGCGGCGCAATTGCACCACGGCGACGTAGTCTTAGTCAAGGCCTCTCGGGCCATGGCCTTTGACCGAGTCGTCGAGCGCATTATGCAGCAGTTGAGCTAGCTCGCTCCCACCGAGCACCCGCTCATTCCTCTAACAACCTAGAGTTCCGCACTGATGATAGCTGTGCAGCGCGACAGCATGTTGGTGTTGCTGATTTGCCTGACGCTAGTAGGCTTGGGGCTGGTCATGGTCTATAGCTCTAGCTCCGTTTTGGCCAACGTGCGCTTTGGCGACTCGGGGCTCTTCCTCAAAAAGCAAGCCATCCGCGTCTTCATCGGCTTGGTGTTCATGTTCGCGTTCTCGCGGATGCCTTTGCATTGGTGGGCGCGGCTTTCGCGGTCGATCATGTTGTTGGCCCTATTGTCGCTCTTGTTGGTCTTGGCGTGGGGCCACGGCGCAGCTCAGCGCTGGTTGAGCATTCCGGCTTGGGGTGGGGCCTTGGCTTTTCAGCCGGCCGAGTTTGCCAAGCTGGCGCTGGTGCTCTACTTGGCGGATGTCTTGGTGCGCAAGCGCGACGAGTTACACGACTTTAGTCGCGGGTTTGTGCCCCGTTTGTTGATCGTCGGCTTTGCCCTCGTGCTCATCGTATTGCAGCCCGACTTGGGGACGGCTATTGCGCTGGGGCTGATTGCCTTGATCATGCTGTGGGTCGGCGGAATGCGCTTGTACCACTTGGCCGGGGCTGGGTTGCTCGCGCTGTTGGGTATTGGATTTTCCCTGATGCATTCGAGCTATCAGATGCGGCGCTTGGTCAGCTTTATTGACCCAGTGCGCGATCCGGCTGGCTCCTATCAAGTTTTGCAGTCGCTCTACGGCATGGGCAATGGCGGCCTTTTTGGGGTGGGTTTGGGCAACAGCATGCAAAAAGAGCAGTACCTGCCCGAGCCGCACACGGATTTTGTGTTCTCGGTCATCGGCGAGGAAATGGGGCTTGTGGGTACCTTGGCCGTCTTGGGACTTTTCGCGGCCTTCTCGTTTTACGGAGTGCGCATTGGGACCCGCGCTGGTGATACGTACGGCTTTTTGGTTGCCATCGGCATTACGGCGATGATCTCGATATACGCCCTGCTTAACATCGGCGTGGTCGTCGGGGTACTACCCACCACCGGCTTGCCGCTGCCCTTTGTCAGCTATGGAGGCTCGTCACTGATGGGGAATATGGCAGGAGTGGGCATCTTACTGGGGGTCGCCCGCACGGCACCCGGACAGCAAGAGGGTTTGGTGCGTTGGCAATGATGAAGACGCTTTTTGACCAATATCGCCGCGTCCACCTCGTTGGTATCGGTGGAGCGGGCATGGAGGGCTTGGCCCGGCTACTCGCTGCCAAAGGCTGCGTGGTAAGCGGCTCGGACCAGGCTGACTCGCCCGGCGTCGCGCTGCTGCGCCAAGAGGGATTCGCCGTCGCGGTGGGGCACGATGGCCAGTTCGTCCAAGGCGTGGATCTAGTGGTGTATTCGGCCGCTATCCCGGCTGACAATCCCGAGCGCCAAGCTGCCGCGCAGGAGGGCATTCCCACGGCGAGCCGGGCCGAGGTGTTGGGGGAACTGTCCCGCGCACCGTTGACCCTCGCCGTAGCCGGTACTCATGGTAAGACGACGACTGCTTCGATGGCAGCGGCGATCTTGCGCCGCGCTGGCCTCGATCCCCAGGTCTTGATCGGGGGTTGGATCAACGGGCGACCGCAGGCCGAGGTGGGAAGTGGCGAGGTCTTTGTAGTGGAGGCCGACGAGTTTGCCGGCGGCTTCTTGCACCTGTATCCAAGCTTGGCCCTCGTGACAAGTATAGACGCCGAACACCTCGATTACTACGGGAGCTTGGAGGCCCTCGAACGGGCTTTCGGCCAATTTCTCGCGCGCCTGCCCTTCTGCGGCCGCAGCGTGCTGGCCGGGGATGGGCTGGTCGGGGAGCGGGTGTTGGCCGACTTGCAGCGTCCTCATCAGACCTATGGCATGGCCGGCGACAACGACTACCGGATCGCCGAGCTCGAAGAGCGGGCTTGGGGCAGCCGGTTTGCCCTGTGTTTCGACGGGCAAAAGCTAGGCGAGATCGAATTGCAGGTCCACGGCGTCCACAATGTCCGCAATGCCGCTGGAGCCGCCGCGCTGACTTGTGCGCTACAGGTGGAGTTCGCCGTGATCGCCGACGCTTTGGAGCAATTTGGCGGAGCCGACCGGCGCTTTCAGCGCAAGGGGGAATTCGCTGGCGTGCTGGTCGTGGACGACTATGCCCATCACCCGGCTGAATTGGCGGCGGCCTTGGCCGCGGCGCGGCAGAGTGGTCGCCGAGTAGTCGCTGTCTTCCAACCCCATCTATACTCGCGCACCCGTGACTTGGCGGCGGCCTTTGCTTGCGAGCTAGCGGCGGCTGACTACGTGGTGCTGGCGGCGGTCTATGCCGCGCGGGAAGCCTCCATGCCCGGTGTGGACTCCGAACTGATCGCAGAAGCCTTGCGCACCAGCGGGTACAAAACCGTGGCATACCTGCCGGACCGAGAGCAACTCGTGACTCATTTGGTGGATATCTGTCGTCGGGGCGACTTGGTGCTGGTCATGGGGGCCGGCGACATTGGCGAGGCGGCTGGGGAGTTGATCGCGGCTTTGGCCGCTGGAGAGCACTCGTGAACCGCCAGAAGACCAAGGCGCGCCAGAAGCCGTTAACCGTGGGGGAGCGGGGTCAATCCAAGGTCCGCGGGCTTTGGATTGTGCTCTTGATCTTGGCCACGGGCAGCACCTTGGCGGCCTATCAGGTGGCTGCCTACTTTGGCCAAGCCTCCTACTTTGGCCTCAAGGCTATTGAGGTGGGGGGGTTGCAGCGGCTCAGTGGGGAGGACGTACGCGTCGCCAGCGGCCTTGCGGCTGGTAATAACATTTTCGCCATCGACTTGGACGAGGTCGTACAACGGCTGGAAGCCATGTATTGGATCAAGCAAGCTCTCGTGGTGCGCAAGCCGCCCGACCGGATTGCCGTCGATATCGTCGAGCATCGCCAAGTGGCTTGGATCGATTTGGGCCAGACCTACGGGATAACGCCCGATGGCGTCCTGCTTCCGGCAGGCAGTACGGATGTCCCGCCCCGCAATTTGCCCGTCATATCCGGGCTGTCCGTCCGCAGGGACTCGCTACAGCCGGGCGTGGCAGTGCCGGACTCTGCGCTATTGGCGATACTGCGCTGGTGGGAGGAAGCCACGGTTGCCGATGCGGAATTTTGCCGCAACGTAGTTGGCATCCAGCCGATGTCCGGGACGGGTATTCGCTTGCAGATGGCCGGTGATGGACTCGAAATGCGCTTGCCGGCCAACGAGGCCGCCCACCGGCTCCGCACCATTCGCGAGTTGATGCCGCGCGTTCATCAAAGCCATCCCGATCCGGCCTATATCGACTTGCGCTATGCCGGCCAGATGGTAGTAGGCAAAAAGAAAGTAAAATCGGGATGAACTGGAGCGAGGAGCACAGCACCATTATCGCCGGGCTGGACTTGGGCACGACCAAGGTCTGCGCCGTCATTGCCGAGCAGGTCGCCGAGCGGCCTCTGCGGATTATTGGCATCGGCCAGCACCCCTCAGAGGGGATCCAGCGCGGGGCGATTGTGGATGCCGAGAAGACCGTGCGCGCCATTGGCGAGGCCGTGCGTCAAGCAGAACTGATGGCTGGGGTCGAAATCGACTCGGTGTACGCTGGCATTTCTGGCGAATACATCGCCAGCTTCAACAGCACGGGCATGGTGGCTGTCGGTGGCGAAGGTGGATGGATCGGAGCACAGGACCGCGCCCGCGTGCTTGCTGCGGCCGGCGTGGTCAAAGTGCCGTTCGACCGCGAGGTACTGCACGTTTTGCCCCAAGAGTTTGCCGTCAATGGCCAGCGGGGCATTCTCGATCCCGTGGGTATGTATGGAGTGCGTTTAGAGGCCAGTGTACACGTAGTCACCAGCTCGGTTGCCGCCGTGCGCAACATCTGCCACAGCATCCTCCGTGCGGGCGTCGATGTGCGCGGTGTCGTTCTCGGTGCGCTTGCTTCGAGCTATGCGGTCCTCACTGAGGACGAGCGGCAGATGGGAGTTTGCCTGCTCGACATCGGCGGCGGCACGACCGATGTGGCCGTCTTTGTTGGCAAAGGGTTGCGCCACTCGGGCAACGTCGGCTTGGGCGGGCATAACGTGACCAACGACATCGGCGTTGGACTGCGCATCACGCGGGCCGAGGCCGAGCGCGTCAAGTGTGGAGGCGGGACCAGCGAGACAGTGGCCCTTATCGTCAAAGCGCGGATGGAGGAGATATTGGCCCTAGCCCGCAAACAGGGCTATACCGCGTTGCCCCATGCTGCGCTAGGCGCGGGCATTGTCCTCACGGGCGGGGGAGCGCAAATCACCGGAGCCGTGGCCTTGGCCGAGCGAATTTTTAACATGCCAGTGCGCTTGGGGGGGCCGAGTGGGTTTGAGGGGGCCGCAGAGCTAGCTAGCCCATCGTATGCTACGGTGCTGGGGCTGCTCCTTTACGGAATGGAGCAACAGGAGGAAAAAAACCAAACCGAAGCGCAGGGACTGGTAGAAGCCCCCTTCGATTCAGTGTTCGGGCGTGTAAAAAGATGGTTACAACCACGGGACTAGCGGCGGTGCTGGTCCCAAAACCAAGGAGGAATCATTATGGCAATTAGGTTGATCGATAACGAGCATCGAGCGCGAATCAAGGTCGTCGGCGTCGGTGGCAGCGGCGGCAATGCCATCAACCGCATGATCGAGTCGGGAATGCACGGCGTCGAATTCGTCGCCATCAACACGGATGCACAGGCGTTGGAGGCCTCGCGGGCCGACTTTCCCATTTGCATTGGCAGCAGCGTTACGCGGGGGTTGGGTGCTGGTGCAGACCCAGAGGTGGGGCGGCAAGCTATGGAAGAAGACCGCGACAAGGTCTCCAAGCAGCTACAGGACTCGGATATGATCTTCATCACGGCCGGCATGGGTGGCGGTACAGGGACGGGAGCCGCGTCCACTGTCGCGGAAATTTCCCGCGATCAAGGGGCCCTGACGGTCGGCATTGTCACCGAGCCTTTTCTAATGGAAGGCTCTCCGCGGATGAAGAACGCCAAGAGCGGGATTGCCGATCTAAAGGACCAAGTTGACACCCTGATCACCATCAAAAACCAGCGCCTGCTGGAAGTCTGCGGTCGCGACACCACGCTCCAAGAGGCCTTTCTCAAGGCCGACGAAGTGCTGATGCAGGCCACGCGCGGCATTTCCGACCTGATTACGATTCCGGGCATGGTCAATCTCGACTTCAACGATGTGCGCACGGTGATTTCCAAGGGCGGGGATGCGATTATGGGCCTCGGGGAGCACAGGGGCGAAGAGCGGGCCTTGGAGGCCGCTCGCAAGGCGATCAACAGCCCGCTTTTGGAGGATGTGTCGATCTCCGGTGCCAAGGGCGTGTTGATCAATATCGCCGGCGACTCCAATCTCACACTGTACGAGGTCAATGAGATCATGTCGCTGATCAACGAGGAAACCGGCTCGGATGCCGAGATCATCTTCGGCACCGTAATTGATGACGGCTTGGCCGACAACATCCGCGTGACGGTCATCGCCACGGGTTTCAACGTACCCAAAAGCAACGAAGCCCAGCCTCCGGCCCGCGCCCAAGAGGAGCCGATACAGCAGGACGTGGAGGGGGATCCTTTGACCGCTGGTAGCCCGGTCCTCGTCGGCAATGGGGGTACCTCTTTGGAAGTGCCCACGTATCTGCGCAACGGCCACAGCATTCCGCAGGAGCATCAGGAGCCAGTGCGTCCGGCGGTTGGCGATTTGGACATACCCACCTTCCTGCGCCGCAAAATGAACGATTCTTAGGGCAGTTGTCGCGCACAGGCGATTTGGCTTATTTTAACCTGTGTGCGATAAAATTCGCAGGGAGGACGTTTTTATATGGCAGATATTCGCGTTGGCGTAATCATGGGCAGTACCTCAGACGAGGACACCATGCGCAAGGGGGCGGCGGTGCTTGAAGAGCTGGGCCTTGGCTACGAAATGATCGTATCTTCGGCCCACCGCAACCCCGAGCGCACTGCTGCTTGGGCCAGCGAGGCGGCTGGCCGCGGCCTCAAGGTAATCATCGCCGGTGCTGGCTTAGCTGCGGCCCTACCTGGAGTGGTGGCAGCGCATACGACCTTGCCGGTCATCGGAGTCCCCATTGCCTCGGGTGCGCTCAATGGAGTCGATTCGCTTTACTCCATCGTGCAGATGCCGCCGGGTATCCCGGTGGCGACCGTCGGCATTGACAATGCCCGCAATGCGGCCATGCTGGCGGCCCAGATCATCGCCTTGTCCGACGAGGCGGTTGCCCAAGCCATTGAATCTTATCGCGCACAGTGGAACCCCTAAGACCGTAGGGGCGACCGGCCGGTCCCTCCTACATTATATGCTGAAAGGACGCGATGAGCAGTGGCCAATACAAGTCGCATTTCCAAATTGCTTTCGCTGATGCTCAGGCATCGGCCCGACGAGTTTGGACTGGAGATTGATGCTTACGGCTATGCGCCGTTGGATCAGGTAGTACAAGGAGTGCAAGAACGCTACGCAGAGGTAGCCGAAGCCGATATAGTCAACCTCGTCAAAGCCTCAGGGCAGTATCGCTTTGAACTGAACGAGTTTGGCATTCGCGCGCTATACGGACACAGTTTTTTCGTCGATATGGACGGCGAGCCTATGGACCCGCCGCCCGACCAACTCTACATGGGCACGACTCGCAGCGCGGCCCAGCACTTTACCCGCGAGGGCATTTCCCCAGGCGATCGCTACTACGTGCATCTGTCGCTGACGCGCGAGGCGGCCGAGTCGCACAGTCACCAACGCGACACCCCCTGCGTAGTGGAGATTCTCGCGGCCAAGGCCCACGAGGAGGGCTGTCGCTTTTTTGCCCGCGGCACGGTCGTGCTGACCGAAGAAATTCCAGCCAGTTACATCGGCCCCATCCACGGTAGCCAACAAAAGCCCCTCGACGCGGCCCCGATGCCGGCGGCCGGCGGCATAAGCTACGGTCGCAAGCCGCGCGTTTCGCCTCGTTGAGAGGGATACCGTGAAAAATATCGTAGCCTTTATCAAGCCCTTCAAACTCGACGAGGTCAAACAATCCCTAGCCGCGGTTGGCCTCGTCGGCATGTCCGTTAGCGAGGTGCGTGGCTGCGGTCGCCAGCGCGGCCACAGCGAAATCTACCGCGGTGCTGAATACCAGCTCGATTTCATGCCCAAAATTCGCATTGAATTGGCCGTTGGCGATGGCCAGCTCGACGAAGCGGTGGAGGTCATTATGCAGTCGGCTGCCACTGGCGAGGTTGGCGACGGTAAGATCTTTGTCTCCGAACTGATCGAGGCCATTCGCATTCGCACCGGCGAAACCGGCGAAAACGCCCTCTGAAGCCTCGGTAGTGCCCACCGCATTGGAACTGGCCCGTCGCGCACTCACCGCGGACGCGGCTAAAGCCCTTGATCCCCTAGAGCAATTGGGTTTTGCCGATCCGGTCCAAGCCCTAGAGACCTTGGACCGGATCGGCGGTCCGCCGCAATCCGCGCCGTTGCCAGCCCTCGCGTTGGCCGAGCTGGCTGCGACGGGCCGGCCGGACGAGGGCCTGCGGCAGTTGGTGCGCTTGGCCGTGGCATACGGCCCGCAAGGGCTTTTTTCTTTATTAGAGGCCGATCCCATTCTATGTCAGCGTCTAGTGCAGGTCGTAAGCCACAGCACCTTTCTCTCCGACATCTTGGTGCGCGATTTCGAGTTCCTGTTGTGGCTGTTGGTCGAGACGCCGCACTTAGTCGCGCCCATGAAGCGGAGTACCCTGCGGCAGATTTTGTGCACCGATGTCGGTCATATCTCCGAGTTTGAGGAGCGTTTAGAGGTATTGCGACGGGTGCATCGGCGCGAGATTTTGCGCATTGGTGCCGCCGAAATCCTCGGCACCAAGCCGGTTGCGCAGATAGGAAAAGAGCTGGCTGACTTAGCCGACATGGTGGTTGAGTTGGTCCTCGAAACGTGTCAGCACGAATTGTGGCAGGAGCACGGACAGCCACTGGACGAGCGCGGTCGTCCAGTGCGCTTTCTCGTCGTCGGCTTGGGCAAATACGGCGGGCAGGAGTTAAACTACAGCTCGGACATTGACCTAATTTTCGTGTGGGCTGGCGAGGGCGAGACCCAGCCTGAGGAAGAGGGAACGCCGCTGGAGAACAGCGAATTTTTCCGCCGTTTGGGCCAGCGTCTAGTCCAAGTGCTGACCGCGGCGACCAAGGAAGGATTTTTCTACCGCGTCGATATGCGGTTGCGCCCCGAGGGCACAAGCGGCACTTTGACCCACTCGTTGCGCGCCAGTTGGAGGTATTACGAGACGCGCGGCGAACTGTGGGAACGGCAGATGCTGATCAAGGCCCGGCGCGTGGCGGGGTCGCGGACGCTGGGGGAGCAATACACGGCCATGCTCCGGCCCTTTATTTTTCCGGCTCACTTCCACTCGGCACCCCACGAGGAAATCCGCCGCATCAAGGAGCGGATCGAAGCGAGCATCCGCGAGCGTCCGCGCGGCGAGAACAACATCAAGCTGCAAGCGGGCGGGATCCGCGACATCGAATTCATCGTCCAGTGCCTACAGCTACTCTACGGGGGCATCCACCCCCAAGTGCGCAGCCACAACACGCTGGCCGCCATTGACCGTTTGGCCGAGGTGGTCACGCCTAAAGGCGCGGTAAAGGCGGCCTTGACTGCGGCCGAAGCCAGTGCCCTAAAAAACGCGTACGAGTTTTTTCGCCGGGTTGAAAACCTGCTGCAAATCGCCTCTGGCCGACCCGACTACGCCGTCCCAGAAGATGCACAAGCCTTGCGGGCCTTGGCCTTAGTTATGGGGTATGAAGACGCGCGGGCGTTTAGCAGTGCGCTCGCCGGACACCGGCTGCGGGTGCGCCGCTTGTTTGCCTCGTTGTTTTACGGCGACACAGCGGCTCCGCGCTCGCCGACGTGGCTTTTAGAAGTCGAAAACGGCAGCGCGGCGGCAAAAGCAGACTTGGTGGAGCGGGGCTTTGTCGATGGGGCCGCCGCCCACCGCCGCTTGCAGCAGCTAGCGGCGATGGGCGTGTTGCTGAGCGGGGGACGTGCCCACTTTGAGGCCCTGCTGCCGGAATTGCTGAGTTCGCTGGCCGTCGCTCCCGACCCAGATCAGGGGCTTTTGCGCTTCACCCAACTCGTTGAGGCGTATGGGGCGCCGGGTGCTTTGTACTCCTTGTTGCAAGAGCATACAGGCTTCCGCACCTTGATCATTGCCATTTGTGGCTCGAGCCGCTTTCTCGCGGACCTTTTGCGCCGCGATCCGGCCCTGCTCGATAGCTTAGTGGGGCAGGCTGACTGGGGCTTGGAGGCTGGTCCGGCACGCGGCGATTTGCGCGCCATTGCACGGATGCAGAACAAATCCCTTCTGCGGATTGGGGCCGACGACCTGATGGGGCTGGCGACCGAGGAGGAGACTTTCCTGCGGCTAACGGAGTTGGGGGAAGACGTGTTGCAAGCGGTCTATCGGCTGGCTTGGGGGCCGTTGGTGCGGCGGTGGGGCAAGCCGCGCAACCGGCAAGGCCGCGACGTGCGGTTCGCCGTATTGGCCGCCGGTAAGTTTGGGGGCCGCGAGGTGGATTTTGGCTCGGATTTGGATTTGTTTTTCGTGTACGAAGGCGACGGCAAGACGCGGCGCGGCGTGCCGAATAGCGTATTTTTCACCGAGTTCAGCCAGCGTCTGATCGCCCTGTTAGCCGAGGGAGGGCTGTATTCGGTGGATGCGCGGCTGCGGCCCGAAGGAGCCAGCGCCCCCATGGCCATCTCGCTGGTTGGCTATCGCCGCTACTTGGCGCAGCGGGCGGCCACTTGGGAGCGGATGGCACTGAGTCGCGCCCGCCAAGTGGCCGGCGATACCGAATTTGGTGCGCGGGTCTTGCGGGCGATTGAGCGCTTCGTGTACAGTCGAGAAGTAGAAGCGGCCTTGGTCGCCCAGATGCAGGAGATGCGCCAGCGGATGGAGCCGCAGGGCAAGCGCCAAACGCGCATCAATATCAAGCGCGGCCCAGGCGGCATCGTCGATATCGAATTTGTGGCGCAGGTACTCGTGCTCAAGCGGGGCTATCGAGACCGAGAATTGCGGGTGGGCAGCACGAGACACGCGCTGCAACTGCTCGTCGAGCAGGGCTATTTAGATCCGGAGCGGGGCCGCTTTCTCCTCGCCGCGTACGAGTACCTACGGGCGGTGGAAAAGGGCATGCGGCTCGCCAGCGAAAGGGCCAGCGACGCTCTGCCAACCGGCCGCGAGTTGGAGATATTGAGCCGCGCTCTCGGCGCTAAAGATGTAGCGGCCTTCCAAGACGAGGTGGAGGCATGCATGAAGCAGACTCGGCGCGTATTCTCGGCCGTATTCGCCGAATTGACCGATTGAGGAGCACTTAATTATGGATGGTATAAGCAAGGCCGCGCGCGTCGGCCAGATGATTATCGGAGTTGTGTATCTCGTCGCTGGAGCGATGAAAACATGGGAGCCGGTACTCTTTTTTTGGGAGGCCATTCCCTATGCGCAGATGCTTGGGGTGGTGGAATGGGAGTCTGCGTCAGCCATCGCTAAAGCGGCCATTGCGTTGGGGCCGATTGAATTCTTCCTCGGCTGGGCGCTGCTGCTCAACTGGCAGCCACGGCTGTGCTTGCCGGTGGCGACGGTGCTGATGGCTGTTTTTACTGCGCTGACGGCCAAGGCTTGGCACATGGGCGCCTCGATTGACTGCGGCTGCTTTGGTGCCCTCGTCGAGCGCGGGCCAGGGGAAGCGGCGATAGAAGATGGCGCGATGGTCGCGGTGCTGCTGTTTGCTTGGTGGAGAATGCGCCGCGTTTCGGCTGAGCTCAACGTCGAAGCCAGTGCAAGCGCCGCGAATTGGTGGGGAGCGGGCGGTGCGCCCGTTTGGCCGCAGGCGAGTCGGATGGTGTTAGGAGCGCTCGTCGTTGGATTGGTGGTGGGCGGCGTGCGGTTTTTCCCCGAGCTAGAGCGCACCGTGCAGTCAGACCTCAAAAGCGGGGTGCGGCTCTCCGGCTTGGCACTTAAAGGCGTAGATGTGGATTTGATGCAGGGCGAATACCTGATCGAATTGTTCAGCCCCACGTGCATTCACTGCAAAAACGCCGTGCCCAAGCTGAACGTCATCGCCCAAGACCCCCAGTTGCCACGGCTGATTGCCCTGACGAGTTTCGCGCAGGATGCACCGCAAGTGAGCGACTTCAAGAAGCAGTTGCAGCCGCGCTTTGACATTGCCACCATATCGCTAACGGACTTTCGGCGCTTGACCTTTGGCCACGGCTTTCCGCGCCTGGCCTATATCGCCGACGGAGTGGTGCAGCAGGTGTGGGAGAGCAACTACATGCCGACGCAGGCGCGGCTGCGAGAAATTATGGGTTCTTAGCGCATGGAAAGAGCATAGTATGACGATGAGCAAGTTGGCCTTCTTAGGCGGTTCCAAGGCCGTCACCGCTGACGAAGGCGATATTTTTCGCTGGCCGATCATCACCGCTGAAGATGAAGAAGCCGTGCTGGATGTGCTGCGGCGCGGGGCGATGTCGGGCTGGGATCTAACTTTGGACTTTGAAGAGGACCTGAAGTCCTACTTTGGCTTGCAGCACGCTCTCTGCCACAACACGGGCACGGCCGCGATTCACGCCGCATTGTGGGCCTGCGGCGTCGGCGTTGGCGACGAGGTTATCTCGCAGAGCATGACCTTTTGGGGCACGTCGCTGCAGGTGTTCTCGCTAGGCGGGACGGTGGTATTTTCCGAAATCGACCCCGACACGCTGACGATGGACCCCAACGACATTGAACACCGGATCACCGAGCGGACGAAGGCTATTGTCCCCGTGCATTATTGCGCCTATCCAACCGATATGGACCCGATCATGGACATTGCCGAGCGGCACGGGCTGAAGGTGATTGAAGATGTCTCGCACGCCCAAGGGGGCCGCTACAAGGGACGGCTGCTGGGCACAATCGGCCACATCGGCGCGATGTCGATTATGTCGGGCAAGTCGCTGGCCTGTGGCGAGGGGGGCTTTATGGTTACTGACGATCAAGCCCTGTACGAGCGCGCTGCGGCTTTTGGACATTATGAGCGCACTCGCTCCTTAGAAAATCCCGCGTTGAAGCCTTTTGCTAGGATGCCGCTGGGCGGATACAAATACCGGATGCATCAGTTGTCTTCGGCGGTGGGCCGCACGCAGCTAAAGCACTACGACGAGCGGATGCGGGAAATTCAGCGGGCGATGAATTACTTCTGGGATCTGCTCGAAGGCGTCCCAGGGCTGAGAGCGCATCGACCGCCGGCCGACAGCGGCTCGACGATGGGCGGCTGGTACGCGGCCAAGGGATTGTACGCGCCCGAGGAGCTAGGCGGCCTGCCGGTCGAGCGATTCTGCGCGGCGGTCACAGCCGAGACCGGGTCGTACAAGATCATGCCGGGAGCCAATGAACTGATGCACCTGCACCCAGTGCTCAACGAGGCCGACATTTATGGACACGGCCAACCCACGCGCATTGCCCACTCCAACCGCGACCTGCGGCAGGGGCCGGGCAGTCTGCCGGTGACCGAGCGCATGACTGGCCGCATCTACTCAATTCCGTGGTTTAAGCACTACGACGCCACCATCATCGGGCAATACGCCACGGCCTTTCGCAAGGTGGCCGAGTGCGCCGACGAACTGCTAGAGGATGGACGAAATGGGTGATCCGTTGAGGGCGCGGCTGTTTGGGTACGGGGTGCCTTATCGGGTGGAAGTGGATGCAGCAGGGGCGGTCGTGCCGCGACCTACGGATGCGGCAGGCGAGGCTGAGCGCCTTTGCCGCGCCTTGCGCCAGTTGCACGGGGCGGGCGAGGATGCGACTGAGGACGACTGGGTGTATTCGCTGCCTTTTGGACGTTGCGGGATACAAGGGCGGCCCCGCGAGCATATTATCGCCCACTTCTGTGCCGAGGCGTATTTGGACGTGCTCTCCATGGACGGAGTAAAAACGCAGCCGCTCGCCGCTGGGGAGATCGCCGATATTGAGCCGGGGAGCATCGTCCGATTCCGCGCTCGGCCCTTGGAGCACCATTGCGTACTGGTAGCTTTCCAGACCGAGGATCGCACGCCGCTGTTGGGGCACGCCGCGCCCTTCACCCTCGATGGCGCAGTGCCCGACGACTGGCGCGAGCGACTGGTGAAGTGCCACGCCGCTTTTGACGCGGCTGCTGCAAGAGCGTCCGACGGCGAGCATCGACCGTTGCTGGAACGCTTCTTCGGGACGATGGCGGAAAAACTGGCCGGCGATCCTGAAATCACCGCTGCACAAGAGCAGGCGCGGTGCGAGGGTTCGTACGCGGTCGCAGAGGAGCAAGCTCTTTTTGACCGCCAACGCGCCTTGCTCGACGAAGCGGTCCTCGCGCGCATCCGCGACCAAGACGAGGCTGTGTTCCGCTTTCCGGGGATGTTCGGTGGGGTCGCGCCGCTTTTTAACCTAGTAGATTGAGACGCCGAGGCGGAGCCGCCCGTAGATTCACGTAAACTGCACAGTCGCGCCGCAGGAGGTCCTCTACGGATAAAATCACACTTCAGGAGAGCGACTACATGCACCATCTAAGAAACTACAAGGGATTCGCCGACGCCCAGATTAACCTGCTCAGGCCGTTCAGTCTGCTAATAGGACCCAACGGATCGGGAAAGAGTAATGTTATTGAGGCCATCGAACTGCTGTCCTTTGTCGCTCGTGGTCAGCCGCTATACGAGATCGGCGACATTGGGAGGGGCAGTAGTGGCCTCGAAGTACGGGGCGGATTGCAGGCTTGTGGACGGGAGGGGAAAGACCGATTCCAGCTCGGTTTTTCAGCAAATGTCAGGTTTGAAGGCCAGAGACGTCCGTTTTGGTATGACGTTGGAATCTGTACGCGACCGTATCCGCAGATTATAGGCGAAAGGCTGAAGGTTGGCGACCGGACGCTTTATAAGACCCTACCCAAACAGCCGGATTCTACATCCCGTGACCTCACGGTCGAGTACGACAATTTTGCACGAGGCGGCAGAAAACCTCACGTACAGGTGTCTTCGGACCGATCAATGCTATCACAATATCGAGAATTCGCCGCCTCAAAAAACATATCGTACAAAAATTGTCTTCAGCTTGTGCGGAGGACTATGTTTCACCTACAAGCGTCTTTTGTCTTTGATCCCGATCCTAAACTGATGCGTAACTATGAGCGTGCTGGGGACACTATTCTGAAGAGGAATGGATCCAATTTGTCGGCCGTTTTGTATGGACTCAGTACGGGAGACGAAGATCAGCGAGCGACCTTACAACGACTTCTTGAGAAGATTCGTCAGTTGCCTGACGAGCCATACCAGAAGCTCGGTTTTACGCTGACGGAGTTGAAAGACGTGATTTTCGGCTTTCAAGAAAGTTCAGGATACAAGGTCGATGCGCGTGTTTTGTCGGATGGAACACTGAGAACACTGGCGATTCTCACCGCGTTTGAGACGGTATCCGAAGGCTCTCGTATCGTTGTTGAGGAGTTTGATAATGGACTGCACCCTAGTCGAGTTGGGGTTCTCACTGAGGCGATTGCCGAAGTTGCTAAGAATCGCCATTTGCAGGTTTTGGTAACCACACACAATCCAGCCACTATGAACTTCCTCACGCGGGAGCAGCTAGAAGGGGTGGTTTTATGTACTTGGGACGACAAGAATGAGAGCGTCAGCCTAGTTCGGCTCGACGAGTTGCCTCGATACGACGAGTTCCTAGAACGCGGTCGCCTTGGCGATCTGGTGACGCGACGGGTCGTCGATCAGTATCTGGCTCCAGAATTTGAGGAACAGCAAAAGAAGAAGGCGCTGGCTTGGCTAGAGGACTTGTCGTGACGGTCACCCCTGTTTACGTGGTAGATACAAGCTATCTCTGCGAGCTTTTTGCTGTGCCTCATTATTCCACAAAGAAAGATATTGTTGAGGTAAGAAGGCGATTTGCAGAGGCGGTAAAGGCTGGGGCAAGATTGTACGTTAGCCTACCTGCAATTTTTGAACTGGCAGGTCACATCGCCGATGTACCAGATGGTGGATTACGCAGGAAACTATCGGAGAAGCTCAGGGATACCGTAGTATCCAGTATCCGAGAAAATCTTCCTTGGAATCTGTTGCCAGCGCTTGACATGAGCACAGTAGAGAGACTTATAAACGGTTTTGTTGACCATTCTCGTGAAAAAGGGGTGAGCCTCGTTGATACCACGCTCATTGACGAGGCAGATCGTCTTCGTCAGACCACCTATAGGGGCCAAGTATGGCGGGTGCATATCTGGACAAAGGATCAAAGGATCAAAGCGCGCGAGCCCAACGGTGAACCTAATGCTTTTACCGGCTACTGATTCCCCACTTGAGAAGGCCCTACTACAACCTAGTAAACTGAGAGAAACGCAATGGCAAAAAGGAAAATTCGCCTCGGCCTAATCGGCTGTGGCGGCAACATGCGCGGTGCGCACATTCCCCGGCTAAAAGCCGATGGTAGCGTAGAGTTGGTGGCGGTTGCCGATCCTGAGGAGGCATCGGCGCAGCAATTGCTAGAAGCGTGGGGCGCTGAGGCTGCCTATTACGCCGACTACCGGCAGATGATTGGCGCAGACGCGCTCGACGGAGTGCTGATCTCTTCGCCGCATTCGACCCACTACGCGCAGGCGCGCCATGCGTTGGAGCGGGATTTGCACGTTCTGGTCGAAAAACCCCTGACGACAAAGGCACGCCATGCCCAGGCTCTAATTGATCTGGCCGCTGAGCGCGAGCGCCTGTTGGTAGTAAGCTATCAGCGCAATTTTTACCCGGCGTATGCCTATGCGCGGGAACTGGTGCAGAAGGGTACCCTCGGCGAGATCAAGGGAGTAGTTGCCTACGTGACGCAAAATTGGGGTGGCAGAGGATGGCGGACGGTGCCCGAGCTAGCAGGAGGCGGGATGTTTATGGACACCGGCAGTCACTTGGTGGCCGCGGTGCTGTGGATTACTGGTTTGACGCCGGTAAAGGTCTCGGCCTTCATGGACAAGCGGGGCAAGCGGGTGGATATGGATGCCGTGGTCAATGCGCGGTTTCGCGGCGGCGCACTGGGGTCGCTGAGCTTTATCGGCAGCGCGAGCCGACACGACGAGCGGCTGTCCATCCACGGCGACAAGGGGACTTTGGTCTTTCATCTGCACCAGTGGCAGGTGCGGGAGGTGTTGCTGAACGGGGAGCCGTTGGAGGTGCCCAAGCGAGTGCGGGAGGATACGCCGGACGCGGCCTTTTTGCGCTGGATTCGCAATGGCGGCAAGGGCTATGAGCCGGCGGATTTTGCCGTGGCAGTAGCCAAGTTCACCGAGGCGGCGTATCGGTCGCTGGAGAGGAAGCGGCGATGATTGCGTACGCGCCGCTCGTCGGCGAGCTAGACCAGCAGGTCGAGGGCGTACTGACGCGCCAAGTGCTGGACGAGGAAAGCCCGTATTGCGGCGGCTTTATGGACGGCGACCGGCTGGTGGGTTCGCAAAGCATCAGCGCGGTCGCGTCGCTTGGCTACGCCTATCTCCTATCCGAGTCGCGCCACTACCACAGCGAAGAGCTTTTGCAGCGGATCCTTCTCGCCGCTGAGTTTGCCCGCCGGTATCGAAATCCGTCGGGTTGCTTCGACTTGCTGACCACCAACTTCGACTCGGCCCCGGACACAGGCTTTGTGGTGCAGGCCATCGCGCCGGTCGTGTTTGCGGCGCGGCAACAGGCTGCGGACGACGAAGGAGCTGCCGAGATTGCGGACGCTTTGGGTGAGTTGATACGGACCGGAGCGCCGGGCATGGTCGCCGGCGGCTTCCACACGCCCAATCACCGCTGGGTGCTGGTTGCCGCATTGGCCCAAGCCCAAGCTCTCTATCCTGAGTTAGAAGTGGGCGCGACCGTGGACGCGTACCTCGGCGAAAGCATTGACATCAATGCCGACGGCGAGTACAGCGAGCGGAGCACAGGCGTGTACAATGCCGTAGTCAACCGCGCCTTAATCCGTGCGGCACAAGTGCTTGCACGGCCCGACTTGCTGGAGCCCGTGCGGCAGAACTTGGATTTGTCCTACCATCTTCTCCACGCCGACGCCACTGCGGTGACGAGCATTTCCACGCGGCAGGATCGCGGAACGCGAGCCGTGCCGACTGGTTTGGCCGATGGCTACCACGCCTTGGCCCATTTAGACGACAATGGCTTTTACGCGGCTGTGGCCGACCTATTGGTCGCGCGCGGCGGCAGCGGTTTGGTCTGTTTGCCGAATTACGTCCTGCATTCCGAGTGGCAAGCGACGTGTATAGAGCGGACGCCTTTGCCCGAGCACTACAGCCGCGTCTATCCCGCGTCCGGCTTGTGGCGAGTGCGCCAAGGCGCGGTGAGTGCTACGGCCGCGGCGGGTCTGACCGCGCCCTTTAGCGTGGTCTGCGGGCAGGCTGAATTGGCGGCGGTGAAGATATCATCGACCTATTTCGCCACCGGGCAATTTATCGGTGAGGAGTTTGCTGAAGCGGATAAGGGGGTGCGGATGCAGCACAAGGGCCGCAACCGCATCTACCCAGAAAAGGATTACGTAGGGGGGATTTACTGGCTGCCGATTGCCGAGCAAGTCAATGCCGACAATTGGCAAGAGGTGCGAGGGCGACGGGCGACGTATGAATTGCCGCCGCTGGAAGTCGAGCTGTACGCTGAGGAGGTGGCCGGTGGTTTTGACCTCCATATCCGCACTACAGGGGGCGTTGAAGGGGTGCCCTTTCAGATTGAAGGGGTCTTTGAGCCGGGCGGCACCTTGGAGATGGACAGTGCGCTCGTCGAGGGCCGCGCTGGGCACACGGTCTTTCTCAAAGCAGGCCACGCGCTCTACCGGATGGGCAACGACGCCATCCGCCTTGGTCCGGGGGCTATGGAACACACCATGTGGCGGATGCGCAATAGCGAGATCGACGAGGGGCGTTTGCGGGTGCTCATCGCCCTGCGGACGCCGGTGACGCAGACCTTGGAAATCCGCTGTGGGCAGTGGTCGGACGCGCAGGGCGGGTTTTTATAGACTTCCCCCGGCCCACCGCACTCCTTGCACCATTATCTGCTGCATGCCTAGGCGTGCAAATGTTCCCGGGCCGTGTCCCAACGCCGTGTAAAACACCCGTCCTGCGCCATAGGGCTTGACCCACGCTAGGGGATGCTGCTTGCCGCTCCACTCGGCGGTGGCCAAGATGCGGATGGCCGGGTCCCACGCCGACATGTAAATCTCGTCTTCCACGTCAAAATCGGGCACGCCATGCGTAACGGGGTGATCGCTGTCGGCAATGGCGACGGTGAAGGTCAATCCCGGCGGGTGCCAGTTGGCGTGACCGCCAAGCAGGTCCACGGCTTTGCCGCCAATACACCACGCAGTGCCGTGGATGCCGACTAGCCCTTTGCCACCGGCGACAAAATCGAACAGTCCCTCTTCCTGCGCGGGCGTCAGTACGGGCACTTGCTGCACGGTGCCGTCTTCCTGTCGCTCGCCTCGCGTGAAGCCAGTGCCGTGGATTAGCACATCGAAATCTCGCAGACCATCTGACGCCAACACGTCCTTGTCGTCGTCAAGCGCGACGGATAGATCGTCGTACGTGCTTAAAAACTCGCGGATGACCGGGGCACTGGCCGCAAACCCATGGTTTGAGCCGGATAAAATTAGGATGTTCATGTGGCCTCCTGTGTTAGGGTCGTGGTTGTCGGCATGTTCCCGTGCATATTTCTAATTGACTGAAGACATCAGGCGGCTGCTCTCATACGGCATAGGATACCGAGCCATCAACGCGCAGCGGTGTGGAGGCATTGTTGATGGGTTTGTAGGGCGTTTGCTCGATTAATGCATCGTCTAGCTCCACGCCGAGGCCCGGGGCTTGGGGAATCGGGATATAGCCGCCCTCGCGCTTAAACGCGCATCGATAGACCGCGTGGTGCGGGGCTTCGTCGCCTTTGGTGTACTCTTGGGTAATAAAGTTGGGAATTGAGGCGTCGAGGTGCAGGGCGGCGGCGGTAATCAGCGGTCCCAAAAAGTTGTGGGTCACCACCGCGCAGTGGTAGGACTCGCCGATAGCGGCGATTTTTTTGCAGTGCGAGATGCCGCCGGCCAAGGCCACATCCGGTCGCAAATACTGGGGGCCGCCCTGCTCCAACAACTCGCGGAACTCCCATATAGACACAAAGCGCTCGCCATTGCCAAAGGGCACGGTGGATTTTTGCGCGATGTGGGCTTGGGCTGAGATGCTATCGATTTGGATCGGGTCTTCGAGGAAGAAGACGTGGAAGGGCTTGAGGGCCTCGGCGAGCGATAGGGAGACCATCGGCGTCAGCTTGCGGTGCAACTCGATAATCAGGTCCAAGTCCGGGCCGCCAGCTTCGCGTGCGGTCGCAGTCAGCTCGACGGCGGTTTGGATCATCCGCGCTTGGCCCTTGTCGTGGCAGTCCGTGGTGATGGGGTCGAACTTGATGGCGGTAAACCCCTCGGCGACAGCGGCTTGCACGGCGTTGGACATGTCCTCCGGGGTGCGGCCGCCAGACAGCAGGTGCAGGCGGATCTTGTCGCGGACGTTGCCGCCCAACAGCTCCCACACCGGCACCTCAAAGTGTTTGCCCTTGATGTCCCACAGCGCGATATCCACGGCTGAGACGGCCCCCATGATGGCCGTGCCGCGGAAGGGAGCCATGCGGTAGAGGTGCTGCCAGTGGTGTTCGATGCGAAGGGGATTTTGGCCGATGAGGTAGTCTTTGAAGACATCGACGATGCTCTGCACGGCGGTGGGATAGCCCCAGCAGGCGGTTTGGCCGATGCCGGTCAGGCCGGTATCGGTGGTGATGCGGACGACGTAGCCGTTGCCGATGAGGAAGGATTCGATCTGTTCGATTTTCATTTTGTGCGCTCCATATATATCGTAAAGGGGCAGGGTTGGTTATTAGTGGCACTAGACTGCTTATTTTTATAAAAACCGCGCGACCGCGCAAGGAAGGGGAGGATAGTATGGCACATTTGCGATTTGCAGCACCGGTGGAGCAGCGGGTGGCCCTGATTACGGGGGGCGCGCGCGGCATCGGCGGTGCGACCGCGCTGCGCTTGGCCGAGGCCGGGCGGCATATTGTCATTGTCGATGTGCTGGCCGAACCAGCGCAGGAGCGGGTTCGGGAGATCGAGGCGATGGGGCAACAGGCACTTTTTGTCGAGACGGACGTGACCGACGAGGGACAGATACACGAGGCGGTGGCGCAGACGATGACAGCTTTTGGGCGGCTGGATATCCTAGTGTGCAGCGCCGGTATCTTGGGGTGGGAGAAGCCGTTTTTCGAGCAGACGCCCGCGCAGTTTGCCAAGGTTATGCAGATCAATGTCCACGGGGTGTACTACGCGCATCAGGCGGCGGTGCCGCACATGCTGGAGCGGGGGTGGGGGCGCTGCGTGACGATTTCTTCGGGTGGGCGCCACGGCAGTCCCTATCAGGTGCCGTACTCGGTGTCCAAGGGGGCGGTGTGGTCGTTTATTCAGGCGTTGGGCGACGCTTGGCCGCGGCAAGGGGTGTTCGTCAACGGCGTCGAGCCGGGCCGGGCGCTGACCGACATGGTCGTGCCGCGCTTTGACGAGAAGCACCTGCGCGATCCGGGCAACCCGATCGGGCGCTATTCAGACGCGGAGGAGGTGGCCGAAGTGATTGAGTTTTTGTGCTCGGAGCGGAATACGTACACTACGGGGGCGGTGTGGAGTGTGAAGGGCGGTAAGGGGTGAGGAGGGAGATATAGGCACACGAACTGAGGACAGGCCCGGGGCCTGTTCCTGCTTGACTCATATGGCCAGCAATACTACCATTACAGGCTAATAAGGATTGTTTTTGAGATAGGATTAGGAGGCGATTAGGTGATGGACTACAAAAAGCTCTCAAAACATAGACAGGGATTATTGGACCTCTATAGCTCCTTGGGATCTTTGTGCAAAGATTTCAGCGAAAGCGGTTATGAGATTGATGCAGTATTAGAGGATATACAGAAGAATGTTGCTGAGGAGAAATTTTTGCTTGCTATTTTTGGAGAAGTAAAAGCAGGCAAATCGACCTTCATCAATGCACTTCTTAAAGAGGAAATGTTGCCTTCTGATGTCTTGCAAGCGACCTCTGAAATCATTGAGGTTCACAAATCAAATAAAAAGAAAGTCAAAGTAATCTTTGCTAACGGTAAAGAGCGATCTATTGAGGATAATCCACAAACGCCCGAAGATGAAGTAGCTCTATTTCTCAAAGATATTGCTTCTGTAAATGATGAATACCGAGGCATCCCCATCGTCCAAGTCAATAAGTTTTTGATTGAGCAGTATGATAAAAGGGAAGGAAAGGCTGTATTTGAGGAAGAAGAATTGGAAGCTTTTCTTTCTTCTGATCTTGAGAATATACGCAACTCGGGTGAAGAGAAATTTAGAAGAAAAATCCGTGAATATATTGAGAATAACATCTCATGTGATAAGATTCCCCAAGTAGTTTCTCTTTATTATCCGCACAATGTTTCTGAACTCAAGCATTTTAGGATTGTTGATACGCCGGGGATCAATGCAACTGGCGGACTAGAGGATCAAACTAAGGAATTCATCAACGAAGCTAATGCGGTTATCTGTTTGCAAAAAGTACCGCTAGAAAATAAGGCACTTCACGATGCTTTGGAGAAGCTACCTGAAAGAGTTAAAGGTCGTCTTATACTCGTCCTGACTCACAGAAGCGATCCTAAGAGTGAAGATGACAAAGAGAGAATATTGAATGAGGCCGAGGAAATTTATTCTAAAATCGGCTCAAGTAACATCTTTTTCGTTGATAGTCTGACTGAGCTACATTTGCCAAAATTCTTGCCAAAATTCTATGGAGTAGAAACGGTAACGATGGATAAAATTAATAACATACTTGTATCAGACCAGAAATTGAATCATCTAGCTGCTAAATTCTTAACTACGGCAGATGGTAATCCATTTAAGTTTATCGACCTATTAGAAAAGCAGGCGAATTTCAGTAAGATCCGCGAAAGGATTAAGAAAGATGCACAAGAATCGGCTTCTGATCAGATGAAGGAGTTTGCTAGTCATCTGGGAAAAAACTATAAAGACCTTGGAGATAGGATTAGCGAGCGTATCATAGAGCCTCGTAAAAGTAGATATAAGGATCCTCAGATTTTTGCATCGAATATACAGGATCAAAAGAAAAAAATAGATAAGATAGAAAGTGACTATGAAAAATCTATATCTTCTTTGATGGAGTACTTCTCTCTCTGCAATAGTAACGGGAGCAACGAATATTATAATTATAATGAAATAGATCAAATAGTAAATGATGCTAAAAATAGTATCAATAATACTGACGAGAGAATATTTTCTTGTGAACAGTATGTTCTTTTTCATTTAGAAAAATTGTGTCAAAATCATGATGGTAAAACAAGCAATTTTGTTAATTCATTGGAGAAGCAATTTGCCGATTCGTTGAGAGTAGAGGTACAAAGAATAACAGGCAAGAATATTGAACTACAAAGTAGAGTGTCTGTGCCAAGAATATCAGTCAATAATATATGGGAAGAGGCATTAAATACAGCCGATAAAGAAATAAAAAGACAAATAGACGAAATAGAAGGGAGTCGTTGGAGGCCCTTTAAGACTTTACCCTTTCATATATTAGACTATATAAGAAAGAGGAGTATAAGAAAATCTCGTCCACAACAGATTTGGCAGAAGATTCAACCGTTGCTTAAGGATCAATTAGAAAAAAATAAGACACTACTTCACAAAGAAATTGAGCATTTTATAAATCAATGCTGTGATAAGGAGTATAAGTGTAAATTCGACGAAACTATTAGGGAACCAGAGCTAGCTCTGAAGAAACTTCAGGAAGAAGAGAAAGCAAATGACGAGTTAGCTAGGGAAATTTCACGTTTACAAAAAGAAAAGAAAAATATAGACGACAAAATACAAATATGTCAAAGAATCGGGGGGAATCTGTGATATGGCTAAAGCGAAGGAAAAGACGGTGGCAGATAAAAAAGATGAATTATTAGCTCTTGAAGAGCAAAAAGTGCTGGACCAAGAAGAGGGTGCTGAAGTACTGAACGAGATTTTCTCAGATCTTCTCCCTTGGACCCTTGAGTCAACAGATACGTCACTACTCAAAGATAATACTGTACAGGATCGGGATAATGTTGAAAGATTTCTTGATTCGCTTTTTCTGTTTCGCACTGGGGAGATTTCCGTTTCCTCAGACGCTCAAGATGTAGCTGATTTGGTCTATAAAAGACATCAGGCCGCAATTGTTGCCGCCTATCAGTCCGACTATACGCTGGCGACAATCATTTCGGGGAACGGTGGGGGCACGGTTGACATCTTTCTCGGCGTACGTAGTGCCAAGGATAAGGACGTGAAGGAGGTATTCTGGAAGCAATTGGAAGGAGTTTATCCTGGGAAAGGTATCAGGTTTGAGGATGAATCCAATAAGGAGAGAATCCTAAAGAATAGACTTCAAGGGCAAAAACACGGCGGCATCCTGACAGGCGTACCAATACAGAAAATCGACGATGAGAAGCAGACATTCGATCTTACTCCGGTCATCAGAAGCATGAATGCCAAGAAATTTCTCTTAGTGATCGTCTCTCGCCCCGTTGCGAAGCACGAGGCAGCACAACAGCTCCACCAATTAATGGCACTAAAAGATCGATGTCACGCTCTGGCAAATAGGACAATCGGCTCTGATAAGAATATAGGCGTAAACCAGAGCCATGCGGTTCAAGAAACAGTAGGTGAAGCAAGCTCTCATGGATTCAATGTGGGAATAGGAGCGAATCCTGGGAGTATAACTAGTGTACCCCATTATCTGTCTTCAAAATGGCATGGACTTTTTGGTGGGACAAAGTCCACTACAACCCCGATTCTGGCAGTTTTGCCTTCTGCGGGCTATTCTTACAACGAAACAAAATTCTCGAGCCATTCAGAAACAGATACTACCGGCTGGTCTAAAAGCATCGGGCAAAGTCTTTCTTACGAACAACAGAACACTCTTGCGATGGAATTAGAGAATATCGCGGATAAGATGATCACCAGATTGCGCAATGGTCTGAACACCGGACTTTGGGAGAATTTTATTGCGTACGCAACCACATCTCCCACAGCCTCGAAGATTTTATCCGGGACCTTAGCCGGGGAGCTAATTAAGGCCGATCCTAATGCGCTACCTATGCGAAATGTCGTCGATCAGCTAAATGAAGTTCCACTTTTTATTCCCAAAGAGAGAGATAGGCAATCTCTTATCAAGGGAAATAAACTGGTGTCGTTCTTATCGAGTGATGAAGCAGCACTGCTCATGGCACCACCGCTTTATTCTGTGCCCGGCTACGACATTCGCGTCAAACCTGCATTAAGTCTGACAGATACCATAGACCGCTCAGGGTGTCCAATCGGCCATATTTCAGAGCACGGACGAGTCGTTCAAGACTCTGAATTTACAATATCAGAAGACGATGTCCGAAAACACATCTTTGTATCTGGTCTTACTGGATCGGGCAAGACGACGACGGTTAAGCACATTCTGCATAGTATAGATACGCATTTCTTGGTGATTGAATCTGCTAAGAGAGAATACCGTAGGTTATTGGCTGAAGAAAAGTACGGCGAAAATCTGCACGTGTACACCGTTGGAGATGCAGGTACTGCACCGATACGCCACAATCCTTTCATGGTACTACCTGAAGTATCGCTTATCACCCATATTGACAATCTAAAGTCCATTTTTTATGCGAGTTTCTCGCTCTATGGCCCGATGCCCTATATCCTCGAAAAGTGCATTTATAACATCTATAAAGATCGTGGATGGAATCTGACCACGGGCAAACACCAGCGCGTCGCAATAGAAACATTCGAGGATCAAAAGAAGCATCCCTATATCTATCCTACGATTAGAAATTTGATTGACGAAGTGAATCGATATGTAAAAAAGATGGGATACAAAGGGGAATTACGGGACAATATCCGTAGTGCGATTGTAGCGCGTCTCGAATCCTTGTCCGTTGGTGCGAAGGGCTTTCTCTTCAATACGCACGACGCGATTGACTTAAAGGAGTTGCTAAACAAAAATGTCGTCCTTGAACTTGAATCGCTTTCCGATGATGACGATAAGGCATTCTTTGTTGGATTGATGCTATCGTTGGTGAGTGAGTATCGACAGAATTTGGCACGTACGAGTAGCCTACACGACAGCGATGATTTGCGGCATGTTTTGGTTATCGAAGAAGCGCACAGGCTGCTTAAAAATGTCCAGACCGAGCGGACCCATGAAATGCTGGGCAACCCCAAGGGGAAAGCCGTGGAGTCTTTCTGCAACCTCATCGCCGAGATGCGCTCTTATGGTCAAGGCGTGATTGTCGCCGAGCAGATACCGACCAAAATAGCCCCGGATGTCATTAAAAACACCAATACGAAAATTATTCATCGGCTCGTTTCCTTGGACGACCAGATCGCCGTCGGGACGGGGTTGGGATTGGAGGAAAAGGAATGCCGATATTTGAACCAACTCGCTGCGGGCACGGCGCTCGCCCATAAAGAGGGGATGTCAAAGCCCGTCGAAATTGCCATTTTCAATAAGCTATTGAATGAAGCGATTGACGATACGCGAATCAAGTGCTCAGATTTGGATTTGCAACTCTCCTTACATGAGAGTGGTCTGCTGGAAAGCAAGGACCTACAAGCTATTTCTCTGAGGCTGGTCAATTCACTTTTCATGTCAAATTTTGAACTTGACGACCTATTGCCCGAGGCCATAGCAACAGTGAAAAAAGTAGAACAACTTACGTACATAGAGGACGAAACCATAGAACGTGCTTTATACGAGTGGTTTTGCCGCGCCCTGTTCTCAGCAACTTTAGGTTTTACAAATGAAAAATTGATAGACGACAAGGTTTCAGACGCTGTGAATCGACTCTGGAATGATCGCACTAGCTTTAATCGCGAAAGATTCATATATGAATTCGACGAGTGGCTGGGCGGATGTAGCCGAAAACGCATTAGGGAAAACCTGTCAGATGATGCCATTAAGGAATGCAAAAAAACGGAAATAGACATTAATAAAATCGTTGATAACATGCTGCTCTTAGATGATGCGGAGGCTAAACGAGAGACAGTGGACACTATTAGAATTAGGAAGAGAGTGATGTGATGGTGGTTGAAACCGCGATAGCCGCGGGTGCTACTGAGACTGCTATAGAAGCCACTGGAGAAGTGGTTGCTGAAGGCGTTGCCGAATCCTCAATCAGCGGGGCAACCGAATTGAGCGAGACCCTTGAAGCTATAGAGAAAGAACAGCCACGTGAGATCATAAAGGGGCAGGTTGATAGAATGCTTCAGGATGAGACATTTCGTGCTGAAATTATACCAAGAATCGAGAACAATATAAACCAACATTTAGAAGGGACAGTACACCCTGAAACGGGAGTTTTCTTTGATGCTAAATTAGTCGAGACAAACGAAGGGTTCAAAGAGGGGGTATTTCCCGATTTCTCTGAAAATCATTGTGTATATGACGCCCAGCTTCCTGAAGATCTACACAAGGCAAGCGATTACGAGCAAGCCAAGCATTTGAATGAACAATTGTGTCAGGCTTATGAGAATGGCACCCTCGATACGGAGCAGCTCGCAGACCGGCAATTGGAACAGATTCGCAACGGCGATAAGCCCGAGGGGTACACTTGGCATCACCATGAAGAACCGGGACGCATGCAGTTAGTCGACACTGAAGTACACGCCAAGACGCCGCATACAGGGGGCCGAAATATCTGGGGCGGCGGTAGGGAAGCTCGATGACAGAAAGAGAGCGCATTATGAGCTTAGAGTGGAAATACGTCGCGCCATTAGACGAGGGCCAGTTGGCTAGAATTGAGGAGCATTTCGGTCTTAGCTTGCCGGAGGATTACAAGAGATCGCTTGCGAAATGCAACAGGGGAAAGCCTACCTTGGAGCGATTCGCTACGGAACTACAAGAGGAACGGGTCCTTGATTACATGATTGATCTCGAGGAAACGGTCGCTATGGCGCAGGCCATTGCCGTTGAATATGGTGTCGATAACCTAATTCCCATCGCCCGCGACCCGTTTGGAAACCTAATCGCCTTTAGCGCGGCAGATGGACAGATTAATGCGGTGCTTTTTTGGGATCAAGAAGGCAATAAAACGGCCCCAATAGCAAGCAGCTTTACCGAGTTTTTGCAAAAGCTCTACTAGGATACTATGGAGTGTGAAGGGGGGAAGGGGTGATGAAAAAGATAACAGCAATGGAGGAAAAGGAGGAGTTATGGACGCGATCCATGAGATAGAAAACCTAAGACAGCGAGCCAATGAAGACGATCCAGAAGCCCAGTATAACCTTGGCTGGAGGTATTCCGCTGGTCGTGGTGTGCCGCAAGACGATGAAGAGGCAGTGAAGTGGCTCCTTAAGGCAGCCGAGCGAGAACATGCTAAAAGTCAGAACGTCCTTGGCATGATGTATTCTATTGGCAATGGCGTGCGACAAGACTATGTGGAGGCGGTGAAGTGGCTTCGTAAAGCAGCCGAGCAAGAGTTTGCTCAAGCTCAGCATAACCTTGGCGCGATGTATGCCATTGGTAATGGTGTGCCGCAAGACTATGTGGAGGCGGTGAAGTGGCTCCGCAAAGCAGCCGAGCAAGAGCTTGCTCAAGCTCAGCACGACCTCGGCGTGATGTATGCAAACGGCCAAGGCGTGCCGCAAAACTATATGGAGGCATGCATGTGGTGGAAGCTCGCCGCGGCACAGGGTAACGAAGAAGCACGCCAAAAACACGATATAGTTGCCAAAATGTTGACCGCTTCTCAAGTTGCCGATGCCCACCCAGCGCTGGACCTAGGCACTCGAAAAGATGAAAGAGATTCACGATGAATGAAGAAGAAAAATTTGAGGAGGCAATCCAACAAAAGTTCTACCAAACAAGTAAAATACACTGGAATCTAGAGTCGGTTTTTATTATCACCACCGAAGACAAGCTCCGACTCTGTCTATACAAAGCTATTGACCATCTTGATTCCAAACGGAAGTGGTGGACACCATTAGCCCCCTTGCTGACACTCGTTCTTGCACTAACCACGACTGAGTTCAAAGACCAATTCGCTATTCCCGCAGCAACTTGGAGGGCGATTTTCTTAATCTTGACAGGAGGCTCAATAATCTGGGCTCTTGTGGCTATATGTAAAGCGATCAGAGTTAAAATCTCTGTTGAATCAATCGTATCCGAAATCAAGCAGCCGCCTACAGATCCGAAATCAAGCAGCCGCCTACAGAAAACTAGGAAAGCACCAAAACATTAAGAGTAGGGTTACTGAGTTTCTGAAGAATCTGTTCTAATTTTACCCCACGTAGCATTTCCCACAGGAAAAAAGCAATGATCGCGCTTGAAGCCACCCTGCCACTAGTGCAGCCCCCGGCTTGGGCCGTGCTGGAGCGGCAGCTTTTTCAAGTCATGGAGGACGCCGTCCATCCATTCCTGAAAAAGTACACCCACCCCGACGGCCGCTTGATTTGGCGCGACGGCCTGCGCCACTCCCGCGATGGGGCCGACGATTTCTACGAGAGCTTTTACAACTGGCCGCTGCTGTACTTGCTCGGCGGCGGCGATCATTTGCTCGCCTTGGGCCAGCGGCAGTGGGAGGCTACTACCGAACTGATGGTAGAGTACGGCCATGTATATAAGGAATACGAGATCGGCTACGACCAGTTCCACCAGAGCGAGAGCTACATCTACTTCTACCTGCTGTGCATGGCCGATCCGACCCACGCCGAGAATGTGGCGCGGGCGCGGCGCTTTGCTGGTTTCTATCTCAACGAAGACCCAGAGGCCCTCAACTACGACCCAGAGCACAAAATCATCAAGTGCGCCCACAACGGCAGCAAGGGCCCGCGCTGGCTGTACGAAGAGAATGAGGAGCCGTCGTATGGATACAGCCCGGGGATGGCGTGCTATGGCTTGCCCTACGAGGACTTAGAGGGGATTGACACGCCTGCCGACCTCAAGGACCCGGCCAAAGCGCGGCGCATGGGGCAGGCCATGAAGGAGCGCATGTCTCGGGGCGATTGCGCCACCAACCTGCACGTCACCTCGCTGATCGCCAACGCCTGCTACCTGACCGGCGACGACAAATACCGCGCTTGGCTGCTCGAATACGTGGATGCGTGGATCGAAAGAGCCGCGGCCAATGGGGGCCTATTGCCCGACAACGTGGGGCTGAGCGGGCAGGTCGGCGAATACATGGACGGGCGCTGGTATGGGAGCATGTACGGCTGGACGTGGCCGCACGGGTTGTACAACATCGCCATGGCGGCCATTTTGGCCGGGACTCATTGCTATCTGCTGACCGGCGAGGAAAAGTATCTCGAACTGCCCCGCACCCAGCTCAGAAAGGTTATAGAGCAGGGAAAGATGGCCGACTTGGGTCAAATCGAGATGAGCTTGGGCGTACACTGGATCGGCCAGCTAACCGCGCTCGGCGACGACAAGGTCAGCTTTGTGGTGCCCTATTGCTACGGGGCCAAGGGGTGGTCGGATTTCCAGCCGCTGGCGGCCATGTATCCGGCCGCGCTGTGGAATGCGAGCGGGGCAGCGGTCGATTGGGAGATGCTCGAAATGCTGCGCGCCAAAGAGCGCTACGACTGGCGCACGGTGGTGCCGTTCCACAACAAAGAGGACGCGTACCACGAGCCGCCGTGGTTTTGCTATCTCAAGGGCGAAAACCCCGACTATCCGGTGCAGATCCTCCAAGCGGCTCTCTCGCAAGTCTATCGGCGGATGGAGCTTATCCGCCGCGATGAGAGCGACCCCCGCGACAACCACATCCACTGGTGGCAGCAGCTAAATTCGGTGACGACCGAGGCGCTCATTCAACTGACCTTGGGTGCGCCGCAGCTCCTGTACAACGGCGGCATCTTGATGGCCCCGCTGCGCTACTTTGACGCCGAGCGCAAACGCCCGGGCCTGCCAGCGGATGTAGCCGCGCTCGTCGAGACTGTGGAGCGGGATCGCCTCGTGGTCCACCTGGTAAACCTCAGTGCGCTAGACGCCCGCAAGGTGCTGCTGCAAGCTGGCACTTTGGCCGAGCATCGGTTTGGGGAGGTCGCGTACAATTCCTTGGAGAGTGCGTACCCAGGGGTAGTGGGAAGCTATGCTGCGCCGCCGGTGGAGCAGGCGACCAAGCGCGTTGCCGTAGATGACGCGCACTTTGCGGTAGCCTTGCCGCCGGGGACTGAAATCCGCCTCGAAATCGGCTTGCAGCGGCACGTGAACGCGCCGACGTACGACTTGCCAACGGCGTGGTGAGGACGTGGACACCCACAACAAACCTATAATCGACGTATGTTTAGGTATGGGATGCTTCGGCTCCGCTGCGCGGAGTTTATCTTGAGCGAAGCCGAAAGGCTCAGCATGACAGGGAAGAAACACGCCGACATACGATTTACCAACCACCATTAGATTAGGAGAAAACATGGATTACGTGCGATTGGGACGGGCCGGAGTCAAGGTCTCGCGGCTGTGTTTGGGCACGGCTTTTCGGGGATATTGGCATGGACAAACGGACGAGGCGACCGCTAGGCGTACGGTCGAGACGGCCATTGATCTAGGGTGCAATTTTATCGATTGCGCCAACTTCTACTTTCAGGGCCGTTGCGAGGAGTTGTTGGGCAAGGCCATCAAGGGCAAGCGCGACGATTTGGTGATTACCACCAAGGTCTGGAGCCAGATAGGGGAGGGCCCTAACGACCAAGGCTTGTCGCGCTTTGCCATCATGCGCGAGATTGAGCGGTCGCTGAAGCGTTTGAACACGGATTACGTGGATATCTACTTGCTGCACAACTGGGATCCAGACACCGAACTCGACGAGACGCTGCGGGCGTTTGACGACTTGGTGCGGCAGGGCAAGGTGCGCTACGTGGGGGCCTGCAATTTTACCGCCGCCCAAGTGGTGGAGGCACTGTGGACGGCCGATTGCGGAGGACTGGACCTACTATTTACTTTGCAAAATCGGTATAACCTGTTGCACCGCTGGCAGATAGAGCCGGAGATATTGCCTTTGTGTCGGCAGTATGGCCTCGGCATGATGACCTACAGTCCGCTGGCTGTCGGCCTGTTGAGCGGCCGTTTTAAGCGGGGGCAAAAGCCGCCGACGGATAGCGCTTGGCAGGACGACGACCGCTTTGCCAAGGCCATGAACGACCAAGCCGAGCGGATCGTGCAGAAGCTGACCGAGATCGGTCGGGCACAGGACAAGACCCCGGCGCAAATTGCCATTGCTTGGATCTTGGCCAACGAGGATGTTACCGCGCCGATCATCGGCCCCGATCGCCCCGAGCACGTGGAGGAGGTCTTTGGGGCGCTGGAAGTGGAGTTGGGGGATGAGGAGTTGGCGGCTCTAGATACGCTTTCTCGGTGGACGCCGCTGGTGCGGACGCATTAGATGCTGCCGGCTCAGCGACCTAAAAACGCAAAAAGGGGTGCGGCGCAACGACCCGAAGCCGTCGCGCCGCACCCCTTCGACTAAAAGGCGGTACTGTGCAGCACTACAGCTTGCGCAGGCGGATGGACCCGCCCGACGTGCGCAGGGTCATGAGGGGACCGCCGCCGTTAATCGCGGCCTTGAGGCTGTTTTTCTTTAGCGTGCCCTGCGTTACTACCGGGAAGTCGGTAGTAACGCGCCCACCCGAGGTGCGGGCATCTACCTGCAAACCGATATCCGCAGCGAGGGAGACCTCTACATTGCCGCCCGAAGTCTTGAGGTGGCAGGGACCGGGAGGCTGCTGCGAGAGTTGGGCGCGAATGGACCCGCCCGACGTCTGAGCCTCGATCGGCCCCAGCACTTCATCCACTTTGATAGAGCCGCCCGAGGTCTTGGCCTGCACCGCGCCTTGGGCCCGGCTGATGTGGATGGATCCCCCCGAGGTCTTAGCTCGCACCTCTCCGCCCACCTCGCCAATGCGGATGGAGCCCCCCGAAGTAGATACCGACGCCGTACTGGAGCAGCCTTCTATAGAGATGGACCCGCCCGAAGTTTTGCCCTCGATCGGTCCTTCGATGTGGCCAAAGCTCAGACTGCCGCCCGAAGTCCGGGCCGAGACGCGGCCTTGAAGATCGGCTACCTCAATACCACCGCCGGAGGTGCTCAGTTCCAAATCGTGCCGGTGCGGCACCGTGAGGCGGAACAGGGGCGCGCGTCCCTTCACAAGGCCGAAGAAGTCGAACAGGCCGGCACCTTTTTTGCGGCCTCGGATAGTCGTGGTACCCGCCTCTTGATCGTATGTTAGATCGAGTTTATCGGCTCGTTCCACGATCAGTTCCACCTCGGGGCGATCCCAGGTATGGACCTCAATGGCACTCGATTCGGTGTCCACTATGAGGCGGTCGCCCGGCTCCACGGCAAAGGACTGGTGCGTGGTGTCGGCTTGGGCGGCTCCGGTGGCGACGAGCGCCAAAGAAATGGCGGCGAGCGCCGACGGTAAGAGTAGGTCTTGCATTGTGCGTCTCCTATATGAGGAAAGGGTTTTGAGTACTAAAAACCTTCTCTTGGTCTTATGCAAATTGCGTGCCAGCGAATTTGTTGCTTCTATATTTTAATGGAATACCACGCGGCAATTTCAACCTCATATAGCAGTCCTGAATGATTTGAACGATTCGATATGCGGATCGCCTTGCAGTAGGGGCGAGCGATCGCTCGCCCCTACAATTCGGCGTCTGTCCGCGTCCATCGGCGGATTATCTCGTGAATGATTTAGGATGGCTATATCACCGGAAGGATTTTCATGTCCGCAGTGCAAGACATTCTCGTATTTTTTCAGACCACGCCGGCGCTCGACGCCCAAGTTGTCGCTTGGGCGCGCTACGAAGCCTCCAAGGGCACGGGTCTAGGCGATTTGGTCGAGGAGAGCGATCCGCCCTACCACAACGCCATGGCGGCCATGCGCGACGGCTGGCAAGTCATCCAGATGTCGGAACTCAAACATCGCTCGCCCCAAGAGGGCTATGAACTAGGACCGCTGCCCTACCAGGTCGTGCTGTCGAAATTCAACGAGCTGCAAAAAGAGAAAGGAGCCACATCGTGAAAGAGCATCTTTTGAACTCGAAGCAGATGGCGCAATTCGTCGCCTCGGGATATTTGAAATTCGAAGAAATGGTGCCCCAAGAGCTGTGCCGAGCCTGCCTTGAGGAAATGCACCACAACCGGGGCTATCTCGCCGTGGGGACCCCCTTTGAGGAGACTTGGCCCAAAGGCACGGCTTTGGGCGATGCGTTCCGGCTGCCGCAAGTGCAGGGGCTCATCCACTCCTTGGTCGGCCCCGATCCCCTGTACGACCACCACGCCGCGCACTTGACCAAGGCCGAACAAACCAAGGGCCCCAATATGCACCAAGACTCGGTCATCGACTTCCGCGACCATTACTTCGATATCCAGCTCTCGCTGTTCCCGGCGGATACCACCGACGAGATGGGCGGTACTTTCTTGGTGCCGGGCACGCAATTCCGCAATGTGCGCACCGGGGAGATTGCCATTTACCACCACATGCGCGGCAAGATCTGGGCGACCTGCCCGGCCGGGACCATGTACGTGTGGAACACTCGCGTCTGGCACGGGGCGCGCAGCAACTACACGGCGCAGAACCGCTTCATGTACAAGTTGCGGCTCAACCCAACGAGGCCGCAGGTCTGCAACTTTGACACCGCAGATCTGGACGACCCGGAAATCGGTCGCATCCTATCGACCAACCACGGCTGGGAGGGCAACGAGCAGCGCTACGAACTGATGCAGCGCGTGCGCTTGTGGCGCTTTGTCTCCGACCAGCCAAACTACGATGTGGGCGAGCGATTTATGCGGCGCATTGAGTACCAGCCCGGCGAGGCGGCAGGCTAGAGGCCGAGGATTCGAGCGATGGAGGATGGAGACATGCCCAAGCCCCCAACTCGTCGGCCTCCCGACCCGAAAGCCTGCGCGGTTGCCCGCGCCGTTGGCGAGGCGGTCCACCCAAACCGGGTCATTCTGTTCGGCTCCCGCGCCCGGGGCGACTTTAGCCCGGACTCGGACATTGACCTGCTGATCATCACCAGCCCCGGCCCGATGGACCGGCAGACGTACCAACGCACCAGTGCGGTAGCTCACCGCAAAGTCGAGGAACTGTATGGCGACTCGATAGTTGTCGATTTGATCCGCATGAGCGAAGGGGCCTTCCACGATGGGCGGCGGGCGCACAACCACATGGCTGGTCAGGCCGTCCGCGACGGCTTTGACGCGAATGGAGACAAAGTGACCTACGACAACCCAGCACCGAGCAACTGGCCTGACATACAGCAGCGCATGGCCAATGCCGAGCGAGAACTCGGCGTGCTGAAAATTCTGGTAGAGGCAAACGCTGCTCAGGAAGCCATTGGCTTTCACGCTCAGCAGGCGCTAGAAAACGCGCTGAAAGGCTGGATTTCCTCGCTCGACGCCGAGTACCGCAATACCCACGACCTGACGAGGTTGGCGGCGATTGTGCGTCAGCATCCGGCCGAAAATGACACCTCGGCTGGCGAGCGGCTGGCGTGGCTGACCGAATATGCGGTGCGCTACCGCTATGCCGGTGCGGAGGTAGTCATGGACGACCGCTTTGCGCTGCTCGCGGCGGTGAGGGAGACCGTCGAGGCGATTCTCGCCCGCATCCGTGCGCTGACCGCAACGGAAGAGGAGGGGTCGGTCCCGGAAACGGATCGCCCGGATTCGTCTGCACAACCGGATGAATCGGCGGCAGAATAGAGCAGCACTTGATCTGGGAAACCTACTGCTCTGACGTACCTTAGACCCCTGAAATTGACACAAAGATGCTAGCCGGTCCGGTCTTGCTGTCGTCGTATGCCCACTGCGGGCAGGAGCGCTCCTTTGCGTTTGTCGATCCGGTGGACGAGGTGGTAGCCGCAACGGCGGACGAGGTGCGTCCGGCCCTCAGCGCGGTGGAGCGGGCAGTGGAGCAAGGGCTGCACGCCGCGGGCTTTGTCTGCTACGAGGCCGCAGCCGGTCTGGACCCAGCCTTTACCACTCGCTCCGCAGGTGCGCTTCCCTTGATCTACTTTGGGCTCTTTGCGGAGCGGACGCCGGTAGCTGCATCTAGCGCTGGTTTGGGTGCCTACGAGTTGGACGAGTGGCGGCCGTCGGTGTCGCGGGAGGAGTACGAGGCTGCCATCGAGCGCATCCGCGCCTACATTGCGGCCGGCGACACGTACCAAGTGAACTACACCTTGCGCTTGCACAGTCGCTTCCAGGGCGATCCGCTGGCGCTGTACCGCGATATGGGGCAGGGGCAGGAGTCGGCGTTGTGCGCGTACTTTGACTTGGGTCGGCACGTGCTGATCTCGGCGTCGCCCGAGCTGTTCTTCCGCCTGCGCGATGGGCTTTGCACGGTGCGACCGATGAAGGGAACCCGACCTCGGGGCCGCTTTGCCGCCGAGGATCAACAGCGGGCCGACGACCTGCAAAATTCCGCTAAGGACCGCGCTGAGAACTTGATGGTTACAGATATGTTGCGCAACGACTTAGGGCGCATCTCGCAAATCGGCAGCGTGGCGGTGCCGGCCCTGTGGTCGGTCGAGTGCTATCCCACGGTGTGGCAGCTAACTTCTACTGTGGAAAGCCAACTCAGAGCCGGCGTGAGCCTGCCCGACCTCTTTGCCGCGCTTTTCCCCTGCGGCTCGGTGACCGGCGCGCCCAAGGTGCGGACCATGGAAATCGTCGCCGAACTGGAGCGCGCCCCGCGCGGCATTTACACCGGCTGCATGGGCTATATGTCGCCTGGGCCGGAGGCGTGCTTCAACGTGGCGATTCGTACGGCGCATCTCGACCGGGAGAGCGCACAGCTCGAATTTGGCGTGGGCGGCGGGATCGTCTGGGAATCGTCGGCCGCGGGGGAATACGCCGAATGTCTCATCAAGGCCGAGGTCTTGCGCGCCCGGCCGCATCCGTCTTTTGAGTTGTTGGAGACGCTGTTGTACGAAGAAGGGTATTACTTCCTGTTAGAGAGACATTTAGAGCGATTGTCTCAATCGGCATCTTACTGGGGATTTTGCTATGTGGGCGACCGCGTGCGGGCGCAGTTGCAAGACGCGACCAAGGCTATGGAAGGCCAGTGCAGGGTGCGCTTGCTGCTGGCTCGCAATGGCGCGGTCTGCGTGCAGCATCAGGCGCTCGCGCCGCCACGGCGGCTGCGGGTGGCGCGAGCCACCGAGCCGGTAGATAGCACCGATCCCTTGCTGTACCACAAGACGACTCACCGGGCCATGTACGACCGGCAGTTGGTAGCGCGTCCGGATTGCGACGATGTGGTGCTGTACAACGAGCGCGGCGAGCTGACCGAGTGCTGCATCGGCAACTTGGTGCTGGAGCGCGACGGCGTCTGCTACACGCCCCCGGTCGAATCTGGGCTATTGGCTGGCACCTTCCGCGCCGAGCTGTTGGCGCAGGGTCAACTTTGCGAGCGCGCGTTGTCCAGCGGCGAATTGGCGCGGGCCGACGCCCTTTATCTTATTAATTCAGTTCGGCGTTGGGTCGAGCTGGAACTCGTCTAAAGGAGCCTATCATGTATCGCATTGGCCAAGCAGAAATCAAGCAACTACAGCAGCTATTCGATAGCGGCGCGATCTTCCGCTATGGATCGGGTGGGGAGTGCGACCGCTTTGAGCGGAATTGGGCGCGCTACGTGGGCGTGGAGCACTGCCGGATGACGCGCTCGGGGACCTCGGCGCTATACGCAGCCTTGGTGGGATTGGGCGTAGGCCCGGGGGATCAGGTGATTGTGCCCGCCTATACCTACATGGCGACCGCCTTGGCGGTGCTGGGGGCCGGAGCCATTCCGGTAATCGCCGATGTAGATGACTCCTTGACACTGTGCCCCAAGGATTTAAAGCGGCGAATTACCAAGTACACTAGGGCAATTATTCCGGTCCACATGGTCGGCTTGCCCTGCGATATGAAGCGAATTACCAAGATCGCTCGCAAACGCAAATTGCTCGTGCTCGAAGATGCCTGTCAGGCGGTGGGCGGCGGGTACGAGGGGCGGATGTTGGGCAGTTGGGGCCACGCTGGCGCGTTTAGTTTCAACTTCTTCAAGAACATGACCTGCGGCGAGGGCGGGGCTTTTGTAACCAATGCCGAGGCAGTGCATCAGCGCGGCTCGGTGGCGGTGGACTGCTGTTCCTTTTACTGGAACCCCGAAGAAGAGCGCGAAGAGCTACAATTTGCCGGTCCCAACTTCAGAGGCTCTGAGGTCGAAGGGGCCATACTCAACGTGCAATTGCGGCGGATTCGGGGGATGCTCAAGACCATGCGCGCCCACAAGCAGGAGTTGCTCCAGGTCGGATTAGAGGCGGGGCTAGCGTCGATCAAGAACAACAGCTTAGACTATGAGTGCGGCACGCACTTGGGCTTTTTGTTTGCCACTGAGGACGAGGCGCGTTCCTTTCGCGATCGATTGGCCGCAAAAGATGTGTCCTCCTTTTTGCCCATGGATACCGGCCGCCACGTCTATACGCGCTGGGAACCTATTTTGCGCTACCAAGGCGCGCACCATCCGGCGCTCAACCCCTTTAAGCTGCCGGCCAACCGCAAGGCGCGGGTCAAATACAAGCTGGATACGTGTCAGGACTCGCTCGACGTTTTGGCACGCGCCGTGTTGGTGCCCATGCACCCGAACAACACCAAGGTCAAGGTGCGGAAGATGGGCGAGGCGATTCGGGCAGCCGCGGGCTGAGAGGAGATTGACGTGTCTGCATTCGTCGTCGATATTGCGGGCACGACAGCGTATTGGAAAGCCGAAGGAAAATTATGAACTCCAGAGAAATGACTGCCCAAGAGCACACGCAGACCGCTTTGGAATTTCTGGATGCCTCTGATCGGGAATTTGCCGTCGGCGAGCGCTTACAGGCTTCGGAGAAGCTCTATGGCGCTGCCACGCATATCGTAACTGCCATTGCCCAACAGCGGGATTGGCAATACCGCAGCCACCGCGCCATGAAAAACGCCGTTTTCCGGCTGGAGCAAGAGTATAACGACCCGCTCATTCTCGCCGGATTCTTGGCGGCGGAAGATTTCCACAAGAATTTCTTCCACAATGATATGGAAGAATACGAGATTGAACAGGAACGCCCGGTAGTTCATCGCTTCGTCTCTCGGATGCTAGCCCTGATCAACGAGACTTCGAGCACCGATCCCGACCGCGCTGGCGAGGAAACAGCCCCGTAAACATTGCGGCGGCAAATCGCGCTTGGCGAGGACCAGAGATAGACGGCTTGGATCACAGTGCGGAGCGTGAGACAATACTCGCATACCCCTGCACCCCAGTAACTTGCGCCAACAGCTCGAAGTAACTGCGCTTGCGCTCGGTGTTGATGCCCCAGTTGACCGGGATGTTCTGATAGCCAGCGCGGTAATCGCCGAAGGTTGACGAACCACCAGCCGCGTCCCCGGGATCGAAGTACCCCCACGACGCATAGGCCGACAGCGCAGACAGGAAGTTGTTGTCTGGCTCGTCGAATGCGAAGTGATCGTCCTCGGTGAAGAGAATCGGTTTTGCCGTGTAACTGGGCAAGGCGCGGGTTTGCTTGACCATCTCAGCGATGCGCGCCGGTTGGGTAACGCCGTTGCCGTGCAGCATGATGTAGTCCGACGCCGCCACCACATCGTCGTCCGGCACCCCACCACCACCGTACGAAGTGCCCACCGGCAACCGTCGCCCAGCTAATTCGTGGGATTGTGCCCGTTCGATGAGTTCAGCCACGCGATGCGGTTGGAGGATCTCGTGCTCGTAACGCGGCACATTCGTCTCGTTGTTGATCTCGATCAGTACATTGCCGTATCCCGATTGCAAGACCCACTGCGTCGCCTCATCTACCGCGTGGCACACCGCCTCCTCGTCCGTCAAACGCTCGTCTTGCCCGAAGTAGAAATAGCCGAGGATCACCACCATCCCCAATTCGTCGCAGGCCGATGCGATGCGTGCGGCGCGGCTCATATATGCAGGTTTTAGCGAACCGTCGGGCGCAAAAGCCGAGTTGTGCCAAGGTTGCGAAGCCGGACTCGGCAAGCCAGCCCACATCACGTCGTCGCTGGCCTCCATGCGTCGCGCCGCCATAATTTCCCGAAAACCCGCCTCGCGGTAGTACCCCGTAGGGCTGCCACCCTGTAGATTGACCGTTACCGCCAACAACCCGTGTGCCCGATAGGTTGGTAGCTGCGCGATAAATTCATCTGTGTTGCGGTCCGCGTCCCATTCGCCGGTGTCTGGATACGCCCAAAGTGGCCGCGTCACAGGGTTTTCGTCGTCGAACATCGCGTTTGTCATGCGGCTGTTCATCAACAAACCCTCAACCTCCCAACCGCGGTACTGACGCCTGTGATACGTGGTGTGGCCGTTGATTAGCCAATGTTCGCCATGAGTAGTGATCTGAGTTTGAGTCGGTGTTGTCATGTTGTCCTCGGTTGGTGATTAGCGATAGACGGCTTGGATCATGGCGCGGATAAAGCCGGTGGCGTACGCGTGGCCTTGGCGTGCGCCTTGGTCGTCGGGGATGGACGGGGTGTGATCCATCATAAACGGCCCGTTAAAGCCTACCTCCTTATAGGTCTGCATCGCCCGGTACATATCGACGTCGCCCTCGTCGATGAAGACCTCCCTGAAATCCTTGGGCGTCCCGCGCACGTTGCGGAAGTGGACGTAGGCGATTTTGCCTTGGCGTCCCATGCGGCGGATAGCTTCGTACACGTCAATGCCCATTTCCGTGACGCAGCCTTGGCAAAACAGCATGGCGTTTTGGGGGCTGGGGTTGAGGGCGAAGATGCGCTCGTATTGGTCCAGGGTGGAGACGATCCGCGCCGCACCGCCCATTGGCTCGGGTAGCGGGGGATCGTCCGGGTGGAGGGCCAAGGTAACGCCGGCCTCTTCGGCAACCGGGACGATGCGCTGGTGGAAGTAAGCGATATTGGCCCACATCCCGTCCTCGTCGATGTGCTTTGCTGGATAGTCGCGTCCTTCTTTTTCGTATTGTACGTGAAGGTGCTGTAGTGGGCACCCCCTCGCCCGGTGTCCGAGGGGGTGCGGAAGTTGCCCACGGGTTTGAAGTTGTAGCCGAGGGTCGGGACGTCGACGGTGCCCATAGCCCGCAGCCAGTTGCACCATTCTTCGATTTTGGCGTCGCGGTCTTGTTGCGCGAGCGTGATTTCGTCCGGGCCGGTTAAGGCGGCGTTGTACAAGCGGAGGCCGTTTTTTTCGGCGCGGGCGCGGACTTCTCGTAAGTACTCGACCATCTCGGGGTAGGTGTGCAGGTCGAGGGGGAGGGAGTTGATGGTCAGGTAATCGACGCCAATGGCTTTGTAGTAGCTCAGGTTGTCGTCGGTGATGCGGTCGTGGGGGAGTTGGTCTTGGATGTACATGGCGGCTCCTTTGGGTTAGCTCAGGCCGTAACTTGGACAATAGTGTAGAGAAATTCAGGTGCGAAGTCTGCTCCATTCTCCCACATTATCGTATGTAGGTCAGGATGAACTCGGAATTTCTTGAATTCCTCTTTATTTTTTAATGGCTCAAAAACTGGACCCCATAATTCATCTTTCAACTCCACCTCTCCCTCCACGCCATCACTGAACTTGAGCCAGATTACATAGTCGCCTACATAATGAGCTTCAATCACAAGGGGTATCATCTTGTCACTCCTCGGCTGATCTCCGGCATAGTCATATTTTACAAAGTTTATAGGAGTGTCTGCAACTGATTAACGGCTCGTCGTAGGGGCTGGTGTTATACCAGACTGCAAGCCTTGTGCCGGTAGCTGGAATTGCGTTTGCTTGCTCGCCGCCGACGATCGAGCAGAGCTTGTGAGAACTCTGCGCTCTGTGTAGGCGTCCCTTGAGCAAACCCTAAATGGAGACCTCCATGACGAACACATGCTGTAGTCTTCTGATAGCCATACTCATCGCGTCGAGCACTGGTCTGGCCAGCGCGCAAAGCCAGTCGTCGGTTGCGATTATCACCGGCGAAATCCGGGAGCCAACTTCGCGGGAAATTACATTTGGCTACGAGTCGCCGTCGGCGCTGGAAGACTCCGAGGAGCGCGTCGTTCTCGACAGCCTGAACCACTTCTCCTTTGAACTGCCTGTCGTCCGAGGGACCCTCGTCAGGGCCTATTATAATGAAGTGCGGTCGATGTTCTTCGTCGAACCCGGCGACAGTCTGCACGTGGTCGTGGAGGAGGGCTTTTCCGATTCCTCCCACTCGTTTAGCGGTATAGGAGCTGACAATAACCGCTTCGTGGTTGAATGGATGGCCGAATTCGGTCGTCCCCGTCTGGATTACGAGGGGCTGGAGGTCGAGGATTTTAAGCGCCAAGTAGATCAGCGGCGTCGAGATCAGTTTGAGTTTCTGGCTGAAAGGAGTAAAGAATACGCGCTGTCGTTAGGGTTCATCGACTATGCGGTGGCACACTTCAACTACGAGTGGGCCAGACTCATGATTTCCTATCCGACGGAGTACCGCTTTGCCAACGGCGAAGATAACAGAGACCTCCCCCCGAAGTACTACGACTTCCTGCAGGAAATTCCCTTAGTTGATGAGAAGGCTATCGGCACGATGGATTATCGCACTTTTCTGGTGCGGACCTTCGACTGGGAGGCGAGGGAACGGAGAGATGAAGCCGGACTCTTCGGCCGGCCAGGTGGAGCTATTGGCCGGCCGCCCAGAGATGGCGGGGAGTTAGACAAGATGCTCAACCCATTTAGGCGGCCCAATCTGTCCGAGATGTACGATCTATCGGGTCTGGAGTTGTCGGAGGAGACCGTGGCCCAACTCGACGCCCTGTACGAAAAGGAAGGCCGGCGGTCCAAGCTGTCGCAGATGGTCGATTTGTCGGCGGTTGGTCTGTTGTCGGATGCTCAGTCCCGGATCGACTCAGTGTACGAAAAGAAGAGACTTCCCAAGCTATCCCAGAGTTTTGACTTGTCGGTGTTTGGTCTTTCGGAGACTGACCAAGCCCGAATCGACGCCTTATATGAAAAGTCCAAATCCTATAGCTTCTCCTCTTCAAGTGAGGTAAAAGAGGCTAGCGTGGATACGACGGATGGAGCGTTGGCGTTTTACTTGCCGCCCTCAATAAGGCAGGATTCTCTGAAGAAAGAGCCACCCAAACTATCCGAGAAACTCGATCTATCGTGGCTGTCAGAACTGGCTCGTGCTCAACTCGATTCGATGTACGAATACCCCCAGGTGCCCAAGTTGTCTGAGAGAATTGATCTATCGAGTCTTGGCCTGTCGGGGGCGGTGCAGGCCCAGCTTGATTCGATGACTACAACTACAGGCCCCGTTACTCTGAAGACGTGGAATAGTTTTTCGGCAAGATACGATTTGGCCCAAGAAAAACTGGAGGGGCGAGTGCTCTACTGGTTTCTGGCCGAAGATCTGATCCGGGGCTTCAAGCGCGGCAGCAAATTCTTTTCGTGGGCCAAGGACAAGTGGGAAGAGTTCCAAGAGATCAACCCGCACCCGGAATACACCGAGGCCGTCCAAGCGGCCCTATATAAGGCCCTGAAGTTGCAACCGGGGCAACCCGCGCCCGAATTCACCCTCTACGACCTCGATGGTCAGCCCGTATCGCTGAGTCAGTTCAAGGGGCAGGTGGTTTTGATCGATTTCTGGGCGAGTTGGTGCGCCCCGTGTATCGGCGACCTGCCCGATCTCCGCAGGATCAAGAGAAAGGCGGCGGATCAACCCTTGGTCTTCCTCAATCTGTCGTTAGACACGGATGAGGCCGCTTGGCGAGCGGCGATTGATAAACACGCGATCGAAGGCGTCCACGTGCGCGCGGACGGCTGGGGTGCGGACGTGGCCAAGTCCTACCAAGTGAACTCCTTGCCCTCGTATTACTTGGTGGACTCGCAAGGGCTGATCGTAGAGCGTCTTAGGCGAATGAGCGATACAGACGCGATTGTAGCGACGATCGAGAAGAGCTTGTGAGCAAGCTGAGCGCGTCCTAACTGCAAAAAGCCCATTCTCCTGCGTGTTGCCGAGCCAGACCAGCGTGGTTAGCTTGCGAATGTAGTACATCCCAAGGAGAAAAGGCTATGAAAGCGCTCGTCGTGCTCGTCGCGTTGGTATGGATGGGGGCGTCTTGTTCCGGGCCGACCACGAGCACGGATATGGTATTCGACGCTGCCGCCGCAGGGCCGGCGACCTTTGCCCAGGTGCAAGAGACGATATTCGACGTGTCCTGCGCTTTGAGTGGCTGCCATAGCGACGCCGCTTGGCCGAACCTGTCCGCGGGCCAAGCATACGACAACATCGTCAATGTGGAGAGCAGCCGTGGCATAGCTTTGGTCGAGCCGGGCGATCCAGACAACAGCTACCTGTATCGCAAACTTTTGGCAGACGCCGATATCGAAGGAGTCCGCATGCCCCCGGGCGGGCCGTACCTGACCCCGGATATGCTCGAAACAGTACGCGCTTGGATAGAAAATGGGGCTCCCAACGACTAATTCGCCGCTAAACTGCCGGGCAACGTGTATGCGCTGGCTCATCTTCTTGCTGATCTGCTGTCCCTTGGCCGTCGAAGGCGGCGAATGGCACGTCGATAAAAAGGCCGAGGGCAACCAAGTCGCGTTCACTTCCAAAGTGGTGGCCCTCACTTTTACCGGCACGACCGACAACATCGACGGCTTTATCTATTGGGAAGGCGACTCGCTCTTTGCGGCCAAGGACCAACTGCATTTTGAAGTGGACCTAGCCAGCTTTGATACGGGCATTGGCAAGCGAGACCGCGATATGCGCCAAGTGCTGGACACAGATAAGTGGCCGAAAGCCGTGTACAAAGGGGAGATCGCCGAACACACCGCCGTCGATTCCACCGTAGTCGCCTACCGCGTCAAAACCAAGGGCATCTTGTCGCTACACGGGGTGGATCGCGCCGTAGAAGTGCCCGGTACCGTGGTGGTGGAAGAGGGGCGCTCCAAGGTCGAGGCGGCTTTCACCATCAAATTGGCCGACTACAACATCGAGGCACCCTCCTTGGCGGCGTTTGTCAAGGTGAGTCAGGAAGTTGCCGTCGAGGTCTCGTTCTACTTAAAACACGTACCATAGGGCAGGAGGAATCGACTGTGAACATGCGCGTCTTGTGCTTGGGAGTGCTGTTGCCAGCCTTGGTCGGTGCTCAGCCGTCGTGGCAGGCGACCTTGCCGATCAAAACCCGCTTGGAGCTATTTAGCGCGATCAGGACGGCCAATTACCCCACCGCAGAAACGCTGTCCCAAGGCGATTTCCACTACGAGATTTCGCATCGCTTTCTCCCGGCCATTGACGAGGGGTACAAGGCCAATTTCGGTTTTGATGGCCCGGCCAATATCCGCACCTCGCTTAGTTATGGCCTCAGCGACCGGCTGATGGCGACCTTGGGGCGGAGCAACATGCTGGACAATTTGGATTTGCAGTTGCAGTACCATTGGCTGCAATTTTCCCATGAGCACTTGCCGGCGGTCGTGGCCCTAAATGTCGGCGTGGCTTGGAATACGGAGATGCCGGCTATCGTCGAGCGCAAGGCGGCTGCGGCTGACAATTTTCAGTACTATGGGCAGTTGATTTTCAATGCGCTGTTAGACGAAAGGTTAGGCATTGGGTTGGTGCCTTCCTATCTGTACAACAGCGCCATTTTCAGCGTCGAGACGCAATACACCGTTACGCTGGGAACGTACGTCCAGTATTACTTTGACGATACGTGGGGCGCGTGGCTGGAGTACAGTCCGACCCTGACCGGATATCAGGGCATTTTATTGCCGGGCGAAACGGGCCGCTCGCACAATTCGCTGGCTTGGGGCCTGTCCATAGATACCGGGGGGCATACCTTCTACATCTTCGCCACCAATAATACGCGCCTTAGTCCAGCCCAGTACTTGGTGGGAGCACCCGACGACGCGACCGCTGACAACTGGCGCTTGGGCTTTGGGATTACGCGCTTTTTGTGAGTCTCAGCCGCATCGTGCTCGACGACCGCTTCATCCGCCCCCGCTATAACGGCCCCTGTTTTGCCGACCACGGCTTGGCCCGAGGAGACCGAAGCCCAGACGAGGTAGAAATCCCACTGCTGTTCTATGTTTAAGCTTTATTCGGACAAGGCTTCAGATATTTTAGCTTCAACGAGGAATTATGAACCGAGAAACGACCCTACGCATCAAGCTGGACCGAGAGATGGACGCCCAACTCGAACGATTGGCCCAAAGTCGCCGCAAGAGCAAGGGGCAGTTGGCGCGCGAAGCTATTTCGGCCTGCTACCAAATATCCATGGCCGAACTGCCGCTGCAACAAAGCAGGGCCTTAGCCGCGTACCAAGGTGGTTATATCAGCTTGGGTAAACTGGCCCAAGCAATGGGCCTGCATGTTCTGGACTTGAGGATTTGGCTCGACGAAAGGGGCATTGTCCAGCAGAATGTCTATGGCGACCAAGACGTCAGGCGTGCCTGAGTCGCCCTTTTACTAATTACCTGTGCTCAGTGCCGCGGCGGTCTAGTTGTTACAGATGATAGAGCCGCGAGAAACTGTTGCAGCGAACGGGGTGTGCTCTTCACCGGGACGATAGGCATACTCAAGATGTGCTGTCGCGAAGGAATTCTAGCACCCCGAGAAGCCGATGTCCTGTTGCAGAACATGATCAACGCTGGATACTTTTCGCCCGTTGACCAGATCAGCGGCCTGCTCTAACCGACGATCAAGCAGAGCTTAACTGCTGCTGTTCTATTTTTAAACCGTGGCCAGAAAAACCATTCGCCCGAACGCCCCGTGAACTTCATCCGCCAGTTCTATCGCCTCGTCCGTCCCCAACGCACCCTCCTGGCCCTGACCATTGGCTGTGGATTCCTCTTTGTCGCCGCCAATCTGCTGCCGCCCTTGGTCATCCGCCGCCTCATCCAATGGCTCACCGAAGGAGGTGGATCCTCGGCTGGTTTGCTGAAACTATCCCTCTTGCTGCTGGGCACCTACCTGATCCGGGGCTTGGTGCGCTACGGCTATGGCCTGTACTCGCACATGGCCGCCTATCAAGTCATGCACCGGCTTATGATTCGGGTGTACCGCCATTTGCAACGGATGCCGCATCGCTTTTTTCACCAGCGCCGCACCGGCGATCTTATGGCTCGCTCCATCAACGATGTGGAGACCGTGGAGGACTTTATCGCCCACGGCATTCCCGAGACCTTCATCGCCTTGGTCATTCCCGGGGCCATGTTGACCGTGCTGTTTGTCCTCGACGCTCGCCTCGCCCTCATCGCGCTGCTGCCCATTCCGCTGACTGCCTTCCTCGTCTTCCGCTACGTCTCGCGGGTGCGGAGCATGTGGGCCGGAGTGCGGGGCGGCTTGGGCGATTTGGTAGCCCAAGTGCAGGACTACCTCTCCGGCGTCTCGGTCATTAAATCGTTCGTCCAAGAAGCCCGCTGCGCCCGCAGCATCGAGGCCCGCAGCCAGACTTACCGCGACCGCATGATCTCTGCCAACAAGATCTCGATTATTCCTTCCGGCCTAATCGAAGGAGCCGGTGGGGTAGGGGTGGTGTTGGTGATCTGGGCGGGGGGTACTGATGCGCTGCAAGGCGGCATTTCCGTGGCCGATCTGTTTGTCTTCGTCGCCTATATGGCGCATATCTACGAGCCTTTCCTGCGCTTGGCTGCCATCAACGACGTGCTGCAGAAAGCGGCTTCCAGCACCGAGCGGATTTTCGCCTTGCTGGCGCAAAAACCCACGATCGTCGACGCGCCCAACGCGGTGGCTCCAGCCCATCTGGACTGGTCCGTGCGCTTCGACCGCCTCACTTTTGGCTACGAGCCAGATCAGCCCGTGTTGCGCGATATTGATTTCGAGGTAGAAGTCGGACAGGTGGTGGCGTTGGTCGGCCCCACGGGCGCGGGCAAGAGCACCATTGCCGCCCTAGTGCCGCGCTACTACGACCCGCAAAGGGGCCAAGTGCAACTGGGAGGGCGCGATGTGCGGAGCTTGCCCTTGGACTATCTGCGCGGCCACATCGCCTCCGTCCCCCAAGACGTCTTTCTCTTTCACGGCACCGTGCGCGACAACATCCTCTTTGGCCGCCCCGAAGCCAGCCAAGCCGACATGGAGGAAGCGGCCCGAGCGGCCAATGCCGAGGAATTCATCTGCGATTTGCCCGCAGGCTACAACACCTTGATCGGCGAGCGCGGCGTGCGCCTGTCGGGCGGGCAAAAGCAGCGTCTGTCCATTGCCCGTGCCTTGCTCAAAAACGCCCCGGTGCTGCTCCTCGACGAGGCCACTTCCTCGGTCGATACGGCAACCGAGGCCCTCATCCAAGAAGCCGTCCAGCGGCTCATATACAACCGCACCACCTTAGTCATTGCCCACCGCCTATCTACTGTGCGCCGGGCCGATCTGATCTTGGTGCTGGACCGAGGCCGCATTGTCGAGCGCGGCACCCACCAAAATTTGCTGGCCCGAGATGGTTGCTACGCCCGCATGGTCCAAGCCCAAGAGCTAGCCGACGCGCTGGTTTAAATTCGGCTGCTCACGATCACGGCTTTGGCATCGCCGCACCAGCGCAGGTCAATAGGCGACGGCGACGGTCCGCAGAGTGGTGTCGCCGCCCGCGTCGGCCCCTAGGTCTATGCGGTAGAGATAGGCACCCGGCTGCACGAGGTTGCCAGCCGCATCGCGCCCGGTCCAGCTAAAGACATAGGCTGTGCCTTGTACGGTCGGCGGTGGGAGTTCGGCTACTGGGCGTCCAGCTAGATCGTATATAAATACCCGGGGCGTCTGTTTCGTCACCTTGAAGGCGACGAAGCGAATCTGGACCTCGTCGTTGGCACCATCGCCGTTGGGGGTCAGCACCGGGGAAGAGAGCGAGAGCTCGTCGATGAGCTTGGTGGCGTCCGCTAGGGCGGGCAACATGACTATATTGGCACGGCGCGTTTCCGCCTCGACCGATTGCCACAAGCCGGGTCGTTCGCTCGAACCTAGATTGAGGCCGAAGAGCGTGGCGTTTTGCACCACGCGGGTGGTGAAACTGATCTGGATTGAGTCGGATGTAACGGCGAAGGGCAGACCGATGTGCAGGGTGTCGGCGCGGATGTTGACAAAGGACGGCTCGACGGTCTCGCCGCCTATTTGCACATCGATGTCTGATGCCGCAGCAGGTAGATCAAAGCGCAGCAGGTCGAACCCCAAGTCCTCGGGGTCGCTTGCGGGCAAGACCGAATAGGTGAAGCGGGTGTCCTCGTTGGGCTGGGCGGTTCTGGGCTCGATGCGGCCCAGTACGCCCAGCAAGAGCGCGTCCTCATACGCAATGGATAGTGCGGAGACTTCGGGTGCTACTTGCGGATCGTCGGTCGAGAGGATCATCTCCAACTGCATAAAGCGGCGCGGGCTCTGCGATTTGAAGGCTTCGCCGGAAAAAGTGTATTCCTCGCTCCACTCGTCCCAGTCTTCGCTTACTACAACGGTTGTATCGACCGGCCCTCTGAGCACTTTCGGTGAACTGAGCCATTTTTCTTCTGTAACAATCTCACCGATCTTGTTGTGAAAAGTATAGACAGCGCCTTGGGTATTGCCCGAGCGCGAACGCAGTTCGATGCGCGTTCCGGCGGGAAGATCGGCGTCCCATGAAAGGTTGCTGATGACTTTCGGGCGTCCATCACCGGCGGCTGCTCCAAGGTTGATGAAGGGGGAGCGCAAAACGACTTGGGCGGGATGGCCGGGGGAAAACAGCATCATCTCAGACCAGCGCGAGGCCCAGCCCTGAGTCGTTTGGGGGTGCCAGAACAGATAGCGGATTGGACGCGGTTTGAAAGCATAGCGCAGATAGCGCAGGGGTGCGAGGTCGGGTTGCACGATGAGAGGGGTGAAGTCGAAGGCTGCGGGAGTGGGTAGCTCTGAGCTGATTAGCCGCGTGCCATCCGAATACAAGAAGTTGAATCCCCGGGGCGCGCTGGCGAGGCTACCGACAGTACCCTCGCGGGGGCTGAGCGTGTAGATGAAGAGGCCGTCGAGCCAGAATGTGGCACCGAGGTCGATGTAAAACCAAGTGCCCTGTTCCTGCCAGGAGCGGACCCTTCCTTCATAGGCGACGGGAATGATGGCGTTGCCGGTATTCATGTCCGCGTCGAGGATATCTTCGTTGCCGCGGGCGGTGAGCCCGTCTATGACGGTGCCTCGGCGCAGCGTACCTAGGCTTATATTGTCGCCGACGGCGATGACCTCGATCTCCGCTAGGGCGCCTTCAGGATCGATGGCTTCGACATTGAAGTTGACATATTGGACGAGACGGAACTGGGCGATGTCAGCGGGTTCGATATCGAGGTTGGGATCGACGACCTGAGCGCTGTCTTGCAGGTCGAAGGACAGGGGAATGACGATGGAAGTGGCTTGGTTGGGCTGGGTAGTGAGATAGACTGGCCGGTAGAGGAATACGTCTTTCAGTGGATCGGAGGTTATGCCGGTGGCGGTGAAAACCGTGAACTGGCGGAAAGGTCTGGCACCATCTTGGTCGGGAAATTCGAGGCGGATCTCCTTGGCGAGTACGGCGCGGCCGAGGTCTATTTGCACAAACCAGTCGTCGAGGGCGTCGCTGGGGGAAGCCTGCCAAAAGGTTGTGGAATCGCCATCGATGATCCGTCCGGCGGCATCTGGATTGCTGCCGGCTTTCCAGACGCCACCCGCTACGTTGTCGCCCCGCGAGCGAGTGGAATGGGTGAAAAGAGGAGCATTCGTAGTCGCGTTGATGTCCTTGCGAAATTTGACCAGTTGCAGTTGGCCTGCGTCCCCGAACTCGACTAAACCGTAGGGCATTTCCCAAGTCGACCACGCGGCGGCGTTGTCAAAACGGAGATCCTTGGCACCGATAGCTGCGGCAGAACAGAGGATACAGATTAGTAGAGACCGCACAGGTTGTTCCATTAGTAGGCGATGCCCAGCGTCAGCAGTTGTTTTGTCTGGGCCATTTCGGTTAGTAGCGAGACGGAGAGCAGGTAGAAGCCCGGTGCCAATAGTTGGCCCGTTTGATCGCGGCCGTCCCAGCCGAGTTGGCGGGATCCCGATCCCTGCAGGCCTTGCTCAATGTGAGCGACTCGCCGGCCGTCGAGCGCATAAACTTCTAGTGCTACGGGAACTGGAGTGGTGAGGCGGAACAGGGAATAGCTGATATTCACCTGGTCGTGGATGCCATCTCCGTTGGGAGTCAGCACTGGAGTGGAGAGGGTAATCGATTGGATGAAATCGGGCGACTTGCTCGCGGCCCCCAGCACCTGTAGGCTGCTTGTCGAGATCGCCTCGCTAGCATCGCCGGGCGCGATCGGTTGGGGCAGGCTTTCGCTGTTAGCGTTAAATACTTCACCAGCAAAAGTAGCGGCGAGTTCGAAAACTTCGCTGGCGAATACTACGCGTATGGGAGCATTGTTGGTGTGGGATATTTTTTCGCTCAGGTGAATGATCAGGCCGTCTTCTCTTTCTATTATTTGGGCCGGATCAACTGTGGCAGACGGCGAGCCCATTGCTAGGCTGCGGAAGATAGCTTTGCTGCCTGTGTAGATCCGCAGTGCGTCGAAGCCTAGTTTGGTCCCATCGTCGAATTCGGCGCGAACTTCGTAAACAAATTCGGTCTGTTGACCCAATTCCACTTCGGTGATGCCCCGCGTTGGTTGCAGATCGTCCAGCTTAGCCACTTCGGCGTAAACTTCATCGGCCAAGAGCGGGGCCGTCTCGACCCACAGCGAGTCGAGACGTATCCATGCGTCGAAGTCTCTGCTTTCCAATGCAAGATTGAGTTGTAGGTGCGATCCACTTCTAAGTCTGAGATTGTCTCCAGATTCGATAAAAGGTACCGACCAGAAGGACCAGTTTTCACTATCGTAACCGACCGGGGCGCGTAGGCCGGGTTGGGGTTCGCGATTGAACGGCGGCGTGAGTGCCTCATAGGCTGTGCGCGACACTTCTTTTTCGCGGCCGAGATCGGTGAATTCGTTGTAGGTCGCGGGATCGCCGTCGCGGCCAACGCGGACTTCGGCCCTGAGCCAGACCGAAGCGTCGGGGGCCTCCACTGCCACTCCGTCTTCGAGGCGCAGGGCCGTGGCCGACCAATGCAGGCGACCGAAGTTGACAACCTCGCCGAGATCGATGATCTGGCTGAGATAGACAGCCCTTAGCGGCACGCCTTGGGCGAATACTTCAAAACCGCCGATGGATCCCTTTAGCGCTTGGGCTTGCACCCCCTCGCTGCCGCAGTCTTGGCAGGTGTTGACCGCCTCTTCATCGACCACTGACAATTGTCGTCGCCAGCGGAAGTACCGCACGTATTGCCGTGGGAAGTCGGCATGGACGGTGGGATCGAGATTTTCGGTCGCGTTGGCTATCATTTGCTGGAAGGGTTCGTAGCCGTCAAATTGCCAAGATTCTGGGCAGTTGTCCGGCAGCCAGATCCCGACATTGTTGACGCAGAAATCCTCGCCGCCAAATTTGCTGGCAGGTCCGACTATGGCTGGCTCTGATTCGTCGCCAATGGAGATGTCGAAAGCCGGGGTGGCATCGGTGTTCAGCGGGGTGCCATCGGAGCGAAAACCTTGGGAGGGCGTAAAGAATCCGAACCGCAAAGCGGGGATCGGCACAGCGGTATCGAAGGTGTAGAACAGGTCCTTTATGCCTTCCGAGCGGGGTGCGTTGTAGGTGGTGGAGTCCGCGTCGACTAGTAAGACGCCACTCTGAGTTGGGTCGCCGCCCCGGCCATTCCACCGCTTCCAAACGCGCGGCATATAGCCATCGACATAGCTGAGATTTCTAACGCCGGGAACGCGCCAGAATTGCCAGTTTTCCAGCAGGGGAAGGAGGTTTTGGTCTGGCTGTAGATAGCGCGGTTGGATCGAACCGGGGACGTTGGCAAAATCGACCAAAACCTGTAGGGAGTCGCCTTGGTCCCAAGCTAGGCCGCTGCCGCCGATCTGCCACTTTTCAATCTGGGCGTGGCCGACCGTGGCCGCGAGGACCAAGACCAAGAGCCAAGCATCGCGCATTGGATAGTATTTCCGCTAGGAGTGACACTAACGGGGAAATATAAAGAATGAGATGACGTGGGGCGATTTTTAGCTTAGCTAACGGACGTTAAGCCGTCGTTGTCATGCCTGCAGAAGCAGGCATCCAGCAAGGCCCATTGAATACTTGGGTGCAGACTGGATTCCCGCCCCGTGTCGGGGCACAGGGTGACGTTCTTGCGCGGGAATGACCCCGGGCGGCTTCCTGCCGTCCATATATTGTCATTTACACGAAGCTAGCCTTGCACACTCCAAGCGCCATTCAAAGAGGAGTGCTCTCTTCGGGCGCTGGCTCGGCCACCACTTGGGCGACCGGCCCCACCCCTGCGGGATTGGCTACTCGCACTTCAAACGCATACTCTACGCCGTTAGCCAAGCCTTCTATTGTATGACTCCGCGCTGCTGCACCTCCGGCCACCGGCTCCCACTCAGACCACGCACCCCACACCGGACGACCGCGCCATTCATAGCGCGTAATCACCGGTCCCTCACTCGCCGCCGCCGACCATTCCAGTGCTACCCATCCATCACCCGCCACCGCCTGCAATCCGTCCGGCGCAAATAGGCGACCCGGCGTAGCCAAGCCCCACGCCGCACTGCTCGCGCCCCCCGCGGTGACCGCCCGCACGGCCACCGCATACGGCTGCCCATGCCGCAACCCGCCGACGGAAAACGAAGACGTCGCCCCTGCCGCTTGTCTCGCCAAGGTCGGCGCAGCCACGCCCGCAGTGGTCCAATCCAACAGCCGGTCTGTCCCGGCGTAGAGTTGGTATTCATAGCCGGTTACAGCGGACGTTGGCTTGCCCACCGACACGTGCAGCCGTCCCGAAGTCTCCATTGCTGACAACGCGCCGGCATACACGGCCACTGTCGGCGACTCTGGTATGTGCGCTAGCTCCGACGCTTTGGCATCGCGCTTGCTGGCGTTGAACACGTCGCGTAGGTGATGAAAAACGCCGCGCAACGCCCAGCCGACCACATCCTTATAGAAGTGGACTACCGACCGCACCATCCGACCGACCGATTCGGCTTGGGTGGGGGCGTCGGTTTGTTCGGGCGCGGTCAGCACCGGCATGGTGCTGCTTTCTTTTACATCAATCACCTGCACGCGCACCGGGTAGGGAGTGGCCAAGGCGGGCGGGCCGGGAGTGGTAGCGACCACACTCACCTGATAGTCGTTGTCGGTGGGCGGGACGTCGGCGGGCTGTTCGTAGTCGGGTATGGCTCGAAAGAAAAGGGTCATCGTCTGGTGCTCTTTATCGGTGGAGAAGGTGAATGCCTCGGCATCGCGTCCAGTCAGCGACCATATAATAGAATGGCCTTGGGCATGGCGGGCGGTGTAGGTGGCGACTGAATCGGAGCTATTTTCGGCCAACGAGATGCGTTCAAGGCCGATGATCTGCAGCGCGGCGTTGAGCGTCGCCGTTGCCTCGTTTGAAGTCGGGTCGTCCGTGACGGCTGCGGCTGCGGTGGCGAGCAGGCAGGATAGCGCCGTCAGGATCAAGCGAAGTTTCTTCTTCCTTTTCATGTTCGATCTTCCTTCTTAAGCGATGAAAGCAATCCGTTCTATCGGCGGGCGATCCGGTAGCGGGTTAGCCTTCGCGATTGAAGGCTAACCCACTGGGTGCAACGACTCCGGTCAGCTTGGATTTTTAGGCCGTCGCGTGGGCATACCGATACGCCCGGCCATCGCGTCGATGACGAAACCGGCTGCCGCCGAGGGAGCCGAAGGGGCCCCGGGTGCGATAGCCAGCCGCTTTTTCACGTTGATGGTCAGGCTTTCCGAATCGGTGCCGTAGGCATTGCTGGCATTCAGCGACGCCGAAAACGTACCCGGACTACTCGGCGCGGTGCCAGAAAAGCTGCGGCCAGAGGCCGTAGCCCACGACGGCGGCGACACCTTGTAGGTGATCGGTTTCGTACCACTGGTCGCGGCCGGAAACGTGAACGAGCAATACTCGCCCACGTAACAAGTGATGCTGCTGACCGATGCCAACACCGGCGGATACACACGCTTTTCTATGTTAATGGTCAGGCTTTCCGAATCGGTGCCGTAGGCATTGCTGGCATTCAGCGACGCCGACGCCGTGCCCGGACTACTGGGTGCCGTGCCAGAAAAGCTGCGGCCGGAGGCCGTAGCCCACGACGGTGGCGACACCTTGTAGGTGATCGGGGCCGTGCCGCTGGTCGCGGCTGGAAACGTGAACGAGCAATACTCACCCACGTAACAAGTGATGCTGCTGACCGACGCCAACACCGGCGGATACACACGCTTTTCTATGTTAATGGTCAGGCTTTCCGAATCGGTGCCGTAGGCGTTACTGGCATTCAGCGACGCCGACGCCGTGCCCGGACTGTTCGGCGCGGTGCCAGAAAAGCTGCGGCCGGAGGCCGTAGCCCACGACGGCGGCGACACCTTGTACGTGATCGGTTTCGTGCCACGGGTCGCCACCGGAAACGTAAACGAGCAATACTCGCCCACGTAACAAGTGATGCTGCTGACCGATGCCAACACCGGCGGATACACACGCTTTTCCACCTTGATGGTCAGGCTTTCCGAATCGGTGCCGTAGGCATTGCTGGCATTCAGCGACGCCGACGCCGTGCCCGGACTACTGGGTGCCGTGCCGGAAAAGCTGCGGCCCGAGGCCGTAGCCCACGACGGCGGCGACACCTTATAGGTGATCGGCTCCGTACCACGGGTCGCCACCGGAAACGTGAACGAGCAATACTCATTCACGTAACAGGGGAGCGGACCCACCGGAGCCAACACCGGAGCCACGCCCGAATCGGTGGTGAAGGTCGTGGTGGTAGTACTGCCCGCGCCGCTGGTGCCGACCGCCCACACATCGACCGAGTAGCGGCTCCCGGGTTGGAGCGAGGAAAAGGAGGCACTGGTTGTCGTGGTGGTCTGGATCGTGCCGCTGTCGAGCCGGTAGCGGTAGGAATGGACCTTGGCGGCATGGGCGTTGCCAGGCGGCTTCCAGCTTGCTTGGCCGCTGGTTCGCCCCGTCGAACGGCTCGCAAGGTCGCGCACCGCAAGCGGTATTGGATCAAGGACCTCCTCGTCCACATCGGTCACGCGCACGGTTACGGTCTTCGACGGCGACCACAACGCCCCATCATACGTCTTGAGCGTGGCCGTATAGACCGTGATACCACTCTCGTAATCTGGCGCATTTTGGAAGCTCAGTACGCCTCCACGGATGGCGAACGTATCCGATGGCGACACGGTCCAACCCAGCGCATCACCATCCGGATCAGTTGAGGTATAGCTCTCTATCGCCGTCGTATTCTCAGCCACCCACACCGTATCCGGTCCCGCTGGAGCCGACGGCGGGCGATTCACCAGCAGCGACGCCCGCACCGGCGCGGTGGCCGCGCTTTCGGCACGCTGGTTAGGCCCATTCGCATCCGTATAGCCGACCGTCGCCCGCAACGGATAGCCGACATCGCCGGCCTGCGGTCTGTAGATGGAGACCTCCGGCCGCGGTTGCGACGACACCCCGGCGACATTCGTCCACGACGTCGGACCCGACTGCCGCTGCCACTGCCAACGCGTGCCGGTGATGCCGCCGCTGGGGTCGGTCAACTCCGCCGTCAGTTGGGCACCCTCCTGCGGCGACAACGACGACAAGGCTACCGTGCCATCGGCCTCATCGTTATCGAGCAGCGTCACCGTCGCCTCCGGCGGCGCACTCGCCACGCCGGACGTCTCAAACGACAGCCTTACCGTCTCGTCGTCGCGATCGGCATCCTCGTTGGCCATGATCGTAAACGAGGATGCCGATTCGCCTGCCGCAAAGACCACCTTCCCCGCATTCAATCCCGCCACCGTGTAATCGCCCGGTTCGGTGCCCTCATCGGCCAACACCATTACCGGAATGCTCACCGACCGCGAGGGCGACGGCGAGAGCTGGACCATCACCAATGCCGGATCGCCGCCTTCAAAGGCTCGATACGAATCCGACCCAAACGACACCGACATTGGCCCTGCAGCCTGCGGCGTGGCCCGCTGAAAAGCCGACGCTCCCGCCCCCACCGCATTGACCGCCCATACCTCAAAGGTGTAAGGTCTCCCGTTGGTCAGACCGTCAAGAGTCCGCTGGACATAGAAGGTCGTCTCTTTGACAGTCCTACCAGCCGCCGACGGTAGCCACCTCGTGCCGCCATCTGGACGATAGCGATAGGCATAGCCGGTAATTGCTGCGCCGCCGTGGGAGGTGGGAGCCTCCCACGTTAGGGTCACCGACTTGTCGCCAGCCGCCGCCACGAGGTTGAGCGGTGCACTCGGCACCCCAGCCACCGGCACCGTCGCCATGCTCTCGGCGCGCTTGCCCGCACCGAACGTATCGCGATAGGCCGTGACCACCGCCCGTAGCATCCAACCCACCTGTGCCGCCTGCGGCGTGTAGCGAGACTGCACCGTTCCGGATGCAGCCAAAAGGGTTTGCCACGTCGTGGTGCCCGGAGCCTGGCCTTGCCACTGCCAACGAACACCGGCGATGACCCCATCCGGGTCGGTCAATGTCGCCGTCAACGGCACCCTGACCTGGGGCGACCGTGAAGACAGCACTATCACGCCGGGCTCGTCCACATCTGTCACCGTTACGGTCACGTCTAACGTCGCCGACTGCTGCCCGGCACGGGCCTGTATGGTCAGGTGGTAGCTATTGTTTTCGCCTTGGTCGGTCGGAGGCTCTCGATCCGGCGGGTGATTGCGGGCGGGCGGCTCCTCAAAGTCTGGATCGATCCGGAAGGTCAACTGGCCGTTCGGACTCAGGGCGAAATCATCCGCATCCGTACCCGCCAGCGACCACTCAATCACATAGTCTTCTGGATCGGTGGCTGTGTAGTTGGCCACCGTGCGGCGACCGGCCTCCGGGGCGACGACCTCGGGAAACGCTATCGCGGTCGGGCCTTCCAGCATCAAGGGGCTTATGCTTACCCGGTCGCTGGAACCCAAGGGGTTTACCGACCACACCTCGAAGGCGTAGGCCGTACTAGGGACCAGCCGACCTATCGGCACTTCGGTTTCCGCCACATCTATCGGCCGCCCCCAAGTCCCGTCGGTGCTCTGCCGGTACCTGTAGTTAGGCGGGGGACCAGGGTCGGACGGAGCCTCCCAATCCAGCGTCATCTGCCCGTTGCTCACTACTGCCGTCACATTGGTGGGCGGACTCGGCCGGGCCATGTAGATGTCCACCGTGATCGTGTCGGTGGTGCTATCGTAGGCTATGTTGGTAAGCGCTAGATTTAAGGAGGTAGGGTCCCGGTTTACGCCCGAGGTCGCTTGGCGCAAGCCGGCCCCCGTATTGAGGCCGGTGACCGCCGACACGTTATCTTGGTCGAACTCTGTATTGTCTGTTCTGGGATCGTTTATATCACCAGCCGCAAAGGGATCGGAGAGCATGTCGTGGTATTCGGGAATGTGGTCTGCAGGAATAGGTTGCCGATCCTGATCCCGGGAGTCGCGGTAGCGCCGCTCATCGGCGACGATGAGGAGGGGGAACTCGCTTCTAAACGCACGTCGCCAAATCATCAGGCCCTGCCGGGGGTCATCTTCGTCGATATGGGCGGCATAGTCGTAGAAGGAGACATAGCGTCCGCCAAACGGCTGTAAGGTGCGGCGGTTCAGCAGAAATTCGACCGCCCCTCGGTCAATCCGATGCGTCGTCCCTGAGGCGATGCGGTAATCGTTCTGAGGGCCTCGGACTTCGGTCGGCGTGAGCCAACCCAGATCGCGTAGGTAGAAGGGGTTGATCGGATTGGGACAGGAGCGGTAGGCTATGTAATAGCCGTTGTGGGTGTAGCCTTCGTCCATGATTGGCCCTTGATCGCCGCCACCCTGCATCAACGTCCATCCCAATTGGTTGGCCCCCCCGGTCACCACATTATTGGGCGCAGCCGTGTTGCCGTACCGGTCGCGCCGGCGCTCTGCACCGTACCGGTTCGGGTCGGTCCAATTCCCCCCGCCGTGATTGAGGCCCAACAGATGGCCTATTTCATGGGCGTGCATGCCGATGCCAGCGAATTCGTCAACGCCGTGCTCGGTGTCGCCGAACCCCTGACGCTCCCCCATCACGTAGCGGTAGCTTACGAAAGTAGGTATGCCTGTCGCCACATTAGTCTGAGTAACACCATCCGCTTGCGGATGCAGCAGACCATTGTTGTCATAGGTGGATCCGGAATACAGGTAAACCACTTTATGACGCAAGCGGCGAGCGGTATCATAGGTGTCATTGGGGAGATCGGCTATGGAGTAATCTGTTATGTTCGCGTTCCAAGACTGCACCGAATCCCAAGCCGCCGCTTCCGCGTCGTCCCAGAACCAGTCGTTCATCGCTCTGGCTCTGTCATCTGTCCGCATGCTTCTATCTCTTAGGCTAATCTCGGCATAGTGTTCCTTGGTTTCCGGCAGTTCGACCCAGCGGGGATAGTCTCCATTGACCGGATTGATCATGCGAACGTGCAATTGGAAGACCCCATTGGACACCGAGTCGTAATACGCCCGCACACTGCCGAACACCTCCGGCAGCCTATGACCGGCACCCACCGTCTGGTTGGTGCCGACAAAATCTGGCAGGCCGTCATAGCCACCGCTGAACAGTCGCTCAAAGTCGCGCCGAGTATAGCGGTCTGTTAGCTGCTCTCCGGAATTGGTGCCGTAGGGCCGATCATGGAGGTGATAGTCGTCCGTCGAATCCAGTGAGCTCGTCGCATTGGCAAAGGTGACCAGCACCACATCCAGCGTGCAGGGAAATGTCGTGCCGTCCATAAGAGACGCTCTGCCGACAATAGCCGAACCGCGGGCACCGACCACAGACGCGCAGAGTGTCTGTATCAGAATGATAGCAAGAAGTGCGTATTTAGTGCGCATCACTGCATCTCCTCTTTGACCTGACCCCAAGATGACGGCGAGATACTCGTGGGCGTCAACAGGTCTTCATACTTTACTAGGCGGCCCCCTAAGACCGCATAGAGGAGGCTTACGGAATTGAGAAAGACTCTCTGATGGTCCCAATATATCCCCCCCCAAGTGCACCCGTAGCAGCCTAAGTTTTCGGTAAACAAACATTGCCGAATACCTGGCTCAGTGCCATAAAAGCTGAACAGATAATCATTCGGGTTAGAATACACGCCCACCTTAACCAAATTTTCCCCTCCATAGGTCAAGACGGATTCACCTCCTTTGATGGCGGAGCCGTCTGCATAGTAGGTGAGATCAAGTCCGCTGGTCGAGATGGTATAGCCGGCGTCATTAGCCCCGTCAAAGCGAAACACAAACCGCTCGCCATCGGTGGTGTGCTCCATAAGGTGCGTACCCTCCCAGCGTAGCTTCTTGCCAGCGATGAAATGCGGCGGGGCCGGCGGCCAGCCCGTCGGCATATCGCTGAGTACGTAATACGTCTTGCCGTCGATGACCTCCGTGCCCTCCACCGTGATAGTGAAAATGGGGAGTTGGGAAGATTCATCGAGGGTTGGCCATTGATAATACGCGGGGTACAGGACGGTGCCGTTGTCATAAAGAGCACCAAGACCTTGGTCATAGTACTCATGCTTGTACGTCCACGAATTGCCCACGGCCAGCGGCAGATAATCCGCCGCTTGGTAGTCCGTGGCGGCAGTGGGCAGCACCCCACTCAGGCTGAGCAGAGCTACCCAAAGCAAGCGAAACTGATTCGTTCCCATGATAGGTCTCCTTGTCAAGGGATGATGAAGTCGTCGTTCCAGCGGCCTCAAGTCGACCGGAGACGACGCGATAAGATACCGGATGCGGCCTTGTTGCCGCAGCGGCTTTACTGCAACCGGATATAAGCATATTTCGTGCCAGCTAGCAGGCCATGTTCTCAAAAGGTTGTGCAGACATGGCCTAAAGGGTTGATAAACATGACACTTAAAAAATATGAGCATATTTTCTACCCTTCGCATCCGATGGGTTGCCGTTCATTTTGAATGATTTTTCCGTTCATTTTGAACGACTTTTCCGTTCATTCTGCACTATTTTTTCGTTCATTTTGAACGACTTTTTATACCCGGCGGCTTGGGTTTTACGCCTTCTTGGGCCGTTTCACCCCATACTTGCGCATGTAGTAGCGCAGCTTCTCCGGCCCGATGCCCAACCACTGCGCCGCACCATGCTCGCCATAGATCCGCCCCTTGGTCGCCTGCAGCGCCTCCTCGATTTGCTGCTTTTCGGCCTGGGCGACTTCTGCCTTCCTCCCCGGCCAATCCCGACCAACGCCGGCTTCAACCAAAGGAACCGAGGGAGCCGACGCCGGGGGCAACATGTCCTCCTCTTCCTCTTCGTCCAACAGCACATCCGCTATCTCAAGGACCTCGCCCTCGCACAAGATCATCGCCCGATGGATACAATTATCCAACTCCCGCACATTCCCCGGCCAAGCATACCCCTGCAAATAGGCCATCACCTCATCGCTCAAATTCGGCACGGACCGCTGAAACTCGCGGGCATACCGACGCACGAAATGCGCTGCCAACATTGGAATATCCTCCCGCCGCTTGCGCAGCGGCGGCACCCGCAACGGAAATATCCGCAAACGGTGGTACAAATCCGCCCGGAACCGCCCGGCCTGCACAGCCCGTTTTAGATTCACGTTGGTCGCCGCAATCACCCGCACATCCACCGGAACGGACCCGATGCCGCCGACGCGGGTCAGGCGACCCGTCTCCAAGACATGCAGCAACCGCTGTTGGGAATCCATTGACATGTCGCCAATTTCATCGAGGAACAGCGTGCTGCCATCAGCCTCTTCAAAATAGCCGACGTGCCGCTTCACAGCGCCGGTAAAAGCACCCTTCTCGTGGCCGAACAGTTCGCTGGCGACTATCCCGGCGGACAATCCACCACCATTGACGGCGATCAACTTGCGCTGGCGGCGGGCGCTCATATTGTGGATCGTTTCAGCGAACAAGCCCTTGCCCACGCCGGTTTCGCCCAACAAGAGCACACTCGTATTCCTTTTAGCGACCTTTGCGGCCTCTTGCAACAGCCGCGCCATAAGCGGACTCCGGCTGAGTATCTTGGCCGTTGATTGCTCGTTTGAATCCTCGGCGACCTCCCTATCGCCTCCACCGATTGTCAATGAGACACCTCCATGGTTTGAAATGAGATACATGCGCTGGCCGGTCTTTTGGCTCTAGGCAGCTTTCAGGCTGACGACCACGCACAAAAAAATCCTTTAGGAAGGCCCTAAAGGATTGAAAAACAGGAGGCTTAAAATGATAGGAGGGAGGGTTTTACGCTTAGACGCTCAGCCCTTGTGGCGCGTCATTTGCACAAGTTCCTTTTCATGGTGAATAACTGACGTTACGCGACTTTTGTCATGCCTGCGTAAGCAGGCATCCAGAACGACCGATTTGGAGTTAGCGCGTTAGGCTGGATTCCCACTTGCGCGGGAATGACACCCGGCCAGCGGCAGCAAGCAGCCTTCGCCAGGGCAGGCTCATCCTGAGCAGTGCCTTCTGCTATGGCAGCGAGCCGTTCGGTTCGCCCGCACGATTGTCGCGCTGCCTAAAACAAAGCCAAAAAATCGCCGCGCCAGAGGCAGTTAAGCAGCCTGCCATAAGAAATAGGGCGCGATACCCCACCGCTTCAATCATATAACCCCCACCTAGCGATACGCCAGCATAACCAAAGCCGGTCATGGTGGCCGCTGCTCCGGCCATTGCCGTCCGCCAGCGCCGGGGCATCATTTCCTGTTGGAAAACGGTGAAGGCCGGCCGGCGGATTCCCGCCAGACACATCGTGCCCATAAGGCATAAACCAGCGATGCCCCAATGGGGAATTAAAGCGAGGGGGACCAATATCAGAGCCGAGCACAAAACCGCTCCATTAAACGTGCGGGTGCTCCCAAAACGCTGCACTAGAAAGGGCATCATGAGGGCGGCGGGAGTGGCGAGTAATTGTCCTGAGGCGGCCAGTGTGCCAATGAGGGCGGTACTCGCATTTAATGCGTCGTCTAGATAGACATTTAAGAAAGTGCGAACTGCACCTTCACTGGCGGTATAAAGAAACGCAATAAAAGAGAGTACTAGGATGAGTTTCAGCGGCAAGGGAGTAGCATCCGTTGGCGTGTCCTCTTGGTGTTCGCGGCGGGCCTCTTGACCCGTTGCCACAAGGGCAAACACGCCTGGGGTGAGTAGTAGGGAGGCAACGAGCAATGTATGCCGATAGGGGGTGGGATGGTCGAGGGAAAGTTGTAAGAGGCTGGCAAAGCCGCCCGGCAGGAATCCCCCGACCAAACTGCCAGCGAAACCCGCCAGGGGGAAGAGAGCGGCTTGGAGCGAGAATACGTGGTGGCGCTGGGCGGCGCTGGAGACCGCCATCAAGTACGGGTAGCCGTTGACGATATACAGTGAGATGCCGAGTAAGCCGAGGGAGTTCATGCTGAGAATGAAGCTTTGCCGATGGATAGTAGGGACGAACTCAGCTTGGGAAAGCAGCGCATGGCCGACGACGGCCAAGCCAAGGCCGAGGATCATGGTGCGGCGATTGCCCCAACGGCTGCCGAGGAAACTGCTCGGTAGGCTGGATAGGGCAAAGGCTAGGCCGCCGACGGCATTGACTTGGCCGACGAATGCGGGACCGTAGCCCAGCCGCAGCAGATATAAGTTGAACAATAGCGAGTAGATGCCGCTGAATAGGCAAAATCCAACCAGCCCAGAAGCAAACAGATACAGGCGGATGTCGCGGTTGAAATGGCGAATTGTGCGCAGATATTGGGCGGGCATACTGCGGGCTTATGAATCGAGGCGATGGGACGAACTAGCGCTAGACTTTCTTCCTTTTTCTATGCCGATCCTTCTTTCCGTTCGGCGTCCTACCTTTGGCGGTAAGTCTCTTTTTTGTAGTACCAGCCTTAAGAGGAAAGGGAGCGGCTTTACCACGGCGGGGATGCCCATTCGATGATTTTGTTGCTGGCCGCGCCTTTTCGTGCTGGTCAGTACTCCGGTCTTGGTGCGTTCGCCGCGCAAGGAGTAACGGTTCGTCGCCTTGGACCATCTTCGCCAAGGCTGAAGCCACATCCAGCGCCGTTACATTGTGCTCCTGTTGATATTGCTCGATGATCGTGCGGAACAAGCCTAGGTCTTCAGTAGCAAGCGCATTGGTAATCATCTGCTTAAAGCGGGCGATGCGCTGATCGTTGATTGCCGCGGTCGAAGGAAGCTGCAAAAGCGGGATCTTCTGTTGAGTGGACCGCTCTATGGCGTAGAGCAAGCGGCGCTCGCGTGGCGCGACAAAGAGAATCGCTTCGCCGGCACGTCCCGCTCGGCCGGTGCGTCCGATGCGGTGGATATAGGCTTCGACATCGGAGGGGATATCGAAGTTGATGACGTGGCTGATGCGGTCGATGTCCAAGCCGCGCGCGGCGACATCCGTGGCCACGAGGATATCGAGTCGGCCCTTTTTCAGTTGTGCTACCGTTTCTTCGCGCCGTTTTTGCGCCATATCGCCGCTCAGAGCCGCACAGGCGTAGCCGCGGGCTTCCAGTTTTTCGGCTAATTCAACCGTTGCCGTCCGCGTGCGGACAAAGATCAAGATACCGTCGAAAGGTTCGGCTTCCAAGATGCGGGTCAGCGCATCGAGCTTGTGGTCTTTGCCGCTGACCATCCAATGGCGCTGGCGGATCTTATCGGCAGCCGACGTGCGCTCTTTAATGGCGATCTGGGCTGGATTGCGTAGGTGTTGCTCGGCGATGCGGCGGATCGGCGCTGGCATCGTCGCGGAGAACAGGGCCGTCTGGTGGGTGTCCGGCGTTTGCTCCAAAATCCACTCGACATCTTCGATAAAGCCCATCCGCAGCATTTCGTCCGCCTCGTCCAGCACCAAGCAGCTAAGGCTGTCCAGACGCAGGGTCTTGCGGCGCATATGGTCCATCACGCGGCCCGGCGTGCCGACCACTACGTGCACGCCGCGCTTGAGCGAGCGCAATTGGCCGTCGTAGGCTTGGCCCCCATAGATGGGCAAGACGTGAAAACCCGGGATATGCGCGGCATAGCGCTGGAATGCCTCGGCGACTTGGATGGCCAATTCGCGAGTGGGGGTTAAAACCAGTGTTTGCACTTCCCGGTGCCTAAAGTCAATCCGCGAGAGCAATGGCAGGGCAAAGGCCGCGGTTTTACCCGTGCCGGTTTGCGCTTGGCCTACTACATCGCGTCCGGCCAACACCAGCGGGATGGTCTGCTCTTGGATCGGCGTTGGAATCTCGTAGCCGACTTCGGTCAGTGATTTGAGTACGGGCCCAGCTAGCGCAAGGTCTTGAAATTTTGTGCCGGATGCTTCGGACATGGGGCTATTCTTCTTTCTTGGCGTTTTTTTCGGCGCGGTAGCGCAGGCTGTGTTGCAACTCCCTCTTGCGTATGCGCAGGGCCTTGGGCGTCACTTCCAAAAGCTCGTCGTTGTTCAGATATCCAATCGCCTCGTCGAGCGTCAGGATGCGCGGCGGTGACAGTGAATCCAATATGGCCTTGGGCGAAGTGCGGTGGCCCGTCAGGTGTTTGGTGCGGCAGACATTGAGGACCAAGTCTTGGTTGCGGATGGTCTCGCCTACTACTTGACCGGCATAGACTTCCTCGCCGGGACTAATGAAAAAAGTGCCGCGCTGCTGTAGGTGTTCCAGCGCATAAACACTGGCGGAGCCGCGCTCGTGTGAGATAAGCGAGCCGCGTTCTTGCACGTCGATTGCTCCAGCCACCGGCTCGTAATCGTGGAAGAGCGTGTTGAAGGTGCCCGTACCGCGCGTGGTATTTAAGTAGGGCTGGCGAAACCCGAGCATACCGCGGGTGGGAACGAAGAATTCGGCATATACTACGCCATCATCGCCGTGGCGGATGTCCTGTAGCCGCCCGCGCCTTTTGCCGAGTATTTCGCTAACGGGCCCTAAATAGTCGGCCAACACCTCGATAAAGACCCGCTCAACAGGTTCGAGGAGCCCGCGCGCACTCGAGCGAAAGATGACCTCGGGATTGCTCACCGCTAGCTCGTAGCCCTCGCGCCGCATTGTTTCGATCAGGATGGCCAAGTGCAACTCGCCGCGGCCAGACACGACAAACTCGCCCGAACGCTCCAAGTCCTCCACGCGCAGCGCGACATTGCTTTCTAGCTCGTCGAAGAGCCGTTTGCGGAGTTCGCGGCTGGTCACGAAGCGGCCCTCGCGCCCGGAGAAGGGGCTGTCGTTGACCTTGAAGAGCATGCGTACTGTCGGCTCTTCGACTTTGATCGGTGGCAGCGCCACGGGTCGGGCCGGGCAGGTCAGGGTATCGCCGATACCGACGTCGGGCACGCCGGCGACAGCGACGATATTGCCGGCGTGGACTTGCGCGACCGGCTCGCGCTTGAGGTTGCGGAAGACGAAAACCTGTCCGACCGTGGCTGGCTGCATTTCGCCGCCGGCGTTGATGTGGACAATGGACTGACCAGCGGCCAGCGAACCACTGCTCAAACGGCCGACGGCGATCTTGCCGACATACGAGCTGTGTTCCAAGGTCGTAACCAATAATTGCGGCGGACCGTCTATTGCGATCTGCGGCGGGGGGAGATGGCCGATGATCGCATCGAATAAGGGGACTAGATTTTCAGTTAGCTGATCGGGTGCAAGTCCGGCGCGGCCCTCTAAGGCTTGGGTGTACACCACGGGGAAGTCGGCCTGTTCGTCGTTGGCCCCGAGGTCGATGAAAAGATCAAAGGTGGCGTCGATCACGGCGTCGGGCCGGGCAGCGGGCCGGTCTATTTTGTTGACGACGACGATGGCCTTGTGCCCGCGCTCCAGCGCTTGCTTGAGGACGAAGCGCGTCTGCGGCATCGGCCCCTCGACGGCGTCAATGAGCAACACCACGCCATCGACCATATTCATAATGCGCTCGACTTCACCGCCGAAGTCGGTGTGGCCGGGGGTATCGACGATATTGATGGTAGTGCCGTCGTAGATAATGCCCGTGTTCTTGGCCAAGATCGTGATGCCGCGCTCGCGCTCGAGATCGTTGGAGTCGAGGACGCGTTCGGCGACTTGCTGGTGCGCCTCAAAGACATTGCTCTGTTTGAGCATGCCGTCGACTAGGGTGGTTTTACCGTGGTCAACGTGGGCGATGATGGCCACATTGCGGATATCGGTGCGGGGCACCGTTTGCACTGCGTCTTGCGTTGCGGATTCGGGTTGGGTCATGGATTCTCTAAAATTGAAAAGGAAAGGGGGCCGCGCTGTGGCTTGCTGCGCGGCCCCCTTTTATGGTCGCCGCACGAGCTAACTCTACGCGGCGGATTCGCTGAGCGTTTAGTCCAATCGATTTGGAAGCTGTCTAATTTTTTATAAGACAATGCCTTAGAGTAAATTAGGGTGCTTTTAATTATTGGGCAAATAAAGGGTCATCGCCGCCGCTTTCAGCTTTCAACTTAATCGAAAAAGCACACGGAGTTTTTCGTCTATTTCATTTTGTACTGAATGGGGCAATCGGCCTAATTCACGTTGAATCAGTGAAGTAGAGATTGTCAACAAACGGTGCAAGCGTATTGTAGAAGAAAGACGCAGACCGGTTGCGGGGAAAGCAGGCGTCTGCTCACTCAGCAGCACATCTGAACCGAGTAATTTGTCGGGAGCTTGGCTAGTAATAAAGGCGAGGATAACATGGTGCTGTGGCCCCGTTGGCTCGGTCAGACAGACGGCGGGTCTTACTTTGGAAGTTGATAGATCATCGAAAGGGAAGGGAACGAGGACGATTTTACCTCTGGTCATTGAATGGCTGTCCATCATCCAGCGTATAAATGTCCTCGTCTGGGTCTTTTAGGAAGTCAAAAGCAGGATTACCAGCCGCAGCTTTTAGCCACTCGTTCTCTCCGATTTCAGCTTCTTCCGGGATTAGAATAACGCGAACTCGCCCTTGGCCAACTTCGGAGATTGGTTCGTCCAAATGCAGTTGCCCTTTTTCGTCAATTGTACCGATCAGTTCTACTGCTTGCAGTGGATTTTCCATGATGTTGCCCTCATTGGGTTCCAACGTCTGCTCTTTTATACATGCTTAGGATAACGTAGTCAAGCCAGCCCAGGTCGCTTCTTAGGCGGGCCTCAAACTTCACTGGCGAGGATGCGGTCGATCGCGGCTTTGGCGTTGCCGCACCAGCGTAGGACGATGACTAGTTCACGCTCCGGCTCGACGAAGACGATGTTGCCGCCAGCGCCGCGTGCCGCAAAGCTGTCGAGGCAGGCTAAATCGGACATGTCGTGCTGGTGGTTGAGCCACCACAGGAAACCGTATTCGGGCTTGATGGGGCAGGGGGTGAGGGAGTGGTCAATCCACTGCTCGGAGAGGAGCTGGCGGCCGTTCCAGCGCCCGCGCCGCTGGAAGAGCAGGCCAAAGCGGGCATGGTCGTAGGTGGTGATCCACAGGCCGCCGCCCCAGTGCGTGCCGCCGGAGACGGATTGGACCTGTTGGCCGCTTTCTTCGACCCAAGAGGTTTTGTACCCGTGCCATTGCCAAGTGGCAGAGGCCCCAATGGGGTCCATGATGGTTTCTTTGAGCACCGGGGGTAAGGGGCCGCGAAAAAGGCGCAACAGGCTGAGGGCCGTGCGGTTGACGCGCACGTCGTTGTACTCCCAAAAGGTGCCGGGCGGTTCCAAAGAGCGGTAATCGTCGGCGCTGGAGGCCGCACCACCCACTGTGGCTTCGGCCGCACCTTGGCCTAGTTCGCGGCCGCGGTCGATCCAGTCGGGGATGCCGAAGAGCTCGCCTTCCCACTCGCTGGTTTGTTGCAGCAAATGACGCCAAGTGATGGACTGGTTTTGCGGCGCGTCAAAGCCGCCGTCCAAGATTGTGCGACCGACGGGTTCGTCCAAATCGCGGATTAGCCCTTGGTCAAAGGCCACCCCGGCCAGTGCCGAGATATAGCTCTTGGCGCAACTGAAGGTGACTTCGACACTATTGACCGGGCCGAAGGTGGCGACCAGATACCCTTGCCGCACGATCAGGCCGGCGGTGGGGCCGCGTTTTTTGAGCGGGCCTAAGGGGCGGTCGTTGGGGTGGCGGTCGCCCCTGGGCAGCATGGCGGCCAAGTTGGTGGAGGCTTGGATTTCTTGGGTCTGGGCGAAGGCCAAGGCCGCGGTTAGTTGGTCGGCGTCAAAGCCGGCTTGGGCCGGGCTGCGGCGCTGCCAGTCGTGGGGGGCGGGGCAGTAGTTGGGCATAATTGTCCAGTTAAATTGCTAGCCATTGAAGGCGCGTCCGCAGCCAAAGTATTGAAAAATGCCCTAGCGGACAAACCGCTCGTTGCTTTGGGAGACGGGCCAGTTTGCAACCGATCTTCAGGGCAACGACTCGGATGGTTATATTGTGCAGACTAGGAGGGCGTCATGATCTATAAAGTCGAGAAGAACCAGAGAAATTTAGCCGCTTTTGACGTGCCCGGTGCCACAGTGCAGGTTTCCGATCCCATTGTTGGCGTCGGCGACAAACTGTCGGCTGGTTTTACTGAGTATCTAAAGGCCAGCCGGTTGGTGTGGACCTTTGATTACGACGAGGTCTTTTTCCTGTTGGAGGGGCACTTAGAGATCCAAGTTGCGGGTCAGGAGCCGGTGCAATACGAGGCCGGGGACTTGGGTTATATTGAGAAGGGTACGCAGACGATCATCACCGTGCCGGAGCGGGCCTATTTGCTGCATGTCACCCACCCCGCGTGGCGAGCCTAGGAGGGCAAGAGAGCAATGGAAACGACACTGCGCCAAGCATACGACGAGCAGGGCTTTTGCATCGCCCGCCAAGCCATTGATGCGGAGCTGGCCGCCGAGACGGTGGAGCACGTCCACTGGTTGGTCAAAAAGAATCCGGGGACGCGGCCCGAGCGCTTGCACCACGAACTGATGGTACACGATCCTTTTATGCACCGCTTAGTCACCGACGACCGGCTGGTCGATATTGCGGCGCAATTCCTCGGGCCCAATGTAGCCATGTTCGCGGCGCACTACATCGCCAAAAAACCCAGCACCGGCCAAGCCGTGCAGTGGCATCAGGACGGCTCGTATTGGCCCTTAGAGCCGATGGAGGTCACCACGTTATGGGTGGCCGGCACGGACTCGACGGTGGCTAATGGTTGTATGCGGGTTTTGCCGGGGACGCACACCAAGCGCCTGCTCAAGCGCAGCGAGCTGATCGATCTCGATACGGACAAATACGTCCTCGGCGTCGGGATTCACCCCGACCAGATTGACGATGCCGATGCCGTCGATCTGGAACTAAAGGCGGGGGATATTTCCATCCACCACCCCAATATCATCCACGGGTCCAATGCCAATAGTTCGGACCAATGGCGGGTCGGGCTTACCCTGCGCTACATTCCGACCAGCACCAAGGTCACTGTGGATCGCAGCCCGTGCATTATGTGTCGGGGCGAGGTGATGCCCGCAGTGGGGAACAAGTACGCGCCGCGGCCGCAGTACGTCGAGGGGGAACACATGCCCTTTGCCGGGTGCGAGCAATTTACTATTTATAACTAGTTTAGAACGCACAATGCTGCAACCTCGGCAGGCGGAGTATAATGCCCAGTAAGAACAGCCGCAGAGATCGCAAACGGAAACGGCTAAAACAGCGACGCGTACCGCCCAAGCATCTGTTGGCGCAGGCCCGGCAGAGTTTAACCGAGGGGGATGGGCGCAGAGCACTTGACTTGCTCAGGCAGGCCCAACACGGCGACCCTGCGCTAGAGGAACTGCCGCTGTTGCTCTTTTGTGCCTGGAGTCATCTTCATACTCCTCGGTACTCTACCTTGCCGATACGGGGTCGAACCCTAGGCAACTGTTCGAGGTAAGAAGAAAACCGATGCGACGACCCTAGCTGGTGGACGAGATCAACGCTCAAGAGTTGCGCGGTCTATCGCATCGACGAATAGAAACCAGCATACGAATGGAAAACCAAACATTCAACATACAAGGGTTGCCCTGCTATCGATACGGGAAATTAGCGCAATGAATAAAGCTATATGGTCTTTTATCTTGCTCGCCCTCTTGCCACTGGAACTCAAGGCCGACTTGCAAAGCGGGTTCTTCAATCCGTACCGAGCGACGGGAACGCCGCTCGATTTTGAGTCGCTGAGTCCGGTTATGCGAAAATGGTACGTGCCGCAGACGCTGCTTTATCTGTATGGCTGGAAGACCTACGAGTACACCAACTACGCCCGGGACAACTACCAGCGCTACGTCAATCTCTTCTTGGAAGGGGATCGCTATTACGACCTGTACGGCAACTATATCACTCGTGGTTGGCGCATCTACGACTGGCGTCAGGAACACCCGCTCGATTTTGGCAGCAGCATCTTTAAAAATCCCCGCTTCAATAGTTGGTTCAACCGCGTCCTGATATCCTCGGCTGCCAAAGGGCAATTCTACACCGCACTGACAGTCGGCGAACAGTTGCGGACGACGCTTACGCCGATGACTTTTTCCAAGCCGCTCTTCGACGGTATCCAGTGGGATATGCAGTCCGACAAATACGCCTTGACCTTCATTGCCTCGCGCATTGACAATCCGGCCGTTCAGCGCCTCGACAGCGAAATCTCCGAAGCCAGAGAGACGGTCTTCACCAATTTGTACGGCTTGCGCGGAGTCGCCCAAGTCGGCGATTTCGCCACGCTCGGATTGACGTATGTCAATGCCAACCACGGGAACAGCCGCTTGAGCGTCGAGGAGAATTCCCTCAAAGGCGTCTTGGGGGGGCGCTTGAACGCGGAAAACGTCCGCCGCATCGTCGTCCGTCTCAGCGACGATTCGCCCGAAGACAACACCGGCGGCGCACTGCTGTTCCGCGAACGGATCTTCATCGACGATGTCGAGCACCCGGAAATAAAGCCTTCGATTGACGGAGGGACGCGACGTCAGGGCTTGCTCGAAGCCAACGGCGGCGACGTGCTGACGCTTAGTTACGACATCGAACGCGATTTCGTTCCGGGCGTACAGGATCAGATCGGCGATTTCAAAGAAGCCGGCAAGATCGATATCGAGTTGGTGGTAGCCAATGATTTTCGCATCGAAGTAACCTCCAATATGCAGACCAATTTCACCGGCGAGACGGTTTTCCTGCCGGTTAAGCGGAGCAATGGCAACATCAGCGATGGCTCCAATCAGCAGGTCGTCCGCTTCCAGTACGGCCTACCGACGGCCAACGAAATCATGGGTTTTACGTTTGAAGTTTCCGAGCTTGGCGGATTCAATCTCCGCTCCGAATTCAACGTCAACCGCCACCACCGCAAGTTTCCCAATCAGAATATCGTCAAGCGGCAGGCGCTAGCGTCCGATCGCGCCGAGGCTTTTTACGTCACTGCCTCGCGCTTGAGCTATCCTTGGTTCGCCTATGGCGAGGCCTTCTCCATGGACCCGAACTACGGCACCTCTATGGTCATTCCCGATCAGCGCGGTTTTATCGACTACGAAGATGAGCTCAACTTCGCCTATGAGTTTGTCGATGACAACGACGACCAAGACCGCTTTCCCGACTGGCGGCGGCGCGTTACCGGAGGTGGTTTTGTGCCGGGGCAGCAGACGACTCGCGCCGCGGATGTCGAGGTGTTCCCCGGCCTCGACGAGAACAACGATTTGGTCAACGACTTTAACCAGAACGACAATTTGCAGCCCGATTACGTCGAACCCTTTCTGCGCTACAATGTCGATCCGCCCGAATTTCTCTTTGGCACCGACATGAACAACAACACCGTCATAGACCGCCTCGAAAACGATACCGAACCCGATTATCCCTACAAGCGCGACCACCGAGGCTACAATCTCTACGTGGGCGCTGAAGTGCAGCCCGGTTCTAAGGTCATGGTCGGGCATTTACGCGAGTGGTTGATCGGTAGTGCGCGGCGCAACCAGACGAGCTATGGGCTTTTTACTTGGCAGGAAGACTTGCCCTTGCGCGGTGTTAAGTTTCGCTTGATGGAATTTTTGCGCCTCGCCCGCGACGATATTCCCGATGCGCTGATCCAGTGGGTGCAGTCTCCCTTTTCGGCGGGAGGATTGCAGGATGTGCAGGACCGCTTGATAGCTCAAAATACGATGATCAACACGTCGTACCTCGATTTCACTATTCATCGCCTGCGGCCGCTGAACGTGTCGGGCAAAGTCAAATGGGACCATTATTTTCAGCGCGGGAATCAGGCGCGGGAAAAGCGCGACGAGAGTTTCTTAGGTGCCATCCTGAGGGCGGAGTACTTCTACGAGCCGTTTGTGGGAATTACCATTTCGCCCAAGTGGAAGCAGCAGTACGCCCGCCAAGTCCCAACAGATCCCTTGGTGCTGCAACGCAATGAGCTGTCGGAGATTTTTTTCCTAATCGGCACGTACGATCTCATCCCCGGTCAGCTCGTCTCGGAGTCGGGGATTGAATGGGAGGTCTTTAGGAACCTACAGCAAGAGCCCGATCCGCTGCCGCCGGCCTTTGTCGAAGATTTCACTACCCTGACCTTGGCCACCCAGTTCTCCAATAGATCTGATTATCAGGGCTACGCCCTTGCTACCAAGATCGGGGTGCGCTGGCAACGCCGAGCCTTGCAACAAGGCGATGAGACCAATTTCCTCACGTTTGTAACCATCTTCGCCGGACTGCGCTAAGAAGCCGTCAGTGCGTTCCGCTCAACGTCATTTTACCGCTGCATTCATCTGCGTTCATCTGTGTGCTATCTTGGGGATCGCGCTGACCACACTGGTCGCATGCGAGCGGCTCCCCACGACCAAGACCGACTATCAAATGTGGCTGGCCCGGCATCCGCAGGATAGCGAAGCCCATTGTCAACTGGCCGATCTGCTCTTGCAAGAGCGCTCCTACCAAGGGGCAGAGCACCACTACCGCACGGCCCTGAGCATCGATCCGCTGATTGCGGACGCTTGGATTGGGCTGGGCAATATCTCCTGCAAACAGGGTCTATACGAGCAGGCCGAAAGCCATTTTCGCAACGCCCTGTCGCTGGACGATGAGCACGTGGGTGCCTTGTGCAGCTTGGCCAGTTTGGCGCTAGAACAAGAGGAATACGCCCACAGCCGCGATTTGTACCAGCAAGCACTGGCACTCGATCCAGACAATGCCGGGGCGTTCTACAATCTCGCTTTGGCGTACATCAAGCTCACGGCTTACTACGAGGCGATTGCAGCCCTGCGACAGGCTACGCGCATTGATACGGGGTACGGTTTGGCATTTTACGCCCTCGGCCAACTCTATGCCGAGCGTCTCGGCGAGTACCAAGAAGGTATCGCGGCGTTTAGGCGGGCAGTGGCGCTGAGAGCGGATTGGCCTAGCGCGCGGATAGGCCTAGGCCACGCCCTGCTGAAAGCGGGCCAAGTAGATGCGGCCGCAACGGCTTTTGGCGCGGCTCTCGCGCTCGATCCGAGCGCGGCCCAAGCCCATGTAGGGTTGGGGTTGGCCGAAGAGCGACGGGGTGGCGAGACGCTCGCCGAGGCGCATTATTTGCGCGCCATCGCCTTGGATCCGGTGCGGGCGCGGACCTATTTCAAGTTAGGGACGCTCTACATCAGACAGGGAAGAAAGGAGGAAGCCCAACAATACTTGGGCCGCTTTGAAGAGCTGACACCCCATGCTGACGATCTAGCCCAACTCAGAGACCGACTGCGGCGAGAGCCGGATAACGCACTGGCTCATTACGCTCTGGCGGGAATTTACGCCAAACTGAATATGCCTTCGCTGGCAATAGGTGCCCTGAGAAGCTGTCTCGCCGTGCGGCCGGATTACGCTCCGACGTACAACAATTTAGGCAACGCGTATTTGCGCTTGGGAGATACCGGGAAAGCCATCGCGCTGTACGAAGCTGCCGTCCGCATTGACACGGCGTACGCGCTGGCTTACAACAATTTGGGCAGTGCCCAGCTACTCAATGGTCAAGCGCACGAGGCGCTGGCGTGCTACCAACGCGCGCTGCAAATTCGCCCGGACTACGCCGATGCGTATTACGGGCTGGCTATGGTCTATGGGGAACAGGGGTTGCACGCCGAGGCGGAAGCGGCTATGGCCCGGTATGAACAAATCGCCGCGGCTGACGAGCCGTAAATGGACGGTGATTGTTTTGCGTATAAGGGCTGGAATGACTACACATTCGAATGACGTCGTACCGTGCCGTATGGGGTTGAATCGATCATTCGAGGAAGCGTACGATGATTTGCGCTACGTGTGTGAAATGTTCGTCAAAGGTCACCAATTCGGCGCTGTGCTCCATGGCTGAAGCCGCAATCCAGAGATCGTTGGTCGGGATCGGAAGGCCTTGAGACCGCAGGTAAGCATAGATGTGCGCATAGCGCTCTGCCGTTTCCATGCCTGCGGGCACGAGTTTGACGCGCGGGCTTTGCAAAAATTCGTTCAGAGACGCCCGGTTCTCTTCCGTGCGAGACCCCGTTTCAAAGCCTGCGAGCAGTTCGCCGTGTACGGTCGATGGCAGCAGGATTTCATCTGCTTGACGAATAGCGACGATCACTCCAAGATGACTGCGTTTGAACGCGGAATAGGCTGAGGTGTCGATCATCAATTTCACGACCAGAGCGCCTCGTCGATCTGGCGCTGGTGCCGAAGGTGTGCATTGAACGCTGCGGCTTCTTCTTCTGTCCAGGTGCCTGCGAGATGGTCGAGGTCGTCGTATTCGCGATTGGCCGGGGAGGCGTTCAGCCCCAGTGCTTCGCGAAGCAAATCGAGTACGTATCTGTTCACGCTCTGGCCCTGCCGCTGCGCTTCCCGCTTGAGCGCGTCGTGCAGGTGTGGGTCAATTCCTCGAACCGTAAGTTGGGTCATATCGAACCTCCTCTAAAAAATAGTGCATCTATATTGCGAAAATATAATGCATTCATTTATGAATACAATGAAACCCGGAATATCCTCTGGTGTAGTTCGCTCCGCACCCGTGTTATCGGCGTGAGAGGCCGAATCTTATCTGATATTTACAATAAGTTAATGCGTCTCTCTCCACGCACTTGTTAGGTGTTAATCCGCTGATAATAATGGTTTTACTTTTTTTGCCACGGCCTTGCCCAATGCAAGGTGCTGTTTTGCGTGTAAAGGACGGAATGACTATGCTTAAAAGCCGGGCGGTTAGCTCAGTTGGTCAGAGCGCCTGCCTTACAAGCAGGATGTCCCCAGTTCGAGTCTGGGATCGCCCACCATGTTACAAGCCCCTGAGCAATCAGGGGCTTTATTTTTTATGGAGTTTTGCCCAAGCAATGATCTAACTTCTACAGGAGCTATACCCATGCCCAATCGTCCCAATATCCTCTTTCTTCTCAGCGATGAACACAGTTTTCGCTTCCTCTCGGCTCGCTCTCCAGAGCACGGCGGTGAACCCTGCCGCACGCCGACGCTCGATCGCCTCATCCAGCAGGGCGTCCACTTCGAAACCGCCTATTGTCAGATGCCCCTGTGTACGCCCAGCCGCATGTCGATGCTGTCCGGCCGACACCCACATCGCTGCCCGGTCCTATGGCCGGACACCCCGACCTTTGCTTCGCACTTGGGGCAGCACGGCTACGCCACGGCTGCCGTCGGCAAAATGCACCTGCCGGGCTCCCGTCAGTATGCTGGCTTCGGAACCCGTCCCTACGGCGACTTTGCCGCGCCCTCGCCAGGCCATCAGAAAGACCCCCTTTTTCTGCCCGGGGTCCAGGATCACATCTTCATGCCCTCCATCATTGAGGATGCCGGTCTCAGCGATATCCCCGAATCTTTGCTCCAAGAGCAGTTTGTCGTGCGCGAGGCTACGGCTTGGCTGCGCGAACACCGCCACGCCCATCCAGACCAGCCTTGGCTGATGTACACTTCGTTCGTCCATCCGCACTTCCCGATGAACGCACCCCGCCGCTTTTTCGAGCGTTACTATCCCGAGGGAGTCACCCCGCCGCGGGTGGGCCGCAACGGGGACGCCCAGGATCACCCCATGACCTTGGAAGCGCTGAGGTCGGATAGCGGCGAGTCCCAAGGGCATCCCGCCGAAGAGATCACTGCGGAGCAGACCCAGCGCGCCCGGGCGGCCTACGCTGCCTGCGTAGATCAATTGGACGAGATCATAGGGGACTTCTTAGCGGTCCTAGAGCGCGACGGGTTGCTCGACAACACCGTCATCGTCTATACCTCGGATCACGGCGAACTGGCTGGAGAGCACGGCCTGTGGTGGAAACAGACCTGGCACGAAGCTTCTGTGCGGGTGCCGCTGATCATTTCTCTGCCGGAGCACCGCAGGGGTCAGCTCTCGTCGGCTGAAATCGCCGCGCCGGTGAGTCTGGCTGATATCTTTCCCACGCTCTGCGGCCTGACCGACGCGCCCCTGCTCGACGATCTGGACGGCATCGACTTGACGCCGCCGGTGCGGGGTGATGTCTGCCCGGCTCTGGCAGCACGTCCCGGCGTCATCGTCGAGAACTTGAACAAAGGATACCGCATGATCCGCTCGCAGCGCTACAAGTACATTGCCTTCCACACCTACGAGGATCTGGCCTTCGACCTGATAGACGATCCAGACGAACAGCGCAATCTGGTAGGCCGCGCCACCGGGGAGACAGCCGCCGAACTGGAGAACCTCAAGTCCGCGCTCTTCGATGGTTTTGATTTTGCGGAAGCCATCGAGTCGACTAGGCGGGAAAGTGCGCAATATCGCAAGCAGTATCCGAGCCGAATAAAGCCCCGAACGTCTAACCAGATCATGCGTGGAGACGGAATGCTGGTCGAAGCGGACCAGCCGCTCTATTATCCTGATGTGGTCAGCGAGGATCCGCGCCGGGACTTCAGTGACTGTCCGCCGCAGCGCAGAGCTTCCCGTCGCCGTCGATAAACTTGGTGATTGCGAGGTAAGAAGCGCGTTTCAATAGACCACGGCGAGGCTGCGTTCCTGCGTCCATTGCCCTTGGTCCGTTTGGGCGCGTACCTGCACGACGTATATCCCGGGCGCGACGAGTTGGTCTTCTTCGTCGCGCCCGTTCCACATTGCACGATGATGGCCGTTGAGCTGTACACCGAGGGTTTGCCGCCACGTGGAGCGGCCGTCGAGCGCGTAGATTTCCAGCTCTACCTCGGCGGGGGCTAGCAAGCGGAACAGGTTGTACTGGATCGTTACGCGGTCGTTGATGCCGTCGCCCTGCGGGGTGAACGCGGTCGGTTGCACCTCTATAGCGCCCAACACCTCATCCAATGCCTGCCCGATGGCGACCATGCGCAGTTGATTGGTGCCCAGAGCGTCGCTGGCGTCACCCCCTTCTACTTGCTGCGGCAGGCTCTGCTCAGCGCGCGCAAATACCTCGGCTTGCACAGTGCCCGAAGCCGTGTACATGACGGTTTCCAAATGCAAGCGCAGCGTTTGCGGACCTCCTTCGCGGATGGGTTCGGGCAAGTAGATGGCTAGGCCCTCGGGTTCGTCGATTACGCTGTCGGCATTCACTGACTGTAGGGGATCGCCCATCTCCAAGCCGAGCAGGGCACCCGCGCTAGGCAGGGTTAAACGCACCGCGTCAAAACCGGCTTGCTCCGCCGCGAACTCGGCCCGCAGGTCGCAGACCAACTCGATCTTTTGCCCGACTGGCACTTCGGCGATATGGCCTATGGGCTGTAGGTCGCTGGCCGCGGCTACCTCGCCCACCACCCGCTCGGCCAGCAGCGGAGAATACTCAATCGCCAGCGAATCCAAACGCGTAAAATCCCACAGTGTTTCGGTTGCTAGCGTCAGGCGCAGTTGCAGGTAGCGGCCGCTTGGCACTCGGGGTAACTCGCCGGAACGGCGCAGCGGCGGCGACCAAAAGCTCCAGTTGTCCGCGTCGTCGATGATGGGGCCGCGCCAGCCCACGGCCGGGGGGTCCCAAGGCCAAGTGCGTTGCTTGAGCCGTTCGTATGCGCTTTGCGTTACTTCCACCAGTTGGCCGATGTCGTCGTACCCGTGATAGCCAGTGGGGGTGGGGTCTAGGCCAGTTTTGATTTCTATTTGCGCGGATGTGGGTGCGCCGGGCGCAGCCGCGAGTTGGTCGCCGTCGCGCCGCCACTTGCTCGCGCCAAAGCGCACGCGCCCGATGTTGACCACTTGGCCGAGGTCGACTACCTGAGACGTCCAGATCGCTCGGGGCGGGAACCCCCGGCCGGACACCTCTAGCTCAGCCAAGGCAAACTTGTTGTAGAACCGGCCGATGTCTGGGAAGAAGTAGATGCGCAGAAAGCGCAGGTATTGCAGTGGGAACTCGATATGCACGACGGCCTCGGTGTTTAGATCGATGCTGGCTAGCAGGATATCCAAAGGTCGGTAGTGGGTGCCCTCTTCCTTGGCGACACCCACTGGATCAAGGCTGCCGGAGAGTTCGTATTTGGCAAAGGCGAAGTTGGGGCGATACGGCTCTTGGGTGAGCGCGTCGCGGCCCTCGGGCGGGTAGAAGGCAAAGCGATCCACCGGCGCGGGTACGCCGAGGTCGATTGTGTAAAATTCGTTGGACTCGGAGTAGGTTTGTGCTGCAAAGAAGGTCGTGAGGTCGCCATCGACAAAGTCGCGTGGCTCGGCGCGTGGGCGGAGGTAATTGATGCCGCGCCAGATGCGGACATCTCCTAAGCGATACGTGGATTCTCCGGGGGATCGCCAGCGATACCAAGGCCCTAATTGGGGGAGCAAGTTTTCGCTGGGTTTGAGTTCGCGCGGCTGGAGTACGGACGGGTCGGTAGCGTCGTCCATCATCCTGTTTTGCCACGTCCACTCCGCCCACGGCTCTGTGCCGCCGAGGCGAAACTCATCTACTGCCCATGATCGCGCCGATAGGCCGCTTAGCATTAATGCAAGAGCGAACGCATATCGCATGGGGGACCTCTGATTTCTGTTGGGGGATGGAGGCTTAGGGGGAGGGGGAACAGGATTTATGGGTGAGTAAATTGCACTGGCGCTCTCCGGCAAGGGGCGCGTTGGCGGCCTTATTCGAGGACCAGCATCTTGCGTACTTGAGCGACTGTCCCGGCCTGTAGCCGGTATAGGTAAACCCCGTTGGCGACGCGCTCGCCGCGATGGTCGCGGCCGTCCCAAGGAACTTGGTATGCGCCAGCCGCTTGGATTGCGTCCACCAGCGTGCGCACTGGCTGGCCGAGGGCGTTGTAGATCACCAGCCGCACCGGGCCGGAGGCACTGACGCGGTAGGGGATCTGGGTGGAGCTGTTGAAGGGGTTGGGGTAGTTCGGCTCTAGACTGCTGGCGACCGGCAAGGTAGCTTTGGCAGCTTCCCAATCGGATGGATCGGTCGAGAAGATTCGATACAATCCCGTCTGATCGGTGACCCACATGTCGGCTCCCTCCGGTCCGATGGCGACTCGCTGCGGGTTGGTAAAGCCGACCGCAAAGGCTTCGATGTGGCCTTTAGGGCTTGCGATCCAAATGTTGTTCGCTGCGGCGTCGGCTACATAGAGAGCGCTGCCGAGCGGCCCAGCGTTAGAGAACGCGATTCCCTGAAATTGACGCTCACTGACAGGTGCCGGCGGCACCAACGTGTGCCATTCTCCGTCGGCTTGCAGTTGGTACAAGCCAGACAGTTCGTCGTGGTTGAGATCGGTATCCGAGAGCGTCAGCAGGCCGCCGTATTTCCCGGTTGGGTCGAACTTCAGGTCTATTGGATCGATATCGCTGCGGCCGGAAGGTAGGGAATGGTAAGTGATTAGGTGGAGCTTGAAAGACTCATCGAGCTGGTAGAAAGATTGGCCTCGCCCAATGTCTAAATCGTAGATATAGGCACCTGCTGGATAGCTTGGCTGGTTAATGAACTCAATGGACGTTCGAGTCGAATTTTTACTATAGACGTGGATTGGGTCGCGGAACTCGCCATTCGGCTCTACGATTACGACCCGGGTTGTGCGATAGCCAGTCGGGCCAGCATTGATCGTCACGAACAGCTTGTTGTCAAACAGTCCGGTTTGATCGAAACGGACCGTCGGCACTGCGTTTACCAACTTGGCAGGGATGCGGGCGACTAGCTCCTCTCCCTCTGCCGAGAACCTCCAGAGTAACACTTCTCCATCGTCGGACGCGGCACCACGGATGGCCGCACCAATGATCCCCGTGCCGTACTCGCGATTCGTGATAAAATCCATGGCGACCGGTTCCAACCACGACCACCTCTCGACAGCAAAACCGAGTGGAACGGAGATATCGACGGGTGGATCTGCGATGTCCCACAGCAGAATCGTGCCGTCGTAACTGCCACTGGCTAGGGTCTGTCCATCGGGACTGAACGCAACGCTTGTGACCGAAGACGTATGCCCTTTGAAGTCCTGCCTGTGTTCACCCGTGTGTGCATCCCACAGCAGAATCGTGCCGTCCCAACCCACACTAGCGATGGTTTGTCCATCGGGGCTAAACGCAATGCTAGTGATCGCATAACGCTTTTTGATGGTTTGCTTGTGTTCACCCGTGTGTGCATCCCACAGCCATACCGTGCGGACACTATTCGTACTAGCGATGGTTTGTCCATCGGGACTGAACGCAACGTCATAGATCTGATCCGGCCCTTTGATGGTTTGCTTGTGTTCACCCGTGTGTGCATCCCACAGCCATACCGTGCTGTCCCGACTCCCACTGGCGATGGTTTGTCCATCGGGGCTAAACGCAACGTCAGAGACCCAACTCGTATGCCCTCTGAGGGTCTGCTTGTGTTCACCCGTGTGTGCATCCCACAGCAGAATCGTGCTGTCCTGACTCGTACTAGCGATGGTTTGTCCATCGGGGTTAAACGCAACGTCAGAGATTTGATCCGGCCCTTTGAGGGTCTGCTTGTGCTCTCCCGTGTGTGCATCCCACAGCCGCACCGTGCGGTCATGACTCCCACTGGCTAGGGTCTGTCCATCGGGGCTAAACGCAACGTCAGAGACCCAACTCGTATGCCCTTTGATGGTTTGCTTGTGTTCACCCGTGTGTGCATCCCACAGCCGCACCGTGCGGTCATGACTCCCACTGGCTAGGGTCTGTCCATCGGGACTAAACGCAACGCTCCAGACCCCCTTCATATGCCCACCCGTATGCCCTTTGAGGGTTTGCTTGTGCTCTCCCGTGTGTGCATCCCATAGCCGCACCGTGTGGTCGCTACGCTGTACCGGGCTGTCGCTACTCGCACTGGCGATCGTTTGTCCATCGGGACTAAACGCAACGCTTTCGACCCCACTCGTATGCCCTTTGAGGATTTGCTTGTGTTCACCCGTGTGTGCATCCCACAGCCGCACCGTGTCGTCAGAACTCGCACTGGCGATGGTTTGTCCATCGGGACTGAACGCAACGTCAGAGGCCCCACTCGTATGCCCTCTGAGGGTCTGCTTGTGTTCGCCCGTGTGCACATCCCACAGCAGTACGCGGTTGCTACTCGCACTGGCGATGGTTTGTCCATCGGGACTAAACGCAACGCTCCAGACCAAATTCTGCCCTTTGAGGATTTGCTTGTGTTCACCCGTGTGTGCATCCCACAGCCGCACCGTGCGGTCGCTACTCGCACTAGCGATGGTTTGTCCATCGGGGCTAAACGCAACGCTCCAGACCCCACTCGTATGCCCTCTGAGGGTCTGCTTGTGTTCGCCCGTGTGCACATCCCACAGCAGAATCGTGCTGTCCTGACTCGTACTAGCAACAATGGTTTGTCCATCGGGGCTAAACGCAACGTCAGAGACCCAATTCTGCCCTTTGAGGGTCTGCTTGTGCTCACCTGTGTATGCATCCCACAGCCGTACGTGGTCGCTACTCGCACTAGCGATGGTTTGTCCATCGGGACTGAACGCAACGTCAGAGACCCCAAAAGCATGCTCCGTGGGTAAGGCGACCTCTTGATAGGTTGCCGTATCGTAGAGCCAAATACCGATGGTACTCGCCACCGCGAGACGAGTGCCATCGGGAGAATACGAGATACTACCAGATAGAATCCCTTTGCCAAGGCGCATTTTGGCACCTTCGGGCAACCCCCATTGCGTATAATCTTGGGCGAAGGTGTTGAGTGAAAATAGAGATAACAGAATCAATGTGATGATTATTTTCATTTTCAACTCTCCACGTTCACATCAGCGGCTAGTGCCCACCAGAAATTTCCCCTAACCACTACCAGAACGGAGCGTCTGTGTCAATAGGAGCTTGATCGTCGTGCGGGAAGCTCCGGCACTAACGCTCTCCCGCAAGAGGACGCGCTGGCCGCAGTCCGAAAAAAGCCGCCATGATTAGGCCGCTGGCAATCCGCGACGCGCAGGCCAAGCCAAAGACGGCTCCGTAGCCATAGTCGAGGATGAGTATGCCGCCGATGAGGCTGCCGAGGAAGTTCAAAAGCTGGAAGCCGCAGACGCGGAGGCCCTGGATCCGCGCCCAGAAGCGCCGGGGCAGCACTTGGGTGGAGAAGTGCTGGTCGGATGGGTTGTCGATGACTTCGCCGATGCGCACGAGCAGGAACATGGGCACGGCCAGCGGCAGACTGATAAAGGCCCCCATGATCCCGAGGGCACTGCCGCCCATAATGCGGGACGGAAGGATAGTCAGCGTCGGTCCGAAGCGGCGCACCAGCGTCGGCGCGGCAAAGGTCGCTGGCAGGCCAGCGAGTTGGCTGAGGAAGAAGATCGCGCCGATGGTAGCCGGACCGACCCCCAGTTCAGCCTCGAAGAACACGTTGAAGAATGGGTACGTCAGCCCCATGGAGAAGCCGCGCGTACCACTCAAGACGGTAATGGCGGCAAAGACGCGCCACGGTGAGACGGTCGGCTCGTCCTCGTCCGGCGATTTTCGGGCTTCGGCGTGCTCAGGGCGACGCCGAGTTGGCGCGGGTGCTCTTTCGCGGCGGGTTTGACCGGAGGCGTACAGCATCGGCACGACGGAGATGAGCGAACACGCCGCACCGAAAAATAGCGCGTAGCGGAAAGGCTCCGGAACCTCGGTGGAAAGGCCGAGGAAATAGCCCATGACTCCGGGCATGAAGCCGCCGATTAGGCTCAAAAGCATGCGGACGACTATTTGCAAAGCCGACCAGATAGCAAGGGCTTCGGCGCGCCGCGCGGGGTGGGCGTTGTCCGAGAGGAAGGGGACGTGGTTGACCCAGACAAAGGCCATGGCCACGCCGCCGACAAACGAAAACGCCAGCAGCGCACCCGGCGACGTGGTCAAGCACAGGCCCAACTGGGAGATGGCCAGCAGCAGGCCCGACGCTATGAGGAAGGGCTTGCGGCCGAGGCGGTCGCTCAGGATGCCGGTGGGCAGGGCTAACAGGCCGGTCGCCAGCGGTGCCATGCTGGCGACTTGGCCGATGAAATCCTCTTGGTAACTCAGGCGCAGAAGATAGAGGTTGTACAGCAGGGAAAAGAGCGCCATGCCGGCGTTGATCGAGGTGCCAAAAGCGAAAAACAGCCGGACATTGCGGTTGAATTCCCGCAGCCGAAAGCGGTTTAGGGCGTGGCCGATGGGCATCCGGCGTGGCGTCTTGCAAAGACCTCGACGGCCTTTTGCACGGCGATCTTTGCGGTGTGGACCCGCTCGGCAAAGGGCAGTTCCATGCCGGTCTCAATGGTGAAGGCCAAGCCGTAGGTTTTCGCGGCAAAGTCGGCGAGGTTGAAGCCCTCGCCGCGCTGCTGGGGGTTGAGCCAGAAGACGCTGCGCGGCCCTTTGGTGAAAAAGGACCCGGGCAAATAGTCGCTCGGGGCGAGGGCCACGCCGGAGGCGGCGACCGAGGCGATCATCTCGCCGGCCATGGTCTCTTCCCACTGCTGGTCGCTGAGGGTGCGCTGGTGCCGCGCCGAAAACCAGAAGAAGTCGCCCCCGTGCTCGTGGAGGTCCAGCGTCAAGCCGGGCTGGATGGCGGCCATCAGGTCGCGGGTGCAGCGCGACTCGACGGGTGCCCAAGGGGTGTCGTGGAAGCGGTTGAGATGGAGGACTTCGCCGGCGGGATCAATCACCAGCGTGTACGCGCGTTCGACGCCGGGATTGCTGGCGGCAAAGTAGAGCCGACGGCCCTTGAGTGCCTCGATCCAGTCCCCTACTGGATGGTTGTACAGGTTGCTCGTCGCGTAGCCATATTCGCCGATGAGGGCGACCACGGTATCGCCTTCTTCATAGAGGATTTCGCCGCGCTTTTTGAGCAAGGGGGCGACGTCGTCGAGGCCGCCGAGATTTGGGGCTTCATCTAGGCTCAAGCCGAGCGCGTAGGCGAGGCCGTTCATGCCGATGAGGTCGCGGCTGGGGATGGTGTAGAGCTGGTGCTCGGTCTCGATTTCGTCGATGAGGGCGCAGGCCGCGCTGACGCCAGCTTGTTCGGTGGCATGGCTGCCGGCGCTGATGAAAATGGCTGGTGTTTTGTCGCCGCCGCTTTTGACTGCGACAATGGGTTGTCCGTCAGGTGCGCGGCCGAGGATCTGTGGAGTGTGGCCGTTGTCTTGGATGTAGGTGAGTAGGTCGGCGTAGCGGTCGAATGGCTGCATGGCGTTTAGATTCCCTCACAAAAGGTCGGTTCTGTTACCGCTAAGAGTGCGCCCAAGGAGCGGGCGAGACGCCCGCGTTCCCAGCAGACTCTTAGGCACATAGGGGATGCGCCATTTCCATTTGCTCGCGGCGGAAGGGGACGTCGATCTGGCCGTCTTGGTTGATAGCGGACATTTTGGCCCGCGCCTCCAGCCACAGTCGATGCCACTCGGCCGGGTCGCGCAGTTCGCTGTCTGGGTCGCGGCGGCTGCGGGCGACGAACCCGGGGAAGGCGATGCGCCCGGTGGGCTGGTCGCTGGGATTGTAGCGCAAGTCAAAGCTCCAGCGGACCTCGTCGCTGACGTTGGGATAGGAGCCGTGGACGGTCTGCTTGTGGACGCAGATGACGTCGCCGCGCTCGACCGGCACGGGGATGGCCCGATCGGCGGCGAAGAGCTTTTCCGGGACTTGGGCTGCACCCGCGAATTGTGGCGCGTTGTCCATGTAGTTGGGGCAGTGCGGCAAAAGCCCGTTTTTGTGCGAGCCGGGCGCGACCATCAGCGGCCCCTTCTCGATGGGGGTGTCTTGGAGCGAGAACCATACCGTCAGCATCTGCGTGTCGTCCGCTTCCTCGGTTACGACGCCGTGGTCTTGGTGCCATTGGGTAGCACCGAGGATGGCGTTGCCGAACTGGTTTTTGGGCAGGTGGTGCTCGGGCGGCTTGATGCGCACGTGCTGGACGGGATTGGAATAGATCTCCGGGCCAATCAGCGACTCGACGACGTCGAGCAGGTTCGGGTCGGTGAAGGCGCGGAAGACGGCCGGGCCAGCCCAGAAAGGGGTGTCGGGCTGGACGTTTTGGAAGGGCAGCGAGAAGTCGAAGTACTGGCTGTGGACGCGGCCGGTTTCAACGCAAATTTGGATGTAGCGGTCGCCAAACTCGAGCTCTTCGTAGCGCGAGGCAATTTCGCCTTGAGCGTAGAGCTCGTCGGCCAAGCTGTCGAGGACCGTGGCGTATTCGTCGATGACTGGGTCGAGGGTGCCGACCGGATCGAGGACGCCTTTGACGACGACGTAGCCTTCGCTAGCGAAGTGGTCGAGTTGGCTGGGGGTGAGCGCGGGCATGGGTTTTCCTCCAATGGGTGCGCGGTTGGTGGGCGACGCGTGTATTGTTTCTACAATAACAAGGGCCATGTATAAGAGGCAAGCGCGGATTGGAGGGAGAAGTGCGATTCGATATACTATGGCTTCGCGTCGCTTGCGGTGGGGAACGCTAGCCTAGGCGACCGATGTCATAGGGGACATCATGGTTTGCAAAGTATTCTTCCACGCCGCCGCTGTGCTATGGCTAGCCGGTTCGCTCGCCGCCGAACAACTCCGCTTTGATGCAGCCGACGAGTGGCGGACGTGGGGCCTACCGCTGGGGATTGTTGCGCTCGACGACGCTGGGATCATCCGCCCGGTCGAAATCCGCAAAAATGTCGATCCCGTACGCGATGCTGCGGCCTTTGGCGGCGGTATTCACGCGGCTGGCTCCAATGCGCTAACTGCGGCGCGGGCTATTGACGGGGATGGGCTGACTGGCTGGAGTCCCAACTTGGCTGACGACTTAGACGATTGGTGGATCGAGATCGATTTGGGACGAGCCGTGGCCGCGCGCCGGGTCGCGCTGACCTTTTTGGAGAGTGCGCCGCCGTGCGCGCTGTTCGACGTGTTGCTTTCCACTGGCGAGCCAGCCATCGATGTGGTCGGCAATCCCATTGAAGGCAGCCTCGTGTACCGCGTGAAGGAGCGCTTTAAGGAAAATCAACGGCAGCGGGTTGCATTGGAGTTGGACCCGGTGCGCGACCCGTTTGTGCAATTTATTCGCGTCGAAATGCTCGACTGTGGAGCTGGGGCTGGGTTGGCCGAGGTGGAGGTCGAAGCTATCGGTGACAACCTCTCCTTGGATCTGGCGGCCAAGGGCGGGGACTTGGAAATCATCGTCGATATCGACGGCTTTGGCGATGCCGCGTCGTTTGCCAACTCGCTGCCGCTGGCCGACGGCCGGTTTTCCCTGTGGACGGAAAACCGCCGTATCAATCGCTCGGTTGATGTGATCTCGCGCATGACCTTGGACTTGGGCGCGGTTTATTGGGTGGATTTGGTGCGCATCGTGGGGAATTTTTTGTCGCGGCCTGGGCAATTTCGCTTCAACTTCGACCGCTACGAGGTGCTGACTTCGGATGGATCGCTAGCGCCGAATGGCACGCGCATCTGGCATCGGCAATTCGCGGGTAAAGCTACGACAGCCAATCGCCAGCTCGGGATCGCCAACCACCACTTTGCGCCGATTGAAACGCGCTACGTGCGGGTCGAGTGGGTGTTTTGGGACGCGGCCTGCGCGGCCGCTTGCGTGGGCTGCGGCATTGTGCCACCCTGCCAGTTTTGGGGCGGCACGCGCGAGTTGCAGGTTTTTGGCGAAGGTCATCCGCAGCGGGTGGTGTTGGCCTCGCCCCTGATCGACCTCGGCGGCGACAAGCAGGTACACGCGATCCGCTGGCGGGCTGACGCGCCCGTTGGGACGCGGGTGGAGGTGCGTAGCCGCACCGGAAATGACCTGCAAATGGACATCACCTATCACGACAAAAACGGACGGGTAGTTACCGAGCGAAAATACGACAAGCTCATTCCGTCCTTTAAGGGCCGGATCGACACGGCGCTGTCGCCAGGGGCCAATTGGAGCCCGTGGAGCAAGCTGTATTTGCAGCCGGGCGAGCCGTTTGCGTCCCCTTCGCCGCGACAATACGCCGAGTTAGATGTCGCCTTGGTGTCCGAGCGGCCGGATGTAGGGGCGACCTTAGATTGGCTGGAGATCGAGTTCGGCGATCCGGTGGCGCAAGAAGTGGTGGGGGAGATTTTCCCAGTCGAGGTGCAGCCTGGGAAGCGCACCGAGTTTGCCTATTACATTCGTCCGCAGCAGGTGGCGGGCCGTGGCTTTGACCACTTGGAGGTGGAGAGTTCTGCGCCGATTGAGTTTGTCGAGGTGTTGGTGGAGGGCGAGGTGGTGGAGGCGACGGCCACGCCGACGGAGGGGGGAGTGGCTATCGCCTTGGCCACGCCGGTCAAGAGCCGTCAGTTAGTGGAACTGCGCTTTGCCGGAACCGTGTTTGTTGATGCCACGCGCTTTGACGCCTTTATCGCCCAAGGATCTGCCGACGTGCTGCTGCGGCAGCGGGTGGATGCAGGCGACGCGTACGCAGAAGTTGTCAGCAGCACAAATGCCGTGCGCTTGCCCGTGGGAGCGCGGTTGCTGGCCAATGTGGTGATGGGGCCGCTGGCGTTGACGCCCAATGGCGACGGGATCAACGACGCGCTGCGGGTGGAATTCGACTTGGTCAATGTCTTGGCCGCGCGGTGGATCGGCCTGCGGATTTTCAACCTTGCGGGGCGGCTGGTGTGGGTGCGGGAAGAGGAGGGCGAGGCTGGTGGTCGGGTTTGGGTTTGGGATGGCCGGGGGAGTTGGGGTGCGCAGGTAACGCCGGGGCTGTACGTGGCGGAATTGCGCGTCGAAGGCGACGAGGAAAGCTACAGCAGGCGGCGCGTGGTCGCGGTGGCGTACTAGCGCTTGGGGGCACTGCGGTTGAAAACGCCATAGGGGGTGGAACTTCACCCGCTATGTAATTCCGGGAAGTAGGTCGCGTAGAAGCCGCGGTCACGGGTGAGAAAGGTTTCGGCTTTAACAACTGCGTGGGCACCGATCAGAAAGTCGGTAATAATCCGATCTCTGGGCCCGCCGGCCTGTCGGTAGCGCGACCAGCGTTGCCCGGCTTCGTAAGCAATATCGGTATCGATGGGTGAGATCGTCGCGCTGATCTCTCGCAGCGCTCCGTCGAGCATGGCCCGTTCATCAAACGCCGGAACGAGTTCCGCATAGACTACGTCACAGACGAGAATGGCCCCTCTGTCGTAGGCGTTTCGCAGCAACTCCTTCGACCGGGTGCCGTGCCGCTCGTCGGCGAGAAACACGTCCAATAGGACGCTCGTATCGACGGCGGTGATCATCGCCCACGGATTTCTTCGATGTAGTAGTCGGTGTTTCCCCCCTTGCCTAGGATGGCGTACACGCGCTCCACCGGGTGCCGCGCTGCGGTCCGTTTCTGAATGAGCAGGCCGTGCTCTGTTGGAGTGATCTCAACCTCGACGTCGGGATTCATGCCGAAGCGGTCTCTCAGTTTTTTGGGGATGGTGATTTGTCCTCGCTCAGATATTCGCATGTGACCTCGATATGAATTACAGATTCATAAAATCATACCAATCTATCACGGGACATGCAAGTCTTCCGCGTATGGGACTGATTTTAGGACTGACCTGTTCTTGGCGCTATGTTTATGACATTATCACGCAAAACCACGACCTCGATTAGCGTCGTTCAGGCGCGGGAGAACGGAATATGAGACTGATTCTCGTAGGTTGCGAATACTCCGGTAAGACGACCTTGGCCAACGCCATCGTCGGTTGGACCGAGCGCACCTTTGGCTCGTCGCGCACCTTCCACGATCACTTCAGCCTGCCGTGCAACGAGTTCCCCGTAGAGGAGCAGGAGCAACTGCTGGCCCTCAGCCCGCGGTTGAAGGAGATGTTTCAGCGCTACATGATGAACTACCACTTTCATTCTGCTTTCTACAGCGACCCGGACCACAACTTGGTGGGTTTCCACCTTGAAGAAGCCGTGTACGCCCCCCTGTACTACGGCTATGGAGGTCGAGGCGAGTACGGCGACCGCGCTGCACTGGCTCGGGCCTTCGACGAGGAGGTCATGCAGCACGCGCCCGACACAGTACTCGTGCTGCTACGCGCGCGGCCCGAAGTCATTGCCCAGCGCATGAGCGAGCAGCCGCACGAGCGGCCGGTGGTGCAGGAAAAGGACATCGAGCACGTGTTGCAGCGCTTTGAGGAAGAATACCGCGATTCGCTCATCCGCAAGAAGTTCGCCCTCGACACGTCGGATGCCACGGTGGAGCAGACCTTGGCGGAGTTCGCAGGGGAAATCAAAAATCACCTGAGCGAAGCCGACCGCTTGCGCCTTTTGGCCCACCAAAACTGGCCGAGCTAAGCCATGCCACAGCCCTTTCTCGATTGGTATGGCGTATGGGCCGGTCAAGCCGGCATTGAAGGCGGCCAAGCCTGGGTGCAAGACCCGCCGGTCGGCGTGCGCTTGGCCGTGCAGGAGGCGAGTAAATCCCCGGTCTTCATTGCGCCGGAGCATCCTTGGGAGGCGGGCGGTTTGTCGCCACAAGCTGTGCTCTGCGATGACGGTGTGCTGAAGATGTGGTATATAGCCAGCGGCGCTGGGGACGACCAACCTCCCTTCATTGCGTACGCCGAGAGTGCGGACGGTTTTTGTTGGGAGCGACCGGCCCTGCATTTGCAAGAGTACGACGGCAGCACGGCCAACAACCTGCTCTTCCGCTTCGGCGACTTTGGACTGCAATCCGTGTTTGTGGATCCCGTGGCCCCGCCGGAGGCTCGCTACAAGGCCATGGCGCGCGATGCCATTACCTATCACGAGGGCGTGCCAGTACCCGCGATGACGCGGGAGCGCAAGTGGGCCATTCGCCGCGCCATGCAAGAGGCCGGCTACACGCCAGAGCAGCGGGCCGCAGCCTTGTATTTCGTCGGCTTGCTCAAAGGTGCGGTGTCGCCCGACGGCAAGCAGTGGACCTTCTTGGAGGAGCCGCTTTTGAACGTGGGCCGTACCGTACTCGATAGCCACAATATTGCTGCGTACGACGCAGAAGCCGGTCGATACGTGGCCTATTTGCGCGGCCATCAAGATCGCCGCCGCATCGTGCGCCGCACCGAGGGCGCGGAGTTCGGGAATTGGTCGCCGCCGCGGCCGGTATTCGGCGCGGATCCGCAAGATCCCATCGACGACGACGTGTACGCGGCGGGCTATTGCCGCTATCCCCACGGCGGCTTCCACCTGATGTTCCCAGCTATGTACCACCGCTGGACGGCTACTGTAGATGTGCAGTTGGCGACTAGCCGCGACGGCTTGCTGTGGAGCCGGCCCGAGCGCAAGCCCATCATCTCCCCCGATCCCGAAGGGTACGGCATGATGTTTGCCTTCCCGGAATTGGTCCCGCTCGACTCGGAGACGTGGGGCGCGATGTTTATTGGGCAGTACGACTTGCACGATTGGGGAGAAAGGTACGATCCGGGCCGCCCTGGAGAATGGCGTTGGGCCACTTGGAAGCGGGATCGGCTGGTAGCTCTCGAAGCGTCGGTGGAGGGGCGCGTAACGCTGGTCGAACGCGAGTGCGAGGGCCGCGAGTTGACGCTCAATTTCCAGACGCAAAAGGAAGGCGGTTGGATCAAGGCCGAGCTAGTCGAGCCGCCTTCTTCGCCGGCCGCGCCGGTGCAGGCCATAGAGGGCTTTGGGTTAGAAGAGGCCGACGTGCTGGCTGGCGACGAGTTGGCTAGGGTGGCGACGTGGCGGGGAAGCAGCGATTTGTCGGCCTTGCGCGGCAGACAGGTGGCCATTCGCCTGCATATAGCACGGGCGAAGGTGTTTGCGGTGGGGATGTGAGGAGATGGACGCCGATCGGAAAATCATTATCATCGCCGGACCGCACAGATGATCGCGGGTCAGGCGCGTGCGTCCGGGCTGGTTTTGGTGAGCAATAATGTAAAAGAGTTTGAAAAAGTTCCGGGGCTCATGTTGGAAAACTGGGTCCGCTGATTGGAAGCGGTCTAGCCGCCTCGTCTAGCAGACCACCGCTTGCTGAGGAATAAGTATGTCTCAACTCGAACACATTGAAGCTATTGAAATGAGTGGTCCCAAAACTCCATATTCGGTTCCTTGTGTGAAGAAAAAGCGTCGGATCAAGAGCGTCTCGCCCTATGAAAAACGCTCAATGCGAAGGCACTTGACAACCCTTGATATGGCCTGACACTAGTTTTGGGACCGCTTCTAGTCTTCCAATCTCATATTCATTTCACAACCTTCTGAAAGGAGGCACGTTATGAACTATCGGTCGATACTGATCGTCTGCTTGGCAACGCTGGGACTGGCCGTCGCTGGCTGGGGGCAAGCGGTGACGAGCAGTGGTGGGGAGGCTTGGGGTACCGAGGCCATACGCCGTCTGACCGATGTCAGTGGCGATGACTCGTCTCCGTCTTGGTCTCCGGATGGCCGGCACATCGTCTTCGAGTCCAACCGCGATGGCAACTATGGGATTTACGTGATGGATGCCAATGGGGACAACCTGCGAAACCTAACCAATGACAATAGCCGAGACGGGCATCCTTCGTGGTCTCCAGATGGTCGCTCTATCGCCTTTTTTTCCGACCGCGACGGCAACTATGAGATTTACGTGATGGGATCGGATGGGAGCAACCTCCACCGCCTGACGGACCACTCGGCCGACGATAGGTCTCCGTCTTGGTCTCCGGATGGCCGGCACATCGCCTTTTCCTCCAACCGCGACGGCGACTGGGAAATTTACGTAATGGACATCGCGTCTGGGGCGCCGACGGCTGTGGCCGAGACCTCGTGGGGACGGATCAAATCAGATATATAAGACCCAAAACTATCGACCGGCTTTCGCACGACCTGCGAGAGGCGTTCCCGGAGCTGCGGGGTTTCTCTCCGCGCAACCTCAAGTACATGCGTACTTTCGCCTCCCTTTGGCCCGACCGCGAATTTGTGCAGCAGGCTGCTGCACAAATTCCGTGGTTCCACAATTGCGTCCTTCTCGACAAGGTGTCCGATCATCGGACCCGCCTGTGGTACGCCAAAAAGGCCCGCGAAGAGGGCTGGAGCCGAAGCGTTCTAATGACACAGATCGAGACCAAGCTACACGAGCGCGAGGGCAGGGCAGGGTCGGCACTCGACCATCCGGCTCAGGGGCCCAAGCTACACGAGCGCGAGGGCAGGGCCGTCACTAACTTCCCTCGGACACTGCCACCGGCCGATTCCGACATGGCGACCCAAGTGTTCAAGGACCCGTATTTGTTCGATTTTCTCGGCACGGCAGCACCGAGGGCGGAACGGGAGTTGGAACAGGCTCTCGTGGATCATATACAGCATTTCTTGCTGGAGATGGGGTCGGGGTTCGCCTTCGTTGGTCGGCAGGTGCTCTTGGAAGTCGGCGATCGGGATTTCTACGCGGATTTGCTATTTTACCACCTCAAGCTCCGTCGCTTTGTCGTCGTGGAACTCAAGGCCGTGCCGTTCGATCCGGCCTTTGTCGGCCAGATGAACCTGTATTTGTCTGCCGTGGATGATCTCATGCGCCATTCGGACGACGCGCCGACCATTGGGCTGCTGCTGTGCAAGGATAAGGATCGGACGGTGGTCGAATATGCCTTGCGCGGTTTTGAGAAGCCGATGGGCGTCGCGCAGTGGGAAACCACGCTGGTTGATTCGTTGCCAGATGACCTCAAAGGTAGTTTGCCTACTGTTGAAGAGATAGAGGCTGAGTTGTCGGAGTGGGAGAATGGGGAATGAACGCCGACCGGAAAATTATTATCATCGCCGGACCCAATGGCGCGGGAAAAACGACGTTCGCACAGGAGCATTTGCCACACGAAGCCGAATGTCCCGCCTTTGTCAACGCCGACCTGATCGCAGCGGGCCTGTCTCCCTTTCGGCCGGACGCCGTTCTTTTTCGCGCTGGCCGGTTGATGTTAGAGGAAATCAAAAATCACGTGCAGCAGCGAAGAAGTTTTGCCTTTGAAACTACCTTGTCCGGTCTCGGCTATGCCAGAATGATCCCGCGCTGGCGCAGCGACGGTTACACGGTCAAGCTGATATTTCTGGCGCTGGCAACGCCGGAAGAAGCGATCAAGCGAGTTGAATTGCGTGTAAAGCAAGGCGGCCACTATGTCCCACCGGATGTCATTCGCCGCCGCTTTGCGAGTGGGTTGAAGAATTTTCGGAATAAATACCGTCACATCGTTGATTATTGGCAGTGGTTTGATAACAGCGGTACTACTCCTATACTGGTAGATGAAGGAGAGAATCCATGAAAAAGCCGAAGCGACCAATCCCCGTCTCTAAACTTGACGATCCTGATATGCAGGCTGTCCCTAGGGCATTATACCGGGCCGCTAGACGCGCGCACAAAATCGCGCATCAGCACAAGACCGGGATAGTGGTTATGGAAAAAGGCAAGGTCATTGAAATTGAGCCGGATCCCGAGATGTATGAGGAGGATTAGGGGCCATGAAATGGACACCCCGAACTCTTGATGAACTTGGCTACGTGGGCCGAGGCAGATCCCGACACAGACCGAGGGATGCCGCCCATCTCTATGGCGGTCCTTACCCATTTATCCAGACCGGAGATATCAAACACGCTAATCTCTACGTGACCGACTACTCGCAGACCTATACCGAGGCTGGACTTGCACAGAGCCGTCTCTGGGAAGCAGGTACACTGTGCATCACGATTGCGGCAAACATTGCTGATACGGCAATCCTCGGCATTGACGCCTGCTTTCCAGATAGCGTAATCGGCTTCATCCCCGACGATGCGAAAGCCGATACGAGGTTCATCAAATACCTGTTCGATGCGACAGTTCAGAAACGACTAAAACAGTTTACGCAAGGAGCTGCACAGGACAACCTCAGCCAGTCAAAACTCCTGTCACTCAAACTTTCCGTCCCAGAGATTACAGAACAACGCCGTATCGCCTCGATTCTCTCCGCCTACGACGACTTGATCGAGAACAATCGGCGGCGAATTCAGTTGCTGGAGCAGGCGGCGCGGCTGCTCTACAAGGAGTGGTTTGTTCACCTCCGCTTCCCCGGCCATGAGCACGTCAAGATCAAGGATGGTGTGCCGGAGGGATGGGAGAAGAAGCCACTGGGCGAGGTTGCTCCGCTGAATTACGGGAGATCTCTTAAGACGGATGATAGACTCCCCGGCAGCGTTCCGGTCTATGGATCAAGTGGCATTGTAGGAACTCACAATCGGGCTATGGTCAATGGACCAACGATCATCATTGGACGCAAAGGCAACGTTGGTAGTGTTTACTGGTCGCCGGAAGACTGCTTCCCGATAGATACGGTTTATTACGTCCAGAGCGGGAGCTGTTCTTTACGTCTGTACTATGCACTGAGGACTGTGCCATTTATTAGCACAGACGTTGCGGTCCCCGGATTGAACCGCGATTTCGCTCACAGCCGTCTGATTTTGACGCCATCATCGTCGTATCACCGCCTTTTCGAGAACACGGTCGGCCCTTTTCATCAGCAAATCGCCATCTTACGTCGGCAAAATGCCAAGCTCAAAAGAGCACTCGGCCTACTCCTACCACGACTGATGAGCAGGGAGGTAGTGGTATGAAGCAGGAGTTTCTTCCCAACCTGATCACTCGCGCAGCGTATAATTATTAATCCTTGACCTGTCGCGGGCCTCGGGCCTACTGCGACAGCTTGCCACGAAAGGTGAGAAATCTGACAGAATATGAGTGTCAAGCATATCTTCATTTCACATGCTACCGAGGATGAGGGAATTGCAACGGAGTTGGCAGAACACCTGCGCAATGCCGGCCATGAGACTAAGATCGACACCCAAGTCCTTGGTCTTGGGGATAGCGCCATTTCCTTTATGAACGATGGAATCGCGGATGCGGCTGCAGTCATCATTCTCTTCTCCGAGCATACCCTCAACGCGAAGTGGCAGAACCTCGAAATCGATGCCGCAGTTTGGAACCAAGTCGCTCAGTCTGGCGGGAGATGTATTGTCGTCCGTCTGGACGATACACCGATGCCACCCCTGCTTGGTCCCAAGGTGTATGGGAAGCTGATACAAGAAGACCAAGAATCCCTAAGAAAGTTAGTGGAAGGCATCTGCGGAGTACTATTCAGCGAGCAGACAACCTCGTCCTTGGTTGCCGAGGCTTTCACATCCAACTCAAATAATCCCTTTCGCCATCTTAGAGCTGAATTCTTCGAGAAACAGCCAGAGCTCCACGCAAAGACCTTTGCGCTACCAGACGCCATCAAAGTCGGGGCACTCGAGGACATGAAACCGTGCATTCTTGAAGGATCGAGAGGTACCGGTAAGTCAATGCTCTTGCTGTCTTTACGCGCTCGTAATTTTCTACTACGGAGTCCCACTGAAAAAGGCGCACCCCAACGCTTCGGTTTCTACTTGAAGCTCACCCGCGGAGCGATCTGTAATGCGGGAGTCCGTTTCGAGGGTGCACACCCAGATCCAACTATTAATACCGACGTCCTCGTAGACGTGGCTGCACAAGAATTATATCTACAGATAATGGAGAGTTTGTTATCGGAACTGGTATACTGCGTCGAGCATAACTTGATCAATCGCGACCGACTTGTCGAACGGAGCTTCTGCGAAGCGATGGACGAACTGCTGTTCGATTCTAAGGGGCACAAGGCTATATCGTTCGTCGAACTGCAAATCAAACTCTCGGATATGCACAAACGGCTGGCTGATTTCATTCGCCGTAAGTTCATTTATGAGGACCCCGTCCCGGTTCCGATAGCTACTCTTGATCTGGAGCAACTCAAACGTGTCATAGCTTTAGTACGCCACCACACTCCATCGCTCGAAGAGTCGATGTTCGTTGTTCTGCTTGACGAGTATGAGAATCTCTTCCCTTACCAGAGACGAATAGTCAATAGCTTGCTCAAACTTGGTCCTCCGCATATCTCAATCAAAATTGCCAAGAAGCTTGCCAGCGGAGATATCCCAGGAACCACGACAGGTCAGGAATTACAAGAGATTCACGACTATACAAGAGTACCATTGGTCTACAACGTTGAAGACCCGGCTGAACGAAATGCCTACTATGAACTACTGAGCCACATCGTAGCAAACATGGCTAAGCTTGAAAGATCCCGGCCGGTCGATGTAGATAAACTCCTTCCTCATTTCTGCGATTCCGAAGTCGATGAATCCTTGTGGTTAGCAGACCTGGTAAAGCTCCATAAGACCACTCTTGAGGAATTTGCGAATTTGCCAAACGAGGAGCAACGCGAAAAGAAAACATACTATGGTGAAGCAGCGACCTATCGGGTCCTTCTTGGAAGGCGCGGACGCCATGCTGAGAAACGGTTCGCAGGATTCAAAGAGCTTGCGCTCTTAGGATCTGGAGTAATCCGCTATTTTCAAGAATTCTTGAGTGTGGGCTACCATCTTACATTCGGTGCTAATTCTCCGCCACAAGGAGCTCTTACCCTTCCACCAGACCAACAATCTAGGGCTGTCCATATCGTCTCTCAGCACAACCTTACGACACTCAGCAAAAATGTAGAGCGACACGGCGAAGAGCTCAGGTATTTCCTGCTGGACCTCGGTGATTGTTTGAGGCATAAATTACTCAAGCATACAAGCGAGCCGGAGGCTGCTCGTCTGACGATAGAGGATCCTGAGATGTTGGAGAAAGATACCATGGAGACGTTGAAGCATATCCTCGCAGTTGGGGAAGGAGAGGGGGTGTTTCAAACCAAGGAGGGGCTTCCTGCATTCAAGCCGAAACACGGGTCCGATCCTCAACCCACAGAATTCAATATCTGTCGAGTTTATGCGCCTGTTCTCCAGATCAGTCCACGACTCCGCTGGAGAACGAACGTAAAATGCAGGCACTTGCAGCGTTTGCTTCAACCTGGCAAGAGAGCTCAAGCGATTCGAGAATTAAAGAACACTGTAGAGAAATCCAGAAGAAGCACGGTTACGCAAGGCAATCTGCCCTTTCCATCGGGAGGCCACAAGTGAGACAACAGCTTAGACTAGGAGACCTGCCCGATCGAGCAGTGCTTGTTACATGTTCTAGCCACGAAGACCGATGCAGAGGTTTGCTGTCCCACACCCAGAGTTGGTCGCCGGACGAGGTGATTTTCTTCCACTACGATGACATTAACCCCATACGTGAAGAGAATCATCGCCACATGGAATCCGCGTTTCGGAAGATGGCTTCTCGGGTGACAGTTCTCCAGTTTACCGAAGCGGATGCAGTCAGTAGTCTTCGCGACAACATGCAGCACCTTCGGCGTGCTATAGATCGTGCCGACTATAGCGCTGTCGTGATTGATATATCTGTTTTTACAAAACGGCATTTGCTGATGATGCTGAGGTGGCTTGATGACTATGATCTTTGGAGCCGACTATATGTCGTGTATAGTGAGCCAGGCGATTATCTGGTTTCTAAGTACATTCCTCTCTCATTCGGCCTTGCTTCCCTCCAGCAAATTCCCGGTTTTTCCGCGTGCCCAGATCTCAGTAGGCCCGTTCACTTGATGATGTTCTTGGGTTATGAAGGCGATAGGGCGTTAGCGGTCTATGAACAGATCCAGCCGATGAAGACTACCCTAGCTGTGCCAGATCCTCCATACCAACCAAGTTGGACTGGAAGAACTGAGCAGTTCAACCGTGACCTTCTATCCTTGGTTGGTGAACAAGCAGTTCGCAAAATCGATGCGCTTGATCCGGACGCCACAAGAGAGACTCTCATAGATGTTCTTGGAAGGTCCAGGAGAGATAATTTTGCGAGGATTATCTGCCCACTTGGAACTAAGCCACAGACCCTAGGTGTCTATAACTACATCAGGGAATCAGACGATCCACCAGCAATCGTTTATGCCGGCCCGCTACGGCACAATCATGCCTTCTTTTCTAGGGGACTCGGTAAGACTTGGATCCTAAAGACGGCTGACGACAAATGAGATTGTCCACGAAACTGGATCGCTACCCTGCCAAAATGGTGTCCAAGCTAGCCAACCGCCTAGTTCAACGGTACGCCTCTGAGGCCGATTCTGTTCTTGATCCGTTCTGCGGATCGGGCGCGATTCTCGTTGCTGCCAATCAAGCTGGACTTCCCGTTTCTGGAATTGACCTGAATCCGATCTCAGAATTGTTTTGTCGCGTGAAGATCAAGGGATTCGACCCCGATCGCGCTCTAAAACTTGGCAGGGCATGGATCGCGGAGTCACAGCGACCCATCGAACCACTACCGGTTGATTGGAGTAGAAAGAACTACTGGTTTACACGGGGTACTCTCAACAAATTTGAGCGATTGAGATCTGCTAGTAAGATTATTCCCCTCAGAAACAGCCCCGAAGGCTGGGCTGTCCTTCTCAGTTACACCCTCGCCGTTAGGCTTTGCTCCAGAGCTGACCAGCGCAGCCCAAAACCTTTCATCTCACAGCAAGCTCGACGTTCAAGAACTGGCCGGCACTTCGATCCAAATCGAATTATCCTTGAACTATTAGAGCAGCTTTCAGCACTCTATGGTGCTGATCGGAAAGAGAACACTCATTTTCGTTTCGTTCGTTCTGACGTCTGCGATCCGCGTCGTCAGTTTGATGGCCTAGGCAAACATTCTCATGCTATAACCTCTCCACCTTACATAAACGCACAAGACTACTTCCGAAACTTCAAGCTTGAGCTATACATGTTGGAAGATGTCTTGCCCTTCAAAGTGAACAACCTTCAGGAACGCTTCGTAGGGACGGAGCGAGGTCAATTGTTGGAGCGAGTTCCCCAGGAATCCATCGAGAGAGACTTAGCATTGATACCAGAACTGAAGAGTTTAAAAGCTAGAACGCCTCGGCTTTGCGCAGTTGTCCATCGCTATCTTCATGACATGAGTAATGCCTTCGATGCAGTGAAGGAAACATTGGAGCAGAATGCTTGTCTAGTAATTGTATGTGGAGACAATCTTATCGGAGGTTTCAGAATATGTACTTGGAATATTCTACACACAATTCTGGAGGAGAAGGGCTTCACACTTTTCGACCGATTCAGCGATCCCATCATCGATAGATTGCTACCTCCTGTACGTTCTGGTCATAAAGGATTGATAAAGGAGGAAATCATCTCCGCCTATCATCTTGGCCATCCCACAAAGAGCCTATCAACAACAAAAACCTCTGTGCCATGTTCTTCAAGCACCGGAGAATGAAATATCCGGTAAGATGATAACGCGATGAACACCCAATCTCTATCCGATCTCATCGCTCTCGGCGAAGGCTTCACCACCGAGTTCAAACGATCCATGCCTTCCGACCTCGGACGGGAGATATGCGCCTTCGCCAATGCTACCGGCGGAGTGATCATGCTCGGGGTCTCGGATGCCGGGGAGATCGTTGGTGTAGCCGACCACAATCAGCTAAAGTCGAGGGTGCAAAGCACTGCACGGTCGGCGGACCCGCCGATCTCGGTGGAAGTCGAGAGCGTCGGTGAGGTCTTGTGCGTGGTCGTGCCGCCACAGGAACGCAAGCCCTACTCGTTTGGCGGACGATTCTTCATACGCGACGGGGCGAATAGTCAGCAGATGTCGAATGAGGAAGTGGAAAACCTGTTCTACGCGGTTGGGCGTCTTCATTTTGACAAAAAGCCCTGTGAAGTTTTCGCCATGGAAAGCGACCTTGATGACGAGACTTGGGCGCGGTTTAGTGAACGCGCCAAAATTCCAGCGGCCATGGAGCAGCTCGTGGCCCTCCGAAACCTCGGCCTAGTCGATGGACAAGACCGCATGACCCACGCCGGCGCATGGCTGCTGGCACGAGACATTCGGAGGTTCACGACCACTGCCCACGTGTCTTGTGCCCTGTTCATGGGGACCGAGAAGGTGAGGATTCTCGATCGGCGGGACTTCCACAGCGACATTCCGACGATGATAGACGAAGTAGTCGCTTGGATTCTCACCAAAATCAATGTCGAGTACATCATCAAGCACGTGAGACGGCAAGAACGGCCGGAGTTGCCCGAAGAGGCCCTGCGGGAAGCGGTGGCAAATGCTGTTGCCCACCGCGATTACCGCTCGACCGCGAACGGCCAGATTTACGTCTTCAAGGACCGGATCGAAATCGTCAGTCCAGGCGGATTGCCCGCAGGGATGGAGGAAGCGGATCTGGGCACTAAGAGCATTCCGCGCAACCCGCTACTATTCGGCATGTTGTACCGCATGGACGTGGTGGAGCAAATCGGCTCGGGCATTCGGCGTATTCGAGAGCTTTGCCGAGAGCACGGGGTGCCGGAGCCGGTGATCGACGTGTCCGAGCACTGGGTGACGACGACGTTCAAGCGGCCAGTCGTAGAATCCGAGATCAAGTCGGAAACAAGTCAGGTCCGGGATACCCCGCGTACCACCGCACAAGTACCCGACACGGACCGTACAAGTACACCTAAAGTCATTTCGAACAGTATGTTACAGAGGGTTTCGGCTAACTTGGAGGACTTGACCGCACAAGTTACCGCACAAGTTACCGCACAAGTTGTCTGGCATTGCCGAGTGCCCCGCACGGCAAGGGAGCTCATGACTTTGCTAGGCTTGAAACACCCGAAGACATTTCGGACCAACTATCTCCAACCTCTGCTTGATGCCAAGTGGCTGGAGATGACCATCCCCGAAAAACCCAGAAGCGGCAAGCAGCAATATCGGCTAACAGACAAGGGCCAAGCGTTGCGAGACCGCTTGACGCGGACCCAATAAGCCAAGTGCTGACGCGTTTGATGAATTGGAAAACGGCAGTCTAAGGCTTGATTTCGAGACATTGATACTATGACAGACCCGTATCGCATCGTTGAAGTGAAACCGGAGTGGATCATCGATCGGGAGGATATGGGAACCAAGACAAAGTTCTGGTATGGTGATCCTGATGAAGATGCAAACTGGCTCTTCAAGTATCCTCGGCAAAACACAGGGGAACACTGGGCAGAGAAAATTGCTGCGGAAGTTGCGTCTGCGCTCGGCGTTAGACACGCGAAGGTAGAATTGGCACAGTTTGAAGGGGATCGTGGTTCGGCGACAGAATCTTTTGCTCGCGGCGGCAGAGCACTACACCACGGCAACCAAATGCTGAAGTGGATCGTTAGCGGCTACGAGCCCAAGAAGAAATTCCGCCAATCACAGCATACACTGGCGAATATACTTGAAGTAATGGACCGTGTTTTTGTCAGCTCTGAAGCTGCGATCCGAGCAAAACGCACCATTGCAAGCTATACGGTTCTGGATGCTTTGATTGGCAACACGGATCGTCATCACGAGAACTGGGGTTTGCTTCGACGAAGCGAGGGTGGCGGCCTGAAAGGTTTTGTGGCACCGTCTTTTGACCACGCATCTTCATTGGGACGAGAACTACTCGACGAACGCCGCGATAGATTACTAGCGGAAAATGGCGTAGGCGATTATGCAGAAAAAGGACGCAGCGCGATTTACTGGTCTGAAGACGAGCGGCGCGGCCCGAGTCCTCTAGAACTGGTGCGACGGGCAATCCGTACCTATCCAGAGCTTTTTCGGCTAGCAGTCCTGAAACTCGCAGAGACAGACGAGAGCGTTTTTCCCCAAATAGTCGAGAGAATCCCCGCTGATTGGATGACTTCTTCGGCGCGGGTGTTCACGGTAACGCTCCTATGCTATAATTATAGCCAGTTGAAGGAGATGGTCTGATGAGCACGAAGACTCTGTTCTTGGCATGGCAGGACAAAAAGAAAGAAAGCCAACCATGGTTTCCGGTGGGCCGGCTAGATGTCGTCAAGCCGGAGCTTTATCGCTTCCGCTACATCAGCGGTGCGAAACGCGCAGAAAGGGAGATTGGATTCTCTCCATTGATCGATTTCCCCTGGTTGGATAATGACTACCGTTCCTCAGAGTTATTTCCATTGTTCAGGAATCGCGTCATGGCCAAGGGCAGGCCGGATCGCATGGATTACCTGAGCAGCCTCGATCTCCCAGAAGATGCAAGTCCCAGCGAAATTCTATCGGTCAATGGCGGCACGCGCGTCACGGACGCCTACGAGGTCTTCCCGAAACTCGAAAAGGACGCCGATGGCTATTTTACCTGTCGCTTCTTCCTGCACAGTTGGCAACGTGTAAGTAAAGAGGCTCAAGAGCGGATTAACGAACTGAAACCAGAAGAAGAACTGTACGTAACCCTCGAATTGACCAATCCGGCGACCAAACTGGCAGTGCAAATCCAGACAAAGGACTACTATATGATCGGCTGGACACCGCGCTATCTCGTGAGCGATTTGGCCATGGCGATGACCGAAGGCCCTAATGACTACAACGCGAAGGTAGTGCGTGTTAATCCTATGCCAGTGCCGTCAAGCCAGCGCGTTTTGATTGAAATGCGTGGCCGCTGGAAGAAGCACGAGCCAATGAGCAGCGAGGATTTCCAGCCTTTGGCCTCTGACCGCATCGCGGTTGATCCAAATGTCGATGACCCAGGACGCTATCGAGTCGCTTTGTAACAGGGGATCGTCTTAGATAACGATACCCCATGACCCCCGCGCCCTACACCGAAGACACCCTCGTCCAGCAGACCACTGCCGATTATTTACGACTTCCAGCGCGCCGTAGAAGACGAGGCCACGGTGCCGCTCTACTACGACGCCCGAGGCGACAAACTGAACGTGGCCGTCGGCGACCTGAACGAGCGCATCGCTGCGAAGCTCCGCGTGAATCAGTGGCGCGACAAGGAGGCAACCCGAGATGCCGTCCGCGTTGCGATCCACAATTTCCTCTGGAGTGACGACACCGGCTTGCCGGACGATTACTCAAAAGTCGAAGTTGGAACCAAGACGGACGACGTATTCCGGCACGTGTTCCGCGTCTATTCAACAGTGCCGTCGCCGTATTACGAAAACGCGGCGTGAAGTAACGGGGGCTTGAGCGATAGCTGTGGTTGTCCGATCTACGGGGCTGTATTATATATTAACTATTTACCCATCGTTTCCATTTCGCGCCGAGAAAGGAGGGATTTTAGCAAAGGCGAGCAGCATGCTTTTTATCGAGTTGTTTTTACTCTAAAACGAGGAAAATTACATGAGAACGCATGCACAGATGATTGTAGGAGGAGCCTTGGTGTTCCTCATCAGCACGATTGCTTGGGGGCATGTGGGGACCGAGTATTTTTATCCGCAAGTGCCCGACCCAGCCTCTATGGTCATGGATGGCAATGACGACGACTGGGGCTGGCTCGACCAAGAGGAATTTGCCATCACCACGGATCAGATGTTTGGCCAGCAGGGCGAAGAGATTTCGCGCGAGGATTTCAACGCGGCCTTCTGGATGGCGTGGAGTGCGCCGCCGGACAATCGGTTCTACTTCTACGCTGTAGTGGCCGACGACACGCTCAAGATGCTCGAATCCGATCAGAAGCGCTGGTGGTCGGATGACATCATCCAAATTACGTTTGATGCCGATCACTCGGGCGGTGACTTCTTAGGCGAAAACTTGGACCACGTGTTTAATGGCCAGCGCTACCATCTCCGCATCAATCCGGGGCCGGGTCAGCCGGTTGCGTACAACAGCCAGCTCGAATACATCGACCTACCGGAGATTGGCTGGAGCTCGGATATATACAACGGCGAGCCAACGCCTTGGTTTGAAGTGGGCTGGACCCTGCTGCCGTCGGGGGCTGGGCACGGATCGACCAATGTCACATGGACTATGGAGTTCCGCTGCGCTCTGTGGGATACCTATGCAACGACGCCCGAGGAGAGCGTGCGCCACGTGTTTGAGGAAGATCAGGTGATACACGTTGGCCCCAAGTTCAACGACCGCGAGCCAGTGGCCTCGGATGAAGCATCGCCGTTCCGGCACAACGTGCTACCCTTGGGAGCGGCCGCCGCGCAAGACCAAAAGGGCGATCAGATGCTCGATTGGATCGGCTTAGGTGCCGACGAGCCGACGGCCGTGGAAGACGTCTCGTGGGGGAGGATTAAGAGCCATTTGCAAGGCCAGTTGGATTGAAGTGTGAAAACTATAACTTGCTAACGCGAGCGGTGTCGGAAGGAACGTGCCGACACCGCTTTGCTATTTGGTACTCCTTTAGGACTCGCTGCAAAGGCCGTGGTGAGTTTCGATGAACATTTCCGCGCTCGATAGTGCGATCATTGTAGCATACCTGCTCGTGGTCGTCGCCATAGCGGTTGTCAGTAGCCGCCGCGTCCGCGGCACGAGCGACTTCTTCCTCGCTGGACGCAGTATGCGCTGGCCCTTTGTCGGCGCATCCATGTTTGCCACCAACATTTCCGCCGAGCAGTTCGTCGGCCAAGCGGGCTTGGTCTTTGTCGTAGGTTTGGCGGTTGCCAATTACCAGCTAGCCGGGGTATTGGCCTTCGTGGCGATGGGGGCGGTTTTCCTACCCATATACATGCGGCTGGGCCTCTACACCACGCCGGAGTTTTTGGAGCGGCGCTACGGGCCGGAGAGCCGCCGCTTTTTTTCTTTAATCACTTTGGTGAGTATCACTTTTGCTGGCATTCCCGGCTCTCTGTACGCCGGCGGGCGGGTAATGGAGGTGTTGTTCGGGTTTGAGTCGATTGTGCCGGGGGTGTTGATCTTGGCGCTAGCGGCCGGCCCGTACGCCATGGCGGGCGGTTTGCGCACCGTCATCTTGACGGATTTTATCCAGTGCTTGCTGCTGGTCGTCGGGGGCGTGGCCATGCTCTGGATGGGGTTGAGCTATCTGGGAGGCTGGGGCGTCTTTGAGACGCGGATACAGGAGCTGCAAGGGCCGGACAACTGGGACATGCTGGCGCTGATACAGCCGCTCGACCACCCCAACGTGCCTTGGACCGGCGTGGTACTGGGTCTGACGATACACGCCTTGGCCTTTGGTGCGACCAGCCACGTCATGGTGCAGCGCGCCTTGGCGGCCCGCAGCGTCCACGAGGCGCGGATGGGTGGACTGCTGGCCGGGCTATTAAAGGTGGTGGCGGTCTTTATCATTCTGATTCCCGGGCTGATGGGCTACGTCATGGCACAGGGGGCGCAGCCGTTGATCGAAGTCGCCAGCCCGGATCAGCTCTATCCAGCGATGGTGCAAGCCCTGCTGCCGGTCGGCTTGGTGGGCTTGGTCTTGGCCGGGTTGATCGCGGCGCTAATGAGTTCGCTAGACTCGGAAATCTGCGCGGCCTCGGGCCTGTTTGCCATGGATTGGTATCAGCCCTATCGGCCTGCGGCGACTCAGCGGCGCTTGATATGGGCGGGGCGCATCTTGGCCGCCGCTGTAGTTGTCATCGGGGTGTTGTGGGCGATTGTGGTCATTCCGCAGTTCCGCTTTCTCTACGAATATCTGGCCAAGTTTGGCTCCTACATACCAGGTACCATTGTGGCGTGTTTCTTGTGGGGCATGGTGTCGAAGCGGCCCACGCGCAAAGGGGCTTTTGCGACCCTGATCGCTGGTTCCATCTTTGGCGTCTTCCTGTGGCTGGTCAACGATTCGGCGGTGCTCAACCGGCTGGTCTGTGGGGAAGAGGGATTGGGGCTGGCCTTCTTGGAGATGCACTTTCTGCACGCGGCCTTCGTCATTTTTGCCGTGGCCAGCGCACTGCTTTTTGGCTTCAGCTTGGCGTTTGGCGACGAGAGGCCGGTGCTCTCGGAGCAAGGCGATGAGACGCTGATGCCGACCCGGAGGCAGGATCGGATCTATTGGCTAGGAGCGGTGGGATTGCTGGTGGTGTACGGCGCGGTGTATTGGTATTTCTTTTGAGTTGCCGGATGACGGCTAATCCAACGCCACAAGATAACGGCACAGCGTCTTCCCGCGTTCGGAAAGATCATCGTACAGGGCGCGGGGCATTTCCCCATCTCGTTGAGGCCGGCGAAACCAGGGCGCGTAATAGCCGACACTCGTCATAATGCGCACATCCTCGGAGGTGTTGGCCGTGCCGCCGTGCCAGCAGCGCACGTCCCTAATGAGGGCCGAGCGGGCCGGGGCACAGGCGATAGAGTGCTGCATATAGGCGGGTTCGTCTGCGAGGCTGGGGATGGGATGGCGCGAGCGGTGGGTGCCGCGGATGAAGCGCGTGGCTCCGTTTTCCGCGCTAAAATCAATCATGGGAAAGTTGACCACGACAAAGGGCGTGGGCAGGTCCATGATGGTAACGCGCTGCTCGGGGTCGTTGATCACGTCGGCCATGTCGCGGTGCAGAGGCTGGATTTTTGCGCCGGGCAGGGAATAATCGCCGCCGCCACCGCTGCACGTAAACTGGTCGCTGGCAAAAATGGCTTCGACGATCGGCAAAATGGTCGGCAAGTCCACGAGCATGGCCCATTCGGGATGGTGGATCTGCGAGCCAAAGGAATAGCGCGCAAAGCCCCGGTTGGCTTGCTTCAGCGGGATGGCGGCGGTCTGCTCGGCAACGACGCGGTGGGCACCTTCTTTAAGATAGGCGAATTGTTCGTCAGTCAGGGCGTCGGTGACCACGGCAAAACCGTCGCGGTGAAAGAGGGCGGCGGCGCGGTCGATGGCGTCCGGGGCAACGGGTTCGAGGGCGAGCATGGCATCTCCAGTGTTGTGGGGCAAGCGTAAATATGCTATTTAGCTCTGTGCTGTGCGAACTGCCGTAGGAATCCTACATCATTTACAAGAGGATCCGCAGATGGACGCAGAATAGGATACACAACTCGAACCGTTCAAATCATTCCCATCCACCAAGAGAGATTTTTATGGAAAATCGTCCGCAAGTACTCATCGCCTGTAGCGAGCGGGTGCGTCATGGCTACCTGCCGCCAGAGGAGCTAACGCGCCTAGAGCAGGTTGCCGATTGGGCGTGGTTTGCCTGCGAGGGCGGCAACATTTACCGCGCCAGTGAAGATGCCGAGGCCATTGCGCAGTTGGCAAAGGAAATGGAAGCCGTGGATGCGCTCGTCGTCTGTCACGGTGCGCCGAGGGTTAATGCGGCAGTCTTGGCAGCCGCTCCTCGGCTGCGCTTCATTGGCGAACTGGAAGGCGACCGCTTTGCCACGCGCATCGATTTGGACGCGGCGTGGGCGCGAGGCATCCGCACCGTGGATACGACGAATGGCTCGTCCTATCCGGTGGCCGAGTGGGCCTTGGCGCTGACGTTGATTGCCATGCGCAATGCCGGCGCGCTCTTCCGCCGCATCCTCGCTAGGAATACCCAAGACCGGTCCACCATGCAGCCGATGGCTGGGATGCTCACCGGCAAGCGGGTGGGGTTGATCGGCGGTGGCCACATGGGGCGGCGGCTGATGAAGCTGTTGCGGCCCTTTGAGGTCGAGCTGTGGGTCCACGATCCGTACTTGTCGCAGGAGTTGGCCGAGGCGTTGGGCTTTTTGCTAACGTCGCTGGACAATGTGATGTCGCAGTGCGATGCGATTGTCTGCGTCGCGCCGCTGACGCCGCAGACCGAGGGCATGATTGGCCAGCGCGAGTTGGAGCTCATTCCGTCGGGAGCGGTTTTGGTCAATGTGTCGCGCGGGCCGATCTTCGACTCTGCGGCCCTGATCGAGCGCCTCAAGCGCGGCGACATTGTTGGGGGCTTTGATGTCTTCGACCCGGAGCCGATTCCGGCCGACAGCGAGATTATCGACCTGCCCAACGTGTTTTTGACCCCGCACTTTTCCGGGCGGGTGGGCGACGAATACCCGCATTTTTTTCGCCTCATGGTCGATGAATTAGAGCGCTTTTTCGCCGGCCATCAGACCTATTTTGACCTAACGCCGCGCTCACAGGCGAATCGGCGCGGGGATCAGCCGGGCTAGGAGGTTTTATGGGACATCCCAACGTACTCTACATCTTCACCGATCAGCAGCGCGTGGATACGCTGCGCTGCTACGGCAACGAGCAGATCGAGACCCCGGCGCTCGACGGGTTGGCTGCGGATGGCTTTGTCTTTGAAAACGCCTATGTGAGCCAGCCGGTGTGCAGCCCGGCGCGGGCGACCATGCTGACCGGGCTGTGGCCGCACACCGCTGGCGTGCCCGCGTGCAATGTGCCGCTGCGCGCCGAGGTGCCGACTTTTGCCGAGATGCTGCCGGCGGAGTATCAGACGGCTTTTATGGGCAAATGGCACTTGGGGGATGAGATTTTTCCCCAGCACGGGTTTGAGACGTGGGTCGGCAGCGAAGACTCGTACCGGCGTGGCTATTCCGCGCCGGAGCGGCTGGACGTGCTCAGTCCGTATCACCACTTCTTGGTCAAGCAGGGGTTTGCGCCCGATGCGGACAACCTCGGCCAACGCGTGTTCTCGCGCCACGCCGAGGCCTCCATGCCGGAGGAATACACCAAGGCGGCGTTTTTGGGCGATCAGGCCGCGGAGTACATCCGCCAGAGCGGCGACGCGCCGTTCGCGCTGTGCGTCAGCTATCTGGAGCCGCATCCACCGCACACTGGGCCGCTCAACGAGTATTACGACCCGGAGATGCTGCCGACTGGGTCGAGCTTTAGGCAACCCCCGCCGGACGACGCGCCCTTGATCGTGCGGCTGATGGCGGCCTTTTACTCGGCTTCGGAAAACTACGGGTTGGACTTGCAGACCGAGGCTGGCTGGCGCGGACTGCTGGCTCGCTATTGGGGCAATGTGACGCTGGTGGATCGCTCGGTGGCCAAGATCCTTCAGGCCCTAGAAGAGAGTGGCAAGGCCGACGACACCCTTGTGATTTTCACGTCGGATCACGGCGAGCTTATGGGCGATCACGGGATTTTGGGCAAGACCCTGATGTACGAGGAGTCGATCAAGGTGCCGCTGCTGCTGCGCGCGCCCATGCTGGGCATGGAGTCGCGGCGGATCGGCGGTCAGTTCAGCCACATTGACTTGGTGCCCACGCTGCTCGATTTGCTGGGGTTGGAAGCGCCGGAGCATTTGCAGGGGCAGAGCCGGGTGCCGGTGCTGCGTGGTCGCGACGACTTGGCAGCCAACGACGTGTTTGTCGAGTGGAGCGGTGCCGACGGCCATCCGCCGGCCTCGATCGGCGAAGCCGAGCCGAACCGCAGCTTGGTGCATCCCCTCCGCACCATTGTCGCGGCCGATGGCTGGAAGCTCAACCTGTATGGCAAGGGCCAAGGCGAGCTATACGACCTGAACGCGGACCCGCACGAGCTGGAGAATTTATACCATCGGCCTGAGCACCAAGTGCGGATCGGCGAACTGCGCGAGCGGATTCGCGCTTGGCAGGAGCAGACTGGCGACGAGGTGGCGTTGCCCTAATTATCTAACCGCCGCGCATGAGACCATACCTAACGAGGCAGATGGTCTCAAAGGATCGGCAACTCAGCGCTTGCGGGTTTGGATAGCACCTCGTAGCCGCGATCGGTGACGAGCACGTCTTCTTCGAGCATACAGAAAGCGTCAGCGGTGAAGAGTCCGGGTTCGATGGTGAAGACCATCCCCTCTGCTAAAATTACCTCGTTTTCAAAGGCGATAAAGGGCGGTTCGATAATCTCCAACCCCATCGCATGGCCGATACCCTTGACCTTTGCGGCATAGTCGGCATGGCCCGAGGCGCTCATCGTCGCCTTCGCGGCGTGGACCAGATCGGCGATGGGGACACCGGGCCGGGTGGCCTCTATCGCCGCCTGCAAACAATCGTAAACGACGCGATAGGCGTCTTGGTGTGCAGCACTAGCCCGCCCCAGTGCAAACATCCGCGTATAGTCTGACCAGTAGCCCCGATAGACGCCGCCGGCGTCTTGGGTGATCATTTCGCCCGCGGTCAACACGCGATCAATAGGTCGCCGCAGGGTGCTATTGGCGACCCGGATGTCGTCGGGTATATATGGAGCGAGGGTGATTGAGCCCGGCATTTCGGCACCGCGCCTGAGGTGTTCGACCGCGAGCAGGCGACAGAGCTCCCGCTCGCTCATCCCCGGTTTGACCTGCTCGAAGAGGACCTGATACGCTGCATCAGTGATGGCCACTGCCTTGCGGATGCGCTCCACTTCGGCGCTCGATTTCCGGGCGCGCAACTGCCAACATAGGGCGGACGCATCGACAAAATCAACATTGGGCAGGTTTTGCCGCAACTGGTCGAAATTTTCGCAAGGCATCCTGAGCGCGACTATCCCGCCGAGTTCGGTGCCAATGCGGCCTTCTTCCAGCCCGAGTTCGCGCACGGCGTTGGTAATGGCATCGACACCCTGGAGAATATGTTCTAATGGGAAGGTTCGGATGCTTTGTATCCAAGAATCTTCCTCGCACATACAGGCTTCTTGCGGGGGCACAATAAGCAGCGGTTCGCCCTCCAGCGGCAGCAGGGCGAACATGGCCGTGTACTGGTGCATCCAGCGGTGGGTCACATGGCCGGTAAAGTAGCGGTGATTGGCCTCGGTGGTGACCAGCACAGCGTCGATACCGCGCTCCGCCATTAACCCCCTGAGCTTGCTCAGCCGCTGTTGGTATTCTCTGGGGCTGAAATCGACGTGATCATTCACTAATGATTCTACTCCTTTAAAGGTAATATTCTAGCAGATTCCGGACCTTACGCTAGCCTAGCAAGGAGAGATCGCGAACAAACTGAGAGAGGGCACCAAACGCCGGGGATTGGAAATCCCATACTCCTTGTTGAGCGCCTTCGCCGACCCTGGCTACGGGGTCCCTCATTGCGGCGAGATAGGCGTGCGTGAAGGTCTTATCGGCATTCTTGGATTGCAGGGCATCGTGGGTTTTCAGGCACTCCATGTACTCGTCGGCGCATTTGGCCGCTTCTTCACCTTCTACGGAATGCCGACAGAGGGTCTCAATGGCACCGGATTGGGAGCCGTCAGGGACTATGAACACGCCAATCGACGGAGTAGCATTTGAGAATTCGGCGTGAGCGGCTGGTGGTTCGTAGCCGGCGCTGCGGAGGCTGCCGCAGACGCTATCGAAGCTGCCATTCGCGTTGTCATCGGCATCTCGTATAACGCCAATTGAACGGAGAGTCGGTCTAGATTGGGCAGCTACCTTTATCGCGATCAAGTTTGGTTTGAAGTTATCCTTGCTGCCAACATCCAATATCTGTATGCCCTGCCCATCGTCCTTGAAACAGTCCTTGATGAGCCTCCCCAACAGGTTCACCTCATCTTTGCCTTCGACAAGCAAAAGTCGGTCTGCCATTAGCTCGATTTTCGGAAGTCCGGCTCGACCCGTTGCGATCATCATCGGACCTCCAAGTTAAGATTCCGCGCCCCTTCGAGGGCCTCGCCGGTGAACGTTGCTGCTTTGATGTTTCCCGACTCGTTTTCAAAGAGATTGTGTATGGACAAGTCGTCGGGTTCGTCGGCAAAAGCCTCCATTGCCGCATCAATGCACTCGGCGCTGTGCGTCGTCGCGATGAACTGCACATTCCACTCTCGCATCCAGTCACGTACGCGATCCCAGAGATCCCGCATCACCGAATAGTGAATGCCATTCTCTATTTCGTCGATAAGCACCATACCGTTACGGACGGCGGAAAAGCTCAAGTATAATTTGAGCAAGCGTACTACACCCCCGCCTATATCTTTTAGGGGGAGTTGGGCACCATTATCTGTGATTACCGAGAGGTACGATCCCCCAGTTTCGTCCGTAAGTATCTGTATGTCCTTAATGTTTGGAAGAATGAAATTTACGGCATTCGTCACGTCATCTTTTTGGCCTTCCCTGACCATATCGGAATAAAGTTTCAGATACTCTCCCGATACTTCAAGTTGCCATCTTGTACCTTCGATCATGCAAGGGGGCATACTCAATATCGTCGGCTCAGATCTCGCATAGGAGACTAGCCCCTTAGGTGTGTTGTGTCTATAAGGGAGTTCACTGGCAAGCTCTTCGTCGTTAATCCATACACGAATTCGGCCGATCAAGGGGTGTTGTTCTATCTTGTGTCTAGAGTCGGTAACGACTACCGTATCCCATGTCATCTCTGCTGCCCTTTCAAAAGCCACTTTCCATTCGTAGCACCCATTAGCGTCCGTTCCACGGAGTCTTAGTGACTTGTTGGATAAGTCCGATACAGGGTCCACGATTGGATTGGTAGATCTTTGTACATTGGGGTTCCATAGCAATTCAAGATTATACCTTCCCATGAAGAGCCAGATTGCCTCGACAAGTGCTGTCTTCCCAACACCGTTCGCGCCCGTGATCAGGTTCGCGTGGCTCAATTTTGGTAGAGACAAGCCGTCGATACCACGGTAGTGAATTGCCTCAAAACTTTTGAGATGAATCATTAGGTTCCTCCGCTATTGGAAGCCTGCGCTAGCGTGCGGTCAATGTCGGCCTGCAGCAGGAATTTCTGCGCGTTCATACAGCAGCACTCCCTCGTTGTCAACACATCCGAGCAACGCCGGCGTCGCCGACTCAAGTAGAATCAAATCGACCTCGCGGCTCGCCCGTTCGGCGATGTCTGCTAGCACCACAAAGTAGCGTTTTGGGGCTAGGCCAGCGACGACCAAATCGATATCGGAACGCGGATGGAAGCCGCTACCTCTGGCTAGCGAGCCGATCAAGTACACGCGCTCGGCCCCGTATTCCTCGGCTAAGGCTTTGGCGCAGACCTGCGCCTGCTTCCGCGCTTGTTGTGCGGCTTGGTCGAGTGCCTTCCGCTCTTGGCACAGACGCTTTTGCCAACCCTCGATGTACGAACTGTAGGCGTCCATAAATGGAAGTATAACGGAAGAGGGAACCGGAATCCATAGCACGCACGGGGACGCTGCTAACGAAAAAGTGTCCCTTCCAGCGCCTCTGCGTAGGTTTGCGACTGCCCGGAATGGTCGCCGCCGAGCCAGCGGTAGGCTCTGGGGTAGAGTGCGAGTGAGCGGTCGGCGAGCGGCAGGTCGAGCGGCACATTGCCCCACAGCGCTGAGTACTTGGCGGCGATGGCTACTTCGAGCGATTGGCGCAGGTCGTGGCCGGAGATGTACAGCTCGCCGCCGTTTTCTAAGACAGCCAAAAACGACAGCACCGAAGTGCCCATGTAGGAGAAGCGGGGGTATTTGAGTGGGGTATAGGGAGGGTCGGTTTTTATGCGGGCACCCTGTGCGTCGCGGCCTTGGAAAATCTCGGGCGGTCCCCAGTCCCAGCGGACGAGCGCGTCGTTGGTCCACACATCCACGCCGCGGCTGGGCGTCGGTTGGCCAAAGACCGGGCAGACGAGACCGTTGCTGAGCAAAAATTGTCCGTTGATGATCAGGCCCTCGTCGTCGTCGCGCGCGAGGGCCTCTGGCGGCGTGCCATAGGCGATGACTTGGGTGATCTCGGCTTGGGTGAAGAGGCGCAGCACGGCAATGTGCTGGCAGCCTCCGCCGGAAATCTCGCCGCCCCAGCCGTGGACGCTGGCCCCGCGCAAAGGGCCGTACTCGCCGGCATGTAGCCAGCCGGCCGCTTCTTGCACCTCGCCTATGGCCCGTTGCAGGTTGCCGCCGGCAAAAACCACGCCGCGCGCTTGGCACTCCTCGATCATTTCATCGACATCCGACAGGCGGGCCTCAATGGGCTTGTCGGTGGAGACGCCCTTGACGCCAGCTTGAGCCGCGGCGATGACGGCCTCCTTGATGTACTTGCCGGGTAGCACGACGACCGCGATGTCGGGGACGACGTGCTGGAAGAGGTCTTGCGCGTCCTGATAGAGGGCGCGGACGCCAAAGCGCTCGCCGACGGCTTGGCGGCGTTCGGGGTTGTATTCGGCGATGGCGACTAGCTCGGTGTTGGGCAGGGTTTGATAGACTTCGGCGTAGTGCTGGCCGAGGCGGCCGCAGCCGATGATGGCGACCGTGTATTTTTCGTTCATGGAGAAGCTCCTTTAGGTTGGGGTACCCGCGCGGTAAGTTGCTGCGACCCAAGCGGCGCTTTGGGCGACGGGAGATAGATATACTTCGGCGATGGTGCCTTGGAAGCGGGCGCTGCCGCCGGCGATATGGCCGATGGTTACGGGGATATCCGTCTGTTGCAAGGGATGGTCGCAAGCTGAGCGCGAGGCTGCGAGCGCACCGTCGATGTAGAGCTGGATGCACGCGCCGTCGTACACGCCGGCGAGGTGATGGACGCCGGGGGCGAGGGTTTGGTGAGTGGCAATGCTGACTGCGCCGCCAGTGGTATTGACGATGAAGCTGGGGCCGGGCACGGCCGCGCAGAGTCCGCCGTTGTGGCCCACATCGCCGTAGCGCAGGGAGAACGCGCCGTCTGCTCCGAGGGTGTCGTAGCGTTGTACGCGGCCGTGAGCGTGGCTGCCGTCGCGGTCGCCGCGCCAGGGAGCGGTGTAGAAATAGCGTCCGTCGAATGCGCCAGCGTTGTACGCGGTGGTGTGCAGGCCGTCGGTATAGCTGGCGTCGTGCGTGTCCCAAGCGGCTGGGTCGTCGAATGGTGCGGCGGTGTCGTATCGCAGCCAGGAGCCGTGGAAGACGCTCTCGCCGGGTGCGGCGGCGCGGGTGAAGGGCACGTAGTATATGTAGCGTCCGTCGAAGAAGCCGCCGTCGAAGCCGCTGTTCTCCACCGGAACGTGGGTGTCCCAGCTTTGCGGGTCGTCAAATGGCGCGGCCGTGTCGTAGCGCAGCATGGTGCTGTTGCCGTAAGAGCAAAAATAGATGTGCCGCCCGTCGAACACGGCTCCGACGTTCATCTGCATCCCCAAGGGGCGGGCATCGTATAGGTCCCAGCTTTGCGGATCGGCGAAATCCCCGGCGACTGCGTAGCGGAGGACGTGGCCGCTGCTGAGCGGCGCGAAGTAGATATGGCGTCCGTCGAATGCAGCGCCGTCGAAACAGGCCGCCTCTGGGTGGAGTTGTTGGGCGTTGAAGACGGCATAGCTCGCGGAATTTTTCAGAGGCGCGCGGGTGTCGTAGCGGAGGATGTGGCCGCTGTTCTCGTCGTCCAAGCCGCCAGTTGACGACCGGGTGTAGCCCGGGCAGAAGTAGAGGTAGCGTCCGTCAAAGGCGAGGCCCTGTCCCGAGTGGGGGAGTTGGGCGTCGTGGGCGGCCCAAGCGGCTGGATCTTTGAAGTCGGCTTGGGTGTCGTAGCGCAAGAGACGCGAATGGTGGACGGTGCCGTCGTCGCGGGGATTGAAGTACACGTAGCGCCCGTCAAAGGCCCCGCCATAGAAGCCCGAGGTGTGCAGGCCGTCGGTGTAACTGGCGTCGTAGGCGGCCCAAGCGTCCGGGTCTTTGAAGTCGGCTTGGGTGTCGAGGCGGAGGACGCGGCCGTGGACGGACGTGCGGTCGTTCTGGTCGCGGATGGGGCAGAAGTATGTGTAGCGCCCGTCGAATACGGCACCGAAGTAGCCTTGGGTCACTAAGCCGTCGGTGTGGCCAGCGTCATAGGCGGAGAAGGCGTCGAATGTGGCGCGGGGTTGCCACTGCGAGACCAGCGGCTGCAGGGCTTCGGCGCGGGCCGTGGGGCTTTCGACCCAAGCGGCGACCGTCAGCGTTTTGTCGAGGGGACGGTCGAGCGCGAAGGGGGCGTTGGAGCGGGTGCGGTATTCGGGGGTTGCGGACATGGCGTTGTAACAGTCCTAAGGAAAAATGTGGCGTTCCACTAAGTAGCGCTCGATGCCGTCGCGGTCGAGGGTGTAGCCCAAGCCCGGCCGGTCGGAGACTAGGAAGCTGCCGTCTTTGAGGACGAATTCTTCGTTGACCAAGGAGTTCTGCCAAGCGATGGGGCCGACCATGTCGTAGGGCTGGGTCAAATGGGGCATGCAGGCGGCCACGTGCAGGCCCATAGCGGCGCCTGGACCATAGGCTACGGTCTGCGACCAGCCGCCTAGCCCGAGCGCGTGTGCTAGATGCGAGCGGTGCAAGGTTTCAAAGTGGCTGGCTCCGCCGACGATGACGTAGTCGAGGGCCTCGGCCTGAAAGCGGTGCAGCATATCGGCCGCGTCGCCGACGTGGTCGCCAATCGGCAGGTGGATGGTGTGGCGCAGGCGACGCCATTCGGAAAACGTGCCGCCGTGCGCGCCTTTGGCGATGGGGCTTTCGAGCGAATCCATGCGATGGCCCTGTAGGCGGCGGGCTAGCTCTTGAGCTACCCAGACTTCTTCTAAGCGCCAGCGGATATCCGGGCGCACCACCATGTCGGGGACCACGCGGTGGATGGCCTCGATTCGGTCGGTGACGTAGCGGATGCGCTCCTCGGGGGTTTGCTCGCGGCTGGTGATGCACTTCATCTTGTACGCGCGGAAGCCCTGCTCCCAGCCCCATTGGGCGTCCTCCGCGGTGTGTTCGGGCGTTTTGTATCCGGTGCATTGGGTAACTGGGATGCGGTCGCGCAAGCGTCCGCCCAGTAATTGCCAGATAGGCACGCCTAGGGCTTGGCCGCGCAGGTCGAGCACGGCCTGTTCAAAAGCACTCTGCAAGGGGCCGTTGCCTTGGGCCAAGTTGACTTGGAGGACGTCCTGCCCCAGCCAATTTTCAAACTGTTGGCGCATGGTGTCCAAGGCGGTAAAGCGCCCGACTAGCGTCAGGCCGGTCAAGCCCTGATCGGCCTCGACTTCGGCGACGCCGTGCTCGGCGCGCTGGTGCGAGGGCTGGCCGTACACGTCGTCCGACCACCACCAGTGGCGCTCGGGCACGTTGACGATGTGGAGAATGATGCGAGTGATTTTCACGGGAGGCCTCCTATTCAGTGGTCGGTGGTCAGTGGTCGGTGGTCAGTGGGTGGGGTCTGGTCACTGGTCACTGGTCACTGGTCACTGGTCACTGGCTACTGGTCACTGACCCAGATGGGCCAGTCGCTTTCTTGGAGTCTGCGCCAGAGTTTGTCGAAGTCCGCGCTGCCGTCGTCTTCGCGCTCGGCGAGGCGGACGCCGGGGGCGAAGGCTTCGTCAACGCCTTGTTTCATCAGGCGCTCGGCCTGGCGCAGGTTGCGGTAGTAGTGTTCGAGGCCGCCGGGCAGGGTTACGACCGAGAAGTGGCGCGGCCATTGTGGCGCGGGCACGTCGCGGTAGCGCTCGACTGCGTCCTCGTCTAGTTCCACTCCTAAACCGGGGCCGGTGGGCACCTGCATAAAGCCGCGTTGGACTTGATGCGGCTCGACGATTAGGTCGTCTTCGTATGTGTGATGGGCGGTTACGCCCGGCAGGGTGGCCGTGTGCATGACCGCGCCGAGGTGGCAGGCGAAGGACGCGGTGATGCCGGTGCCGACGTATTGCAAGAGGATCGGGGTATTGGCCGCGGCAAAGGCCCAAGAAGCGGCCAGCGCGTTGCGGATGGTCTCGTGGCTGCAAAGAGCGCCGTCGAAATCGCCAGCGCGCAGGCCAAGCCAGGGGCCGGAAGGCTGGCGCGAGGGGCCGTCGAAGATGGTGCTGACGCCGTGGAGGTAGAAGGGAATGCGGATTTTTTGGTGCAAGCGCCGCCAGCCCTTGATGTCATAGGCGAAGATCGGCTCTTCGATTCCTTTGACTATGGAGATTTGCTCTAGCTGGCGCAGAATAGGTAGGGCTTTTTCGACGTTGACGAGTGCGCCGTTGAAGTCGAACTCAATGCGGAAGTCGGGTGGGGCGGCCTCCTGCATGGCTTGGGCTTGCTCGACTATGTCGTAGAAGGCGCGGGCCTTGCATTTAAGCCCGCGATAGCCTCGGGCGGCGGCGGCTTGCACTTCGGCGGCTGAGTCCTCGGGCGACATGCAGGGCATCCACCAACCCATGTTCACCCACTCCCGCACCTGTTGGCCCATTAGCTTCCAAGCCGGCAGCCCGAGATGTTTGCCCATCAGGTCGTAACAGGCCATGTCTAGGTTGAAGCGACCCGTGCCCATGACGTGGTCGAACGGGTTGGTGCCTAAGTAGGGGTCGAGCAAGCTCTGCTCAAAGGCCGGGCCGGGGTTTTCGCCCAGGCCCACAAGGCCGGTATCGGTGTGGAATTTGTACACGGTTACCTCTTCGTTCATGCCGAAGTGGTAGAACGCCTTGCGGATGCGATCCTCGTAGGGAAGGCGCAGGGGGATGGTTTCGATGGTGGTGATTTTCACGGCGTGGCTCCTGTGGGGGGGACGCTTGGGCGCTATTGGCCAAATAGGCTTCAGCAATTCGGCCTCCTGTGAAAGTTGGGGGAAGGTACGGTTCCTTGACTTGGGGCGCAAAAAAGCGATGAGAGAACGGAGGGGCTGAAAGCGGCCTAGCCGCGATAGCAAGAACGGAGAATTTTATGGGACTTACCTTTCTAGCCATCGACATCGCCAATCCCGCTCGCTCTGAGGAGTTTCACACCGAGCGTTTTTTAGTCGATTCAGGTGCCGTCTATTCGGTTGTCCAACGTCCTGTCCTAGATGCTTTGGGCATTCGGCCGCATTCACGGCGGACCTTTACCTTGGCCAATGGCGACCAGATCGAACGCCATTTGGGCGCTGCGCTGTTTCGCTACAAGGAACACCAGGGGGCCGCGCCGGTTATCTTTGGCGAACCCGGCGACAGCAATCTTTTAGGTATAGTCACCCTCGAAGCCTTGGGGTATGTGCTGGATCCCCTAAAGCGCGAACTGCGAGCGTTGCCGATGCTGTTGGCGGGGCTGGGAATTAAGTAACGGATGTTACTCACCGACAAAGGACAACCCCAAGGGTTGCCTCTACAAACGCGCCCTACGGGCCTATGGTTTTGGGGGCGGGCTGTCGTCGTCTTGTATGGTGGCCGTAGCCGTGGCCTTGGCCAGCGTCGCCTCGGTGGGATTGACCAGCATCACGTGCAGCGTCTCATCGCCTTCGACCTGTTGGTCTTGCAGGGTTCGAATGGAGAAAGTGGCGCGGGTCTGACCGGCGGAGATCGTCAGCACCCCGCCGGTGGACAACACGAGCAATTCCTCAAAGGTCAGACCGGCCTCGAAGGCGGCCAGCAGGTCGAAGAGGCTGACGAGGGCATAGTCGGCGTTTTGCGTGGCGGTGCCGCCCAAAACCGTCCATTCGACCGTTACCGGCTGCGCCGACTGCGCCGACAAGACGACCGCAAAGACGACGGGATGGCCCTCGACTGCGGTCGTATCGGCAATCGTTAGCTGCGGCAGACCGGTCGTGTCTGCCGGCCGGTCATCGAGGATGGTGCCGGTGGCTTCGAGGGGGCCGTCGGAGTGCAACAGCCGCACGGTGAACACTTCATCGCCTTCTTGCTCGGCGTCGGTGCGGGTGGGCACCTCAATGAGGCCGGTGGTCTCGCCGGGCGGGATCAGCAGCGTATCGCGGCGGACGTCGTAGTCTTGGTTGCCGCGGGCGGTGACCGACGTGGTCCGCCATTGGACTGACACCACGCCGACCACCGGGCCTTCGATCAGTCGCACGACAAAGCGGGCTATTTCGCCTTCGACGACGGTCGCATCCGCCAGCGTCAGCCGCGGCAAGAAGGCCGATAGGATGGTACCGGTCGCTTCTACCTTGCTCGGCGCGTTCAACAGCCGCACGGCGAACACTTCGTCGCCTTCTCGTTCGGTATCGGTGCGGGTGGGCACCTCAATGAGGCCGGTGGTTTCGCCGGCTGGGATCAGCAGCGTATCGCGGCGGGTGTCGTAGTCTTGGTTGCCGCGGGCGGTGACCGACACGGTCTGCCAAGCCACGCCGACCAGGTGGGCTTGGGCCGTATCCAGTCGCACGGCAAAGCGGGCTATCTCGCCTTCGACGACGGTCGCATCCGTAATCGTCAGGCTCGACGGGGGTTGGGGCACGTCGTCGTCGAGGATGGTGGCGGTGGCTTCGATGTGCCCGAAATCGGGCGTGTTCAACAGCAGCACCATAAACGTCTCGTCGCCTTCCGCCTCAGTATCGGGTAGCGTCGGCACCTTGATGGTGTCGGTGGTGGCTCCGCGCCGGATGAGTATCACGTCCTCTCCGCCCTTGTAGTCTTGGGTGGCTTTGGCTGTACCAGCAACCGTTACATACTCCACGCACACTTGATGGTCCATAGCATCCTTCAGCCGCACGACGAACTGGGCGATGTCGCCTTCGACGACGGTGGTATCGGCCAGCGTCAGGCCCAACGGCGGCGGCGGGGAGCATACGAACGGCGGCGGCGGGGAGCGACCGCGGTCGCCGTCGCGAATGGGCGGCCCGCCATCGTCGAGGATGGTGCCGGTGGCGGTCAGCCGCAAGAGAAACACACCGCTCGGCCAGCCCGACAGCAGGGTCACGGTCAGGGTCTCGTCGGCTTCGGTAAGGGCGTCGGATGTCGTGGGCACGTTGATGGCCGCGCTGCTCGTCGAATTATCGGTGTCGGTGTTGGCCGGAATGGTCAGGCTGCCCGCCGCCGTGCCGGTGTAATCGGCGCTGGTGGCCGTGCCGTCTTTCGTCTCGTAGCTCAGCGTCAGGCCGCCCGTGGCCCCGGCCACCCCCCGCACCGGATAGGTGGAGTGCTCCACGGCAAAGTCGAGCGCACTGCCTTCGGTGGCGCTGGCGTCCTCGATGCGCAGACACGACCAGACCCTCAACTGCCCGCCCGTGCGCCGCGTCTCCAGGGCTGCCGGCAGGGTGGCGCTGGCGTCCAGGGTCGTGCCGCACAGGGAGAGCTCGGTCAGACTGGTCAGGCTGCCGAGTTGGCTCGGAATCCCTCCCGTGAAGGGGTTTTGGTGGAGGAGGAACCAGTTGAGGCTGTTCGGGAAAAAGCTGGCGTCAATGCTCCCAGTCAATTGGTTGTTGTCGAGACGAAAGAATCTGAGCTTGGTGAGGCTGCTCAGGTCGGGGATGCTCCCGCTGAGTCGGTTCCGGTGGAGGTAGAGATGTGTGAGCTTGGTGAGGCTGCTGAGGTCGGGGATGCTCCCGCTGAGTTGGTTCTGGTAGAGGAAGAGGACTGTGAGGTTGGTCAGGGCGCTCAGGTCGGGGATAGGGCCTCTGAGTTGGTTCTGGAAGAGTTGGAGGTTATGAAGCTGGGCGAGGCTGCTCAGATCGGGGATGTTCCCGCTGAGGTTGTTCTGCTGGAGGTGGAGTTGTTGGAGATTGGTAAGAGCGCTGAGGTCGGGGATGCTCCCGCTGAGTCGGTTCCGGCGGAGCTCGATATTTGTGAGATTGGTAAGAGTGCTGAGGTCGGGGATGTTCCCGCTGAGTTGGTTATGGTTGAGGAAGATATGTGTGAGATTGGTAAGAGTGCTGAGGTCGGGGATGTTCCCGCTGAGTTGGTTCTGGTGGAGGTAGAGTCGTCTGAGATTGGTGAGGCTGCTGAGGTCGGGGATGCTCCCGCTGAGTTGGTTCTGGCCGATCCAGAGATCTTCGAGGCTGGTCAGGCTGCTGAGGTCGGGGATGCTCCCGCTGAGTTGGTTCGTCAGGAGGCGGAGGGATCGGAGGCTGGTGAGGCTATTCAGGGCCGCCGGAATCGTTCCGGTGAGTTGGTGGTTGCTGCGGTGAAGTTCGGTGACCCGACTCCCGGTCACCGTGATCCCGTCCCAGGCGTCCATGCTCAGCGTAGTGGCCCAGTTCAGGCTCGCCGTGCCCCGCAAGGTGTCCATGAGCCCGAGCAGGGTGGTGCAGTCGCCGACCAGGGCCGCGGGGTCGGAGGGAGCAGGGGTCACGCCGGTGATCGCGACGTCGGTCGTCGCGCAGGTCTGCGCCGCGGCCCCGGTTGCCAGTCCCACCATGAGGACCAGGCTCGACAAAGCCATCGCCAAGCCGCGCGGGGCGGGGTTTTGGCGAGCGCGGCAAAGTACAGCACGGGCTGTTCGCCGTATAGGGAATAGCCCTAACATACTGTATTTTTTGCACTTGTGCGGGGGGGGGGGGGTACAGAAGCGCGGATTGGGCAGGCGGGCCACACCATACAAACCGCTGAACGCAATACGTCAAATAGATTCATGGTTGCCTGTCCTTTCTGTTGAACTCAACAGCGTTAGAAACTGTGGAGTTATAACGAACTAAACGAGCTACCAGTATCCTCTATCCTCTGCCGTATGACTTTATATCGCCAAAACTATTTCTTTTCGTCAAGGCTCATTATGGATTGCAGGGAGCTAGTGTCATCAAAGCCCCGCTTGATAGGCCGAGCCGAACCACAGTGCGGACAGAAAATACCATCAGACCAGCGCAAGGCGCGAACCGTTTCAAAGCATTTGGCATCATCGATGAGATTTTGGATATTGACCATGGTGAAAAGCCAGATTGGAAGGCAAGGAAAAAGGGCGCACAGCACCAAGATAAGCCGGTGGGATTATCCCTTCAAGACAATTCCCCGGAATCCATAATGAGCCACATAGAAACGATTACGACCATCATCTCGGAGGCGACCATGTACGAATCGTCGGTAGTGCAGTATTTCACGGAATACGTAACATCAGTTAAGTAATGCGAAAAATTGGTCTCATGCTTTTGTGTTGGACTACCGCTACGTGGAGCGCCGAAATCCCGTTCCAACGGGGCGTCAATCTGACCAATTGGCTGCAAGCGTCCAGGGCGCAGAACGTGCATTTTGCCAAGTTTGGCCGAACCGACTTTGAGCAGATTCAACAGCTCGGCTGCGATGTGGTGCGCCTGCCGATCAACTTGCACGCCATGACCAGCGGGCCACCGTCCTACCGCATCGATCCCTTGCTCTACGACTTTCTCGATCAGATCGCAGATTGGGCCGACGAGTTGGGGCTGCATCTGATTTTGGACAACCACTCGTTTGATCCGGCGGAGAGTACGTCGCCGGATATCGGCGAGGTGCTGGTGCCGGTGTGGACCCAGCTTGCCGCGCACTTTGCCGCGCATCCGGCCCAGCTCTACTACGAAATTCTCAACGAGCCGCACGGCATTAGCGACGCGACTTGGAACGCGATCCAACAGCAGGTGATCGACGCGATCCGGCAGGTGGATCAGCAGCACGCAATCGTCGTGGGTCCGGCCAACTGGAACAGCTTCCGCAACCTGAATCGGATGCCGGTTTTTGCCGACGTCAACCTCGTGTACACGTTTCACTTCTACGAGCCTTTTGTCTTTACCCACCAAGGCGCTGGCTGGACCAATCCTTCCTTGGTGCCGCTGCACGGCGTGCCCTTTCCCTATGAGCGGGCGCGTATGCCAGCGTTGCCCTCGTCCTTGCAGGGCACGTGGGTCGGCACGGCGCTGGACAATTACAGCCAAGAGGGCACTATCACGCAGATGCGCATACTGATTGACGAGGCGGCGGCCTTTCAGAAGGATCGCGGCGTGCCGCTGTTTTGCGGGGAGTTTGGGGTGTACAGTCCCAATAGCGACAACAGCGACCGCGTCTTGTGGTACGAGGTGGTGCGGCAGCACATGGAGGAGCGGGGCATTGCGTGGACGATTTGGGACTATCGCGGTGGTTTTGGGCTGTTCGAGCGCGGGTCGGACGAGTTGTTCGAGTACGACCTGAATGTGCCGCTGTTGGAGGCGCTGGGGCTAAACGTGCCGCCGCAACGGGATTTTGTCGCCGAGCCAGCCCAACAGGGGTTTGTGCTCTACGGGGACTCCCTCGGCCCGCAGATGGTCGAGTCTAATCACCTCAGCGAAGGCACGGTTGATTACTATGACGAGGCGGACCCAGCGGTGGGCCGCTACTGCATGCGCTGGACCGGGGTGCCGCTCTACGGGTTTATTGGCTTCGACTTCAAGCCCTTCAAGGATATGTCGGCGTTGGTCGCGACGGGTTATGCGGTCGAGTTCTGGGTGCGGGGGGATACGCCGGGATCGTCGTTTGACATTCGCTTGGTCGATACGGATACGGAAGATACGGACGACCACCCTTGGCGCATGCGCTATACGATAGATGAGCAGGTGGTGCCGTGGGATGGCGCGTGGCACGCGGTACGCATTCCCTTGCGCGATTTTACCGAGCACGGGGCTTGGGAGAATGAGTGGTTCGATCCGATCGGTGCGTTCGACTGGCAGGCGGTCGATCGCTTCGACATCGTGGCCGAGCACCACGCCTTAGACGGGACCCAGTTCTGGTTCGACGAGTTGCGGATTGTGGGACCGGAGTTGACAGCCGTGCTTGACGAGGCGGTGTCGCAGCCAGCCGCCTTGGCGTTGGCCGCGAATTATCCCAATCCGTTCAACGCAGCGACTGCGATCCGCTACGCACTGCCGACCGCCGGGCCGGTGCATCTGGCGGTCTATGCGCTGAACGGCCAGCAGGTGCGGACGCTGGTGCAGGGCGTGGCGGCTCCGGGGTGGCACGTGGCGCGATGGGATGGGCGCGACGACATGGGGCGGGCGGTGGCCAGCGGCGTGTACCTGTATCGCTTGGCTGTTGTGGGTGGAGTGCGGACCGGGAAGATGACGCTGGTGCGCTGAAGCTAGCGCTTCTGGTCCATGTTTTGCTTTTGCTGAACAGCAGGGTGCTCTATTGAATGGGTGCCCAGCGGCGAGTACATTAACCTACCAAGAAGGAGCTGGCAGGCATGGCAGAACGTTCTCCCCTCGACTACGGCGACCGCCTTGGTCGCCTCGAAGGCATCATTGAGCAGATCAACGACCGCTTAGGCAGCTTGGAGCGTCGCATGAGCAGCTTAGAGGCCCAGATGGGCAGCTTGAAGAGCGATTTAGAGGCCCAGATGGGCAGTTTAGAGAGCAAATTAGAGGGTCGCATGGGCAGCTTGAAGAGCGATTTAGAGGGTCGCATGAGCAGCTTAGAGATCAAGCTAGAGGCCCGTATAAACAGCTTGAAGAGCGATTTAGAGAGCCGTATAAACAGCTTGGAGAGCAGCCACCGGCGGGATTTTCGCTGGCTGATCGGCACGATGATCGGCATGTGGGCGACGATGATGGGCTTGCTCGTGACAGTGGCCGTGAAGGTCTTTTCGGGCTAGCCGAATCTGTTACCGTACAGAAACGAGTGTTACCGTACTGCCACAAACCCCCCTACGAATTTCTAGTACTGCAAAAGCAGGTCAAGGCACATGGCGGCAGCGAGGAAGCCGCGCTGTCGGTGCTGTGCAGCCGTGGCGGTAGTTCTCGACGCGGGCAGATTCCTATTCAGCACGTCGTGCATCATTGCGGTCTTCCAGCCAATAGGCGTATAGCCGCGCTTGGTGCAGATAGAACTTCAGGCGCACCGGTTTTTCAAATACCAGATCGTGCGGCTGCTTCCACTCGTATTTGGCGCGCAGGCTGTCGCCGGTGAAAGGCGGCGGCTCCTCTCCGGGCACCCAAAAGCCGGGGAGGGGCCTGCCGGTCTCGGCGTCTTGGATCTCGGCGTAGATTTCGCCCCAGCGGGCGTCGGCGTTGAGGTAGAGGTCTTCGCCGCGCCAGTGGAAGGGCTGGGTGACTAAGGTGGCGATTTCGTCGCCGTCGATGGAGACGAAGCGGTCGGGCGGCAGCTTGGCCAAGCAGAGCGCGCCCGGGTCGGCGAAGTGGCGCTCTGCTACCCCGAGCCGGAACAGCTCCTTGCAGCGGTTGAAGCGCTGGTACATTTCCACGCTGCCCGGCATTCGCAGGGCGTTGTAGTACATCCAAATCTCGCCGTCTTCGCGCACCAGTGGCGCACCGGCCATGAGGAGCTGGCTGGTGCCGTAGTTTTCCCCATCCCAAGGTTCGATGCCGATAAAGGGCGTGCGGTCGGCCACGCGATCCCAAGTGTGCAGATCGCGCGAGACGGCCATTTCGATCTGGTTGATGCGGGTGAAGTTGGTGGCTGGCGGCGGGATGGCGCCGATGGGGTTGAAGACGGTGGGGAAGCCGATGTACAGCCCCTGATAAGGCATGACGGCCATGTTGTAGATCTCGGCGTGGTAGTCTTCGCTATCGACGATTGGCGGAGTGATGTACGCTGGGTCGTCGATGATGGTGCGGACGCGCTGGCGGCAGTTTTCCCAGTCGGTTTCGTCGGCGTGGAAGATGAGTTCGGGCGCGGTGAAGTGGTCGAAGTCGCGGCTGGTCGCCAGCCAGACCGAGCGGCCCCATTCGGTGGACTGCTTGACCATGGCGAGGAATTGCTCGGTATAGGGGTCGTACGCGAACTGGGATTCGTCTTGACTGGGGATAAAGGAGCTGGGGAGCGGGGTCCAGGAAAAGCCGTCGGGCGAGGTGGCACCGCCGCGGCCATGGCTGCCGAACAGGGCTTTGTAGCGGCGGTTCGGGTCGGGATCGCGCTCGTCGCGGACGATGTGGTACAGGCCCGGGCCGTTGGGGTCGCAGGCGATGTTGTTGTCTTTGCTGCCGTTCCACTCGTATAGCCCGAGGGAGGGCAATTCCCAATGCTCGCCGTCGCGGGAGATGGCCAAGCGAGCTTGCGGTCCGTTGTACCACCATTCGTAGCGCTCTTCGTCCGGGTTCCACAAGGGTGCGCTGCGGCTCTGGATGCCCCCGGTGATGCAGGGGCCGCACTTTTGAGGAGGATGCAGCGTGCGGGTGGTGCCTTGCTCAGAGACTAAGGCGCGGCTGTCGAGGAAGAGTTGGCGATGCTTTTTGGGGTCGATGAGTTCAATGGACATGGTTATCGCTCATAGCGCAAAGGGTGGAATGCGGAGGAACGCGCCCCCTTGCCGGGCGGACTCTTGGGCCAGCAGGCAGGCTTGGGCGGTGGCGAAGACCGAGCGGGTGGGGATGAAGAGGTCGGTGCCGCGTTCAATGGCGTCGATCAGGTTGGCGACGAATGCACCGCCTTGGTCTTCAGGCAAATCAGGTGAGTATGGCTCGTGCTCGTTGGTGGCGATGAGCAGGTGGTTGTCGGCATAGGCGCGCAGGTGCGCCGAGCCGGCCGTGCCCATGACGATGAAGCGGGTATCGCCAAACGAGGGTGCGGCTTGGGGCGTGAGCCAGTCGGCGGTAAGGGTTGCCAACGCGCTGTCGGATAGCGCAAAGGAAGCCTGCACGTGGTCGTCTAAGTGCGGCTCTTCCGTGAACCGCTTGCAGGTGGTGAGGGCGTGGACGCCGACGCATTCGGCGCCGGTGAGCCAGCGGATTTGATCGACGCCGTGGCAAGCGAGGTCGTGGAACGCGCCCGTGTACTGCTCCGGGTCGAAATACCACGCTGGGGCCGTGGCGCGGCGGATCTTGTGCGGGTGGGTGGAGATGAGGCTGGCGATGTCTCCGAGCGCGCCGTCGAGGATGGCTTGGCGCAGGGCGATAAACGGCGGATAGCTGCGCGAGGTAAACCACATGGATAGGTGGATTGCGCTGGCGGCCACAGCGCGGCGCATGCGCTCCCAGTCGTCGAGCGAGTGGCACAGGGGTTTGTCGAGCAGCAGGTGAATGCCGGCGCGGGCACAGGTTTCTACAAGCGCGGTTTTCTCGTGGTGGATCAATCCTTCGAGGATCAGCTCGGGCTGGGCGCGGTCGATCATGTCGTCTAAGGTGGCGAAGCGGGGGATGGATGCGTAGCGTGCGCAGAGCGCGTCGTCGTCTTCAACCAAGCCGACGATCTGGCCGTTTGCTGCCTGTAAGGCGGATTGGATCATGCCGCCGATGTGACCGTAGTGGACGCCCATGATGCCGATGCGCATGATGAATTCTCCGGGTGAAGTGTGCGCGGGAAGATAAGACGCGGTGGGTTAATGCGCTATATGTTGCGGCGCGTCTTCAGGAACTCACGGCGGGCGCGTTTTGCCCTTATTGAGGGCAGGTGCGTTTTTATTCACAAACTTTTACTCCACTTGCAAGAAAGGTTGCCCACGATGCGTTTGCTCATCGCCCTTTGTCTCCTCGTCAGCAGCGTCTATGCCCAAGCGCCCGGCGAGGTCTATGTGACTCCAAAAATCGACCTCCAGCTCCAGCCGGTCGCCGTGGCCGGGATGGAGAATCGGACCTTGAACGTCCCGCCCGGTTTTGTCGTCGAGCTGTTCGCCGAGGATGTCGGCAAGGGACGGCTGATGGCGTGGAGCCCGGACAGCGTGTTGCACGTGGCCGTCATGGGCACCCAAGGCAACAACGAGTGGCGCGCCGATCCCAACCGCAGCGCGCGCGTTGTAGCCCTGCCCGACCGCGACCGCGATGGCCGCGCCGACGAAGTGCGGACGGTGGCCGACGATCTGCTGTGGCCCAATAGCGTGGCCTTTTATCAGGGGGCTATGTACGTGGCCGATACCGACGAGGTCGTGCGCTTCCACGACGGCGATGGCGACGGCTTTTACGAAGAGCGCGAGGTCTTTATCCCGGATTTGGCGACGTGGATCCCCGGTTTAAGCGGTGCTGAGCACGTTACGCACACCATCGTCTTTGACGAGGCCAACGAGCGGATATACGTGCATCAAGGATCCTCCTGCGATTTGTGCCGCGAGCGCGATCCCGAGCGCGCTACGGTGCTGGCTTTTAACCTCGACGGCACCGGGCGGCGGATTTTCGCCCGCGGTTTGCGCAATTCCATCGGCTTGGCGCTGCACCCGCTCACCGGCGAGTTGTGGGCGACCAACAACGGCCACGACCGCAGTGGGCGGGACTCGCCTCCTGAGACCATTGTCATCGTGCGCGAAGATGGGTTCTACGGCTGGCCGCTGGCGCACGGTTATCAGGCGTGGATCGACTTTGAGATTGACGAGTACTTTCGCTCGATTGCGCCCTTTACGCGCCAAGACACGCTCGACGTGGAGCGGATGGAGCCGCCGGTTGCCACGGTCCCGGCCCACACAGCGCCGATGGCGATCCACTTTTACACTGGCGACCAGTTCCCCGCCGAATACCACAACCAAGCCTTTGTCGCGCTGCGCGCTGGTACGCGGGGTAACGACCCCGGTTATAAGGTAGTGGCGGTGTTTAGCGACCCAGATGGGAAAAATTCTCAAGTAGCCGATTTCCTCACCGGCTTCCGTCCCAATCCGGGTAGCAATAGGGTATGGGGTAAGCCCGTGGGCTTGGAAAGCGATGCACAGGGGGCGCTCTACGTCTCCAGCGATCACACGACCCAGGCGGTTTTTCGGGTGCGGGTCGGGCCGCTGATGGGGCAGTGGGAAGTTGGGCCGCCGGATACGGTCTTGGCCGGTCAGTCGCTCGATTTGTCCGCGGCGATTGCGCTGACGCGCTTTGATCGGGAAGCGGCCGAGCCGGTAGTGGTCGCTGATCTGAGTGCCTTGGGCGGTAGTACTGAAACGCCGCTTACGGCCTTGGGCGATGGACGCTATCGGCTGGAGGCTGCCTTGGCGGGCGCGGAGGCCAACGGCCGCAAGCAGATCGCGGTGAGTGTGGCGCAAAATACGGCGGAAGGTCCTTTTGAAATCGAGCTCTCTCGGACGCTGGTGGTGCTGCCGGCCGAGGACTTGGCGATCGCCGATGATGAGTTGGCTGCGGGCTGGACTGCAAACGCTGGTTTGGGCTTGGACAGCTTTGACTTTGACGGCAGCGGCCCGGTTTTTACCGGCACCGCGGCCGGCGTGCTGACGGGCGACCCTCTGACGCGGATGTTGCCTTGGCAGTTGGACATGGAGCCGCCGGCACCTATCGAGACGGTGGGCTACCGGGCGCTGCGGTTGGCAATCCATCCAGGCGATGTGGTGCCAGCCGAAGACGATGTGGTCGCGGTGGTATTGGCAAGCGGCGGCTTCCAGCAGGTCGTGCTTTTGGGCGAAGGAGCAGGGGATTACGGACTGGATTTGGGGCGCAAGGAGTGGCAGGTGATTGAAGTCCCCCTAAGCGCGTTCGGTACCCTCGACCGGCCGATAGCGACCGTGCGCTTTGCTGCCAATTTAGAGGGGCGCTTTTACATCGACGATCTGCGGCTGGTGCGCACGGAGTTTACCAGACCAACCGTCGTCCACGAAGCGCGCGAAGATGCGACTCCGCAGCACTTCGGTCTAGAGCAGAATTTCCCCAATCCGTTCAATGGCCAGACTGCGATCCGCTATACGCTCGACCGCGCCCAAGAGGTCGAGCTAAAAGTCTATGCTCTCACCGGGCAGCACGTAGCGACCCTGATAAGTGGTCATCGGTCGGCTGGTCGGCACGTGCTGCATTGGGATGGCCGCGACAGGCAAGGGCGTCCGCTGGCTTCGGGATTGTATTTATATCAGCTACGGGCTGGAAGCGAGAGGCAGACGCGCAAGTTGCTACTGGTGCGCTAGGGGGATGAGTCTGGACAACAACCCTCTAAGATTGATCCTTTGAGGTAAGATATGAATCCAAGAATATTAGAAGCCACTGCAATAGAAGGGCATAAACTGAAGTTGCTTTTCGATAATGGAGAGCGGGGGTTCTACGACTGTTCTCCATTAGCGAATTTCGGTGTGTTTCAAGAATTTCAGGATAAAAGTTACTTTAAGAAGGCAAAAGCCGTGGATGGAACGGTTGTTTGGCCTCATGGACAGGATATATAGCAATGCGGAATGATTTGAACGATTCGAGCGGTGGATCGTCTTGCAGTAGGGGGGAGCGATCGCTCCCCCCTACAATTCGGCGTCTGTCTGCGTCCATCGGCGGATTATCTCGCGAATGATTTAGGACTGCTATATGTCCTGATACATTGTATTTGGATTCTATAAAAAATGCGGGTTTTGGCAGCAGGCAATAAGCGCGATAATCTGTTCTGGGGGTGGATTTACAAGGAGCGAAGATGAAATCTACGGTTTATATCGAAACCAGCTTCATCAGTTATCTCACATCGAGACCGAGTCGCGATCTAGTCACAGCGGCAAACCAGCAATTGACCCACGATTGGTGGAACGAACATCGCGAAAATTTTGACCTTTTCATTTCGCAATTTGTCATTGACGAATGTACTATAGGAGACGAGATTGCTGCTAGAGTACGCTTGGATGTGATCGCTGATATACAGCAACTTGATGTCACTGCGGCAGTTGAGACTTTAGCCGATGGGCTGGTTGGCCAGCTACCTCTACCGGAGAAGGCACAAGTCGATGCCTTACACGTCTCAATCGCAACCGTTTGCGATATGGAATACCTGCTAACTTGGAATTGTACGCATATTGCCAATGCTGTGCTTCGCCCTCGAATTGAGGCCATTTGTCGGTCATTCGGGTACGAACCACCAACTATCTGTACGCCCCAAGAACTAATGGAGGTCTAGCATCATGTGGCGCGATCCAATCATTGCAGAAGTCCGCCGCATACGCGAAGAGTATGCGGCGCAGTATAACTACGACATCAAGGCCATTTGCCGTGCTGCTCGTGAACGGCAAAAAACAAGCGGTCACAAAATTGTTTCGTTGTACCCACGAGCTGCCATAGCATCTCAGAAAACCGACGCTCCCTAGGCCGACAACTTCCGCACGTACACGTAATAAGGGGCGATGGTCCGCTCGGCGTGGTCGTGGAACGAGGCGTAGAGCCGGTTGAGGCCAGCGGCGAGGTCAATCTCAAAGCAGGCGCTCGTCGCGGCGGGATCGACTTCTTGCTGGAGATTTTGGCCGCCGATGGATAGCTGCGCCCAGCCGAGGGCGAGAGCGACCCCACCCTCGTAAGCTGGCGCATTTTTCGGCTGTATGCCAGCGCGATACCAGCCGCTGTCGTCGCCCTCAATTCCCGCCGCAAGCGCATAGCCGGTTTCCTCGGGCCAGCGCCGTAGCTCAATCTGGTAGCGGCCCGCCTCTTTGACATCAACGGCCCAAAAACCACTCGCGATCTGCCCGGCGCGGACTTGGCGCTGATTCCAGACGGCGCTGCACGCCTCATTGCGGATGTCATGGGTGGTGAGTTTAGCCGGTTGGTCGTCTCCGCCGAGGGCCATTGGCTCGTCGCGGTCGAATTGCTCGGACACGAGTTCCCACCAGTCATCGTACGCAACGCGGAGGTCGGCGACGGTGTCGGGATGCGTGGTGGCGATGTCCTGCCGCTGGCCGGGGTCTGTACCGAGGTCGTAGAGCGCACGGCCGTCGATGAGCCGCCATTTGCCCTTCATCACCGCGCTCTTGCGCCATTTGACCGGATGGGCCACGCGCTGGGTATCGCAGACGTTGACGCGGTCGGCCCAAGCCGAATCGTCTGCGCCGCGCAGCAGCGGTACTAGGCTCTGGCCGTGGAAGGTGCGGCTGGCTGGGACTTCCACCTCGCACACGTCGAGCAGGGTCGGCATGAAATCTACGTAGCTGGTCAGTGCGTCGATGTCGCGGCCGCCGGCGATGTGCCCGTTGGGGTAGCGGATGAGGAAGGGGACGCGATGGCCGCCTTCGTACTGGGAGCCTTTTTTGCCGCGCATTCCAGCGTTGTAACTGCCCGGTCCTTCGCGGGGAAACTGGTCGGCGTCTAGCTCGACGCCGGTGGCTGTGCCGTTGTCGGTCATAAAGATGAGGATGGTGTTGTCGGCGATACCCAACTCGTCGAGCGTGGCCTGTAACTGGCCGAAGTTTTCGTCGATGTTGGTGATCATGCCGTAGAATCGGGCGCGGTCTTCGTGTGGGGTGGCGTCGCGGTATTGTTCGACGTAGTGCGGCTCGACGTTGAGCGGTCCGTGCGGCGCGTTGGTGGCGATGTAACAGAAGAAGGGACGGTCGGCGTTTTCTTTGATAAAGCGTTGCCCCTCGCGGAAGAACACGTCCGTGCAGTAGCCCTCGTACGGAGTGGGGACGCCGTTTTTGAAATAGGTGTCGTCAAAGTAGTCGTTGCCCCAGGGATCGCCCGTGTTGCCGATACCGCCGCCGGCGTGGTAGATGGATTCGGCGAAGCCGCGCTCGTGCGGCCGGTAGGGCGGGCTGTCGCCGAGGTGCCATTTGCCGAAGTGCCCGGTGCGGTAGCCCGCGCCAGTGAGTGCGTCGGCGAGGGTCCACTCGTCGGCGCGCAACAGCGAGCGACCGCCAATGGTGTGCCAGACACCGGCGCTGTTGCAGTAGTGCCCGGTGAGCAGGCCGGCGCGGGTGGGGGCGCAGGTGGAGCCGACGTGGTAGGAAGTGAAGCGCACGGCGTCTTGGTGGAAGCGGTCGAGGCAAGGCGTGCGGATCGCGCTGTTGCCGTGACAGCCCAAGTCGCCGTAGCCTTGGTCGTCGGTGAGGACGAAGACGATGTTGGGGCGCGCAGTCATGGGCTATTGCTCCTGTTCGGCGCGCCAAGCCTCGTATTCGGCGCGGCCTTCTTCGCTGAGCGGGTAGTACTTGCGCAGGTGCCCGCCCTCGGCCAGCTTCATGCGGCTGAAGTCCTCCCACTCGGCGTGCGCTTGGGCCTTTTCGGTTAGTTCGGGGGCGAGTTGGGCTGGGACGACGGTGGCACCGTCGTCGTCGGCGACGACGATGTCGCCGGGCATGACGAGGGTGTTGCCGCAGGCGATGGGCACGTTGACCGCGAAGGGGACGATGTTGGTTTGGGTGTGGAAGTTGGGGGTGGTGCCGCGCAGCCAAAGCCCGATGTCGAGGTCTTTGAGTACCTGAGGGAAGTCGCGGATACAGCCGTCGATGACCGCGCCGATGCCGCCGCGCCCCATGAAGAAGGTGAGCATCATCTCGCCGAAGACGCCGCTGTGCAGGTCGCCACGCGCATCGACGACGATGATGTCGCCGGGTTGGGTGTGGTACAGGGCGTGGCGGTGGAGTTGTTTTTCCGGATCGGCGTATTCATCGACGGCATACAGGTCTTCGCGCTTGGGCATAAACTGCAAGGTCAGGGCTGGGCCGACGACGTGCTTGCCCGGGGTGCGGGCGACCGGGCCTTGGATGTGGGGATCGCGGATGCCCAAGCGGGCGAGTTCACCAGCTGCGGTCGCGCTGGAAATAGGGGCGAGGGCGTCGATGAGGTCTTTGGGGGGGCGTTGAATGTCGTTAGTTTCGACCATGATATCTCCTGTCGTTAAGTGCGGGTATTTGTTTAAGCTAAGAACGCGGCGTTGGTAGGGCCAATGCTCGGAGGTAGCAAAGGATTAGGGGATTGCCTATCGTTTGGCATGGTATCGTTGAAAAGTAAGGTACGCTATGGAATGGCTTGACGTCGAAAGGCGCATCAGAAAAGGTGAGGATCAGCAGACCGAATTCAAGCGCGGCCTCGGCGATCTCGCGGCCATCGGCAAGGCGATGTGTGCCTTTGCCAACGCGGCCGGTGGGTTAATCGTCCTCGGGGTGGATGATGCTGGAACGATCGTCGGCGTTAAGGAAAACCCGGATAGAGCGCAGGAGCGGCTGACGAGCTTTTTGCACACCGGTTGCAATAAACCCATCACTGGACAATGTGATTGCCACCAAACGCCCAATGGTTGGGTGCATTGGATCGAGGTGCGACCCCATCGGCGTGGATACGATCCCTTCAGTTACGACGGGCGATTCTGGATACGACGCGGACGCAGCAGCGTCGTGCCGTCCCCGTCGGAGCTACAAGAATTGATGAATGCCTTTGGACTGGTATTGACTGAAGAACAGGTCATCCCAGCCGCTACGGTGGACGATATCGACCTCAAGGAATTTCGCACCTTCATGCGCACCCAAGGGCGGGAAATGGAAACAGATCCCCAGCCGAGGATCGAAGGGGACCTATGCAACGCCAGTGTCGCGGCCGAGTTGGATGGGGTGCTGCGGCCAACCTTGTACGGGTTGATGGCTTTTGGCAAGGAGCCGCAATTCCATCCGCATACAGCAAACCTCTTCGTCCAGTGTACGGCCTACGCCGACTTGGATCGGGCGTCCGAGATCATTTTAGTCGGCGAGGGTAGAGGACGGCTCGACGAGCAAGTGCGCCGGGCGCTCGGTTGGATGCGCAGCCTCGGCTGGCAAGAGCGCTATCGCGGCGTCTATCGCGCGGATATCCCGCTGCTGCCCGAACCCGTGCTGCGCGAGGCCCTCGTCAACGCCGTCATCCATCGCGATTACGCCATCACCGGGGCCAAGGTGCTGCTCGAAGTCTTCAGGGACCGCGTCGATGTAACAAGCCCAGGCCTGTTGCCCAATCACATGACCGTCGAGCAAGCCCGTTCCGGCGGTGCGCCGCGGTCGCGCAACGAAATGATGGCTAACGCCATGGTGGTCGCGCGCTTGATGGAGCAGCGTGGCCGCGGGTGGTTGTTGATGCGGCGGGCCATGCAGGAGTTCAACGGGCGGGAGCCTGAGTTGATAAACGAAGAAGGCGGCCAGTTTGTGCGGGTGACGTTTCGCTTAGATGCACCCGGTTAACTCGATCAATAGGGCGGATACTTAAACTAGGAGGAAGCAGATGACAGTGGAAGATCGCGGCTCGGCCATTCGCGTCGAGCGCCTGACGGCCATTCCGGTGGGGGCCAAGGGCTATGTGAAGGTGGAGACGAATATGGGGGTGGTCGGCTGGGGTGAGATCAACAACATGGAGACCAAGGTCGCCTGTGCCTTGGCCGAGTCGCTGGGCTCGCTCATCGTCGGCGAAAACCCGACGCGCATCGAGCACCACTGGCAGCGGCTGTTCCGCGCCCATCGCAACCTGCGCGGCGGCGGGCTGATGGTACACGTGATTTCGGCCATTGACATGGCGCTGTGGGACATTGCCGGCAAGCTCTATCAGGTGCCGGTGTATCGCCTGTTGGGCGGCCCCTGCCGCGACAAGGTGTGGATGTATCCCAGCCCCAAGGCGATCAAGGTCGGCCCGGGGGGCGCGCACTACCACGCGGGGACGCCGACTGAGGTGGCGGAGTTGGTGCAGCGGGTGGCCGACGCGCGCGCCAAGGTGGGGCCGGACGGGGCGGTGATGTTCGATGCGCACAGCATGTTGCCGCTGCCGCTGGTCAAGCAGTTTGCCGGTTATCTCAAGCCGGACGACTTGCTGTTTTTGGAAGAGGCGTGGGTGCCGGGCAACATCGAGGCCATGCACAAGCTGCGCGAGGCCGTGCCCGTGCCGTTGGCGACCGGTGAGCGCGACCGCACCATTTGGGAGGTGCGCGAGATTTTGGAGGCCCAAGTCGTAGATATCCTGCAACCCGACTGCGGCCACGGCGGTGGCATCAGCCAGATGCAGAAGGTCGCTGCTTTGTGCGAGGCGCATCACGTGCCGATTGCCCCGCATTGCACTATGTCGTTTTTGGGCCTGACGGCGAGCTTACACGTGGCGGCATCCGTGGCGTTTTTCCTCATCCACGAAGGCTACGATCACCAGTTGCCCGAAGGCGTGGCGCACAAGACGTGGACGTTGGATGCGGAAGGGTATGCGTCGCTGCCGGAGGGGCCGGGATTGGGCGTGGAGATCGACGAGGAAAAGGCCATTGCCGTGGGGCAGGAGCGCGCGCGGCAGTTTAAGTGGCCGGATAATCGGCTGCGGGATGGGTCGGTGGCCGATTATTAACGGGTGTTACGTGCCGGCGTCGAACCGGTAGGTGTAGGGGGCGGTTTGCAAACCGCCCCCTACATGGGTGCTATTCTTCTACTTCTTCCCCTACTACCACTTCTACCTCGAGGAATTGAATACCTTGGAGCAATAGATCGACGTCTTGTTGCGTCGAAATGGGGGCCGGGGGCTCGGGCGGCGGGCCGGGCGGAAAATCTTCGGGCGGCGGAAAATCATCAAAGCCTTCCTCGCCTTCGCCTCCTTCTACACCTTCACCGTCGCCTTCTTCCCCTTCCTCCCCTTCGGGTGCGTCCTCATCACTTTCCTCGCCTTCGCCTTCAGGCTCCGCCTCCCCTTCGGTTTCGGTTTCGCCTTCTTCAGGCATCCCTTCCCCCTCCTCACCGCCAAACTCAGGTGGCAGCTCAGGCGGCAGCTCGGGCTCGGGTGGCGCGAAAAACGTCAGGCGGGCTTTTAAGAGGACGTTTTCGTCGGGTTTATTTAGGCGAGCGAAAACATCGTCGAGCGATTCCTCGCCCTCAAAATAGCCCGGTGGTGGCCCAAACAACAGTGCATCGTCGCCTAATGTAGCGGCGGACCCCACTTCGAGTTGGTAAAAGCCCGGCCAAAGCGTATCCGGTACGCTGAGGGCTAGCTCGACTGCTCGGGCTTCAGTCCGTCCCACGCGCAGCGCCGTGGTAATGTTCAGCGCACTGCCAAGGCTGACGACCGAATCAGCCGTAACCTGCTCTATGGTGGCAAAACGAGTTCCGGGAATCACTGCGACCTGCACCTCAGCCTCGCGCACATAGACGGCGTAATCATTCCGCGTCATAAGTTCTTCAAGGGCGAATGACACGTCGCCATAAGCGTCGTAGATGGAAGCTAAGAGCCGACCGCCCGGCGAGGAGTAAAGCCGGGAGCGGGTGAGGGTTGAATCAGAGCCGGTGAAAGCAATGTCTGTTGTAACGCGGATGCTGTGCTCAGGATCGTTGTCAACCCGGTTGGCCAAGGGAGCAAAGAATGCAGTGGAGACGAGATCGAGCGAGGCATAAGGGCTGATGCCAACGGCCATCCGGTGCGTAAGCTCGAGTTCGCTGCCCGACGGAAATGTATAGACGCTCTTAATCGGTACTAAATCCGGCTCTTCGTCGAGGACGCCGCGCACGGCGGGCAAACGGTCTTCGGTCAGGGTGCCGCGCACCGTTGGGTTCAGCGTTGCAAACTTAAACGCTGAGGACAAGTTAGAAACTTCGCCGAGCACCTTTGCTTCAATGATGGGAAGTTCTACCGGCCCCGAACTATTCATTGGATGCCCAAACCCATAGACCCGGTTGCCATCGACATACGATATGGTTCCCAACGAACCCAGTGTAAACTCACCGAGCAGCAACCCAACCGTCAGGGGCCGACCAGCCTCAAAGCTCTCTTGGCGCTCTTGGGTCAGGCCAGCGGCGACAGTCTTGCTCAGCAGGGACGAACGCCCCTCCGGCAGCGGACGCGCGCCATTGAGTCCGGTGTTGAGCAAGGGGATTTCTAAGGGGCTGATGCTGTACCCTTCCCAAGTGGCCATGGGTTTGGCCGCTGGCACGAATCCCTGAGTGCCAATGACCCATTCTATGGGGGTGGCAAAACCGTAGTACGGCGGGCTGGTCTGGCCGTTAAATCCATACCCAATGGCACCCCAAGTGCCCTGCTCGGTAAAAACGGGCGAGCCGCTCATTCCTTGGGCAACGCCGCCGATTTGTATCAGCGCCGGGTCTGAGGCTTCGAACATGTAAATCGGCATGGGCGGCAGAAAATCATCGATCACCTGCACGAACGTCATTTCGAGGTCGGCCAGTTCGCCGTTGGCAAATTCCGTGCGCATGAATACGGTCGTGCCCGGCGGCATGGCGCGGACCTCGTCGTCGGTGACAATAGGCGAAAGATCCCAGGGCTTTAACTCGCCGGTGGGCCGCACCACTGCTTCTGGAGCCAGCAGTGAACCGGTAGCCGCCAGCATGGAATCGGCCGCGGCGATCATGGTGTTCGCAGCGGCTAGCATGGCCGCGGCATCGGCGGCAATGGTCGAATCGGCGTCCGCGGCGACCATTGCATTGGCCGCGGCGATCATGTCATTAGCGGTAGCCATCATGTCATTAGCCGCGGCCAGCATGGAATCGGCATCCGCGGCGATAGTGGAATCGGCGTCCGCGGCGATCATGGTATTGGCCGCGGTGATCATCGAATCGGCCGTGGCCAGCATGGTATTGGCGGCGACCAGCATGGAATCGGCCGTGGCAATCATCGAATCGACGGCCGCCGCCGTGGGTGCAGAGTCGTCGTCGCTACAACTCCACAGAGCAACGGCGAGGGCGAATAGGGCTAAACGGATCGGCATAAGAGGTGCTCTCCTAATTTAGGGTATATGCGGTGTGGGCAGTTCGATAGAGAGATGGCGATGGGGGAAGGGTTAAGGGGAGAAGGATTAAAAATGTACGCCGAATGGCCGTTTTGTGAAAGGTTATTCCGCCACATTTCCTACGCGGTCAGCGCGTCCATCAGGGCTTGGGCGATTACCAAATGTCCGGCTTGGTTGGGGTGGACCGGCTCGGGACAGAAGGTGTCAGCATCGCGGTACTGGAGCTGCCGTTGGAAGATGTCTTGCAAGCGCACGAGGCGGGCGTCAAAGCGCTCAGCTAGTTGCTCCACTACTTCGATGTAGCGCGGCAGCAGTTCGAGTACTTGGCTGCGGAAGGTCTGGCCGCGGTGGTCGGTGGAAATGTAGAACGGGGTGAGCAAGACGAGGGGACAGCCCAGTTCGTCTTGGGTGGTCGCTAGTATCTGTTCATAGACGGCGGCGAAGCGGGCTGGATCGACGCCGTCTTCGGCCCCGCGCAAATGGCTGTGCAGGTCGTTGATGCCGATCTTGACCGACAGCCGGTCTGGCCGGTGATAGAGCACGTCGTCTCGCCAGCGGGCGGCTAGGTCAGTGACGCGGTTGCCGCCGATGCCTTTGTTGATGTAGCGCACCTGCCGCTCGGGGAAGCGGGCCGTGGCTAGCTCGGTGAACAGGCGCACGTACCCGCTGCCCAGCGGGGCCTCGGCCCCGCGCCGACCGCAGTCGGTGATGCTGTCGCCGACAAACAGCAGCGTTTGTCCGTCTTCAATCCAGTATTGGCTCATGGGTATTCCTCTTGGTTGGGATGTCAAGGTGCTTCGCCCGTGTTGGCCGTCAAGGGCCTAGCGGGTATCTCATCCTACTCGTCAGCGTCTAGCAGGTTCCTAAAGGCTTCGAGGCTGGGCACTTGGATGGCCGCCCGATGCAACTGCTTGAGACGCGGCACATCGTCAATGGCCGCAATCTGGTCGGCCAAGCGGCGCATGGCCGCCGGCTGAAAGCGCAGTTCCAGCACTTCTTGGATGCTTTCGCGGATGCCTTGCTCAATGCCTTGCTCAATGCCTTCCTCGCGGGCTTGTTGGGTCAGGTATTGGGCAAACGAGGATTCGCGTATGAGGTCCATGAGATACTCCTTGGAAACTATGGCTGTGATCGTCTGAGGATTATACACTAAGCTGCTCAATAGCGTCAACCCGGTGAGAACATCGGCCTTGACTGGCCGCTCTATCGGCATGTCCCAAGCCCTGGTCACACACTGCTCCAACCACACCTCCTCGGCCTGTCCGGCCGGCGGCTGCATCAGGGGCGCAAACGGCAGCAAGCCCACCGACCCACTGTCGAGCACGGCTTGACCGGGCAGTTGGCTTAACCGGAGCACTTTGTAGCGGATCACGACGGGATAGTCGGGATGCTCTTGAAGGTAGTAGCCCGGATCGCGTCGTCCGGCGTCGGGGCGCAGGTAGAGGACGTGAGCATACACCGGCAGGCCGTAGCGTTCGATAAGGCGACCGATGTAGCCGGCCATGCGGAGGGGCATGGGGGTATCGGTGCTATCGGTGGTTTGAAACTCGTGGTGGACCAATACCTCGTCGCCGCCGATGCACACGCGGAGGAGGCTGTCCGGGCGGCGGACGGAGGGTTGCTCGGTGTCGAGCACTTCAACGCCTTCGATGTCATCGCGCTGGAGGGCGAAGCGGGCGAAGTCGGCCGGGTAGGTTTGGATTAGGTGCTTGGAAACGATGTCGATTTCGGCCATGGCGATCGGTTGGGAATTAGGGCTTGGCAAGCCATCCGAACAGGATTGCGGGTGGAGTGGTATTCACAATGAGCAAAAATCGTGCTAGGGCGGCGGCTCAGAGGGGAGGCGGGGGATAGGAGGTGCTGGAGTGTAGGGGAAAGGTTACAGGGATGGGAAAGTTGGGGACAAAAGATACGTAACGTCAGTTAATTAATTGGGCGTCGAGTTCTTGGAGATTCGTCTTGAGTTCTGGCGGTAGCGGTGACTTGAGGAGCCTGCCGATGAGTTTGCGTTGTATTTGTATTTGGTGCCCGTACGCAAGGTCCGTGGGTGGAAGGGATGGCCTCATATAAAGTACCAACTTTGCCGTCGCTTCGGGGTGCAGTTCCAGTAGATTGCTTCTCTCTAGGTCGTAGATCGCCAAGCTCGGCCGCTTGCCGCCCGACTCGCTTTGCGGCATCTGAATTGCCAAATCAACGGCTTCGGGGAATACCCCTTTCAGATGCGGTAGCCAGTCCATCATGCGTTTGATTTCATCGGATTCAAGAGGCTTTGGGACGCCGTCCAAGCGGTCCTGCCAATAGGGTTTTAGCCAACGATTCCACTGTTCTTGCTGTTGTGTCTCGTTCATGTGGTGCAATCTATGGCCTATCTCATTCGCAAAGGTATGCCGGACCTCTGCATCACTGTGGGCGAAAAACTCAGAAATCCATTTCTCGCTAAAATCCAAAGCAAAATACACGAGCATGACAGTATAACATTCAATGAATCTATTGCGCCGCTTTTGCCCAGATAAGTCGCGATTGATCTGCTGAACAGTGTCGAGAAATGCTTCAGATAGGAGTTCAGCTACAGAAGGAGTAAGACGCCTCCAAGTCAGAAATCCGTCCCATATAGCTTTATAGTCGTCGGCATCGCTATGGTTTTTCCTAAAGAAAAGCGGCAGCAGATTTTCCTTGGTCCAGGTCTCATCGATCTCTAGCAGGGACGCGAAGTAACCTGCTAGAACGGCCCTTCCGAGTCTTCCCGCTATCGTCCGGTCCTCCACAATTTTTGACAGTGCAGCTAAATAGTCGCCATTGAGCTGATCGGGGAGCGGGTCTTGGTGTTTCCGCCAGAGGGACAGACTTTCCAGCCAGAATTGGGCGAGAGTTCCGGCAGGGTGATTTATGGCCGATATTAGCCAATCTGACCCTTCTTCATAGGGGGGACTTGGGTCGAGATCGTCCCAAAGGGCTGTGGCAATTTTGTTCGCTTGCGGAAGCAATTCTAACGCGCAAGGAATGCCGCCATCTTTTACTAAATCGTAAAGTGTGGAGGCAACCTCACGACCATACTTTTGATGCAGACCGGCGCTCTCCAGCAGATTGAGAACTGCGCGGCCTTGTTTATCGTCAAGCTCCGTTTCTCGCCAAGCGTATATCAACGTGGGCCAAAGATTGGCCTCCCAGTTTTCCTTTGAGGCCAATGCTTCTGCTAGATCGAGTCCCCATTTGAGTTCTTGCTTCGCCGCATCCCCTACGACACGTTGTAGTAGAGGTTCGTTAAAGGGGTCAGTTGAGTGGAGAGACAACAATTCTTCGAGCCACTCGCCGGCTGGCCGTGCCAGTAATTTTTCAACGCTCCAAGAATTTTGAGTATCTACTGGTGGTTCTTGTCGTCTGAATTGCGGATACTGAGCTGATACTTCGTCTAGCTTCGCCTGGGCTAGGGGACAAGAGGGAGCCAAACGATTAAGCCAAGATAACCAGTCAAGATGTTTACGCGCCGTCCGTTCTTCTCTTTCAGAAGCGTCCTCACTTGGCCAATGGTAGGATAAGACAGCTCCGATGAGCTTCTCGCGTTGTTTTGGACTAGCGTTAGGATAGGTCTGATACACAACCCTCTCAGTCTCATGGTGCGCTGCTGGGTCGTGTAGGCCGATGTGCGTCAACAGCCAGTCGATTTTGTCGTCCGCCGTCAGGTCGGAACGCACGGGTAAGGTGTGTATTGCCAGACGGCGCAAGAGCGGTACATCGGAATCGATGAGGAGAGCACACCATAGTGCTGCCGAGTCCGCCTGATTAGACGCCAGCCACTCAAGAGAGTCACGCGCCGCATCGATCAAAACGTCAATGGCCGTGGGACTCATGTTATACTTGTGGGGTTCGATAGCCCAACGATTGTCGCTTACATGATCCCATTTGTTGTTTGCATGTTCCCACGCACACAGTATGCGATGCTGATCTTCGATGCGTCGGACAACCAGCGAGAGTAGCGGCTTAGCTGCTTGGTCCAGACTTGGCTTGAGTTCTTTTTCCCAAAACTCATTGAGTATATGGTGATCGCAAACTAGCGGCAGATTGGCTCTTGGAGGCTGATCGTTTCCATCGTCAGGGGACCGTGCGAAGTCCGGTTCCAATAGAAGGCGGCTTTTCGACATTGCAGCGAAAATCTGCAATATGGCTGGCATCAATTTTTGATCGCTGCAACGCTTGATGATCTCCAGCCACCACGCACTTGGAAGAGTTATACGAGAATACCAGTTTACATTTAGTGGATCGGTCTTGAGAAGAAACGAAACCCAGCGGGCCAAAGTATCCTTATCCAGCGGCTCATCCCCCTCTTTCCCTATCGCCTTTTGCAGTTCATGCCAGAAATGTGGGTTCAGTTGCATTTGATATTGGGAAATCAGTAGAAAGAGCTTATTGGCATGGTCGCGGGCAAATTTCTCAGCTAACCACCTAGCTAGTACCTGGTTCGGTTCGGATAGGTCGTCGGTGCCGAAGAGCGGGGCTAGATGCTCATGCTTATTGAGCCAGTCGATCCATTCAGGCGCGGTGGCCGCTTGCGTGAAGAATCGCGTCCGTACTGCATCCGAGAGGGAATCGTCGATGAGATCGGCTGCTTCTTCGTCCAAGGAAAGAGGCGGTTTCTCCGCAAGCTCAGTGATTTCTCGTTGCCAGTCTAGGACGCCACGGTTTACATACTCGGCCAAGCGACGGACGCCCTCGTAAAGCCTGCTGTGATCGTTTGCGTCCGGTTTTGGATAAAGAAAAGGCTCGATTCCGAGCGATTCCCAACGCTGCAAGTCGCTATCGTCTGTCAAAGCAAAACGCGGTTTAGTCGAGTCTGCAGGGAGCGCACGCGCTAGATAGTTCAGAATTATGTCGTTGTGGCGGTAGCCGACGAAAAGGACGGGGAAGCGACGGAATAATTCGACGAGAAAGCGTCTCGCCCATCCCTCGGTCAGATACGCACGGCCGAAATCCTCATCGGTGAGTACCATCCCTTGAAGATGGCTGAGAGCGCCATGAACGTGAACGATTCCATTGAAATTTTGACCTAGGGGCAATGCCGGTGCCCGGAACACCTCGGGTACGGTGTCGAAGAGATCCCTTGCCGCCTCCTCAAACAAGAGGTCGAAGTTAGTGGTGATGATGCGAACCTGCTCGCCGTTTTTTTGATAGAGCCGCAAAAGGTTTCGGTGCAAATCGGTCGGCTTCGGATTATTGCGGGAAAGCTCCTGCACGGCTCGCTCATGCACTTTCACGCCTTTGTTGTGGAGCCTGCCGAGAAAGCGGTCCTCTGTTTCTTTAGCTCGCCAAACTTTGCCGGTTCCTTGCGCGATCTTTTCCGCCAACTCTCTGAATAGCGGCAGACACGCCGGCTTACCCTTTGAGACGCCCGCGCCGGCGAAAATGACTAATTCGCCATCGCGCAAAGCGGACAATAGAGGAGAGGGGAAGTCGATTTCTGCGATTTTCATGGTGTTTGCGGATGCCTTAGTGATCTGTCATGCCTTAATGAACTGGATTCCCGCTTGCGCGGGAATGACGGCCGGCTGACTCCTGCGGTGGTTCGACGAGAGCCAAGACGGCTTCTATACAGAAACGTCGGCGTCCGGTTGACCCGAAGCAAGGGCGTTCATATAGGCGAGGCAGAGGTCGCAGGAGCGGTATTTGCCGTAGGCGGCGGTTTCTTGGCGTCTGACGATGGGGAAGGTCGAGTAGATGTAGCGGATGTCGTCGCGGTCGGTAACGCCGTAGAGGTGGAAGAATACGGCGTCGAGTTTGGCGCGGAGCTGCAAGCGGTGGTCGTCGTTCCAGACGAAGGGCTCGCCAGCGTAGTCTAAGTCGCGGGCGAAAGGGGCCATATCGTGGGCAGTGTACGTGAGTTCTAGGACAGCTTCGCGGATGATTTGGGCGGCGGTTTTGGGGCCGAAGTGGGTGGACTCGTAGCGAGTGAGAGGGATGACGGGGAGTTGTTCGACGATGAAAAGATTCAGAGTCTGCCCTTGAATTTTTTGACGTGTTACAAAGTCAAAAACCGTCGCGTTGAGATTGGCAGCTAATAGCCACTCTTTGCGGTCGGGCGTTTTCGACTTGAAGATCGGCATCTTGTTCCCGAAGCCGACCGTCGGCAGAAGGGCGGCAATAAACGTCCTGATATTTGTTGAAGCCGTGATTTCCTTGAAACCAAGAACCCAAGTCGCTTCTTTCGGCCAACCGCATTCCTCAGCAGGAACCCAGAACTGTGAGTCAGGCAGCCAATCAGGATCCTGTTGCTGCTCTGGGGTTGCGGGCACAGGCTGCGCCGGTCGGTGCGGATTTTCGGGGTTGACAACGACGCTCGCTGCTCGGTGGTCATACGCCTGCACCATTTTGCCTTCGTACAGCGGCACCCACTCACCGCTCGGGCTTCCGAAGCGGTTGCCGCCGGTGGGGAACGCGCCTTCTCGCTCCTCTAGTTCTGCGCGTGTGCGGAACTGGTCGGAGTCGTTGGTCATGTCGAACATACGGACGTATTTCACCGGCCACGCCTTGACTTCCGCTTCCTTCGAGCGATCCACCAGCACCGGCGTCTTCTCGTAAATCGCCGTCGTTAATTCTGCATCCCGCCGAGAGCGGAAGATGGGAGCTGTACCGGTATTCGGATTGACGCGGGCGAAGTCCTGCGCCGTTAGGGGGAAGCAACGCTTGGGATCGTCGAGTTCGGCAATGTTGTGCAAATAAAAAGCACACTTGGCCGGTCTGTCGCTTGGTGAGGAACTAGCGACGAAAATGCAGAATTTGAACGACGCATGAACGTCGGGGAAAAAGACCTTTTTGTTCTCAAAATCGTAGAGCGCCCGCAGCCGCCCCTCGGTCGCCACGCCCTTGAAAAACTTCGCCGCCGTCTTGTCAGACGCAATGCCCGACGGCGTGAGCAGCCCAACCATGCCTTGGGCATTCACCAACGTCATCGCCCTTTCCACGAACAGGGAGTAGAGGTTCACGTCGCCGCCAGACAGCAGCGGATAGTCGCCAGACGCCCGCGCCATATAAGCCGCATAAGCAGCGCGGGCGCTCGCGTGGTCGAATTCTTCGGCTAGCGGATCACCAGCCTCCTCCAAAGCCGCGATCATCTTCTTGCGGTCAGCGGCTCGTTGCGCCTTGGCAATCTCTGGTCGTCGCGCCGCAAACCACTCCACCTGTTGCAGCTTAATTCGATCCCAAGGCGGATTGCCAATCACCGCGTCAAAGCCGCCGCGCAACCTAGGCCCCTCCCAATCCTGCCATATACCCGGAAAGGCGACCTGCCAGTTCAGGAACCGCTCTTCGTCCATCAGTGCCCGCGCCTGTGCAAACAGCCGCGCAAATCGCTCGGGATCGGGCACATCCGTCTTGGGGGCGAGTGTGCCAGCCGCAATGGAGACCGGATCGCCCAACCGGCTCGACAAAAAGTTTTGCAAGGCGATTTTGTCTTCTTTGTCCCGCACGTTTAGCCACGTAAACGCATGGACCAACGAGAGGAAGTCCGCCAAAGGCTGCGTCCCGGTCTGCATGTCGGCAAAGAGCGCGGCCGAGCGGTCCGTCTCTTCGATCTCAGCGTCAGTCAATTCCTCAATTGATTGCATGGCTTCAGCCATGTGGGTCGCCTCGCTGATCGGGCCTTGGAGGAAGAGCGCGTTCTCATCGTCCATCGCCTTGTTGACCCAGCCCCCGAACAAGCTATCGCCGCAGCGCAAGTGATGGTCGAGAAAGCTCAGCGGTGCGCCCGCCGTAAAGGTGTGCAGCCACAGCGACACCTTGGCCAACTCCACGGCCATGGGGTTTTTATCGACCCCGTACACGCATCGCTTGAGCACCATGCGCCGCACAATGTGGCGGTCGTCGAGCCGCTCGGCGTCAATGCGCCAGCCGCCTTTTTCGGCATTCGCCATGATCGTCTCGCGCATAGCCTCAATGCGAGCCGCAAGCGGTGAAGCATCGACTGCGGCCATAGCCTCGATGACGCGGTCACTCAGGTAATCGACTAGGCTCGTCAGAAAGTGCCCAGACCCCATGGCCGGGTCGCAGATCTTCAAGTCCAATATCTGCTCGGCACTGCGCCCCTCGACGAGCGGGCCGACGGTCTCCTTGATAATCAGGCTGACGAGTGCGTCCGGCGTGTAGTAACTGCCCGACCCCTTGCGCGCAAAGACATTGAGCCGCACGTCGATGCCGCCCTCTTTCTGCACCAGCTCGCGTTCCAGCAGCCGCTCGTAAATCGACCCAAGCTGTTCCACGCTCAAGTTGCGATAGTTGATGTAGCGTTGGCTTTCCAATGTGGTGTCAAAGGACAGGGCATAAATCACGTCGGCCACGACCTGATCGCCCAATTGGATATTGGACAAAAGCGATGTGCGCTCTTGATCGAACAGGCCGCCGTTGTAAGGCGGCAGGCCAATAGAGGCGTCGCCCTCGTCGATGATGCGGCACAGGTCGCGGATGGCCGACCAGTAGCGAGCGGCCGTATTGGAGAACACATCGCCCTGTTCCTTGCGCTTGCCTACGTCGTCGCGCACTCGACGCAGGCTGTAGTCGTCATACGCGGCGTCTCGCACGGGCAGCAAGTCGCGGTCTTCGGCGTAGAGGATGAACAACAGGCGGTAGAACAGAGTTAGGGCAGCGTTGCGTACTTCGGACAATGACGCGGCGGGCGCGGCTTTGAAAATGGCATCAGCGAGTTGAGGGAAAACTTGGTCGAAGACGACCTCGGAAAGGCTGGTGGCTACGCGCTCTTCGTAGAACCGCCCCTCGTCGAGTATGCGCTGGTGCAAGGTACGCCCATCCTCGCCCGGCAGGAACGCCGCACGGCCAAAGACCAGCGCGAACACCTTCAGATAGTGGCTGCGCTCATTCGGCAGGTCGAGGGTCTGCATGAGATCGATCTCGTAGAACTGCTCGGCGACGGAACGCGCACCCGCATAGTAGAGCCGCCAGCGCACCCCATTCGTGAGTATGCCCCAGCGCAGCTTGCCATTGGCTAGGTCGTCTGCCCGGCGTAAGTAGCGAAGCATTTGGGTAGAAGGCGCGGCCCTGTTATCGTTGCCGCGGTCGAGTGGCAAGTTCCATCGCTTGGATTCGACGATAGCGAGGCCGTGCTCGTACCGCTGCCATTCCTCGGTGAGTCTATTAGCCCGATCTTTGGCCGTAGCATCCTCAAACAGCAGCCCGTCCGGCACGTCTTCGCGCCCTTTGGCGCTCAAGTTTTGCTGCCGCAAGCTCTCAGTCCAGCCGAGCAGGCGCAGAACCGGCCAGATTAGGTCATCCTCAGTTTGGGTTTCGTTAGGGCTACCGTCCTTGGGGAAGCGGTCGAAGAGCGACTGCACCTCGCTCTCGAATGCGGCGAGGTCATGGTCGTCATAAGCCTTCCACTCGGGGAATTCTGTAATGGAGCTGTCGAGGAGGTCTTGGGCGAATAGACTGCCTTGGAGGTAATTTTTGAACATAGATAAAGTAGGTAAGAGAGATAAGTTACTGGAAGCTATCCTACAAAGACTCGTCCCCGCCACATTCCCTTCGCGTCGTCTCCTTGTCCGTCTTCAACCCAGTATTGGCTCATGGGTATTCACTTCGGTCGTAGAGGTGCTTCAGACGCAGTTAGCGTGTTCTTGCCCTCGCAGCAGAGGGTATTCGGGCTTTTCTTCCGGGCGGCCCGTCCAGCGCGAGCGGGCGCTCATGTAGTGGGTGGCCATGCCGCGGCGGCGCGTCGTCGTCTGGTTGGGACCGGAGCGGTGCAGGAGTAGGCTGTGGTGGAAGGAACAGTCGCCCGCTTGCAGCAGGATGGGCTGTTCGCGCTGATGGTCAATGGCTGCGTCGGGGACTGTCTTGTCTTGCCGCGAGCCGACCATCCACACCTCGCTGTGGTCAATTAGACCCTCGCGGTGGCTGCCCGGCACGACCCACAAACAGCCGTTTTCAAGGGTTACATCGTCTAAGGCGACCCAAGCGGTGGCGAGGGCCATCGGCTCGATGTGGAAGTACGCGGAATCTTGGTGATAGGTCTTTTCTATGCCGCCTAGCCCTTTGATAAAGACTTGGTCGGCGAAGAGCTTGACGTCCGGGCCGAGCAAGTCGGCAGCGGCGGCGAGGAGGGGCTCCCGCGCTGCGTGCTCGCGGAAGAACGGATCGCATTCGGACGGGCCGTTGATTTTGCGCAAGTGATCGATGTGGCGTTGCTGAGGCGCGTTGGGATCGAACTCGATGTTCGTCTCTGGGAAGGGCAGTGCGCCCGAAGCGATTCCTTCGATATGGGTACGGAGCTCGTGCAAGTCTTCTGCGGAGAGAGCATTGTGCAAGATGGTGTACCCGTCTTGCTGGTACTGGGCGATTTGTGCGGGGCTGAGTACGGACATGGTTTGCTCCTTAGTTAGTGGTCAGTGGCCAGTAGCCAGTGGTCAGCCCCACCCCTAGGGCGCGGAGAGGGGACGGATCACTGGTCACCGGCCACTGGCCCCTAGTCTTTCCGCCAGCGCATTCCCCACCGCGGCGACTAAACCGTCGATGTGCCCGGCGTCCATGGGCGCAGAAAGCGCGCACATGCCTAGCCCTGGGCCGAGGAAGTACCCCTGCTCAATGAGCGAGAGAAAGAGCGGCTGAATGAGGGTTTTGTCGGTGGCGGCGAGGTCGCGGTAGTGGGCGATGGGGCCGCGGGCAAAGTGGATGCTGAAGACCGATCCCGTGCAGACCGCTTGGGCGGCGATTGCGCGGTCGGCAAAGAGCGCGTTGAGTTGGTCCTTTAAGCGCGCTCCGAGTGCGTTCAAATGGGCGATGGTTTGCGGCGTCAGCTCGCTCAGAGTTGCTAGCCCGGCGGCCATGGCCACGGGATGCGCACTAAAGGTGCCGCTCTGGAAAAGGCCGGTGGCTTGCTGCGAGTTGTCGAACAGGTCCATCAGGTCGGCCCGACCGCCAAAGGCCCCCACTGGAAAGCCGCCGCCGATGATTTTGCCAAAGCAACTCAGGTCCGGGTCGATGCCGTACAGGCCCTGCAAGCCGCCCGTGGCTGTGCGGAACCCAACGATTTCGTCGAAGATGAGTAAGACTCCGTGGCGGCGGGTGATGTCGCGCACGGCGCGGGCAAAATCCGGCTGGATGTCCAGGATGCCGGCCTTGGGGTCGAAGAGGACGCAGGCGAGTTCGCTGGCGTGCTCAGCGACGAGCCGCTCGACGGCTTCTGGATCGCTGTAGGGAAGGATGACGGCTTCGGACGCGGCTGACGGGGACATGCCGCCGGCTGTTGGCAGTGCGATAGGCGCGTCGGCGGGGCCGGCTTGGTCTAGGGGCGGGGCCACGCTGACTTCCACGGCGTCGTGGCTGCCGTGGAAGCCGCCCTCGAACTTGGCGATTTTGCCGCGCTGCGTGTAGCCCCGCGCCAAGCGAATCGCGTGCAGCGTGGCCTCGGTGCCGGAGTTGACAAAGCGAATCCGCTCCAGCGCATCCACTCGGCTGCACATGGCGCGGGCGATTTCGCTTTCGATGCCGGTGGGTGCGCCCAAGGCAATGCCCTTTTGCATCTGCTCGCGCACGGCTGCTTCCACGCGCTCGTGACCGTGCCCGAGGGCTTGGGCTGTGTGGTGGTTGGCACAATCGACGTAGCGCCGACCATCGACATCCCACAGGTAGCAGCCCTGGCCGCGGGCCATGGTGAGCGGATAGGGTGGGTAGTAATACGCGCCTTTGGCCGCACCGGCCGTGTAGGCGCGGCCCTGCTCAAAAAGGGCGCGGGAGCGCGGGCTGGCATGGCGATAGCGCGCTTCGAGATCGGCGAGTGATGTAGGCATAATTGGGTTATAATACTACTAAACGAGGTTGGCGAACAAATCTGCTCCTTCCGCGCTCGCGGAGTTGACGCAGCCCGTGTTCGCACCCTAGAGTATAGGGCGTCCACAAGGGACGCCCCTACAACCCTTTACCAGCCATAGTTACTATGTCCCAAGCCGAACACGCCGTCCAAGTCGCGACCTCGACTGCCTTTTCGCTGATCGACTGCGACGTCCACAACTACCCGAACTCCATCGACGACCTCATGCCCTATTTGTCGGCGCGCTGGCAGGCATACGTGCGGCAATCCGGGTTTAGCGGTCCACCCGGGCCAACCTATCCCAAGGGGTTTGCCCAAGCGGCGCGACGCGATGCTTGGCCGCCTTCGGGCTTAAGGCCGGGCGGCGATCCCGATTTTGCCCGCACCCAGTTGCTCGATGCTTGGGGCATTGACGTGGCCGTGCTCAACCCGCTCTACGGCATGACGTCCCTGCACAATCTCGACTTTGCCAACGCGCTAATGCGGGCGGTCAACGAGTGGACCGCGCACGCTTGGTTAGACCACGATCCGCGCTGGCGCGGATCGATTGTGGTCAATGCCAACGACCCGGCCGAGGCGGCCGCGGAAATCAAGCGGGCAGCAGCGGATCCGCGCTTTGTGCAGGCGCTGCTGTTGGTGCGGTCGAGCGCGCCGTATGGCAAGCGGCAATTCCGGCCGATTTTTGCCGCGGCCTGCGAGGTCGGCCTGCCGGTGGGCATCCACTTCGGCGGCAGCGGCCAGCCCATCACGGCCTGCGGCTGGCCTTCCTATTACATCGAGGATCACACGGCCATGTCGCAAGCCTTTGAGGCGCAGGTCATCAGCCTTGTTTGCGAGGGGGTGTTCTGCGAGTTCCCGGAGCTGCGCGTCGCGCTGGTTGAGGGGGGATTTGCGTGGTTGCCCGGGCTGATGTGGCGGCTGGACAAAAACTACCGCGGCTTGCGCAGCGAGGTGCCGTGGCTGAAGAAGCGCCCCAGCGAATACATCCGCGAGCACTTCCGCTCCACGACCCAACCCATGGAAGAGCCAGACGACCCCCAGCACTTGTTGCAGATCATCGACATGATCGGCGGCGAGGATTTCTTGATGTTCGCCACGGATTATCCGCATTGGGACTTTGACTCGCCGGCCCGCGCCTTGCCACCGGCGATTGACGGCGCAATGCGCCGGAGGATCATGGTCGATAATGCCGAGGCATTTTATGGCTTTGCGGCGCGTTGACGTAGGGCCGGTCGCTGCCTTTGCCGACGGCGAGGTCCGCCGAGTTGAGGTCGAGGGACGGGGCTTGGCCATTGTGCGGCAGGGGGATGCTTGGTATGCGCTCCGCGATGTTTGTCCGCACCAAGGGGCGCGGCTGTCGGACGGGCGGGTTGGAGGCACGGCGCTGGCGCGGCAACCAGGGGACGAGATCGTCTTGGGGCGCACGGGCGAAATTCTGAGCTGTCCGTGGCACGGCTGGGAATACGACGTGCGTACGGGCCGCTCGCTGTGCGAGCCTGAGAAGGTGCGGGTGCGGACGTATCCGGTGTGCGTGGAGGGTAGTCGGGTGGTGGTGGAGTTGGATTAGGCGGGGATGGGATAATAAGCGTCGTGGACGCTAACCCGACACCCAACCTGCAAGCGCCTTTTAGAGATCAGCAGAACGCCAATTGCGCAGTCCGACCACTAAACACTCTTCGAGCCAAACGCGGAATCGCTCTTCTATGGACGCTAGGTCTTCCCGATAGTTGATCTGAAACAGGCTGCGCGAAAGCACCTTGGCCGGACTCGTCTCCCGTTCTTCGCGGTCTGTCTGAACTCGCTGGAAGAATACCGCCGAACAGGCAAGTACCCCGCGGAATTCGCGTCCGATTCCATGGAAGGAAAGCAGAATCTGGCTCTGGTTCGCATTGTGGATGACGAGGCGCACCCAAGCGCGATAGGACTCCAGATTAGCGAAGTAGTCGAGCACCTGCGCCCCAGCGACAATCTGCTGGCGGAAATAGTGGCTGCGTTCGCCGTGGTCGGATTCTCCGTCAACAAATACATGAACATGGTCGAGGACGGCTCCCATGTCGGTCTCTATTGTCTCCTTCAGTTCGTTCATCCGCTGCTCGGCTTCCCGCCGCAGATGTTCCGCCTGATCCTTGACCGTGTTCCATTCACCCGCGAGGGTATCGCGACGATGCTCTAATTCCCTGCGCGTGGCGCGGATCAAATCCTCGGCGCGGAAGTCCTTCTCAACTTCACGAGACAAACCAAGTGCCCGTACAAACTCGTGTTTCTGAATTTCCGAAAAAAAACTGACAAGTGGGTATAGATTACCGAGGTCCGCCTCCTCTAAAGCGTCTAGGTAATCGCCTTTCGCCTTGCTCCGCACGACCAGAGGAAACCGGCGTGCCTTGACGAGAACGAGCGTAGCAAGTGCTCTCGCTACCCGGCCATTGCCATCCTGAAAGGGATGGATCTGCGTGAAGCGATGGTGGAGCCAAGCGGCCTCGACTTCGGGAGCGATCTTTTCGTGAGCTCGGTGCATTTCGATCAGCCGGTCCATCTCGGAAGCGACCTGCTCTGGTGGACAGTATTCGTGGATTGCACCATCGCGGCCAGTCGGATTGTTCGGTCGTTTCTTATAGTCGCCGCGTAGCAGAGGAATCCGAACCCGTTTCCCGAGACGATCCCTTCCCTCTGCTGTCTCCTGATTCTGCGTCAGCAGTTGGTGAAGCTGCTTGATATAACTCGTGGAGAGTGCGCGCTCTTCCTTAACGAAGGAGAATACATATTCGATAGCCGCCTCGTGATCTTGAATCATGGAAGCAATCCGTTCCGGGTCGTCGCCGGAACCGTGAGGGATCAACGTCGCGTCAATGCCGCGCTCAATCAGAAGTTCTGTGACTCCACGGTCGAAGTCGTACACTCGTTCTATCAATCCGGTCTCGATCGCCCATTCCCGGTGCAGTTTCCGGTTAAACTCGGACAGTGCCTCCGAGTCTTCTAGTCTGCTGCGCTCTGTTTCCCATACCGCGGCGAGAGAATCGAGTTCCTTCTGCGCCAAGGCAGCCGGGTCGCTCTCATAGTCGAGGATCGGAGTCCACTTGTACCCGCCGTTCATCATAGCCGAAGTCAACTTAGGCTCTCGGCACCGGAATGGGCACCGGCACGTTGCCCTGCTTTTGCGATGCTAAAAACCCAATAATCAGCTCTACTACGGTGTGCCCGGCTCTCCCCGGCGACACCGACTCGACGCCTTGGTCCATGGCGGCGATCAGCTCGTGGATGCCGGCGGGAATGCCCTCGACCGGCCAAGTCGGCGGTGCGAGGGGTTCTGGCTCTTCGCCGCGATACAGGGTGCCGCCGTCGCTGACCATAACTAGTCGTCCGGTGGTGCCGACCACTTCGAGTTGCTGCTTGGGCGCTGGCGTGGTCTTGGAGCCGCCAATGTAGAAGCCCCGCACACCCCCAGAAAAGTGGATGTATCCGTTAGCTCCCGGCTCGGTGGCTGGCACGTGGCCGCCGTCGCCGCGGTACTCGGCGTAGTCTTCGTACCCTTCCTCTAGCTCGGCCACTACCCACTGAGGCTGCTCGTCCGCGTAGTAGCATATAGCGTCGAGGGTGTGGGTGCCGTTGCGGAAGAGCATGGCGCGGGGGCCGGCGAGCGTGCCGATGACGTATTGCACCGGGCCGATGACGCCTTGATCGACAATCTCTTCTTTGGCGTAGCGCCACAGGGGGATGAAGCGCCGGGTGTGATCGACCGACAGGGTGGTGTTGTTGGCGTCGCAAGCGGCGATCATGCGGTCGGCGTCTGCGAGGTTGGTGGCCAGCGGCTTTTCGCAGAAGATGCCCTTGGCTCCGGCGTTGGCCGCATCTACTACTAGGTCGGCGTGGCGGTGATCCGAGGTGGCAACGGTGACGATGTCCAGCGCTTCGCGGGCGAGCATCTCGCGGTGATCGCGGTACCGGGTGGGGTTTTCGTCCGGCCAGCGTTGCTCGAACTCGCGGAGCGTTTCTTCGTCGAGGTCGCAAGCCGCCGCGAGACTGGCGCGGTCTGAGCTAACTATGCCGGTGGCGTGTTGAATGCCAATGCCGCGGCAGCCAATGACTCCAGCTTTATACATGTCGTGCTCCTTGGTTTAGGGTTGCCACGCTTGGGCGCGCTCGACGAAGATCGCTGGATTGGCGAGCCACTCGCCGTAGCCAATGCGCCGATCGTCGGTCAGATAGTTGATCTTGTCGTCAATGCAGGCCGCTAGGTCGGCGTCCTCCACGGCGAGCGAAAATCCCCCGAACTCGGTAGCCGCGTCGAGGGCCGCGACGACAAACTCGCCGTCGGAAGAAACGCTGGCGTCGCGGTTGCCGAGTTCGCCGCGGGCGATGGCGTCGATGGTGCCATTTGCTAGGGCCTCTAGCAGTTCCACTTCGCCGGTCTCTTGCCCGAGGTAAATCACTTGCGGCATGTCGGCGGTGGGCGGCACCAGCCGCGTCCGGCCAGCGAGATGATCCGATGCACCGGCCGCGGTGATGGTGTGCGCGGCCGTGCCGTCGGCGACGAGCTCGCCCTCGGGCGTTTCGATGCGCGTACCCGCGATGAGTACGCCTTGGGCATCGACTAAGCCGGTCAGTTCCAGCAGGCGAAACTCACCCGTGGTGCCACGCAACGCACCCACCCGATCTTCGCTCGTCAGGTCGCTGTGGCTGGCAAAGCGCCCGGCGTCTGCGGCTCGCACCAGCAGCGATTGGCGGAAGGCGATGTGCCCGGAGGTAAAGGTTACGACTTGTTGGCCGGCCGCATTGCGGGTGCGGGAGTCGAGGATGGTGATGCCGCCGCCGACCAAGTCGTAGTCCGGTCCGGCTGATTGGAGCCATATATCGGACCAGTCGGCTATGCCGCGGCGTGCAAAGGACAATCCCGCGCCGTCCATGGCCGCTAGAGCGGTCAGCAAATCCGCTTCGTAGCCAAGGTGTTCGTCAAACCCGGGCGTGCCCGGATCGGGGTCGGCACTGTAACTGACCGGCGCGAAAAAGGCGTAAAACCCCACTTGGAGCACCTGCCCGTCGCCGCAAGCGGCCACAGGCGAGTCCGGCGAGGACGAGCAGGCCGCCCAGAAGAGGGCTAAGGATGCAAGGAATCGGGGCATGTTGTACTCCTTATGACGGTAGGGGGCGGTTTGCAAACCGCCTCCTACACGGCGTAACATCAGTTAGTATAAGGCACGGTGCCTCGGGCATCTACTTGGTATCCCCGGTGCGCTAGATAGGCTGGGCCAGGGAGGAAGGAATCGCCCGCGGCGGCGAGGCGGCGCGTTAGTTTATCGTCTAATTCGTCGAGCAAATCCTGCTGGCCGGGCTGGCCGACGAGGTTGTCCTGTTGGAAGGGATCGGCTTCGTTGTCGTAGAGCAGCCACGGTCCCTCTAAGGCGCGGACGTACGTGTGGCGGCGGGTGCGCAAGCCCCGGTAGGACCGCCCGCCGACGCCGGTCCACCACTGGCCAAAGGGATGGGGGCACTGCAAGAGCGCGGTGCCGTCCGAGGGATCTGGGCCACCTTGCAAGTAATCGGAAAAGTCGATTCCCTCCACGGTGGCGGGAATCGGCAGGCCGCACAGGCCCAGCAGGGTGGGCATGATGTCCGGCAGGTCGATTGGCGCGTCGAGTTCGGCGGCGTCCAGCCCCGGATAGCGCAGCAGGAACGGCACGCGGATGGACTCTTCGTAGGGCTTTTGCTTTTTGTCCATGCCCTGCGAGCCGAGCATGTCGCCGTGATCCGAGAAAAACAGAAAGATCGTCTCTTGCTCCAGCCTCTCTTCCTGCAAAGTCTGAAGCAACATGGCGACGCAGTCGTCCAAGGCCGTACAATGGGCGTAGTACCCGGCGAGCCACTGCCGCGCGTCTTCGGCCCAATCGGGTGGGACGTTGGGCCGCAGGGTGATAGCGGCTGGATCGTACAGAGCTTGATACGCTGCCGGGGCCGTGTGATAGGGGGCGTGCGGCGGTCCCCACGATAGGACCAGCAAGAAGGGCTTGTCGCCGCGATCGCGCAGGTACGCTTGGGCGTCGCGGGTCTGGGCCAAGGCGTCGTAATCTTCCCACACGAGCTGCTCGTCCGAGTCGCCGGCATAGTACGCGGAATGATTGTAGTCGTGGGTGCATTCGAGGACCTTCCAGTACTCAAAGCCCTGTCGCCGCTCGGGCGGGATGTAGCTAGAGCGGCCGCGGCCATTGATGTGCCATTTGCCGATATAGGCCGTGTCGTAGCCGCCCGCGCTGAAAGCCTGCGCGAGGCTCGTGGCGTCTTGGCCCAGTTCTACGTCGTTGACGAAGACGCCGTGCGTGAGGGGGTATTGACCGGTCAGCAGCGAGGCTCGCGCTGGTGAGCATACCGAGCAGCCGGATACCGCGTGGGTGCAGTTGACGCTGCGGTGCGCTAGGGCGTCTAGGTTGGGGGTTTGCACGTTGGGGTCGCCGGCGTATCCGCAGGCTTGGGCGCGCCATTGGTCGGCAAAGACGAGGACGACATTCGGTTTTTCGTTGGGCACTGCGCGTCTCCTATGTTTTGAATGAACAGCCCCCAATATCTTCGCGTCGAGGGGCGGCTGTCAATGTTGACCGGGTTCAACGCACTCGGTACTTTGGCCGGTCTGAAGGAATAGAAGTCAGATCCTCTATCTGGAGTAACGTACGCCATGATCAAACTCAGACTGCCCATTGGCATTCAGACCTTCCGCAAAATTCGGGAGGAGGACTGCTACTACGTCGATAAAACAGCCCACATACGCCGGCTGCTTGACGAGGGTACGCACTATTTCCTGTCGCGTCCGCGCCGCTTTGGCAAGAGCCTGTTGTTGGATACGCTGAAAGAGCTGTTCGAGGGCAACGAGTCGCTGTTTGAGGGGCTATACATCCACGACCACTGGGATTGGTCACGGCGGTATCCGGTTGTGCGGCTGGATTTCAGCGGCGGCAGTTACTACGAGCGGGGCGGTCTGCACGACGACGCGATGGCGCAACTACAAGATTTGGCAGCAGAGGCCGGGGTTACGACCCGTTACGAGAGCGCCTCGGCGTGCTTTCGCCATCTGCTTGGGGCACTGAGTCGGCAGGCTGGGCAGCGCGTTGTAGTGCTGGTAGATGAGTATGACAAGCCGATTTTGGACGCGCTGGAGGTGCCGGACGTCGCCCGCGCTAACCGCGACTTTCTGCGCGATCTGTACGCGATGATCAAATCCAGCGATGCACACATCCGCTTCGCCTTCATTACGGGGGTGAGCAAGTTTTCCAAGGTCAGCTTGTTTTCTGGACTCAACAACCTCAAGGACATCACCCTCGATCCGCGCTACTCGGCTATTTGCGGCTACACCGAGGTAGATCTCGACACGGTGTTCGCACCGGAACTACCGGGCTTGGACCGGGATCAGATCCGCGACTGGTACAACGGCTACCGTTGGCTCGGCGACGAGAAGGTGTACAACCCTTTCGACATCCTGCTGCTGTTCGACAGCCGCAAGTTCGGTGCCTATTGGTTTGAGACTGGCACGCCGACGTTCTTGGTGGAGACGCTGTGCAAACGCCACGTCAGTTCCTTGGAGTTGGGCAGCATGGAGGGCGGCAGCGCCCTGTTATCGACCTTCGACGTGGACGACATCGCTACCGAAGCACTGTTGTTCCAGACCGGCTACCTGACGATTGCTGAGGAGCGCGACCTCGGCGGCGAGCCTGTCTATCGGCTAGGCTATCCCAATCGGGAGGTACGGCAAAGCCTGAACCGCAGCCTGCTGCGCTACTTGGTGCAGGACCCATCGCGCCAGACGGCCAACAGCGTGCGGCTGTATCGGCTGTTAGAAGCCAATGATTTCGCTGGCTTGAAGACGTTGTTCTACGCCTTTTTCGCCAGCATTCCCTATGAGTGGTACACCAACAATGATATTGCGAATTACGAGGGGTACTACGCGAGCGTATTCTATTCCTATTTCGCTGGCTTGGGCCTGGATATTCGGGTGGAAGATAGCAGCAGTAAGGGCCGCTTGGACATGGCGGTTCTGTTCAACGGCAGCGTCTATCTGTTTGAGTTCAAGGTGGTCGAACTGGCGTCAGCGGGTGCGGCAATGGCGCAGTTGCAGGAGCGGCAGTATGCGGATAAGTATCGCGCCTTGGGGCAGCCGATTTACCTGATTGGCGTGGAATTTAGCAAGGATGAGCGCAATGTGGAAGCGTTTGACGTCGAGCGAGCGTGAGCGTCGAGGCAGTTGTCCACATTGACCGGGTTCGACGCACGCGGTACGATCGAATTCTATCGAATTTAACTCACCCACAGGAGGAAAATTATGAAAGGTCGCAGCATTTTCGCAGCAGCAGTAGTTGTAGGAATCGCCGTCGGTGTTGGTGCCCACGAGGACCACGACGAGGCTTCCGCACCCACGGCCTTCACCGCAATGACGCCGATTCTGAACGTCGCCAGCGTCGAGGCGAGCATTGAGCACTACACCTCGGTTTTAGGTTTCAGCAAGGACTGGGATTGGCCCGCCGAGGCCGAGGACAAGACCTTTGCCTCCATATCCAATGGCAAAGTGCACGTCTTTCTCTCCGAGAATTCGCAGGGTGCCCGCCCGGTGTGGATCTACTACAACGTCGGCGATGTGGACAAGCTGCACGAGGAGTATGCGGCGGCGGGGGCGACTATCAAAAAGGAGCCGGTTGACGAGCCTTGGGGGGCGCGGGAGATGCTGGTGGAGGATTTGGATGGGCATGTTTTGCGGATTGGCGGGCCGCCTAGCGAGGGAGAGGGTGGTGAGGAGGAGGAAGATGGCGATGAGAGTGAGGAAGATGGCTAAGGTCAACGACACAGAGCAGCCTTCAGGGAGTAAGGACGAGAATACTGGGGTCACTCCTTCGGCGACCGAACTCCAGCGGCTAATAGGCCCCTCGCCCGCCCCTCGGATGCTGACGCCGTATGAAATCGAGCTGCTGCGGAAATGCGCCGAGGAGACTGCTGAAGTGGTGCGCGAAGTCCTTGCGAGGAAGAGGGATGCGTCGCAGAGAAAGTCCGATTGAAAGCGATGCTGAACGCATAAAAGTGGTGATTATGTACGACGAATTCGACCGCAATTTTGAACGACTGATGGGGTTTCCGCCGTTCAAGTGGCAGAATGATCTTTACCGAGACTATTTCGCTAAAGGGCAAATCCCTTCCGCGCTCGACATTCCGACGGGTCTTGGTAAGACCTCAGTGATGGCGATCTGGTATCTGGCTCTGAAAGCCAGAGCCGCAGTGCCTCGGCGTTTGGTCTATGTGGTCGATAGGCGGGCGGTGGTCGATCAGGCGACGACGATCGCCGATGCGGTCCGGGAGAAGTCGGAAGACTCCGAATTGCGCGTGAGTACACTGCGCGGCCAGCATGTGGACAATCGAGAGTGGCTTGCGGACCCGGCTGCGCCAGCCATCGTCGTCGGCACTGTTGATATGATCGGCTCGCGGCTCCTGTTCTCGGGTTATGGCGTATCGCACAAAATGCGGCCCTACCATGCGGGTCTGCTTGGTGCGGATGCGCTCGTAGTGCTCGACGAGGCGCACTTGGTTCCGCCGTTTGAAAAGCTCCTTGAAGCGATTGCAAACGGAGCCGAGTCATTCGGTCCGCACAAGCAAAAGGATCGGGAGATAGTGCCTCCATTCAAGTTGCTCTCCCTATCGGCCACAGGGCGCGAAGATGGTGCAGGCGGAAGAGAGGTCTTTCGGCTTTCTAACGAACATCGGCAGGACGGGGCTATCAGAAAGCGTCTTGAAGCGCGTAAACGACTTACTATTCAGGTGTTTGATGATACACCAAAATTGGTGCCACAGCTTGCCGAGCGAGCATGGAGTCTTGGTAAGGGGCCGGCCCGTGTGCTCGTCTATTGTGATCGTCGAGAGGATGCCGTGAAAGTGAAGGATAAGATTGACAAGAAGTGTAAGAAGGAAAAACTCGAACCTGTTTCCGAGCTCTTGGTTGGTGGGCGGCGGGTGTTTGAGCGAGAAGATCTCTCTGGTTGGTTGGAGAAACACGGTTTCTTTGGCGACGCCGAGGCTCCGCCTGAGCAGCCGACTTTTCTGATTGCGACCTCGGCGGGTGAAGTGGGCGTTGATCTCGACGCGGATCATATAGTCTGTGACCTAGTCGAATGGGAGCGCATGGTGCAGCGACTTGGCCGCGTGAATCGGCGCGGCAAGGGAGACGCTTGTATTGAGGTCATTGCCGTACCTCATGCAAAGGCAAAGGGTGAAGAATGGAAGGAACGCTTGGATCGTCTCCGCAAACCACTGGACGCTTTGCGACCCGTCGGCGTGGAGGGTGTTGAGCAGGGTAGCCAACTTTACTTGCCCTTTGCGGAGGGCGATGCAGGTTCTGAAGGGGATCACAAAGGCTGCGAGAGGCTACGTGACGCAAGCCCCGGCGCAATACTGGATATCAGGGAGTGCGCGGAGCAAGACCAAGACCTGCACAAAGCTATTAAAGCGGCAATGACGCCGGAGCCGCTACGCCCGGCGTTGACTCGCGCCCTTATTGATGCTTGGTCAATGACCTCGTTGGATAAACACACGGGACGACCGGAAGATATTCAACCGTGGTTACGCGGGTGGGAGGAAGACCAACAGCCGCAGACTACGGTCGTTTGGCGCAAGTATCTGCCGGTACGCAGAGATGGGGTAGAGACAGCACGAAAAGGAATCGAAGATTTCTTTGAAGCAGCGCCACCACATGCCAGCGAAAAACTCGAAACTGAGACCTACAAAGTGATTGACTGGCTTGTTAAACGCGCCAAGAAAATCTTTAGTGATCAGGATTCGGCGCTAAGGGGAGCGGATGTCATGGCCTACATTTTGTCTCCCTCAATGGATTTACGGGATACCATACGCGGAGACAATCTTATGAAGGTGAAGGACGATAAGAAAGCAAAAGAGACCTTAGAGAAACATCTAGAAGGTGGCCTCCTAATCATGGGTCGCTGCTTCGGCGGTCTTTCTAAGGAGGGGATGCTTAACGAGAAGACTGGCGGCTTGCCGCGTGTGATCGACGACGGCGAGGAATGGTTGCCTCCGCAGTCCAACGGATCCCCGACTATTCGGTTTCGGGTGCGCTCAGTTGGGAAGATAGTGGAGAGTAATGACGAAAATTGGCGGGAACGTCATCGGTTTGAGGCCGAGAAAACGGACGAAGGCGACGTTACTCACTGGCTCCTCGTCGAAAAGTGGCGCGGCTATTCTGAGACGGAAGAAGATCGTTCCGCTGGGCCTCCGCAGGAACTGGCGGAGCATCAAGTCTGGGTCGAATGTAAGGTACGCGCTTTGGCGAGTGCCCTTGGGCTACCGGATGCCCACGCCGATATGCTCGCTGTTGTGGCGAGACTGCACGACGAAGGCAAGTGCCATGAACGCTGGCAGCGAGCCTTCAATGCACCACGGGACGGGAAAGTCTATGCCAAGACTAAAGGGCCGATAAATGTCGGGCGACTGGAGGGCTATCGCCATGAGTTCGGCTCGCTGCCCCGTGCTGAGAGCGATGAGAAATTCAAAACCTTGCCGCCCGATCTCCAAGAACTCGCTCTGCATCTGGTCGCGGCGCATCATGGCTGGTCGCGGCCTGTTATTCCTACAAGTGGCTGCGACGAGCCGCCTTCCGTCCTTGAAGAGCGTGCCCTCAATGTCGCGTTGCGCTTTGCGCGGTTGCAGAAGCAATGGGGACCATGGGGATTAGCTTGGTGGGAATCTTTGTTGCGTGCCGCAGATCAGCAAGCCTCACGCGACAACGACGCCGGGGAGGATGGCTGATGGCTGAATCTTCGATTCCCGTGGACCTCTTCAATCCGGGTCAAGTCTTTGCCTGTCTCGGCTTCTTGGAAGCTGCTGACGTGCTGTGCGGCGATGCCGAGGGAGGTTTCGATTGGAGCGATGAAGCGGAGGTGAGGTTCTGCTTGCGAGCGGAAGGCGAGGAAAGCCCTTTTGAGGCAGTTATGGAATTTTTGGCCAGAGCGGAGGTAAAAGCCGTAGCACCCCAAGGTTGGCGACCCAAAAAAGAGCCAACTAAGGCCAGAGGTAAAAAGAAACTGGAACAGGAGTTATGCCAACAGGAACAATCTGAGGTGTTTCCTGCCGCCTCGCCCGAAACAAGCTCAGCGATGCCGATTCAGCTTATTAACGGCAAGAAACGGATTGTACTCGGGCATTGGGCAGATGGCTCCAGCCGCAACGAGTTCAAGCTTTACGCGGGCAATCGCTCTGCCCTCGGCGTCGCAACCGCGATGCAGAAAGGCATCGCCCGAATTTGGAAAAAACAACAGAACAATCTAATTGAGCGGCCTTTCAGCATCACGCCGCCTATGGCCGGCAGTTTCAACTTCGACCCGAGAGGCGCATGGACAACTATCGACGCGGGTTATTCGCCGAACGAACAGAAGCATCGGGTCGCGGCTTCTCCGGTCGTTGAAATTCTCGCGGCTTGGGGATTGGAGAACGCTCGCCCCGACGAATTCGAGACTCGTAAAGTCCGTTACGCGGCATGGGGAGTTACCCTTCCGCCCGTATTGGCCCGAGTTGCTCTTATTGGCCACGTCTCTACAGTACCTATGAAACGATTTCGCTTTGAACTGGACATGTCGGGTAAGAACAAAGTCACCACCTTCGCAGAACAGGAGACTATCCATGACTGATTCGCTTTCGCACGAAACCATTAATACTTGGGCCGACGACGATCAAGGCCCCGTGGCACTGCACCTGAAACAGAAACTTCTGCCCGTTGAGGGAGAAGGGGGAGTCATCTTCCCGCCAACCTACGCGGATATTGGCTATAACATCGACACACTTTCCGATGGAACGAAGGTCGCTCTGATCGATAGCGTCGGTTCCCAAGCGAATCGCATGGAGCCGATTTTCAAGCGTGAGCCTTATGCGGAACTCGTTCCGCAGATTGAGATTGAGTATGGAAATCAAAACGACAAAAAGAGCATCTCGATTTTTGAAGTGGGGCACCGTCTCGGGGATGCGGTCGTCCGGTCGTCTAAACTCGGGAACGAAGCGAAAACAGCCTTTGAGTCCTTTCTCAATTCGGGAGACGCTTCCGCGTTGGCAAAACTTGCGCCAACATCACTCGTTTTTGGAGTCTGGGATTCTAGGGATACCGGGGCCAAACTCCCTCGAATTGTGCAGTCGATAATTCGCGCTTGGGATATAGATGAACTAACGCGTTCAGCACAATATACTCCGGCCCTTGACTACGCCGCACTTGAAGTTTTCTCAGAAGAGGATAAGCAGAAAGCAGAGGGCAGAAGGGAAAGCCCTCTCGCGCAGCGTGGATTTGTTCATGTCCCCGCGACCGATTCGCCTGGCGGCGTGACCGCACACGGTACCATTGAGCACGACGTTACTGTAAACTTGGTAGCCTTGCGACGGCTTGAAGGAGGTAACACCCAAGCCTTGCGCCGATACATACTCGGCCTTTCTCTCGTCGCCGCGACTGCTCCGTTAGATCCCTTCCTCCGTCAAGGATGCCTTCTCGTTCCCGATGCTGAGACGGCACCGCAGTGGAAGTTGGTTAAGCGTGATGGCCTGCGCCAAGAAGTTGAGATGTCTGAGGACTTGGCTCGCAATTACGCTTTGGTCGCAGCCAAAAGTTTCGGTGTAGGAGAAGGTAAAGCTATCAGTTTTGACAAAGAACTGGCTAAAAAGGATGCCAAGCAAGCTGACAAAAAATCCAAGGCTTCCTGAGTTCCGCTATGAACGATGCACTTCTTATCTCAATCCGCTTCCACGACGGGCGGTATCACGGAGCCGGTGATTGGCCGCCAGCGCCAGCGCGGTTATTTCAGGCGCTAGTCGCTGGTGCCGCCAAAGGTGCCGAACTGGCAGAGATAGACAAGGTGGCGCTTGAATGGCTGGAGACGCTCGGAGCGCCGATTATTGCTGCGCCAGCCGCTCGTCCGGGGCAGTCCTGCAAATCCTATGTTCCGAATAACGATCTCGACAAGTTCGGTGGTGACCCAAGAAAAATCGGTAAGACTAGGACCGCCACTAAAAACGCCCGCCCGCATATTTTCGACTCACGTATCCCACTACTCTTCGTCTGGACGTTCGATGACGACGAGAACGGTGGAGACAACGCACGAACTGTCTGCAAGATCGCTGAGCAGCTCTATCAGTTGGGGCGGGGTGTCGATATGGCTTGGGCTTGGGCGGAGATTCTCGACGCAGGTGAAGTCGAAACACGTCTTGCTCGTCATGGCGGCGTTGTCCATCGCCCGAGCGAGGGTGGGACCGGCAAGGCGCTGCTCTGTCCCAAAAAAGGATCGCTTGCGAGTCTCAAAGAGCGATACGATGCAAACAGGACGCGCTTTACCTACATGAAGGAAGGCAAACAGGTCCAGCAGCTTTTTTCTCAGTCGCCGAAGCCCCGTTTCGCCAAGGTCGCGTATAACACTCCGCCTCAGCACTTCTTATTCGAGATGCGCACGGCTACACACGACGAATCCTTCGTACCATGGCCGTCCACTAAGGCGGTGGAACTCGTCGTAGCTTTGCGGGACAAGGCAGCCGATCGGCTGAAAGAGGCACTGCCCGAAAAGGCTGGGGAAATTGACCGCGTACTCGTAGGCCGCGAGGCCACAGAGGCAGATAAAGCTGCCCGGGTGCGGATTCTGCCGCTCCCCTCCATTGGCTACACCCATGCAGACCGGGCGATTCGCCGCATATTGGTCGAGGTCCCGCCGAACTGTCCGCTACGGGCTGATGATATAGCTTGGGCGTTTTCCGGCCTTGAGGAGATTGACCACTCAACTGGAGAAATCCTGTGGAACCTCGTTCGGGCCGCAGAACAGGGAATGCTTGATCACTATGGCGTGGGCGGCAACGAACAGAATGCCTTTCGCGTCTGGCGCACAATTACACCGGCGGCTCTGCCAGTCATGCGGACGGGACGCAGAACTGCTGGTGCTAAGCGTGTGGCCGGCGAGGAGAAGGCTGCCTGCGCTGTCGTGCAGGCGTTGCGTCATGCCGGAGTGGCGGTGCCAGTAGAGTCTATTCGCGTACAACGCGAGCCGTTTGACCGCAACGGCGCACGGGCCGAAGAGTTTGCCATGCCTGAGCGATTTGCGGCGCGTGGCCTGCATCATGTGGAAATTGCTTTCGCGCAAGCCGTCCGCGGCCCCCTCGTCATTGGAAACGGGCGCTATCTCGGTTTGGGCCTGATGGCACCGCAAAAGGACGTATTACAGGACGTGTTGGTCTTCTCGATAGGGACTGAGACAAATATCGCCACCGCCGATGCTGCATCGCTGCTGTACGCGGTCAGACGTGCGCTGATGGCACTTGCGCGGGACGATAACAGACATATACCTCGGCTTTTTTCTGGACACGAACCTGAGGGAACACCGGCGCGGTCGGGTGGGCATGACCATGTTTTTCTCGCTGCGGATGACGCCGATGGAGATGGGCACATTGACCGCCTGATTGTGGCCGCGCCATGGGTCTGTGACCGCACCACAAAGGAGAAGCGTGAAGATCGTGCCTGCTTCGAGAGGGTGTCTAGGAAATTGACCCATGTGAGGGCTGGCAAGCTCGGCGTCCTCAATCTCGGTCCCGCAAGTGCCTTAGCGGTCGGCGATCCGCTCGTCGGCCCTACTCGTGTATGGGAAAGTCGCACCCCTTATAGCCCAACGCGCCACGCAGGACGGGGCAAAGACCTAGATGCTGCTATCGTGCGTGACGTAATCGCCGAATGCGAGCGGCGCGGCCTGCCCAAGCCCGAAGTCGATTTATTGGAACTCAACGCCGGTCCAAACGGTGGCGGCCTAGCTGCTCGAGTGCGTCTCCGCTTTGCCGTGGCGGTTGCGGGACCGATTATGCTTGGCCGCGACAGCCATAAAGGCGGTGGCCTTTTCGCCGTCTCGGATTCCCTGCACCAATCCCCATCTGTTGGCGTATCGGAATCAGGGGACGCTGCTGCACGCCATGATGAAGTGCTGTACCAGTGAGGTTGACTTTGTTCTCATGCGGGAACTGCGAAGGCGGCCAGCAGCTAGTCGCTATTGCTCGTCGAGGTATTTCCGGGGTTTTACCGTCCCGGCCTCATTGAAGGAACGCCTTTCGGCATCAAAGATGGTTGCACACTCTCCATTTCCGGGTCGTCGTCGCCCCGGCCTCATTGAAGCAGCGTCAGGTCAGCATACCAACCGTCGCGCCCTGTGAATTTCCGGGGTGGAAACGCCCCGGCCTCATTGAAGCTGGGCTGGTTGGAACGGTGCTGCTGGTCGGGAAGTCCATATTTCCGGGGTTTTACCGTCCCGGCCTCATTGAAGCTTGACCTGGTGGCCTAGCACGCGCCAGTAGGTATGCCATATTTCCGGGGTGGAAACGCCCCGGCCTCATTGAAGCAAGGATGATCGCCCGAACAACGCCGCGTTGGTTGGCATTTCCGGGGTGGAAACGCCCCGGCCTCATTGAAGCCTTCGCTTTGAAAGCTGGCAACTTCCCTTATATTTGGCAGGACACGCTGGGGCCTTACGGGCTACAACCTTCAAAAGATGAACAGACGCAGACTACCCATCGGCATTCAGACCTTCCGCAAGCTGCGCGAGGAGGGCTGCTACTACGTCGATAAAACCGCTTATATCCGGCGGCTGCTCGACGAGGGCACGCACTACTTCCTGTCGCGCCCACGGCGCTTTGGCAAGAGCCTGTTCTTGGACACGTGCAAAGAATTGTTCGAGGGCAACGAGAAGCTGTTTGCGGGGCTTTATATCCACGACCGCTGGGACTGGTCGGTGCGCCATCCGGTACTGCGGCTCAGCTTTGGTAGCGGCAATTTCAAGGTGCCCGGCTATGTAGAGACGAACCTCATGGCGCAATTGGACGCGGTCGAACGCCGGACCAGTGTAGCGTCGGACTACGCCACGGGCCCCGAGCGATTCGGTCATTTGCTGGAGGTGTTGCACAGCCGCGCCGGGCAGCCGGTGGTGGTGCTGATCGACGAATACGACAAGCCGATTCTCGATGCGCTGGAAGTGCCGGAAGTAGCCCGCGCCAACCGCGACTTTCTGCGCGGCCTGTACGCGGTCATCAAGGACTGCGACGCCCACATTCGTTTTACGTTTATTACTGGGGTGAGCAAGTTTTCTAAGGTGCGCCTGTTTTCCGGTCTCAACAATCTCACGGACATCACGCTCGATCCGCGCTACTCGGCTCTCTGCGGCTACACCGACGCAGACTTGGACAGTGTGTTCGCACCCGAACTGCCCGGCTTGGATCGAGCTCAGATCCGCGACTGGTACAACGGCTACCGTTGGCTCGGCGACGAGAAGGTGTACAATCCGTTCGACATCCTGCTGCTGTTCGACAAGCGCAAGTTTGGTGCCTACTGGTTTGAGACCGGCACGCCGACATTTTTGGTCGAAACGCTGGTTCAGCGTCACGTCAGTTCGCTCGAACTCAACTCTATGATCGGCAGCGATGCGTTGCTCTCGACTTTTGACGTGGATGACATAGCGACCGAGGCGCTGCTGTTCCAGACCGGCTATTTGACGATAACTGACGAGGAAGAGCTCGGCGGCAAGCTGCTCTATCAGTTGGGTTATCCCAACCGGGAGGTGCGACAAAGCCTCAACGAGAGTCTGCTGCGCTATTTGGTAAAGGATTCGACGCGGCAGATGGCCAATAGCGTGCGGCTGTATCGGCTGTTAGAAGCCAACGACTTTGCCGGGCTAGAGACGCTATTCCACGCCTTTTTCGCCAGCATTCCCTACGAATGGTACACCAACAACGACATGGCGAATTACGAGGGGTACTACGCGAGCGTATTCTATTCCTATTTCGCCGGATTGGGATTGGACATCACCGTAGAGGACAGCAGTAGCCACGGCCGGCTGGACATGGCGGTGCTGTTCAATGGCCACGTCTATTTGTTTGAGTTCAAGGTAGTTGAGATGGCGTCTGCGGGTGCGGCGATGGCGCAATTAAAGGAGAAGCGCTATGCCGACAAATACCGCGCTTTGGGGCAGCCAATCCACCTGATTGCCGTGGAGTTCAGCAAGGACACGCGCAACTTAGTGGCCTTTGATGTTGAGCGGGCGTAACCTGCTTAATCACTGCTGTTACGCCGCGTATTCAGCCAGCGGAATCCGACGAGGGCAACCACGAGGGTTGCCCCTACAATGCGTAACATCAGTTAATCAGCCATGAACGATCTCGAAACGCTGCAATACCTATTCGACGTGCAGGGCTATTTGGTGCTCGAAAACGTCCTCGACGCCGAAGAAGTGGCCGCTCTCAACCACTTGCTCGACGCGCACCTGCCGCCGGCAAAAGGCAACCGCTTTGGGGCTGCGCCCGACGGCTCGGGCTTTTTGGACTGGGGCCAGCCCTTCATCGACCTGCTCGACCACCCCCAGATCATGCCCGTACTGCGCTTCCGCTTGGGTGATTGCTTCCGCCTCGACCGGATTTACGGCTTGTGCCTGCGCCCCGGCGTGGCCAGAGGCCTCTTGCACAGCGACTACGGTGCCACGTCGCCCACCGCTGGGGCACAGCCGGGCCAGTACCATCCCCTGCGCGACAACCAGATCCTCAACGGCTTTGTCGTGGCGACTTGGAACTTGACCGACGCCGGTCCGGGCTACGGCGGCTTTTGCTGCATTCCCGGCAGCCACAAGAGCCATTTCAAGCTGCCGCAACCGATTGCCGACGCGCCCGAACAGGCCCCCTGCGTGATCATTCCCTCGGCCCCGGCTGGCTCGGTTACTTTGTTTTCTGAAGCCCTGACGCACGGGACTGCCGCTTGGCGCGGGCAGCACCAGCGGCGCGCCTTGCTCTACAAATACTGCGTCTCGCAAATGGCCTGGACCAACAGGCGCGTGCAACCGCCAGCCGACCTAACTCGGCGGCAGCAGATACTCTTTGGCGAGCCGGCCGATCCGCATCGCTTTTTCCCTTCGCTTTTTGCGGGCGTTGACGAGGTGAGCAGCCCGTAAATTGCAACGCAAACTCACTCCTTGAACGAGGTTTTCGATGACTCCTGAAGAAGCTGTAGAAAAACGCCAACAGTTGTTGCGCGACGGATTTTGCGTGGTCGATGACATTCTTAGCCGCGAATTCTTACGGGAATTGCGCGATGAGACCGAGCGCATGATGGAGGACTGGGTGCCGCCGCCCGACTTTAAGTACCAAGGCCAACACGTCACCGCGCGCGGGGAGGACAACCCGACCATCCAGAAGCTGCTCGACTGGCCGCCTACGCGCCGTGCCCTCGAACAAATGGGCCTAGGCGACTTTGCCAGCACGGGCGGCATTATTCTCTTGACCAAAGACCCCGGCGAGCCGGCCTTGTACTGGCACCAGGACTGGATGCAGTGGAACGACCCCTTGAGCTGTACGCCGTGGCCGCAGATCATTTTTGTGTCCTACTACTTGAGCGATACCGCGCCGGAAAACGGCTGCCTCAAAGTCATCCCCGGCACCCACCACAAGCGCATCCCGCTGCACGACGAAATGGTGCCGGCCCACGAGCAAGGCGCGCGTTTCATCGCAGAAGACCACCCGACCATGTTTAGCGACCATCCCGACCAAGTCGATGTCTGCGTCCAGGCTGGCGACTTGGTGCTGGCCGATGCCCGCGTGCTGCACTCGGCGTATCGCAATCAGACCGATGAACGCCGCACGTTGGTGCTGGCTTGGCATCGGCGTCCGGAGACGGTGCCCGCCTATTGGACCGACGCAGTACCGGCCATTGTTGCCGAGCGCGACCCGGAAAAGGAATACCCTGGATCGCGCATCCCCGGCGAGTTGCTGCAATAGGAACCTTGCGTTGCCGTTTTGACGATCTGCACGTCCAATGATCCCATAGATGCAAAAACCTTTTACGCAGACGGATGTAGGCTATGACCAGCTTTCAATACATTGGGAGTTTGAGGATCGCAACGGTCCTCTGTCTTTTGTCACTACCGGATCAATTGGTAGGTGCAGAGGGAGACTATAATGTGGTGGATCGGTCGGAGGTGCTGGCGGCGATGCGGCAGCATTATGGTGGTTATGAACTCACATCGACGACGAATGGCGCGTGGTTGGCGGAGGTGGTGTTTGCTCTTGTGCGGCAAGCTAAGGAGCGCGATTCGGATGGACTGCCGCTGTTTATCGGGCACGAGGAATGGTTTCGGTCGTTTTTGGCAGTGACCGGACAGACGGAGGATACAGTCCCAGAGTACGCTTTGCTGAACTATCGCTACAAACAGAATATGGAAGTGGACTATCGGCTAGAGCGGGTCATCCGCGAGGTGCAGGAAGGGCCGATGCCGGAACGGGCCGCGAATGTGCGGATCAGATGGGCGGACGGGCCGGACATACCAGACCATTATTCGTACATAGATACGCTTTCGACGCCGCCTGTTAAAGTGACTAATCGGCAGGTGATTACCTATCGGTTGCTGGATTTTGGCGATTGGATTGTTTACGACGAGATTGAGGGGATTACAGCGCGTCCAGAGTCCGGCGTCTTAGCTCTGCTTTTTCGGGTTATTGGCGAGGGACATATAACACATTCTCGCATAACCATGGCAAACGAAGGCATTCAGGTGTCGCGGACGAGGGCCGAGAAGGCGTTTATGAAAGTGATGACTACGGTGACGATCTATCCCAATGGGATCATAGAGAAGGGTGTGCCGGATGGTCGAGCGGATCTGCTGGAACTGGAAGAGCGGCTCAAGCAGCCGATGGACATTGATTATGTGGAGTTTCCGGGTGATCGATAGTGTTCCAAGAAGCATAGACTCGTTGAGAGAGTCGTCAATATAGCAATGCGGAATGATTTGAACGATTCGAGCGGTGGATCGTCTTGCAGGTAGGGGCGAGCGATCGCTCGCCCCTACTCGGCGTCTGTCTGCGTCCATCGGCGAATTATCTCGCGAATGATTTAGGATGGCTATATGAGTGAATCTGTCGAAAGCTTTTACGACGATCTAGCTGCTGATTACCATCACATTTACGCCGATTGGGAATCGGCCATCGAACGGCAATCGTCTGTGCTAGATCAGTTGATTCAATGTGAGTCGTCGGCGAGTGTGCCGGTTGTCTTGGACTGTTCATGCGGAATCGGCACTCAGGCAATTGGCTTGGCGCAGCGAGGATACGAAGTTTTTGCGTCTGATCTCAGCCCGGAGGCGGTCGCGAGGGCGAAATCAGAAGCGGCCAAGCGAGGGCTAAATGTGCGATTCGCAGTTGCCGATGTGCGCGAGTTGGAATGTGCATTTGACCAGCAATTCGACGTAGTGATTAGCTGCGACAATTCCCTGCCGCACCTTTTGACTGACGAAGATTTAACGCTTGCGCTGCGAAACATCCGGCACGTATTGACGGACAAAGGACTGTTTGTTGCCAGTATTCGTGACTACGATCGGTTGCTCGCCGAAAAACCATCGTTTATCGCTATGAATCCCGGTGGTACATACGAGGAAGAAGTAATAGTGTTTCAGATCTGGGACTGGTCCAAGGAATCAGATACCTATCTACTGCGGCTTTTTATCATGAATCAGGTAACAGATGAATGGCGAGTGAAGGAGATTAGGACTCGCTACCGAGCAATGAGACGTAGCGAGCTTACTGCGGCCTTGGAGTCCGCTGGATTTACAAAAATCGCTTGGCACGAGCCTGAGCAGTCTGGCTATTTTCAACCCGTTGTGACGGCGCGAGCCTAAACGAGTAGCAAATTCTCGAACTTCGACAAAGAGTTGGGAGGCAAACTATGGTTGACAAATCAATTTTGCAGGAACAAGTCGCCTATTACCGGGCGCGTGCTGACGAGTATGACGAGTGGCATTCGCGCCAGGGGCGATACGACCGGGGCGACGAGCATAAATTACAGTGGCATGCAGAGTTGGATGCTGTGCGATCGGTACTGGAGCAAGAGAGGCCATTCGGCAAGTGTCTTGAACTGGCGTGCGGCACGGGATTGTGGACGGTATGTCTGGCGCAGGGTGCCGCTAACTTGACGGCCATAGATGCTTCGCCCGAGACGATTGAGATCAATCGCACCAAGATTGGTAGTGCTCCAGTGCAGTATGTGGTGGCGGATCTTTTCGAGTGGTGGCCGGCCGAAACGTATGATTTTGTCTTTTTTGGGTTCTGGCTGTCGCATGTTCCGGCGCAGCAATTTGATCGGCTTTGGGAGATGGTTCGCGCCGCTCTAAAGCCGGGGGGTAGAGCGTTCTTTGTCGATGGTCTGGCAACGCAAGAGTCAACCGCACGGGATCACGCTGCAATTGACGATTCTGGCGTAATGGAACGGAAGCTGAATGATGGCCAGACGTTTAACATCGTAAAGGTATTCCACGACCCGACTCAGTTGGAACGGCAATTGCGCGATCTTGGCTGGAATGGCTCAGTTGAAACAACCGGGGAGTTCTTTTACTACGGCTGCATGGTGCCGGTAGAAATTGATAGATGAATCGGTGTCCATTTCAACGAAATCACAGGACTAAACAATGATTTTAGAAGTTGCCATATTGGACGTTAAGCCCGGTCGTGAGAAGGAGTTTGAAGCTGCTTTTGGCGAGGCGCAAAAAATTATATCGAGTATGGATGGCTACATTTCCCATCAGTTACAGAAGTGTATTGAAAAAGGAAACCGTTATATCCTACTGGTGAACTGGCAAACGCTTGAGGATCATACTGTTGGTTTCAGAGAGTCTGAACGGTACCAAGAATGGCGGAGACTATTACATCACTTTTACGATCCATTTCCCGAAGTGGAACACTATGTGAGCGTTTATGACTAGCGCAGCGATTTCCTATAGCGACACGCGAAATATTTCGCTGGAATCCATACGGGAACTGTATGTATCGAACGATTGGTCCGCGGCCAAAAAGCCGGCTGAGCTGCGCAACGGCTTACTAAACTCACATTCGCTATGGGACCGCTTGGGATGGAGATCGTTTAATCGGACTAGGCAATGCGATCTCTGATGGTCATTTAGTTGTGTACTATCCCCACTTGCTGGTTCATCCAGACTATCAAAGACGGAGAATTGGATCGGCATTGATGCGAAGACTCATGTCGATGTATGAAGGCTTTCATCAGCACATACTGGTTGCGGATGGCGAGGCGATCCATTTCTACAATAAGCTCGGTTTTGAACGGGCTGGTAAGACTCAATCTATGTGGATTTACGCGGGCGACGATCACTAATTTTCGACTCTACTGTCGCGCACTATATCAGATTGCCTTCGACGTGGACGGGCCGGAAGAGCGTGCGGCGCTTGGGCGGCATGGCTTCGAGCGCCTCGGGGTGGGGTTGCCACTTGTGCCATTTGCTATCGACGTAATTGTAGCGGCTGAAGATGGCGCAACGCTCGTGCTTGGTGCTGCCCCACGGAGAAGCGGTGTGCGTGGTGCTCTCGGCGAAAATGAGCAGGGAGCCGGCTGGACACGTGTAGCGAGTCCAAAGGTCCGAATCGAGGCTCTGGGCTTCGGCGGGCAGGGGGAAGGCGGCTTTGTGGCTGCCGCTGATGAACAGGGTGCCGCCGCCACTGGCATCGACCTCGTTCAATTCCCACACCACGCAGGTCAAGCTGCTGCGCGCCTTGCCGGGCACGCAACGGTAGTTGTGCCCGTCGCCGGGCAAGCGCCACAGGCCATTGCCGTTGTGGGGCCCAAAGCCCCCTTCCCCGGTCTGGCGCATAGCTAGGCTGGTCGATTCCATGCGAAAACCGTAGCAGTCCTGGCTCGACAGGTCGGGATGGGCGAGAAATTCGTTCATAAAACCGACGATAAAGGGGTGGTCAGTCAACTCTTCCAAGGGGCCGCCAATAGGGCTGCGCTGCGACTCTGGTAGCGATTCCGGATCTTGGTGCAAGCGGTAGCAAAAGGCCCGCATCTCCTCCACTTCGTCTTCGCTGAGCAGACCGGGTATCAACAACCAACCCTGGGTGTCGAACAAGTACCGCTGTTCCGGCGTCGGATCAATCACGGGCTTGCCGGCGGCGTTGGTCCGAGGTAGGTCAACCGCGTCTATATCGACGTAGCCGACGCGGCTCTGTTGAAAGAGGAGGGGCTTGGCGGTGCTGGGATCAACGGACATGGCTATTCCTTTCAGTTGGCCCGACGAAGATAAGGCAGTAAGGTTAGCGGCGCACGGACATCAGCTAGCGGCGATCACTTCGCGCAAATGGGCCACGGCCAAGCGCATGCATTCCTCATGGCTGCAACTGTTGAACTCGCCCAATTCGAATACCAAGCCGATCGTGCCGTTGAAATCCACTCCGCGCAGAATTTCTAACACGCGCCTGTAGTCGATAAACTCCTCAACGCCGCTGTCGATCTTGTAGATCTTGGCCCGCACGTACGTGGCAAAAGGCGCAGTCGGCTCCAAGTAGTCTTTGTACAAATCGACATTTGGGTCGAACTCGCCGCGCGGATGCGAGCCAATGGCCCCCAGCCACTGCCCGGTATCCAACAGGAAACTGAAATTGTCGCGCTCGGTCTCGCGCAAGATGCGCAATACTTGGTCCGCGGTCATGGCGAAACTGCCGTTGTCGTGGTTTTGCAAGGCGACCATGACTCCGCGTTGGGCCGCGTAGTCGGCAAGCGCCTGGAAATCCTCGATCATCGGGTGCCACAGGGCCTCTTGTTCCTCGACGGTGCTCGGCCACTTGTGGCGCGCGAAAACGCGCAGCACCTGCGCTCCTAGCAACGCTGCGGCATCGACGTCGGCGCGGCCCTGTTCCATCCGCTTGGCCCGATCCTCGGGCGGTCCTACAAAGCTGCCGGCCCCGGCGTAGCCAATGTTTAAGCCGCGTTTGAGACAGAGGTTTTTGACGTGGTTGATATATTGGACGCTGCGGTCCATGCCCGATAAGTGGAAATCGACGCCGTCCAACTGCAACTGGCGGGCCTGTTCGACGACCTGATCAATGGTGGCAGTGGGCGTCTGGCGGGCCATGGTGCTCAATTTGATCACAGCTTATTCCTCCTCGGGCCGCCAGTCCGATTTATCCTGTGGATAGTAGCCAATGGCGCGCCGTCCGTGGTCGAGGTCGTAGCGCGGCCAAGTGCTGTCCGACACTCCGTACACGATTTCGTAGCGCACTCCGGGGTGTACCACGGCCTGCTCAAAGACCCGCACGGCATCGCCGTGGCTGAGCTGGTGCGGGTGCTCGGGTTGATCGCGCTTGAGGCTGAAATTGCCTATGCGCACTGCGACGAACTCTAGGTCGTGCCTCTCGGAGTAGGAATAGCCCATGTGCTCGCCGAATAGCTTGCTGACCGTATAGTGGCCCACTGGCTGGGGAGGCATATTAACGCGGCGCATAACGTCCTCGGGCAGGGGGCCGTGTACTCCGGCGCGACTGGCGTACGCGACCCGACGCACGCCTTGGATGCGGGCGGCCTCCAACATATTGTACGTGCCGATAAAATTGTTGGGCAGGGCCTTTTCCCACTCGCCATCGACGCCGGTCAAATGGATGATGGCTTCCATGCCTTCGGCGGCGGCCAACAAGGCATCGTAATCGGCCACATCGCCCACCCGGCTGTCTGCTAGGTCGGGCATTTCCACGCGGTCAAAACCGCGCAATTGGTGGCGCTGTCCCATCCCTTTGACGAGGGTGGAACCGATCTGTCCGGCGGCACCGGTAATGAGTATTTTCATGGCTTCCTCAGCGATTCCGAGTCCACCAGCCAAAGGGGAACCACGCCTTCTGCGTCGAGTACTTTGAACGGATGGCCGACTGGTTCCGCTTGGCTAGCCGAGCCTGACTTACTCTGCGTTGGCCTCGATCAATACCTGAATTTTTACCTCGTCTCCGAGCACGGCGCTGAAGCGTTCCCAGCTATTGACTCCGTAATCGGAGCAGAGGATGGAAAAATTCGTTTCTAGGCCGATCTGTGCCTTGCCACTCCGCGGATTGGTGCCGGTGCCGAGGATCTCGATGGGCAGAGTGACCTCTTTGGTGGTGCCGTGCATGGTCAGCTTGCCCTTGGCGCTGAGGGTGTTTTCGCCCGTGCTGGTCACCTCGGTAGATTCAAAGGTGATTGTGGGATAGGTCTCGGCCCCGAAAAAGTCGTCGCTTTGTAGGTGGCCATCGCGGCGCTCGTTGCCGGTGTCGATGCTCATGACCTGAATGGTGCCGGAGAAGCTGGTGGAATCGGGCTTGGCGGCGTCGTAGCTGATGGTGCCGCTGAAGTCCCCGAAGCGGCCCTTGGTGCGGCCGACGAGGTGGCGAATGCTGAAATCGACCGAAGAGTGCGAAGCATCGACCACGTAGGTTTCCGCCAAGGTTGGCTCGGCGGTGAGAGCGAATGTCAGAGCGGCAACCGAGGCGAAGCGGAGCGCATTGGGACGAGTCATGGAATTCTCCTTGGCTATTGATGTGAGTGTGAATCAGGCATTTTACCTGAAGATGCCATTTACTATACTACAAAATCTGGCGTTGTAAGATGAGAACCTATAGCAGTCGGGGCAAGTTCCCCGGCAGGAGACGGTGATGATCAATTTTTTCCGTTCGTCCTTTACTTGGGAGGCCCATCCCTGGAAGCCGGACCCGTATTACAAGTGGCCCGGCGGCTTCGTCGGCGAGCACGGCCAGGTCTATCACGTGCGTTTTACCCTAGAGGCCCGTTGCGTTTTGCGCGACAGCGACGGGTCCGAGTTGGCTGAACTTTTTCTCGGCGCACCCTGCCGCAGCGAATACACCATTGCCAGCGAAAACCTGTTCCAGATTCCCAGCGGCGAGTGGCGGATGGCCTTTAGCCGCTCCTCGATTCCGGCGATTGCCCAGCGGCCGAGTACGGAGCCTGAAGCGGTCAGTGCGCGCTCGTTGGCGGATGCGTATCAGGATTACACCATCGACATCCGCTCCTATCCCGCATTCGAAGCGCTGGAGGAAGTCGATGCCATTGTGGCCTCGACCTTGGCCGGCGACGCGCAAAACGCCCGCTCGGCGTACCAAGATGGGGCGAGTGGCGTTGAGGTTGAGCTCGAATATCCGATCAATGTCATGAACCTCAATGTTGCCGATGGTCAGTACCAGATATGTACCGGCCCGGTACTGCTGCCGGATCTGGCGACTTGGGATGGACGCGATGTGCATCGGGTGTTCGTCGCCCATGCGGCCTTTTCGCGCCGCGACCGGGTGGAGTTTATTTTGCGGCGTCCGGTGCAAGCAGCACCCGAGGAACGGGCGTGGCTCGATGCGCCTCGGGGCCGCGATCGGCTGGAATTGCTCGATCCTAGTAACCCACCCCCCGGCTATCCGCCCGCACGGGCCCAGCCGCTGGTGTACAACGAGACGTGGGATCTGGCCGCGCACAACGCAGTGTTGCGGGCCGATTGATTTTTACTACCAAGGAGATTGCTCATGTATCGCGCCGCAGTTATCGGCCTAGGTTGGATGGGCCTGCTCTACGATTTGGCCGCCCGGATCGGGGATCGCTTTGCAATCGACGATATTGACCGACCCACGCCGCCGTTGGACATCCATCGCAAGTTTCACCACTACGATCATCCCGGCGATGAGGGCAATCCCACCTCGTATGCCGAGGCACTGTGGGATCGGCCCGAAGTGGAGACGGTCATTGCCGCCGACCGCGACCCCAAGCGGCTGAAAGCATACGGTGAGCGCTATGGGATTGAGGCGCTCTACGAGGACGCCGAGGCCATGCTGCGAAAGGAGCGGCCAGCCATCGTCGCGGTGTGTACCAACACCAAATACCGCGCGCATTTTACCTGCATGGCCGTTGAGTGTGGGGCCAAGGGCATCGTCACCGAAAAGCCGATGGTGCATACGTTAGAAGAAGTGGACCGGATGGTGGGGACTTGCGCCGCGGCGGGGGTGCCCCTGTGTTGCGGGGCGATTACCACGACTCATCCTTCGTTTGCGCGGGCCAAGGCGCTGCTTGCAGAAGGAGTGATCGGCGAGTTGGTGTCGATTGAGGCCCCAGGCGCTGGGGCGCAGCATCAGAACTGGTCGTATTTCCTCGACGCGTCTCCGGCGTGGGTGGTCGGCACGGGGGATCAGCCGCGGCGGGAGTCGGGCAGCGATGAGTTCGCTGGTCAGGGGATGTTGGTGGCTGCGGATGGGACGGTGGTGCATTTCCGCAAGGGAGCACCCGGGGTGCGGTTGTGCGGCGAGCGCGGGGAGATGGTCTTCGACTACGGCAAGGGATGGCGGTTGTGGCAGCAGGTGGAAGGGCCACAGGGGCCGGTAGTGGCGGAACTGGATTGGCCGCAGCCGCAGTTCAATGTGCCGTATGGGGCGGTGTATTGCGTGGATGATGTGATGCGGTGTTTGGCCGGGGAGATGGAGGAGCCAAAGAATTCGGGGCGGCGAGTGGGCGTGGCGTTAGAGGTAGAGGTGGCGTTGAAGGTTTCTGCAGCGCAGGGTGGGGAGCGGGTAGAGTTGCCGTTGCAAGATCGGTCGCTGGGGTTGCATTACGACTGGTTTCGCTAGCAGAGGCGTTTGATCTGAAAGTCCTGAAAGCGGATCCAGTGCTCGGCGTTTTCGGGGCCGTTGTAGCACTGGATGCTGACTTGATCGTCGCCAGGCGGGGGCAACTCGCCTTGATCCGCGGTGTGGAATTGGTACTCGCCCTCGGGCCGGTACTGGGCTTCCCAAGAGTCGGCGGTGACCAGGAGGCGCAGGCGCACGCTCTGGGTGGGCATGGGCTTGCGGCCGGGAATAATGTAGAGCTCGCCGTCGATTAGTTCCTTGACTTGCTTGAAGATAGGCTCGCCGTTTTGGTACCAAGTGATGCCGGCCTGCTCGTACTGCTGGATGGGGTGAGTGTGGTTGTACACTGTCACTTCTATGGCCCAGGTCCCCGCGCTGCGATCCGGGGCTGGACGCAGAAGCGCGTTTTGCACGGTAGCGGCCACGCCCGGTTCGACGCGAATTTCTAGGCCGTCCTGCAAGCGCCAAAAGCCGGGGTGTTCGCGCAGCCAGATCCATTCGGGATCGAGGGTGCCGTCGAACGCATCGGCAAAGACGAGTTCTTCGCGGGTTGTAGTCATGTTTACTCCTTCGTTTTTCGTCAGTATAATCGAGAAAATTGGGGGCCGTAACGGCCTTATTATTTATGAGGTCTGACGCGCGGTGTCAATTAAGGTTTTAGATGATCCTTGCCCTAGCTTCATTGGAAGGATACAGTATGGGGCGCAGTTATCGTCGATCCGTTCGACCGCATCAAAAGGAGTGTCCCCATGTTGGATATAGGCGACAGGAAGCAACTTTTTATCGACGAGCGGTTTTTTGCCGAGCGCGAGGGGATCTCGCTGCAAATGGGGACGCCGGTGCAGCACTTAGAGCCGGTGTTGCGGCCCGATCGGGCGTGGGAGGAGTGGGGGATTGGGGCGTATAACACGGTGTGGCGGGAAGCGGATGGCCAGTGGCGGATGTGGTACGACGCGACCATGCAAACGGGATTGCCGATGGAGGGGGCGCGGCGGCTGGGCTACGCAGAATCCGCGGACGGATTGCACTGGGAAAAGCCAGTGTTGGGCCTAGTGGAATTTCGCGGCGGTCGGGCTAATAATATCGTCGCGCCATTGGTCGAGCAGCAAAGCATGCAGGGGGCGACTGTGTTGCGCGACGAGCGGGCGGCAGCCGAGGAGCGCTACAAGTTGTGGACCAAGTTCCAGCCGACCGATGAGGAGCGGGCGCAGGGCATTGAGCCGGGGTTGTGGGCGATGCACTCGGCCGATGGGCTGCACTGGCAGTACTATCCAGACCAGCCGAATCCGCCGCGGACGATGTGCGACACGCAGAATATGTTTTTCTGGGACGACCGGCTTGGACTGTACGTGGGCTATACGCGGGTTAGGGAGACCCAGCATTTGTCCGAAGCAGCCGAGGGCAAGGGCTCGTACCGCTGCGTTGGGCGGATAACCTCGCCCGATTTCAGGCATTGGTCCGCCCAAGAGATCGTCTTTGAAGCGGATGAGGAGGATTTGCAGATTCCGGTGCCGTTCCAGCGCGACGATCCCCGGCCCAATATCGACTTTTACACCAGTTGTGCCACCAAGTACGACGCGGCGCAGGACGCCTATTTCATGCTGCCGGCGGCGTACTATCACTGGGGCGAAGACGACTTCCCGGCGACGATGGACGTGCAGTTACTCAGCAGCCGCGATGGGATTAGCTGGCAGCGGCAGGGGGAGCGCCGGGCCTTTTTGCGCCAAGGTTGGGACGGCGGCCTGCTGAGCGGGATGCTGTTTGCCAATCCGTGGTTTATTCCGGTGGGCGACGAGTTGTGGCTCTATTACAATGGCACGGCGCGGCGGCACGGTGGCAGGGAGGATCAGCATCAGGCGCGAGCGAGCGGGATTTTTCGCGCCTCGTTGCGGCTAGATGGGTTTGTGGCGGCGGAGGCGGGCTATGGCGGCGGGGCTTTCACGACGCCGCTGTTGCAATTTGCCGGCGAGCGGTTGGTGCTGAACTTCGATGGCGGGGCTGGGGGTTGGCTGCGGGTGGAAGTGCTCGATAAAAACGGGCAAGCGGTGCAAGCGTCCGAGGCGGTGATGGGCAATGGGGTGTGCAAGGAGGTGAGTTGGCGGGATCCCATTGGGAAGTTAGCGGGTACACCGGTGCGGCTGCGCTTTGAGATGAGGGACGCGCGGCTCTACGCAATGCAGTTTTTGCGTTGAGGGGTGGATTTTCTTGACCGGGACGACCTTATTAGGCTTATTTTTGTACAGAAGAAAGGAGACCGTCATGCAGATAATTCGCGGAAAGACTGAAAGAGAAGCTCTTGAGGAGGTTCAGCGGCGCAGAAATACGCCGGAAGGAGCCGGGCTGATTTATAAAATCATCAAATCGCGCTTTGGAAATGGGTTTGATATTGTGGCCATGGACCCAGAGCTATACTTGGATATGCTGACGGGCGAACTGCCGACCATTCCCCAACTCAGGGGGCACTCGCTAATGGGCGAAGTAGATTCCTGATGGCGTCACGATCTGGCAAAACCGATAGCGAGCGGCCAGAAGTAGTTTCGGCTGATGATAGGCAGCTTGTTGCCGAAATGGCTTCTGTACAGCGCGAAAAGATCGAGCTTGCTGGCCGCTTTTTGGAAGTTAGCCAGCAAGAGAACCAACGCCATTACGGCTTTCTTTCCAGACAGCTGGACGTACAAGATGCTCAGAATAAGAGGGGATACCAACTGGCGAGGCTAATCGTCGTCGGTTTTGCTGCCGTACTGTTACTTCTACTTTACATGGTATTTTTCGGGAGCGAGGCTCAAGCCGGTAATGCGATGAAAATACTGAGCGAAGGGGCCAAAGCACTCGGCGGTGCCGGTGTTGTATTCCTTGTATATAGCGGCCTAAAACGCCTCATCAATCGCTAATTCCCGAAAATTTTATTCCCCCCATCGGCATCCGTTTCTCATGGAGCGGGCTGCCGCTGGGGGTTATTTTTTGTCAGCGCACCTACGAGAAAGGGACGCAAAATGAAGCTAGGGATTTTTCACAAGGTTTTTGCCCGACCGACGCTGGAGGAGAGCCTCGACGGGGTGCAGGCCGCTGGTTTGGAGGCCGTGCAGCTCGATTTGACGGCTGCGGGTATTGATCCGGCGGCGCTGACGGACGCCGATTGCGAGCGCATCCGCGCTGCCCATGCAACGCGCGGCATTGAGATCGCTGCGCTGTCGGGGACCTTTAACATCATCGACCCCGACTTGGAAAAGCGCCGAGCTGGGATGCAGTGGCTCGCCGCGCTGGCTGCTGTAAGCGGCAAGTTGGGGACGGAACTGATCACTTCCTGCACGGGCACGCGCAACCCCGACTGGTTGTGGGGCGGCCATCCCGACAACAGCACGCCGGCTGCATGGGCTGAGATGGTCGCGGCTATGGAGGAAGCCGTGGCGATTGCCGAGGCGCAGGGTGCGACTTTGGTGTTCGAGCCGGAGGTCAACAATGTGGTGGATTCGGCGCAGAAGGCGCGGCGCTTGCTCGACGAGGTGCAGTCCAAGCACTTACAGGTGGTTATCGACGGAGCCAACCTGTTCCACGCCGGCCAGTTGCCGAGGATGCGCGAAGTCTTAGACGAGGCATTCGACCTGCTCGGGGATTCGATTCGGTTGGCCCACGCCAAGGACTTGGAGCAGGACGGCGACGCCGGGCACCAAGCCGCGGGCACGGGTTTGCTCGACTATGATCACTACTTGGCGCTTTTGCAGCAGATCGGCTTTGACGGGTCGTTGATATTGCACAGCCTAGAGGAAGAACAGGTAGCGTCGTCAGCGGCTTTTGTGCGCGGGCGCATGAACACTTGAGAAAGGAATGAGCGATGGCTGAAGGCAAGTTGCGTGCGGCCGTTATTGGCGCTGGCGTGGGTGGGGGTCATGGATACGCATACGCCCGCGCCCCGGAATACGAATTCGCCGCGGTCTGCGACATAAACCCGGAGGTGTTGGCGCGCTTTTACGAGCGGGCCGAGATTGAGCGAGGATCGGTCGCCGAATACGCGGATTACCGCGCAATGTTGGCGCGGGAACGCCTCGACGTGGTGAGCGTGGCTACCCCGGATCACCTCCACGCCGACCCGGTCTGCGATGCGGTGGCCGCGGGTGTGCGCGGCATTTTCTGCGAGAAGCCGCTGGCGACCACGGCGGAGGATGCTGACCGCATCATCGACGCGCTCGCCCGCCACAACGCGGTATTGTCGGTGGATCACACGCGCAGTTGGCTGCCCTCCTATCAGGCCGTGCGCACGGCCATACGCCGCGGCGAGATCGGCAGCCTGACGAGGATTGTGGCCCACTTAGGTGGTCATCGCGCCATGCTCTTCCGCAATGGGACGCACTTGGTGGATGCGGTGTGCTTTTTTGCGGACGCCGCGCCGGTGTGGGTGATTGCCGCGCACGAGCGCGGATTTGAAGACTACGGCCCGGTGTACGACGGCCGGGGCGGCAAGGACCCGCAATTCGATCCTGGATCGACGATCATCGTCGAGTTTGCCAATGGGGTGCGCGGGCTGATCAATTGCGCCAAGCGGACGCCGCAGATGTTTGAGTTGGATCTACAGGGCACGGATGGCCGCTTCTGGGTGACCGATCAGCACTGCATGGCTTGGAAAACCGACACCTCTGAGGGGACGCCCGAGGCGGTGTCACCGCCGCCGAGTCGTGGGTATGCCAGTCCGTTTGGCGCGAACTTGATTCCGGCTGTACAGGAGCTAGCGCAGGCGATACAGGGCGAAGCACACAGCTCGTCGCCGGCCGAGCGTGGCCGACACACGCTGGAGATCATGGTCGCCGCGCTGTGGTCGCAGGCTGAGGGGAATGCGAAGGTGGAACTACCGCTGCCGAGAGGGTGACCTTCACTCCGGCAACGCCAGCGCCAAAAGCTGCGGCACCCACTCGTCGCTATTGATTGGGAATACGATATACTGACGCCCGTCAGCCATATAGCTGATGGGACTGCCGTTGGGCTGGCCGGGGAACTCCATCTCGGCCAGCACTGCGCCCGTATCTAGGTCGAAGGCCCGCAGGTAAGGCCCCTTCTCGACAAAGGCATCGCCACTGACGTCGCCCCACCATCCGGGCCGTTGCGAGACCACCACCAGCACGGTCTCGGTGGCGAGTATAAAGTTGTAGTGGAACCAACCCATAGCAGGTAGGTCGAGGTGGCGCAGGGCCTTGTGGTTGATTGGCCCTTTGCCTACCGGACTCATCCAGACGTGCTCGCCGGTGTCCAAGTCGATGGCGGTAATTCGGCCGTAGGGGGGCTTGGTCAGCGGTAGGCCATCGACGTATTCGGAGTCGTCCATAAAGAAGGCGTAGTCCGAAAAGGCGCGCCGGCCCTCCACCTTTTCCAGCCGCACGATGTCGGGACGAGTGCGCGAAGGCACGTAGAGCACGTTCTTTTTTGGCACCAGTGCCGCGCCGCTCCAATCCGAACCACCCAAACCCCCAGGTAATACCAGCGTGCCCTTTTCGCTGGGTGGGGTAAACAGCGGGCCGTGCTCGTACTTTTGCAGGATCGCCAGCGCCTTTTCCCGCAGTTCGGGCGTAAAGTCGATCAGGTCGTCTTCTTGCAGCCCTTGGCGGTCGTAGGGCGCGGGCTTAGTGGGGAAGGGCTGGGTCGGCCAGCTTTGCTCGCCTGGGGTTTTCGACTGGGGCACCTCGCGCTCGTTGATCGGCCAGACCGGCTCGCCGGTCGTGCGGTCTAATACGTAGCAGAATGCCTGTTTGCTCACTAGCGCTAGAGCCTTGATCGCTTTACCTTCTACCTGAATATCGGCCAGTACCGGCGGTGCTGGCGGGTCGTAGTTCCACAGGCCGTGGTGGATGAGCTGGTAGTGCCAGACGCGCTCGCCGGTTGCTGCCTTGAGGCACACCAGCGTCTGACTGAAGAGATTGGCCCCGGGGCGCTCGCCGCCGTAGTGATTGTGGGTGGTGCTGCTGACGGGCAGGTACACGTAGCCCAACTCGTCGTCGGCGCTCATCGCGGACCACACATTGGCTTGGCCATAAGTCTGATAAGCGTCGTTTTCCCAAGTGTCGTTGCCGTACTCGCCTTCCTGCGGCACCGTCTGGAAGGTCCAAACCTGTTCGCCGGTGTGGGCGTCGAAGCCGCGCACGTCGCCGGGGGTGGAGTATTTGGCGGGAGGCCGGTCGTGCCAGTCGGTAATGCCGGAACCTACCACCACTACGTCGCGGCAGATGATCGGCGGTGAGGTAATGCAGTAGCGGCTGCGGTCGATGCGGCGGCGCAGCCCCTTGCCTAGATCGACGAAGCCGCCCGCGCCGAACGCTGGGTCGGGCTGGCCAGTCTTGATGTCGATTGAGTAGAGGCGGTCGGAAGCAGTGCCGTAGAAGATGCGCTTCTTGTCGCCGCTTTGCCAGTAGGCGATGCCGCGCGCAAAGCCCCAGAAATCGCCCCGATCCTTCCACGACTGCGGATCAAAGGTCCATAGCTCCGCGCCGCTTGTCGGGTCGATAGCGCAGAGGACGTTGAACGGCGACCCGTAGTAGAGCACGCCGTCGATGACCAGCGGCGTGCCCTTGTTTGACCGGGTCCAGATATCCTCGGCCGCGGCGATTGCGCTGTCCGGGACTGTGAAGCGCCAAACCTCCTGCAAACGGGCGAAGTTGTCGCCGTCAATCTGGGATAGGGGCGCGTATTTGCTGCTCTTGGCGTCGGCCGCGTAATAGGGCCATTCCTCGCCTCGGGCCGCAACGGCGGCAAAAATCAATAATACGCGGACTAACAATTGCATCCTGTGCATGGGGTGGGTTTTTCTCGCTAGAAGAGTCATTCGGCTAAGCCCTGATAGAGGGCACTGATTTCCGCGGTGGTCAGCACGCGGTCGTAGAGCCGCGCGTCGTCTAAGGCCCCGGTGAAGAAGAAGTCCGTCTCGTCGAGGTTTTTCGCCCCAATGTAGATGGGCTGATCGGGCGAGGTTTTGACCGCGCTTTGTTTCTGCTCCTGCAACGCGCCATTGACGAAGAGCCGGTGATAATCTCCGTCGAAGACGGCGGCGAAATGGTACCAGTGCCCTTGGCGCAAAAGGAGCTTGGCGTGGAGGTCGTCGTCGCGCATCCGGTGCCAAGTGACTCGCCGTCCTCGGGTACTGAGTTGGAACACGCGGACTCCGCCGCCGTTGTCCTGCGCCCAGATGCAATTGTTCCACCAATAAGGGCGCGTTTCGATCTCGTCGTACTTGGCCCAAATTGAGACACTGAAGGGGCCGTCTAGCAAAAAGCCCTCGATATCGACGACGGCCTTGCCGTCGAAGTAACCGGCACCGTCTTTGTCGCCGGCGCGGTCCTCGGTGAACACTACGTTGACGTTTTTGAGCGGGCGCTGATGCGGGCTGGTGTCGCGGATCTCGCCGTCGAATAGGACTTCAAGGAGCAGGTCTTCGCGGCCGGGTGGGCTTGGCTCGGGCAGATCTGCACCGGGGTCGGCGGCCTCGTCTCCCCAGCGCACCTCCACATCGTACCAGTCGGCACCGCTGTCTTGGTCGGCGAAGACGATGCTGAGGGTGTCGCCGGGCGCTTGGGGCTCCCTTTCCAACTGCGCGACATCGCGCGCTTCGTGTTTGACTAGGTGGTACTGCGCGTCGGAAGGCCATGCGACCCGGTCGGCAAAATACACCTTGCGGGTTTTGTCGCCCTGCCAGACGGGTTGCCAGCGCACGCCATTGACCTCGACGGGCGCAAAGCCGTCGCCGTCCTCGTGCCGCCCGGGCAGGGCACCGTCGCGGTGCTCGACCCACAGGCCTTCGCTGTCTGCGAATATCTCGTCGCCGCCATCGACGAAGATGCGGACGCGAAGCTGCTCGCCGCGTGGCTCGACTTCGACCGTCTTGTATTCCTCGGCCGGTATTTGGTGAAGGACGCCGGCGATCTCCCAGCCGGCGTCCGCTCGGTCGAGCAACCAAGCGTTGTATTGCTTGTCGCCGATGGGGCCGGACACGCCTACCAAATGCTCCTGCGTGATGGCCATCGCCCGGTCGCCCCAAAGGAGGATGTCGAAAAACTCGGCCTGCTTGATGTACTGGTGGATTGCCGGGTCGTAGTCCCAAGCGTCGCCGCCGGTCCACTCGACGACGATCCCGTCGAGGAACTCCTCGCGGGACTGCACCTTGCGCAGAATCCAGGTCTGCGGCTCTTGGCGACTGCGCATGTCGAGCTCGACGACGCGCTCGCCGATCAGGTCTTCGGCCGCGACGAAGTCCTGCTGGTTCCACGCCTCGTAGAAGCGCTGTACTACATCTTGTATCTGCTGGACGTCAGGGCGTTCGTCGCCAAAGGTCAGGGCCGGATGCAACAGACACAGAGCCAGTAAAACATTTGCTACAGAGTTCATATTTCCCCTCGAAGACTGCACGGTTGTTCACTACAGAACTAAAGCACGAGGGGCCATTGAACAGTGTCAATCGCGTAGGGGGCGGTTTGCAAACCGCCCCCTACTTGCCGATCAGGACGATCCGATTGGTGTTGGTGCCTTTTGTGCGGTTATTTACGCCCCAGCAGTTTGCCGTTTTGGTGAATAGCTGATCGTTGACCAACACCATCAGCGGCTTGAGGCCAGCCTCTAGGGCCGCGGGCACGACGAGGGTTTCCAGCAGGATTTTGCCATTGCGGACCTCGCCCACCTCAAAGGCAACAAAGCCCCCGCTTGCGAGGACCCGGTGCAACTCGCGGAAGGTGCGGGTCATCGCTGCTTGCCAGTCGGCTGGTTTTTTCAATTGCCATATAGCCACCGCCTTGGCGTCGATGCCGTTAAACCAACAGCGCAGCCAGTTGTCTGCTTGGTAGTTGACGATGTCTAAAAAGGGCGGCGAGGTAACGGCGAGTTGGATGGATTCACGGGCGATGGCCGAGGTATTGTCAGACGAGCCGGTTATGAGCAGAGGATCGCTTGCCGTCAGCGTTTTTAGCTCGGGTGCTTGCAGCTTGCTCAGTAAGGATTTCGTCTTGCGGAGGATGATGGCCTTTATGTCGCGTTCAGGCGGCACTTGAGTGCGCTTTTGGTTGATGCGTTTTTGCGACTCAATGGACACCGCCTGATTGGGCGGCAGCGTATAGACGGAGAAAAATCCCGGCGAGTGCCCGGTCAGGCGGTTGGTCGCCACCATAAGAATCCACGCATCGACGCGGTCGAGTGGCCCTTCTTGGCGGCGCGTGCGGAGGTAGGAGCGCAGGTTGGCAATTTGGCGGAGGGTGTTGGGATGATAAAAAACGAGGAGATCGTCCCAGACCTCGCTCGATTTATCGAGGTCCAGCGCCGTCAAGCGCGTTTCTACCTCGTTCCATGTGGGTGGATCTAGGCGAGGGCGGACTAGGCGCTCGCTGAGGGGATTTATGTCGCAGCCGATGGGGCGGCGGCCCAACAGCGCCGCTTCGAGGACGGTGGTGCCGCGCCCCATGAACGGGTCGTACACTGCGTCGCCGGGGCGGGTCAGGCGGCTGATGAAAAACCTCGGCAATTGCGGCTTGAAACAGGCGCGATAGGAGACCTCGTGGAGCGAGTGGGCGGCGCGCTGCTTGGCGGTCCAGAACTCGTTGACATACACCGGAATGGAAATGGCCGGATCGGGAAAGTCGAGGATTTGCGTCTCTTTGCCAAAATCCGCAAAGGCTTGGATTTCGGCGGCGAATTCCTTGGCGTTTAGGGGCCTTGACACACTAGCCCCCACCGCGCATCATCGCCAAAAACCGCTGGGCATTTCCGGCAAAGTGATCTTCGATTTCCGCGGGCGTTAGTTGCAGCATCTCGGCCACTTGCCGCTCTTGACGCAGTTGCTCGTAGATGACGAGCGTGGCCCGCGAATCGCAGTGCGGCGTGCCGGAATCGTCGCCAGGATAGAACAGCCAGGCGCGGCCATAGGTGATGTACTTGCCGCGCGCACAGCCGGCGACCACGTTGTCCGACCCGAACATCACCCGCTTGCGGTCTTCGTGTTTCATCAGCAAATAGTGCGCGTACAGGTCGTTCACTGCCGAGGTGTCGTACCATATATTGGGCAGATCGCACAGGAAGTGGACGGCCTCCTCCATCATAAAGGAATTGAACGAGCGGGCGCAGTGGGCCAAGATCCACTGCGCGTTGGGGTATTCGCGGGTGTAGCGCGCTAAGTCGCGCTGGTTGTCCGGGTCGGCCGGGCCGGTGGGTTTGGCCAGATGCATGGTGATGGCCAGCCGCTTGTGGTGGGCGACTTCGATGAGGGATTCCGGCAGGAAGTCGCAGATGCGGGCACCGGCCGGGTCTGGGGCAAAGGTGCGGTAGGGTTTGAGGCCGAGGAAGCCGTACTCATCGACTTGGGACGCTACGTATTCGGGCGTCATGTTTGGGGTGACCATCATGTTGATCGCGGATTCGGGGTCGGCGGCAAGCTCGGCCGCCATCCAAGCGTTGTGCCCGGCAGCGTCCATGCCCGGCATGGGAGTGCCCAAGACCAGCATGTGGAAAGCGCGGCTTGGGTAGAGTTTGGCTGCCCAGTCGAGGTGGTCCTGATAGTCGATCTCGGTGCGCAGGCCAGTAGGCCCGCCTGTGAGGGAGCCGCGATGGGCCTCAGACCACATGTGCGTGTGCATGTCGTACACCGTGGCGGGGACGAAGTCGTCGAGTTCTTGCTCCCAGAGCTGGCGGTCGAAATTTTCATAGGTGAAAGCAGTCATGGCGTGGTTGCTCCCAAGCGGCGCGTTTGACAGAAAATGGCAGGCAACCTAGTGTTGCCCCCAAAGGAGGAAATTCGAGATGAATAAAGAAAAGATAGTACCCGAACTCGTCGTGGAAAAGGACGCGATCGTCGGCGAAGGAGCCGTTTGGGACGCGGACGACGAGTTGTTGTACTGGGTCGATATCCTCGGCCACGAGGTCTATGTGTACGATCCAGTAAGCGGCATCAACCGCACCATCCCCACGTGCCAAGCCGTGGGCACGGTGGTCAAGCGGCAAAGCGGCGGCCTCGTCGTGGCCCTGCACAATGGCTTTGCCCACATCGACTTGCGGACGGAGCGCATGGTGCCGCTCGGCGAGGACCCGGAGCGTGCGATCCCTGCCAATCGCTTTAACGACGGCAAGTGCGACCCGGCTGGTCGGTTGTGGGCTGGGACGATGGATTTTGGCGGTGCCCGGGACCAAGGTGCGCTCTACTGCCTCGACGTAGATCACTCGGTGAGCCGGAAGGTCGAGCCGGTCAGCGTGTCCAACGGCATCGTCTGGAGCGCCGACCAGCAGACCATGTACTTCATTGACTCCGGCTTAAACAACGTGCGCGCATACGACTACTGCCGCGACAGTGGGGACATTAGCAACGAGCGCGTGGTAGTGGAGTACGGCGGGCCGGGGGTGTTAGACGGCATGGCTATCGACGAGAAAGACGCTTTGTGGATCGCCGTGTACGGGGGCTGGTGCGTCTTGTGCTACGATCCTCGCTCTGGGGAGTTGTTGCGCCACTTGGCACTGCCGATGGCCAATGTGACGTCATGCGCCTTTGGCGGCGCGGACTTGGATCAGCTCTACATCACCTCGGCTTGCCAGGGCTTGGATGCTGAGGCACGGCAGGCTCAGCCTTTGGCCGGTTCGCTAGTGCGAGTCGATCTGGGCGTGCGCGGCGTGTCCGCGGATGCGTTTGCTGGCTAGATGGCGATGGCGCGCATCTGGTCCGACCAGTCGCGCCACATGTCCTTTTGCGGCGGCTCTTGCTGGGTTTGTTCGATGTCCTGCTTGAGAAAATCGTAGAGCACGGCTTGGCGCAGTTGGCGCGAGGTGTTCGGGCTGGCCATGTGGCCGAGGCGGTGGTGCCAGAAGACGATGTCGCCGGCTTGGCCGTGGGTATCGACGGGCGGGCGCTGGTTGAATGCGGTGCGCACTTTTTCGTACGCGGCTTCGTCTTGGTCGCGCAGGTACTGCGAGGTGAAAGTGGGGTAGAAGGCGCGATGGCTTTCGGGCCAGACCATGAAGCTGCCGCCGTTGGGCGGCACGTCGTCGATGTAGCCGACCACGCCGAGGTGGAAGAGGTGGCCGTCGGTGTGGCAACCTAGGGCTTGGGGCGGATGATCGCCGTAGGGCAAGGTGCAGTAGATGCCGCGAATGCGCTCGGGCTGGACGAGCTGGCCCTTGCCGAGCATTTGTTCGGCCATGGCCCACACCTTGGAATCGGTGGCCAGCAGGCGCACCATCCACTCCTCGCCGCCCGGCTCGCGGAAGTTCCAGCGAAAGCCGCGACGGTGGTTGGCCCCGTCGAGGTTTTCTTCGTCTGCGCGGAACGGGCCAACCCAAGTGTCGGGGTCGTCGCGGCGACCAACCTCGACTTGGAGCAGGCCATCGAGGAAGACGCATTTCGCGGCGATCTGTTCTACCGGCTGAATGGTTTCACGCTGGCGCTGCCGCCACTTAGGCAACCCATTGGCGGGTCTATGGCGCTCGGGGCGCGGCGGCGTTGTTGGGCATGAACCCAGAGCGGCTGCGTTCTCGTATGCGCGTGCATGGGTTGCGCCGACCGCAGTAATCTTCTTAGAGCGGGCAAGAACCGCAGCCAACGGAGCGTGAGCGGTGGAAAAAGTCGTATAAAAATCGTATGATTCATACGGAAAATCGTATGATTCATACGGAAAATCGTATGATGGCTTGCACTGACGGTGCGGCGAGTGCTCCTAGAAGACCCAATCTCATAATTGTAAGTATCATGTTTTCAATCCTTTAGGTTTCTCCTGAAGGATTTTTGTGTGTGTGGTCTGCTTTTTGGCACGGAATTTGCATACATATCAGTGGAAGGTGAAAGCACCCCGAACCGGAGACGCAACGTGGCGGCAGCAGGTCTGATCTGCTATGCGGGCGATTTTGATCGAGATGGCGATACCGATATGGTGGCCGGTCGGGCTATCGCTTCTACGACGATAGGCTCTGTGCCCACAGTGCTCACCGGACTGGATCTGTTGAGCAATCGAGGCGACGGCGTCTTAGACAAGGTCTCGTGGTATGAAAGGGTGTACGTGCAACAGGACGTGGTATTTTCCGACCTCGATGAAGATGGTTTGCTAGACGCGGTATTTGTCGATTGCAATTTTCGCCGGCCGGCCCTCGTCGTCAGTATGGGCAGCAAGAATGGTGTGCCACGGCGGGAAGGGCACTACCCGCTGCAAGGGCTAGGCGGAACGATCGTAAGCGGCGATGTGGATGGAGACGGAGACCTAGACTTGGCCGTGTTGGAGCATGCTGTGCGCGGTGGGGGCAGTGGTATATACATCCTGTCCAACCAGACAAAAACGGACGATTGAATGGGTAGCCTTGCCGAAAAGAATTACTCCCTCTCTGACTCTGGAGGTTTATTATGCGCTATTTGCTCTTAGCCGCTTTGTTGTTGTCGGCTCCGCTGGGAGCCTTGGCCCTAACGTGGGATTTTGACGAGGACACCACGTGGGGCTGGGCTGCGCAGGAGAGTCTCTTAAGCACTGACCATGGTCCTACTACGGTGTACAGCGAAGTTGAAGACGGCGTCTGGCGCATTGCGCCGGTGCCGAGCGAGAAATTTCCAGCCATTAGCTTGGTCTCGCCGCTGATTGGGGAAGACTCGGCCCTGTTCGACTGGGTCACCGTACGGCTGCGCATCATTCACGATCGCCCCACCGAGGGGAACCTCCTGATGAACTGGTCCAATGGCGAGTCCAGACGCCGCAAGCAGGAAGCGGGACGAGACGCAGACATGGCGGGGTTTCGTACGATCCGCGAGCAACTTTACCCCATCGAATGGGAAAACATCACGATAGATGTACGCGCTTTGGAAGCCGATGCGGAAGCAACCCCAGAATCAGAGATCACTTGGCAGGACACCCTCTTCCACTTGCAACTAGACCTAAACTTAAATATCGATGATACACAGGGTCCGCCCGGTCGTCCGGTTTTTGTCGAAGTCGATTGGATTCAACTGACGGGTGCCGAAGAGTTGCTGCTGGGGGAATTACAGCCCCGAGAGATCGCCGTGGAGGCCGGGTTGCCCGGCGCGTTGTTCGCCGAACCGCGTTTTTCTGTGCTGGGCCAAGATATCGGTGGTCCAATATCACAAGGTGTTTTGGGCGATGTGGACGGCGATGGGGATGCCGATCTGGTCGTGGTCTGGAAAGTGTGGGAAGGGGGCTGGGCAATAGCGACCAGCGACGGCTTGGGCGGCTTGGTCCCCACTCAAGAGGTCCTCCTCCCAAGCGAGAGTTTTCCACAGATTGCGGGGGGCGATTTCGACGGGGATGGGCTGCTTGATCTGGCCTTTAGTAACGGTCGGATCATCGAATTGTGGCACAACCGGGGCGAGGATGGCTTTGAAACCATCCTCCAGCTCTTCGACGGCTATTTCCTGGGCCTAGCTGATGGCGACGGCGACGGCGATGTGGACCTGTTGGTGGTCGAGGAGCTCGACGACCGATGGTCTAACGCGACTATGTGGATCAATGATGGCGTGGCCGGGTTTACCGACAGCGATCGGTTTTTCCTCGACACCGAAGAAGAGCTCGGTCTTAGCCTGCTGGCCGGGCAACCGGAGGGCGCGGCCGTGCGCCTGCTGTGGAACCGACCATGCTGGAAGCCGTTGGGTACTTGGCGTCTGACCCAGCCGTGGGCGGCTAGCCCGCCCCCGCCGCTGTTTTTTGAGGCCGAGGTCAATCCCTGCGACCTGCACCTGCTCACCGATCTGGACGGGGATGGGGCGGTGGAGTTGGTCGGGACGCCTGAGCGGAATTTGTTTTTCGACTTTTCTTTTGGCACCACTTACCACGGTTTGGCGCTGTGGCGGGTGGACGCTTTGGGCGAGGTGGAACGCCACACCCTGCTCGGGCCGCAGGTGCTCGTGCCGACTCCGCCTGAAGGTGGGGTCCTTGCCCGTGATCTCAACGGCGATGGCTTGCTGGATTTGGCCGTGGTTGATGGCAATGTGGCGACGGGTCCGGCCGTGGTCGTTTTGGTTGGTCGGCGCGATGGGGTGCCTGTCGTCGAAGGACGCTACCGGCTGCCGGGCATCGGCAACGAGGTGCTCGCTGGCGATGTCAACGGCGATGGGGCGACCGATCTGGTCGTGCTGGCGCGGAGTGAAGGCAACGGGGGGGCCTTCGTCTTGCTCAACCAAGGCGTTCCAGCCACGGCTATCGCGGCTGAGATGGCGACGACGCCTACGGCCTTTGCCCTTGGTGCCAACTATCCCAATCCGTTCAATCCGGCCACGACCATCCCTTTTGTGGTGCCGGCCGAAGCGGGCGATGTAGATTTAACCATCTACAATGTCTTAGGGCAGCCGGTGCGTCAGGTGTGGAACGGTCCGTTGGCGGCGGGCGAGCATCGGCTAACGTGGGATGGTCGGGATGCCGGCGGGCAACCCGTCGCCGCTGGGGTTTATTTGTTTCGGCTGCAGGTGGGCGATCAGACGCGCATCCGCAAGATGGTCAAACTCGAATAGACGCATGAATTTGGAGCAGTCATGTTGGAGACATTGCGCCAACACATAACGGATGACTTGCCGCGTTTCATGGAACGATTGTGTGGGTTAGGCCCTGCCGAAAAGCGAGAGGCATAAGCCGTATGAAACGTCCGTGGAAAGTCTCGTTCCGCAAGAATAGGAAGCTGCAAAGCTGCTTGGCGTTGTCGCTGGCGCTGCATCTGCTGGTGCTTTTCGGCCTGACGCGCCACGAGCGAGTTACGCAATACCCGGTGCTGCCGCAGATCATGCTGAAGTTCACCAAGCGTCCACCACCACCACAGCGGAGCCTCACCCGCCGTCAGCGGCCCCAACAGCGCCCGTTAGTGCGGCGTCCGGCCCTGCAAGCGGCTCCGGTGGTGGCGCAGCGTCCGGCTCCTACGGTGTCGCGTCCCCTGCCGATGGTGCAAGCGGCGGCGCTGCGGATACCGACCGCGTCGCTGCCGGATCGGTTGGTGTTGCCGGTGCCGGACTTCCCGGCGCGGCAGATTGGACCACACCTGCGAACTGGTGCGCTAGAAGGGACGCGGCAGGGGGCCGATGAGATCGACTTGTCCTTAGAGCTAATGGACGTGCAGGCGATGGACATCGGGCGGCACCGGGCGATGGTAGTGGTTGATCCCACCGACCGGCGCCAGCTCAAGGGCTTTCTCTATATGTCTGGCATCTACAGCCCCTCTATTGAACGGGCTGATAGTGAACAGGGCAAACACAACGGACAACCGCGCTGGTGGCTCCAGCTACCGCGCAGACTGATGGAGCGGCAGATGTTGCAAGGGTTGGCCGATGAGATGACCGCCCAGACGCAGGTTCACGTGGAAGTGCGCGATGCAGTGCGGCTCGACGATCCGCAGCTTTTGCAAGTCCCCTTCGTCCTCCTGACGGTTGATACCCCCTTTGAGTTTACGGACAGCGAGGCGGCCCGGCTCGGGACGTATTTAACTTCGGGTGGCTTCCTGTTTGTAGAGATTGGCCGCTTTTTGGATAGAAATTACGACGACGACGAATTGGACATTCCGATGGTGCGTTCCTTCATTCGCGCCAGTTTTCAAGCGGTGGGTTATCAAGAATGGAAGGACTGGCAGTTTAAGCGCCTAGCGCTGACGCATCCGCTCTATCATTGCTTTTACGATATAAACAGCCTGCCGCGCGGAATGCGCGATATGCACATTCTAGTAAAAGAATCTCCATCGCTAACTCCAGACTATTTGGAGGGCATCGTAGTAGGAGAGCAGTTGGTGGGGGTGTACTCGATGCGGGGTTACACCGATTTCTGGGCGGGCATCGCTAGGAAGGAGCTAGATTGGACTTTGGCATATGGCACAGGGGGGAAACCGTTTGTCGCTAGTGCCGAGGAGCCGATGGTGTATGATTTGGGGGTCAATGTCGTGGTGTATGCGCTGACGCGGGAGGGATCATTGGCCCGGCAATTGGTCGATGCGGACTAACCCTACTCTGGAGGTTCATTATGCGCTATTTGCTCTTAGCCGCTTTGTTGTTAGCGGCTCCGCTGGGAGCCTTGGCCCTAACGTGGGATTTTGACGAGGGCACTACGTGGGGCTGGACCGCCCAGGAGAGCTGGTTAGGCAACAATTTAGGTGGAGCTACTCCCACCACGGTGTACAGCGAAGTCGAAGACGGCATCTGGCGCATTGCGCCGGTGCCGGGCGCGACACGACCAACCATTCGCTTGATCTCGCCGCTGATTGGGGAAGACTCGGCCCTGTTCGACTGGGTCACCCTCCGGCTGCGCATCATTCACGATCGCCCCACCGGGGGGAACCTCTTTATGTATTGGTCCAATGTCGGGTCCAGACGCCGCAAGCAGGAAGCGGACTACGCCGCACTGCCCGACAGGTCGGGGTTTTATACGATCCGGTCTCAACTGTATCCCATCGAATGGGAAAATATCACGATAGATATACGGGACTTGGAAGCGGAGCCAGGAGCAGAGATCACTTGGCAGGACACCCTCTTTCACTTGCAACTAGAGCTCGTGTTAAACAGGGCCCCCAAGGGGCCAGCCGATCATCCGGCCTTTGTCGAAGTCGATTGGATTCAACTGACGGGGGCCGAAGAGTTGCTGCTGGGGGAATTGCAGCCCCGGGCGCTCGCCGTGGAGGCCGAGTTGCCCCGCGCATTGTTCGCTGAACCGCGTTTTTCTGTGCTGGGCCAAAATATCGGTGAGGGAATATTGAAAAATACTTTGGGCGATGTGGACGGCGATGGGGATGCCGATCTGGTGGTGTTAGCCCCTGGGGGCTGGACCATAGCGGCCAGCGATGGTTGGGGCGGCTTGGTTCCCAGCGGACAGGTACTTCGCCCAAGCCAAGACGGGTTCGCGCCCATCAGGGAAATTGCGGGGGGCGATTTAGACGGGGATGGGCTGCTCGATCTGGTTTTTAGTTTGGCCGATAGGGACGGTAGGACTACCGTATTGAGGCTCAATCGGGGCGAGGATGGCTTTGCAACCATCCTCCAGTTACCTGACAGCTATCTCATTGGCCTAGCCGATGGCGATGGCGACGGCGATGTGGATCTGGTGGTCTTGGATCTCGACGACCTATCGGCCAACGTGATTATGTGGATCAATGACGGCGCGGGCGGGTTTGCCCACAGCGATCGGTTTTTCCTCGACACCGAAGAAGATCTCCGTGCTTTCCCTCTCCCGCTGGCCGGGCAACCGGTGGGCGAGGCCGTGTACCTGTTGTGGAACCGAGGGTGCTTCGAGTCCGTGGGGCCTTGGCGTCTGACCCAGCCGTGGGCAGCCCGCCCGCCGCCCCCGCTGTTTTTTGACGCCGAGGTCAATCCCTGTCACCTGAACCTGCTCGCCGATCTAAATGGGGATGGAGCGGTGGAGTTGGTTGGGACGCCCGAGCTGAATCTATTCTTCGACTTTGATGCGCTCCCCACCTACCACGGTTTGGCGCTGTGGCGTGTGGATCCCTCGGGCGGGGTGGAACGCCACACCCTGCTCGGTCCGCAGGTGCTCGTGCCGGATCCGCATTTTTACGAGGGGGTCCTTACCCGTGACCTGACCGGCGATGGCCTGCTGGACTTGGCCGTGGTCGATGTCAACGTGGCGACCGGTCCGGCGCTGGTGGTGCTGGTCGGCCAGCGCGATGGGGTACCGGTCGTCGAAGGGCGCTACCGGCTGCCGGGCATCGGCAAGGAGGTGCTCGCCGGCGATGTAAACGGCGATGGGGCGATTGATCTGGTGGTGTTGGGCCGGAGTATGGAAGGCAACGGCGGGGCTTTCGTTTTTCTCAATCAAGGCATTCCAGCGGCCACTGCTATCGCGGCCGAGACGGCGACGATGCCTACGGCCTTTGCCCTCGGGGCGAATTATCCCAATCCGTTTAATCCGGCCACGACGATCCCTGTTGTGGTGCCCGCCGAAGCGGGCGATGTGGATTTAACTATTTACAATGTTTTGGGGCAGCCGGTGCGCCAGGTGTGGGCGGGTCCTTTGACGGCGGGCGAACATCGGCTGGCTTGGGATGGCCGGGACGGGCAGGGCCAACCCGTCGCCGCTGGGGTCTATGTGGTGCGGCTGCACCAAGGCGATCAGACCCGCATCCGCAAGATGGTCAAACTCGAATAGACGCACGAACTTGGAGCGGACATGCTGAAGAAATTGCGCCAAGCGACTGGCTTGCAGCGTTTGAGCGTCTCCAAGGTCAGCATGGGACGATTGAATGGGTGTGGCGTGGGGGCGTGGGTTAGGACCTGCCGAAAAGGGAGAGGTATAAGCCGATGAAACGGCCATGGAAAGTCTCGTTCCGCAAAAATAGCAAGCTGCAAAGCTGCTTGGCGTTGTCGCTGGCCTTGCATCTGCTAGTGCTTTTCGGCCTCATGCCCCACGAGCGGGTTACGCAATATCCCGTGCTGCCGCAGATCATGCTGAAGTTCACCAAGCGCCCACCGCCACAGCGCAGCCTCACCCGTCGCCAACGGCCCCAACAGCGTCCGTTAGTGCGGCGTCCGGCCCTGCAAGCGGCTCCGGTGGTGGCGCAGCGGCCGGCTCCCACGGCGTCGCGTCCGCTGCCGATGGTGCAAGCGGCGGCGCTGCGGATACCGACCGCGTCGCTGCCGGATCGGCTGGTGCTGCCGGTGCCGGATTTTCCGGCGCGGCAGATTGGGCCTCAAATGAGGGCAGGCGCGTTGGAAGGGACGCGGCAGGGGGCCGATGAGATCGACTTGGGTTTGGAACTACTGGACGTGGAGGCGATGGACACGGGCCGGCACCGGGCGATGGTGGTGGTCGATCCCCAAGATCGGCGCAAGCTCAAGGGTTTTCTCTATATGTCCGGCGTCAACAGCCCTTCCATTGAACGGGCTGACGAGAGGGGGAAGACTGAAAATACACCAGGGCGCTGGACTCAACAGATGCCGCGCCGCTTGGTGGAACGGCGGATGTTGCACGGGTTGGCCGATGAGATGATCGCCAAGACGCAGGTTCACGTGGAAGTGCGCGATGCAGTGCGGCTCGACGATCCGCAGCTTTTGCAAGTCCCCTTCGTCCTCATGACGGTTGATACCCCCTTTGAGTTTACGGACAGCGAGGCGGCCCGGCTCGGGGCCTATTTGACTTCGGGTGGCTTCCTATTTGTAGAGATTGGCCGCTTTTTGGATAGAAATTACGACGACGACGAATTGGACATTCCGATGGTGCGTTCCTTCATTCGCGCCAGTTTTCAAGCGGTGGGTTATCAAGAATGGAAGGACTGGCAGTTTAGACGCCTAGAGATAACTCATCCGATCTATCATTGTTTCTACGATATAAACAGCCTACCACGGGGGATGCGCGAGATGGACTCTCTACCTAATGAATCTCTACCGCTCACTCCGGACTATTTGGAGGGCATCATGGTCGGGGAGCAGTTAGTGGGGGTGTATTCGATGCGGGGCTACGCCGATTTCTGGGCGGGCATCGCTAAGCAGGAGCTAGATTTTGTTTCGGAGCATAACATAATCAGTAGCGCGTTTCACACTAGTGGCGAGGAGCCGCTGGTGTATGATTTGGGGGTGAATCTCGTGGTATATGCGCTGACGCGGGAGGGATCATTGGCACGACAATTAGTCGATGCGGACTAAAGCTCGGGCAAGAGATGGCCAATTTGGCGCAACTGGGCCTGCGGCTGCGCTTTCAGCAACTGACGCTTCCCATAAAGTACACCTTAGAATGCTGGGGATTGGAGGCATGGATCGATGATGAATAAGGTTTGCCAGATATCGCAGTCCTGAATTACTTGAACGATTCGATATGCGGATCGCCTTGCAGGTAGGGGCGAGCGATCGCTCGCCCCTACAATTCGACTTCGACCGCGCCTTCGCACGCGTGGTGGAGTTCGCTGATCGCGTGAGTTGAGGAAAGTAGAATGCTGGGGATTGAAGGCATGGATAGATGACGAACTGATGTTACGCAGCAAGTGGCTGGTGGTTGGTTTTCGGCCCGATTTTCTCTGGGATCGCGGGCATCTTGCCCGCGTCGAGGGCGTCCCGCCCTCGATCCGACCAAGCCGGTAGCCGATACTGAGGACACTGCGTAACGTTAGTGACGAATAAGCCGTGTTCTTTACTCGTGCTGATCGCGCTGTGCGGCACGCTGGCGCTGGTCTCAATCCACGTTGGCTCTCTGTGGTTCCAATCCCCCGCCCCTTGCGGCGTTATTGGCTTATAGGTACCCTACCTCGGTTGCTTGCCGCAAGCAGTTCATGCCCTGCCCCTTGTCCGGGCAACCCTTGTGATTGCCCTTTTTAGCATCCCCCCCCGCGCCCTACCTCCACCAAACCCGGACCGACCTAATATGAACGACTCACCCTTTAAGCATGTGTCGAGCAGCCACTACACGGTCTTTGATGGGCTGGCTGGGATGCACATTGAAGCCCTCTACCAAGACCGCGAAGGCTTTCTGTGGGTCGCCACGGCCGACGGCGGCGTCAGCCGGTTCGACAGCGTGCATTTTGATCGGTTTGGTCGCCAAGACGGCCTGCCGCATCTGACGGTCATGGCCATTGCCGAAGACGCCGACGGGCGGTTGCTGTTCGGCACGTTTGGCGGCGGGCTGGCCGTCTATGACGGGCGCGGCTTTCAGGTGTACACCACCGAGCACGGCCTGCCGTCCAACCAGATCGTCGGCCTGCAAGCGCAGCCGGATGGCTCGGTGTTGGTGCTGACCGGCGCGGGGGTGGCGTGGTTTGCCGAAGGCCGCTGCATCCAGTGCCTAACCGACGTGGGCGGCCAGCCGTTGGGGCGGGTGTACGATATGGCTACTGACGCGGCTGGCACCACGTGGCTGGCCACGTGGGAGCGCGGCATCGTCAGCGTGGATGGGCGGCGCATGGCGCTGGACGAGCAGGCGATTCGCCATCCGTGGAAGTTCGCCCAAACCGCGGCCGGCCACCTGTGGATCGCCTTCCATAGCACGACCCCCGACGCTTTTATGGGCCGCTACGATCCGCACGACGAGCAGTTTGCCTTCGTCCCGGTCGATGGTGCGGCCAACCGGGGGGTGCAAAACGGGGTGCGGCACGTGCGGACGGACGCGCACGACCGGCTCTGGTTGGCGTGCCGAGGGGTGTGGGTACAGCATGGTCAAACGTGGCAGTCCTTTTCCGCATCTCTGCCGGAGATGAACTTTTCGGGTACGCGCCTGACCTACGAAGACCGCGAGGGCAACGTTTGGATCGGGCTTTGGGGCGGCGGGCTGATTTGTTGCGATCCGGTCAGCATCCGCTGCTACACCGAAGCCGATGGCCTGCCCGACCGCGCGGTTTGCCACTTGGGCACCGATGGTGCGGGGCGGGTGTGGATCGGCACGATGGGCGGTATGGCCTGCATGGAAGCGGGGCAAATCCGTTCGCTCGGGGCGGACCAACCCGTTTCGGCGCTGCTGGTAGATAGCGCGGGGCAGGTCTGGAGTGGTGGGGACACCGGCGAGGTGTACAAGTGGGCGGGCCAGACGCCGCAGGCGATCGCGGTGGATACAGAAAGCCACGCGGAAACAATCACCGGGCTGTGCGAAGATGCGCACGGGCGCATCTGGGTTAGTACGCTTGCGGGTAGCTTAGGCTGGATAGAAGCCCAGCGCTTTGCTCGGCTCGACGAGTGGGCCGGCGACGAGTGCCGCGCGCTGGTACAAGACCAAAACGGGGTCTTTTGGCTCGGTTTCTTTGGCCGAGTACCGGCCCTCTGCTGGTACGAGGACGGTCAGGTCCGCCCGGCGGCGATGGCCGAGGCCGAGACCATGGCCTACGTCCACGTGTTGTGGGAGCACGAACATACGCTGTGGATCGGTACGGCTCAGGGGCTTTTCGCCTTGGATCACTCGTCCGGGCAGGTGCGCTACTTTACCGTTGATGCTTCCGAGTTGTCGGCCAATGGCATTTTGGCGCTGGCGGCGGACCAGCAGGGCCACATTTGGATTGGGACCAGCGGCGGGGGCGTGGTGCGCTACGACGGCGAGAGCTTTCAGAGCATCCGCTTGGGGCCGTCGGTGCTGGACAACACCGTTGAGGCTATCGCCTGCGACCGCACGGGCCAACTGTGGTTTGGGACCCGGGCCGGCTTGGTCGCCTATCAGCCGAGCAACACGCGGCCGGGCTTGGTCATCCGCGAGGTGCTGGCCGGGCACCGCTTGGTCCTGCCCGAAGCGGTCTCCTGCCCGGAGGACATCCCGGAAATCCGCCTCCGCTACCAAGGCATCAGCTTCCGCAGCGGCGCGGCGCAGATGCGCTATCGCCACCGCCTCGTAGGCCACGGCCCGGCCGCCGCGTGGAGCGCGTATAGCGCCGCCAATGAGGTCGCGTACCGCACGCTGCCGGTGGGCGACTACCGCTTTGAGGTGCAGACCATGGACCGCGATGGCGTGCTATCCGCGGTGGTCGGCTTGGACCTGCACATCCTGCCCGACCCCCAAACCGAACGCCTCCAAGCCGTTACAAAGGACCTACGGAGTTTCGCCCCTATCGTGCCGAGCCGCAGTCGGGCTATGCAGGAAGTAATGCAAGACGTATCGGAGGTGGCCGAGACCGATATGACCGTGCTGGTGGTAGGCGAGACCGGCTCCGGCAAGGGCGTGCTGGCGCAGACCGTGCACGACCTGAGCCAGCGCCGCGGGCAGCCCTTCATTCAAGTCAATTGCGGCGCGATTCCGGCCAGCCTGATCGAAAGCGAGTTGTTCGGCCACGAGAAAGGGTCTTTTACCGGGGCCGGCACCCGTCAGCTTGGGCGTTTTGAACTGGCCGCGGGCGGCACGATCTTTTTGGATGAAATTGGCACGTTGCCGTTGGAATCGCAGCGGGTGCTGCTGAACATTTTAGAAGAGCGGACCTTGACCCGGGTCGGTGGCCAGCGGCCGGTCGCGGTCGATGTGCGGGTCATCGCGGCGACCAATAGCGACTTGGAGCAGGCCATTGAGGAAGGCGCGTTTCGCCGCGACCTGTTCTACCGGCTGAATGGTTTCACGCTGGCGCTGCCGCCACTTAGGCAACGGGTAGAGGATATACCGGCTTTGGCTGCGCATTTTGCCGCGTGCGCTGCCCACGATCTCAGGCGGCTGGTGCCGACCATAGACGACGCGGTGGTCGCGGCTTTGCAGGCGCATGCTTGGCCGGGGAATATACGCGAGTTAGAGCACGTGATCGCCCGGGCGGTTTTGCTGTGCAAAGACGGCGTGGTGCGGGTGGAGGGTTTGGGGCTGGCGTCGGCTGGGGCGGCGGCCGTTCCGTCGGTTGGGGGACCCACCGGAGCCGCGGACAAAGTGCCACCGCCGACCGAAGCGGAGGACGAAAAGCAGCAGCTTGTGGCGGCTTTGGAGGCAACCCATTGGCGGGTCTATGGCGCTCGGGGCGCGGCGGCGTTGTTGGGCATGAACCCAGAGCGGCTGCGTTCTCGTATGCGCCATTATGGACTGCGGCGACCGAAAGAGCCCGGCCCGGATAAGAAGTAGCGGCAACTTTTTACAGCTAGCCGGAGCCAACGAAGGTATAAGGGGCCGGTTTAATCGTAGCGATTAAGCCGGCCCCCCTTTCCTTTCTTACTTCATGGATAGTACGCGGTCTATCGGAATTTTACCTGTTGGAAAGGATCTGTGGTCTCATGTTGCTATTTGCCGTTGTTGTAAGCATTGTGCTGTCGGGTGGTCCCGCCGAGGCGATCAAGTGGGATTTTGACGACGGGACGACGCAAGGGTGGACGACCAAAGAAGCACTTACATGGGGGGGGACGCGTGAATTTCACCAGTTTCCGGGGATGGTTGAAGACGGCGTGTGGCGAATCCGGGTCGATCCGTCCGTCACCAATAGTTTGTACGCCTCCGCGCCGGGTGTCGAAGTGATTTCTTCGACCATCGGGTACGATTCGGGCTTGTTCGACCAAGTCCGCGTCCGGTTCCGCACCGTCCATGACCGCCCTACGGAAGGTGTTTTTTCCGTCGAGTGGGAAAACGCTTCAGGTTTTTATTCTAATATTGCTAATCCTGATCTTGATGTTATTGGTGCAGAAAAAAACACCATAGAACAACTAGTCTATACCACCGAGTGGCAGGAAATGGTGCTGTCCTTGGCTGGGCGCAGGAGATGGGAGGGCCTGTTAAAAAATATTCGGCTCGGTTTTGTACTGGATTTTGGTGAGGATACCGAGCCTGGGGTTGTCGAGTGGTTTGAGATTGACTGGATCGAGTTGACCGGCGTGGAAGAGATGATAGAGGGGGAACTGCCGCCGCCGTCCGTAGAGTACTACTTTGGCTTTGCTGGGACCGGCCTTTTTGCGCCGCCGGTGTTCTATCCGATTGCCCCAGGGTTAGGGGAAGCCCCTATTGGAGGGAATAGGTATATAGAGGATCATACGGGCGGCGTGTTGACGGACTTGGACGGCGATGGCGACTTAGACCTGTTTGGCCTCTGGAAAACGGAAACGGAAATACCGCAGGGGCGTGAGCATAAAGCGGGCTGGCTGATGGCCGTCAATGACGGGCAAGGTGCCTTGGAAGGTAAACTTATTATAGAGGAAGGAGATGCCAGTACTCTACATAGTCCGGCCTTAGCGGTAATGGGGGCTGATTTGACCGGCGATGGTAAGGACGAAATCGCGGTATCGCGAAGCAACCATGACCCCTCGACCGAGGTTTGGTCTATCGACTCGAAACTTGAAGTCGAGGTACTCGCGCAGATTGATAGCTGGCTTAGGGGGGTGGGTGATTGGGATAGCGATGGCCGGGCCGAATTGTTTGTCGGGGGGACTACGTTTGAAGGGACTTTAGAGCAAGCGCTCGCGGGTACGGCGGAGTATGAAAGCAGGTTAGAGGTCTTGGATGTCGCCTTGGGCGTGTGGACCGCCGCGGAGGTGGCGATTTCCCAAACCTATTCGTTTGCTAAGGTCGGTGACTTTACCGACGATGGACGACTCGACGTGTTGTGGACGCAGACCGCCGGGCACGGGAATAGGTCGATTAGGGGGGTGAAGGCCCTAGACGAGGAGTTTCAAAACAGCGAGGTCTTTGAATTCGATGAGCGGAAGGGGTTATTAGGCGTGGGCGATTTTGATGGTGATGGGCGCGTGGAGCTTCTCACGGAGGTCTCCTCCGATCTAATCGGAGGGAGCAAAGGCATCGTCTTGCAGCGCAAGGGAGCCGGAGACCGCCTCGAAGCGGAGGTGCTCTACGATGATTGGCTGTTGCGTCGCTCACCGGTATTGGTGCGCGACCTCAACGCCGATGGGGTTGACGACTGGGTGTTTATCGGCGGAGACCGCGCTTCGGGCTTTGGGGTGTTTATCGAGTGGGGTGGCAGTGTTAATCCTACTCAAGAAGGGGAGCGGCATCGGCTGGAGGGCAGTGGGAGATACGTGCTCTCTGGGGATATGGATGGCGACGGCGACCTCGACTTGGTGGTGTTAGACCCGATCTTGGGCGGGGTGCATCTGCTCAAGAGTTCGATGGCCGAGCAAGCGACCGCGGTGTTGACGCCAGCGGTGGCGCGACCGGCGCAGCATCGGCTCGGCGACAGCTATCCCAATCCGTTTAATCCGGCAGTAGTAATCCCCCTTGAGTTGGCGACGGACGCGGCAGGGGTGTCGCTGATGGTGTACGATGTGTTGGGTCGTCGGGTGCGGCAGGTGTGGCAGGGGCCGCTGGGGGCGGGGAGTCATCGGTTTATGTGGGATGGCCGCGATGAGGAGGGTAAGGGGGTGGCCGCTGGAGTATATATCTATCAGGTCGCGGTGGACGGGCGAGTGGAAGCCAAGAAGATGACCAAGCTGCCGTGAGGGGACGCCAGTTAGCAAAAGCTACAACCAAGGATGTGCGCGGATGAAACGCCCGTGGAAAGTCCCGTTGCAAAGAAATAGCAAGCTGCAAAGCTGCTTGGCGTTGTCGCTGGGGCTGCATCTGCTGGTGCTTTTCGGCCTCATGCGCCACGAACGGGTTACGCAATACCCGGTGCTGCCGCAGATCATGGTCAAGTTCACCAAGCGTCCCCCGCCGCAGCGCAGCCTCACCCGTCGCCAACTGGGTGTCAATATCGTAGTGTATGCGCTGACGCGGGAGGGATCACTGGCACGGCAATTAGTCGCTGCCGACTAAGTACATAGGGGCGGTTCACGAACCGTCCTTAATTTGTCGCGCCTAAAGCTTGCGTCCGTGGAAACTAATCTCCGGTGATGTCGGGACCGGGGCTGACTGTCGCGCCGCTGTGTGCCCAAAGCGCGCCCGCAAAAATAAGTAGCGTCAACTTTTTACCGCTAGCCGGAGCCCACGCCGGTTTCTTGCAAGATAAATCCGATGCGGCCCATCGCCTCGGGTCGTCCTTCCCGCGCCAGAACGTCCCCCCGTGCCCCGACCCGGGGCGGGAATCCACGCTGTCTGCCCCCGATCCACTGGACGCCCGCTTACGCGCGACCTTTGCGAAAGGGAGCCACGCCCTGAGTGGTAGCGCGTAACGTCCGTTAATCATACGGAAAATCGTATGAATCATACGGAAAATCGTATGAATCATACGGAAAATCGTATGATGGCTTGCGCCGATGGCGCGGCGGTGCACCATAGAAAACCCGATCTCATAATTTTAAGTATCATGTTTTTCAATCCTTTAGGTTTCTCCTGAAGGATTTTTTTGTGCGTGGTCTGCTTTTTGGCACGGGATTTGCATACATATCAGTGGAAGGCGAGGCCGATGGAGACGAAAGGAGGTGAGGTGATACGAACTCGTATCGGTCGTTGCTCAATTTTCACTTCCAGTACCGAAGCGGCATCAGGTCGCGGAGGTACTGGACTACTAAGGAGATGGATCATGGACAGTTTGCGTGAGTTTTTCGTTTCGTCGAGTGGTTTGGCTCCGGTTCGGCAGGGCTTGGGACTGGGTTGGGTTATCAGTGCCCTTACGTGGGTGGCGATCCTGATCGGCGGCAAGGAAGCCAAAGCCGACAATGATTGTGGCGTATCGCCTTGGATAAGAGACCTTGGGTACAGTGTAGCATGCGACGAGGCCACGAATGGAAGCGCGGCTAAAAAGTGTCAGAGCTGTGCGGTGAGCTCGGACTGCGAAACAGTAGTATGCAGTGCCCCCTACTGCTGCCCGTGAATATCTGAGACAATCTTAGCTACTGTCGGGCCGTTTCTCTTGCTAAGGTGTAAAGGGCTGGCTTAAACCCTACGATTAAGCCAGCTCCCTTTTTCTTACTTCACGGACAGTACGCTGTCGGTCAGAAGGTTACAGTTGGAAAGGAGTGGTGCTATCATGCTGAAGTTCGTCGTTGTTGCAAGCCTTGTGCTGTGGAGTAGCCTCGCCGAGGCAATCCGGTGGGATTTCGACGATGGGACGACGCAAGGATGGACCGCCAAAGAAGCCCTCGTCCGGGGTGGTACGCGTGAATTTTACCAGTTTCCGGGGGTGGTGGATGAAGGCGTGTGGCGGGTCAAGATCGATCCCGCCGCCGTTATGAGAACCTCCCAGGCGGGGGTCCAAGTGATTTCTTCGCCTATTGGTTACGATTCGGCGCTGTTCGACCAAGTTCGCGTCCGGTTCCGCAGCGTTCACGACCGTCCAACTGAAGGCGCTCTTTGGCTTGAATGGGAAAACGATTCGGGTTTTTTGCATGGTATTGCTGACACTACTGGACATTTTGCTGCAACCCTCAGTAAACGGCTTGTCTATACCACTGAGTGGCAGGAAGTGGTGTTCTCCTTGGCCGGTCAAGACCGCTGGGCGGGCTTGGTAAAAAACATTCAACTCAGTTTTAATCATTTTGAGTTTGTCGAGGGATTTGAGATTGACTGGATCGAGTTGACCGGGGTGGAAGAATTGCTCGAGGGGGAACGGCCGCCGCCGCCGGTAGAGTATTATTTTGACTTTGCTGGCGGCGGCCTCTTTGCGCCGCCGGTGTTTTATCCGCTTGCGCCGGGCCTAGGGGAACTAGGGCTTGGAAACGGGCATCTGAGGGATATAAGGGGTCAGGTGTTGACCGACTTGGATGGCGATGGCGACTTAGACCTGTTCGGCCTGTGGGAAACGATAACGGACGTTGAGTTCGGGGGGCGTCGGTCTATAAGTGGCTGGCTGATGGCGGTCAATGACGGGCAAGGGGTCTTGGAACGAGGGCCTCTTGGCACCGAGGTGAATGAGGATGGTATAGGGGGGACCATCCGGTTGATAGGGGCTGATTTGACCGGCGATGGCCAAAGCGAAATCGTCATATCTAGAAGCAACCGGGAGCCCCGCACCGAAGTGTGGTCTATTGATGAGGAACTGCAAGTGGAGGTACTGGTGCAGGTTGATAGATGGGTTCGTGCGGTGGCGGATTGGGATGGCGATGGCCGGGTGGAGTTGTTTGTGGGGGTGACTACGTTTAAAGGCTCTTTAGAGGAAATGCTCGCGGGTACGGCCGAGTTTCTAAACACCTTGGCGGTGTGGGATGTCGAACAGGGCGTGTGGACGGTCGAGGAGTTGACGGCTTCCGAAGATTATAGTGCTAGCGTGATCGGCGACTTTACCGGCGATGGCATCCTCGATGTGTTCTGGACGCCGATCGCCGGGAATGCGCGGCAGGTGTACAGGTGGATTGTGGGGACCTTGGACGCGGCGTTGCAGCAAAGCGAAACCGGGGGGCTTCCCGAAGGCGACTTATTTGAATTCGATGAACCGCTGAGCCCGGTCGGCATCGGCGATTTTGATGGCGATGGGCAAGTGGATTTCCTCACCGAGTTCTCCTCCGATATAATCGAAGGGAGCAAAGGGCTGGTCTTGCAGCGCAAAGGAGCCGACGACCGCCTTGAGGCGGAGGTGCTTTACGATGATCGGCTGTTGCGGCGCTCGCCGATATTGGTGCGCGATCTCAACGCCGATGGGGTGGACGACTGGGTGTTTATCGGGGGAGACCGCGCTTCGGGCTTTGGGGTGTTTATCGAGTGGGGTGGCAGTGTCAATCCTACTCAAGAAGGGGAGCGGCATCGGCTGGAGGGCAGTGGGAGATACGTACTCTCTGGGGATATGGATGGCGATGGCGACCTCGACTTGGTGGTGTTAGATCCGATATTGGGCGGAGTGCATCTGCTCAAGAGTTCGCTGGGCGAGCAAGCGACCGCGGTGCTGACGCCAGCGGTGGCGCGACCGGCGCAGCATCGGCTGGGCGACAGCTATCCCAATCCGTTTAATCCGGCAGTAGTAATCCCCCTTGATTTGGCGACGGACGCGGCGCGTGTGTCGCTTCGGGTGTACGATGTGTTGGGTCGTCGGGTGCGGCAGGTGTGGCAGGGGCCGCTGGGTGCGGGTAGCCATCGGTTTGTGTGGGATGGCCGCGAGGAGGCGGGCCGGGCGGTGGCCGCTGGGGTGTATATCTATCAGGTCGAGGTGGATGGACGGGTAGAAGCGAAAAAGACGACGAAGCTGCCGTGAGGAGAGATGAACTATGAACAGGTTACGCGAATTTATCGGCTCGTCCAGTGGCTTAGCTCCGATGCGGCAGGGGCTGGGACTCGGGGGGAGCGTCCGTGTCCTCGCCGTGCTTGTGGTTCTGCTCGGGGTCGAGGAAGCCAGAGCCGACACTAAGTGCCCATACACTTGGACCGCGTGTAGCCCCAGCTCAGATTGTGCACTGATGGAACCACAGGAAACATATCGTTACTGCACCTATGGTTTGGACGCGGACTGCCGCTTCTACATAGTAGATTGCTGGTACTCGTCCACGCCCTGTTCGGAGATCGAGCAGCCGAACGCGCCCATCGTGCTGACCCGAAAAATTGAGTGCAGCCACCACAGTGGGTGCGCGGAGTTTAACTCGACCGAGCCGTATCGGCACTGCACCACGTATTATGACGCCCGAGGCGATGTTTATTTTCGAGAATTTTGTGAGTGCTCATCTACGCCCTGTTCGGAGGTAGAGCAGCTAACCGAGATCGCCGGGCCGACCGATGGTTGCTTCAATCAAGAAACAGAGTGCAGCTACTTCGACGATTGCGCGGAGTTTAACTCGACTGAGCCGTATCGGCACTGCACCACGTATTATGACGCCCGCGGCGACATCTATTTGAGACATTGCGATTGCTCCTCCACTTCTTGTTCGGAGGCCGAGTCGGCCCAGATGACTGCGGTGCTGACGCCAGCGGCGGTGGGCCGACCGGCGCAGCATTGGCTCGGCGATAGCTACCCCAATCCATTCAATCCGGCTGTGGTGCTCCCTCTTGATTTGGCAAAGGACGCGGTGGCGGTGTCGTTGGCCGTGTACGACGTGTTGGGGCGTCGGGTGCGACAGGTGTGGGACGGGCCGCTGGGGGCGGGCCGTCATCGTTTTACTTGGGATGGCCGCGACGAGGTGGGCAAAGACGTGGCCGCTGGGGTGTATATCTATAAGGTCGAAATTGACGGGCAGGTGGAAGCGAAAAAGCTGACGAAGTTACCTTGAGGGGAAGAGAGATGAATTATGAACAGTTTGCGTGAATTTATCGGCTCGTCTAGCGGCTTGGCTCCGATGCGGCAGGGGCAAGGATTGGTCGTAAGTGTCCTCGCAGGGCTTGTGATCCTGCTCGGGATCAACAAAGCTGAAGCCGACCCCGACCGGACCTACTGTGGCGATATTAGCTGGACCCATTGTTTCGACTGTAGCTCCAACTCCGAGCATCCAATTTGCACACGGGCGGATGTGGACCCAGCGGAGCCGGAGGCGAAATACCTCTACTGCACTTATGCCTTGGACGCGCTCTGCGACCTCGGCATAGCAGATTGCTGGTACTCGTCCACGCCTTGTTCGGAGGCCGTGCCAGCAACCGCGACCAACCAAGAGACTACCTGCGGCTACTCCAACAAATGCGCGGAGTTTAACTCGACCGAGCCGTACCGGCACTGCACAACGTACCACTTCAACGACAACACTTGGGAAAGTTGTCTCTGCTCTTCCACGCCTTGTTCGGATGCCGTGTCAACGCCGACCGCCGTGCTGATGTTGGCGGATGCGCGGCCGGCGCAGCACCAGCTAGGCAATGCCTATCCCAATCCGTTTAATCCCCGGATGGTCATTCCCCTCGACCTAGCCACCGACGAGGAGCGGGTCCACTTGGCACTCTACGATGTGTTAGGGCATCGGGTACGTCAGTTGTGGGACGGTCCGTTGGGGGCGGGAAGTCATCGTTTTGTGTGGGATGGCCGCGACGAAGCGGGTAAGGAGGTGGCCGCCGGGGTGTATATCTATAAAGTCGAAATAGACGGGCAGGTGGAAGCTAAGAAGACGACGAAGCTGCCGTGAGAGGCCATTCCTTTGAGCTATTTAACTCGAACGAGGATAAGACGGCATGGGACAGCCTAAGCATCCATTATATTGGATTTACTCCGGTTTAATCCACGGACAATTTTAGCTGCTGTAGAGCCGTTTTCTCGCTAAGGTATAAGGGGCCGATTCAATCGTAGAGATTGAGTTGGCTCCCCTCCCCTTTTCCTTTAGTGCTTATGGACTATGGAGGTGATGTCATGTTGAAGTTAGCTATTGTTATGTGCGTTATGCTATGGGGTAGCCTCGCCGAGGCGATCAAGTGGGATTTTGACGATGGAACGACGCAAGGATGGAGCCCCAAAGAAGCTCTTACATGGGGAGGTACGCGTGAATTCCACCAGTTTCCGGGGGAGGTCGAAGATGGGGTGTGGCGGATCCAGGTCAATCCCTCCATCACTAATAGTTTGTACGCCTCCAGCCCGGGTGTCGAATTGGTTTCTTCGACCATTGGATACGATTCGGGTTTGTTCGACCAAGTCCGCGTTCGGTTCCGTACTATCCATGATCGCCCTACGGAAGGTGCTTTTTCCATCGAGTGGGAGAACGCTTCAGGTTTCTATTTTAATATTGGTATTGATGTTGATCCAGAAGAAATCACCACAGAACAACTAGTCTATACCACCGAGTGGCAAGAAATGGTGCTGTCCTTGGCTGGTCACAGGAGATGGGAGGGCTTGTTAAAAAATATTCGACTCAGTTTTAAGAATTTTGAGTTTGTCGAGGCGTTTGAGATTGACTGGATCGAGTTGACCGGGGTGGCAGAGTTGATCGAAGGGGAACTGCCACCACCGTCGGTAGAGTACTATTTTGACTTTGCTGGCGTTGGTCTTTTTGCCCCGCCGATGTTCTATCCTATTGCGCCGGGCATAGGGGAAACAGCCCATGGGGGGAGTGGGAGAGGGTATCTAGGGGAGGTAGGGGGCCATGTGTTGACGGATTTGGATAGTGATGGCGACTTAGACCTATTCGGCCTGTGGGCAACGCAAACAGAAATACCACAGGGGCGTGAGTCTAAACGTGGCTGGCTGATGGCCGTCAATGACGGGCGAGGGGCCTTGGAACGGGGACCTGTTATAGAGGAAGTAGCGGTCGAGGAGGGTTCAGGAGTGGTCTTAATAGTGATGGGTGCTGATTTGACAGGCGATAGTAAAGACGAAATCGCGATATCAAGAAGTAACCGGGAGCCCCGCACCGAAGTGTGGTCTGTCGGGCCAGACCTCCAAATCGAGGTGCTCGCACAGATGGACCGACCTATCCATAGTGTGGCGGATTGGGACGGCGACGGCCGGGTTGAATTATTTGTCGGGGCGGCTGGCTTTGAAGGCTCTTTAGAGGAAGTGAGGGCGGGTACGGCCGAGTTTTACAGCACATTAGCGGTGTGGGATGTGGAACAGGGAGTATGGACGGTCGAGGAGGTAGCGGCGAGCGAAGACTATACTCCCTTTCATATCGGCGACTTTGGCGGCGATGGAACACTTGATGTGTTTTGGACACCAATCCTTGGGGAGTCGAGGGGGATTTACACGTGGTTTGTAGGGGCCTTGGGCGAGGAGTCTCAGAGCGGCGAGGTCTTTGAATTTGATGAACCGCTGGAACTGATAGGTGTGGGCGATTTTGACGGCGATGGACGGGTGGATTTCCTCACCGAGTTGACTTCGGATATAATCGAAGGAAGCAAGGGGCTGGTTTTGCAGCGCAAGGGGGCCGGTGACCGGCTTGAGGCGGAGGTGCTGTATGATGATCGGCTGTTGCGGCGCTCGCCGCTGTTGGTAGCAGACCTGAATGGCGATGGGGTAGATGATTGGGTGTTTATCGGGGGAGATCGGGTTTCGGGCTTTGGAGTGTTTATCGAATGGGGCGGCAGCGTCCAGCCGACTCAAGCAGGGGAGCGGTATCGGCTGGAGGGTGCTGGCAGACATGTGCTGGCTGGGGATATGGATAACGACGGCGATGTCGATTTGGTGGTGTTAGACCCGATCTTGGGCGGGGCGCATGTGCTCAAGAATTCGCTAACGGAGCAAGCGACGGCGGTACGGACGGCGGCAGCAGTGCGGCCGGCGCAGTATCGGCTGGGCGACAGCTATCCCAATCCGTTTAATCCGTCGGTGATGCTGCCGCTTGAGTTGGCGACGGATGCGGCGCGTGTGTCGCTTCGGGTGTACGATGTGTTGGGTCGTCGGGTGCGGCAGGTGTGGGACGGGCCGCTGGGGGCGGGTACGCATCGGTTTGTGTGGGATGGCCGCGATGAGCAGGGCCGGGCCGTGGCGGCGGGAGTATATGTCTATCAGGTCGCGGTGGACGGACGGGTAGAAGCGAAAAAGATGACGAAGCTGCCTTGAGGGGATATTACGTTGAGCTATTCGACTCGCATGAGAGTAAGACGGCATGGGACAGCCTAAGCATCCATCCTTGCAGGCGATGAAACGCCCGTGGAAAGTCCCGTTCCGCAAAAATAGGAAGCTGCAAAGCTGCTTGGCATTGTCGCTGGCGCTGCATCTGCTGGTGCTTTTCGGCCTGACGCGCCACGAACGGGCTACGCAATACCCGGTGCTGCCGCAGATCATGGTCAAGTTCACCAAGCGTCCGCCGCCGCAGCGGAGCCTCACCCGCCGCATCCGCCCCCAACAGCGCCCGTTAGTGCGGCGTCCGGCGCTGCAAGCGGCCCCGGTGGTGGCACAGCGGCCGGCTCCTACGGCGTCGCGTCCCCTGCCGATGGTGCAAGCGGCGGCGCTGCGGATACCGACCGCGTCGTTGCCGGATCGGCTGGTGCTGCCGGTGCCGGATTTTCCGGCGCGGCAGATTGGGCCGCAGATGCGGGCGGGGGCGTTGGCCGGGACGCGGCAGGGGGCCGATGAGATTGACTTGGGCTTGGAGTTGCTGGATGTGGAGGCATTGGATACGGGTCGGCATCGGGCGATGGTGGTGGTCGATCCCACCGACCGGCGCCAGCTCAAGGGCTTTCTCTATATGTCTGGCATCTACAGCCCCTCTATTGAACGGGCTGAGTACAATGAACAGGCCGAAAACATGCGCGTGCGCTCGTATCACCAGATGCCCCGCCAGATGGCAGAACGGCGGATGCTGCAAGGGTTGGCCGACAAGATGACGGCCAGCACGCAGGTCCACGTCGAAGTGCGCGATGCGGTGCGGCTGGACGATCCGCAGCTTTTGCAAGTGCCTTTTGTCCTGTTGACGGTCAATACCCCCTTTGATTTTACCGACAGCGAGGCGGCCAATTTGGGTGCGTATTTGACCGGCGGCGGGTTTCTGTTTGTCGATATCGTCCGCCTTTTGTGGGCCAGTTCCAATTTTAGTAACGCTGAATTGGACATTCCGGTGGTGCGGTCGCTGATTCGCGCCAGTTTCCAAGCGGTGGGTTATCAAGAGTGGAAGGACTGGAAGTTTAAGCGTCTAGAGCTAACGCATCCGCTCTATCATTGCTTTTACGATATAAACAGCCTGCCGCGCGGAATGCGCGATATAGATTTTCTGTTTGATTCTGGAGGCGTCGATCGACCACGCACCCCGGACTATTTAGAGGGCATTGTGGTCGGCGATCAATTGGTCGGGGGGTATTCGATGCGCGGTTACGCCGATTTTTGGGCGGGTGTCATCAAGCAGGAGCAGGATAGGGCTTTGGGGACGAACCAAAGGGGTAGCCCGTTTTTCGCCAGTGCCGAGGAGCCGTTGGTGTATAATTTGGGGGTGAATCTCGTGGTGTATGCCCTGACGCGCGAGGGATCGCTGGCGCGGCAATTAGTCGATGCGAAGTGAGTTGAGGGATGTTGTGTCGTGATACTATAACTAAGGAGGGCACTACAAGGTATGGAAATCATTCCGTTAATTCCCGAACGAGACGTAGCCGTACAGCGGGCACGGGTCGCACAAAATCGCGACATACGTACAGCGCAAGAGTTGCACACCTGTGCTCAGCAACTTCACGAGGCGTCGGGCAATAGAGCCTATTGGGCGGAAGAATGCGGCAACTTGGGTCAGTTGGCACTCCGGCAGAACAAGCAGGAAGAGGCCGAGGGTTTCACGAAACGTATCAGACCATTTCGAGCGAACAAATGCAAGAGCGCACGCGAATGCTTGACTTTCATCCTTTGAGAGGAGACATGCGCGGATGAAACGGCCGTGGAAAGTCCCGTTGCACAAGAATAGCAAGCTGCAAAGCTGCTTGGCGTTGTCGCTGGGGCTGCATCTGCTGGTGCTTTTCGGCCTGACGCACCACGAGCGAGTTACGCAATACCCGGTGCTGCCGCAGATCATGGTCAAGTTCACCAAACGCCCGCCGCCGCAGCGGAGCCTCACCCGCCGCCAACGGCCCCAACAGCGTCCGTTAGTGCGGCGTCCGGCGTTGCAAGCGGCCCCGGTGGTCGCGCAGCGGCCGGCTCCTACGGCGTCTCGTCGGCTGCCGATGGTGCAAGCGGCGGCGTTGCGGATACCGACCGCGTCGCTGCCGGATCGGCTGGTGCTGCCGGTGCCGGATTTCCCGGCGCGGCAGATTGGGCCGCAGATGCGAGCGGGGGCGTTGGAAGGGACGCGGCAGGGGGCCGATGAGATTGACTTGGGCTTGGAGTTGCTGGATGTGGAGGCATTGGACACGGGCCGGCATCGGGCAGTGGTAGTGGTCGATCCCAATGATCGGCGTCAGCTCAAGGGCTTTCTCTATATGTCCGGCATCAACAGCCCTTCCATTGAACGGGCTGAAGAGAGTGTACGGGCTGAAAACATCCAAGTGCGCTGGTATCACCAGATGCCGCGCCGCTTGGTGGAACGGCGGATGCTGCAAGGATTGGCCGATAAGATGACCGACCAGACCCAAGTCCACGTCGAAGTGCGCGACGCGGTGCGGTTGGACGATCCGCAGCTTTTGCAAGTGCCCTTCGTCCTGTTGACGGTCAATACCCCCTTTGATTTTACCAACAGCGAGGCGGCCAATTTGGGCGCGTATTTGACCGGCGGCGGGTTCGTGTTTGTCGATATTATGAGCCTGTTGTGGGCCGATTACAGCGACGACCAATTGGACATTCCGGCGGTGCGGTCGCTGATTCGCGCCAGCTTTCAAGCGGTAGGTTATCAAGAGTGGAAGGACTGGCAGTTTAAGCGTCTAGAGATAAGCCATCCGCTCTATCATTGTTTCTACGATGTAAACAGCCTGCCGCGGGGGATGCGCGATCTGCACTTTTTGGCGGGTGACTACCCGCCGCGCACCCCGGACTATTTGGAGGGCATTGTGGTTGGCGAACAGTTAGTGGGGGTGTATTCCATGCGGAACTACGCCGATTTCTGGGCGGGCATTGGGCGGGAATTGGTGGATTGGTCGTTGGTCAATAACGTGGCTAATCACTCGGTGCTGGTCAGTGCCGAGGAGCCGTTAGTCTATAATTTGGGCGTCAATATCGTGGTGTACGCGCTGACGCGCGAGGGATCATTGGCACGGCAATTAGTCGATGCCGACTAAGTACATAGGGGCGGTTCACGAACCGTCCTTAATTTGTCGCGCCTAAAGCTTGCGTCCGTGGAAACTAATCTCCGGTGATGTCGGGACCGGGGCTGACTGTCGCGCCGCTGTGTGCCCAAAGCGCGCCCGCAAAAATAAGTAGCGTCAACTTTTTACCGCTAGCCGGAGCCCACGCCGGTTTCTTGCAAGATAAATCCGATGCGGCCCATCGCCTCGGGTCGTCCTTCCCGTGCCGTCCCCCCGTGCCCCGACCCGGGGCGGGAATCCACGCTGTCTGCCCCCGATCCACTGGACGCCCGCTTACGCGCGACCTTTGCGAAAGGGAGCCACGCCCTGAGCGATAGCGCGTAACGTCCGTTAATCATACGGAAAATCGTATGATTCATACGGAAAATCGTATGATTCATACGGAAAATCGTATGATGGCTTGCGCCAAGGGCGCGGCGGTGCCTCATAGAAAGCCTTGTTTCATAATTTTAAGTATCATGTTTTTCAATCCTTTAGGTGCATTCTGAAGGATTTTTTTGTGCGTGGTCTGCTTTTTGGCACGGGATTTGCATACATATCAGTGGAAGGCGAAAGCACCCCGAACCGGAGACGCAACGTGATGGAAGCCCTGCTTAGTGAGGTCAGTCGCGTGTTTTTGTTGGAGCTGACGATGGTCTGTGCGCTGACGCTCTGCGGGTGCTATGTAACCTATACCGATATTCACTTCCGCCAGATCCCCAACGGGGCTAGTTGGGGCCTGGTGGCGGTTGGGTTAATCGGCCAAGGTGTATTTTGGCTTTGGGGGGCGGTCGAACTGACCCAAGTCGGCCTCGTCTTGTTGGTCGGTTTTGCCGTTAGTTACGTCCTCTACATCTATGGCTTCTGGGCGGCGGGCGATGCCAAATTGTTTTGGGCTGTTGTCTTGGTGCTGCCGCCGACGCTGTTCTCTTCCACTTCCCTTTCCTCTTTTAATACGCCGCTTTGGGCGCTGCTGCTGAACACCTTAGTGCTGACCTGTTTGGTTTTGCTGGGGTTGTGGGCGGTGTTGCGTCCGGGCTGGTTGGCCGACGCCAAGGCGGGTTGGGACGGAGCGCAAGGGCTGTACTTGGGTTTGGAGTTGGCTGGTCTGATCGGGCTAGTACTGGGTTTGGGTGCCTTCCTGCTGGCCGCGACGATGACCTTTGTCGAGGTGGTGGTCGCGGTCTTAGTGCTCTATCTGCTCGTGGACCGCTTCGTCCCCCGGCGTTATCGGCTGACGTTGGCTCTGCCCGGGCTGATCTTGGGTGGCTACACGGCTTGGTCCTCCCCGGACTGGCCGATCTACCTGACGCTGTGGGTCGTCTGTTGGGGCGCGTTCTTGCTCTATACGCTCATCCGGCGTGTAGCCCCTCGATTCTTCGTTCAGGCGCTGCCCATTCCGGCGTTGCGCCAAGGCATGGTGCCGCGTTGGGCGATCTACGCGGCGGATAGAGCAGGGGAATACCGTTGTGGCACACAAGTCGGGCCGGGGCAGGATGTGCTGTGTTATCCCGGCCGGCCGTTGACCAAGGGGCAAGTGCGGACACTGCACGAAAAAGCGGCAGTTGGTTCTTTCGCGTCCTTTGGCCATGAGTTGGAAGCGGAACTGGCTGTACCGTTCGCGCCCATCATCGCGGTCGCTGGGGTGTTGACGGTGGTCTTGGGCGGTAGTGTGATCGCTCCGCTGATCGAGTGGTTTTCTCCTTGGCTGCCGTCGCTGCAGCCATTGCTGGTGAGGGACCTATGAATCGGGATAGAAAAGACCCGGTAACGATGGCCTTGGGCGTCTTGTTGGTTGTGTTGCTGCCGACCTTTTTGCTGTTGGCGAGCCGCTATCCGTCGCTTGACGAGCGGGTGCAACAGTTGCAGCCCAAGCCCTTGGTGCCCGTACCGTCGCCGGAAGAACTGTTGGCGCACGTGCGCCAAGTGGCAGCCGACAGTGTGCTCTACCTCCAACCAATATGGGCGGCTGCGCCAGAGCCGACTTCTGGCCTCGTGGCTGCCTATCAAGTCGTGCGCGGCGATCAGGCAGCGTATCGGCTGGTGCTGTTCCGCTACGATATCGCCTGTAGTGTGTGCCGGGACGTGCTGGCCGCTGCGCTGTACGACGCCGAGGGCGACGCGCTGGTGCAGGTGCTCTTGCTCGACGATTGGGAGGTGCGCGGCGAGCGGGTGGATACCGTGCGGTTTTTGCGCCAATTCGCCGGTCGCCCGGTGGCGACCGAACTGGTGCTCGAATCCAATATCGATGGGATCAGCGGGGCCACTTTTTCAGCCGGGGGGCTTGTCGAACAGCTCAATAGGGCGGCGGCGTGGGTGCGGGAGCAGCCGCTGGGGACGCCGGCAAGCGAGGAGGAACACCTGTGAACGCTCTCAGACCTAATCGCGGGGCTACGACCTTGATCGTGGCCACGGGCATCTTGTTGGGAATGTGTACCTTCCTCGCGGCCAAGATCGTCCATCCGCCGCCGATTGATCCGCTGGATGTGGAGTTTTGGGATGTGCTGGGTACGCCAGCGGCCGTACTGGAACTAGAAAGTCTGGAGGGAACGGGGCAGGTTTCCAACGCGCCATTTGCGGGCGAGCCCTATCTGCTGATTTTCGCCGATCCTGAGTGCCGGGCCTGCGAGAGCATTTATCCCCACCTGCTGCGCGCCTCGCAGGTGCAGGAAGTGAAGGTCCTGTTGATTGCCTCGGGCGACCGGCTGGCCATGCAAGACAAAGTGGAGGAACACAGTTTTGCGTTCCCGGTTGCTTTTGATTCCCTGTTGACGGCTAATCCGCCTTTTGAGGTAAACGCTTTTCCCACGGCTGTCTTGGTGGATGCCGAGGGCAACGTGGCCAAGGCTGCTACTGGCGACCAGGGTTCCGCCGTCGTCATACACTTGGCTGGAGGGGCCTGAAAGGATGAATACGCCATGCAATATGTAGATCTCTTGCGTCGTCCGGTGGTGTGGACGGTGATAGCCTGCGCCGCGGTCGTGCTCTTTCTGGCGCTGCGCCCTGCTTCGTCGGCGCTCTCGCCGGTGGTCTGGACTGAGCCGTCGGCCAATCCGCTATCCAAGGTGCTGCAACCGGGGGAGGCCGCGCCGGACTTCGCGCTGCCGACGGTAGAGGGTGGCATGGTGGAACTGAGCACTTTACAGGGGAAGTCTGCCCTGCTCGTTTTTGTTAATGCGGAGTGTCCGTATTGCCAGAAATTACAAAAGGAACTCGAAGCCTTTGCACTGAATGCGGATCAACAACTCGTGTTTATCTGCACCGGGGAGGAGGGTGCTCGGAAAATTAGCGAGACCTATCCCTTTACGTATCCGGTGTTGATCGACTCGACTGGTGCCGTTGCACAGGCGTACAAAACGCCCGGGGTGCCTACGGTGTATCAGGTGGATGCGGCGGGGAGGGTGGTGGACTTGGCGGTGGGGTGGCCGCCGGCGTGGGAGTTTGTGCGGGGTTTTGGCCAATCACAGCCTAGCGAAGGCCTTGAGGGATAAGTGCCATGACTACTACGGCCCAGAAAGGAGGTGCTATCGCGTGTTCGCAGGTTTTTCATTCCAAGTCAGCAACCATAACGGTTTGCTGATCCCTTTCCTATCCTTTCGAGGAGGAATGACGTATGCAGTCCTTAACGTTTGTTTTCGAAGCGACGCTGCTGGCACCACTGGTAGAGTTCGCCACATCGACCAGCGGGCACGTGGAGCCGCGCCAGGGGTTGGCGTTGGGGTGGTTGGGTAGCGTGGTGGCGGGGCTGGCGGTGGTGTTTGGGACCGCCGACCGGGCGCAGGCCGATTCCTGCTATGGAATCGCCGAAGGCTCGTCTGGACAGGTCTGCCGAACTGACATCCCATGTGCTTGGAATCACGATGGTACGCCCAGAGGGTGGGCTCAGGTCAAATACTATCACGACAGTGCGTTAGGCTGTCTATGGAAGAATGCGTCCTGCACCTGCTGAGACATATAGCCCATGTGGCATTCTCGGGCCGGGTGCCACATGGGCTAATGATTCTCTGTGTGGCTGTGTGGGTCGGGCGCATGGAGGTAGAGTATTCGATCTGTCAACATACTTCCTCACTGCTGGAGGTAAACTATGCACTACTTGCTCATTGCTATTGGGTTATTGGCGGCTCCGCTTGGCGTCTTCGCCCTAACGTGGGATTTTGCCGACGACACGACTTGGGGTTGGGCTGCCCAAGAGAGCTTCTTAGGCGATGACCATAGGAACTCCACCACGGTGTACAGCGAAGTCGAAGATGGCGTCTGGCGCATCGCTCCCGTGCCGGGCGGGCAACTACCGGCTATTCAATTGCGCTCGCCGCCGATTGGAGAAGACTCCGCTCTGTTCGACTACATCACCATACGGCTGCGCATCATCCACGACCGCCCCACCGGGGGGAATCTCCTGATGCAGTGGTTCAATGCCGAGTATAGACGCTTCCGGGAGGAGTTGGGACCAACCGAACTAAGCTATCAGGGGAAGTTCACTATAGGCCGTTATCAAATCTACCCCACTGAATGGGAAAACATCACTGTGGACTTACGCGCCTTGGAAGCGGCTGGGGAAGCAAACCCACAAGAGGAGATCATCTGGCAGGACACCCTCTTCAACTTCCAACTAGAATTGAATTTAAACGTCAACCCACAGGGTCCGGCCGATCATCCGGTCTTTGTCGAGGTCGATTGGATTCAACTGACGGGAGCCGAAGAGTTGCTGTTAGGGGAATTGCCGCCCCGGGAGATCGCCGTGGAGGAGGGGTTGCCCGGAGGGTTGTTCGCCGCGCCCAGTTTTTTTCCCCTCGTCGAGGGCATCGAGATGACAGCCTCCCGACTCCCGCAACATGCTTGGGGGGATGTGGACGGCGATGGGGATGTGGATTTGGTGCTGATCTGGGTGCGCCACCGCGGGGGGGTAGAAACGGGCTGGCTGGTGGCGTCCAATGACGGTCTGGGTGGCTTTGCCCCCACCCAAGAGGTTTCCCTCTTCAAGACAGGGGGGGGATCGTACCCAAACCCCGTCCTTGCAGGAGGCGATTTCGATGGAGATGGGCTCCTTGATCTGGCCGTTCAAGTGGGTGGTCCTGTTGAACTGTGGAAGAATCGCGGCGAGGACGGTTTTGAACCCATCCTGCAATTGTCCGATGTCGCTTTTGTTGGCCTAGCCGATGGCGATGGCGATAGCGACCTAGACTTGTTGGGCGTAGAAGTAGGCGACACTTGGTCCAATGTGATTATGTGGTTCAATGACGGTGCCTTCGACTTTGTCCGTAGCGATCGGTTCGTCCTCGATAGCGAGGAGAATCTCTTCGCTTTGCTGCTCGCCGGGCAACCGTTGGGCGAGGCCGTGCGCTTGTTATGGGTTCGACCGTGCTACCTACCCCAAGGCACTTTGCAATTGACTCAGCCATGGGCGACCAGCAAGGATCCACCGCTCTTTTTGGAGACTGTGGTCAATCCTTGTGACCTGCATCTGCTCACCGACCTTGATGGCGATGGGGCGGTAGAGTTGATCGGGCCTCCTGATCGGGATTTACAATTTGAATTTCTCGGCGGCACCACCTACCACGGTTTAGCGCTGTGGCGTGTGGACGCTTCGGGTGTGTTGGTACGCCACACCCTACTCGGCTCACAGGTACTCGTGCCGCATCGGGCCATTGCCAGCGACCTCAATGGCGATGGCCTGCTGGATTTGGCCGTGGTGGATGGCAACTTGGCGACCGGGCCGGCCCTAGTGGTGCTGGTCGGCCAGCGCAATGGGGTGCCTGTCCTCGAAGGGCGCTATCGGCTGCCGGGCGTGGGCGGGCAAGTGCTTGCTGGCGATGTCAACGGCGATGGGGCAACCGATCTGGTGGTGTTAGGCCGGAGTGTGGAAGGCGGTCCGGGTGGGGCTTTCGTCTTTCTCAACCAAGGCGTTCCGGCACCCACAGCCGTCGCGGGCGAGACGGCCGTTGCGCCTACAGCCTTTGCCCTCGGTGCCAACTATCCCAATCCGTTTAATCCCACTACAACCATTCCCGTATCGGTAGCTACTGGCGCGGACGATGTGGACGTAACGATCTACAACGTCTTGGGGCAGCCGGTGCGTCAGGTGTGGAACGGTCCGTTGGCGGCAGGCGAGTATCGGCTGGCTTGGGATGGTCGGGACAGGCAGGGGCAATCCGTCGCCGCTGGGGTCTATTTGTATCGGTTGCAGGTGGGCGAACAGACACGCATTCGCAAAATGGTCAAACTCGAATAGACGTACGAACGGAGAGCAGACATGCTGGAGACATTGCGCCAACGCATAGCGACGGGCTTGCAGCATTTGAGCGTCCGTCTGGAATGGGCTAGCACGGTCAAGGGCTTGCCGCGCCACGAGTGTCCCGTCCTGATCTTTTTCCATGGCTACAGCTTGGCTCATACCATCCGGCCTTTGGTTGTGGGGCGTGCACTGCGGACACGCGGCTACCCCGTCGAATTCGCCGGGATGGGGCCTCACGCAGACCGGATCGCCGCCGAAGGGTTTCAGGTCTATGACGTAGAAACCATGCCGCAGAGCCGCATGGATGAATATGTATCCCGCAGCGACTACGGCTATTACAATGCCGAGTGGATAGACCGCTGTGTGCAAGCCGAACGCGCCCTTCTCCGGCGGCTCCTTCCCGCACTCGTGTTGGCAGACCTGCGGCCCACCTTACGGATTACTGCCTCCCTTGAGGGAATGGATATAGCACTGATAGAGGCGGCTTACAATCAACCGGGCTATCCTTTTCCCATTCGCCTACCCACAATCTTTTCCTTAGGCACCGAACCCTTTGACGAATACGCTCGCAACCACATCTCTACCTTCAAGCCGCACCATACCCTCCGCTTGGTGGCCGATGTGCCCCAGTTCCACCCACCGGGTGAACAGACTCCACCCTACTACTGCTATGTGGGGCCATTGATCGAGTCGCCGCCACTCCGTTCCATCGCGGAGTTGGATGATTGGGACGATTCGTTACCGCTGATCTATTTCAACTGCGGCAGCACCGGCGCTCATCCCGGCTTTCTTGACGAGGTACTGCACCGCATGGCCAACAAGCCCTATCGCGTCTTGGTGACTACAGCGGGTCGTTGGTCTGGACCAATAGAGGCTTCCAATATCCGCATCGTTGACTTTGTGCCGGCGGCTTGGGTGTTGGCGCGGGCGGCGCTCTTCGTGGGTATTGGCGGCATTGGTTCCATCTACCATGCCTTGCGCCAAGGCGTGCCCGTGATTGGTGCGCCCGAGCACTTGGATCAAGAATACCACCTCAACCGAGTACGCGACCTCGGCTTGGGATGCAAGCTCAATTGGGACGAGTTTCTCCAAGTGGCCCCCCTGTTGGAGGCCATAGACGATCTTCTAGCCCACCGCGACGAGTTTGCCCCGCGCTGCCGGGCATTTGCCGCACATATCGGGGAATGGGATGGGGGCGAGGCCGCGGCCGATGCGATTGACGCCTTTTTTGTTGCCCAGCGTCCCGCCCACCAGATCGAGGCGGTCTATCGGATACCCGAGTCCGAATTTGTCCACCACCTCAACCTGAGCACCCCAGCCAACCTCGGCGTCGAGGAACTCCGCACCTTGCTTGACCGCAACCTGCGTCGCGGTCTGCCGCACATTCGACAGGGCAGCGAGGTGGTCTTGGACCGGGCGGATTCTTGGAACTGGCTCTACGACCACGAGCCGGTGTTTTTTGAAAGCGATTATCGCGCCCTCGAAGAGAAACGCCGCGCTTTTTTTCATCCTGTGAATGGCCACATTGCGCTGCATCGGCATCGCCAGCGCTATCGTCTCACCTATACCTATCGGCTCTATCCATCGACCTTGCCGCCAGACGTCAGCACCCGGCTCTTTCTGCCCTATCCCATACCGAGTCCACATCAGGGGGATATTGAGTTATGTACCTGTGCGCCAGCCGATTTGCGCACGTGCTTTGCGCCGCAGGCCGGTTTTTTCTACGGCTACCCCGTCCGGTGGGAGGAGGCCGCTTCGGCCTCGATGGAGTTTTCCTACACCTGCGAGTTGACCGTGCAGGGGCGTATGGGGCCAACGGGTCCAACCCGGCTGTCAGACCGCGAATACCGTCGCTACAGCGAAATTGATCCAAAGCTGGCGCAAGAAGCGGTGGTCAAAAACTTTTTTGCCGAACTGGACCTCGACGGAGTGGAAGACCCGTTGGAAAAGGCGCGTCGCATCTACACTCAATTGGCCACGACCAAACGCTTCAAGAAAACCAAAGAGCCATCGCAGGACTTGGCTTCTTCCATTCAGATGGTGTTGAACGACAACGGCGGCCACTGCATCACCCTGTCCAATGCCTTTATCGCCCTGTGCCGCCTACAGGGTATTGCGGCGCGGGAGGTCACCGGTGCCTTAGCGGGCTACCCCGCTGGTGAGGGTCGTTTTGAGATGGCGGTCTATAACGAGATTCTCTTTGGGCACACGTGGGCGGAAGTGTTTGCGCCGGAGCGCGGTTGGGTGCCGGTGGAGTTTCACGGCATTGTCATTGGCCCGCAGGCGGCCACGGAAGACAATGTCGCCGACGAGACGCTGCGCCGTCATATCGCCGAAGTCGGGGGTCGCTATGTCGATTTTTACTTTGGCCAGTTGGATTGCCACCGCGTGGTGTGTTCCCATTCGGTCAAGGCCCTACCACAACTGGTGGCTCGGCGCGAGATGGCATCTGGGCCGCAATTCCACATGCCGGAAGGCTTACAATACGAGTGCCGTCTCGTCATGGAGTACATCTGAAATGGATATTTCCGTGGTCATCGCCACCCACAACCAGCAAGAACGTCTGCGGTTGGTGTTAGCCGGATTGCGAGGCCAGACGGTGCCGGCTACGTGCTTTGAAGTGGTGGTCGTGGACGACGGCTGTAGCGATGGGACGGGCGAGATGCTCGACGAGGTGGGTCGCCAGATGGAGCTAAAGGTAGTTCGTCTGCGGCCCAACGAAGGTCGTTGTCGGGCACGCAAACGGGGTGTGGAGGCCGCAGCGGGAGCATTCGTCGCCTTCTTGGACGGGGACGCCTTGCCTCATCCACAATGGCTCCAGCGCCACGCAGAAGCACTGGAACAGGGCGGGCAGGAGTCCCTGTTGTGCGGTGCTGAGTACAGTTTGCCCGATTTGGAGTATCTGCAAGACCCCCAACGTGGTAGCCCAATGGCGGACCAGACGCCGAGCGTAGTACGTGAGTACCTCCGCGTCCACCGGCAGGAATTGATCCTGACTGAGGATATGGTCCTTGGAGCCTTTGACCGCATCGAAGCCCGCGCTGTGCTCGGCGGCTATCCCTTTCCCGAACTGGAGACCTTGCAGGAGCAGATAGCCGATCTTTTTGCCCAGTATCCCGATTCTCCTATTGGTTGGCTGGGCTTTTTTCCGCACAACGGCATGGTTTTGAGGGAGGCTTTTTTAGCGGTGGGTGGTTTTGATCCGGCCATGGCTTTTAGCGAAGGATGGGACTTGGCGTATCGGCTGCAACAGCACGGCTGTCGGCCCTGCTTTGTATCCGAGGCCAAGACGTATCACCTCTATCACTACCACGACTTTTCCGACCCGCTCAAGGCGCACGAAGAGACGCTCGCCCCCAAGCGGGCCATGCAGTATATGGAGCGGAAACACGGCGATCCCAAATTGCTGCTATTTCACTTCTGGCACGCCAGTATTTGGCCGGATTCCTTCCTGCCTGAAGAGACGTTGCTGGGTGACTTGGTAGCATTTCATCAGGCATACGCACACGGGCCCACCAGCCGCCTGCGCGATCTGCGGATATTATTAGACCATCACCCGACATGGGCCGAACCGAGCGGAGCGCGAATTCCATGAGTCGCCTAAAAGTAGAAGAAGAGAAGGTCCTCGAAGCACTAGCCCAAGCGGAAGTAAACGGAGATGAACAAGAGATGGCAGTAGCCCATCTTCAACTAGGTCATCTGCACAAGAAAGCCGGCCAACTCGACCGGGCGGAGGCCGCCTACCAGCGTGCCCGCCTCCTAGCCGAAAAATCGGGGAATGCCCCGCTAGAAGCCGATGCCTATAGCGGCTGGGGTCTGGTGTGTGAGGTGCAGGGCAACTTGGGACGGGCGTGGGAACGGCTCATGGCCTCTTACGAAATAAACAAGGCGAGTGAAGACCGGGCGCGCTTGGCGGACAACTACAGCAACTTGGGCTTTCTGGCACAAATGCAGGGCGATTTCGCCGATGCCGAGCGCCTGTACGGCTATGCCTTACACCTGCGCGAAGCATTGGCCGATAAGGCTGGACGCGCCGTGGACTACGGCAATATGGGCAATCTGTTTTTTGCCCGCGACCAGTTAGACCGCGCACTGGAATACATAGAAGAGTCCCTAAATACATACCAAGCCATAGACGACCGCCCCGGTATGGCCAACCAGTATCAAAGTCTCGCTCGCGTGTATATGGCTCGCGGCGAAATGGCTCATGCCGAAGAATTGTTGCATAAAGCACTGGCCATAGACGAACCGCTTGGTCGCCTTGAAGGGCTGGGGATTGAATACGACACCTTGGGACAAATTTACTTCCAGACCGAGCGGCTCGACGAGGCCGAATCTATGTATCGGCAAGCTCTATCCGTACAGGAGCGATTGGGTCACAAGCGCAACCAAGCTGGTGCGGCCGGTTCTCTGAGCATGATATATCAGCAGCGTCAAGCGTATAAGAGCGCGCAAGAGATGGCGCACCGATCACTACAGTTGTTCGAGGAAATAGAGGATGTACAGGGCATTGCTTGGCAGGCTGAGATCTTGGGCGATCTGTTTTGTGCCGAGGGTTCGTTTGAGTGCGCCGAGCCAATGTACCGCCGATGCCTAGCCTGCCAAAAGAGCCTAGGCAACGACGAGGCTTATGCTGTCGTTCACGTGTGGTTGGGTGCTATGTACGCGGCTTGGGGAAGGCGCTACGACGCGATGTTGAACTGGAAACAGGCGCAGGAAATGTTCCGTCAATTGGGCCAGATAGAGCAAGCAGCGGATATACAAAAAATGATGGCTGGTGGTGCTCTATGAATCAAGTTCTGCTACATCAGAAAGGTATTTCTCCTGTGTCGGCAGTGAAATATGCCCGGCGATCCGGTGGGTTGGTCGCGCTTGTGACCCTATTGTTACTGGATACTTCGCGTCTCGGTGCTGTCACTTGGGATTTTGCCCAAGAAGGGGATCCCCAAGGTTGGGTAGCTTGGGAAAGTGAGGCTTCAGGCGCGGTGATTAGAGCCCCGCTGCATTCGGAGACAGCCGGCGGCGTATGGCGCGTTTCGCCCCGGGATTTTGCGCCCGGTATCCGTCCGATAGTCGAATTGATCTCCCCGCCGATAGGCCGCGATTCGGCTCTGTTCAACCGCTTGCGCGTCCGGCTGCGCGTACTGCATACGCAGCCGCTTGAGAGTCAGATTACGCTCCTGTGGAAGAATGCTGCTAACAAAGACCACCTAGGATTCTTTGTCAACGCGCTGCCGGGGACGGGGATTGATCATATCACGTTGCTCAAAAGCCAACGCCATACGTACACGGCGGATTGGCAGGAGGTGATGATCGATAGTGTGGCGTCTAAGACCTACGTAAGCGGGGATAAGGTATATCGGCGCGTCTGGGACGGTGAGTTGCTGGAAATACGCATTCGACTGCCCTTGTTCAACTTCTCGAAGAACGTGGAAGGGCCGGAGGCAATCCCCGCGGCGGTGGAAATCGATTGGATCGAGTTGACCCATGCGGAAAGGCCAGACTCAGAGGATGCGACGCCGCGAGGGGATGCGCCGCATCCTGTCGGGACGCTTTTTGCTCTACCGATCTTTTATCCTTTAGACCAGCACGGATTGGACATAGGACAGCGCGGCCGGCCCGTAGCCGAGTTGGGGGATTTAGATGGCGATGGCGACTTGGATATGGCGGCGGTATGGGAAGACTGGCAGCCGAGGACTGATTCTGATAGTGCCGGTTGGCTGTGTGCATTCAATGAAGGGGGTCGTTTCTCTCCGAAGGTCAGTACTGAACAATTTCCCGAAATCGGCCCCATCCCTAGGCTGGTCGGTGCTGATTTGCTCGGCGATGACCGCATGGAACTCATCGTGGGCTTTGGTCGTTCACTCGACCTATTGGAGCCTTCATCAGCCGGTTGGTCGGTAGCACGACGTATGGATAGGGCGATTCCCTTGGGTATAGGCGATGTCGATGGGGACGGAGACGAGGATATATGGCTGACCGAGTTCTACTCCAAGACTTCGGTACGTGCCGTCATTTTGCTCAATGACGGCGAGGGACAATTCGACGAACATAAGACTCTGGCACCGGAGTTGGGCGAATTCGATTGGTCGCCCATGCGTCTGATCCACCATGTTCCGGGCGGCCGCAAGACTGGATTGCTTTGGGCCGGCCCGGATGTGGGCTCGCCGCATGACTACATGGCGACCTATCTGGACGACAATGGAGAAACTATCCAAGAGTATCTCCGCGTGGATGCAGCGGCCGATCTGATCTGCTATGCGGGTGATTTTGATTGGGATGGAGATACTGATATGGTGGCCGGCGGGGCGGTGGTCTCTACGGCTATGGGTCCTGTACTCACCGGGTTGGAACTTTTAATCAATCGAGGCGACGGCGTCTTGGCCAAGGTTGCATGGTATGAAAGGGTGTACGTGCAACAGGATGTGGTGTTTTCCGACCTCGATGAAGATGGTCTGTTAGACGCGGTATTTGTGGATTGCAATTTTCGCCGGCCGGCTCTCGTCGTCGGTATGGGCAGCAAGAATGGTGTGCCACAGTGGGAAGGGCACTACCCGCTGCAAGGGTCGGGTGGGACAGTCCTGCACGGCGATGTGGATGAAGACGGTGATATAGACTTAGCTGTGCTGGAGCATGCCGTGCGCGGTGGGGGCAGTGGCATATACATCCTGTCCAACCAAATAAAAACGGACGATTGAATGGCTAGCTCTGCCAAAAAGAAAGAGGCATAAGCCGATGGAACGCCCGTGGAAAGTCCCGTTTCGCAAGAATAGGAAGCTGCAAAGCTGCTTGGTGCTGTCGCTGGGGCTGCATCTGCTGGTGCTTTTCGGCCTGACGCGCCACGAGCGAGTTACGCAATACCCGGTGCTGCCGCAGATCATGGTCGAGTTCACCAAGCGCCCGCCGCCGCAGCGGAGCCTCACCCGCCGCCAACGGCCCCAACAGCGCCCGTTAGTGCGGCGTCCGGCGTTGCAAGCGGCTCCGGTGGTCGCGCAGCGTCCGGCTCCTACGGCGTCGCGTCCGCTGCCGATGGTGCAAGCGGCGTCGCTGCGGATACCGACCGCGGCGCTGCCGGATCGGTTGGTGTTGCCGGTGCCAGATTTTCCGGCGCGGCAGATTGGACCGCAGATGCGGGCGGGGGCGTTGGCCGGGACGCGGCAGGGGGCCGATGAGATCGACTTGGGTTTGGAACTGATGGATGTGGAAGCTATGGACACGGGCCGGCACCGGGCGATGGTGGTGGTGGATCCCACCGACCGGCGCAAGCTCAAGGGTTTTCTCTATCTGTCGAGTGTTTACAGCCCTTCTATCGAACGGGCTGAGTCGGAAACATCGCGCCGACTTCACCAGACGCGCCAAATGCAAGAAAAACGGATGCTGCACGGCTTGGCCGACAAGATGGTCGCCAGTACCCAAGTCCACGTTGAAGTGCGCGACGCAGTCCGGCTCGACGAGCCGCAGCTTTTGCAGGTGCCCTTCGCGCTGCTGACGGCGAGTGCGCCCTTTGAGTTTACCGACAGCGAGGCGGCCAATTTAGGGGCGTATTTGACCGGCGGCGGCTTTCTGTTTGCCGAGGTTGTGCGCGATTTGCGGCCCGATTACAGCGACGCCGATTTGGACATTCCGGCGCTGCGTGCGCTCATTCGCACTAGCTTCCAAGCGGTGGGTTATCAAGAATGGAAGGACTGGCAGTTTGCCCGCTTAGAGTTGACCCATCCGCTCTACCGTTGCTTCTACGATGTGGGTAGTCTCCCCCGGGGGATGCGCGATATGCACTACGTAGGCTCTGTGCGGCTAACGCCGGACTATTTGGAGGGCATCGTGGTGGGCGATCAGTTGGTGGGGGTGTATTCGCTGCGGGGCTACGCTGATTTTTGGGCTGGCATCGCCGAGCAGGAGAGGGCGGCTCTTGATGTGGCCAATAGTCCGTTTCTCGCCAGTGGCGAGGAGCCGTTGGTGTATAATTTGGGCGTCAATCTCGTAGTGTACGCCCTGACGCGAGAGGGATCACTAGCACGGCAATTAGTTGATGCCGACTAAGAGAAGAGGGTGTCAGCATGATGCGCATTGATATTTTGAACCGCTGCGGCACGACCTTGACCATCGAGCTGGTGGGGTATATCTACAGGGAGGAGTTCGAAATCATGCGCGATTTCCTCCAATCGCAGGCCGAGGAAGGGGTAACGGAGGTGTGCATTGTGGCCAACGACGTGCGGGCATTCAATCCATTGCTCGGGCAAAGGATGGCCAATTTGGCGCAACTGGGCCTGCGGCTGCGCTTTCAGCAACTGACGCTTCCCATAAAGTACACCTTAGAATGCTGGGGATTGGAGGCATGGATCGATGATGAAGATGAGTAAGATGTGTTTTTGGGTCGGCCTAGCCGCGCTGTGCGGCACGCCGGTGCTGGCCGGCGAGTGGGTGCAAGAGGGAGCCGACAGTTTTGCGGCTGGCACGTTTGCCGGCACAGAACTCGACAGCTTGGGACGGGTGTCGCTGGCGTCGTTTCGCGGGGTCAACCTCGCGTTGGAGGCGGTGGCTTCGTCCGGGCCGAACACCTTGAGCGGTCGCCGCAGCGTCACCGATGGCGATACCGGCACCGAGTGGCGCTTTGACAACGAAGTCGAAGTGTTGGGCAAGTGGATTCGGCTCGACTTGGGCGGCGACCGCGGGGTGCGCCAAGTGCGCCTGCTGCCGGGCAAGACCGTGGACCAACGGCCGCTGTTTTTCGTCAAAGGCTATCGCCTCGAAGTGGCGCGCGAGGCCACGCCCGACGATTGGGTGTTGGTGGCGCAACAGGCGGAAAACACCCGCCCGACGGTCGATACGTCGGTGGATTCAACGTGGATTGAGACCCGCGCCGACGGGGGGCCGCTGCCGGTGTTGGGCCGCTTTGTGCGCTTGCGGCTGACGCGGGAGGACCCGCCCAACTGGGTCTCCATCGGCGAGGTGGAAGTGTTTGGCGAGGGCTTCCGCGCCGAGGGCGCGTTTGAGTCGGCGGTGTTCGACGCCGGGCAGCCGGTCAACTTGGGGCAGGTGTGGTTTGCTGGCCAGACGCCGCCGGGCACGGCTTTGCGGGTGCAGTTTCGCACATCGGTTGATGGGGCGGCGTGGCCTGCATGGCACCGGGTGCCGGCGTGGGATTTGGCCAACGTGGGCGCGGGCGTGGCCCTGACTGAGCCGGAGCCAGCGCGGTTTGTGCAGTACCGGGCGGTCATGGAAACGCGCGATCCGCTTAGGGCACCGCGGCTTGAGCAGGTGAAGGTCGCCTTTGGCGAACAGCTTTTTGCCCAGGCGGTGGACGCGGCCATTGCGCCAGCGCGCCCGGTGTTGGGCGCGGAGACTGCGTTTACCTACACCTTTGACGTGGAAATCGGCTCGGCAGACCTCGGTTTTGACCGCGTGCATATCGGTCTGCCGGGCGTGGTGCAGCAGGTGCGGTTTGATGGGGTGGTGCTGCCGGAGGATGGGTATGAGGCTGGCTGGGACGATGCGGGTCTCCGCGTGGTGTTGGGGGCCGAGCACGAGGTGCGCCGGTCGGGGCGGCTCGAAGTGGAATTTGCCTCGGTGCTGTTGCAGCCGACGCTGGCGGTGCGGGCGGCGGTGGCTTTGGGCACTGGCGCGGATTGGCAGTACGTGAGGCCGGTGGCAGATGATGCTTCGACGTTGGTCGGCGAAGGGGTGGTTTCCCGGGCGTTGCCGCGCACGGGCGTGTCGGTGCGGCCCAATCCGTTCAACGCGGCGGCGGGCGCAGCGCACATTCAAATTGACTTGGCCAAGGTGCAGCATCCGCAGGCGTTGACCGTGGCGCTGTACGATTTGGCGGGACGGAAGCGGCGGGTGCTGTGGGACGGCTCGGCCGCGGCCGGCCGCAAACGCCTGACGTGGGATGGCCGCGACGTTAGCGGGCGGCTAGTTGCACCCGGGCATTATCTGCTGCGCGTTGAAATCGACGCCGACCGCCGGGATGTGTGGACCGGGTTGGTCGGGGTGGTGTACTAGGTGTACTACTACAAAGGAAATTCCTATGAATGTCCGATGCTGGATTCTTTTGCTCGCCTTGCTGTTATCCGGGCGGCCGCTCGCGGCCGATTTGCCCGACGCCGAGCCCTCGCGCCATTTCTTGCGCCGCCCGCCCCTGAGCGCGTACACCAATTACGGCGAGGACCTCTACCGGCCCTATCGCCGCGAGATTCGCTTGGCCCCGCGCTACGACTTTTTGGGCCGCTTCCTCGCCGAGGGCTTCTTAGTCTATGAGCTAGACGAGCAGCGGCCCGGCGGCAGCCGCATCCGCAAAGACCGCCTCTATCGCTCGCTCAACAACCTAATCGTCGCCCACGACAGCTACGGCCCGTGGCACTGGTCGTTGACGGTGGGCGACGAGGTGCGCACCGAGTTTACGCCGTTGACCTTTCGCCAAGCCGGCTTCAATGGGTTGCGCTGGGACGTGGTTTTTCCGGCCAACAAAATTACCTTGCTGACCACGCGTGGCTTTGATTCCTCGCTGTTTCCGACGCTCAACAGCTTTTCCGATCCGGTGGCCCAAGGGCGCGGCACGCTCATCGACTTTTTGGAGCGCACCGAAGAAAACCCGGTGTACAATCTCGCCGGGCATTGGCAGACCCGGGTGGGCGATGTGCTGCGCTTTGGCGCGACCTTGGTCAACCAACATCAGGCCAATACGGCCCGGGGCAGTGCCGGTGGCTTTTTGAGCGGCGGGATCCCCTATCCGGCCATGCAGCCGCCGAGCGAGATTACCGTGCGCATCCGCGACGACTCGCCGCAAAGCGACGAGGCCGGGGCCATTGTGTACGACATTGTTATTGAGTTGGTAGGAGAAGGGCCGGAAGGCGAGGCCACGATCAGCAGCGACCCGGCCGACGACCGCTTTGCGCCGGTGTTGCAAGCGCAAGTGTTGGGCGGTCGCCGCGGCGATGGCTTTCGGGAGGTGCGCGGCGAGGAAGCGGTGGAATACCTGTTTGTGGTGCCGGAGGATTTTGCGCCGCGGCGGGCGCGGGTGCGGGCGTTGGTGGCCAATGATTACCGCATTGAGACGGCGCAACAGCATCCCTTTTTCGACGCGCTGCGCAATCAGTTTACGCCGCGCAACACGTCCTTTGAAACGCGGGTGCGAGCGCCCGGGGAGGTGCGCGATTTTTCCAACCGCCGGGCCGTGGAGTTTGACCACGGCTTTACGACCGGCCAGACGATTTTCGGCTTTGACGCCGAGGCCACGTTTGTCGGCCTGAAGGTGCGCGGCGAATACCAGCGCAACCTGCTCTACCGCAGTTTTCCGGTGCTGCGCGGCCAGCGCGACCAGTTGCGAACAGCCGCGTGGTACGTCCATGCGCTCAAGGATGTCGGCCGCTTGGAGGTGGGCGGCGAACTCTTCCGCCTTGGGCCGCGCTACGGCGGCGGGTACGACAGTCGGCGCGGCGGGGTGCGGCTCTACACCGACTTGGGCGGCGACAGCCAAGACCAACAGATGCTGTCCGAGTTTCCCTTAGTCGATGACAACGACGACAACGACCGCTACGCCGACGACAATTTGCGCGATTATCCCAACGGCTCGGAGACCGAGTCGGGCGTCTTCCCCGGGTTAGACGAGGACAACGACAACATCCCGGACGACGACAAAAACGCCAATGGCGTGCCCGATTTTGAAGAGCCGTTTTTGCTGTATCACTCCGATCCGCAGGAGTTTGTCTATGGCATTGACCTAAACAATAACGGCGTGATTGACGAGCGCGAAAACGACAACAAGCCGGACTATCCCTACGACCGCGACCGGCGCGGCCTGCACGGGTTTGTCGCGCTGCCACCGTGGCGCGGCTTGTCGGCTGGGGTGGGCTACTACCGCCAAGAGGAAATCGCCGGGCCGGGGCAGGCTTTGTCGCGCTACGGGCGGGTGTCCTATCACTTTGACGTGCCGCGGTGGGGCCAAGTCCAGTTCGATCACGACAGCAAGCGGGTCGAGGACACCGTGCCGGATTCGGTGTATGTCTTTCGCGCCGGCGAGAACAACAACCCGGACCGGCCGCCCACGCCCGATGCCTTGCTGATGGCCGATTCGTGGGTGCATACCTCATTTGTCGGCACCCGCTTTAAGCGGCTGGATCAGCTCCACCTTGAAAACAACGCCCAGTGGATTTTGAACCGGCAGTTGGCCGCCGATGCTCGCATGCAGACCTTTACGATGGTCAACAAGGCCGACTACACCTACGAGTTGGCTCGCCTGCGCGTCCAAGCGATGATTAAGCATCTGTACAAGCACGTCACCGCCAGCGACCGGCGGCGGGCGGTGGAGTCGTGGAATCAGATCGCGCCGATCCTGCGCGTGGATTGGACGCTGACCGAGAATACGTTGGTGCAGTTTGGTCAGCAGGGGATGGGGGTGCCGTTTACGCGCACGTTGCTGCCGGTGCTGGCGTTTCGCTTTATCGACCGGGTGGATCGGGAGCGCGAACTGCGCTCGGCTAGTTCGGTGCTGATGTTTACGGTGCGCGGCACGTACATTGGCTATACGATGGTTTCCAACACCGGCATTGAGCTGCGCCACGAAGAATTTGCCGATCCGGCCGTGGCGCGGACGCGGGACGGCGGGGTGTCGCGGTTTTTTATCTCGGTCATCGCCGGATACGATCGCTAATGGTAAGAAGGTGAAAGGCGAATAAAATGGCTATTTGGCTTCCGTTGATGATGGTCGGCTTAGTGGCTGGCAGTCAGTTCGTGACCAATCCAGAGGACTTGGGCAAGCGCTTTGCGCGGGCGCAAAAGTTGCTGGCCACCGGCGATTTTGCCGGGGCTCAGCGGATTTATGAGGGGGTGCTGGCTGTGCAGGATGGGGCGCTGATGCGGGCCTCGGCCGTGCGCGTGGAGGTGGATGAGCGTGCGGTCGGCGTGCAAGCGGCCGCGCGCTACCAGTTGGCCAACATGGGCCGCAAGCAGGCGCAGTTGTGGCGGGAAGAGGCCGCGCTGGCCGATTCGGTGGAGGCCGATTCGCTGGCCGAGCTAGCTACGGCGTCCTTGCGATCGGCCGCAGACCGCTTTGCCGTGCTGCGCGACGAGCAAGGCTTTGAACTGCGCGAGACCGCGGCGTACTTAGTGGTGGAGTGCTTTTTCGAGGCCGAAGAATACGCCGCGGCGGCCGAGGCTGGTCAGGTGTTGTTGCGCTTGTTTCCCACGGGGCGGTATGCCGAGCGGACGCGCTACACCTTGGGCTGGGCGTGGTTTCACCAGTGGGAATACGCGCAGGCGGTGGCGGCCTTTGCGGCGTACTTGCAGGACGCGCCGGCCGGGATGCGCGCCGATCGGGCGCGGTTGCAGATGGGATTGGCGCTGGAGGAGTTGGCGCAGTATGAGGACGCGCTGGCGGCGTTTGGGCCCTTGGCCGACGCCTACGATCCGGCGAACATGGACGATGCCGAGAAGCGGGCGGTGGCGTTGGCCGGCTTGCGCGCCGGGCAGTCGCGGCGCACGCTGGCGGCTAAGGCGTGGATCAAAAGCGGCGATATGCTCAAGGCGCTGGAACGCTACGCCGAGGCGCTGGCCGCGTACAAAAAGGTCAGCCGAGATTTTCCGCAGGAGCCGCAGTTGGCTGAGCAGGCGTGGGTGCGGCAGGCCCTGTTGGCGCAGACCGCGCACGGGGTGGATGCCAGCTTGGAGGTGTATCGCTATGCGGCCGAGCAGGCCGAGCGGCCAGCGTTTCGGGCACGGATGCAGGCCGGGCTGATGAGCCTGCTGTTTGACGAGGGGCGTTACGAGGAGTCGCTGGCGGCGCATCGGCTCTACCTGACGGCATATACGGCGTTTGCCGCAGAAGCCGGGGTGTCCGTTGACGAGGCCGCGTTCCGCCAAGCCGAGTGCCTGCGGCTGATGGGGGAAGAGAGCGCGGTTGCCGACAGTGCCGACGTGTGGTTTGCCGAGGCATTGGCGTTGTACGGCGAGGTGGGGTCGTATTTAGCGGCGGAGGCCCGGTTTTGGCAGGGGACGATCCATCAGGCGCTCGGCGACTCGACTGCGGCTTTGGCGCAGTTTGATCAGGTCGTGGACGGGGAGGCCGCCCCGGAGCTGAGCTGCCGCGCCCTGTTGGAGATTGCCCGCCTGCGCCACGAGCAGAGCGACGCGCTCTACGAACAGATTTTGACCCAATGTGGCGACGAAGAGGTGCGCGGGTTGGCGGCGCTGATGTTGGGCCGGCGCTATCGGCAGGCCGGGCGCGGCGAAAAAGCGCGTGAGGTGCTGGCGTCCATCGCCCCGACCCAGCCCCAGTACGCGTACGCCCAGTTGGAACTGGCGCAACTGCACGTGGAGGCGGGCCAAGCCGATGCGGCCATAGAGCTGATTGCGCGACAACTAGCGCAGGCCCCGAATGCCGAGCTTACCGCTCAGTTGGGGCTGTTGTACCAGCGGCGCGGCGAGCACGAGCAGGCCCTACCGCTGTTGCGCGAGGCCCTGCCGCAGTTGGCCGGAGCGACGGCCGCAGCCGCGCAGGTGGGGTTGGGCTGGAGCTTGTACAAGACCGGGCGGTACGAGGCCGCGTGGGCGGCGTGGCAGGAGGCTTGGCAGACCGGTGCGTTGGCCGGTGACCCGCAGCGCACCCTATTGCAGGCGATGAGCGCGTGCGCCCAGACCTTGAAAGACAGCGGGCGCATGGAACGGGTCTATCGGGCGATGGTTGCAGACGAGGCCACTCGCACGGAGGGCTTGTTGGGGTTGGGGCAGTGGTATTTGGATCAAGGGGAGGCCGCGCAGGCGGCGGCGCAAGTTCGGCCGCTATTGGCGCAAGAAGCGCGCGCGTGGCTGCTGATGGGCCGGGCACTGGTGGCGCAAGACAGCTTGGCGGCCGCGCGGACGGCCTTGGAAGAAGGGCTGGGGCGGGTAGCGGACTCGGCGCAAGCGGCCGAATTCCACTTTGAGCTGGGCAGTGTGGCTTTGGGCGAGCGCGATTACGAGGCCGCAAAAAGGGGGTTTAGCGCGGCCTTGGAACTGGCTCCGCGCCGGGGGCTACAGGCTGCGGCCTTGTTTTACAAGGGGCACAGCCTGCAAGCGCGCGGCGAGCGGGTGGCCGCGCAGGCGGCTTTTGAGGAGTTGGTCGCGGACTATCCCGATCAGCCGCAGGCCCCGGAGGCCGAGTTGCTGATCGGCGAACTGTACTACGAGACGGCCGAATACGAGCGGGCGCTGGCGTGGTACGAGCGGGTTTTTGACGCGTACCCAGACAGCAAGGACGCGCCCGAGGCCCTGTACGGGGCGGCGTGGTGCCAGTTGGAGCTGGAGCGCATTGAGCGGATGCGCGACCTGTTTTTGCGCTTGGTGCGCGAGTATCCCCAGCACGAACGCGCCCATCAAGGGCTGATGCATCTGGGCGATTACTACTACAACGGCCACCAGTTTCTCAAGGCGTCGCGGCTGTACGAGCAAGTGGTAGAGCGCTTTCCCGAGACCGCCGATGCCGTGCAGGCGCGTCAATTGCTGACCTATCTGGCCGACACCGAGGCCGACTCGCTCTATAGCAAGGGCATGGCGCTGTACGACGAGGGCGAGTTGGTGCGGGCCATCGGGGTGTTGGAGGAGGTGATTGAACGCTATCCCAACACCCCGAGTGAGGCCGCGGCGCGGTGCAATATCGGGGTTGCTTATTATCAAATGGACAACTGGCGTCTAGCTGCGATAGCATACGAGGAGGCTGTCGCAGCGTTAGAGGGAAGAGAGGAAGAATGGCGCGCCTTGGAATTTGCCCGCAGCAATCGGGAACTGATCGGTCGCCTGTATTTGGGCGAGGTGGCCGCAGAATGAGGTGGTGGGGATGGAGTATGCTCGCGCTGGTGGTGGCGGCTGGCTGCATTCGGTTTCCGCCGGATTTGCGCTATGCGCTGCACGTGATGCCGCAGGAGAGCCTGCTGGAGGATGGTCGCTATTACTTCGATGCGGAGGATAGCAGCACGGTCTTTGAGCAGGCGGGATTTCGCCTCAAGCTGCGCTACCTGAGCGATCAGGCCCTGAATCGGGAATACGCCCGCTTTACCTTTCGCGAGCCGAATCTGAATCCCTTTACCTACGGACCGGACCGCGACCTAGATCGGGGCTATGCGCCGCCGCGCTTTACGGTCTTTGAAATGACGGTGATCAATCAGACCTATCCCAAGGTGATGGTCGATCCGGCGAAGATCGTGCTGCGCACAGACCGCGGCGGCGAGTACAAATACTGGGGCGTACTCAAGCGCGACGCGGCCAACAGTTTTGAGCATTACTACATGGCGCGGCGCGGCAAAGGCGGCAATGAAGATTACTACTATCAGGAACGCATGGGCTTGGTGCGGGAGGCGTTGTTTAGGCGGCACACCTTTGTGTTTAAGGGGGACACCTATACCGGCAAGGTCGTCTTTGCGCCGCTGCACGCCGAGGTGCGAGCGATTACCGTCGAGGTGGCGGATATGGTCTTGCGGGTCGATGCGTTTGACCGCCCCAAGGAGGTGACGAGCGCGTCGTTTGCGTTTGCGGTGACACATGAGATCGCCCCGGTAGGGACAAACCATGGTTTGTCCCTACAGCCGTGATCTTAGCCCTGCCAACAGACTCTTGTACATGGTCTGATCGCTCGACGATCCGCAGCTTTTGCAAGTCCCCTTCGTCCTCATGACCGTCGATACCCCCTTTGATTTTACGGACGGCGAGGTGGCCAATTTGATGGCTCGCTGGCGGGGCTGGGGAGATGGTCGGCGTACTTAGGCGAGGTGAAATAAAGAATGAACCGGCGCGCCCTTTTCAATCGCATTCTCAGTGGCCACTCGGACACCAACATCCCTTTTCAAGCTACTTGCAATCTACTGGAAAGCTTGGGCTTCAAAAAGCGCGTCAAAGGATCGCATCATATAGCAATGCGGAATGATTTGAACGATCCGAGCGGTGGATCGTCTTGCAGGTAGGGGCGAGCGATCGCTCGCCCCTACAATTCGACGTCTGTCTGCGTCCATCGGCGATTATCTCGCGAATGATTTAGGATGGCTATATATTTACCAAGACTGGCGTTGTCGAGCAGATCAATCTGCAACCCTGCGAAGGTAAAGTTGTGGCCTATCAGGTCGGGCAAATTCGTCGAGCTTTCATTAGTTACGGCCTCAAGGAGTAATTATGCACAAATACGAAGTCGATATTTTTTGGAGTACCGAGGACGGTCGTTATATCGCTGTCGTGCCCGACTTGCCCGGCTGTTCGGCCCACGGAAGAACCTATAAAGAAGCCCTCGCTGAAGCAGAAATTGCTATGGCCTTCTGGTTGGAAGTGGCACAAGAAGAGGGGCGACCTATCCCCAAACCGTCAGTACGTCCTGTGCAAGCAGTAGCTGGATAATGGCTATACCGCGGTGGGGCGTGTGTATATTTTCGTTTCCCCAAGCAAGGAGCGCACGCCACCCGTGATCCTAACCCTGCCAACAGACAAGCTGACGCCGCGCACGGCCGACGAATTCCTCGTAGAATTTCTCGACTACGCGCACGGGGCCGTGCCCGGGCAGCCCTTGGAGGTCGATCTGCGTCCCCTGCACTTTATTGATCCCTACGGCTTGGTGGCCTTGTGCTTGCTGGCGCGCTACGGGGACGCGCTTTCGTCGCGGGTCGTCTTTCACCTGCCGCACGCCTTTGCCTTGCGGACCTATCTGGGCCGGGTGCGGTTTGCCGCGGCCGTAGAAGGGGTCGAACTCGCCGGGCCGACGCTCATCGTGGATCAGGAGCGGGAAAAGGAAGAGAGCGAGGCCCTGCTGGAAATCACGCGGATTGAGGAGCGGGCGGATATCGAGACCGTGTTGGGCAAGATCGGCCAGCGCGTAGAGGCAATTCTGGCCGAGGAACTGCGCTACACCGAGGTGGAGATCAATCAGTTCAAAAACGTCGTCGCCGAGCTGTGCCACAACATTCTCGACCACAGCGAGAATTGGGGCTATCTGACGGCCCAGCGCTACTTGGACTCGCGGGTGGGGAAAAAATACGTAGTCATCGGGGTGGGCGATCTCGGGATCGGGATCAAGAAGAGCCTATCGGTGCGCTACGACGCCGCGGAGTGGTCGCACGGCACGGCGATCCTCAACTCGTTGCAGAAGCACTTTTCCCGCGACGCCACGCGCGGCCTCGGGCTGTATATCGTCAACCAGATTTGCCATCGCTACAATGGCTCGTTGCACATCCGCTCGGGAGATACCCGCGTGTACATTCGCGGCCAGCGGCACTGGGAACACGCTTCGGTCCACTTCCCCGGCACCCAAATTGCCATTGCGCTCTATCAGCGCGAAGGAGGCGAGTAAGCGGTGTTCGGCCAGCATCACAGGCCTCCCAAACCGCCCCGCTACGAGCCTTGGTTGCTGTTGCTGCTGGCGGTGGTCATCGCCGGCCTCGGCGTGGCCGCATACGTGGCCGTGGGCTTTTTGTTTCCCGGCCTCTAGCCCCAGCATATTGGTATTCGTCTAATTCCGCATCGCTCATTTTGTGGTAGAAATGGCTTGACAGTCGGGAAATATCCGCGTAAGTTTCCTTAATTGAATACAGTTAAGCTATTTTTTTAACTACGGGAAAGGCGCGGCTCATGGATACAGCCGTTGAAGAGCGCGTACAACAGCAGGCCATCCACCAAGCTCCCGCATACCTGTTTTCCGGCGAACAGGGCATCCTCAGCGGGCGGCCCCGCGGAGCCGAATTGCTCGAAGAATTGATGCAGCACCTGCTCAGCGGTCCAGCCGACGCGGCCACGCCGCTCGACTTTTCTCGCGTTTCTTTTATAGATGTCTCGTGCGCCGATGAGATGCTCAATAAGCTGCTCTTGCGCCTGACTAGTGGTGAGATGGGGCATCGCTACGTCTATATCGCCGAGGCCAATGTTTCGGTGCGCGAGACTATCGCGGCTGTGCTGCAACTGCGCGAGTTGGCCGCGCTGTACAAAGACGGCGAGCGCGTCGAGGTGCTCGGGGTGCTCAAGACGCCGATGCGCGAAGTGCTCGACGTGCTGCTGGCGCATAAGTGCGCGACCTCGGCCGAGATCTCCGACGCGCTCGGCAAAAACATCAACATCGTCTGCAACCGCCTCAACGCCCTGCAACGCCTCGGGTTGGTGTGCCGCCTGCGCGATGGGTCGGTCGCTGGCGGCGGGCGGCAATTCTACTATGTCTCGATTGTCTAAGTACTCCCTAGGCGCGGCTTTAGTTGCTGCCTTGGCTTTAGGAGCGGTGGCGGCCAAGCTGCGCAGCGCCCCCACTTTCGTCGTCGAGGCCAGCGTGGAAAACTTTCGCGACGCGCCCAACGGCACCAAGCTGGGCACGTTGCTGGCCGGCACACAGATCGAATCCATCGGCGAGGAGGACGGCTGGGTGCGCTTCCGCGTCGAAGGCTGGGTCTGGGGGCCTTCCTTAGAAGGCTATGTCTCCGAGGAGGAAGACCGCGATGCGTCGGAGGAAGAGCCGATTCCACCGCTCCAAGACGAACGCCCCCGGCTCAGAGAGTTGGTCAACGACCGCTATGGGGTGTTCTACGGGGTCGGGCTAGACGAAGATATGGGCCGGCTGTGGCTGCGGTTTCGCGTCCGCGACATCGAGCGCGAGGCGTGGGAGCAGCGCGCTTTTGCCGTGCAGCGCGGCGCGGCCAAGCTGTTGCAGGGCCGCATCGACTTCAGCGAAATCCGCATCGAGACCAACCGGCCCGACGGCAGCGGCGAGGTGGGCCAGTACATCGCTGCGACGGCTGCTGCCGACTTGGCTGGTGCCGGTGAGGATTGGGCGGTGTGGCGGCAGCACACGCGCTTTTCGCTGGATGGGGGCGAAACGTGGGAAGAGGCCGAATAAATGCGCGCCTCGCGACGGGGCCGGTCCAGAGCGGCCCGCAAGGCTAATGCCATGTTGGATCTGTATGCGGTAAAGACCCAAATAGACAGCATGGTGGCCGACGAGCGCCGCGTCCAAGAGGACTTTCGCGCCAAGCTCGAATTGGCGTTGGCCGAATATCGGCGCTGGCTGCCCGAGTGGGAACGCTTGGCCCGCAAGATCGACGACAGCCGCACCTCTTGGTTGTTGCCCGGCTTGGGTGAGGGCTTTGGGGGTGGGATCAACCCGCCCGATCGCCCGAGCACCATCAGCATCGCCGCCACGGACGGCTCGCAAATTTTCCCCGACCGCCACGAGATCTCGGCCTGTTTTCTGATCAATATCGGCTACATCCTGCTGCACTACGGCACGGGCGAGAAGCCGCTGATGAGCAGCAAGCCGCGGCTCTACTACCGCGAGGAGGAAATTTACGAGGAATGGGGGGGGGCGCGGGTCTTTGTCAATCGCGAGCTCGTCGGCTTCAAGCGCGGCCTGATGGAATTCACCGAATTGGCCGACTTGGCGTTGGCAGCCCACGCCGAAGGGCATCGGACGCTGGCGCTTGCCGACGGCACGCTGATTCTGTGGAACTTGGAGGGCAAGCCGCAGGACTTCCGCGCCGCGCACCTAGAGGCCACCATAACGGCGATGGACGAGTTGCGCGAGGCGCGGGTGCCGGTGGCTGGGTACATCAGCCAGCCGGGAAGCCAAGAATTGATCAACGCCCTCAAGCTGGGCCTGTGCCCGCTTGAAGCGGCCGACTGCGACCGCTGCCCCTATCAAGAAGAAAACCAGCTTCACTTCAGCCGCGAAGAAATCGACGCGCTGAACGGGGATTTGTGGCAAGGTCGCGGCTTGCCCTGTAGCCCTCTTGAAGGGCTGAGCGACGCGGTCTTGGTGCGGCGGGTGCTGCGCCCCGGGCAGCGCACACCGCTCTACCGCAGTGCGTCCAAGGTCCTCGCCGAGTACGGGCCGCATTACATCTACTACTTCTACCTGCACGTCGGGACGGAGATCGGCCGGGTCGAGGTTCCAGAATGGGTGGCGACCGATCGCGAGTTGCTCGACTTGGTCCACGCCTGTTTGTACGACCAAGCCGAAAAGGGCCAAGGCTATCCGGTCGCCTTGGCCGAGGCGCACGAGCGCGCCGTGGTGCGCAGCGCCGACCGCGAGGCATTCTATCGCTTTTTGCGCGACACCTTTGTCAAAAACGACCTGCAAACCCGCTTGTCAACCAAGAGTTTCAAAAAGCGCTACACTGGTATTTAGGGGAGGCCACTGTGGAGACTATCAAAGAGCGCGAGCGCAGCCCGCTGAGCCGGTTCTTGCCCGAGTCGCTGCCGCTGCCTGGCGACGCCGAGGTCGAGCGGACTCACGTGGGCGAAGTGGTCGAGAGCAGCACCACCGAGTTGATCGCCCAAGCGCGCGAACTGCACGGCGCACCTTCCTTTGGTCAGTTTATCCGCGTGGAGGCTGCCATGCCGGTAGTAGGCATTGTGTTCAACGTCTTTACGCACTCTATCGAGCCGAACCGCCGGCCCACGGCCTACGGCAAAACCGAAGAGGAGTTGCGCCTAGAACAGCCGCAAATTTTCGAGCTGTTGCGCACCGAGTTCCAAGCCCTCGTCATCGGCTACTTGGACGGCGAGGAGGCCGTGCAAATCCTGCCGCCGCAGCCGGCACACATCCACAGTTTTGCGTACTTGTGCTCCGACGAGCAAGTGCGGGCCTTCACCGGCAGCGACGACTATCTGCGCAGCATTCTCAATACCTCCAAAATACCCACTGACGAGCTGGTGGTCGCGGTGTTGCGCCACACGGTGCGCGCCCACGCACATGCGCCGTCCTATCTGGTGCAGATGGGCAAGGAGCTATCGCGGCTGCTCAGCGACGATTACGACCGGCTCAGTTCGATTATCCGCCGGGTGGTCAACTAACGATGGCAAAATACGCGCACAACGGAGTGCCAACCGCGTCCAGTCGCGGGCAGCAGATTGGGGTGATTACCAAAGGCTCGCTGGTCGAGGGGCTGGAGATGAAGCTGGACCCCGAGCAGAACGTCGAGGACATGAAGGCCGGCAAATTCGTGGTCATCGAGGGCGACAAAAACGACTTCTTCTCCATGGTCACCGATATGCGCCTCGACGCCAACAACCAAGAAGTTCTCCTGCATCCGCCGGGCCAAGAAGACGCGCTGCTGCGCCAAGTGCTCGCCGGCACCAGCACGTACAACATCGTCTCGCTGCGGCCCATGCTGATGATGCCCAAGGATGCGGCGGCCGACGACGGCCCGCGTCCGGTCAAGGCCATTCCGAGCCACTTCTCCGAGGTGCAAGAGGCCATGGCCGCCGACGTGGCCAAAATTTTCGGCTGTGAGGGCGACGCCGAGGGCCGCTACTTCAGCATCGGCAACCCGCTCGACATGGACACGCAGGTCTGCCTCGACATGATCCGCTTTGCCGAGCGCTCCAACGGCATCTTCGGCAAGACCGGCACGGGCAAGTCCTTTCTGACGCGGCTGGCACTGTGCGGGCTGATTCACTACGACAAGGCCGTCAATCTAATTTTCGACATGCACAACGAGTACGGGTTCAAGGCCATGAAGGAAAACGGCTCCTCCACGACCTTCGTCAAGGGCCTCAAGCAGCTTTTTGGCGAGCGAGTGGCGATTTTTTCCTTAGACCCGCAATCGACCCGCGCCCGTGGCGTGCAGCCGGATCACGAGGTCTATATCTCCTACGACCAGATCACCGTCGAAGACATTGCCCCGCTGCAAGACGAGCTCAAGCTCAATCCCACGGCTGTGGAGTCGGCCTACTTGGTGTACGCGATTTACAAGGAGCGCTGGCTGAGCACGCTCTTGAAGTTGGAAGGCCCGGATGTGGAGGAATTTGCCCGCGAGATCGGCGCGCACGCTGGGTCTTTAGTGGCTCTGCATCGCAAGCTCAAGCGGCTGGAAAACTTTCCCTTTATGGTATCCAAGCTACGGGACGGCGACGTAGTGGACCGCATCATGGAATACCTCGACAAGGGGATCAATGTGGTGCTGGAGTTCGGGCAACAGACGAGTATGTTGTGCTACTTGCTGGTGGCCAACATCATCGCGCGGCGCATCCACGAGATGTACGTCAAAAAAAGCGAGCGGTTCTACGCCACCCAGCGCCCGGAAGATCAGCCGCGCCAGCTCATGATTACCATTGAAGAGGCGCACAAATTCCTCAACCCCATGGCGGCCAAGCAGACCATCTTCGGCACCATTGCCCGCGAGATGCGCAAGTACTATGTCTCGCTGTTGGTCGTCGATCAGCGGCCGTCGAGCATTGACGACGAGGTGCTCTCGCAGATCGGCACGCGCATCACGGCCCTGCTCAACGACGAGAAAGACATTCAAGCGGTGCTCACCGGCGTCAGCGGTACCGAAGGGCTGCGCAGCGTGCTGGCCAGCCTCGATTCCAAGCAGCAGGCCCTGATCATCGGCCACGCCGTGCCCATGCCAGTAGTGATCAAGACCCGCGACTACGACGCTCAGTTCTACAGCGCGATGGGCTGTATGGACGACTTGCCGGCTGAGGAGCGGCGGGAAAAGGTGGAGCGGGATGTGGCGGCGTTGTTTGGGGAGTAGGGGCGGTGTGTGATGGGGACTTTTGCCAAGGAACAGCATACCGAGGAGGACGCCGTAATGACGCTCGGATTGTTCCCGCCAAGTAGTGAGACGCCAGAGCAACAGGCGAAAGCGCGGCTTAAGGGAACGGCTCCGCACATGGCTTGCCAAGACAATCTGCGTTTCATGGAGGGTTTGGCTGACGAATCCATGAAGCTGATCGTCACGTCGCCGCCCTACAACATCGGCAAGGACTACGAGAAGAAGGCACCCTTGGAGGCGTATGTCCGCCAGCAAGAAGCCGTAGTCGAGGCGTGTGCCCGCTTGCTCGACCCAGCGGGATCAATTTGTTGGCAGACAGGTAACTACGTAGATCAAGGCGAGATCGTGCCGCTCGATGTGGTTTTGTATCCGGTATTCAAGTCGCATGGATTTAAGCTCCGCAACCGCATCGTCTGGCACTTTGAGCATGGCCTGCACTGCACCAAGAGGCTTTCGGGTCGCTATGAGACGATCAATTGGTGGACGAAAAGCGATACTTACACGTTCAATTTGGATGCAATCCGCGTCCCGTCGAAGTACCCCAATAAGCGCCATTTCAAAGGGCCAAACGCTGGCAAACTGTCTGGCAATCCAAAGGGGAAAAACCCCGGTGATGTGTGGATCTTTCCAAACGTTAAGAGCAACCACGTCGAGAAGACCATCCATCCCTGTCAATTCCCCGTAGAACTGGTTGAACGGCTCGTGCTCGCGCTGACCGATGAGGGCGATTGCGTGTTCGATCCGTACATGGGCGTTGGCTCTTCGATCATTGCCGCACTGCTTCACGGTCGCGTCGGATACGGCTGCGATATTGAGCAAGCGTACGTGGACATCGCGTGGCAACGAGTGCAGGCCCTTGTGCATGGGACGCTGCGAACTCGCCCCATGGGCAAGCCCGTGTACGACCCGACAAAACCCAATGGCGGGCATTAAAGATGAAGGTAGCGGCCTATTACTCCCACCTGAATGGCGAGGAGTTTTTGCGCTTCCGGCATCCGCAATTGTGGGATGAAATCCATGAAGTCATAGATAGCGTGGATGCGGACTCGTGTCGCACCAAGGAATCCAAAGAGAAAACAAAAGAGGGGCGATTGCTCTTTTCACCTGTGGATATGAACCAGCGATTCAAAGACGAGTTGGGAAAGCGCGGTTGGAAGGAACGGCGGGCGGAATTTTGGGTGACGAAGGACGAGCAGGTTGTCCGGGGGATCATTGGCCTTCCTCCCAATGAACAGAAGCAACGCATTGTCGAAGCAGGACTTGAGCCGATTTATTCCTACAATCAATCGGACTTCGTGAAAGAACGCGTGGTGGTCGAAGTGCAGTTCGGGAAGTACGCGTTTGTGGCGCACGACCTATTTGTGAAGCATCTCGCTTTCTTTGTCTCCAACATCATAGATTTGGGCATTGAAATTCTGCCGATGAAGTCCCTAGAAAGGGAGATGTCTTCAGGCGTTCCCTACTATGAGCGCGATCTAACCAACGTCTTGCGGCAGGGGCGCGGCGTTCCCGCTGTTCCGCTTATTCTCTTCGGTGTTGAACCTTAGCCTGTCGAGCACCGCCCGCAACAATTCCGACGTATTATATGCCGTAGGGGCGATTCGCGAATCGCCCCTACCATGCCCTACCCCTAGGCTGCTGGCACCACGGGCCGCTCGACGTATTCGACGTAGAGGCGCTCCAAGTCGGTTTCTTGGAATTCGTCGCGAGTCAGCGTCTTGACGAGGTGGCCCTCAACCATGATGCCGAGCCGGTCGGCGATCACGCGGGCGCGGAACACGTCGTGCGTGGTCATCCAGATCGCCTTACCCTCGTTGCGTAGCTCGTCCAACAGCTCCAAGAACTCGGCCCCGGACTTGGGGTCGAGACCCGATGTCGGCTCGTCGAGCAACACGATGCGGGCGTCCTTGGCGATGGCAATGGCAATGCCTAACTTCTGCCGCATCCCCTTGGAAAACTCCTTAACCCGCCGGCCAAACGCCTCCGATTGCAAGCCCACCCGCGCCATGATCTGGTCGTAGTGCGCCGCTTCTTGCGGCGGCTGGCCACTCAAGCGGGTGAAGAAATCCAAGTTCTGCCGGGCGCTAAAGTTGCCGTAGAGCATGACGTTTTCCGAGACATAAGCCACGTGCTTTTTGGCCTCTAAGGGCTGCTCGGTGATGTCGATGCCGCACAGCTTGACCGTCCCTTGAGTGGGGTCGGTAAAGCCCAGTGCGACCATCAAGGTGGTGGTCTTGCCGGCGCCGTTGGCCCCGAGCATGGTGAAGATCTCACCGCCTTCGATGGTCAGGTTGAGGTCGGTGACCGCTTTGACGTCACCGTAGTGCTTGGAAAGTCCGATGATCTCCAACATGATGCGTTCCTTTCGGTTGAGTGGTTAGTGGTTAGTGGTCAGTGATTAGCCCCCCGAAGGGGTTGGGACTGATCACCGGCCACTGGTCACTGACCACTAGTTTTATAAAACTCGCTGTTGAGCGCGCGGCCGAGTATCCGCCGCAGCTCTTCAGCGGCGAGGATGTAGGCTAGGCGCTCGGTAAAATAGCTCTGCTCGGCGAAGGTGACGGCCGTCCGCTGGCGGCGGATGTCGTCGAAGTTGAGGTTGCCCATCGCGTTTTCAAACAGCTCTTCGACCGTGTCCAACCGCTGGCGGGCTACATCGGCGCGGCGGCGCAGGATCTGCGTGTTTTCCCGCCGGCTTTGCAGGGCGTAAAACGCTTCGACCACTTCGAGTTCAATCAAGTTGCGGGTCTCGTCGCGGTCTTGGCGCAGCTCGTGGAGCCGTGCGCTCTCCTCAGTCCTCTGTGCCAAGCGCCGACCGCCTTGGAACAGGGGCAGGGATACGTTGGCCATCACGCGCCAGCCCTCGCCCATGTCCAGGGCGGGGTCCAAGCCCTCACTGGCGAGCGAGCGGCGACCGGAGCCTACCAGCTTCCACGTTTGGCCGTTGCCGCTCCAGTGCAAGCCGAGGTCGGTGTCTTGGACCTCCTTGGTCAGTTGTAGGCCGACGTGGGGCAACCACTGCCAGAACACACTGCGCGCCTGGTGCTGCTGTTCGCCTATTTGCCAGACGAGTTCGGCGAGATGGGGCCGGTTGGTGCGAGCTTCCTCGATGAGGGTGGGCAAGTCCGCTTCGCTGGGATCGAGGAGCGGGAGTTGCTCGTAGGGCGGGCCGACGATCTCGATGGCGCGGAGCGAGCGCTTGCCCACGAGGCCGATCTCGGTAAAGAGCTTCAGATGCAGGGCGCGCAGGGCGCGCTGGAGGTTGTTGATGCGCGTCTGCTCCTCTAACACCTCCAGTTCGGCCTCGTGCAGTTCTACGGGCCGCGCCAAGCCGGCGTCGAGGCGCGTTTGCACCCGGTCCATTTTAGCACGGAAATAGGCGAGCAACTCGTCGCGGCTAGCGATCTCGTCGCGCGTCAGCAGCAGGCGGTAGTATGCTTGGCGCACTTGGCTATCGACGTTGATGATGGTCTCGCGGTAGCGCGCCTTTTCCGCCTGCTCTTGATGCTTGGCGGCAAAGCGCGAGGGGGTGGTGGCTCCGTAGCGCACGATCTCTTGCTGGGCTTCTAAGAACAGCTCGCGTTGGTCAGTCTCGGGCGCGTCGGCGAATTCGCTGCGAGCGTAATCGGCGTTCAGGCCGATGGTCGGAAGCTGCTCGGCGTAATCGAAGCGGGTGCGCGCCGCCATTTGGTGCCAGCGCGCGCGGGCCGCTCCGAGCACCGGGCTGTGGTGGCCCGCTTCGCGCTGGCAAGTCGTTAGGTCCCACTCCTCGGCGTGGACGATGCTCGTCAAGCAGCAGAGGGTGGCCAAGGCCACTCGATACGTAGTCATCGCTTGCTCCATTGCACGGTGAAGACGGCGATGCCCAGCACGATGCTCACCAGCAAGATCACCAAGCCGGTGATGCCCCAAAACGAGCCATCGCTCTTGATGTTGATGTTGACGGTGCGCTCGACCGACTCGACCCATTGCCCCTTGTGCTGGGTGCTGGCGCTGGTCTTGACTTCGTAGCGTCCTATGTCGGCGCTGTTGATGGGCCGCACGGTCAGCATGGCCTCTATTTCCTCGCGCGGTGCGATCTGGGCGATTTCCGGCGGCTCAAAGGAGACCTGCCAGCCCGGCGGCGACAGGGCTTGCAGGCGGATGTCGAGCAATTCAACCGTGCCGAGGTTACGCACATGCCAAACGGACTGCGACTCGCCTTCGCCATTGACCGACAGGTCGAGGTTGAGGGTGGTCAGTTCCAATTCGGCCCGGCCCGTGGGCACTAATTGCAGTTGCTCGTAGCCAATGCCCATGGCTTGCAAACGCGCTGGATCGGCCGCGGCCAACACCTCGGCTTCTACCGTATTTGGCTCGTAGGCCAGCACCGAGAAAATCAGCGGCTGATCCACCGCAAAGGTAGCGGCCTGTTCGGGGACGTACACGTTGAGGGTGAGCGAGTCGCTGGAGTGGTCGCGGGAAAAGCGCAGCCGCGACAGGTTGCGGCCCCCGCTCTCGAACTCATAGCGAAAGTCGTCTGGCAGCCCGTGCGCCATGAGCTGAAAAATCTTTTCGTCTTCGGCCAGCCGCTCTAGCTGGAGCTCGTACGCCACCGAATTGCCCAAGGGACCTTCTTGGGAGAACTGGGTGGCGTACACGCGCACTACGTCGCGGGCTGAAGCCTTTTCGAGGTGAATGACGTGGTCGTCCGTGCGGTTGAGGTATTGGAGTTGCACGGTGAGGTCCTCGACCTCGGGACGCTGCAAGCCAACCTCGACTTCGACTTCCTCGCCGAGAGCCAGCACCGGGATGTGGACTTGGTAGGGCTGGCCGACCATGACATTGTCGGCGAGGATGGTGACGAAGATGTTGTTCACCTGCAACAGCGACGCGGCGTCTTGGTCGAGGCCGTTGATGGCGTAGCGGCGGCGGGCCTGATCGACCATTTTCGCTAAGCGGAGATCGGAGTCGTTGCGCAAGGTGAGCCGCACGCGCACCTTGTCGCCCTCGACGCCGTACTTTTGACCGTTGACGACCGTCAGGTGCGTGGCGTCGGCCAGCGAGTGGAGGAAGGCGCGCTGTAGGTTTAAGTCGGCCCGTTGCCGCTCTTCGCGGGCGCGCTCGAACCGCTCGCGGGCAATGCGCAACTCTTGGCCGGTGACCACGCCGCGCTCCTTGAGGCCGATCATCTGCTCGTGCTCGATTTCGACCTCGGCCTCGCGCGCTTTGACCTGCTCCAGCGTCAAGTGGGCCTCTTGGAGGTCGAGCAGGATGCGCTGCTGTTCTTTGGTCAAGTTTTCAGCGTGGGCCGCGAGGGCGCACACCAGCAGGCCGAAAACATATAAGATGGAAGACATGACGGCACTCCTTTTTAAAGGGTGCTGGCTTGGTGAGCCAGCGCGAATTTAAGCGTTCTACTACCTTATACAGCAATCATCGTGCCAAATAGCCTATAGCAGGCGACCATCGCGTCGATTATTTTGGTATTTTATTCGCAACTATTTGTTAAATATATCTTTATAAAAATAAGATAAATTTCTCACCGGCCTCTTCGGCGCTTGGCGATGTGCTCTTGATGCGCTACAAAGTGCGCGAATACATCGCATAAGTGCGTCAAATCATCGCTTTTAGTGTGCCTAAACATCGCACGGACGCGGAGGCCGAATCTGTGCTGCGGATCTGTGCTGTGGAAAGGAAGGGGGGATTGAGTAGAAGAAGCGGGCAGCCAATAGGCCAAGCTGCCCGCTTTGCTAGCTTAGGCGTAGGACTACGACGGCCAGAAGCCCTTACACAGTACGTCGAATCATCGCCCCGCTTAGATGATGCTGGCACGCAGCCACGACCGGTAGGCCAGCATGGACGTGAGAACGGCGAAGAAAAATAGGCCGATTACATCGACGACGGCGTGACGCAGCAAGGTCGTCGCCGACATGTCTTCGGTGAAAACAGGTAAGGTGTCGGGGTCGATTTTCTGCTTCGACAGCCCTTGGGCGACGAGGTGGATGTGCATGCTTTTCGGATCGTCGCGGTCGAGGTTTAGCATGGTCTGCTCGAATTGCTGGACGTAGGTGCGCACCTGCTCGACAAAGCTGCGGTGGCGCGCTAGTCCGGTGCCGGCGAGGGCCTCCATGCCGTACTGAAAACAGCCCGTCGGCGACAGGCGCACGATGTGGCGGGCGTTTTCGACCTCGCCGAGGCTGTAGGCCAAAAAGCGGTCTTCCCGGTCTTGATGGAACTGGCGCACGGCGCGTTGGGCGTCGGCCAACTGGCGCACGTTCTCGGGTTTTCTCAGATCGCGGTTATCCAATTTTCTCTTAAGATCAAGAAGTTTCTGGTGGGCTGGCGTATTATTGTTTGCGAACCCATGCCCCAGCACCAACTCCTCCTCGAATTCGCTGACCAACACGCGGGCAGCTAGGGCACCGCCGGTCGCCGGCCAGAGCAGCACCCCGCAGGTCCACATCAAGAGCACGCCCACCAGACTGGAGCGCGTCGTGCTGCTCCATATCGATACCCACAGCCCCAATGCGACAAAGCAGGCGAGGTAGAGCAGTGATAAGCCAACCATGCCGATCAAGCGCCCGGCCTCGACGAGGCCCAAGTTCATCTGCGACAGCGCGATGACGATGAGTAAGTTGACAACGATGGCGAGGACCAGCACGATGGCGAGGACCAGCATCGCGCCGAGGAACTTGCCCAGCAGCAGGGTGTGGCGCGGCAGACTCTGAGCCATGATCAGCCGGAGGGTGCCGCGCTCTTTTTCGCCGATGAAGGCGTCAAAGGTAAACAACAAGGCCATGAGGCTGAGCAGGCCGCCGATGATAAAGACCCAGTCGATGGCTTGGGTCTCCAGCAGTTGGCTGGCCTTGGGTGCCCAGATTTCTATGATGTCCCAGTAGATGAGTACAAAGGGATCGTAGAATGTGGTGCTACCGTAGGTACTTTCAAAGCCCTGTGTCCAGAGGCGTTCGGGAAGGGCGTCGTTGGCACCGGTGGTGCAGAACATGAGGGCACTGGGTTTTTTATTGAGGTACTTCTGCCCCGAATGGAGGATCAGCTTCCACAGGCCCCGTTGGGCGTTGATACGCCCCACCTCTTGCTCGGCTTGGACTTGCTGGAGATAGTGGTCGCGCCGGAACTCGTAGGAGCCGCCGACAAAGCCGAGGGAGTTGAGCACCATTAACCCCACCATCAGCACGAGGGCCAAGCTGAAACGCAGGCTGATGAGGTGGTCGATGAGTTCGCGTTTTACAATAGCAGATAACATTGGAGTGCCTCTTTTTTTGACAGGGATGTTCTCACATGGCGTCGTAGCGTGCGAAGAGCCGATTGGCGAGGACAAAGAGCACGGCTGCATAGAGCAATAACGCGGTTAGGGCCGGCAAGGCGTGGCCCAAGCTCTCGGCGACGGTCCAGCCGCGCTCGTGAAACCTCGGCAGGTCGCGTAGGTCGGCGCGCCAGCCCGCGTCGTTGTTGAACCACTCGCGGGAGCCAAACGCATCGCGCTCTTCGAGAAAGGCGATGATCTGCCCGCGATAGGCACGCACTTGGGAGATGAAGTCGTAGTATTCGCGTCGGCTGGTGCCGGCGAGGAAACCAGCGGCTTGGGCGTATGCACCGGCGGGCAAGAGGCGTTGGAGTTGGTCGTTGAGTCGTTGGATACGGCGGGGGAAGCCTTCGATGAGAGGGGCCTTCTCGTTCCAAGCGCGCTGGGCGTACTTCAGGCGCAGCCGCTCGCCAGTGCGGACGATGTCTTGGAACTTAGTTAGCTGGGGCGAATCAACGACATTAGATAGATAGAGTAGGGGCGTCTGCCCGTCTCTTATAGAGTAGCTTTTAGTTCCTCCAAGAACGGATAAAGTTCCGCGTTCCTCCGTCGGAGGGAGCCGCTTGACCATATCCGCGGGAAAGTATCGGGTCTGGCCTTGCGCCCGAGCGAGATCCGTGACCTCCTGATCGAACTCCTTCCACACTTGCGCGGCCTTGTGATGGGCTTCAGCGTGTTTTTCGCCCATGTTGGCCTGCTCGTTGAGCAAGGCTGAGATGCTGTTGGGCAGCACAATCGCCAGCAAGGCCCACACAAACAGCGCGTAAATCAAGCTGGTCGCCGAGCGGTGAGTGGCGCACGAGACCGCTAGCCCAATCAGGTAGAATACCAGCAGGTACAGCAGCGATAGCACGAATAGCAAGCCCACCCGCACCCACTCGCTGATCCCGACTTCGATATTCTCTGTGCCCAACAGCAAGATCGTCAGGAGGATGAAGCCCAAGGCCGTCGGAATGGCCAGCGTCGTCAGGCCAGCGAGGATCTTGCCAACGAGGACTTGGGCGCGGCTGACGTTGGTCGTCAGCATCAGCCGGAGGGTGCCGTCTTCCTTCTCACCGGAGATAGCCTCGCTGGCTATGAGGATAGCCAGCAAGCCGAGCACGAGTTGGAAGATGTACACCATGTCGAAGAAGGCAAAGATGGCGAGGTAGGGATTGCTCGACTGGAAGGGCGAGACCGCCTCGGCCTGGTAGGGAACCTCGAAGAGTAGGACTTTGACGGCCTGTCCCAACTGTCGTTCGGCTCCTTGGGCGAACACCTGTAGGGGGCGCGGCAGCCGTAGGGCACGCGGGGCTGCCTTGGGTATGGTCTCGTTGGGTGTGCTTAACTGGTCGCTACCTAGGGCCGAATAATAGGTGATTTCGTGCAGTTTGCTGTCCTCAGTGGCCCGCTGTGTCAGGTAGTTGGCCTTTTTGTGGACATAGGTCTGGCTGGTGAGCACGCCGTTGGAGATGCGGTGTTTGACGGCAAAAGTTGAGGCGGAATGGAAGTGGGGAATCGCAGACAAGAATGGGGGGAGCGGTGATCGCCGAGCTGGCCCAGAAACCGCCGCTCCCCCGTGGCCTACATAGCTGGATCACGTGGAATTAAATAGAAACATAACCGGCGCGTTATTAGGCGCGAAGGCTTCTACAAGACGCCACATATTCTGCTCTGGGCTCCAGACGAGTCGCACGAAAAACGGGTGGCGCACCGGCCCCTTTTCAAAGTCGGCAGAATCTTCAGGCTCTTCGGCGATGAACATGAACTCGGCCACTACCCACTGCTCGCCCGCCTTTAGCCTCTCTTCAACCTCTTTTCTCAGCTTGGGGCCCCACCCCATATGGCCCCCTGTAGGGAGCAGGCCGTGGGTCGTGGCGTAGTTCACATAGCTCTCATGCGCTCCTTGCAGTTCAAATATTCTGTACGAGCTGTCGAAAAAGGAGGCGTTGCCGAAGAAGTAATCGAGGCCCTTCATGTTGAGGCCGAATCTATGCATGGCTTTGAAGAGGGCAAAGGGCGTATCGTCAACAGGCTGCTCGGGGATATCTTTTCCCATTGACTTTAGCTGGGCGGCTGCGGGGCCGCTTCCAAAGGTTGCAAATTGCTCTTTGATCTTCTGTATTCCGTCGGGATTATTGACGCCCTCGCGCAAGTAAAAAGCGGCGGCGAGGCTGTCGCTGCCGGAAATGGAAAAGGCGACGAGAAAGTCGTAGAGCCAGGTGCGCAGGTCGGCTTCTTGCTCGGGGGTGATGGGGAGGCCAGCCTCAATGGGGATGGCTTCGATGACTTGTTTCAATTCGGCACCTGCCTCGACCTTGACCATCTCTAGGCCGTTGATGTAATCGAGATAGGCTTCGTCCCCGTCGGCATCGGGCGAAAAGCCGCCGTATTGGGGCTTGGGCTCGGTAGCGGCTGCGCTGGAGACGGCAAACCAAGCGGCGATCAGGGTAAAATACAGGGTGCGAATGGCTAAGGATTTCATAGTGTACTCCTTATGGGTTGGGTAGCTGCGATAAGTAGAGGAAGGGGCGAGTGGCAGTTGACCCACTCGCCCCTGAAGCCTCGTTAGGAGGCTTCGCAGACCGGAATCACCCCCTCTAAGCAATAGCAATAGACTGTCGCCCCGTCAGGGGCAGAGACAGAACAGGAGCCAAACAGGCAATCGATGGAGCAGGACACAGCCTGTGCCTTCTGCGGCAGGAAACTGGCTACTAAGGCCGTGAGGCCAATGGTCACTTGGATTATACGCGTCTTCATGACACGCTCCTTTACTCAGGTTTGCTGAATTCTCTCGGAGGCGATTTCCGAGAGGTAGGACTGGCCATTAGAGGTCCCAAGCCCTCGGCTAGGTTAGACGACGTGATTAATAAGCGTTACCTCCTTTCTGGCCCTATGGACGAGTGCAGGTTGTTACTTCTGTAAAAATTATCATCGTAATCATCGTGCCAAATTAGTAACCAACGGGCAACTATCGCACCGCTTCCTTTGATTTTATGATTCCTAAACAACTGTTAAATAATGCCTTATAAAGGACAGCTAAATTTTCTCACTGGTCTTTCAGGCTCTCTGCGAAGCCCTCTTAATGCTCTAAAGGTGCGCCGATATATCGCGCAAGTGCGTCTATACTGCTTTTGAGGTCTTGTGGGGTCAAGCGGCCATAGCCTTAATGACCGCTTGGCTCTGCATGTCCATACCGAGCTGCCTAAACAGGCGCAACGCCGTCACCCATTCGGCCAACGCCCGCCGCTTGTCGCCATCCTGTTGCGCGTACAGATTGCCTAGGGATACGTAGTTGAAAGCCAGTATCCTCGCGTTTCCTAGCTGCCGGCACAGGTCCATAGAAGTCTGTATATGTCGTTGCGCCATCGCTAGGTCGCCGGCTGTCATGTAGAGATCGCCCAGCAGCGACGCCATGCCACAGCGACCTTGGGCATGGCCCTGTGCCATGTAGATGCTCAAGGCTTCGTTGCCGCTGCTCAAGGCGCGTTCTATATGGCCTAAGTCGCGGCAGACCGAAGCGATGGAGCCGAGTTGCAGGGCCACTTCGAGCGGCGTCCCTTGCTGCCGGGCCGCCGCTAGTCCCGCCGTGAAGTGGTGTAGGGCCTGCTCGGGGTCGCTGCGGCGCAGTGCTAGTTGTCCCAAGCTGTTGAGCAGGTTGCCCGGCACGTCGTTGTCATAGAGGGTGCGGCTGCGATGGAGCCACTGTTGAGCTTCCCCTAGGTCGTTCTGCTGCATGTAGAGGTTGCCCATGTTGTTGGCCATCTTGGCTGCGAGGGTGGCATCGCCTCCTTCTTGGGCGTGCTGCATGGACTTGCGGTAGTACGCGGTGGCTTCGGCAAAGCGGGATTGGCATTGTTTGATGAAGCCCACGTTGCCTTCGGCCTCGGCTAAATCGCACAGGGAGCGGCTAGGCGAGCAGGTGGCCAATGCCTCTTGGAAGTACCGTAGCGATCCGTCGGGGTCGCCGGCGATCTCGCAATGGTGGCCGAGCTGGGTGCAAGCCTCAAAAAGCCCCTTTTGGCACTTCCCGGCGCGAAAGAGCCGACGCGCTGTTTGGTAGTGGGTGGCCGCTTGCTCGGTCTGCCCCTTTTTTTGGCAGGTATGGCCTAATTTGAGATGCGTCCATGCCTTGGTTTTTTTGGGGGGATTCATGGTAGCCTCCTTGAGTTATATGGCACCGAACAAAAAGTCGTGCGGGTGCGCCTTGGAGTCGCGGCGAGCATGTTATCGCGTCAGTGCCAGCACGGGTATAATCACCTGCTCTGCGCCGATTTGCACCTCTACCCTACAGTCCAGAGTACCAGCGGGGAAATCGCCTGTGTTACGGATCTGGACGACTAAGCTATTGTCCGCTTCCCGTTGGTATTCGATGTCCAGTTGCACCTCACCACACACGGGTGACGCCTGTACGGGTGCGTCGGCTAATTCCGCTGGCAAGCCTACGCGTACTTGGCGCGTCTCGCGCCGTTGCGCTGCGCCTGCGCCGAAGGATGCGCTCTGCGGCGCTAGGCTAAACCGGGGACTGACCCGTCCGCGCACTTGGATGGAACGGGGATATTCCCCGTCCTCGGTTGCAATCGTCGCCTCGATTGTGGCGATAATTCGATCTTCCCACGTCAGGCCCGCTGCCGGGGTGATCTCGATGGCGGTACCGCCGTCCACCACCGATGCCTCTATGCCTTTGCCCCCGACCTGAACCCGGCCAATATGCCTCGGCTGCCCGTCGATCTGAGCGAGGGGAATGCGTCGGACAATGGAAGACAAATCGTCGCCTCGAATCGCCCCTAGGTGCAGTTTGCTGGGCAGCATGGGCACGACTTGTCCTTCCAACTGCAACTGCCATTTGTCGGCTCGGTCTGCCACACTGAAGTCGATGCTGGAGGCAAAGGCCCCGGAGAGACCCTGAGTATCTATCTGATAGGCAATCACGTACGTCTTGCCGGCTTTCAATAGCCCCTGCGGAAAGTCGACGCCCGTGCAGCCGCAGCCAGGTTCGGCCGCGACGATTTCCATGTCGTAGGGCGCGACAAAGCGCACCTCGCCGGTCGTGCCCTCGCTGTCGTAGGTGGTACCGTACTCCGCGGTATGCGGCAGTTGGTCGGCATGGGCCCAGCCCGTGTAGAGTACGACGACTAGGGCCGCTACTTTTAGCGTTAGATTGTTCATGATCTTTCTCCTGAGTTAGTGATAAAGGGTGGATTATATGACGTTGAAGAGAAAGTTCTGCGGTACACCGCGGCTGAAATAGATCTCTACATGGCGCCACATAGCCCGCTCTGGTCCCATACTAGTCGGAAGAAGGACGGGGTGCGTCCTTGCCATGACCAACGGGAGACCCCTGCAGGCTCTTCGACGGTGAACATGATATCGGCAAAGACCAACGGCTCGCCCGCTTGTAGAGTTTCCTCCACCTCGTCCTGTAGTTTGAGATGAAAATTCAAGGTGCCTTTGGGAATCATGCCGTGCGTTTGGAGGTAGAACGCATAGCTATCGTACTCTTCCTGCATCTCGAACACCTTGAACACGCTATCGAAAAAGGACGCGTTCTCGAAAAAGTAGTCGCGTTTCGTTCCGCTGAGTATTTCCCGGTGCCCGGCTGCAAAGAGGGCAATGGGCGTTCTGTCTGTTGGGACGTCTTTGCTAGCGAGATACTTTTTCAGGACCTCTACCCCTTCGGGGTTATTCATGCCCTCGCGAAGATAGAACTCGGCGGCGAGGCTGTCGCTGCCCGAGGTCGAAAAGGCGACCAAGAAGTCGTAGAGCCAAGTGCGCAGACCGGCTTCTTGCTTCAGGTCAATAGGCGTACTCAGATCGACGGGGATGGCCTCGACGGCCTGCCGCAATTCATCACCAGCCTTAACTTTCATCATGTCTTGACCGTGTATATAGTCGTAGAAGACTTGGAGGCTGTCGGGGTGGGAGGAAAAGCCGCCATACTGGGACTTAGGCTCGGCAGCGGCTGCGCTGGAGACAACAATTAGAGCAAAAAAATACAAGGTGTGAATGACTAAGGGTTTCATGGTATCCTCCTTATAGAGATGGCTAGACGCCGTTGGTTATTAAGGCCGATTACATGTAGTCAATCAGAAAAAAATGCTGTAGTTGAGAATTATAAAAAGCCTCTACAAAGCGCCACGTAGCCCGCTCTGGATCCCAGGCCAGCCGAAAAAAGAGGGGGGTGCGTATCTGTCCTGCAAACCACCCGGCGGACTCTTTGGGTTCTTCGGTGATGAACATGATGTCGGTAAAGACCCGATGCTCGCCCGCCTGTAGAGTTGCTTCAATATCTTTTCTCATTTTGGGCTCATTCCCATACAATGTCCCGGCAAGAACCACCATGCCGTGGGTCCGGGCGTAGTCCAGATAGCTCTCGTAAGTGCCCTTCATCTCGAACACCTTGAACGCGCTATGGAGAAATGACACATTTCCAAAGCGGTATTCGTAGTCTTCGTTGTCGAGTGTGGCTCTGTGCTTGGTCTGGAAGAGGTCAAAGGGCGTATCGCCTTTTATAAGCCCCCGACTCTCTAGATCTTTTTTCATTCTCTCTAGGGCATCGGGGTTATTGACGCCTTCGCGCAAGTAAAATGCGGCGGCGAGGCTGTCGCTGCCGGAGACGGAAAAGGAGACTAGGAAGTCGTAGAGCCAGTCGCGCAGGTCGGCTTCTTGCTCGGGAGTGATCGGAGTGTCCGGCCCGACGGGGATGGCCTTTATGGCCTGCTGTAGTTCGGAGCCGGCCTTGACCTGCATCATTTCCAAGCTGTTGAGATAGTCGTAGAAGACTTGGAGACTATCAGGGTGAGGGTGGTGCGAGAAGCCGCCGTACTGGCGTTTGGGCTCGGCGGCAACGCTGGAGACACCGAAATAGATGGCGACCAGAGCGAGATACAGGGTGCGAGTGGCTAAGGGTTTCATAGTGTTCTCCCTATCTGTTAATCCGTTGGGTTGGAGTATCAGCGATAAGTAGAGGTAGGGGCGAGTGGACGTTAGCCCACCCGCCCCTGAAGCCCGTTAGGAGGCTTCGCAGACCGGAAAAAGCCCCCACTTGCACTTGCAGAGACTGTCTCACCTTCTGCGAAGCAGGAGCCAAACACGCAACTGATCGCGCAGGACGCCGCCTCTGCCTTCTGCGGGAGGAAGCTGGCGACCAAGGCCGTGAGGCTAATGGCCGTTTGGATGATGCGCTTTTTCATGATGAACTCCTTTACTTTATTCTGCTGAGTTTTCTCGGAGGCGATCTCCGAGGTGAAGCACTGGCAGCTACTAGAGCCTCAAGCCCCAAGCCAGTTTAGACGACGTATTTCATAAGCGTTACCTCCTTTCTATTCCTGTGGATGAGTGCAGATTGTTGCTTCTGTAAGCATTATCATCGCAATAATCGTGCCAATGAGTGGCCAGCGGGCGATAATCGCGCCTATTTCTTTGGTTTTATACATCCTAACTGACTGTTATAAAATACTTTATAAAAATAAAGCTAATTTCCTCGCCTGTCTCTCAGACCCTTTGCGATGCTCTCTTGACGCTCTAAAAGCGTGCGGATATATCGCATAAGTGCGTCGAATTGTCGCTCTTGGTGCGTCCAAACATCGCACGGGCATGTAGGTAGGTTGCGGTGCAAGTACTGCTCAGTTAAACGGTTCCGCCGCTGATATTTTTTCGGCAGAGTCTGACGATGCAGTTGATACGGAACGGGCGGTGGATATGCGGTGGAGGTAGGCTGACGGATGAGTCGGTGGACGGACGGCGGGGATTGGTCGCTGGGGCGGTAGGCAGCGCCTCCAATTTTCAGGCTGCCCGGGCGGGATGCCGCAGCAGCAAGGTTTCTATCTCGTTCATCTCATCGGATTGTACCTGGCCGTAACGCTCGTGAAAGTGCAACAGGTCGCGCAAGACCAGTGCGTCAGGGATGAGTGGGTCGGGCCAGATGCCAGCCCGCCACAATTCGATCATCCGCAGCCTGGGGTCGCGGTTTTCCCGCACCATGTAGTCGATGGCTTGGTCCCGGGTGCGCTGCTCGTCGGCGAGTTTGCTCGGATCGGAAAATTCGTGATAGTGGTACAAGTGATAGGTCAGGGCGTGGCGGGCAAAGCCCGGACCGACGCCGGCGCGCTGCAAGCGATAGGCCAAATCCCACCCCTCGGAAAACGGAATGTCCGCCGCAAAGCCACCCACCTCACAGAAGGCTTGGCGCGGCACCGCGCTGTTGTGCGGATAAAAGCCGAGAAAACCCACCGGCGAGTCGGGATGCGCCGCGTACAGTTCCGCGACCTGGTCCTGCATGGCCTTCAGCTCATCAAAGGGATAACCGCCTTCTTGGGCGCGGGCGTGGATGCTGGCAAAGTCGTAGCGGATTTGGTCTTCGGTAATCAGCACCTGTTCCTGATTTATCAGCAGGAAGTCGGCCAAAACGCTCGGAGTGCGCTCTTGGTCGAAGACGGCCTGCTGTGGGTCGGGTAGATACTCGATGAGGGGCAGGCTATACATAAAGCCGCACAAATCAAGCCGCACAACACCAAGCGCAGACGCGCTAGCTGGTTGTGGGTGGCAATGACGACGGAAATATCGATGCTCATGGCGGTCTCCTTTGGGAAGTCAATACTGGGGCTTCTTACATGCCGAAAAGAAACATTTGTGGTACGCCAATACTGAAAAAGGCTTCTACGATTCTCCACACGGCCCGTTGTGGGTCCCACGCCAGCCGGAAAAAGGATGGGGTTCGTCCTGGCGTCTCAAATGCGGTGAACTCCTCTGGCTCTTCGACGATGAACATGAGGTCGGCGAAGACCATCTGCTCACCTCCCGCTAAGCGCGTTTCGATTTCTTCGCGTGTTGGGGGCGCTATAGTGGTGTAGCCCTTGGGCAGCATACCGTGGGTTTGGGCGTAGGACTGATAGCTATCGTACTGTTCCTGCATGGCGAATACCCTGAACTCGCTATCGAAGAAAGATACGTTGGCAAAAAAGTAGTCGCAGTCTAGATCCGCGAGTGTTTGCTGATGTGCGGCTTTGACCTTTTCAAATTCCGAGCCGTCTTCTTGGGCTAGGCCCGCAGATTGGGCAAACCAAGCGGCGACTAAGGCGAAATACAAGGTGCGAATGACTGAAGGTTTCATTTCGTTCTCCTTTTGGCAATTATTTCGGCGGCAAGTAGTCAATCGACCACTTGCCGCTTTCGCATACCGGCCGTTTTACCCACTGGGGTAGCCTAGGCGGCGTTGCATCTCGGCTTATTTTGGGAGTCGCAGTAGCATTCGACTTACCCGCTTTGTTCGTATGGCTTGTCTGGGTGCTTCATGATACCTCGTTTAGACGATGCTGGTCCGCAGCCACGCCCGGTAGGCTAGCAGGTAGGTGAGCATGGCAAAAAAGAACAGGCCGATTACATCGACGACCGCGTGCCGTAGTAAGGTCGTCGCCGACATGTTCTCGGTAAAGACGGGTAGAGTGTCGGGGTCCATCTTCTGCCGCGACAGTCCTTGGGCGACGAGGTGGATATGCATGCTTTTCGGATCGTCGCGGTCGCGGTTGAGCATAGCCTGCTCGAACTGCTGGACGTAGGTGCGCGCCTGCTCGACGAAGCTTTTGTGGCGTGTCAGCCCGGTGCCAGCGAGAGCCTCCATGCCGTATTGGAAGCAGCCGGTCGGCGACAGGCGGACGATGTGGCGGGCGTTTTCGGCCTCGCCAAGGCTGTAGGCTAAAAAGCGGTCTTCGCGGTCTTGGTGAAATTGGCGCACGGCGCGTTGGGCATCGGCCAATTGGCGCACCTTGTCGGGATTTCGCAAATCGCGGTTGTTCAATGTACTTTTGAGGCGAAGAAGTTTCTGGTGGGCTGGCGTGTTGTTGTTGGCGAAGCCCCACCCGAGTACCAGTTCTTCCTCAAATTCGCTGACTAACACGCGAGCCGCTAGTGCGCCGCCGGTGGCCGGCCAGAGCAGCACCCCACAAGTCCACAGCAACAGTACGCCCACTAGACTGGAACTGGTCGTGCTACTCCGTATCGACACCCATAGCCCCAACCCGACAAAGCAGGCCAGATACAGCAGCGATAAGCCGACCATGCCGAGCAAGCGCCCGGCCTCGACGAGGCCCAAGTTTACCTGCGAGAGCGCGAGGACGATGAGCAAGTTGACGACGATGGCGAGGCTGAGCACGAGGGCCAGCACCAGCATCGCGCCGAGGAACTTGCCCAACAGCAAGATGTGGCGCGGCAGGCTCTGCGCCATGACCAGCTTGAGTGTGCCGCGCTCTTTTTCGCCGATGAAGGCGTCAAAGGTAAACAACAAGGCCATGAGGCTGAGCAGGCCGCCGATGATAAAGACCCAGTCGATAGCTTGGGTCTCCAACAGTTGGCTGGCCTTGGGAGCCCAGATGTCGATGATGTCCCAATAGATCAGGACAAAGGGATCGTAGAATTTGACGTTATTGTAGGTGCTTTCCCCGCCTTGGGTCCAGAGCCGTTCGGGCAGGGCGTCGTTGGCACCGGTGGCGCAGAACATGAGGGGGCTGGGCTTTTTATAAATGTATTTTTGTCCCGAATGGAGGATCAGCTTCCACAGGCCCCGTTGGGCATTGCTGCGGCCGATGTCTTGCTCGGCTTGGACTTGCTGGAGATAGTGGTCGCGCCGGGACTCGTAGGAACCGCCGACAAAGCTGAGGGCGTTGAGCACCATGAGTCCCACGGTCAGCACGAGGGCCAAGCCAAAGCGCAGGCTGAGGAGGTGGTCAATCAGTTCGCGTTTTACAATAGCCGATAGCATGATGAAGCCTCTTCTTTGTTAGTTTCTACATGGCGTCGTAGCGGGTAAAGAGCCGGTTGGCCAGCACCAAGAGTCCGGCGGCGTACAGCACAAGGGCGGTCAGGGGTGGCCAGACGTGGCGTAGGCTCTCGGCGACGGTCCAACTGCGCTCATGAAATCGCGGCAGATCGCGCAGATCGGCGCGCCAGCCGGGGTCGTCGTTGAACCACTCGCGGGAGCCAAAGGCATCGCGCTCTTCTAAGAAGGTGATGATCTGCCCGCGATAGGTGCGGACTTGGCCGATGAAGTCGTGGTATTCGCGTTGGCTGGTGCCGGCGAGGAGGCTGGCGGCTTGATGGTACGCGCCGGTGGGTAGGAGGCGTTGGAGTTGGTCGTTGAGCCGTTGGATGCGTCGGGGGAAGCCTTCGAGCAGGGGGGCCTTTTCGTTCCAGGCGCGTTGGGCGTATTGCAGGCGCAGCCGCTCGCCAATGCGGACGATGTCTTGGAATTTGGTGAGCGAAGGATCATCGGCGACATTGTTTATATAGACATTGGGGGTATAGAGTTGCTGTCCATCTTTTAAAGTATAGGTTCCAATCCCACTATCGTATGTTACTGATGATCTCAACGTACCGCGCTTGACCATATCTATGGGAAAGTAGTGGGCCTGGCCCTGCGCCCGAGCAAGGGCGGTAACCTCCTGATCGAACTCCTGCCACACTTGCGTGGCCTTATGATGGGCTTGGGCGTGCTTTTCACCCATGTTGGCCTGTTCGTTGAGCACGGCGGCGATGCCGTTGGGCAGCACAATCGCCAGCAACGCCCACGTAAACAGCGCGTAGATCAAGCTGGTCGCCTTGCGATAGGTGGCGCACGAAATGGCCAGCCCAAGCAGATAAAACACCAGCAGATACAACAGCGACAGCCCAAACAGCAGCCCCACTCGCGCCCACTCACCCACCCCAACTTCAATATGCTCAGTGCCCAACAGCAAGATCGTTAGCAAGATAAAGCCCAAGGCTGTTGGAATGGCCAGCGTGGTCAGACCCGCGAGCACTTTGCCAACGAGGACTTGGGCGCGGCTGACATTCGTCGTCAGCATCAGCCGCAGGGTGCCTGCTTCTTTCTCGCCGGAGATGGTTTCACTGGCAATGAGGATGGCCAGCAAGCCGAGCACCAGTTGGAAGATGTACACCATGTCGAAGAAGGCAAAGATGGCCAAGTAGGGATTGCTCGCTTGGAAGGGGGAGATTTCCTCGGCTTGATAGGGCACTTCAAAGAGCAGGACTTTGACGGCCTGTCCCAATTGGTGTTCGGCGCCTTGGGCGAACACGGCTAAAGGACGTGGCGAGCGTAGGGCGCGCGGAGCCACCTTGGGCTTGGGGCCAGTGCGAGTTGAGACCAATAGGTCGCTGCCTAGGGCCGAATAATAGGTAATTTCGTGCAGTTTGGTGTCTTCAGTGGCACGTTGGGTGAGATAGCTGGCCTTTTTGTGGACATAGGTCTGGGTAGTGAGCACTCCATTGGCGATGATGAGCACCACAGCGAGGGCGGTGCAAGCGGCGAAGCGCTGACTCAGTAGATGACTGAGCATCTCTTTTTTGAACACAATGCCGATCATGGCGAGGCTCCCTTTAGTTCGATTCAAGAAGTGGATTATGCGGCTATCGCCTTAATGACCGCCCGGCTCTGCATTTCCATACCGAGTTGCTTAAACAGGCGCAACGCCGCCATCCATTATCGCGTCAGTGCGAGTACGGGTATAACTACTTGCTCTGCACCGATTTGCATCTCTATCCCACAGTTCAGCGTACCAGCGGGGAAATCGCCTGTGTTGCGGATCTGGACGACTAAGCTGTTGTCCGCTTCCCGTTGATATTCGATGTCCAGCTCCACCTCTCCGCACACAGGCGATGCTTGTGCGGGCGCGTCGGCTAATTCCGCTGGCAAGCCTACGCGCACTTGGCGAGTCTCGCGTCGCTGCGCAGTGCCCACGCCGAAGGATGCGCTTTGCGGCTTTAGGCTAAACCGGGGGCTAACCCGTCCGCGCACTTGGATGGAACGGGAGTACTCTTCGCCTGCGGCTGCAATCGTCGCCTCGATGGTGGCGATGATGCGATCGCCCCACGTCAGGTCCGCTGCCGGGGAGATCGCTATGGCTGTGCCGCCTTCTACCACCGAGGCCGCAATGCCTTTCCCTGCGACCTGAATCCGGCGAATGTGGCGCGGCTGTCCGTCGATCTGCGCGAGGGGAATGCGGCGGATAATGGAGGATAGATCGTCGCCTTGAATCGCTCCCAAGTGCAATTTGCGGGGCAGCATAGGCACGACGTGGCCCTCCAGTTGTAAGTGCCATTTGTCGGCTTGGCCGGCCACGCTAAAGTCAATGCGGGAGGTAAAAGTCCCGGCGCGGCCCGAAGTGTCCATCTGGTAGGCAATGGTGTACGTCTCGCCAGCCTTCAACTGCCCTTGAGGGAACTCGACGCCCGTGCAGCCGCAGCCGGGTTCGGCCGCGACAATTTCCATGTCGTAGGGCGCGACAAAGCGCACCTCGCCGGCAGTGCCCTCGCTGTCGTAAGTGGTGCCGTACTCGGCGGTCTGGGGCAGTTCGTCGGCATGGGCCCAGCCCGTGTAAAATACGGCGACTAGGGCCGCTACTTTTAGTGTTAGATTGTTCATTATCTTAATCCCGTGTTAGTGATAAAGGGTGGATTACATGATGTCGAATAGAAAGCTCTGAGGTACGCCGCGGCTGAAATAGACTTCTACATGGCGCCACATAGCCCGCTCTGGATCCCAGACCAGCCGGAAGAAGGATGGGGTACGTCCCTGCCACGACCAACGGGAGACCCCTGCTGGCTCTTCGACGATGAACATGATGTCGGCAAAGACCAACGACTCGCCCACTCGTAGAGCTTCCTCAACCTCGTCCTGCATTTTGAGGTGAAAAGTTAAGATGCCTCTGGGAACCATGCCGTGCGTCCGGAGGTAGAGCGCATAGCTATCGTACGCCTCCTGCATCTCGAATACCTTGAACACGCTGTCGAAAAAGGACACGTTCTCGAAAAAGTATTCGCGCTTCGTCAGGCCGAGTAGTGCCCTGTGCCCGGCTGCAAAGAGGTCAAAGGGCGTATCACCTGTTGGGACATCTCTGCTTGCGAGTTGCTCTTTTAGGGTTTGTATCATTGCAGGGTTATTGATGCCCTCACGGAGGTAAAATGCGGCGACGAGGCTGTCGCTACCCGAGTCCGAAAAGGCGACTAAGAAGTCGTAGAGCCAATCGCGCAGACTGGCTTCTTGCTTCAGGTCAATGGGAGTACTCAGATCGACGGGGATCGCCTTGACGGCCTGCCGCAATTCATTACCGGCCTCGACCTTGATCATCTCTTGACCGTGGATATAGTCGTAGAAGACTTGGAGGCTGTCGGAGTGGGATGAAAAGCCGCCGTACTGGGACTTAGGCGCGGTAGTAAGGCTGGAGGCTTCCTGTGTTACGCACGCTGACTGGGCGAACCAAGCAGCGATCAGGGCGAAAGACAAGGGACGAATAGCTAAAGTTTTCATGGTATTCTCCTTGTTGTTGGGTTCATCTTTTTCGATAGGTTGTTTGTCTCGACGGCGGTCTGCGAGCTACAAGAATGAAAACTGAACCGGCGCGTCATTTGGCATGACGATTTCTGCGAGACGCCACATGGTTTTCTCCGGGCTCCAGACGAGTCGCACGAAAAACGGGTAGCGTAGCGGCCCCTTTTCAAAGTCAGCACACTCTTCCGGCTCTTCGGCGATGAACATGAATTGGGCTGCTACCCACTGTCCTTGTAGCGCTTTCTCATGCTCCTTTATTCCTAGAGGATACGAAGCTTTATGGCTGACGGGGAGCAGACCATGGGTTTTGAGGTGGTCTGCATAGTTGCCATACGCTCCTTGAAATTCAGACACGCGGTACTTGCTGTCGAAAAAGGAGACTTTGTCGAAGCAGTAATCGCACCCCTTCATGTCGAGGTTTAGACGGTGCTGGGTTTTTAATATGTCAAGGGGCGTATCACCCGCATCGGGAATTGGTTCGGGGATGGGGATACTCATCTCTATCCCCGCCTCTTTTAGCATTTTTAGTTTGGCGTTTAGCTCGGCCATTTCTTCGTCACTAGGCCCGCTTTCAAGTTGCTCTTTTATCCGCTGTATCTTGTCAGGGTTATCAACGCCCTCGCGCTCGCGGAGGTAAAACGCAGCGGCGAGGCTGTCGTTTCCGGAGACGGAAAAGGCCACTAAGAAGTCGTAGAGCCAGGCGCGGAGGTTGGCTTCTTGCCCAGAAGTAAGGGCGATGCTTGGCTCGACGGGGATGGCTTCGATGGCTTGCTGCAATTCGGCTCCAGTCTCGACTGGGATCATCTCCAAGCTGTGGATATAGTCGTGATAGGCTTGCTGACCTTCGGTGTCCGACGAAAAGCCACCGTACTGGCCTTTAGGTTCGGCGGCCGTGCTGACGGCGATCAAGGCGAAAGATAGGACGAGAATGGCTAGAGGTTGCATGGTGTTTTCCTTATTTGGGGTTAGTCGTTGTTGCGAAAGGAGAATAGGCGGCTGGGGCCGTGTGTTGGCTTGCCTTGGGGTAGTGGCAATTTGCCACTACCCCAAGTAGAGGACATTACGGCCAACTGATGCAAATAGCTATGCCATTCACGCAGCCGCAGATCAGATTTCCAGTGCAGCTACTTACCTCCCCGTCGTTGTTTGTGCAGGTGGCCGTGCAAGCCTCGGCCTTCTGCGGGAGGAAGCTGGCGACCAAGGCCGTGAGGCTAATGGCCGTTTGGATGATACGCTTTTTCATGATGAATTTCTTTCCTTAGATCTGCTGAATTCTCTCGGAGGCGATCTCCGAGAAGAAGTACTTTAGACGATGTGCTCCATAAGCATTCCCTCCTTTCTGTTGTAGGTTGTGGCTTCTGTTCGCATTAAAAGCAACTATTGTGCCAATAGGGACACCCACGCCGGTTTATTTGACGATATACATTGTAAATATTTGTTATTAAATAGTTTATAAATAAAAATAAAGTCTCCACCCGATTCGCAGACTCTTTTTGACGCGCTCCTGATGCGCTAAAAATGCGCGGATACATCGCATAAGTGCGTCAAATTATCGCTTTTGGTGCGACTAATCATCGCATCGGAACCCGGAGCGTTTACGGCGCAGATCCGGTTCAGTTGAACGAAGCGCTGATATTTTTTGCACCGCATCTGACGGACGATGCTGTCAATGCAGTGTAAGTGAGTGGATAGGTAAGTCGGCGGATGGTGCGGGGGGATGGTGGGAGGAGATTTCGGTTGCTGGGACGGTCGTTTGCGGTGGGGCGTCGCCCGGCAAAAGACGACGCCCCGATTTTCAGGCTGCCCGGGCGGGATGCCGCAGCAGCAAGGTTTCTATCTCGTTCATCTCATCGGATTGTACCTGGCCGTAACGCTCGTGAAAGTGCAACAGGTCGCGCAAGACCAGTGCGTCAGGAATGAGCGGGTCGGGCCAGATGCCAGCCCGCCACAGTTCAATCATCCGCAGCCTGGGGTCGCGGTTTTCCCGTACCATGTAGTCGATGGCTTGGTCCCGGGTGCGCTGCTCGTCGGCGAGTTTGCTCGGATCGGAAAACTCGTGATAGTGGTACAAGTGATAAGTCAGGGCGTGGCGGGCAAAGCCCGGACCGACGCCGGTGCGCTGCAAGCGATAGGCCAAATCCCACCCCTCGGAAAACGGAATGTCCGCCGCAAAGCCACCCACCTCACAGAAGGCTTGGCGCGGCACCGCGCTGTTGTGCGGATAAAAGCCGAGAAAACCCACCGGCGAGTCGGGATGCGCCGCGTACAGCTCCTCGACTTGGTCCTGCATGACCTTCAGCTCGTCAAAGGGATAGCCGCCTTCTTGGGCGCGGGCGTGGATGCTGGCAAAGTCGTGGTGGATTTGGTCTTCGGTAATCAGCACCTGTTCCTGATTGATCAGTAGGAAGTCGGCCAAAACGCTCGGAGTGCGCTCTTGGTCGAAGACGGCCTGCTGTGGGTCGGGCAGATACTCGATGAGGGGCAGGCTATACATGAAGCCGCACAAATAGTGCTGGCGTCCCCCGCGCTCCCATTCTGCCCACAGACAGTCCAACCAATCGGGATGCGGCAAGGCGTCGCCGTCGAGAAAAGCCACTAGCTGGCCCCGTGCCTGTTCGACGCCGGCATTGCGGGCTAAGCAGCGCCCCACATTGGGCCGCATAGGCACCACGTGTACCTCTGGATATTCGGAGGTCAGCATGGTGTCTGTACCATCGGTGCAGCCATCATCGACGACGATGACCTCAAAACGATCCTGGGGAAAATGCTGGCCGGCCAAGCCGCACAACACCAAGCGCAGGCGCGCTAGCTGGTTGTGGGTGGCAATGACGACGGAAATATCGATGCTCATGGCGGTCTCCTTTGGGAAGTCAATACTGGGGCTTCTTACATGCCGAAAAGAAACATTTGTGGTACGCCAATACTGAAAAAGGCTTCTACGATTCTCCACACGGCCCGTTGTGGGTCCCACGCCAGCCGGAAAAAGGATGGGGTTCGTCCTGGCGTCTCAAATGCGGTGAACTCCTCTGGCTCTTCGACGATGAACATGAGGTCGGCGAAGACCATCTGCTCACCTCCCGCTAAGCGCGTTTCGATTTCTTCGCGCGTTGAGGGCGCTATAGTGGTGTAGCCCTTGGGCAGCATACCGTGGGTTTGGGCGTAGGACTGATAGCTATCGTACTGTTCCTGCATGGCGAATACCCTGAACTCGCTATCGAAGAAAGATACGTTGGCAAAAAAGTAGTCGCAGTCTAGATCCGCGAGTGTTTGCTGATGTGCGGCTTTGACCTTTTCAAATAGGTCTGGAATGCCACTCTTTATCTTGGAGTCCGGGTGCTTAATTCTTTCACGTAGATAGAAGGTGGCGGCTAGACTATCGTTGCCCGAAGCTGAAAAGGCTACCAAGAAGTCGTAGAGCCAGTCGCGTAGCCCGGCTTCTTGCTCGAGATCAATAGCCGTACCCAGATCAATGGGCACGGCCTCTACGGCTTGCCGCAATGGGACTCCGGTTTCGACCGGCATCATCTCTTGGCCGTGAATGTAGTAGTAGAAGACTTGAAGACTGTCGGGCGAAAAGCCGCCGTATTGGCTTTTGGTCTCGGCGACGACCTTGCCGGGGCAGTACAGCCAAGCGGCGGCCAAGGCCAAATACAGGGTGCGAACTGCGAGCGTTTTCATCTGCATTCTCCTTGTGATAGGGTATTCGCTGCGTTTACAACGGGTTGTCTTTGGAGGTAGATATGCAATAAGTGTGCCAACAGAATGCGAATTGCCCATTGATAGTGGTTAACTAGCTGTTGAACAATACGTTAGAGGAATTAATAGAAGATGCTTGACTGCGTAGTAGATGCAGTTTTGCAGCCTATGGATGTGCTAAGATATCACAGTTGTGCGATGTGTTGTCGCAGTTGTGCGATATATTAGCGCACTTGGTGGTTGCCCTCTTAGAGCACGCTACTGCGCAGCCACGCCCTATAAGCGAGCAGATACGTGATGACCGCCAAAAAGCACAGGCTGATGACATCAACGCGGGCTTGGCTGATGAGGGTGCCTACTGACAAGTCTTCGCGGAAGACGGGGAGGCTTTCGACGGAGATTTTGCGCTTGGACATGGCTTGGGGGACCGGAAACAAGTGCATGCTTTCGGGGTCTGCGCGGTCGAGGGCGATGATAGTCTGCTCGTAGAGCTGGGCGTAGGTGCGTACCTGTGCGATAAAACTCTTGTGGCGCGCTAGTCCAGTGCCAGCGAGGGCTTCCATGCTGTACTGGAAGCAGCCCATTGGCGACAGGCGCACGAGGTTGCGGGCGAATTCAGCTTGGTTGAATTGATCGGCCAGTATCTCGTCCTCGATTTGCTGGGCGGCGCGGCGGTCGGCGCGGATGGCCTCGGCAAGTGGCTGTACCTTGGCGGGATTTTTCAGATTGCGTCTGTTCAACGTGGCCGCAAGCTTGTGCATTTTAAGCGAGGACGGCGATTCCATCACTATTTTGTCCTTTTTATGTATCACCGACGTCGCACTCTGACTTTTGTTTTGCAACAGACGGGCGGCCAAAACGCCGCCGGTTTGCGGCCAGATTAGGGTCGTGCAGGTCCACAGCAGGAGGACGCTCACCAAGCTGGCGCGGGCACTGCTGCTGCGGACGGATACCCACAGCCCTAGGGACACAAAGATGCTCAAATAGAGCAGGGCTAATCCCACCATTCCGGCCAATTTCACGGTCTCGCCTGCGCCCAAATGCGCTTCGGAAAGCGATAGCACGAGCAGCAAGTTGACGACCACGCCTAAGACCATCACCAAGCTCAGAACGAGCATGGCCCCCAAGAACTTGCCCAGCAACAAGGTGTGGCGCGGCAGGCTTTGGGCCATGACCAGTTTGAGGGTGCCGCGCTCTTTTTCGCCGACGATGGCTTCAAAGGTAAACAGCAGGGCCACCAAGCTGAGGACAATGCCGATTATGAAAACCCAGTCAATGGCTTGGACCGACAAGAGTTGCTGAGCAGTGCGCCGCAGCGAATCTTGGAGGGAATGAGAGACCAAAAAGGAGAGAATCCACATACCATAGATTTTGATTTTGTATGTGCCCTCTACCTGGTTGTACGCCCCGACGCGGTCGGGTAAGGCGTGGTCGGCCTCGGCCGCGCAAAACATCAGTTGGCTGGGCTTTTTGTGCAGATCGCCCGGCCCCCGGACCGCGAGTTGCCACAGCTTAGCGGCGTCGGCGCGGAGGGTCTCTTGTTGGGCTTGCACTCTTTCGAAGTAGCGGTCGCGCTTGTACGGATAGGTGCCGCCAGCAAAGCCGAGGGCGTTGAGCACCATCAGCACCAGCACCAGCACTAAGGCGAAGCTGAAGCGCAAGCTAAAGAGATGATCGAGGCACTCCCGTTTTACAATGGCGGTCAACATGGCGTTTTCTCCTCATGCGGCGTCGTAACGAGCAAACAGGCGATTAGCAAGGACAAACAGACCGGCGGTATATAGCAGCAGGGTGGCGAGGGCTGGCAAGCTCTGGCGCAAACGCTGGTAGGAGGTGGCCTGTTGCTCTTGGAAGCGGGGCATGTCGCTGAGGTTGGCTTCCCATCCTGAGGCGTCGTTGAAATACGTGCGGCTGCCAAAGGCGTCGCGGTCTTTGAGGTATTCGAGGAGCTGGCGGCGATAGTCGCGCACTTGCTCGATGAAGCCGTAGAATTCCTCTTGGCTGGTGCCGGCGATGGCACTGGCGGCTTGGGCGTAGGCCCCGGCTGGAAAGAGGCGTTGGAGTTGGGCGTTTTGGTGTGCTAGGCGGCGCGGGAAGGTTTCGATAAAGGGGGCTTGGGCGTTCCACGCGCGTTGAGCGTATTGCAGGCGCAGTAGCTCGCCGCTGCGGAAGATGTCTTGGAAGGTGGCTAATCCGGGCGTGTCGGCGATGCTGTTCATATATAGCTCGGGCTTTGAGCCGGAATCTATGAACATGCCTCCAGTTCGCTCGACTAGTTCGATGGGTGGGTATCTCCGCTGGCCGTGGGGGCGCACTAGATCTTGCAAGTCTTGTTCTAGCGCGTCCCACACTTGAGCCGTATGCGCGTCGGCTTGGTCGTTTTTCTCGGTCATGTTGGCCCGCTCGTTGAGCAGAGCGGCGATAGTGTTGGGCAGCACGACGACGAGCAAGGCCCACAAAAAGAGCGCGTACACCAAACTGGTCGCCGAGCGGCCTGTGGCGCACGAGACGACTAGGCCAATCAGATAGAGCACTGTCAGGTACAAAAGCGAGAGCAGGAACAGGACGCCCATGCTCCACCATTCGGCGAGGCCCACATCCGCACCGTCCGTGCCCAAGAGGATGATCATGAGGATGATAAAGCCCAAGGCGGTGGGAATGGCCAGCGTGGTCACCCCGCCCAAGAGCTTGCCGGCGAGGAGTTGGGCGCGGCTGATATTAGTCGTCAGGGTCAGCCGCAGGGTGCCGTCTTCCTTTTCGCTGGAGATGGTTTCGCTGGCCATGAGGATGGCTAACAGCCCCAACACGAGTTGAAAGACATAGACCATGTCGTAGGTGTTAAAAAGGGCTAGGAAGTGGTTGTCCGCAGTGAGGGGATCGACTTGCTCGGCGATGTAGGGCACTTCAAAGAGCAACACCGGCACGGCCTGCCCTAGGCGGGCTTCGTCGCCTCGGGCAAACAGATCTAAGGGGCGCGGTGCTCGCAAGGCGCGGGGGGCGACTTGCGTCTTGTATATCCGCTGCTTGTCCCGATCCGACCGCTGGGTATCGGCGGCCAACACACCATAATAAGTGATGTCGCGTGGCTTTTGGACTTCAACGGCCTTTTTGGCTTGGTAGCTGGCCTTTTTCAAGGTCCAGTTTTGGCTAGAGACTAAGCCGTTGGTGCCCATCAGCAGCACGGCCAAGATAGTGCAGATGGCAAATTGCCGACTGAGCAGGTGCGAGAGCAGCTCTTTTTTGAACACGACGGCGATCATGACGGCTCCCTTTGGGATTTGTCTTAAGAGGCTCTAACACAACTGGATTCCCGCTTGCGCGGGAATGACACCGGGTAGGCGGGACGTCCGCGTTCCTAAAGAGCCGCTTAACGGGTTTTGTTAGAGTCTCTTAGTTGCCTTTGCAGCCATTGTTTGCGCTGAGTGCGCCTATTGGTTTTGCAAGGGGCGGGCGTCGGCTATACCACCCGCCCCTCGCAAACGGTAGATTGACTACCGTTGAAACGCACTAACTTAACTACTATGCCGAGCAGACCGCACTCCCATTAACGCACCCAGCACTGCACACGGGAGCCTCTATCGTGCAAGAGGTTACGATAGTTACCTGACCGCCGCCCGGCAGAAGAATTATCTTTGTGCATAGTCCAGAGCTGCAGATCGCCGCCTGTGCCTGCTGCGGCAGGAAACTGGCGACCAAGGCCGTGAGGCCAATGGCCATTCGGATGATGCGCGTCTTCATGATGATCTCCTTTACGTAGGTTGGGTTTGTTGGGTTTTCTCGGAGGCGATCTCCGAGGTGAAGCACTGGCCGCTAAGGCTGTTAAGGCCCAAGCCAGTTTAGACGACATATTTCATAAGCGTTACCTCCTTTCTAGCACTACGGACGAGTGCGGCATGTCGCCTTTGTAAGCATTATTGCAATCACCGTTAATCACCGGCATTCAAGGGTCAAGTGGCATTCGTAGTGCAGGCCCTCGGGTATGGTCAGCGGCCGGTTGGGTTCGGTAGCGGCGTTGGGGTTAGGCACCATGAGCTGCGGAATGTCCAAGACCGACTTGGAGCACATCACCCGATGGCAGTCTATATGGCCAAAGTAGTAATCGAGAAACGCCTCACTATGCTCCTCAATGCGCTGGCGCAGCAAGGGGTCGGCGACGTTGTCCGCGGTCATGGCATGGCTGCCCAAGGCGATGCCGTGAAATTCTACCGGCAACCAGCCGGTCTCACTCGTGTATAGCTCTACCCAAGTGTGGCCGAAAATGGGGTTGTCGTAGGTGCTAATTCCATACCGATCCGGTCCTTGGGGTGCTACGGCCAAGCCTCCTGTGCCCTCTCGGGCCGGAATGCCCAGCAGGCGGCACAGAGCTATATAAGCGCGGCTCAGGGTAATGCAGTGGCCGCTGTCGTCGTTAAGCGTCATGGCCGTGCTACATGCTAAGCATTGGCACTTTTCGTTGGTTTTCTGGAAGCGCTTGCTGCGTGCTAGGCTTTCGTATAGGCGGCGGGCTTTATCGACATCGCTCAAGCCTGGTTCGTCGAGATGTAAACCGGCGAGAAAGTCGCGCACCAGACGCGACCGGCCCAAGGAGTCTTCTACTTCGGTGTAGTGGTGGTGCTCGCTAGGCGTTAGCGGTGTAGGGACGCGACTGGTCATGGGCAGGTTATGTACCTCAACCTCGCAGGAATATGAGAATTCTAGCGTCCCAGCGGCTGGCTCAATAGAGCAGGGATAGGCGTAAAAGAAGCCCGCGTGGGGTGCCAGATAAGGGCGCAATTCGCTCGGGTTACAGTCGATAAGCTCGACGTGCGGCTGCTGAGGCAGGTGCAGCGGATAGGGCAAAAACAGCCGCGCCGACCCAGTAGTCTCGCAAGAGGCTACATGCGCCTTGTAGGTGTACGTCAATCGGTAGCGCTGGCTAGCTTGGCGGGCCTCCAACTTGCCGTTGCGATGCGCGAGAAAAGGTGCCCGCATTTGTTCCCGCATTTGGTAGTCTAGCTCGAAGAACCGAGGCTCATGGTCGTAGAGCCAATTCCACGAACTTCGCTTATCGTACCACACCAGCCGCCCCCGCTGCACGTGAGGTATGCCTCGCTGACGCGCCTCGGCGAGTAGGGCGCGGAGAGTCGGCAGAGGAGTGGTGGCGGTCAGGGGGTAGAGATGGCGGATGAATTCATCCTCTGACACCATGTTGTCCTGATCGAAAGAGTCGTTGTGATAGATCAACCTGTCGATTACATCGGCTGCGGTTTCCCCGCTTTTATAGGCGGACATATGGCTGGCAAAGGCGGCACAGCGGGTGCTGAATTCCTCGTAGTGGTCGAATAGGTAGCGCACCTGATGGAGTATGTCGCTTGCTTTGGCAAAGTGCTGACGCGGCAGCTTCAGACCTAGCCCGAGGTCGCGGATTCGGTTGAGGTGGTATTCTTGATCGAGGTGTTCGGGTGCTCCTATGATCGGCACGCCCTCGGCCAGCGCGTGGTAGATGGAGCCAATACCGCCAATACCGATAAAGAGCGCGGCTTGGCGCATGGCCAAGCGGGCGGGCAGGTAATCGACGATCCGCACGTTGGCCGAGGGTGCTTCTGCATCATAGCGACCTGCCGTAGTTACCAGCAGGCGGTAGGGCAAGGGGGCCAAGGCTCGAAGGACGGCTGGCAAAAAGCGATCATCTACGCCCGTGCTGCCGGCGTTGAAATAGATGAGGGGTAGCGAGGTGTTCCAGCCCTCGTCGGATAGGGCCTCGGGTGGTTCGTCGGTTATTGGTTCATCTTCGATGAGCGGGCCGACGTAGTGATGGGAGGAAGGCACCGGCCCAGCGGACGGATGGAACTGAGGCACATCGGCCATCAGGAACGCGCTGCGGTGGGGCCGCTGCTGAGCGAAGTGCTGAGTTAGGTATTCGTCGAAACGACCGGCCTGCACCGGGAAGTAGTCGGGCAGGCGAATGGCGCTAGGGTAGTTGGGGAGGTTGTAAGCCGCGTCTATAAAGGCGATGTCGATGCCCTCCAAGGCCGCCGTTAGCCGCAGCGTGGGGCGCAAGTCGGCGATGAGCAGGGAAGGCTGCACTTGGCGCACGAGCGCTTGCTCGGCTTCTACACAGCGCCTGATCCACTCGTCGTCGTAATAGTTGTACACGCCCCGCGCTAGGTGCTCGTCCATGCGCTGTTGCGGCATGGTTTCGACGTCGTAGAGGGGGAAGCCTTCGTCGGCAATGCGCTGGGCGTGCGGTCCCCGCCCGGCGAAGATGACCTCGTACCCGCGCTGGCGCAGCGCACGAGCCACCACAAGCGGGCGAATCACGTGGGCCAAACTATAGCCGTGAAAGAAGATGAGGAGGCGATGCTCGTTGCGCTGGAGAGTGGCCTCCCGCTCCATTTTGGCCAGAAAGACGTTCCAAACGGTCAACCAATCCCACAGCTTTTTGTTGAGTTGTGCTAACATGGCGCTCTGCTTTCACCAAAGAGGTGCAGGGTATCGCTGCTGCTAGCACTGTCTGCAAATATCGTGCCCGTCGTGGGATAGTAGCCGGAAAACAGGCCGCTAAAATTGGCTTAACTATCTGTTAAATAATAAATTGTGAAAATAAAGAAATTCTTGTTGAGGCGTTTGCCGCAGCTACTTGACGGTAGAAGATGCGATAATATAGCGCATAAGTGCGTCGAATTATCGCGCTGGAGCGTTGAATCATCGCACCGCAGGAGCGACCGGCCGGTCGCCTCTACGATTGACAGCTCTATACTGTTCGATACCTTTTAACGAAAGGAGCATTGACATGGCGACCACTCCACCCCTAACTCCTGAAGAACGCTTGGCTAGGCTTGAGGGCGTTTACGATCATCTAGCGACGCAGGCCCATATTGGCGAAGTCAAAGCCGAAATTGGCGAAGTCAAAGTCGAAATGCAGGCCCGTATTGGCGAAGTCAAAGCCGAGATTGGCGAAGTTAAAGTCGAAATTGCCCGAGTAGAGGGAGACCTCAAAGCCGAAATTGCCAACCTCAAAGGCAGTTTTCGGACTTTGCTTATCGCAGTATCTGCTGGTTTAGCTCTACTCAATATCATTTTGCGGTTCTGGCCGTCGTAATCTCGTCGTGCGGTCGGCCATAAAAACGGTCAGCTCAGAGATGGGCTGCCCGCTTCTTTAGAGGACAGCAGGTGTTCGCCAGCGGACAGTAGGGGATGTGATTCACTCCCCTCGTCATTCCTGCGTAAGCAGGAATCCAGTCAAGTAATGTCTTCATATAAGTCCTTCCAGCTCGGATTCTGTGCTTCTATGAGTTGCAGCTTCCACTGACGTTTCCATTTTTTCATCTGTTTTTCTCGTTGAATGGCCGATTGCATATTCTCGTGTTGCTCAACATAGACTAAGGTATGCACCCGGTATTTTTGGGTAAAACCTGGAACCAAGTTGTTCTTATGTTGCCACACGCGAGTAGGTAAATCGCTGGTTACTCCGATGTACAGCGTTCCATTGCGTTTGCTGGCTAGTATGTAAAGGGTGGGTTGTTTTTGAGTCATTAGGATGTTCTGGATTCCCGCTTGCGCGGGAATGACAAAGAAGTGGGAATGATTCAGGGCCAGCGGCTATATTGGCTTACGTCGATGTCAAACTGCTTGATCTTGCGCTGTAAGTTGCGTCGCCCCAACTGGATCTGCTGAGCGGCGTGGCTGATATTGCCGCCGGTTTTCTCGAGGGCGTCGCGGATGAACTGCTCCTCAAAGCGCTGGCGCGCCGCGTGGAAGAGCGAGTCGGGCGGCTCTACTGCTTCGGCTGCTTCGGATGCTGCTGGCTCATGTCGCGGGGGCGCGTTTTCTACGATAGTTGTCGGTAGGTCCTCCGCCGCGATTTCTCGTCCCTTGGCGAGGGCTATGGCGCGCATGATGGTATTTTCCATTTCGCGCACATTGCCCGGCCAGTCGTAGGCTTCGAGATACTCTAGCGCTTCCTTGCTGACCCCTTGTATCTGTTTGTTGAAGCGGTCGTTGAGGCGGGCGATAAAGAAGTGGCAGAACAAGGGGATGTCGGCCTTGCGCTGGCGCAGCGGCGGCACCTCGATGGTGACCGCGTTGAGGCGGTAGAACAAATCCTCGCGGAATTGGCCGGCGGCCACGGCCTCTGTCAAGTTTCGGTTGGTCGCGGAAAGGACGCGCACATCCACCTTGTGGGTCGCGGTTGAGCCCACCATCTCGAACTCCCCTTCCTGTAACACGCGCAACAGCCGGGTTTGCAGCCCCACCTCCATGTCGCCGATTTCGTCGAGGAACAAGGTGCCGCCGTCGGCTTCCATAAAACGCCCTTTGCGGTCGCGCACCGCGCTGGTGAAAGCGCCTTTTACGTGCCCGAACAATTCGCTTTCTAAGACGCCTGGATTCAAGGCCGCGCAGTTGCAACGCACAAAAGGGCCAGCGGCGCGGTCGCTGGTGCGGTGGATGGCCGCGGCCACGAGTTCCTTGCCGGTGCCGCTCTCGCCGCAGATAAGCACTGGTAGGGGGGTGGGGGCCACGTCTTGCACCAGCCGGTAGATTTGCCGCATCGGCTCGGTCTCGCCGACCATGCCCAACTCCGTGCCTTGCGCTTGGCGCAGCCGCTCGTTTTCGGCCCGCAGCTTTTGCAACTCGCGGATATTGCTGATGTGGCTGAGGATTTCTTCGGCGTTAAACGGCTTGGCCAGATACCCATAGGCGCCCAGCTTGACGGTCTCTACCGCGCTTTGGAGATCCGCATACGCGGTTAAGATGAGCACTTCCTCGGGCCGCTCGCGCACGTTGAGTTGCCGCAGAAATTCGAGGCCGCTCATCGCCGGCATGTGCAAGTCGAGCAAGATGATGTCGAAGGATTCTTCGCGCAGCAGCGCGAGGGCCTCGCGTGCGTCCGAGCGGGTTTCCACTGCAAAGCCTTCGCGCTGCAAGATGCTGCTCGACAGCTTTAGCAGGCTCTGCTCGTCGTCAATCATGAGTATTTTGCCGTCTTGGGCCATTGTCTATGCCTTTTCTTTTTTATTGTAAGGTAGCAAAAGCGCGAAGCAAGTGCCTTGGCCAACGCGGCTGGTAACCTCGATGTGGCCGCCGATTTCTCGTAGCTGGCGCTGGGCGATAGCCAGCCCCAAGCCCGTGCCTTCCCCCGGAGCTTTGGTAGAAAAGAACGGCTCAAATATGCGGGCGAGTTGGGTTGGATCAATGCCGGTGCCGGTGTCGCAGATTTTTATTTCGACGCCTTCCTGCTCGGGGCGGGCGCTCACCTGCAAGCGGCCGCCTTGGGGCATGGCTTGGAAGGCGTTGCGGATGATGTTGAGGTAGATGTCCTTGAGCATGTCGCGGTTGATGAGCACGGCTGGCACCGGCTCAAACTGCCGCTCAATCGCGATGCCTAAGTGCTCGGCGTGTTTGGTCTCCAAGTCGAGCAACTGCTCCAGCACCGCGACCGCGTCTAACGGCTCGATTCGGTGCTGGGCCGGGCGGGCAAAGTCGAGCAGGCTGCCGACGCGATCGTCTATGCGGCGGATGGCCTCGCGCATCATCTGCAAAGTCTCGTCGCGCTCCTTTTGTTCTTCGGGACCTAGCCGAGGCAGCAGGTCGCAGGTGTTTTGCACAATGGCGAGGGGGTTTTTGATTTCGTGCGCTACGCCAGCGGCTACCTCCCCGAGCGCCGAGAGCTTCTCGGCCTGCATGTAGTGCAGTTCGAGCAAATGCTGCTGAGTCCGGTCCTCGACGACTAGCAAGACCTTGCCGCGCTGGCCGTGGCTCAGCTCGGCCTTGTGCAGATCCCAGTAGCGCATAAGGCCCTCGGCGTCCTCGATTGCCAAGTCATCCACGACTTGTAGATGCGGGTGGGCCTTTAGCCAAGCGAGTATTTGGGCACCGGCGTGGGTCGCACTCATTTCAGCGGCTTGTTCCGGCAGCAGCAAGCTGGCCCACGCTTTGTTGCTCTGCACGATGCGGTAGGAGGCGTCGAGCACGGCAATGGCGAGGGGATTGTCCTCGATCAGATGGCGCTGCAAGTCCAAGGTGCTTTCCAAGTCCCGTTGGCGCTCGGCCAGCGTTTGGTCCATCTCGACAAAAGCATCGGCGAGTTCGCCGATCTCGTCGCGGCGCTTAGTGGGCGTTCCTATGAGGGGATAGCCGTCCCGGCGACGGCGCACAGCGTGTGTAAGCAAGACGAGGGGCGCGACGACCGAGTTGCGCGTCAGCCCGCCCAAAAGCAGTGCCCCTAGGGCAGAAAGCGCGATAATCGCATAGATGGAGTACAGCAAGACCGTGTACGGAGCATGCGCCTCGTCTTCGCGCTGTTCAATGGCGACGATCCAGTCCCAATCGCGCACAGGAGCAAAACCCGTGACCCACCCGGTGCCGCCCACATCGTGCCATAAGAGGATTCCCGCCGGACCGCGCATAGCCTCTATGTGCGGGTGGTTTTGCCACGTGTAGAAGGACTGGCGCATGGGCCGCGCCAGATAGTGCCCATCGTCGGCATGGAGCAAGGTGGCATAGCCGGTCCGGCCGATGCGGATGAGATTTATCTTGCTCCAGACTCGGTGAAAGTCGAGGCGAGCTATTAGGGCTTGTTGGGGCGGCTGGCCATCCCGTTCCACTGGCAGCGCGACAAAGAGCTTGGGCGTCTCCTTGAATTCTTCGATCAGGGCAACGTATAAGCTGCCTGTTGCGGCCTGCTCCCATGTTGCTTGCCAGTCGTAGGAAGCCGGCAGGGCAATCGACGCGCTCGCGGCCTGTATTTGGTTTTGGGCGTCCGCGAGGTAGAGCGTCTCCACTTCGCTGGATGCGATGGCCGCCTTTTTGAGCAAAGTGCGCCAATCCTGCGACTCGGTTCCCACGCTGGATGCGAGGCGTTGCAAGTCGGAGACAATCGGGGAGAAGATGTGGGCGATTTCCTCGGCCGTGCGGTGCGCCATTTCGCGGCGGCTGCCGAGCACGGCCTCTTCTATGGCATCGCGGGCCGTGTTCAACACGAAGAGATCGACCAGCAACACGGGCACTAGTCCCAAGGCGAGGTAATAGCCCAGCAGGCGCAGCCACAGCCGTTGCCTTTTGCCGCGCCAGCCTTTAAGCCGCACGGCCCAAGTCTTCAGACTTGAGATCATCTGTCGCATGTGCTGTGCAACCATGAAAAAGCTGCTTTCTTCGCTCCTTGTCTAGGCTTTAGTGCCCAACGATCGCCGCCGAAAAGACGAGGGTGCCAAAGCGGTTGGCGCGGTGGAAGTCTGCCCTGGGCGTACCGGTATCGGACCACAGCCCAAATTGGCCTTGATAGCCCTTGGTGCGATTGAGTCCGGCGCGCCATTGGTCGCCGTCTTGGGGCGGGATCTGTCCACCCAAGTGGCGGAAGTTATCGTGGGGGATAGAGATTTCGAGGATCCAGCTTTGGTCGGTGTCCGAGTGGTCGTTGAGCGTGCCGTCGTAGGTCGTGGCAATGACCACGCCCTCGCTCTGCCAGGACGGGTGAATGGCCTTGGTGCGCTCCTTGCCGCCGCGGAAGGCGATGTAGTCGAGCAGCGTGCCGTTGATGTTCATCTCATAGCCATAGTAATTGCCGGGGACTGCCATGTTCGGGGTGGCGAAAATTTCGACGGCGTCCTCTTGGTACACCGCTCCGTCGTGCTCGGTTACTTCTGAGTGCAGATACGGATCGACGCACTCGTAGATGATGTAGAGGTTGTCGTCGTCCCACAGCAAGCGGGCGGTCGTGGATTGCGGTGGCTCTTTTTCGAGGTCGCTCCAAGGCATGACAAAGGCGATGGGCGCGGCGCGTTGCCAGTCGGCTTCGTCGAGGCGACCATCGACTTGGATTCCCTCGTTGGTGCGGAGGACTTGGTACGTGGGTAGCTCATCAGGCACAGCTTGGAAGCGGGTGTTTTCTTGGGTGCTGGCAGAGAAAGCGAAGACGAGGGCGAAGAGCAGGCTGTAGAGCATGGTCAATCCTTTCGGTCGTGGTGCAGGGAGGGCGTCTCCCCGCGTGAGAATGCTTTGGCGATTTGGTCGCAGCGTTCGTTATTTGGGTCGCCGGCGTGGCCTGGGGTGTACTGCCACTGGATGGCGGGCGTGTTGAGCTCGTCTAGCGTGCGCCACAGGTCTTGGTTGAGCACGGGCTTTTTGGTAGATGTGCGCCAGCCGCGCCGCTTCCAGCCGTGAATCCACTCGGTGATGCCCTTGCGCAGATACTCGCTGTCCGTGACGAGCGTGATAGCGACGTCGGATGGGGCGGCTTTGAGACCTTCAATGGCCGCTTGCAATTCCATGCGATTGTTGGTCGTCTCCGGGTCAAAGCCGCCCAATTCCTCGATGCGGCCATCGCCGTAGAGCAGTCGCGCCGCCCAGCCACCTGGGCCGCCTGGGTTAAACGAGCAGGCGCCGTCGGTGAAAATGGTCACGGTTTGCGCGGGCTTTGACCTGAGCTCAGCCGAAGGATTGGATTGCTGTTGTAGCACTGGAATTGCCTTTGTTTAAGGTGAGCCGCTAGTTTGCTGCCTTAATACGCGAACTAAATTTACGTTAGGTGCGCCATTAGGCCAGTAGAAGGGCAACCATAAAGGTTGCCCCTACGGGTGCGATTAGAATGGGGTACCGTAGGGGTGCCCTCGTGGGCACCCATATAATAAAACATGGCGGCGCAGATGGGGGCAATTGAGGCGGGTATTCGCAGTGCTCCGTCGGGTCCTATTTGTGCCTAAGGTGATTGCCCTTAGATTAGGGGCTTCCTTTATCCGAACCTTAGAAAGAACATGCAATATGGCAGCGTATGATGTGGTAGTTATCGGCGGCGGCCCAGGTGGGTATTCAGCCGCCATTCGCGCGCGGCAGTTGGGGTTAAAAACCGCGCTGATCGAGGACGCTGAGTTGGGCGGCACCTGTCTCAATTGGGGCTGCATTCCCACCAAGGCCCTGCTCAAGCAAGCCGAAGTGTACCAGCTTTTCTTGCGCGCCGAGGAGTTCGGCTTGCGCGTTGATAAGCCCGAGGTGGATTGGGATGCGGTCATTGGCCGGAGCCGCCAAGTTGCCGCGCAGTTGTCCAAAGGCGTGGCCTATCTGATGCAGAAGAATCAAGTCGAGGTGTTCGCCGGCCGGGGCCGGTTGACGCCCAGCCGCCAAGTCGCGGTTGAGGACGGCGAGGGCGAAGTAGTGGCCGAGTTGGACGCCGCGCATGTAGTGCTAGCGACCGGTGCCCGCCCCAAATCCATTCCAGGCGTGGAATTCGACGGCGAGCGGATCATCGCCAGCCGCGAGGCCATGATCGTCGCCAAGCAGCCCGCTTCCCTCGCCATCATCGGGGCCGGAGCCATCGGCGTAGAATTCGCCTATTTCTATCGCGCCTTTGGCAGCAAGGTGCTGCTGTTGGAAGCCCTGCCCCAAATTTTGCCGCGCGAAGACGAAGAAATCGCCGCCGGGCTGGCCGAGAGCTTGACGCAGCAGGGGATCGAAGTGGTGATCGGAGCGAGGGTTGAGGAGGTCAAAAGACAAAAGCGCGCAGTCGCGTTGCGCTACCGAGTTGGCGAGAAGGAACAGACGCGGAGAGTGGAGCGCGTGCTGGTCGCCACTGGGGTCGAGGGCAATATCGAGGGGCTGGGGCTGGAAGCGTTGGGCATTCGCACCCGCGCCGGCGCGATTGTGATCGACGAGCGGATGCAGACCAGCGCCAAGGGCATCTACGCGATTGGCGACGTGGCCGGCCCGCCGCTGTTGGCGCACGCGGCCGCACAGGAAGGGATTGCAGCCGTCGAGTTTATAGCGGGCCGCGACCGGCCCACCTTGGACCCGCACCAAGTGCCCAACTGCATCTATTGCCAGCCGCAAGTAGCCAGCGTCGGCCTGAGCGAAAGCCAAGCGCGCGAGGCAGGGTACGACGTCAAGGTCGGGCGCTTCCCGTTTGCAGCCAGTGGCAAGGCGCAAGCCGCCGGGGAGACCGAAGGACTGGTCAAGTTGGTTTTTGACGCGCGCTACGGCGAGTTGTTGGGCGGGGCCATTTTAGGGGCCGAGGCCACGGAGTTGATCGCCGAATTGACGCTGGCCCTGCGGCTCGAAGCCACGTATGAAGAGCTGTTGCTGACCTCGCACGCCCATCCGACGCTGTCCGAGGCCGTGATGGAAGCGGCCGGGCAGGCGTTTGGCGAGGCGATTAACTACTAGGAATTGAGAATTAGGAATTAGGAATGGGGAATGTAGAGTTGCGAGGCATAGAGGCTCCGGTGCTGCCACCGCTGGACCAGCTCCTGCCGGCCGAGCCGCTGCTGTTGATGGGGGCTGGGCCGGTGCCGGTGGCGGCCGAGGTTGCGCGGGCGGGTGGCATGGTCATCAATCACTTAGGACCGACGATGGATCGGCTGGTCGAGCACATCAAGCAGTTGGCTAGCTATGCCTTCCAGACGGCCGACGAGCACATCTTGGGGGTTGGAGGGCCGGCGTCGGCCGCCATGGAGATGGCGATAGGCAATCTGCTGTGGCCGGGCCGTCGGGTATTGGTGCTGCAAAACGGTTGGTTTAGCGGGCGCTTTGCCGAAATGGCGGCTGGCGTGGGAGCGGAGGTCGAAGTGCTATCCGTGCCGGAAGGGCAAGCTGTCTGTGCCGAGCGCGTGGCCGAGCGGCTCAAGGAGCAGCACTACGACGTGGTGACGATGGTGCAGGGCGAGACGTCGAGCGGTGTTTGGACGGTTGAACTGCCGGCGATTGCTCGCTTGTGCCGCGAGCACGGGGCGCTGGCAGTCGTCGATGCGGTCTGCACGTTGAGCACCATGCCATTGGAAAAAGACGCTTGGGGCATTGACGTAGTTATCACGGGCAGCCAGAAGGGCCTGTCGTCGCTGCCGGGCGTGGCGCTAATCGCCTTTTCCGACGCGGCTTGGGAGCAGGTGCAGCAGCATCCCGGCCCTAAGTCGCACTGGTGTTTGGACGCTTTGCGAGCAGAAAATTTTTGGCAGCAACACCAGTACCACTACACAGCCCCGGTCTCGGGGCTGTTGGCTTTGCACGAAGCCCTGCGATTGGTCTGTGAGGAGACACTCGAGCGTCGCTTTGCGCGGCATCGGCACTCGTCGCTGGCGCTGCAAGCTGGTATCGAGAAGATGGGACTGGTGCTAGCCGCGCCGCGTCGCATTCGCCTCAACTCGGTGGTGGCAATCCAAGTGCCCGCTGGGATAGATAGCGCCCGCGTGCGCGCCGATATGTCGAGCCGCTTTCACGTCGAAATCTCCGGGGCCTTTGGCCTCGACATCGTGCGCATCGGCCAGATGGGCGAGCAGTGCCGAGCACCGCACTTGTTCCGCGTGTTGCACGCCTTGGGCGGCGCTCTAGCGCACGAAGGAGCCAGCGTGAATACCAGCGCCGGGATGGCGGCATTGGAGTATTATTTGGCGGGCTATGCGGACGATTTGTTTTGACCCCCTTTAGATCTATAGCCATCCTCCATCATTGACTAGACTGGATTCCCGCTTGCGCGGGAATGACTTATAGGTAGAAGAGACCGGGCTGATGAACGCATGCTTTCAAATCATTTAGGACTGCTATATCAGCGTGGATAGATTGATCTAATGACGTTTCTGGAGAAAGGTTACCAATGAGCAGCTCCCTAGCGTATCCAACCTACGAAAGCCTCGGCGTGCGTCCCCTGATCAATTGCCGGGGGACCTTTACCATCATCAGCGGCTCATTGATTTTGCCGGAGGTGCGGCGGGCTATGGTCGAGGCCTCCAAGCAATACGTCCACCTCGACGAGCTGATGGAAGCTGTCGGAGCGCACATCGGCGAGCTGATGCAGTGCGAATGGGGGCTTGTTACCAATGGTTGCGCTGCGGCCTTGTGCCAAGTTACGGCCGCTTGCGTGGCTGGCACAGACCCCGAGAAGATGGCGCGATTGCCCGACACTACGGGCATGAAAAACCAAGTCCTCGTCCAGCCGAGCCACCGCCACGGGTACGATCACGCCGTGCGCATGGTCGGCGTCGAAATAATCGAGGTTGAGACGCGCGCCGATCTAGAGGCCGCGCTGTCGGACCGCACGGCCATGCTGTTGGTGTTTGGCGATGCGGCTGAGCGCGGCCAGATCTCGGTGGCGGATATGGCTGCGGCTGGTCGGCGGCACGGCGTGCCGACGTTTGTCGATGCCGCGGCCGAGCGACCGGATGTGCCCAACTGGTATCTGGAGCAGGGGGCCGATGTAGTGGCGTATTCGGGCGGCAAGTGCCTGCGCGGGCCGCAGGCGTCGGGCTTGGTCTTGGGCCGCAAAGAGCTGTTGCAGGCAGCTTTCCTCAACGGGGCACCGCACCACGCGCTGGGGAGGCCGATGAAGGCGGGCAAGGAAGAAATCATGGGGTTGTTGGCCGCGGTGGAGCAGTGGGTGGTGCGCGACCACGCGGCTGAGTGGCGGGAGTGGGAGCGGCGGCTGGCGGTCATCGCCGACGCCGTGGAAAAGTTCCCCTCGGTGGCGACGCAAGTCAATCAGCCCGGCCGCTCGAATGTGGCGCCGAACTTGGCGGTGCGCTGGGATCGAGACCAGCTAGCGCTCAGCGGCCATGAGCTGGCGCACCAGCTATCGGCGGGTGCGCGAGGTTTTGGCCGCAGTTGATTAGTGGTTAGTTGGGCCGCTCGCCTCGGCGCAAGGCTACAGACAGCGGCTGCGTCTCGTCCTTGTTGGGCTTTGAACTCACTTTGCCGGTGTGGGGATCCACGCTGTAGATCATCACATCCTCGGGCAGGTCAAAATCCTTTTCTGGCAGTCCTTCATTTACCGCAATCATAAAATCCGTCCAGATGGGCGCGGCCCCGGTACCGCCGGCGATTTGCGCCCCGCGTGTATCCACTAACTTATGGGTGCGGCGGTCGTCGAACCCCACCCAGACGCTGGCGATTAAGTCCGGCGTGAAGCCAGTAAACCAAGCGTCGGTATTGTCGTTGGTCGTGCCGGTCTTGCCGGCGGCTGGCCGTGTAAAGCCTCTCTTGCGTACTTGGCGGCCGGTACCGCGGTCCACGACTTGGCGCAAGAGGTGGACCATCTGCGCGGCGAGGTCGGGTGCGATGGCTTGGCGGATTTGCGGCTGATGGGTAAAGATCGACTGGCCGTCGGCATCGACGATGCGCTCTATCAAAATCGGCTTTACGTGCAAGCCGTAGTTGGCGAAAGTTCCGTACGCCGCGGCCATTTCCAACACGGTAACTTCGGCCACGCCCAAGGCAATGCTCCGGTAGGCCCCTATTGGCCCAGCAAATCCCAAGCGGTGGGCTATCTCGACGATGCGTTCCGGGCCGACGAGCTCGGAGATTTGTACGGTCGTAGAATTGGCCGATTTGGCTAAGGACCATGCTACGGTCGTCCGTCCCAAGTAGAGGCCCTTAAAGTTGCGCGGTTGCCACTTTTGCCCATTGACCACATAGGTGCGCCGCTCGTCGTTAAAGACGGTGACCGGGCTTATTTTGCCCGCTTCCAACGCGGCTAGGTAGGCCATCGGCTTAAAGCCGGAGCCGGGCTGGCGGCGGGCGGTGAGCGCGCGGTTGTAGTAGCTGACGAAAATGTCCCGACCCCCGACCATAGCCAGCACTTTCCCGGTCTGCGACAGGCACACCAACGCGCCTTGGACATAGGCCGGACGCTCGGCCATCGACGCTGCTGAATAGGGCTTAAACCCCAGCCGCTCATCCAACTGGACCAGCCCCTTGGTCACGGCTTCTTCGGCTGCTTCTTGCATCGCAATGTCCAAGGTGGTATAGACCTTCAGGCTGCCGTAGTGCAAAGCTGCCGGTCCCCACTGCTGGATGATCTCGGCGTTGATGGCTTCGACCCAATAGGGTACGGGGTTGCGGGGCGGGTAGCCGGGATTGATGAGGTCTTCGGCTCGCAGGGCGGCGTATTCCCGGCGCGTCGCCGGATCGAGGAAGCCGCTGGCGACCATGCGGTCGAGCACGTGTTGCAGCCGGGTGGTGGCCCGTTGGGGGTGCCGCAGGGGGTTGTACGCGGTCGGGGCGTTGATTTGGCCGATGAGCATGGCGGCGCGGGGCAAGCTCAGCGAGTCGGGGGTCGTGTCGAAGAAGGTGATCGCGGCGTCGTAAATGCCGTAGGCGTTGGTGCCGTAGAAGACCTCGTTGAGGTACAGCTCTAGGAGGCGATCTTTGTACGCCGGGTGGCCGGTGGCGTTGGTGTCTGGGTACGAGGTGGCAAAGAAGGCCTCTAGCTGCACGGCGAGGAGTGCTTCCGACAGCTTGCGTGCAAAGGTTTTTTGCGGCGAAAAGAACAGGCGCTTGACGAGCTGTTGGGTCAAGGTGCTGCCGCCGCGCGTGATGCTGCCCCCTAGCAGGTTGTCGCGCACTGCGCCGACAATGGCCAGCAAGTCAACGCCGCGATGGTGGTAAAAGCGTGCGTCCTCGGTGGCGATGAGTGCCTGGGCCACGTGGGGGCTAATGTGTTCGAGGGGCACCCATTGGCGGCTCTGGTTGAAGGTGTAGATGCGCTCGCCAGAAGCCGCGTACATCTCCGTGCCGGGGCGGATGCCTAGCTCTCGGGGATCGGTGGGCAGGCTGGGCAAGGTCGGGGTCATGCGCCAGATGACGTATCCCACTCCCGCCCCGCCCGCCAAGACGAGGAACACGGTCAGGACCGCGCCGATGAGTAGTGCGCGCATCATTGCACTAGTCCGAGGCGTTGTTGCACGGGTTGGGCCGGCAGCAAGAGCGCGGTGGCCTCATAGCCCGGCACGAGCGCGTACGCGGCGAATTGGTCTCCAGCGCGCGTCAGGCGCAGTTCAAAGCCGTCGGCGCTGTCCCAAGCCGCTAACAGGCGCTTGACCTCACCTTGGCGCAGCGAGTCAGCCCGCGCTTGCACGATCTGCGCCAGGGCTTCGGCGACGAGGGGTCCGGCATCGCTTGGCACCTGCTCGGGATTAGGACCCAAAAGCGGCGCTAGATGCTCGCGCCAGTAGGCCATGTCTTCCTCTTTCATCTTCAGAAAGGTCCAAGCTTCGGGCTCGTCTTTTGCCAGCAGCCACTTGTGGATCTGGTGGAAGAGCGAGCCGTCCTCTAAGGCCATTTGCACGTTGACGAGGGCGTGCAGATGCGATTCCTCACCGGGGACGATGGCTTGGGTTAGCAGGTAGCGCCCCTGCTCGTATATCTGTAGGGAATAGGCGAGCTCGCGCCGGGTCTCTGGGCTGAGGTGATCGGGCTGAAGGGCGGTGTCGCGCCGTGCGACCGCAAAGAACGCCGCGTGGGTGCCGTGGTACTGAAGTTGGTAGTGATTTTGCAAGACCGGCAGCGGGGCTTGGCGCGGTTCTAGGGGAGCTTCGGCCAGCGAGTCGGATAGGGCCATGCGGGTCTGCCGACTGGCGAGAATGCCCTGCCAAAGCGCCCCTCCTGGCTGGCGTTTGGCGTTTTGCTGCATCAGGTATTGGCCGATGTAGCGGGCCGCGTATTGGGTTTGGTGCTCGAGAAAAAAAAGTACGCAAGCCGCGCCCAAAGGCACCAGCGCACACCGGACAATGCGGAAGAGGCCGTAGAGCAAGGATACCATAGCGACACAATAAGTTTGGGACGGCTACTTGTCAAAAGTGCTTGCCCATTTTGGGCGGCTAATGGTACTTTTGACAGAGAGGCGATTAATCTATCTGGGGAGGTAGAAAACATGAAACGCCTAAAATTTGCATGGTTTGCCGTCGTCGTTGGGTTGTGGCACTGCGGCGGCGATGGCGAAAAGGGCACCAGTCCCGTCGCGACCATCGATCCGCCGCAGGCGCCGGGTGCGCTGGGTGTGGAGCGCATTGGCGACGGCGAGGTATGGCTCAATTGGCAGGCTGTCGAGGGCGAGGACGAGGTGCTTTACGTCGTTTATCGCTCGGTCGGAGACGACGCGGCCGCGGCCATTGACTCCACGTTTGAGACCCGATACAAGGATCAGGGGCTGCGCTACGAACTGGAGTACACCTATCGAGTAACCGCGATAAACGGCGGCGGCGAGAGCGACCCCTCGAATGCCGTCAGCGGCCAGCCCCTCAACAGCTTGACTCCGCAGGTGCCGACTTCGGTGCGCGCCGTAGCGCGTCACCTCGAAATACTCGGCCAGCTCGACATCGCCCTCGACTGGGCTGACAATGCGGAGACCGATCTGGCAGGCTATCGGGTCTATCGCTCGACTGAGCAGGGTTTCGCTCCGAGCTTGGCAAATTTGCTGGTGCAGGTGTCGGGGCCGAGCTTCATCGACGCGGAGGTCGGGGTCGGCACGGTGTACTACTACCGAGTTACGGCGATAGATCTCGGCGGCAAGGAAAGCAAAGCCTCCGAGGAAGTAAGCGACGTCGCGCTGTCCTCGCCGGTGCCGTTGGTCCCGGTCGCTGGAGAAGAGGCCGCGGCACCGTTGACCTTTACTTGGAATCGCTTGCCCGAGGCGCGCGCATTCCGGGTGATCGTCACCACCTCGCTGACCAGTGGCGAAGTGTCGGACATACCGCTGACTAGCGATACCACGGCCGTATTTACCGGTCGCGTTAAGGATGGGCGCTTGGTCGCGCTCGAACCCGGGCAAGTGTATTACTGGAAGGTCGTGGCCAGTACGCACTCCGAGGGGATTGAGAACTCGGTGAGTCGGGTTGAGAGTTTTAAGGTGTCCGAGTAGGATGGCCGCGGATATAGATTCTGGGGCACTGCGCGTTGTCGAGACCTTGCGCCGGGCCGGTTTCCAAGCTCTGCTAGCCGGAGGTTGCGTGCGCGACTTGGCGTTGGGGCGCGTGCCCAAGGACTGGGATGTAGCTACGGATGCCGGGCCAGAAGAGGTGGCTGCGCTCTTTGAGCACACGGTGCCGGTGGGTGCGCAGTTTGGTATCTCGGTAGTGATGCTCGACGAGGGCGACTACGAAGTTGCGCGTTTTCGCAGCGACGGCCCGTACCGCGATAGCCGCCGTCCCGCATCCATCGAGCCAGCCGACGCCCGCGCCGATGCTGCGCGCCGCGACTTTACCATCAACGGTTTGTTTTACGACCCGGAGCGTGGTGAACTGCTCGATTACGTTGGCGGGCAGCAAGACCTCGACGCCAAGGTCATCCGCGCCATCGGCGACCCGGCCGTGCGCTTTGCCGAAGACCATCTGCGTCTGTTGCGGGCCGTGCGCTTTGCCGCCCTGCTCGGCTTTGCCATCGAACCTGCGACATGGGCCGCGCTGTGTGCTCAGGCCGAGTCCGTTGTTAGCGTCAGTGCCGAGCGCATCCGCGACGAGCTAACCCTGCTGTTGACCGAGGGCGGGGCTGTGTGCGGCTTGCGCCTGTTGGACCAGTCGGGCCTGCTGCAAGCCGTGCTGCCGGAAGTTGCGGCCATGCGGGGCGTGCCGCAAGACGCCGAATTCCATCCCGAAGGCGATGTGTGGACCCACGGCCAGCTTCTGTTTGAATACCTCGACGCGCCATCGGCTGAGCTGGCTTGGAGCGCGTTGCTGCACGACATTGGCAAGCCGTCAACTATGGTGCGAGCCGAGCGCATTCGCTTCCACGGCCACGATGCGGTCGGGGCCAAAATGGCGGCGGCGATCTGCGGGCGGCTGCGGATGTCAAACGAAGCGCGGCGGGTCATCGGCACGCTCGTGGCCGACCACATGCGGATAGGCCATGTGCGCCAGATGCGCTCGAGTACGCTTGTGCGCCTCTTGCGCGAGCCGCACTTTCCCGAGTTGCTCGAATTGCACCGCGCCGATTGCTTGGCCAGCCACGGCAAGCTCGACTTGTACGAGTTTTGCCAAGAGCGGTTGGCCGCTCTAAAAAAGGAGCATCTGCGCCCACCGGCGTTGCTCACGGGCGACGACTTAATCGCCTTGGGTTTTGCTCCTGGACCTCTGTTTAGGGAAATTCTCGCCGCGGTCGAGGATGCCCAGTTGGAAGGGCGACTCGACAACTACCAATCCGCGCTGCGTTTTGTGCAGCGCAAATTCTGCGCTGTACCTGCGGCTTAGTAGGGGCGACCGATCGGTCGCCCCTACATGCTGGTGCCCAGCCGGCGACATCAAATACAGTCCGCTCCAGCCTTCCGCACGGACTTGACGCACTTGCGCGGCCGGTAAGCGCGAACAGGTAAGCGCCCAAAGCACCATCGGCGAGGAATGGGTGGTCCGCTAATGCGCGTGATCGTCGTCAATGTTAGCGGCGTATTCCGCAGTTTTGGCGTCTAGTTGTTCCCGGCTGAGCAAGCCCTTGGCAATGATCAACTCTTCAAGCGAAGCGACCCAGCGAGTGTAATAGCTCGATGGGTCGTTTTTTTGGTCGGCTGCGGCGATGGTCGCTGCTAATTCCGCACTGAACTCGCGCCATTCGTAGCGGTCTTGCTGGTTAAGTGCAACTGCAAGGCCAAAGGCGCGTGCTTGCCAAGGGGTGTGAAAAACCAGTTCGCCATTTTCTCGCGGCAGGGCGATTTGTGCTGCCATAGTGGAAATTTGTCGGTCGGTTTGTCGCGTCATCCCAGCCTCACTTTGCCGGTGCTTCGATCTTCGCCACGCCGATCATCGAGTCGCGCGTGACGAGCGCAACGAGTTGTTCTTCGGTATGGTCTTCCGTGCCAGCAGGGCGTTCGGGTAGCACCATGTAGCGGAGGTCCGAGTTGCTGTCCCAGACGCGGATTTCAACCGAATCGGGTAGCTCTAGGTCAAATTCCCGCAAGACTGCTCGCGGCTCCCGCACCACCCGCGAGCGATACGCGTAGGATTTGTACCAACTCGGCGGCAGGCCGAGTACGGACCAGGGATAACAGGAGCAAAGGGTGCAAACGACGACGTGGTGGACGCTGGGTGTGTTTTCCAAGACGACGATTTTGCTGCCGTGCGCGTCGCCGAAACCTAGTTCGGCAATAGCCGCGGTGCCGTCTTCGAGTAGCCGGTGCTTGTAGTCCGGGTCGCTCCAGGCGCGGGCCACTACTTTGGCGCCGTTGAGCGGGCCTACGTCTTGTTCGTATTGCTGCACGACTTCGTCTATAATCTCGGTTGTCAGCAGTCCCTTTTCGATCAGAAGCGATTCGAGTGCTTGGGTGCGCAGGGCGGCATCCGTCTCGGTTTGGGCAGTTTGTTGAACGTTGTCCATAACAAAAATCCTTTTGTGGTTGGGGATTGGTTTACGCCGGTTCTAGGTAGCTTTCCCACATATCCAGATAGACGGCACTTTTTGTTTCCGCGGCGCTACTCCACAGTTCCGCAGCGTCAAAGCGCACGGCGTACAAGGGTTGTTGACGAGTTGTACACCCTGCGGGTAGTTCGGCGTCTTGGAGGTTGTAGATGCCGTAGAAATCGGTGACTGTGCCGCACTTGTCGCGTGCGTAGCGGGGAAGTCGGGTGTGGCCTGTGGGGTGGATGTTGCGCGACCGCACGCGATCGCCGGTGGAAAATTGCGGCTGGATATCCATTGGCTGCGGAGGTGGATTCGCAGGGCGCGAGCGCTTGAGTTCCGCGCGGACGGCATCGGGGTCGGGATGCACCGGGGTTTCGGCATTGGGCTGGTCCCGAAAAAGTGCCATCCGCGTCTCCAGCTCTTCTTGTGTTAGCACGCCGGCGTCAATCAGCCCTTTGATGCGGGAGTACAGCCATTTTTCGTAATAGCTGGACGACAGGTAGTGAGCTGGATCCATGTTTTCGATGTTGTTGCGGGAGCCGCCGGGGATCGGTACCGGTGTCGCTACAGTCATGGCAAGTACCCGGCCCTCCCAAGGATGGTGGAATAGAGGTTCATTTTCCTCGCATATAATGGGGCCAAATCCGTGCATCCCGCCCATGTCGTGAATGCCGTCCATAGTTGCTCCTGAGGGTTTAGCTGTCGCGGATGGTTGCTGAGTGGTTTTTCAAAAAAGTTAGTTGCCATTTTCTATTTTGGTCTTTTAGTCTGGATTCCCGCTTACGCGGGAATGACGTCTCTCCCGCGCAAGCGGGAGTCCAGTGCATAGGCAATAAATTTAATTAAAAGACCACTGAGTTTCCGAACAAAAGAACGACCCCGCAGCGGTCTGCTAGCGAATGTATTCAGGCACCGCTTCGGGAACTCACAATGTAATGCTCACTCGCTTGCTGGCCCAGCGGCGGACGGTTCGATCTGGTCCAATAACTGTATGACGTCTTTGGGCTGAACCTTATTGCGAAAAAAGAAGACCCCGCCGGGCACGTTCTTAAAATCATCCTCGCTGACGTTGAGATTGGACGAGACTGCGACGATTAGGTCTCGGCGTTGGGCTTGGCGCAGCTTTGCGAGCTTGCGGCGCAGATACTCGGGCCGCCAGTAGCCCATGATTTCCAAAAGCGCCGTGCGGCCGTCGGGATGGCGGAAGGTGAAGTCCGGGATCATTACAGTCTCTTTGAGGTTGACGACTTCGCTTTCCCGCTCTAGCTGCCATTGGGTTTTGGCCTTGGTGAAACGCGCGGCAAACGTTTCTTCCAACAGCGAGTCGTACAGGGTCTGATCCTTGTAGTGCGACACGAGGCCCGATTGATCGTCGAGGACGAACTGCTGGCGGCGGCCGTCTTTGCGGACAATATCGGCCTGCATCGACCAGCGGGTACACAACAATAAGGCCGGGAGGAAAATTGCCATTTGCAGGCCGTATTTCTGCGAGTGGCGGAACATGCTCACCGGGCCGTCGAGTCCGATCTCATAGCCGGCATCGACATCGCCTTCGATGGTGTGGATTAGCCGGTAGAATTTGATGAACTTGAAAAGTTGCTTGTAGCGCACCGGCAGGTTGCGATACACGCTCAGGCGCAAGACTTCGCAGCGGTAGAGCATAGCTTGAGCCAATGCCACGTTGTAGCGCAGCAGCAACTCGTTGGGCGAGGGCGCGGCAAAGGTGGTAAGCTGGTGGTTTTCAGGCAGGTCGGCGTATAGCCCGGCGAGCACGTCTTCGCTGCTGATCTGGTGTTTGAGGGCGACCTGCTCCAGCAGATCCTCACGCTTGACCGGATAGATGAGGCTGGTTTCGCGGACGACCGGATGATGGGCACGGGCTAAGGTAAAAACGGCGTGGCGCAATTCTTCGGGGGGCTGGGGGCTGGCGACTTGGAATTCGCAGTAGTGGTCGCAGAGTAGTTTGGCTAGGCCGCGCTGGATGCGGTAGTCGGTGCGGTCCCCGGCGAGCAAGTGGAGGGCGCGTTGTAACTCTCGGCGGGTTTTGCCTTGGTGTGCGGTGTGGGTCTCGATGAGCGCTTGGGCTAGGTCGATGAGGGCTGGATCCTCGACATCGACATAGCGCGGTTCGATGTAGGGGCCGCGCGAGCGGGTCAGCAGGAGATCCGAGGTCAGCACGGTGCTTACTCGTAGGCTTCGTGGCGGCGGCGACGGTCGCTGATGCGGTCTTCGACCGTGTTCTTGGAGACCACTTCGTAGAGCACGGCTTCTTTGCCTTGGCGACGGCGGAGGATGCGCCCGAGGCGCTGGACGTGCTCGCGGATGGTCCCCGAGCCGGAGAGGACCACTGCGACATTGGCTTCGGGGATGTTGACGCCCTCGTTGAGCACTTTTGAGGCGACAAGGGCGAGGTACTCTCCCTTGTTGAAGGCTTCGAGGATGGCCTTGCGCTCGCGCGTGCGGGTGCGGTGGGTAATGGCCGGGACTAGGAAGGTGCGGGAGATCTGATGGACGGTTTCGTTGTCGTTGGTAAAAATCAACACGCGGTCGCGCGGGTGGGCCTTGAGGATGTCTTCGAGGACGCGGAGCTTGGCGGTCGCGCCGAGGGCGAGTTGGCGATGGCGGCGATAGGCGTGCATGGCCCGCCGGCCGCTGGTGCTTTTAGCCGAGAGCATGACGAAGTGCCGCCAGCCGTCTTGGGTGCCGAGGCGGATGTTCTTGTCGGCGAGGAAGGCTTGGTACTCGTCGCGGGCGGCCTCGTACTGGACGCGCTCTTCAGCGACCATATCCACTTGGCGGCGCTCGACGCGATAGTCGGCCAAGTACTCGCCGGACAAGGCGCGGATGCCGCGCTCATAGGCTATGGGACCGACGAGGGTGTCGAGAAGCACGTGGCGGCCGTCGGCGCGTTCCGGCGTGGCGGTCAGCCCTAAGCGGTAGGGCGCTAGGCACATTTCAGCGGCGTGGCTGTACATTTCGCCGGGCAGGTGGTGGACCTCGTCAAATACTATGAGGCCGAAGCGGTTGCCGTAGCGGTCCATCTGCATATAGGCGCTGTCGTAGGTGGCGACGGTCAGGTCGGCTAGCTCGTGGTAGCCGCCGCCGAGCAGGCCGACCTCGACGGCAAACGAGCGGGTGAGTAGGTCGTACCACTGGTTCATCAGGTCGATGGTAGGAGCGACGATGAGGGTGCTGCGCTGGACTTCTACCATCGCCATGAGCGCGACTTGTGACTTGCCCGTACCGGTGGGCAAGACGACCACGCCGCGGCAGCCGTGCTGTTGCCACGCGGCGATGCTTTCGGCTTGGTGTGGGTGCGGTTCAGGCGCGGTGTGCAGTTGCAGGGAAAGGGTATTATAGCGCGGGGCCGTATTCTTGAATGCGACGCCGTGCCGTTTGAGGTGTTCGACGCTTTCGCGGTAGAAGTGGGCTTGGGCGCGCCAGTGATCGACGCGCACATCCCAGACAAAGGCCGGGGGCGCGTCTGGGCCGACGTAGTCGCGCAGGAGCAGGGTGCCTTCTTCAAAGGTCAGACGCATAGACTCAGATTGATTAGGGGGAAGGGAAATGATACATTGGGGCCACAAAGTGAGCAAGGTATCGGTGGTTAGTGGCCAGTGGTCAGTCCCCCAGCCTAGGGGGCGGAGACAAGCCACTGATCACTGGCCACCGGCCACCGGCCACTAATTCAAAGGAGACATGCAATATGAACACAGCCCGAGTGGGTTTGGCGCGTGCCGGTGCGCGGCAAGCCAACGTATATCAAGCGCTAAATTTGGTGCGCGAGGACATCGAGCCGAAGCTGGCCGCCCAAGTGATGCTCAAGCCGAACTTCCTGTCCAGCGAAAATCCCCTCGCCTCGACCCATGCCGACGCCATGCGCGGTGCCATCGACTTTCTGCTGAGTACGCCGCAGCCGCCCGAGGAGATCGTCATTGCCGAAGGCGGTAACGAAAAGTATTCGGGCGAGGCGTTTGCCAACTTCGGCTATGACGCGCTAGTCGAAGAATACTCGGTGCCGATTCGCTTGGTCGATCTGCATCAGGAGACGCGGTGGGAAGAGACGGAGATTTACATGGCCGGCGGCGTCGAGGCGACCGTGCGGATGCCGAGCGTGGTGCTCGAATGCCCCTGCACCATTTCGGTGGCCGTGGCCAAGACCCACGACGTGTGTGTGGTTACGTTGGCGCAGAAGAACATGATCATGGGGACGCTGCACAAAGAGGATCGCATCAAGATGCACGGCTATCCCTCGCACGCCGAGCGCGTGCTGCCCAGCGAGGCCGAGGTGCTCAACGTGAACTTGATTCGCCTAGCCCAGTATCTCAAGCCGGACATTGGGATCGTCGATGGGACGGTAGGCTTGCAGGGCAATGGTCCTGGGGGAACGGATGCGGTGCAGATGGCTGCTGCTGCCGCCTCAGCCGATGTGTTTGCCGTGGATGCGGTCATGGCCAAGGCCATGGGCTTTGAGCCGATGGAACTGGGCCTTTTGCACTACGCCGACACCTTGGGCTACGGCGTGGCCGACTTGGAGCGGATTGAGGTGCGGGGCGTGCCGATTGCCGAGGTCTCCTGCGCTTTCAAGCCGCACGAGACGACTGAGCAGCAGATGCAGTGGAGGAATGCGGCGGTGGCGGAGTTTTTGCCGTAGGGGGTGTTGAGTTCGTGCGACAAGGCCACCTTACAGTTAAAATCCTTACACAAAGAAGGAGATAGTAAAAAGGATGAAGATGAAGCCAGAGACAAAGAAGGTCGAAGAGATTCTTGAGCTGTACTCGAACAGCATGCTCACTGTCAATTCCGAATATCAGCGTGGTGCTGTGTGGACAGTTACACAAAAAAAGAAACTCATTGACTCGGTGCTGCGTGGATATCCTATCCCCCTGATTTATCTGCACCACATCAAAAGGCAGGTTGCAGGGCACATGCGCGAAGATTTCGAAGTCATTGACGGCCAACAACGATTGAACGCACTCCACGGATTTAGAGAAGGTACCTTCAAGTTGCTTGATCCGATTGGGGACGAGATCGAGGCGCGATTCCCAGCGTTCGTAAAGGACGAGCCCTGCCTTTGGGGCGGAAAGAACTTCGAGCGCCTCGACGAAGAGATCCGCGAGCGCTTTCTGGCGACGCCCCTCTCTGTGGTCATGATTGAGACGGATAACCAGGATGAAGTACGAGATCTATTCATCCGCTTGCAGGCAGGCATGCCGTTGAATCCCCAAGAGCAGCGCGACGCTTGGCCTGGCAAGTTCACAGAGTTCGTCCTCAAAACTGGTGGTAAGCCAGAAATCCCACGCTACCCTGGGCACGATTTTTTTATAAAACTCATGGGAGCACGCAATACGGGACGCGGGAAGGTCCGGCAGCTAGCGGCACAGATGGCCATGCTGTTTTTCAAGCGAAGGGAGACTAATGGGCAAAGCCTTTGCGACATCAATCGTCGAGAAATCGACGCGTTCTATTACGAGCATCTTGGGTTTGATGCCTCAGCAGAGGGTCCGATGCGTTTCGTAAAGGTTCTGGACAAACTTGCCGAGCTGCTCGGAGACAAGAAACGGAAAAAATTGCTCGCACATGAAGCTATCCATCTCATGTTGCTCATAGATGCCCTTCTTGACGATTATACCCGATCATGGGAGAATAATTTTGCTGCTGCGTTTGACCGGTTTCGCGAGAATTTAATGCAGGCCAAGCTGACGCGGAACGACGATGTCCCCGACGAATACTGGTTGAGATATGGCCAGCGGACCCGCGTGAATTCTGACCGCGCAGACACCATTCAACGGCGGCACGAGTTCTTCGCATACAAGATGTGGGAAGAACTCCAACCTGTTCCTAAAGATTCCAGACGCAGATTCGGTGAGATTGAGCGCGAACTAATTTATCATCGCGACGAGAAGCGTTGTGTTGTTTGTAGGAGCGAAGTTACGTGGGAAGAAGCGGAGTACCACCATGTCGAAGAGCACTCGAAGGGTGGAAAAACCAATCCATCTAACGGCGTACTCGTTCACTCAGAGTGTCATCCAAAGGGTCAAGATGCTGTGGAGTTTGCGGAGAAGTTCAAAAGTGACCGATATAGGAACGAGGAGGCAGCATAATCGCTGTAGACTGTATTCAAGTGAAGCTGTAGTGGAGGGAACCGTAAGGCATCTTCATCATGTCTGATTTCAACTAAAAAATCAAGGGGACTTTTACGCAGTCGGCCAAATATGAGAAGGCGGCCTTGGTCGTCGTCCGGCGCACGATCCCCGTGCGAGGGACTTGAGATGGAGCAAACGCCGCGAGGCATGGGGACAAGCTGAGTTTGCACGGCAGCGAGTTGAAGAAGGGGCTGATGTTGCTTGGGTAATTGAGTTGGCGAAGGCCGTTGGCTTCTTCTCGGTATGGATGGCTGTATTCGCCGATGATCCTCAGATGTGTGATCGCCTGCGCCGGAGCTTTCCGGGGGCACGATGAGAGGTAGTTCCACTATGTGCGATGACCACGATACAGATTAGATTGGATGCGCCCGGTGGAGGGGACTTTGCCGGGCGTTTTTCTAATAGATAGGGAGGGAAGCTGTGAATGATCCGGGAGTGGAACGTGATTTGGAAAGGCTGAAGAGGGATTGTGAGGAGGCGGAACGGTTCGCCAATCATAAGTGGCGCGAGGAGATTCTCGAGCTGTTGAGGTATGTTGAGGATGCTTCCCCAGAGAAGCGCAAAAGTGAGGAGTTTAACAGACTCATTTGGGGAAGAAACAATCCCATCGCAAGTATGCAGCAAGGGGAACTCAGTCGTAATGAGTTAAACCAAGTCGTAGGCTCGGATGAGTTGCTCTCGTGGCTGGCAAATATGGAACCTCTGCCCGATAATCCTGAGAGACGAGCCGAAGTCCTAGACAGTAGGCTCAGCGAGGCGGTTGATCTTGTTAGGCACCTGACAGGAGGAGGGAAACGACGACCGGCGGCAGTAACCCGGCTATTGGCAGCACTGTTTCCCCGTGATTTCACCTCATTGATCGCTCCCTCACTACTCGGGAAGTTTATCTCACACTTCAACAAAAAATATCCTACGTTAGAAATCGATCCGAAGGTCTCAGGTCCTGAAAAACATCGGCAAATTCTCAAAAGGCTGGATGATGCTTTGGGGACAGTACCCGAGGGCGACCTTGAAGAATGGGTTCGCCGGATGACTTTGCCGCACCAGCTACATGAGCTATGGTCCGAAGAATCGAGGCCAAAGCCGCAACCTGCTGATGACTCTGACGAGGAGACTACACCGCAGAATATCATCCTCTACGGCCCGCCGGGGACCGGCAAGACCTACAGCACTGCCCAAAGGGCATTTGAGTTGATATTGGGCAAAAAGATCAAAGACCTTGAGCCGAGCGAGATCAACTCCCGATTTCTTGAGTATCAGGAGAAAGGACAAATCGAGTTCGTCACGTTCCACCAGTCCTACGGCTACGAGGAGTTTGTCGAGGGGCTGCGACCCGTCCTTGGCGATACCGGGGACAATGTCCGCTACGAGATGCACGAGGGGGTCTTCAAGCGCATTGCTCTGCGAGCTACCAACGATCAGAGGCGCCAATACGTACTCATCATCGACGAGATCAATCGCGGTAATGTGAGCAAAATTCTTGGCGAGTTGATTACTTTGCTCGAACCGGACAAGCGACTCGGGGCGGAGAACGAACTGAGACTGCCGCTGTCCTATTCGCCGGAGAAGCGTTTTGGCGTTCCCCCGAACCTGCACATCCTCGGGACGATGAACACGGCTGACCGCTCCATTGCCCTAATGGACGTGGCGTTAAGGCGACGCTTTACCTTTGAAGAGCTCATGCCGGACGCGGCAGTCATCCGTGACAATCTTGGCAAGGGCCCTCGCGTTGATCTGTTCGTTGATCTGTTCGAGACCCTGAACAAACGGATTCGGTTCCTATACGACCGAGACCACCAGCTCGGCCATGCGTACTTCCTAGGAGTGAAGGATTGGAAGAGCTTGCGCTTGGTCTTTATCAATCGAGTGATCCCCCTCCTCCAAGAGTATTTCTACGGCGACTGGCACAAGATATGCACGGTTCTCGGCTGCCCTTATGATGAGGATGGGGAGCCAAGTAGAGCTAACGAGTATCCAATTGTGGAAGCCAGCAAATTTCCAGAAAAGGACACGCTCGGTTTTGAGCACGACGAGTACGAAGACCGGGTGGACTTCAGCATAAGCTCCGCTTTCCAAAACAAGGAGATGTCGGAGGAATACCTCGCCCGCACGTTCTTCGGAGTACTATCTGCAAAGCAGCAAGAACGTTGGAGAGACGCTCTGGAAGAGCTAATAGGTAGCGACACTGCGGCGGATGCAGAGGAAGGGGAGGCGAACGGTTCGTGACCTCCCCTTTCGTCGTCCGCGAGCACACGCGCATCATCCGGTGGGACGAAAAAGGTGCGCGGCCATCTCCTCTACACCTCAAACGGCGTCTGTACGATCGGCTCAAGCGATTTGATCAGCGCGGGCGTCCCGAAAGCGAGCGGGTGTTTTCGTGGGGCGACGAGAGCACCCGCACAACGCAATGGGTTGGCGTCATACAAATGCCCGGCCTACAGGTCGAAGTGCTGCCCAAAGTTGATGAGGCGGACGACGACCAAGTGCGGCGCAACTTGCTCTACATGCTCGCTGTCGCCGGTAAAGTGCCAGTGCGGGACCGCGACATTGCACGCTTGGCTAGCCGCAAGGCCCCGCTCTCTGAAACGCTCGTGGCCCTTTTTGCGGACCGACTCCGCCGCGAACTGCTGCGCGGCCCTGAGCGCGCCTACATAGGCCGCGAGGAAAACCTCCGACGCTTCAAGGGCAAACTGCTGATCGCCCAACATACGCTTCGCAATGCGGCCCACCGCGAGCGTTTCTTCTGTCGGTATGACGAATTCTCAGAAGACACATTGATGAACCGCATCTTTCGCGCCGCGTGTCGAAGGCTACTCGACGTGATGCACACCCCATCGACTCAGGACAAGCTGCGGCATTGCCTGCTTTTGCTCGACGAAGTTGAGGATGTATTTATCCACGACGAGCTATTTGACCAGATAAACATCACGCGGCAAAACGAACGTTTCGCCGATGTGCTCCATTTCTGCCGACTGATCTTGCAGGAACGTTCTCCTACGGTTCAATCAGGAAGAGAACGCAGCTTTTCACTACTGTTTGATATGAATCGCGTCTTTGAAGACTTCGTGGCAGCCTTTCTCAAGAAACAAGTGATTCCCCGCTTGGATGGGTACCGTCTTTATCCTCAGGCTAAAAACCAGCGGCTACATTTGATGACATCCAAGGGCCGCGGTGTATTACCGTTACGTCCTGATCTACTGATTAGGGCATCAGATGGCCGACGATTTGTCTTGGATACCAAATGGAAACAACTCTCGGGCGAGGGTGCTCGGGGTGGCGTTGGAACTGACGATCTGTACCAACTCTACGCCTACACGAGACGATATGAGTGTAGGCGTAGCGTCCTCCTCTACCCCCAAGTAAATGGGGCTAAATGTCGAGACTTCGCTATCGTGGATACTTCCAAGCAGGTTGGGGTACGGTTTGTCAATCTTCGTCGCGATTTGCATGAACGCTCAGAAAGAGATGCGCTTACTTGTGAGCTCACGCATATCGTGAAAGAAGGCATCACGGCACAGTGAGGTTGACTTGGTGATCCAGTGGCTCAGCTATGGGCTTCGAGGCGCTCGGATATCCAGAGCTTGATGAGCGAGTGGCGCGGCACGCCCAAACGCCGGGCTTCGCGGTCTAAGGATTGAATCATCCAGACGGGGAAACTGATATTAACGCGCTTTTGGACTTGATTGATTCGTTTGGCTTGAGAAACATCCAGCACCTTTGTTAGGTCTTTGCCCGCTGCAAATTTCTCGTCGAACTCAGTGGCCTTCATAGAGCTTGACCTCCTCTTGGCGTGCCCTCCGCACAGAAATAATCCTAATTGCATCACCGCGATATGTTATCACGCCAGACCAGTGCTTGTCGGCAATACGACCGATCACCAAGTAGCGTGGTTCGTCGGTGGTCCGGGCTGGAATTTCGAGCAACGCCGAGTCGTCCCACAAGCTCTGAGCTTTGACGAAATCGATGCCGTGTTTTGCGTTATTGGCATGGCTTTTCTCAGGGTCGAACTCGAATTCCATAGATAGAAAATAAAAAATAACGGACAATTGTCTAAATGTACTATGCCTGACGGCGCAGATCGACGTTCGGCACGGTAGAGGCAACGGACTCTATGCTCTCCTTGTGTCCTGTTGTCCTGCGTCCTAAATTATCAAAAAATAGATACTTATATTGAAAATGACACTTCTACCATGACGCCTCCCAACATCCTCTGGATCTGCACGGATCAGCAGCGCTACGACACGATCGGCGCGCTCGGTTATTCTCACGTTGATACGCCGCATGTCGATCAGCTAGTTGCAGAAGGCGTGGCCTTTACGCACGCCTATTGCCAAAGCCCGATTTGTACGCCGAGCCGGGCGAGTTTTCTCACCGGCTAGTACGCCAGCGCCGTGCATATCAACGGCAATGGCCTCGACAGTTTTCCCGACCACCCACCACTGGTTACGCGGATGTTGGCCAACCCGAGCAAGTCGCTGAGACCTTGCGGATCATCGCCAGATAGCGGCCGTCTCCGTGCCGAGATCGGGGGACATAGAGGGGCACACGGGCACTGTGTGGTTGACAAAAGAATAATATGGATCATTATAGCTATGAGAATAGCTATTTTGTTTAACTTGATGCCGGAGGCCAAGATATGAAAACCGTACAAATGACCCTCGATGAGGAACTAATCGAGGAGGTTGATAAGGTTACAAAGAAAATAGGTACGACGAGATCGGCTTTTGCGCGGGAGGCTTTATACGCTGCTCTCAGGCGGACAAAAATACAAGAAAAGGAGCAAAAACACCGGGAGGGATATGCCCGCAAGCCGGTTCAATCGGGCGAATTCAGCCAGTGGGAAGACGAGCAAGTGTGGACTGAGTGATGCGGCATGGTGAGGTTCGTTGGTACAGATTTGCCCAGCCGGACAAGAAGAGGCCCATTGTTATTCTCACTAGGGATTCGGCGATTCAATATCTGGGAGAAGTTACCGTGGCACCAGTGACATCGACCATTCGGGACATTCCCTCAGAGGTGCTTCTGTCCCAACGAGATGGAATGCCTAGAGAGTGTGCGATCAATCTGGATCACATCCAGACTGTGTCCAAGGGTAAAATAGGCCCCCTGATTGTATCTCTCCCACTAGCGAAGATGAATGAATTGCGCGATGCACTGCTTTTTGCATTGGGATTTGACGGCTAATTCTATAATACCGTTTCAAAAGGACCCTTCCACCATGACGTCTCCGAATATCCTCTGGATTTGCACAGATCAGCAGCGTTACGACACGATCGGCGCACTCGGTTATGCTCACGTTGATACGCCGCATGTCGATCGGCTAGTCGCCGAGGGCGTGGCCTTTACGCGCGCCTATTGCCAAAGCCCGATCTGCACGCCGAGCCGGGCGAGTTTTCTCACCGGCCAGTACGCCAGTGCCGTTCACATCAACGGCAACGGGCTCGACAGTTTTCCCGACCACCCGCCGCTGGTCACGCGGATGTTGGCCGAGGCTGGGTACGACTGCGGGCTGATTGGCAAGCTGCACTTGGCCAGCGCCTATCAACGCATTGAGCCGCGCGTCAATGATGGGTACCGCTATTGGGAATACAGCCACGCGCCCCGCGACGACTGGCCGCAGGGGCACGGCTATGCCGATTGGGTGCGGGAAAAAGGGGAAGTCTTAGGCGAGTTGATGAAGCAATATCCCCACGGGCTACCCGCCGAGTTCCACCAGACGACATGGTGCGCCGAGAAGACCATTGAGTTTATGAGCGAAAAACGCGACGGCCCTTGGCTGGCGAGTGTCAACATTTACGATCCACATCCGCCGTTCAATCCGCCACAGAGCTACCGCGATCTTTTTGACCCTGCGGCCATGCCCGGACCGCTGTTTGCCGACAGCGACTTGGCACAGCAGGAAAAGCTAGCGGCGATTGATTTCCAATCCAAGGGACGGCGGCCCGACCAACTCGATATCCGCGATCCCTTGCACAAAGACCGCCCGACGCCTGGGGCCGACGTGCGCGTGTTGCAGGCAGCGTACTGCGCGATGATTAAGCAGATCGACGATCAAGTGGGCAGGATGCTGGCTGCGCTTGAAGACACGGGCCAGCGCGACAATACGGTGGTGATTTTTACGTCTGACCACGGCGAAATGCTCGGCGACCACGGCCTAATCCAAAAGGGTTGTCGCTTTTACGAGGGCTTGGTGCGGGTGCCGCTGATTTTTTCTTGGCCGGGGCACTTTGAGGAAGGCTTGGTGCGCGACGATTTGGTCGAACTGACCGATAAGGCACCGACACTTTTGGAGTTGGCTGGGCTGGAGGTGCCGGAGCGGATGACCGGTCGCTCGCTCTTGCCGATCTTGCGCGGTGAGAGCGAGCAGCCGCACCGCGATTTTGTTCGCTGCGAGTACTACGACGCTTTGGACGCGCCCGATGGGACCTTTGCCACCATGTACCGCGACGAGCGCTACAAGTTAGTGCTCTACCACGGGCACGATTTGGGCGAGCTGTACGACTTGGAAGAGGACCCCGGTGAGTTTGAAAACATGTGGAACGAGCCGGAAGCGCAGCCGCTCAAGTTGGAGCTGATGCAAAAGAGTTTTGACGCTTCGATGCTGGCGATGGACCGGGGCCCCCGGCGCGTAGGGCCGATGTGATGGAGCGGCAGCAGCGGGTGACGCAGCGGCCGATCTGGCGCTTCCGCGAGGCGGACAAAGCGGCCGAAGACGACCAAGTAACGGTCGAAGAGCCGCTGGAGATCCGCGTGGAGGAGACGCCAATCGCAGTGGTCATGCGCACCCCGCGCCACGACTTCGAGTTGGCGGCCGGTTTTTTGTGTACCGAGGGTCTGATCAAATCGCCGCAGGAGTTGGGCGCGATCTCGTACTGCACGGCTGCGGAGCCGCCCAACGAGGAGAATATCGTCGAGGTCAAGCTGGCCGCGGGCGTGGAGTTTGATCGGCAGCGGCTCCAGCGCAATTTCTACGCCTCGTCGAGTTGCGGCGTCTGCGGCAAGGCCAGCATTGAGGCCATCACCTGCGAGGCTCCTGTGCTAACGGCAGATTTTACCGTGCCGCTGGCCATGCTCTACGACCTTAGCGAACGCATGCGCCAGGCACAGGATGTATTCGAGCAAACAGGCTCACTACACGCGGCGGCGCTGTTTGATCAAGCGGGCGACTTGCTCGTCCTGCGCGAGGACGTGGGTCGGCACAACGCGGTCGATAAGCTCATCGGCCACTACGCACTGCGCAACGAGCCGGTGCCAGCAGAAAGCGTAATGATGGTCAGTGGCCGCACCAGCTTTGAGATCGTGCAGAAGGCGCGGATGGCGGGGATTGGGGTGGTCGCCGCTGTATCGGCACCGTCGAGTTTGGCGGTGGATTTGGCGCGGGAATCGGGGATGACGCTGTTGGGATTTTTGCGCGGGCGGGGATTCAATGTATATACCGGAGAGAAGCGAATTGCTGTTTAGGAGCGAGAGGTTTACCCTCATCCTTTCCGTGCGAGATCGGCACCTCGATAAGAAGAAACTCAACGAGGATATAACACTATCATGCCAGTACAAATCACCATAAGAGATGTCCCGGAAGAGGTGCGCGCCGCGTTGGCCGTCCGCGCCGCCCGGCAACATCAGTCTATGCAGGCATTCCTCCGCGACGAGTTGGAGCGAATCGCGTCTCGTCCTTCAATCAGCGAATGGCTGCACGGGGTTCGCGAGCGCAAGGAAGCGGCGGGAATCCGCGTCCGTCCGTCCAGTATTCTACAAGCCCGGGATGCCGATCGAACGTGACCGTTGTTGAAGCCAGTACCTTAAACTGACTTCCGCTAATGAAAACCTTGGAGACATTGCGCCGACAACTCTTGACGGGAGAGTTTGAGTACGGAGGTAAAACTATCATGTTCCATTGTCATGTATGTGGATCGAACAGCGCCCAACAGAAAAGGGTGAGTGAAGTATTTGTATTGCAAGGGAGGCGGATTTTAGTCGAGGATATTCCGGCTAGCGTGTGCTTGCGCTGTGGGGAAGCTACCTTCAGTCGCCAAACCACTGAGAAGGTTCGTCGCATGGTACACGGATCAGCTAAACCGGTACGATCTGAAGAGGTCGATGTGTTTGAGTATGCTTGAGGAGCATCTTAAAATCTACCTCAGAGCGCATCGGGCATCGCCGTTTAATTTTTCCATCTAAAGGAGAGGACAATGGCTAAGAAGAAACAGGCCAAAAGGCCGCAACTTAAACTCTGCGCCGCGGCGTGGACGTTGACCAATTACCCGTCCGAAGCCAAGCAGTGGTCCATGGACCGCAAAGTCCGCGCGGCCAAGGACGCCGGCTTTGTCGGCTTCAGTGCCGGGGCCGATCCCGAGATCGCCGAGGCTTGCGCTAAGCATGGACTACAGCTCGTCGGCGGGGTCGATATAGCCACGGTAGAGGAAGCTGAGCCAAAACTGGCGGCTTTTAAGGAAGCTGGTGCCGAGCACATCAACATCCAACTTTGCGACCACGATACCGAGATCCGCAAGGCGGTGACCGTGGCGCGGGCAGTGATGAAGGCGGGCAAGAAGCTCAAGCTCAAACCGGCGATTGAATGGCACCGCGATACGTGTACTGAGACCCCGGAGAAGGGATTGGCGCTGGCGGAGCAGTACGAGAAGCGCTACAAGGAGAAGCTGCGCACGAATTTCGACCACTCGCACCCGGCGATCATCAAGCAGCTACGGCCCACCAACTTCTGGGAGCGCATCGCCGAGTACCGCCCCGACCTGCTCAAAATGAGCGAGTTGATTCACTTCCGCACCTTTACGGGCAGCCATTGCCAGACGCCGGTCACCAATGGCCGTGGGGTGCTGGACGCGGATTTTATCACTTGGCGCGACAACTTCCTCAAGCACTTGCTCTACAACTGGGTCAAAGGACAGCGCGGTGCCACCGAGCTATGGGCGGTCGTCGAGCTGGGGCCGAGAGGTTCGGGTTATGCGCTCGACTGCTTTCCCGATGTGTGGAAGGACGCCATCGTCGCGCGCGGCGAGATCGAGAAGGCGTTTAAGGGGGCGTTGAGGAAAGCGAAGAAGTAGCGTTCCAAGCCGCCACGTTAGGATCGGGTTTGGGCGCATCAACTCCGAGACAACGTTGGTGTCGAGTAGGATCATCTCCGAACCCTAACCGAACTGAGGTGGATCGCGCATCGGTTCGCGCGGCGGTATATCCAGTTTAACACCGCCTAAGGGCGCGAATCGTGCGCGTATGGCTTGTGCCAGATATAGAAAATCATGTTCCCCGCCTGCTCGGGCGATGTCGTTCAGGGCGGCGCAAATAAGACTCCCGTCGCCCGGATCCTCTCCGGCGCATGCTTCTAGGTAAAGGCGCACATCTTCTTGGGTGCGCAGGTGCTCTGTGACATCCCATTTTGTGAACGATTCGGTCATGTCTGTCTCCAGTCCTTCGCCAGCCGTCCAGCACACCCTTTGAAAGTGCCAAAGGGCGACCTTTGGTGTCAAGCAGGATCATATCCGAATCTTAACCGAACCGAGGTGGTCCTGCGGCGCGCAGATCGTCGCTCGCGACGGGTATATCGTGGCGACATCTATCTGGCCGCCGCACTCGTCGCGCTGGGGCAGGTGGAGGAGGGGAAGGAGCGGCTGGGCAACATCTACGGTCGATTAGTGGCTAATGGCCAGTGCCGGAGTTGGTTCGGTAAGCTGTCCGCTTTTGACGCGATTCGCGGGGATGCGGACATGGTCGAACTGGTTGATGAGTGGGAACGGGCCGAGCGCGTCTGGAGGAGTCTATAGTCTATGAATGAAGATCTCTGGAGAATTTTGGATCTCTTAGACGAGGATCTCCTGCAAGGTCTGGAAGGTTTGCTTGTCAAGGCGGAAGGACTGAAGCAAAAGGACTGGGAGGGGTACCCCGATGTTCTGATGAAAGCGGAAATTTCGCTCCGTACCCGGGGGTTATGGGAGGAAGCAGGACAGCTTACCGAGGCTGTATCCGTGCAGCAGGGGGACTGGTTCGGCAAAGTGCAGCTACTCCGACGGGCGATGATTATGTACAACAAGATCGGTAATGACGAGGCGCACGTTCGGTGTCATCGGACGGCTCGACAGCTCATTCCGAAGGATCTCCCTGTGCGCAGACGCATGGCCATTTGGCGGCCGGCCGGCAGTGCGTTGGGCTATCCTGGTGTTGGAGCTGCGACCGAAGCGCTTGAAGAGATAGAGGAGCTGTCCGCTGCCGTTGAGGAATGGTCTGTGTGGAAGCGCTTTCAACTGCACTTGGCCTGTGGCAGAATATACATGGGTATCGGTTCCTATCCAGAAGCCATTGTACAAGGATGTGCGTTCGTGGATTGGGCAAAGGGTCTGCCCCGTCGCTTTTTGAACGAGCGCGGGGCTTTTTTGTGCCCGCAGGGAAGGACAAAAAACGGCTTCTCCTAACGAGGATGTCAGAAGAAGCCGCTCGATTGCTCGGAAATGGTGAGTCTCCTATATTTACTGCAACCCGAGGACTGGGAGGTATTCTATGGCCGGGTCTTAAGGGTCTAGATGCTACTGCTCGACGATGCGGGCAACGGCTTTCGTGTAGATCAGAATATGACGTATAAGCTCCGCTTCAACGACCTCTTGGGAGGTGCCAAATGCGCTGGATAGGGAGAATGTTCTGGTTTATTCCCTTGATCGTGACTTGGATTAAAAAGCAGGGAATATGGATCACGTATTGGGAACAATTCTTAGAAAGGCGGTCGGCGGTGTCGGGCTTTCTACTTCGTCTTGTCCTGTCCATCGTATTTATATTTGTAGCTACTTTACTTACGTGGATGACGCTTGAGCAAATAACCAAATTACAACCTGAATAATGGGAAATTGTATACTTGGTGCTACTACACTGAGGGGTGGGGTTTTGGGGGCATTAAGTATATAAGTTCCGATTACACGGGCGTGGAGTTGATTTGCCACAGCCGATAACACCCGATCCACGCTACGGCACATTTGTGCCTTGCCCTTTGGGCAACCATCGTCCTGCGGGCATCACCCGGCGGGTTAGCCGCGCTCTTCAGACGACTCCCCACTTCACCTGTCCCAACTCGCGCGACCGTTCTCGGTCGTATGATGGATCGATGTCGAATTCGCGCTCCAGCCACAGCACCTCTTGCTGCTCGGGACTCAGCGCATTGAGCAGCTCAGGCGTCAGGTAGTCTCCCCACGTAAAGCGATGGTTGTCGATCGCGTGGGGATGGAACAGCCAGTGGCTCAGATACCGGCAGGCACTGGTGCGGTTGAGCCACGTTGAGTGAAATAGCTTGGCATGGCGGACGATTAGCTGATGGGGTTCGACCTCTAGGGAAATCTCGTCGTCGAGTGCGACGTCTTCCCAGCCGTCCTCGGCTTGCGAACCGGGGATTCCCCGTTCATCCCTGAGCCGGGTGGCCGTTTCCTCAAGAGAAGTGGGCGGCCCGGTGTGGCTGCCTGGGACGATGCGCAGACACCCGTTCTCGCGCGACGCCCCGGAGAAGTAGTGCATGAACTCCGCCCATCCCGGACCTCCGTCGATGTGCCAGCCGACTGACCGGTTCGGGGCCTGCTCGTTGATGCCGCCGTTGCGCAGATAGATGTCGCGGTCCTCGTTCAGTTGGCGGGCGAGTTCGATGATTTCGGGGTGCAGGATGATCTGCATGAACGGCAGGGAGTGATCGAGGGCGCACCAGTACGAGTCTTCCACCTGCGGCCGTAGGTAAAAGTGATTCCTCTTGCTGCCGTCGGTCGGCCCTGCCGATGGATCTTGGGAAGCCTTTTCGACCGCTGCCATACACGCCTCGGTGAGACTTTCGGGAAACGGACAGGCGACGATGACGTAGCCTTCAGTGCGGTACTGCTCCAGTTGTTTTTCGCTGAATTTCATGCCGTTTTCCTCGTGCGGCGTAGCGTCAATCCCTATTGCAACCTGCGGCCGGACGGAATCCTCAAGGAGTGGGTCTCGATATCCCAGTCGCCGTCGAAGATGGTCACAGCGTCGCCGGCGGCGGCTCCCGCGTCGGAGGCGAGATCGATGAGCTTGGCGGCCGAATCCTCGGGCGGCGACAGGGCGGGGCGCGACTTTCGCTCTGCTTCGTCGGCGGAGTGGCCCGCTTTTTCGGCCATCTCCCGAATGGCACCCAGCTTCATATTCGTCGCCATTTCTCCCGGCGCTACGGCGTGGATGCGGATGTTCAGGGGACGAAGTTGTTCACGGGCCACTAGGACCAGCCCGCGGACGCCCCCTTTGCTCGATCCGTACGGAAGGGAGGCACTGCCGCCCAACACGCCGGCACCGGATATGACGAGCAATACCACGCCCCCACCTGCCTTTTGCAGCAGGGGGACGGCGTACTTCAACAGCAGGAAGCTGCCGGTGAGGTTGACGTCGATGACGCGTCGCCAGGACTCTTCGGAATATTCGTCGATGCGCGTCCCTGCATCGACGAGGATGGCTGCTGGATTGATCAGAATGTCGAGGTGGCCGTAGCGTTCGCCGACGGTGTCCATCAAGCAGCGCACGTCTGCGGAGCGACTCAAATCGGTGTGTACAAAATGAGCTGTGCCGCCTTCGCTGGAGATTAGTTGGGCCGTCGCTTGGCCGCCGTCCGCGTCGATGTCGGCGAGGACGAGCTGCGCCCCCTCTCGGGCCGCGCCGATGGCGGTGGCGCGGCCGAGGCCGGTCGCGGCGCCGGTGACGACTGCTACCTTGTTGTCGAGTTTCATGCTGGATCCTGAGCGATCGGCCTACTGAGCAGGCCGCATAAAGTGGGCGAAGAAGTCGTTGCCCTTGTCATCGACGACGATAAAGGCCGGGAAGTCCTCGACCTCGATTTGCCAAATAGCTTCCATGCCCAGTTCTGGGTATTCCAAGACCTCGACCTTGCGGATGCAGTCTTGGGCCAGCCGCGCCGCCGGCCCGCCGATGGAGCCGAGATAGAAGCCGCCGTGCTTTTGGCAGGCTTGGGTGACTTGGCGCGAGCGGTTGCCTTTGGCCAGCATAACCATGCTGCCACCAGCCGCTTGGAACTCATCGACGTACCCGTCCATGCGCCCGGCCGTCGTCGGCCCGAACGATCCCGACACATAGCCTGCGGGCGTCTTGGCCGGACCGGCGTAGTACACGCACTGGTCCTTGAGATACTGGGGCAGACCCTCGCCGACGTCGAGCCGTTCCTTGAGCTTGGCGTGGGCAATATCGCGGGCCACGATCATGGGGCCAGTCAGCGAGAGCCGGGTGCTGACCGGATGTTGGCTGAGGGTGGCGCGGATTTCGTCCATCGGTCGGTTGAGGTCGATATCGACGACCGCGCTGCCGAGTTGTTCGTCGCTGATTTCGGGCAGGTATTTGACCGGCTCGGTCTCCAAGGCTTCGAGGAAGAGGCCCTCGGCAGTGATTTTGGCGAGGATTTGGCGGTCGGCTGAGCAGGAGACGGCCAGGCCGACCGGGCAAGAAGCCCCGTGCCGCGGCATCCGCACTACCCGCACATCGTGGCAGAAGTACTTGCCGCCAAATTGCGCCCCAATACCAATCTCCTGACTCAGCTTGAGCACCTCGGCCTCCATCTCCAAGTCGCGGAAGGCTTGGCCGTACTCATTGCCTTGGGTCGGCAGGCTGTCGAGGTAGCGGGTGCTGGCGAGCTTGGCTAGCTTGAGGGTGTGCTCGGCCGAGGTGCCGCCGATGACTAAGGCGAGGTGATAGGGCGGGCAGGCGGCCGTGCCGATCATGCGCAGCTTGTCGTCGATAAAGGTGCGCAGCCGCTCTGGGGTCAGGAGTGCCCGGGTCTCTTGGAAGAGAAAGCTCTTGTTGGCCGAGCCGCCGCCTTTGGCCATGAACATGAACTTGTAGGCCGCGCCCTGCTCGGCGAAAATCTCGATTTGGGCCGGGAGGTTGGTGCGGGTGTTTTGCTCCTTGAACATGCTCAGAGGGGCCAGTTGGCTGTAGCGGAGGTTGGTCTCCTGATAGGCTTTGGCGATACCGGCCGAGAGCGCGGCTTCGTCGTCGCCTTCGGTCCAGACCTGATGCCCTTTTTTGCCCATGACGATGGCGGTGCCGGTGTCTTGACACATCGGCAGGACCCAACCGGCGGCGATGTTGGCGTTTTTGAGCATGTCGAGCGCGACAAAGCGGTCGTTGTCCGAGGCTTCTGGATCGTCGAGAATGCGGCGCAGTTGGGCTAGGTGACCGGGGCGCAATAGGTGGGCTGAGTCGCGGATGGCTTGGTCGGCGAGCAGGGTCAGGCCCTCGGACGCGACCTTGAGGATCGGGCGACCTTCAAATTCGCCAGTGGAAACGCAATCCGTGGTCAGCAGGCGATAGGGGGTTGGATCATCGCCGAGGGGGAGGAGTTCGTGGTGGGTGTAACCGTTCATTGGAATCCTTGGTTAGGGGTCAGTAGTGCGGTGTTTGACCTGTCCCCAACTTTGGGGTACAACTTCTGTTGGGATATGGTTAGCATAGAATATATTACAAAAGCACACTTGGGGCAGCAGTTGTTGACCGAGCTTCAGAGGCTCGGCTCGGTCAAGAGGTAATTGCTCAAGATATGCGCGGAGAGGAGAGCGACATGCCGGATTTGAACCTGTACTGGGGCGAGTTGCACAACCACAACGAACTCGGCTATGCCCAGGGCAGTCTCGAGCGCAGCTACGAGATCGCCCGTTCCCACCTTGACTTCTACGCCTTCACCCCGCACGGGCTACACGCCGACGGTGGTGTGCCAGACGGCTACCCTGTGGTGGTCGCCAATTGGGAGCGGATCCGCCGGGCCGCCAGCGAAAACAACCGACCGGGCGAGTTTACCTGTTTCCCGGCCTACGAGTGGCACTCCTCGGCTTGGGGTCATCTCCACGTGCTCAGCGCCGAGGATATGGAGTCGATGTACTGTGCGCGGAGTTTGGCTGATTTGCAGGACCACTTCAGGAATAGACAGGCCATCTTGGTGCCCCACCACACGGCCTACGAACGAGGGGTAGATTGGGAGGGCTTTGACGAGGCCTTGTCGCCGGTGGTGGAAATTTTCTCCGAGCACGGCTCGTCGGAGCGCGACAGTGGCCTCTATCCCATGCTGGGGCACAGCGGCGGTCCGGCTGGATATCAGTACACCGTGCAACACGGCTTGGCGCTGGGCAAGCGGTTTGGCCTTGTGGCCGGCACCGACAACCACGACGGCTATCCAGGGGGGTATGGGTTAGGACTGACGGGGATTTGGGCCGAGGAGAATAGCCGCGCTGCGCTCTTTGACGCCTTGCAGAAGCGGCGCACCACCGCCGTCACCGGCGATCGGATCGAGGTGTGTTTTCGCGCTGGGGAGGCTTGGATGGGCGAGGTGGTGAGCGGATCAGCGGAGCGCAAGCTGGATTATCGGGTCGAGGGGTGGGACGCACTCAAAAGCGTGGAAGTTGTGCGCGACAATTTGCCGGTACACATAGAGGTGCCCGACTACAGCACACCACGGGCAGCACAGCCGCAGCCCTATCGCCTGCGCTTTGAATGGGGCTGGGGGCCGATGAAGGGCTACCAAGTCTATGACTGGCAGGGGCAACTGCGGGTCGCGGGGGGACGGCTTTTGCAGGTCGTGCCCTGCTTTAGCTCCGATCCCTTTGACGAGGTGCGGCGCAAGCGCGTCCTCGAATGGGATGAGGAAAGGTGCGCTTGGCAGTCTCACACCTCGCGTGGGTCTGTCTTCACCACTCGCAATGGCTCCACTGCGCCAAGGGCCAATGACGCCCTGTGCGTGGAGGTGGAGGGGACCGAAGAGACGCGGCTCGAACTCGAATTCGACTGCCGCACCAGCAAGAGCCTGTTGGCCACGGCCACCGACTGGTCGCTCACAGGCAAACTCGGCGGTTCCCGGGCCAGCTTCAGCATTGGCGAGCTTTTGCAGGGGCGTCAAGGCTGGCGCGTAGATGGGCTACCCACTTGGATCGTGGCCCACCGGGCCTTGCCCGAGGCGCTCTACGCCCTAAAAGGTCACTTTACTGACGGGCGCGAGGGGCCGGCCTATTACTATTTGCGCGTCACCCAAGAAAACGGCCAGTTGGCTTGGAGCAGTCCCATTTGGTTTGAGGAATGACGGGAACGGAGCGTTCCATGAAAATTACCTTTGACTGCCTTGGGCAGGGTGGAAAAAGGCGATGACAGGGATATATAGATTTGTCTAAATCGAGCGTCAAGTACGTGCCGATGCGTCTAGAGTTTTGGCTAATTATTGGATTGTTGGCGGCCTGCGATAGCGGCGAAAAGCCGGCACCGTCAGGGAATCGCCCCAGCATAAGTCGGGAGAGTGCCGAGGGGTTTCGGTTGCTGCAACAGGGTCGGCCCGAGGAAGCGCTGGCCCTGTTGCAGCGGGCTGCCGAGAAGGATTCGGCGAGCATGGAAGTCCACTACAATATGGGCGTGGCGCATACGCATCTGAAAGAGTACGCCAAGGCCATTGCGGCCTTTGGGCGTGCCGTGGAGTTGGGGCCGGAAAACCCAGACGCGCATTTTGCCCTGGGGATTGCCTTGGGAGTTGAACACCGCCAGCGCGACGCAGCCAAACACTTTGCGAGGGCGGCGGCCTTGGCACCGGACCGGGCCGAATACCATTTCCGCCTCGGGGAGGCCCGCCAAGCCCTAGGCGAGGTCGAGGAGGCACTTGCGGCATTTGCCGCGGCAATCCACGCAGATTCGACGCACGTGGATGCTCATTTCTTGCGCGCTGGGCTGCTGGCTTGGGGCAACCGCCCGGAGGAAGCCGAGCAAGGATATAGACGGGCGAGTGAGTTAGACAGCCGACGCGCCGACATCCTGTGGGAACTGGGTCAGGTCTATATGCAGCAGGGCCAATACCCGCAGGCCGCCGAAGTGCTCAGAAGCGCCCTCGAACTCGAACCGCGCAATACCCATGCGCTCTATCTGTTGGGCCAAGTGTATTTGCTCAGCGGCCAGCCGGACAAACGAGCGGAAATTTTAAGCACCTTTCAGCGTCTGAGCGCGGCCCAGCGGCATTTCAAGCAAGGCGCGTTATACGCCGAGCGCGGAGCCATAGACGAGGCGCGAAAGTCACTAAAAGAAGCCTTGGTGCTCGATCCAGACCATGCCAAGGCCGAGGAAAAATTGGCACAGTTGGATAAAGAGCGATGAGGGTGTGCATTTTGTTCTTTTTTTTAGCGGCTTGTGCGCCTTCAGAGCCGCCGCCGCTTGATTTGGAGCCGATGACGCACTTTGTCGATGTGGCCGCCGAGATTGGCCTGACGAAAGTCCACACTGGTGGCAGTGCGGAAAAAGGCTATATCGCAGAGGCCAAAGGCGGGGGCGCGGCTTGGTTGGACTTTGACGGCGACGGCGATTTGGATCTCTACTGGGTGAATGGAGCCGCGCTGGACGATGCACAAGGAGGTGGCAATGCGCTCTACCGCAACGATGGGGCAAGTGGCTTTGTCGATGTGGCTAGTTCCGTGGGCGCAAAGGGCCGAGGCTGGGGCATGGGTGCTGTCAGCGCCGACTACGACAACGACGGGGACGCGGATATCTACGTCACCAACCTGCGTGCGAATATACTCTACCGCAATGACGGCGGTGCGGGTTTTGCCGAAGTAGGAGGCGAGGCCGGGGCGGCTGGGGACACTTGGAGTACGGGCGCGGCATTTGGGGACTACGACCGGGATGGGGACGTCGATCTATACGTGGCTGGCTACGCCGAGTTTGAACCTAGGGAAATTCCGCGATTGGGTAGCCAATGGAAAGGGGTCGATGTGTTCGTCGGGCCGCTGGGGTTGGCACCGGAGGCCGACTCATTCTACCGCAACGAGGGCGGCTCCTTTGTGGAGGTCACTGAAGAGACCGGTTTGGCGCATCCCGAGCCGGGCTATGGTTTTGGGGTGCTCTTCGTCGATGTAGAAGACGATGGCGACGTCGATCTGTACGTGGCCAATGACTCCACGCCCAATTTCCTGTGGCGCAACGAGGGGAATGGCACCTTCGCCGAGGTGGGGTTGCAAGCTCAGGTGGCGTATGGGGCGCTGGGACATTCGCAGGCTGGCATGGGCGTGGCCTGGGGCGATTACGACGGGGACGCCCGCCCCGATATTTTTGTAACGCACTTTGAGGACGATTACAATACCCTCTACCGCAACGAGGGGGCGGGTCTGTTCGCCGATGTGTCCGTCGCGGCTGGTCTGGGCAGGATCAGCTTTCACTTGGTGGGTTTTGGCACTGGATTTTTCGACCGCGACAACGACGGGGACCTAGACCTGCTAGTGGCCAACGGCCACGTATATCCGCAGATAGAGCGCGCAGGTAGTGGCACCTCGTACGCCCAACCTAATCAGCTCCTCGACAATCGCGGCGGTCGCTTTGAATTGCTCTTGCCCCGAGACGGAGACAGCCTAGGCCCGGCCAAGGTGAGTCGGGGGAGTGCGATTGCCGACTACGACAACGACGGCGATCTGGACTTGCTCGTCACTAATCTGGACGCCCGCCCGACGCTTTTACGCAACGATGTGGGCAATAGGCAGAACTGGTTGGGGGTCGCGTTGGTCGGCAAAAAGAGCAATCGAGGTGGGATTGGTGCCCGCCTGCGCTTGGCAGCCGGCGGCAAAGTGCAAGTCCGCGATATTATCAGCGGCAGCAGTTTTCTCTCCAGCGAGGATCCTCGGGCCCACTTCGGTTTGGGTCAGATTGAGAGGGTGGATTCGCTACAGGTGCGCTGGCCGAGCGGGACCGTGCAGGTGTTGAGGAACTTGCGGATTAATCAGTATTTGGTCGTGAAAGAGGACGGGCGCGAAGCGGGGAGGCGTTGATAACGGCAGCAACCGTGGCGACAAAGATCCCGCTTTTAGCGCATTTGTCCGAGGTGTCTAGATCGTCGAGGATATGAGACTCCTCAGACCGCGACTCCTTCGAGCCACGGCAAATCTACCTCAATGCCAAAGCCGGGCGCGTCGCTGGGCACGAGGTAGCCGTCTTGGATGGCTGGCGTGCCGGGCAACAGGGTCATTTCGTGGAGCGGGACTCCGGGCGGCGACACGCTTTCCGAGCGCTCGCCCCAGACGATGGCGGGCATGGCAAAAGAAAGGTGCTGGCCGTAGGGATAGTTCATGCCGGCGTGGGCGATGACTGAGACGCCCGCGGCCTCGGCGAGGTGGCAGATTTTGACTCCGGCCGTTATGCCCCCGACCCACAGCACGTCTGGTTGCAGGATATCGACGAAGCGGCCGTCGAGCGCTTGGGCAAAGGTGCGCGGCAAGTACCAGTGCTCGCCCGAGGCGAGGGTTTGCCAAGGAAGCCGCTGGCGCACTTGGGCGTAGCCGGCCCAATCGTCGGCGGGCAGGTAGTCTTCAATCCATTTCAGGCGGTAGGGACGGAGCATCTCGGCGAGGCGGACTAGGTGCTCCACGTCTTGCGATAGCCAGCAGTCGAGGCACAGCTCGATGTCGTCGCCGATGAGCTGGCGCGTGGTGGCTACGAGTTCTTCGATTTTTTTGAGGCCGTCGAGGCCGTCGGCTGCGCCCCACGGGGTGAAGAGCTTGGTCGCCTTAAAGCCTAGCTCCATGTACCACTCCTGCTCAAACCCAGAAGCATAGCAGAAAATTTTGTCCTTTTGCGGGCCGCCGAGTAGCTCGTACACGGGTTTTTGCAGCAGCTTGCCCTTGAGGTCCCACAGCGCGGTATCCACGGCGCTAATGGCGTAGCTGGCCAGCCCTTGGCCGCCAAAAGGCGCGGTGGAGCGCACCATGACGTCCCACAGCTTTTCCGTGGCCATGCAGTTTTCGCCGGTGAGCAGGGAGGCGAAGTGATCGTTGATGATGGGCAGCACGGGCGGCGAGTGGACGGTCAGCCCGAGTCCCCAAGTGCCGTCCTCGGCCGTGACCACGCAGGCGATGCGTTGCCACGGTGGGGTGCCGGTGCGGTCGGCGCGGAAGCGGTCGTAGCGGTCGAGCGGCCGGTGTAGGGCGTGGCCGGGCCGTTGGGCGGGGCGCGGGGTTGTCTTTTGGGGAGGCTTGAGTGCGATTTGCGCGGCGCGGATTTCCTTGATTTTCACGGAAGCCTGCTCAGGTGAGTTGGGAAAAGCGGTTAGGCGTGAAGAGGGTTTGCAGGGTTTGGGCGATGCCAGCGCGGGTTACTTGCCGGCCGGCGTCGTGCAGGTCTTGGTATTTTTCGCTTAGGACGTTGGCGAGGATGGCGCGGAAGCGCTGCCACTTGGGAATGAGGTTTTCCAGCACGCGGGCGTCTGAGTTAAAGGGGATGAAGCGGTCGCCGGTCATCTCCAGGCGCATCCGCAGGTCCTGTTCGACCAAGCCCGGATGGTAATTGAACCACCAGTGGCCAATGACCATGATGTTGTCGTTGTGGCAGGAGAGGACGCTGGCGTCGTACTGATTGGCATTGTGGAGCGGCGTGATGAAGAAGGCGTTGTCGGGATGGCGGCGCACTAACTGCTGGTAGGGATACATGTCAGCCAGCCCCACGCCGTCGCCGGCGTCGCGCCATTCGGGTTTGAGTTGGCGGATGGGGCCGGGCATCATAAAGAAGGGCAAGTTGAGTTCGCGCAGGGCCGGCAGCACGGCGTGGTGAAGGACGGCGCCTTCCAGCCCGCTGAGGTCGTGGACTTGGCAGTGGGGCGGGAATGAGCACGCGCCGTACGCGACGCCGTGCAGCTTGTCATACCAGTCGGCGAGGAAGCGGCGGATTGCCTGGGCGGTGGCGGGTTGGCTGGGGTCGTTGCCAACCTCGTAGCCCCAGGCGTTGAGCTTCACCGCGGCGCGCGGGTAGTGCAAGACGAGTTCGTCGAGGCGGTAGCCGGACAGATAGCACTCGTCCCACTCGCCGCTTTCGTAATAGGTGCGCTCTTGGTCGTTGAACACGTCCTGAGTGCCGACGATGCGGCGCACGCCGGCTAGCTCCATGCAGCGGCGTTGGATTTCTTGCGGGGCAGTGTCCGCGTAGAACTGGCGCGCTTCGTCGAGGGTAGCGGCGTTGGGGTCGAGGCCGAGGGCTTCCAGTGCGACGACCACGCCGCGACAGCCTTCGTCGAATGGATCGGAAGCCGCGTCGGTAAACAGCTTCTGCCAGGTAAAGTCGCCTTGTTTTTCTAAGCTCCAGGAGTAGAAAGTGGCTGGGTCAATGTGACCGGCGGCGAAGAGCTTGCGGCGCACGTAGTGATAGGCGAGTTGCTGGTCGATGCCGTACAGGCAGAGTTGGGGGCCGGCTTGGGGGCCGAGGAGATGGGTGTGCCAGTCGTCGACGATCAGCCGTTGGGCTGAGGTTTCTTCAGCGACGACGGTGGGGATTTGATCGCGGAATAGGGGTAAGGTAGAGGTGCTCATGGCGAAAGGCTCCTGTCGAGGTAAGGGGCATAACAGTAGGCCAAGAGCGATGGGGCGTCAAAGTTGCTCTTGTATGTCGACGGCTCAAGAACTTTCGCCGTTGCTTCGTCGCTTGTTATTTTTTTGAAACAACAACGAGGTTTTATATGGCTACAACAGTTACCTTAGATTCGGAAATCGTCCAGGCCATTCAGCAGGCGACAAAGCAAAAAGACAAAGCCTCCGCAGTGCACATGGCATTAAATGAATACCTGCGTTGGCAAAAGCTCCGCCAACTAGCCGATCTGGCCGGCACCGTTGAGCTATGCTATTCTAACGACGAATTGGAGGAGATGGAGGAGTGCTGATCCTCACGGGTATGTCTTGCAGATCACGTCGCGACAGCCTTCATAGAATGGCTCTGAACTAGCGTCGGCAAGAAGATGGGTGTGTCGGTCGTCAACGATTAGCTGTTGGGCCAAGTTCGACGAACTCACAAAAGATCTCTGAACTCTTCGACAGTCAAACCTGCTTCGCGAATGATCGTTCGCAAAGTCCCTTTAGCGACCTCCCTGTGCTTGGGAACTACGATGCGACGATAGGGTTTTTGATTCATTCGCAAGACTATATGGCTCCCTCGTTGTCGGTCAAAAACATAGCCAATTTTCCCTAACGCCCTAACAATATCACGGCTTCCAACAACCGGAAGCGGGCTCAAATCTCAACCTCGATGATTTCCTCTGTAATGGGTGGCGGGATTGGATCGCCGTGGGCTTTTAGGCTTTCTATGTACAGCGCAATTGCTTCGTGGGCGTTTGACAGGGCATCCTTCCGAGTCTGCCCTTGCGAAACACATCCAGGTAACGCGGGGACTTCGGCCACGAAAATGCCGTCCTCATCCTGTTCAATATGAACCCTGTATTTGATATGGTTCATGTAGATCGCCTCCATAGTGATAGCGCAGCCGTAAAACTCATTTCCTCTTAGCCCCCATTGTAAGCTACCCGGCCACCTCACTTTCAACCATCGCCTCAATGCGCACCGGGCAGACCTTGAGTTCGGCAGTGTGGGTGACGGGATCGTACCCAGAGCCGGTGAGGATGTTGATTGGCACGTCGTTGAAGCTGAAGCTGGCAAAGACTGTGCCGCGCGGCGAGCGGGTGGTGCCCTTGACGCGGACTTCAATGGCACCGCGCGCGCTCGACAGGCGGCACAAGCCTCCATCTTCGAGACCCCAAGCGGTGAGGTCTTCGGGGTGGACTTCGAGGCGCTCTTCGGCGAGCAGGTAGTCAATCCCCTGAGAGCGGCCGGTCTGGGTGCGGGTGTGGTAGGCTTGGAGCCGGCGGCCGGTCGTCAGCCAGACCGGGAATTCGCTCGAAAGGGTCTCGGCCGGATCGCGGTAGCGGATGATTTTGAAAAGGCCGCGGCCGTTTCGGAAGGCCCCCTCGTGCAAAATCGGCGTTCCCGGATGGCCCTTTTCGGGTACGGGCCAGTGGTACTCGCCCTTGTCGATCCGCTCCCAATCGAGGCCGGCATAGATGGGCGAGAGGCCGCACAGTTCGTTGAACACGTCCTCAGCCGAGGTGTAGTCGAAGCCGCTCAAACCGAGTCGCTGGGCGAGCTGACTGATGATCCACCAGTCGGGTTTGGCCTCGCCGGGCGGGGGCACGGCTTGGCGCAATCGCTGGACCCGGCGCTCGGTGTTGGCGCAGCTTCCATCGGTCTCGGCAAAGGCACTGGCGGGGAAGACCACGTCGGCCAACGCCGCGGTCTCAGTGAGGAAGATGTCGATGACCACGAGGTGATCTAGGCTCTTGAGGGCGTGCTCGCAGTGATGGCGGTCTGGATCGGAGACGAGGGTGTTTTCGCCGTCGATAATCATGGCAAAAATCTCAGTGCCGCAGCGGTTGAGTGCTTGGACCTTGGTGATGCCTTTGTCGAGGTCCATCTCTCGCCCGTAGAGCGCGGTGAATTTTTCCCTGCTTTCCGGCTGGTCAGTAGGTTGGAAGCCGGGGTAATTGGATGGAACGGCCCCAGCGTCGCCGGCACCTTGGATGTTGTTCTGCCCGCGCATGGGGTTGAGGCCGGTGCCCTCGCGGCCAATGTTGCCGGTCAGCAGGGCGATATTGCACAGGCTCTGGACATTGTCAACGCCGCAGATGTGCTCGGTGATGCCGAGGGTGTAGTAGATGCCGGATTTATCGGCGGCACCGTACCAACGGGCGGCCTGTTCAATGTCGGCGGCGGGCACCTCGGTAATGGTCGAAGCCCACTCGGGCGTGAACTCGACGACGTGCTCTAGGAATTGCTCAAAATCGGCCGTGCGCGCTTCCATAAAGGCGCGATCTACCAAGTCGTCACGGACGATCACGTGCGCCATGGCCAGCAAGAGAGCCACGTCCGAGCCGACGCGGATGGGCAGGTACAGATCAGCCATCTCCGCGAGGTCGGTCTTGCGCGGATCTACGACGATCATTTTGGCTCCGCGTTTGAGGGCCCTCTTGATGCGCGTCGCCGCGACCGGGTGGCACTCGGTCATGTTGGTGCCGATGCAGAAGATCAGGTCCGGTTTGTCCATATCGGCCAAGGGATTCGACATGGCACCGCGTCCGATGGTGGCTGCCAGACCGGCAACCGTGGGGGCGTGTCAGGCACGGCTACAGTTGTCTATGTAGTGCGTGCCGTAGCCTCTGCGGATGAATTTTTGTAGGCAGTAGTTGGCCTCTGAAGGCGTGCGGCCGGAGGCGACGCCGTAGATGGCGTGGCGGCCGTGCTCGGCGAGTACCTTGGCAAAGCCTTGGGCGGCGCGGTCGAGCGCGGTGTCCCAATCGGTGGGGTGGAGCTGGCCGTCCTCGCCGCGAACTAGGGGCTGGGTGAGCCGGTCGCTATGGTGGACGAAGTCAAAGGCAAACTGGCCTTTGATGCACAGTGCGCCCTCGTTGGCCGGGCCGTCCATCGCCGGTTGGATGCCGACGAGTTTATCCTCTTTGGATAGCAGATCCACTGAGCAGCCAACGCCGCAGTACGGGCAGACTGAGCGAGTCTTTTCGATCTCGCCGGGCAGGTCGGCGGCGCGCAGGGCCTTTTTGTCGGCGAGGGCACCGGTGGGGCAGGTCTGGACGCATTGGCCGCAGAAGGTGCAGGACGAATCCTTGAGCAGGCCATTGAACTCGGTGGTGATCTGCTTGTGGAAGCCGCGTCCCATCGCGGCAATGGCGTGGTCGCCTTCCTGCTCGGCGCAGACGCGGACGCAGCGGTTGCACGAGATGCACAAGTCGTAGTCGCGCAAGATGAAGGGATTGTCGTCGGTGGGATGCACCTGGCCCGATTGTGCGCCTTGGAAGCGGCCGGAGCGGGCTTGGTAGCGATCGGCGAGGTCGGTTAGCTCTTGCGAAGCGTACCCGCGCAGGGGATCCACCTCGACTTCGCGGTTTTCCGAGACGACCATTTCCAGCAGCGTCTTGCGGTGCTTTTCAATGGCCGCAGTCGCCGTTTTGACGACCATGCCGGGCGCAGCTTGAGCCGTGCAGGAGGCGACTGGATTGCGCGCCCCTTCGACTTCTACCACGCAGAGCCGGCAGGCCCCAAAAGGCTCTAGGCGCGGATCGTAGCAGAGGGTGGGAACATCGCGGCGATGGCGCTCGGCAACCTCGTAGAGGGTCTCGCCAGGGTCAAAGGAGACTTCTTCGCCATCTAAGGTCAGAGTGTGTTGTTTCCCATTGGTATTCATGGTAAGGCTCGCGTTCAGGCACAGACGCGCTGTGCTACTTGGTCTGGAAAGTACTTGAGAAGGCTATCGGTGATAAAGGGAGCGGCCATGCCGAGGCCGCAGGCGCTGGTGGCTTTCATTACGTCGCCGATGTCTGTTACTTCGGCGCGCCAAGTCGCTAGATCCGCAGGCCCTGCGCCGTCGAGCCGCTCGGTCAGCCGCTGGGTGCCGATGCGGCAGGGAAAGCACTTGCCGCAGGACTCCTCGGCAAAAAAGGCCATGGCTTGGCGGGCAATATCCACTATGTCGCGGCGGTCGTCAAAGGCCATGATGCCGCCCGCGCCGAGCATGGAGCCGCGAGCGCGGATCGCTGGCTCGTCGAGGGTAGTATTAAGGTCGTCGCCGGCGAGAAAGCCGCCCGAGATACCGGCCATAGTAACGGCTTGGATTTGACGGCCTGGCTCTGGCCCGCCGGCCCACTCGTGGAGCAAGGTGTTGAGCGGCAGGCCAAAGGGGACTTCGTAGTTGCCCGGCCGCTGCACGTCGCCCGAGAGGCTGATGACCTTGGTGCCCGGATGGCCGTCGAGGCCCAGCGAGCGATACCACGCGGCACCGCGCCGCACGATCTGGGGCACTGAGGCCAAAGTCTCGACGTTGTTGACGGCCGTGGGCAAGTTTTCAAAACCGTGCGTCACCGGGTAGGGCGGGCGATTGCGCGGATAGGGATGTTTGCCTTCGAGACTGTTGAGCAAAGAGCCTTCTTCACCGCAGATGTACGCGCCAGCACCGCGACGGATATCGAGCGCACAGGAGAAGTCACTGCCGAGAATGTGCGGGCCGATTAGGTTGGCGGCGCGGGCCTCGGCTATCGCGTTGGCGAGGATGGCGTTGATTTCCGGGTATTCGTAGCGCAGATAGATAAAGGCGCGGGTCGCGCCGGTGGCGTACGCGGCGAGGAGCATGCCTTCGATGACCGCGTGTGGGTCCCATTCGAGGAGGGCGCGGTCCTTAAAGCAGCCCGGCTCGCCCTCGTCGGCATTGCAGACGACGGTTTTAGGCTCGCCCGGGGCCTCGGCGACGGCCTGCCACTTCTGGCCGGTGGGAAAGCCCGCGCCACCCCGGCCAGCGAGCTGGCTGTCGGCCATGAGGGCGACCAGTTCGGCTGGCTTCCCGGCGAGGGCTTGTTGCAGTGCTTGGTACCCATCGGTTTGGCGATAGCCGGACAGGGTGGCGCGGCCCGGAGTGCGGATGTCGGCAAAGACGCATTCCTCGTACCCGCCGGGATTGGGAGCGGGCAGGGGCGAGGGAGCGGGTGCAAGGGCGTCCGCGTCGGTGCCGACTAGCACTTGATGGCCTTTGATGACTGGAATGGGATCGTCGCAGCGCCCGGCGCACGGCATGGGCGTGGCCTCGGCGAGGCTGGCACAGAGCGCGTCGGCTCCGCGCAGTGCGCATATTGGGCCGGTGCAGACGCGCGGGGCACTTTGGCCGGGTGCTTGGCGGGCGAAGTGGTGGTAAAAGGTAACGGTGGCGAAAAGCTCGGCGAGGGGGATTTTCAGGCCCGTTGATACGGCCTTGAGCGCTTCTTCCGACAAATAGCCGTCGCGGTCGTGGAAGGCGTGCAGAAGCGGCAAGAGGGGAGCGGTTTCGCGCTGCCAGCGTGCGACGAGCGCGTCGTCTGTTGGGGAGATCAAGCTAGGTACCTTGTGGAAACTGCCGCCGACATGATGAGGCGGCTGAGTTGAATTTCGATTAGCATTCGAATATCCCAAGCATCTTTACACGCTGCAATCGCTTGGATATAAGGTAAGTGGTGCCCGCGATTGGGAGCGTTTTGATAGATTGCCAACTCCTCCAGATATTCCGTAGCATAATCCTGCATGGCTTCCTCATTAGGCGTTGCCATTTCAGTCACCAGATCCAACTCAGGGCAGAAAGCGCATATCAACCCCTCATCTCGTGCAAGAATCACGGTCAATCGCTTTTCAGACAATGAAATTTTCGGTGGTAATTTATAGGTATCCAACGTCATTTTAGACTCCCAACGGTTGGCACCTGAATGCTTGGCATTCGGCTTCTAGCGGTGAATTAAGAAACATAAGGGAGCATAATTCGCGGTCAACCTCCATCCCGTATGTCTTGAAAGATTTGACGCAATTTTGCGATGCGTGCATATTTTAACCCTATGAAAATGTGCGAGTAAGAATTTTATCACGGTTGTATTATATGCGTATAGGAATGAAATGTTTCGAGTTGCAATTTGCGATCTGAAGAATTGGCAGGCCAAACCAAAGCGCAAACCGCTGGTGGTTCGGGGAGCCCGGCAGGTGGGAAAGACCTATCTGATCCGGCAATTCGGCCACGAGTGCTTCCACAATACGGTGGAGCTGAACTTCGAGCGACAACCAGAACTGGCACAGCTATTTACGTCCAAAGACCCCAATCAGATCCTCCCGTTGATTGAGTTGCAGTACAACGCGGCGATCAACGCCGGGGAAACGCTCCTGTTCCTCGACGAGATCCAAGCGGCTCCACAGGTCTTTGAGGTGCTGCGCTACTTCTTTGAGGAGCGCCCCGATATCCACGTCATCGCCGCGGGCTCGCTGCTCGAATTCGCGCTAACAGAGGCTTCCTTTGCCGTACCTGTCGGCCGCATTGAATACCTGTATCTCGGTCCTATGACCTTTGAGGAGTTTCTGTTGGCCCAAGGCAAAGAGCGCCTCGTTTCCTTTATCCGTTCCTTTGAATTCCCCGCCACCATACCCGACTCGTTGCACCGTCAGCTACTGGACGCTGTGAAGCAGTACTTGGTAGTGGGAGGGATGCCGGCCAGTGTGTTTGCGTACACCCGGTCCGCGTCGCTGGCCGATACTGAGTCTGAGAAACAATCGATCCTCGAGACCTTTGCCGAGGATTTCGGCAAATACGCGCGCAGAGCCGATCCCGAGCGGCTGCACAAGGTGTTTACCCGCCTGCCGCTGCTGATTGGTCAGCGGCTGAAATACGCCCATATTGACCGGGACGATCAGGCCCGCAATCTGGCCCATGCTTTGGCGTTGTTGTGCAAGGCCCTGGTCGCTTGGCGCGTCCATCACAGTGCCTGCAACGGCGTCCCGCTGCGGGCGGAAATCAAAGAGGCCGTGTTCAAGCCGCTGTTTCTCGACGTCGGTTTGATGTCCAGTGCTTGTGGGCTGAACCTGCTGGACTTTACCAGTGCAATGGACGTGCTGCAAGTGAACCAAGGGAGCGTCTGCGAGCAGTTCGTCGGACAGCATCTGCTCTACGGGCAGCCTTCCTTCGTCCGACCGGAGCTGTTCTGCTGGATGCGGGAGAAGGCATCTTCCAATGCCGAAGTCGATTACGCGATCAGCTTGGGTACTAAAATCATCCCCGTCGAAGTCAAGGCGGGCAAGACCGGCACACTCAAGTCGTTACAGGTCTTTCTCAAGATTAAGGCGCAGAACATAGGGGTGCGTGTGAACAGCGCTCCTCCCACCTGTCATACGGCCAACTACGCCTTGCCTCGGATGGCGGACCAGTCCTTTGAATTGGTCTCGATTCCTTTTTATCTAGTGGGGCAATTGCGTCGGTTACTTGAAGCAAGGCAAAGCAACAGCTAATACACTGGTCACTTACTACACGACACCTAAGCTGAATGTGCGTTTTCTGATGTTTTCTTGGGAACGCGGGCCTCTGGCCCGCGTTCCCAGTTGAGGCCCTACTGTCGTGTACTTAGCACTGGTCATTAAACATGGACCCAAGCCTTTCGTCTCGCTGCCTCTCGCTCGACCTCGAAGTCGGCAAGCAGGACCACCGCATTCATGCCTTTGCCGCGGTACGCCCTGATGTCGATCAACCTCTGGTTTTTCACGATGGCGACTTAGCGGCAAAATTGGCAGAGCTCGACGACTTTGCTGATGGCGCGGACTTCCTGCTCGGCCACAACCTGATCGCTTTCGATCTGCCCCATCTGCAAGCAGCAAAGCCCGATCTCCGGCTGTTGAAGCTGCCGGCGGTGGATACGCTGCGGCTCAATCCGTTGGCTTTTCCTCGCAATCCCTATCACCATCTCGTCAAACACTATCGGGATGGACAGCTCAAACGCGGGCGATTGAACGACCCGGAACTCGATGCTCGGCTCGCGCTAGATGTCTTCGACAATCAGCAAACTGCGTTACGCGATGCGCCGCGTGGTTTGCTCGAAGCGTGGCATTGGCTGACCGGGATGGGAACCGATGGCGCGGGATTCGACGCCGTTTTCGCCGCCATACGGTACGCACCCCGACCAAGTGACGCGGTAGCGAATGCCGCGGTCTGCGAGCAGCTTGCGGGTATCGCCTGTCAAAATCGCGGTCGGGATGTTCTCGAAAATGCCGCCCAAAGCGGTTGGCCGCTAGCGTACGCGCTGGCTTGGCTGTCCGTTTCCGGTGGCAATTCCGTGATGCCGCCGTGGGTTCGACATCAATTTCCAGCAGCCGGTGAGTTGGTCCGCCAACTACGGGATATGTCCTGCGGTGAGGCGAGCTGCGATTGGTGCCGGGAAAGGCACGACGCTCGTAAGGAGCTTAAGCGGTGGTTCGGCTTTGACGATTTTCGCCCGGAGCCGATGGACGAGGACGGACGGCCCATGCAGCGGACCATCGTCGAGGCGGCAATGGCTGGAGAGCACGTTCTGGGCATTCTGCCCACCGGCACTGGCAAGTCGCTCTGCTACCAGATCCCGGCCCTGTCTCGCTACGACAAGACTGGCGCTCTCACGGTGGTGATTTCGCCCTTGGTTGCGCTCATGGCCGATCAGGTGGCGGGTCTTCGCAAGCAGGACATTGACTGCTGCGTGACTATCAATGGACTGCTGTCGATGCCGGAGCGAGCCGAGGCCCTCGATCAGGTGCGTCTAGGCGACGCCGGCATTCTGATCATCTCGCCGGAGCAACTGCGCAGCACCACCGTGCGCCGTGCGCTTGATCAACGCGAGATCGGGGCTTGGGTGCTGGACGAGGCCCACTGCCTCTCGAAGTGGGGGCACGATTTTCGGCCGGATTATCGCTACGTGGGTCGCTTCATCCGCGAAAAGGCCGGACAGAACCCGATCCCACCGGTGCTGTGCCTGACCGCGACTGCCAAGCCCGACGTGGTGGCGGACATCAAGCAGCATTTCCGGGACGAGCTCGATGCCGGACTGAAGGTTTTTGACGGCGGTGCCCGGCGCGATAATCTGGAGTTTACGGTGGTGCCGACGACCAGAGAAGAGAAGTTCTCGTATATCCACCAGCTCCTGCTGGACGACCTGCCGCCTGAGACATCCGACGGTGCCATCGTCTATTGTGCGACGCAACGGCAGACCGAAGCGGTGGCGGAGTTCCTACGGGAAAAGGAAATCGCGGCAGACTACTTCCACGCCGATGTGTCGCCGGAGACCAAGAAGAGTGTGCAGCAGCGTTTTATCGCAGGTGAGCTACGCGTGATCGCGGCTACCAATGCCTTCGGCATGGGCATTGACAAGCCGGACGTGCGACTGGTGATCCACGCCGACATCCCAGGCTCGCTAGAGAATTACATGCAGGAGGCCGGCCGCGCCGGCCGCGACCGTGAGGTGGCTCGTTGCGTACTGCTCTATGCGACGGATGACGTGGAGTGGCAGTTTCGCTTATCGGCGCGTTCGCGGCTCACTCGGCGAGAGATTCACGGTGTGCTGAGAGCGCTGCGCAACTTGGACCGAAAGAAGCGTCTGAGTGGCGAGGTCGTGGCCACGACCGGCGAAATCCTCGGCGAGGACGAGGAAAAGGTCTTTGAGCGGGATTCCACCACCGACGATACCCGCGTGCGGACCGCTGTCTCTTGGCTTGAGGAGGCAGTACTGCTGACCCGGGAGGAGAACCAAGTGCAGGTGTTTCCTTCGTCTCTCCGGGTGGATTCGGTGAAGGAAGCACGCCGTCAATTGGCGAAGGCGTCCGCGACCGACGACTACCGGCAACGGCTGCTTAGAATCGCCGAGACGCTGATTGACGCCGATCCCGACGAGGGTATCTCTACCGACGATTTAATGAGCGTATCCGGCCTGAGCGCCGAAGGTGTGCGCGGTGCCTTGTACGACTTGGAAAAGCTGGGCATCGCCAGCAACGATACGGCGCTGACCGCCTTCGTCCACGCCGGGGTGGAGCGCAACTCGCAGAAGCGCTTTAATGAGGCCGCGGAGTTGGAGACCGCCTTGATCGCGCAGATGCGCGAGATGGCACCGGATATGGGCAAGGGAGACACCTCAGCTCTGCATTTGCGCGTCGCCGCGCAAACTCTGCGAGATGAGGGGGTGGCCGATCCGCTGCCGGAACGGCTGCGGCGCATTCTCCACAGCATTGCCTACGACGGGCGTGGCGAAGGGGGCGACGCCGGCAGCCTTGGGGTGCGGCAGCGGGATGCGGAGACGGTGCAGGTGACCCTGCGGCGCGAGTGGTCGGATTTGGAGGAACTCGCGTCGCGCCGCCGCGAGGGGGCGAAACTGCTGCTGAATCACTTGCTCGCTTGCCTGCCGCCCGGGAGCCGGGGCACGGATTTGCTGGCCGAAACTACCCTCGGCAAGCTGTTGGAAGCGATTACGTCCGACCTGTTTCTGCAGAGCAGAAATCCTGAGAAACTGCTAGATCGCGCCCTCTTATGGCTGCACGAGCAGGAGGTCATCCGCCTGAACAAGGGCTTGGCGGTATTCCGTCCGGCCATGACCATCCGGCTGGCCGAAGAGAGGCGCGGCTTTGCCAACGCCGACTTCGAGCCGCTTAAGCTCCACTACAAGGGGCAGGTACTGCAGATCCACGTGATGAAGGAATTCGCGGAGCGGGGCTGCGAGGCCATAACCGATGCCGTACGTATGGCCATGGACTACTTCAAAATGAAGGAGGAAGAGTTCCTGCGCAATTGGCTGCCAGAGCGGGACAAGGAGATTGCACGGGAGACCACGCCCGAATCGTGGCGGGCCATCGTCGAAAGCCTGAAGAATCCCATTCAGCAACGCATTGTCGCGGATGATCGGGAGCAGACGAACGTGCTGGTACTTGCCGGTCCCGGTTCCGGCAAGACGCGAGTACTAGTGCATCGCATCGCCTATCTTGTGCGCGTAAAGCGCGAGAATCCCCGCGGCATCCTAGCCTTGGCCTACAATCGGCACGCGGCGGTCGAAATCCGGCGACGCCTCGTGGATTTGATCGGGAACGACGCTCGCGGGGTAACGGTGCTCACCTGTCATGCGCTGGCCATGCGGCTGGTCGGCGTTAGTTTCCAAGAGCGGGAGAGGAAGCTACTCGACGACGGTGCATTCCGGGAGGTGTTGCGCCAAGCAGTGGCCCTGCTGCGCGGCGAGGGGCTAGAGCCGGAAGAAGCCGACGATCAGCGGGAACGGCTCCTCGCGGGTTTCCGCTGGATACTCGTGGACGAATACCAAGACATTGGTGCGGATCAATACGAGTTGATATCGGCCTTGGCCGGCCGGACCCTAAACGATGAGGATCGCAAGCTCACCCTCTTCGCAGTAGGCGACGACGATCAGAATATCTACGCCTTCAATGGAGCTTCGGTGGAGTTCATCCGTCGTTTTGAGGCGGATTACGGGCCAAAGCCCTCCTACCTGATCGACAACTACCGTTCCACCGGCCATATCATCGAAGCGGCCAATGCGTTGATCGAGCAGGCTCGACAACGGATGAAGACTGGACATCCCATTAGCATTGACCGGGCGCGTGCGAAGAATCCACCCGGCGGCAACTGGAGCGAGCTGGATTCAGTCGCTCAAGGTCGGGTGCAGATTCTGCCAGCGCACCGCGATCCAATCTCGCAGGCGCGAGTCGCGGTGACAGAGTTGCAGCGCCTCGCCACCCTCTCACCGGACTGGGACTGGTCCAAGTGCGCGGTGATCGCCCGCGAATGGAAGTATCTGGAGCCAGTACGCGCCTTCTGCGAAGTCCATCGCATCCCGGTGCAGATGGGGAATGAAGAAATCCCGAGCTTTTGGCACCTGCGAGAAACCCGCACGCTTGTTGAATGGCTGCGCGGACGGGAGACCCGGATCGTGGGCAGTGCTGATCTGAGGGGCTGGCTGGATATGCAAACGCCCGGCCCATGGAATGACCTGCTGCGGCAAGCCTTGGACGAGCACTCCCTGGAGACTAGCGACGCGGAAATGCCGGTGGATCACTTCATCGAGTGGTTGGCCGAGTGGGGGCGAGACGTACGCCGTCGTCAACGCGGGCTCTTGCTACTGACTGCACACCGCGCCAAGGGATTGGAGTTTGACCATGTGGCCGTGCTCGACGGAGGCTGGAGCAATGTCGATAAGGGCGAGGACCCGGATGCGCCGCGCAGGCTCTACTACGTGGCCATGACGCGCGCCCGGCAGACCCTTGCGCTCGTGCGTTTTCAAGGATCGCGCCGCGCCGGAGGTAACACTCGGCCTGATTTCGTAAAGGAATCTGAACCCCCGGCGTACTCGGGGCACTCACATTCGCTATCGTATGCCTTTCCGAATAACGGCTCAGTTTTACACCGGACGTCTGACGCTTCACAGCCGGAGACCCCGGAACTCTCACACCAATATCGACGGCCAAGCCTACGCGAAGTCTATCTGGGCTTCGCGGGGCGTCTCTATACCAATCATCCGGTGCATCGTGCGATTGCCGCTCTGTCGCCCGGCGATCAGCTAGAAACGCGGATTGCCAAAACTGGATCTTGGGAATTGCTGAACCGGTCGGGGATGGTGGTGGGGCGTCTTGCTCAAGCGTTTGCACCTCCACCGGGAACGCGGTGCAAATCTGCCACGGTCTTCGCCGTCGTGGCTTGGAGCCGCGAAGCGTCGGAGCCGCAGTACCGCGACAGCGCGAAATGCGATGCTTGGGAGGTAGTGGTGCCGGAGCTAGTGTTTGCGCCGGAGAGCGAGTAAGCCGGTGGCGGTTCAAATCGAGCCGCGTGGTATTTGCTGGAAAAGTTGACAGCCGACGCGGGAACGGCCTTATTTGCGCCCTTCAACCAACAGCCAAAGGAGCCTGAGAAATGCCGGATGTTATCGTCGTTGGAGATGGGCCGGGGGGATTGAGCGCCGCGCTCTTTCTCGCCAAAAACGACATGAGCGTCACCGTCTTCGGCCAAGACAAGACCCTCATGCACAAGGCCATGCTGTACAATTATTTGGGCATTCCCAAGATGGCCGGACCCGAGTTCCAGCAGATCGGCCGCGAGCAGGTGCGCGGCTTTGGCGGGGAGATTCAGGACGTCGAAGTCAGCAGCGTTGAAAAGGGTGAGGGGGGGTTTGTCGTCGAAACCGCTGATGGCCAAAGCCACCAGTCTCAATATCTGATCTTGGTTACCGGGCCGAGCAACCCGCTGGCCGAAAGCTTGGGCGTGGCCAAAGAAGCCGATGGGTTGGCGGCCGATCGCCATGGCCGCACCTCGGTCGCAGGGCTATACGTCATTGGCTGGAGCACTCGCCTGAAGAAAATCCAGGCCATTATCTCCGCCGGCGATGGGGCCTGCGCCGCGCTGGACATCCTCTCGGCCAAGGCTGGCGAGGACATCCACGACTTCGATCTGATCGAAGACGAGTAGGCTACAGCGAGACGGCGCGCTCTTCTATGGCGGATTGGGTGGCCGCGAGCGTCACGGCTAAGGTCTTGACCGCCTCGGCGTAGTTGCAGCGGATGCCCGCAGCATCGCCGGTTTGCACGGCTTGGAGAAAGGCGCGGTCCTCGGCTTGCGTCGGGTTGTTGCCCTGCTCGACGACTTCTCGGCCGTTGGGGCAGTCGATGGTGAGTGCGCCGGATGCGATGCGCAGGACTTGGTTTTTCTGGTAGAGGTCCAAGCCCACGTGCCCACCTGCGGATAGCATACAGGCCGAGGTGATGCTGGCCACCGCGCCGCTTTGGAAGCGGAGATTGGTGACCGAGGCGTCGTGGACATCGTAGTTGGGAATGTCTTCCATCAGGCCGGTGCGCGCTAGGGCGTGGACGCTTTCCACCTCGCCGAGCAGGTAGCGGGCCAAGTCGAAAATGTGCGTGGTTTGTTCGACGATCTGTCCGCCGCTCTCGGCCAATACCCGCCACCAAGACACCCCGGGCATGCCGCCAGTCCAAGCGCCAAGGGCAAAACCCACCGGCCCGTCGCCGAGAAGTTCGACTGCTTTGGTGGTCGTATCCATGTAGCGCCAGTGATAGCCTACGGCGCTGATCAGGTTATGGGCACGTAGGGCCGCTTCAACGGCGCAGGCTTGTTCTAGGGAAGTCGCCACGGGTTTTTCGACGAAAATGGGCAAGCCGCGCTCAATGGCCGCCAGCTCGGGCTGGGCGTGGGCAAAAGGCGGCAGGCAGATATAGACTGCGTCGAGTGCCTCGCTGTCGTACAGGGCTTCGTAGTGGCTGTAGGCCCGGCCGCCGTACTCGCTGGCTGCGGCGAGCGCCTTTTCCTCAACTACGTCGCAAAAGGCAACCAGCTTGGCCTCGTCGAGCTGGGCGAGGGTGCGCAGGTGGTGGTTGGCGATGCCGCCCGTGCCGACAAAGCCGATTTTAATTGTCATGGGAAATTTGATCCGTGGTTAGAGGAAGCCGGGTGCGAGGGCGTCTCGCCCTCGACGAAGTTAAGGCTCTACTGTCGCATATTTAGGTATGGGGCTACGCCGCTGTTGTCAAGAGACCGTCGATAATGAATACAACTCAAAAAGGCCAGCTCAGCGACTACAAGGTCCACTACAAGGCCGATGCCGAGGCGATTGTCGATCCTCAAGCATTGGACCCGAGGCGTCGAGCCTCGGAAGAGCGGCGGCTGGAGACACTCGTGCGCCTACTCGACTTGCACAGTGGCGAACGCGTCCTCGACGTCGGGTGTGGATCGGGTTGGCTGGGGGCGTACTGCCATCGTCGGGGTGCCCTAGTCTGCGCTATGGACATCGGCTGGGTCGGGGTGGCTGGTGCCAAGGCCCGCTTTGCGGAAGCAGCCTATCAGGTCGGCGATTTGTACTATCTTCCCTTTGCGGCCGAGTGTTTCGACGCGGTAGTGCTTTCCGAAGTGGTCGAACACCTCGAAGACATTGACGCGGCCTTAGCTGAGGCGCGGCGGGTGTTGCGCCCGAAGGGGCGGCTGGTGGTGAGTGTGCCGTATCGCGAGACCATTGTCGAGCACCTGTGTATCCACTGCAATAGACTAACGCCAGCCAACGCGCATCTTCACCGCTTTGATGAGGAGACGCTCGCCGCCTATCTCCAAAGCCAGGGTTTCGAAATACGCGCGGTGCGGTTGACGACCAACAAACTGCTTGAGTTGGCGGGATTTCCTAGCTTGAGTGCTGGCTGGCCCTATGCAGCTTGGCGCTTGGCCGACGCGCTCTTGAACAAGATCGTGCCCAAACCGGCTTTCCTTTGTATGTTGGGCGTCCGCAGCGACTGAGCCGTGGGGAGGGCGAGGAGCCGTCGTGACCTGGGCCAATCCGCAAGAGAGCGCGGAACTGAACCACACTTGGCGGGGATGCCTTAGCAGCTGAGCAGGGCGCTGGCGATCTCGTCCCATTCTGCGGGCAGCGACGCCTCGCTGTGCGGCTTTTGCGCTCGCCGGTACCAATAGCCGGCGTTGCTTTCGTCGCCCTCGACCCGGTGTAAATAAGCGTGGACCCAAGCTCCAGTGGGGTCAGGTGCTTGCTGGGCTAGCTCGTGGGCTTTGTCCCATTCGCCCTTGGCCTCGTACCAGAGTGCTTGTAGGGCTTTGGAGATTTCCGGTGGGGCTTGTTCTTGCAGGCTCAGTTTGAAGGCTTTGAGGTCCATAATGATCGGCTCCAATCGTCGTGTGTGCCCGTAATATAGGCTATCTCAGTGCGGCTATCCACCGGCGCAACTACCTTGCCTCAAAAGCGCGATACCCTCTATATTTATAAGTTTTAACTGACGTTACGCAGTAGGGGGCGGTTTGCAAACCGCCCCCTACTTGATGCGAAACAAGGAATTGGGCAAAGACATGCCAGTAGGAGTGGGATTGATTGGTTTGGGCACGGTCGGCAGCGGTGTGGTTGAGCTGTTGCAGGATGCGCCCGCGTCGCTGCGGCGGCGCAAGCACGTGGATTTTGCATTGCGGCGCGTGGCCGTGCGGAGCTTGGACAAGCCGCGCAGCCCCGCCATAGCACCGGGGCTATTGACCGCGGACGCCAGCGCGGTCGTAGCCGATCCAGATGTGCAATTGGTGGTGGAACTGACTGGTGCGCCCCCGGCCTTTGGGTGGGTGAGCGAGGCCCTGCGGCGGGGCAAGGATGTGGTAACGGCCAACAAGGCCCTGCTCGCCGAGCGGGGCGAGGAGCTTTTTGAACTGGCTCTGGCCAATGGAGCGGATTTAATGTTTGAAGCCAGCGTCGCCGCCGGCATCCCCATCATTCGCTCGTTGCGCAACGGCTTGGTGGCCAATCGAGTCGAGTCTCTGTACGGCATTCTCAACGGCACCACCAACTACATGCTCACGCGCATGAGTCGCGGTGTAGGCGACTACGCCGCGGTCCTCAAAGAAGCCCAAGACCAAGGCTACGCCGAGCCAGACCCGACCATGGACGTGAGCGGTATGGACGCCGCGCAGAAGTTGGCCATCCTCTGCCGCATTGCCTTTCACTGCACGGGCACGGGCCGCGACGTGTTTTGCGAGGGCATCGAGCAGATCGAGAGTCGGGACATTGAATACGCCCGCGAGTTGGGGTATGCGATCAAGCTGCTGGCCATTGCCAAGCAGCAGGACGGGCGCGTCGAGGCCCGGGTGCATCCGGCTATGGTACCGGAGGACGTGCTGTTGGCCAACATCCACGACGAATTCAACGCCATTCAAGTGCAGGGATCTGCGGTGGGGCCGCAAGTGTTTTCCGGCCGCGGTGCCGGGCGGCTGCCCACGGCCAGCGCGGTGATGGCGGATATGGTCGAGTTGGTCGAGCGCAAGGCGGCCGGGGCCAGCACGTCCATCGGCGACATGATCTTGGGCGAGGACGCCGTCGCGGTCGTGCCCATTGAGGACGTGCAGATGCGCTACTTTATTCGCGTCTTAGTCCGCGATCAGCCCGGAGTGCTCGCGGGGATCGCGCGCATCTTAGCCGAGGAGCGGATCAGCATTGCCTCGGTCATCCAAAAAGAGCGCGACTTCGAGGGCGGCTCGGTGCCGCTGGTCATCGTCACCCACGAGGCGCGCGAAGCCGCAATGCAGCGGGCGCAGCAAGCCGTGGCCACACTCGATGCCGTGCAGGGGGCAGTCAAGCTCATCCGCATGGAGGATCTCTAGCGTGCGCTACGTCGTGTTGGTGCCCGATGGGGCGGCGGACTATCCGCTCGATGAGTTGGGCGGGCAGACGCCGTTGGAGGCGGCCGCCACGCCCTGCATGGATCGCTTGGCCCGCGAGGGAGCCGGGGGCTTGGTGCAGATGATTCCCGCGCAGCGGCATCCGGGTAGTGATATCGGCAATCTCGAAATTTTCGGCTACGACAGCCGAATGCACTACACGGGCCGCGCGCCGTTGGAAGCCGCGAGCATGGGCGTCGATCTGGGCGACGACGGGGTGGCCTTCCGCCTGAACCTGATCTACAGAGAGGGCGACGTGCTGGTCGATTACAGCGCCGGACACATCGCCAGCGAAGAAGCGGCCGAGTTGGTGGAGGCTTTGGCGGCTGAGTTGGGAGGGCCGTCGTTGCGCTTCTATCCCGGGGTGGGCTACCGCCACTTGCTGGTGTGGGACTGCGGCCCGGAAGAGGTGGAAACCTATCCGCCGCACGACATTATGGGCGAGTCCATGGCCACGCATGAGCCTGTAGGTGACGGGGCCGAAAAAATCCGTGCCCTCATGGACGCGGCTGGCCCCATTCTCGCGGCCGCGCCGGTCAATGCTGCTCGTTCCGCCCGTGGGGAGCGGCCAGCCAACGCGATATGGCTTTGGGGATCCGGGCGTGCGCTGCGCTTGACGCCTTTGTCGGAGCGCTACGGGTTGCAGGGCGGTGTTATCTCGGCTGTTGACTTGGTGCGCGGGATCGGCAAGAGCGCGGGCTTAGAGGTCATTGAGGTCCCCGGTATTACCGGATATCTCGACACCAACTACGAGGGCAAGGCCGAATACGCGCTGGCGGCCTTGCAGCACGCCGATTTTGTCTATGTCCACGTCGAGGCCCCGGACGAAGCCGGGCACAACGGAGATCCGCAGGCCAAGGTGCAGGCCATCGAGGATTTCGACGCCCGCGTCGTCGGCCCGATTTTGGCGGGGCTAGAATCGATGGGGCCGCATCGGGTGCTGCTCACTCCCGATCACCGCACGCCCATTGCACGGCGCACCCACAGCCGCGAGCCAGTGCCCTTTGTGCTGTGGGGGACGGGGATTGAGGCTGACTCGATGCAAGCCTATGGAGAGCGGGCGGCCGAGTGGGGTAGTATGCAGGTAGAACACGGACATGTATTGATGGATTATCTCACGGAGAAATGCAGGTGACCGATACGTACAACGTAGCTATTATGGGCGCGACTGGTGCCGTAGGGCAGGTGCTGTTAGAAATACTCGCCGAGCGCAACTTTCCCGTCGGCGAGTTGCGGCTGTTGGCCTCGGCCCGCTCGGCTGGGCGCGCCATTGCCTTTAACGGCAGCTCGATTCAGGTGCAGGAACTCGGCGAGGATTCTTTTGCCGGCGTGGATATCGTCTTGGCCTCGGCCGGGGGCAGTTTGAGCAAGCGGTTTAACCCGCACGCAGTGGCCGCAGGCGCGGTGGTCGTCGATAACACGTCGGCCTATCGCATGGACCCGGACGTGCCACTGGTGGTGCCCGAAATTAACCCCGAGGATTTGGCCGCGCATCGCGGCATCATCGCCAATCCGAATTGTTCGACGATCATCATGGACGTGGCAGTCTGGCCGCTCTATCAGCGGCGGCAGGTCAAGCGCATCGTGGTCTCGACCTATCAGGCCGTCAGCGGCGCGGGGGCGCGGGCTATGGAGGAGTTGGAGGCGCAGACACGGCAGGTGCTCGCCGGGCAGGAGGCCGAGCCGGCTGAATTCCCGCATCCGATTGCCTTTAACTTATTCTCGCACGATTCGGCTGTGGGGCCGGAAGGGTATTGCGAAGAAGAGCTGAAAATGGTGCGCGAGACCCGCAAGATGTTCCACGACGACGCGCTGCAAATCTCGGCCACGACCATCCGCGTGCCCGTGCTGCGGGCGCATTCCGAGGCGATCAACGTAGAGTTTGCCGAACCCTTTCCAGCGGCTGAGGCTGAAGCTATTTTGGCGCAGGCGGCGGGCGTGCGGATCGTGAATGATCCCGCGCAGAATTATTTTCCCATGCCGATTGAGGCGTCCGGCTGCGACGAAGTACTAGTCGGGCGCATTCGCCAGGATATTTCGCGGCCCGACGGAACCGGGCTGGACTTGTGGGTCAGCGGCGATCAGTTGCGCAAAGGAGCGGCCCTAAACGCCGTGCAAATCGCCGAGGAGCTCATCGCGCGAAAATTGTTATAACGGGGGACCGTCATGGATGTTCTGAATAGGGAAGAACTGGATTTCTTTGCCGAACAGGGGTACGTCGTTGCTCGTCAGGTAATCGACCGCGACCAAGCTGAGCGCACTGGGCGGGCGGTGTGGGCGTTTGCGGGCATGGACCCGGACGATCCGGGGACTTGGTATCCAGAGGACAGGCGCGGCATCATGGTCGAGATTTACCATCACCAAACCATGTGGGACAACCGCACAGCCCCTCGGGTCCACCGGGCCTTCAGCCAGATTTGGGGTACGGACAAGCTGTGGGTCAGCCACGACCGAGCCAGCATCAGTCCGCCGGCCTTAGACAAAGATGCAACCGAGCACAATCTGCACTGGGACGCATCCTTGGATAAGCGTCCGTTGTCCTTTGGGGTACAGGGCGTGCTCTATCTGAGCGACACGCCGGCCGAGCAGGGGGCCTTTATCTGCGTGCCAGGGTTCCACCAGCGCCTAGAGGCGTGGCTCGACGAGCTGCCGGAGGGAGCCAACCCCCGCGAGCAAGATCTGCTGGCCTTGGGGGCGCAGCGCATCGGTGCCGAAGCGGGCGACTTGGTTATCTGGCGCACGGCCCTGCCGCATACGGCAAGCGTCAATCGCGGCGATGCACCGCGCGTGGCGCAGTACATCACCATGAGTCCGGTCGGCGACGGCGAAGAGGCGCGGCGGTTGCGCACGGATTTTTGGCAGCGTCGGTTGTCTGGGCTAGGGCGCTACGCCGAAGAACGCGAGCACCACGAAGAGAAGACGGCTGAGTTGACGAGTGTGGGGCGGAAGCTGGCTGGGGTAGATCCTTGGGGTTGAGGAGGACGAGAAATGTCTCCTAATCCGCAAAGACCCTGCAACGTTATTAATTTCTACCTTTAAAAAATTCCGACGTTCGCTACTTTCGGCCTCTAAACGCAGATGCGTTCGATGAAGCGGGCGTAGAGATCGACGCTGGCGCGCAGTTGGTCGGTTTTGATCCATTCGTTGGCGGTGTGGGCTTGTGCGATGTCGCCTGGGCCGAGGACGATCATTTGTTTCATCTTCTTAAAAAAAGCCATGCCGTCGGTGCCGTAGGCCACCGTGGTGGGTTTGCGACGGCCCGTTAGCTTGAGCGCCGTGCGGACCAGTGGAGCGTCCACCGCCGTATAGAGCGGTTCGCCGCGATGTTTGAGCTCGAAGTCGAGCCCGTGTTTTTCTGCGCTTTTGCGGGTTTTGTCGATGATGTCATCGACGTCGATGCCGGGCATGGGGCGATAGTTGAGGGTGCAGATGCTTTGGGCGGGGGAAATGTTGGTGGCGCGGTTGTGGTCGTTGATGCCGATGCACCACTCGGAATGCGGGGGCGCGAATTCCTCGTTGCGATAGCGGCGCGCGCTGAGCACTCGCTCGTTGAATCGCTTCATCTCCGCGAGAAAGGGAATCATCTTGAGGTTGGCGTTGGTGCCCTTCAAGGTACTGGTGTGCGCGGGGCGTCCTTTGGCCGTGACTTGCATGGCGAGCGAGCCTTTGTGGGCGTGGACGACGCGGAGGCTGGTGGGTTCGCAGATGATGCCGCAGCCGGTGCTGGCCTCGGCAAAGAGCTTGGAGTGGGCCGCGACCTTTTGCGCACCGACGCAGAGGACCTCTTCGTCGGCCGTGACGACGATGTAGAGCGGGGCGTTGAGATCGGCGGCTTTGAAGCGGGCCGCCGCGCAAATCGAAGCGGCAAGCGGCCCTTTCATGTCGCAGGAACCGCGGCCGTAGAGCTTGCCGTTGGCCTCGTAGGCTTCGTAGGGGTCGCGGTGCCAGCCGTCGGCGGGATTGGCGGGTACGACGTCGTCGTGGCTCATCAAGGCCAGCCCACCCTCTCCGGTGCCCAGCTTGCCGACGATGGAGAGCTTGGCCACGCCTGCCTCATCGGTGTAGGGCACCTCTTCTATGTGGAAACCAAGCTGGTCTAAGACCCCAGCTATGTGTTGGGTGACTTCTACGTTGCTGGTTTGGCTTTCCGAGGGATAGGCAACCAATTCTTGGGTCAGTTGTACGACGTCGAGTTTCATGGCAGGCCTGATTTCGCCGAGGGGGGTAGTTGGCACAAGGTACAACTTTGGCAGAAGGCTATCAAGGGCGTTGACAGCCCAGCCAAAAGGCGGTATGAATAGGCGGGCGAGAAGCAACAAAGCGGCCCGCCTCCTCTCTTTGGAGGCGGGCCGACAGACGAGAGGGACACGTCCTTTTAGCTCAGGGCGTTGTGCAGTTCAGTCCAGTCGTCGAGGTTGTTGAGGTTGACGGCGTCGAGGATGCTGCCGTCGTCGCTGAGGCCAGCGGCACCGAGGATGTCGGTGCGGGTCTCGTCATCGTGGTTGTAGCCGCGGATGGCGGCGTTGGAAGCGTCGATCTCGCTCTGCGGAATGGAGCCGCCGCGCTGGGCCTTGACCCAGTTTTCAAATTCGGTATAGCTGGCCTTGTTGTCCTTGACGTAAGCCACGGCCGCGTCGCGATCGATGCTGAGGCCGTTGAGGACCATCTGATCGAAGCCCGCGCCGCATTCCGGGTAGTCTGCGGGCAGTTCGCCAGCCGCACTTAGGCGCAGCTTGGACCACAGACGAGGCAGGTGAATCGCGCCGAGCGGTCCGGCAATATCCGAACTGATGTTAGGTATAATGGCCATGAGGTTCCTCCTAGAGGGAATGGGTTGAAAAAATGGCCTACAACAGTACGGTTGTTGAGGCCGGTTGTCAAACGGTATAAAACATGGAAAAAATACGCTTTGGCGTCCTAGACCTAAAGGAGTCAGACCATGTCCAAACCCAAGATCATGTTTTACCACGACGGTCGGCATCCGCTGATCTACATGTACGAGCCGCCGATGCAGAAGGAAGAGTACGAGCAGGGGGTGGACGAGCTGTTGGGTACGCCGGTTGAAGCCATCATGTTCTGCCTCGGCGACGGCCGCACGGTGCTGCACGACACCGAGGTAGGGGAACTGTGGGGGCACAATATGAAGCGGTGGCCGCATCTTATTTTTCGCCGTGCTCACCAAAATGCCCGCGACCTAATCCGCAAGGGGCACGATCCTCTGCGCCTGATTTGCGATCGCGCCCACCAGTACGGCAAGCAGGTCTATCCGACGCTGTTGGTACAACAGGGTCGGGGACCGCGGGAAGAGGACGTGCGGTGCTCGGACTTCCGCTTTGACAATGCCCACCTAGAAATCGGTGCGCAGGACGGTGTGCCCGACGACTATCCCGGCTACACCTGTCTCGACTTCAAACACAAAGAAGTCCGCGACGAGCGCTTTGCCCTGATTGCCGAGACGCTAAAGAAATACCCGGTCGATGGCTTTGAGTTGCAGATGAACTACCAGCCCTACTATTTCCACCCGGACAAGGTCGATGCTGGCCGCGAGATTATGACCGAGTGGGTGCGCAAGGTGTATCGCGCTGTCAAGCGGAGCGGCAAGCAACGCGAGTTGGCCATCCGCATCCCCTACAGCATCGAGGGGTGCTATGCCGTCGGCATGGACGTCGAAGCGTGGTTGCGCGAAGGGCTAGTCGATGTGCTGATCGGCCAGGCGTTTTCCGGCCCGGAACTGCTGGATTCGACCATTGATTTCCGGCCCTTGGTTGCCGCAGCCGAAGGCACGGACTGTCGGATACACGCAGCCCTGCAAAGCCACGTGGATTCGGATCGCCTGGGGGAGGCGACCGTTGAGATGGTGCGCGGGGCGGCTTGCAATTACTGGGCGCAGGGCGTCGATGGCCTGTACTTGGCGCACTGGTTTGGGAATTGGCCGTATCAGGCCTCCTTCTACGAGAAGCTGCGGGAATTGCCCTATCCAGAGGTCATGGCCGCGCGCGACAAAATTTACTACGTACCGACCGTGACCGGGCGCTACCCCAATCCCACCACCGAGCCGGGGACGACCATGCAGTTACCGGCCTATTTGCAAAAGGGCCGCAAGGCTTCCATCACCTTGGCGGTCAGCGACGATCTGCGGCGCTGGGCCAAGGTGGGTCGGATTCACGAAGTGTTGCTGCGGGTGCGGGTGATGGGCCACACCGAGCGCGACCGGCTGAAGTTCTATCTCAATGGCCGGGAATTGCCCGCTAGCCTGTTGCGCAAGATCAACGAATTGTACCGGATGTCGGCCCCGCGCTATCGCACGGGATCGGGATATTGGTACGCGTTTAAGCTGGACGCCAAGCACTGGCCGAAAAAAGGGAACAACACGCTTTCGGTCGAATTGGTGCGGCGGGACGCCCAAGCCCTGCCGGAGATTTTTGTGCGCGATGTGGAACTCGATATCAAATACCTGATGGGGCGCAATTTCCACCGCGGCCAAGACTTGGACTTGGGGCCGAGCGAACCGTCGGGGATCTGAGCGGATAGACGACAGAGGATGCTATTGAAGAGGTGCTATAAGGTTGTGCTAGCGGCGTGCGTCGCCGGCTGGTGCAGTGCGGGGCCGACGGAGGCTGGCTACATCCCGGATGTGCCTTACTTCCACCAGCACAGCAATCGCATCAATCCTTCTGGCTCCTGCCAAAACACCTGCATTGCTATGGTGCTCAAATACTACGGAGCCGACGACATTACTCCTGACGTGATCTCGGCCAAATGGGGCACGTACGTCGCTCAGAGCACTGGTGGTCTCGAAAAGGTTTTCAACGAAGAAGCTGTGCTGCGCGGTCTAAGCGTCCGCGACCAAGCGACTGAAACCGGGCTGTTGCGAGAATTGCACGCGCTGTTGGACGCTGGCCGGCCCGCAATCGTCCACGGCGGCTTTTCCACGGTCGGGCACCTAATGGTGCTGGTCGGGTACGACGAGCGTTTTTACTACGCGATGGATCCGGCGAGTCAGTGGACCGAGCGGCTCAACGGGGGGTTTACCAATACCGACGATCCGCACATAGGCCGCTACACCCGCTATGGCCGCGACGCGGTGGAAAACGCCATTGTCTCCCGGGGCTTCATCCGCATGCACCAGATTTATTTTGCTCCGGGGCCGTTAGCCGCCGAGTGGGAGGGGAGTTTCTCCGATTCGGTCGCCGTGGGTGCGGCAGTGGAATTTGCCGGCGGCATTCGCATCCGCGATGTGTCGGCCGATGGCGAGCTGCTGCGCGTATCTGCGGACCTGAGCGCGTTGGGCGGTCTGTCGGACCAAGTGCTGACCGAAGCCTCTCCGGGGTTTTATCCTTTCGTGGAGACCTTAGTCACCGGTGGGAGCGCGGGGCGCAAGAGAGTCGTTTTCCACATTCGCCAGGGCGAAGCCGCCGTTGAAGTCAAGCAAACCGTGGTGCTGATGCCAGCCGAGAACCAAGTTGTCTTCGACGAAGGGCTGGGTGCTGGTTGGCACGTAGGCTTTACTACTGGTGCGGAGCTTGCGGTGTCAGCCGGGGCACCACTAACGGTGGAGACACGCAGCTTTACCTTGGAATTGTTGCCTCCCGCGCCCGTGGAACCAGTCGGCTATCGCGCCCTGCGTTTTGCCTTTCATCCCGGCGATGCGACGGTCGGTTTGAGGGGGGCGTTCTCCGTGCAGCTCAACGAGAATCTGCGCAAGATCGAACCGTTAATCGATGGGTTTTTCCGCGGCATTGACATGGCGCGGGCCGAGTGGCAGACGGTGGAAGTACCGCTGTGGGCTTTCGCGCCGTTGGAAGAGCCGATTGAGTCTATCCGCTTCTTCGGCAATCTGCGCGGCACGTTCTATCTCGACGAGATAGAACTGGTCAGCGCCCTGTTTCCGCCTCCGCGCCTAGCGGCCGATTGGCAGAGTGCGTTGCCGGACTCTGCGATAGTTGGGGACGAGTTGGTCCTACGCGAACGCCTGCGCGTTACCAGCCCCGTGCCCGATGGCCCCGCGCCTAGGGTCTTCGCCGATCTGAGTGCGCTGGGAGGAACTTCGGAGGTCGAGTTAGACCGGATCGACGAGGAGTTGTACCAACTAACGGGGACGCTGTATGCCGATGTGCCCAATGGTCTGAAGCCGGTGCGGATCCACCTGCGTCAGGAGACGCCCGATGGGCCGTTGGAGACGATATTGGTGAAGAAGTTAGTGCTGCTGCCCGTCGCGGATCAGGTCATTTTTGCCGACCAGTACGGCGCGAACTGGACCCAAGGGTTTACCTCCAACGTCGAGATAAATGAGCAGGTCTTTGCCGGCACTTGGGCGCAGGCGCTTGTCGCCGACGCGTTTACCCTCGAGTACAAGCCGCTGGTGCCGGTGGATCCGGTGGGATACCGCGCTCTGCGGCTGGCCTTCCATCCCGGCGATGCCGAAGGCGGTACCCGGCCTGTTTTCAACGTCGTGGTCAATGGGGATACGCCGTCGCTGGTTGCGTTGTTTGAAGGGGATGGCTTGGATCTGGCGCGGCAAGAATGGCAGGTGATAGAGATTCCGCTGGAGCGCTTCTTTCGGCTCGACGGGCCGATTGAATCCATTCGCCTGTTCGGCAACTTGCGCGGCGCGTTTTATTTAGACGATGTGCGCTTGGTCGCCGCTAGGACTTCTGCACCCACGGCGGTGCTGCAACAGCAGCACGGAGGGGTGCCGGAAGCGTTCTCCTTGGCGCAGAACTACCCCAATCCATTTAACAGTACCACTGCGATTGGCTTTGCTTTGCCGCGAGCAGGGGCGATCCGGCTGGAAGTCTTTAACTTACTCGGCCAGCAGGTTGCCGTCTTAGCCGAGGGAACCTATCCGGCTGGTTCATATACCCTGCGCTGGGATGGAGTAAACGACGGTGGGCACGCCTTGGCCGCGGGCCTATATTTTTATCGGTTGCAAACCCCTTGGGGCGTGCAAACGCGCAAACTACTTTTGCTCAAGTAGGGGTCGGTTCCAAACCGACCCCTACTATCCCACCATTAAACCGAAAGGAACCCCATGCCTAGAGGCATTCGCAACTTCGCCATCTTTGCTATCGCTCTGCTCTCATCGTGGATCATAGGTGTCAATGTGGCGCCGACGTGGACGGTCGAGCGGATCGAGTTGGACGTGAAAACGGACGACGACGGCAAGCTGTACTACGTCTATCGCGAAAAACCCGCTTATTTCGAGGCCGTGCCCATGGCGCAAGCCCAACTCGATCCGGCTAAGATTGAGGGGTCGAGGACGGCACCGTCGGTCACGGAAGAATTTGTCTCCGTGGCGGAGACCGGCCGCTACTACAAACTGGTGGCCAAGCGCCACTGGAGCTATTGGTCGCTTTTGCCAGCGGTGGTGGCCGTGCTGTTGTGTTGGCTGACCAAAGAACCGGTCACCTCGCTGTTGGGCGGCATCATCGCCGGCGCGCTGCTGATGGGCCGCTACGACTTCACCGGCGATGTGCTGATCCCCTCATTGGCGACCGAAAGCGCGGCCGGAATCCTGCTGCTCTACTTGTGGTTGCTGGGCGGGCTGATGGGGATATGGTCGCGCACGGGGGCGGCTCAGGCTTTTGCCGAGTTTATGACCGTGCGCTTTGTGCGCGGTCCCAGAAGCGCCAAGCTGGTCGCCTGGATGCTCGGGGTCATCTTCTTCCAAGGCGGCACCGTCAGCACGGTGCTGGTCGGCACTACGGTCAAACCGATTGCCGATAACGAGAAAATCAGCCATGAAGAGTTGGCATACGTGGTTGATTCAACGGCCTCGCCGATTGCCTCCCAGCTCGCGTTCAACGCTTGGCCCGGCTATGTGCAGGCGTTCATCTTCGTTTCTGGCGTCAGTTTCTTGGCGACAGAAGCCGATCGCATTGCCTTTTTCTTTCAAAGCGTACCCTTTTGTTTTTACGCCATTTTTGCCGTCTTGGGCACGTTCCTGCTCAGCATTGAAAAACCGCTCTTTTTGGGCAAGCAACTCAAAGAGGCGATGCATCGCTCGCGCACGACCGGCCAGCTCGACGCCCCGGGAGCCGATCCCTTGAGCGCCAAGGAGTTGCAAGGGAGCAACGTACCCGAAGGCTACACTCCGCACGTCCTCGAATTCTTTTTGCCGCTGGGCACACTCATCGCCATTGCCGTCGGCACCTTTATCGTTGGCGGATCGCCCAATGTACAGTGGGCCTTTGGCATTGCGCTCTTGTTGGCCGCGGGTATGGCTTTGGCCAAGGGCATGGCGCTCAAAGACCTCATCGCCGGCTTTCACGATGGCATTAAGGGCGTGGTGCTCGGCTCGGTCATTTTGCTGCTGGCGATCACTATCGGCGGCATCAGCAAGGAGACAGGCGGCAGCATCTTTTTGGTCGAACAGCTCGGCGAGGCCATTCCGTATTTCCTGTTGCCGGTGTTGCTCCAGCTTCTGACGATGGTCATTGCCTTTTCTACCGGCACGAGCTGGGGCACCTATGCGGTGGCCTTCCCGCTGGCTATGCCGCTGGCTTGGGCGGTGGCCGGGGCCAATGGGCTGGCGCATCCAGAGCTTTTTATGACGTTGTGTTTTGCCGCAGTCATGGACGGCAGCGTGTACGGCGATCAGTGCTCGCCGATTTCGGATACCACCGTGCTTAGCTCCATGTGTACGGGCTGCGATCTGATGGACCACGTCAGGACGCAGATTCCGCAGGCGACGCTGGCGGCGGGCGCGGCGGCTTTGTGCTGGACGACCGTGGCGTTCTTCACTGCTTAGTTTTTACAAGATCTCGGTTCCTTCCCCTCCAGTGCCCGGTGCGCTGGAGGGGATTGTTTTTGGGAAGTGTTAATTGTAATTGGGCTGGGGTTTAAACTGAGGGTTTCTAGGGACTGGCACGGTTTAATTTGGAAGGACGATTCACTCGTGGAGGCAGTAAAATGATGAAGGCCGGGATGGCTACTGTCGTGTCGTCAGTTTGGCTCCTGATAGGGGCTGCGGCTTGGGCGAATGACGACGGCGAGTCGCGGCGGACTGGGGTGGTGTTAGAAGCTGGTCGGATCGATAGTAGTACGGTGGAAGTGGGTGTCTTGGCCGATTCTGGCCGCGCCGAGGGCGGGTTGCAAGCGGTGTCGGATACGGGTAGGGGGGACGACAGGGTACTGGCAAATGGGACTTTACGGATTGTCAAGAAATTGGGTTTCGGTACTCTTGGGGGCGCACTTTCCGGCCTTCTATTAGAGCAGGGCCTAATAGGCTTAAATAGAAGTGGCGGTAACGACTTTGGTCTTAGTTTCTTTTTTGGCCAGTTGCTCGGATATACGTTCGTAACGCCAATCGGCGTGAGTCGAGTCGATCAAAATGACCATTACATCTCGGCCCTGATTGGCAGTGTGATGGGGGTAATATTGCTTACTAGGATGATAGAGATCGATTCTGCTGTCGATAAGAGATCTGATCTGTGGCCTCTATTGGCTTCTTCTGCTGTTGGCGCGACGATTATGTCAGAACTGTCTCGCTATGCCTCCGCAGCTTCCCGTTTCTCCGTTGGTCTGGCACCGGACCGCCGAGGAGGCCTGTCGGCCGTCGCCACGCTGCGGTTTTGAGTTGAGGGGCCGATGGCATCTTTTGGTCTTTGGCAAAACTCCGTACTATGTAACTGATGTTGTGCATCGGCCCCGAACGGGTCAGGTGTAGGGGCGTCCCTACAAACCCCTTGACAACCAAGACAGTTGCTTGCGGGCGCCCAAGCGACACCGCGCATTCAGCCAGCTTCTAATAGGGCAACCACGAGGGTTGCCCCTACAGGGCGTAACGTCAGTATGTAAAACACACATCGAGAGCATTTTTCTCTACTTTGGGAGCCTACGCTATGCCGAATCTTATCGACTCAACCCCTATTATCGACGACCCGCCTGCGCTGCGCGACCGCATGGAGCGCGACGGCCATCTCTTTGTCAGCGGCTTGTTGCCCGCCGCTGAACTCGAAGCGCTCAGGCTGCGCTTTTTGGCCATTGCCCGCGACGCCGGCTGGGTTCAGGCCGACGCGCCGCTAGCGGACGCCATGGCCGACCAAGACGGCTTCTGCGTCGAGCCGACGCCCGAGTATATGGACGTCTATAGCCGGATGTACGCGCTGCCCGAATTCCACGCCTTGCAACATCATCCCGCGCTCGTCGGCCTGCTCGAAAAGGTGCTCGACGGCCCGGTGTTGCCGCATCCCCGCCTCATTGGCCGCACCATCTTTCCCAAGCGCGAATCCTTTACCACGCCGCCGCATCAGGACTTCATCCCCATTCAAGGCACGGCCGAAACCTATACAGCGTGGTTCCCGCTCCACGACCTGCCGTCGACGATGGGTGGGCTGGAGGTGGCCGCTGGGGCGCATCGGGGGGGCGTTTACAATTTCCAGCCGGCCTTGGGGGCCGGAGGGTTGGCAATCACCGACTCCTTCGAATGGACCGGTGGCCCCTTCACGCAGGGGGACGTGCTGTTCTTTCACAGCATGATGCCCCATCGCGGCGTCCCCAACGCCGGCGAGCAACTGCGCCTGTCCATTGACGCCCGCTATCAGCGCGTGGCTGACCCCATCGCCCCAGGTAGCCTGCTGCCGCACAGCCAGCCCAATACTTGGGAGGCCATCTATGCCGACTGGCCCGACGACCGCTTGCAATACTACTGGCGTCAGTACGAACTGGACGTGGCTGAATACGACGACAGCTATCACGAGGAACGCGACCGCCAGGCCCTAGAGCTGGGAGAGCAAGGCGATCCGCTAGCCGTCTCGGTGCTCCAGCGCATTATCGCCCGCGACAAAGATCCCGACAAGCGGCAGCGGGCTGCCGAACTACTTGAGGTCATCGAAGAAAAATAGCTGGGGAAATTTTTACTAAGTAGGATCGCAAGAGCCGGCGGCCATGGACCGTCGGCTCTTGTCGTTTGGTGCTGTCTGCAAGCAGCATCTTGTAAATTGAGTGCGTAGGGGCATAATTTTTTGCAGCAGCAGTAACACTCCGCGCCACCATAGGTGTTTAAGTAGTAACATCGCCAGGGAATACATGGACGTAGATACACTGTACCGCCGCTACGGGCCGATGGTCATGCGTCGTTGTCGGCAGCTTTTGCGCGACGAAGATCAGGCGCTCGACGCCACTCAGGATGTGTTTGTGCGGCTATTGACGCGGCGCGACCGCCTGCGGGACGACGCGCCCTCCAGCCTGCTCTATCGCATGGCCACCAACCTCTGCCTCAATCGCATCCGCGACACTAAGCGGCGGAAGACCACGGCCGACTCGACGCTGCTGGAGCAGATAGCCTGCTGGCAGGACGCCGAGGGCCAGATAGATGCGCGCGCCGCGCTCGCAAAGCTCTTTGGCCAACAGCTTGAGTCAACGCGCACGATGGCCGTCTTGTATTACGTGGACGGCATGACCTTGGAAGAGGTAGCCAGGGAAGTGGGCATGTCCATATCCGGCGTGCGCAAGCGGCTGCTCGGCCTGAGAGCATCGCTGCAAGAGATGGAGAAATCATGAACGAGCAAGACAAGCGCCCCATAAGCGACTACCAGCTAGAGCGCTACCTGCTGCGCGAGGGAACTGACGACGAGTTGGCGGACTTGGAACGCCAGTTGGCGGATGATCCAGAGCTTGCACAGCGGCTAGCGGCCCTAAAGCGCTCCAACGAGGAAGTCCATCAGCGCTACCCACCCGAATGGATGCGCGGCCAGATCGAGCTAAAACTCAAGCGGGCGCAGGGCCGGCGCGTCCAACGAATGTGGAGTGGGTATCGCCTTTGGGCCGTGCCGGCCGTGGCCCTAATCCTGGCGGTGGTGGCGGTGCCCACTCTCCTTGATCAAGAGACTGCGGAAGCACCTGCGACGCGCATCAAGGGCAGCGAGCAGGAGCCGCGTCTGCTGGTTTTTCGCAAACTGACCAGCGGTGTCGAGCGTCTGCAGGACGGAGCCTCGGCCCGAAGTGGGGACTTGGTGCAGCTCGCCTATCGCTCCGGTGGCTTGCAGTACGGGGCGATCCTGTCCGTCGATGGGCGTGGGATCGTAACGCAACACCTGCCCGCGATTGGAGCAGAGGCTGTGCTGCTGGCGGCGCAAGATACCCTCGACGTTGCCTATGAATTGGACGACGCGCCTCGATGGGAGCGGTTTTATCTGGTTGCGGCCGACCGCCGCTTTGGGCTAGCGACGGTCAAGGCCAAGCTGGTCGCTGGCGATGTGGCGTTGGGGGATGACGTTCGCCTATTCCAGTTTACCGTAAAGAAATCTAGGGAGCCCTAGCCCTCCTAGGGCAACTACGAGAGTTGCCCCTACAATGGTGGTTGCAACCAACGACGATGAGTGGGCGTCGTATTGCCGTTGTAGGGGCGACCTTGTGGACGCCTTATCGTTTCTGAGGAGTTCTGCCCATGTCTTTGATGCGCGCCTTGTTGGTAGTTGTCGCTGCGGCGGGTTTGTCCCAGCCGGTGGAGGCCGAGGTGCGTCGGTTGATACTGGCGGCGGGGGCCAACAACGGCGGGGTTGATCGCGAACTGCTGCGCTACGCAGTCTCGGACGCGGAACAATTCGTCGAGGTGTTGCAGGAGATGGGGGGCTTAGACCCGGCCGATGTATTGTTGCTGCGCGATCCCGATTTAGCTGCTTTTGAACAGGGGCTGGCCGACCTCGGTCGGCGGGTAAAGGCGGCCAGCCGGCGGGGGGACCGCTTAGAGGTGCTGCTGTACTACTCGGGTCACGCCGACGAAGAGGGCCTGCTGTTGGCCGGCGATCACCTCGGCTATCAACAGTTGCTCGACTCGTTGAAGACGGCCAATGCCGCCGTCCGCATCGCCGTTCTCGACGCCTGCAACTCCGGGAGCATAACTCGCATCAAGGGCGGCAAGCCCAAGCCGCCCTTTTTAGTCGATGAGTCCTTTGACATGCGGGGCTACGCCTTCCTCACGTCGAGTTCAGCCGACGAGGCGGCGCAGGAATCGGACCTGATCGAGGCGTCCTTTTTTACGCACTATCTAATTTCCGGGATGCGCGGCGCAGCCGACGTTACCGGCGATGGCCGGGTGACGCTGCACGAGGCGTACCAGTTCGCATTCGACGAGACGCGGGCGCGGACTCTTGGCACTGTGGGCGGCACGCAGCATCCAGCATATCAAGGCCAGATGCGCGGCACCGGGGGCGTGGTGATGACCGAGGTGCGCCGCAACGCCGCCGGCCTGTCGCTGGACGAGGCCCTCGCCGGTCGGGTTTCTATCCGCAATGGCCAGCAGCGCCTCGTCGCCGAACTGAACAAATCCCCGGGGCGGGAGGTCGAGTTGGGATTGGTGCCGGGGAGCTATACCCTGTTTTTGGAAACGTGGGACGCGGACTGGCATTTGGCCGAATTGGTCTTGGCCGAAGGGGAGTTTGTCAGGGTGAGTACCAGCGACTTCCGCGTCTTAACCCCGGAGGAGACTAAGCTGCGTGGCGGCTCGGGGCGGAGGATTTCCTTGGGACGCCAAATCGAGGTTGCCACCCGCGAGGGGTACACTTTGTCGCTGGGGCTGTTGACCAATACGCAGGACGAGGCGTTCCGCGGCGTCCAGTTCGCTTGGCTGGTCAATCAGGCGCGCGAGCGGACGGGCAGTCAGATCGGCGGGTTGGGCAACTTGGCGCTCAAAGAGGTCGATGGCTGGCAGGCGTCCGTCGTGGGCGTCAACTGGGCGATGGGGCCGTTGCAGGGTGGGCAAGTGGGCTTGCTCAACATTGCCTCGCAAGTGCGCGGCTGGCAGGTGGCGCAAACGACCAACATCGTTGGCAAAATCCGTGGTTGGCAATTGGCTGGAGTTACCAATTTCGTCGGCGAGGTCAAGGGCGGTCAGGTCGGATTACTGAACGTGGCGAGCGAGGTCAAGGGCTGGCAGGTCGGCGTGGTCAATCTTTCCGGCCACATCGAGGGCGGCCTGCCCATCGGGTTGATCAACTACTCGCGCAGCGGGCTTTTCAACCTCAGCACTTGGCGCGACGAAATCGGCTTTACCATGTTCACCCTCGCCTCGGGCAGCCGCTCGTTTTACACCGCTTTTACTACTGGCTTTACCGACCAAGACGGCCAGCGGCGCTGGGCGGTGGGCGTGGGGGGTGGAGTGCAGAAGCGCGGGCAGCGGTTTTTCCTCGGCCTCGATGTACACGGCTACCGGATCAGCCGCGACCTCGATGACGATTACAGTGCGGGCATTGGATTTTGGCCGCCCGCAGTGGACTTTGGTCTAGATCGCTTGGCGAGAGATAACTATCTGGCGCGGATCAAACTCGAGACGGGGATTTCTTTACACCGCCGTATGGCACTGTTTGGCGGCGTCTCCCTGAACCAGTTGTGGACCGATGGCCATCAGCGGCTGATTGAGTCGGGCAGCCGCTACGAGCAGGAGTGGGAGGATGGGCTTTTCACGTGGCCGGGTTTTTTCTGGGGGGTGCGCTATGGGCGTTAGGCGGTTCTAGTCGTAGCGGATTACCACCTCGACATCGGTTAGAATCAAGTCGCAAGCAAGTTGGGGATGGCGTTGCAAGAGAACGACTTCTAGGCGATGGAGGCCGCGGGCGGCTTGGTTGGCCGTGAGCGCGAAGCTGTGCCAAGCGGCGGCGCTGACATCAGAGATAGGTTGAGGGTCGCCGCCGTGGCAATAGCTGATATCCGGGTCGGCTAATACCTCGCCGTCCCAGCAGCAGCGAACCTCGTCGCCAGCGACCCAATTTTGCAGACGCAGACGTAGAGTAATGGTCGTCGGAGGGTCTGTACTCAGGTCGTCGGCGAGGTCGAGGTCGAAGTGGGGGCCGGTCTCCTGCATGGTTGGGTAGAGAGGGACGGGGAGAGTGCCGCGCAGCCGGTCGTGCTGGTACGCACCGCGCCACTCTCCGGTGTGCTGGCGGAAGCGGTGGGTCGCGTTGTAGAGCTTGTCTTGGCGGCGCAGGGTCTGCACTGAGCCCACTTGGGTTAGCAACTCGCGCTTTGAGTTGCGGTCGGCGTGCCAGTTGAAGGCGTATATACCGGTCGCGCCTTGGCCGTGATACTGCATGGCCGTGGCTTTGGTGCGCATGTTGTGGCGGGTCGTTTCGCCTTCGGGACCAGCGGTTGGGCCAGGGACACCGCCGTCGAAACCGGGGTAGAGGGCGATGTCGCGGTCGGCGCAGAGGGCGCGGAAGGCGCTGACTTCAATGGCTGGATCGGTAGCGGCGGCACCGGCCGGGATTAGGATATCGACGAGGTTTTCTCTTATCCAAGTTTCCACGTCGTAGCCAATGCGGTGACAGCCCTCAATGGAGCCGGCGACGCGGGCCGCTAGGTAGAAAGGTCGGCCGCGCTGTTGGGCTAGCTCGTCGGTCAGTTGCCGCGCCGCTCGCATGAAGTCGGTGAGGACGTAGCGCAGGCGATAGGCATAGTCGGTGGGGAAGTGGAAGGGGTGGCGTTGCCAGTCGAGTTCGACGCCGTCCCAAGGGTAGTTTTGGCAGACTTCGCGCACGTGCTGGAAGCGATTTTCGCGCACTTGGGGGATGGCCATATTCCACGACAGGGCAAACCACTCCTCGGTATCCTCGCCGAGCAGCCATTCGGGATGGTCCTTGCGCAGTTGGGTTAGTTCGGTGTGGTGCAGGGTCTGGAGGTCGCTTAGCTGAGCGCCGTTGAAGTGATTGTCGTTCATGCGCAGCGAGGCATAGACATGGAGGTTTAACTCGTGGCCGCGGTCGATGACGGCCTGTTGGGGGTCTTCGCCCCGATCCAACATGCGGCGGATGTTTTCGGTGTGCGTGTAGCTAGCGGCACTCTCGTAGCGGCGCTGATGAGCATCGCCGAGCAGTTCGAGCGCGTCGCTTGGCCAGCGGGTGGCGTGTTCGCCCACGCACCAAAACAGGGCACCGACTTGGGTGTCTTCGAGCGGGGCATACGTCTTGTCGAGAAAGGCGTCCATGGACTGGGGAACGGGCGAGTAACCGTGCGGTGCGCCGTCCCAGTTGTAGATGATGCCGTAGTAAGGGGGGTGGGACATAGGTCTGCTCCTTTGCGAATGGGGGCCAAAGTACGGAGATTGTCAGAGGGGGGCAACGGAGGTCAATATGGCGAGCAAGTGGATGCTCTGCATGGCGTTGGTCGGTTGCGGACTGAGCGATCCCCAAGGGCCGTCCGATCTGTCCAAGGAGCCGTGGAAGCGCACCGAGCAGCAGCGGCTGGAAGAAATTGAGAAAAATTGTAGTGGTCCGTCTTGGGAGCGCGGGTTGCTCTGTCCGCGCGGCGCAGCCGATGCCGATACAACGGGTGGGTAAAGGAGTATTAGAATGGAAAACAACGTACTACAGGCCGTCGATGAGCAACGTCTACTTGATACGGCCAAGAAGTTGATTGCGGTGCCCAGCCCGACGCTGGATGCCGGCGCGGTGGCTGATGCGTTGGCGTCCATATTGGCGGCGGAGGGATTTGCCGTGGAGCGGCCCCAAGCCGATTGGCCGCAAGCACCAGCCGTGGTCGCTCGCTTCGACAGCGGGCAGCCCGGGCGGGTGTTGCAATTCGATGGGCACTTGGACACGGTGCATTTGCCCTTTGTGCCGCCCAAGGTGGCCGATGGCCAGCTCTATGGGTCGGGGTCGTCCGATATGAAGGGAGGAATCGCCGCTTTCGTCGAGGCGCTCAGGGCGTTAAGGGATACGGGTGCCCTGACCAAAGGGGCGATCTTGCTTACGGCCCACGACCACCACGAAGCGCCTTGGGGCGACCGCCGCCAGCTTTTGGCCTTGATTCGCGAAGGCTTTGTCGGCGACGGGGTGCTGCTGCCAGAGTACTTGGGCGACGTGCTGCCAGTCGCCGGGCGTGGGATGGCCGTGTTTAGCGTGGAGATCGAGCGCGATGGCGAGCCGGTACACGAGGTGCTGCGGCCCGACGGGTTGCCAGATGTGATCACCGCAGGGGCCGAGGTGGTGTTGCGGCTGAATGCGCTAAACGAGCGTCTGCGCGAGCGAACCGCCCCTCATGTCGGCAGCGATACGCTGTTTATTGGCCGGATTGAAGGCGGTCAACTTTACAATCAGGTGCCGATTCAGTGCCGGATTGAAGGGACTCGCCGCTGGATAGCGGCCGGCTCGGAGCCAATCGCACGCCGCGAAATAGAGGACCTGCTCGCCGACGTAGCTGCGGCAAGCGGCACCCGCATCCGGCTCGCGGATTGGAACATGCCCGGCGATGCCTTTGCGGTAGATCAGAACGGCCCGCTAGTGGGTGCGTTTCAGGCCGCACACGAGCAGGTAACCGGGGCACCACTGCCCTTGGGCGGCAAGCCCTTCATCGACGACGGCAATGTCTTTATGGCTGCTGGGATTGAGGCCCTAACGCACGGTCCCTGTGCCACCGGGGCGCATACGACCGATGAACAGGTGCGGGTGGCCGAGTTGGTGCGGGTGGCGAAGGTGTATGCGCTGACGGCGCAGGCGTTTTGCTAAGCGGTCTCAAGGGCGCGTGCCGCGGCCGTGCCTCGCTCCTCATCGACGAAGTAGAGGCAGACTCCGCCCGCGACGAAGAGGATGACGATCGACAAAATCCCCACACGCGGGCTGCCGGTCAGTACCCCAATCCAACCCACGAGTACCGGACCGATGACCGCAGCGAATTTGCCCAACATGTTGTAAAAGCCGAAAAACTCTGCCGCCCGGTCGCGGGGAATGAGCCGCGAGTAGAGCGAGCGACTCAGGGCTTGCACCCCGCCTTGGACTAGGCCGACAGCGATGGCCAAAGCGTAAAATTCCCAGACGGCATTCAGAAAATAGCCCCAGACCGTTGCCGCGATATAGACGGCTAGACCGATGAAGATCCCCTTGCGCGTGCCGATCCGCTCGCCGAGCCAGCCAAAGACAATGGCCGCGGGAAAGCCCACGAACTGGGTGATGCCCAAGGCGATGAGCAGGTCGTTGGTGTCAAAGCCGAGGGACAAGCCGTAGTCGATGGCCATGCGGATGATGGTATCGACGCCGTCGATGTACAGCCAATAGCCGATGAGGAAGACAAAGGTGGTGCGTAGCTGCCGAATGTCGCGGCCGGTCGCGATGAGCTGCCGATAGCCGGCCGCGATTGCGCTCCAGCCGCGATGGGCGTGCGTGGGGGGCGATTCCTCAACCCACAAAAAGAGCGGCAGCGAAAAGCCAGCCCACCAGACGGCGACTAGCAAAAAGCACACGCGCACCGCCTCGCTGGCATCGGCCAGCCCGAAGGTTGTGGGGTGGAGGACCATTACCACATTGAGCGCAAACAGCAAGCCGCCGCCCAAATAGCCGAGGCTGTAGCCGAGCGCCGAGACCGAGTCCGATTTGTCGCGCCCGACAACTTCCACGATGAGCGCGTCGTAAAAGGTATTGCCACCGGAGAAACCGATGGCGGCCAAGACATAGACCACAACCGCCAGTTCCCACGCGCCTTGGGCGACCATGTAGAGGCACCCGGTGGCGAGGACGCCCAAGAAGGCGAAGGCAAACAGGAATTTGCGCCGGGTGCCGCCTTGGTCGGCAATAGCCCCTAAGAGCGGGGCTAACAGCACGACGATCAGGCTGCTGAGCGAGTTGGCCACTCCCAGTTGGAAGGTGCTCTCGGTGCCGTCGCTGCCGGCGCTCCAGTAGGACTTAAAAAACACCGGGAAGAAGGCGGCGATGACCGTGGTGGCAAAGGCCGAGTTAGCCCAGTCGTACAAGGCCCAGCCGATGATCGGTTTTTTGGCGTTGGTCGGCATGGTATTGGGGAGACACCGTTGGTTGGAATCGCGTACCGCATAACAGTATAAGGCAAAAGGGGGGTGGTTGCCGCAGGCGTCCTTTATGAATAGCGTAGGGATCAACGATCGTTGATCCCTACAAAGGACGATCTGTTATGAACGATAAATGGCTGCGTTTTGACGCGGCGACCAATCCGTATGGCCCGTCGCCCAAGGTCCGGGAGGCAATGGTCGCCTTTGCCCGCACCGGCGACTTTAGTTGCTACAGCGACGAGGAGCGCGCCGAGTCGCTGCGTGCGGATCTGGCCGCGCATTGGGGGCTTTCGCCCGATCACTTCATAGTGTACAACGGGTCTGGGGAAGCCGTGGTCTGGCTTTTTTTGGCGCGCTTGCTGCTCAAGCAGCAGCGCTTGCTGATTCCGTTTCCGTCGTACGAACGCTTTGTGGCGTTGGGACAGCAATGCGCGGCCGAAGTGATTTCGGTGCCGCTGCACGAGGAGGACTTTGCGCTGGTGCCCGAGCGCTTTATCGAGGCGGGTCGGCAGTCGGGTGCGCGGGTGTTGCTGCTGAGCAGCCCCAACAATCCCACGGGTAACCTCCTATGCGGCGACGCGGAGCTGGCGAGTTTGCTCGACGAATTGCCCGACTGCTTGTGCATCGTCGATGAAGCGTATGCAGACTATGCCAGCCGTAGCTATGTGTCTTGGGTGCAAGAGCGGGAAAACTTGGTGGTGTTGCGGACCTTTTCCAAAGCATACGGCATGGCGGGTTTGCGGATTGGTTACGCCATTGGGCCTAAACCCGTTATCGCCGCCCTCGGTCAGATGCAGGTTCCTTGGGCGGTCAATGCGCTGTCGCTGGTGGCGGCGCAGGCCGCGCTGGCTGACCAGAGCTATTTGCGCCAGATCGTCGCCCAGATTCGCAGCGATTGTCAGGCGCTCTACGAAGGGCTGAACGAGCGGCCGTGGTTGCGAGCCTATCCGAGCGCGGCGAATTTCTTTTGGGTGCGCTGTGAGGGGATCGGGTCGGAGCGGCTGCGGGCGGGGTTGGAAAAGCGGCGAATGCGCGCCCGCTGGCGGCGAGACGCGCCCGGCTTTGTGCGGCTGACGGCGCTGCGTCCGCAAGACAACGAGTATTTGTTGACCGCGCTCGATGAGATCGGGCCATCGGACTAACACAAGGGAGAGATATGGAATACCGCAATTTGGGCAAGGCCGGCGTCAAGGTATCCAAGGTGTGCTTGGGCGCGGCGTTTCGCGGCCAAGAGGACGAGCAGGTTTGCATTGAGGTGGTGCAGCGGGCCTTGGACTTGGGCTGCAATTTTATCGATACGGCGCTGTATGGTGGTGGGCGCTCTGAACAGGTGGTCGGCAAAGCCATCAAGGGACGGCGCGAGGATGTGGTGCTGACGACTAAAATTTTCGGCACCTTGGGCAATAGCCCCAATCACGTGGGGCTGTCGCGGGTCAATCTGCTGCGGGGCATTGAGGCGTCGCTGCAGCGGCTACAGACCGATTACGTCGATCTGTACTTGCTGCACTCCTTTGATCCAGTCACGCCGCTGGAGGAGACCTTGGGTGCGCTCGACGACATTGTGCGGCAGGGCAAGGTGCGCTACGTGGGGTGTTCTAACTTCCCGCCGTGGAAGATCGTCGAGGCCCTGTGGATTGCGCAGCGCGAGCGCTTGGCCCCCTTTGCCTGTATCCAGAATCAGTACAATCTGCTCAACCGCTGGGAGCTGGAGCCGGAGCTGATGCCCATCTGCCGTCAGTTCGGCTTGGGCATTATGACCTACAGCCCGCTGGCCATTGGCCTGCTCTCTGGTCGCTTCCGTCGCGGGCAAGAGCCGCCGCCGGGGACGCCGTGGAGCACGGACGAGCTGCGCGGCATGAGTCCGGGCAAATACAATTTTGCCGAGGCCATGACCGAGCGGGTCGATACCATCGTCCAGACGCTGATCGATATTGGAGCGCAGCACGGCAAGACCCCGGCGCAGGTAGCTATTGCTTGGATTTTAGATCACGACGAGATCAGCGCCCCCATTTTGGGGGCCGACGAGCCGGCACACGTCGATGAGATCTGCGCGGGCTTGGACTGGTCCTTAGCACCGGAAGAGCGGGCTTTGTTGGACGAGGTCTCCGAGGTGAAGGGGCCGCAGAAATACGCCTGAAGGCGATTGGAGCGACCTCTGCAAAAAGTTTGAATTTATGACCCAATTCGCGGGCGATTGAAATCACTCTCAACACTACAACTCGACGAAAATACCCATGCGCCTCTGCGACTTTCCCATACTGACCTTCGACACCTACGGCACCCTGATCGACTGGGAGACCGGCATCTGGGATGCGCTGCAACCGCTCTGTGTGCGTCTGGCCGACCGGCCGACTCGCGAGGCGGCTCTTGCCGCCTTCGCGCAGGTGGAATCCACCTGCCAAGCGGCCAATCCCGACCTGCTTTACGCCGACCTTTTGGCAGCCACTCACCGAACACTGGCCCAGAACTGGAGCGGTGAACCCGATGAGGCCGAGAGTATTCGCTTCGGCCAGTCGGTTGGGGATTGGCCGGCCTTTGCCGACGCGGCCGAATCGCTCGCCTATTTGAAGCAGCACCACCGGCTGATCACCCTCACCAATTGCGACCGCGCTAGCTACCGAGGCAGTTCCGCCCGCCTCGGCGATCCTTGGGACGCGATCTTTACCGCCGAGGAGATCGGTTCGTACAAACCGTCGCTGGCCAACTTTGAATTTCTGCTCGCCCGAGTAGCTGCGGACTTAGGCGGCGATTCTGGAAGCGTCTTGCACGTCGCGCAGAGCCTCTTCCACGACCACGTGCCAGCCAAGGCAATCGGACTGACGACGGCGTGGATTGACCGGCGGGTGGGGCGCAGCGGCGGCGCGACAGCACCGCCACAAGAAGCGGTAAAACCCGACTTTCGTTTCAAAAGCATGGCGGAATTGGTCGACCAGCATCGCGCCGAACGGGCCTAAATCCGCCCCGGCGGCGTGTGGACGCCAGCGGTACGTATAGGGACGGGTCTCCCCTTAGTGCTAATGCTAACTGAAGGAGAAAGACGATGGATTATCGACATATAATCACCATTGAACCCGGCAAGCGCAGTGGTAAGCCGTGTATTCGCGGCATGAGGATTACCGTTTATGATGTGCTTGACTATCTCGCCTCGGATATGTCTGTTGAAGAAATTTTGCGCGACTTTCCCGATCTTACACACGAAGACATTCGCGCTTGTTTGGCATTTGCGGCGGATCGAGAGCGTCGGCTTATGTCTATTTCTTCGGCATGAGATCGAGACCCATGAGCACGTCCCTCCACGGTAACATCGCCCTAGTAACCGGCGCGGCTGGCGGCATTGGCCAAGCGGTATGCCGCGCCTTGGCCGCCGAAGGTGCGACGGTCGCCCTGCATTACCACACGCAGAAGGACGCTGCCCATGCGCTTGCCTCTGAACTGGACGGCGCTGCCTTTGCGGCCGATATAACCGAGGCGGACGCCGCGCAGTCGCTGGTTGAACGCGTAGCAGGGGAACTGGGCGGGTTAGATATTTTGGTCAATAACGCCGGCATCACTATCGGCGGACAGTTCGTGGCCGATATGGAACTGGCGGATTGGCACCGAGTGCTCGATGTCAACCTCAATAGCGTCCTCTACATGTGCAAAGCTGCTCTGCCACGGATGCGTGAGCGAGGCGGCGGATCAGTCGTCAACATTGCCTCGAATGTGGTCAACACGCTGCCGGGCGGTGCGGCCGCGTATGCTACTACCAAGGCCGGGGTCGTGGCCTTGACGAAGGTGCTGTCGAAAGAGGAAGCCGAGCACGGCATCCGCGTCAATGTGGTGTCGCCGGGAATCATCGACGCGGGGATGGGCAGTGGGGCGTTGGCGCGGCGGACGCCGGAGGTGCGGGCGCAATTTCTCAGCAGTATTCCCATGCGCCGAGCGGGTGGTCCCGAAGAGGTAGCGGCGGCCGTGGTCTTTCTGGTGTCTCCGGCGGCCAGCTACGTGACGGGGCAGCACATAAGCGTCAACGGCGGCGACCGCACCGAGTCCTACCAGTGAGGGTTAGACACTTAGCCTAATAGCTTCTATATTGGAAAGATAGGCCCCCTTTGGCACCTCGGAGGGGATCGCTTCTACTAGTTTAAGACCTTACCAAAAAATTGATGAAGTACTTGCTTACCGGCGGTGGCACGGGTGGCCACGTGTATCCGGCCTTGGCCATTGCCAACGAAATTCGGCAGACGCGAGCAGACGCCGAATTCCTCTACGTGGGCCATCGAGACAGGCTGGATGCTTGGGTCGTACCCGATCAGGGGTACCGCATCCGCTTTGTGCGAGCCCGTTCCTTCCCGCGCACTCGCTCCTTGGTGCCCCTGCTGCGATTTGCCATCGCGCTCGCGATTGGAGTCGTCCAAGGGGCATTTATCCTCTTGCGCTACCGGCCGCAAATCATCATCAGCACGGGCGGCTTCGTCAGTGCGCCGGTGCTCTTCGCGCACGGTGTGCTGGCCAAGGTCGGCCTTTCTCGCGCCCGCGTCTTTATCTACGAGCCGAATGCCTATCCCGGGCTTTTGAACCAAGTTACCGGACGGCTGGCGCAGCGCATCGGCGTGGCGTTTGAGCAGGCGGGTCGCTGGTTCGACGCGAAGAAGGTGGCCGTGGTCGGCTATCCAGTGCGCCGCTCTTTTTTGAATCTTGATCGGCAGGCCGCGCGAGAAAAATTGGGCATTGACCAAGGCCGCAAGGTCGTACTCGCCTTTGGTGGGTCGGGGGGTGCTAGGGCCATCAATGAAGCCGTGCTCGAAGCCTTACCTCTGTGGCGTCCGGCCGGGCTGGTGGTCATCCACGTCACAGGTCGCTACAAGGGGCCGGATTACGACGCCGTGGCGGATACGGAGGCCGCTTTAGCTGAGATGGGGCTAGCGGGCGAATGCGACTGGTATCGACGCCTTGATTACGCGGATGAGATCGCCGATCTGATCGCGGTAGCAGATCTGGTCATTTGCCGGTCGGGTGCTGGAACGCTCACCGAGATGGCCGTTAGTGGGACCCCCACGCTGATTGTGCCGCTGCCGACATCGGCCGAAGACCATCAGGCGCTGAACGCCCGGGAGATGGAGCGGATAGGGGCTGCTCAGGTGTTCTATCAAGAGGCGTTTTGGGCCCACGCCTGTATCGACAGCCGACTGGACGGCGAGAAGTTGGCGCAGCAGGTGCTGGCGTTGTGCGCCGACGAGGAGCGGTTGCAGGCCATGAGCGCGGCCGCCAAGACCATGCCCAAAACTAACAGCCTCGAACTGATTATGGCTGAGTTGGACGGCCTCATCGCTGGGCAGGAGTCGCCCCCGGTGCGATTGGAATCGCCCCCGGTAAAAAAAAGCGGCTTGCCGACTGAGCCCAACGCCTTGCTGCGCTGGGTGCGAGCGCGGGTCACACAGATCGGGGGCGTGGGGGCAATGGAGCGCGGCGAACTGGCCTATCTGCGCTATCAAGCCGACCGCCTGCTCGCGTCTGAGGGTTGGTGCGAAATCCCACTGGGGCAACGCAATGTGGGGATCAAGCTCGTTGCGGTCTTAGGCTACCAAGAGCGGCTGCCCTTGCTGCTGCACATCCTCACCGACCGCACCCCGACCGGGTGGAGGCGTCGTCTTTGCGGCGGCGACTTTCGCCACGGAGGCATTATACGCCGCAATGTCGTCGAACACGGCCTGCGCGGCTTGGGAGCGACCGACGCGCAAACCCGGGCCGCGCTGCTTAACGCGCTGGAGGCGGATCCCTACTTTGAGGTGCGGGCGTGGGCGGCGCGGGCCCTCGGCGAGTTGTTTGCCGTTGATGGCGAGATCGAAAGCACGCTCTTTGCAGCCCTCGACGACCGCGCACCGGAAGTAATCGTCCAAGCCCTGAGTGCCCTCGGAAAAATAAGTCGCAATCCCGACCTGCTCGCGCGGCTGCGGCGCTTCTATCTGCACTCGAGCTGGCAGATTCGCGAGCAGGTCTTGCTGGTGTTGATCTCATTTTTGCAGCGCGGCGTCTTGGAGCCAACTCAACTGGAGCGCGACCTCGACCAAGTTTTGATTTCAATGCCTTATTTCAAGCCGGAGTTTCCCCTCGGCACGCACCTGCGCCAATTGGCCGATCTCGTGCGCGCTGACCAGCCCCTAGCCGCTTCGCAGCGATGATTTACTACCTCGGAATTTACCTGCAAGAGGCGGTCGAAGCCTTGTCGTTTTTGCGCTTGGTCGATTCGATCATCTTTCGCGCGCTCTGCGGCGCGATCACCTCGTTGATTTTCACCATTGTCTGCGGCGGGCGGGTCATCCTCTACTTCTACGGCCGCGGGCACCGCGACATGCCCCGCGACTACCTCAACTTTGCAGCGGCTGGCAACCAAGCCAAAACCTACGGTGGTGGCCTAATCATCGCCGCGATCTTAATAAGCGTCGGCTTGTGGTGTAAGCTGCACAGCCTCTTCGTGCTGTTTTGCGTGGGAGCGATTGTCTGGTTTGCCGCGCTCGGCTGGATTGACGACTTCCTCAAGGTGCGCTATCGCTCTAGCGATCGCGGGCTGTCGGAGAAGGCCAAGTTGGCGCTGCAAGTAGCCTTTGGGATGGCGTTTGGCACCGCGTATGTCACGCAAGCACTGCCAGCCGAGGCGGCGGGTTTGGCGACCCAGCTTTATCTGCCCTTTTTCAAAAATCCAGTGCTCGATCTTTCGTGGGGCTATGTGCCTTTTATCGCCTTTACGGTGACGGCCATCTCCAATTCGGTCAATCTAGCCGACGGGATTGACGGCTTGGCTATTGTGCCGACTGCTTTTGTCGTGGCCGTCTTTGGGGTGTTTGCCTATGTATCCAGCCACGCCGAGATCGCGGAGTTTCTGATCTTTCCCTTTATGCCGGGCGTGGGGGAAGTCGCCATAATCTGCTCCATCGTCTTTGGGGCCTGCCTCGGCTTTTTGTGGTTCAATTCCTATCCGGCCAACGTCATCATGGGGGATACCGGGTCCATGGCGCTAGGCGGCTTGTTGGGTACGGTCGCTGTCTTGGTCAAACAAGAGTTTCTCTTTCTAATCGTCGGGGGGATCTTCGTCGGCGAGACCTTGTCGGTGGTGATTCAGGAAAAGATCGGCATTCGCTGGTTGGGGCGGCGCTTTTTTACCCGCTCGCCAATCCACCACCACTTCCAACAGCGCGGCTTGGCCGACACCAAGATCGTCATTCGCTTCTGGATCGTAGCTGGCATTTTGGCCTTGGTCGGCTTGGCGACGCTCAAGATCCGCTAGCTCGCCAAGAGGCCATAGACGCCGAGCAGGACGATCGCTGCGCCCAGCAGAACAGCTACCGAAGTAGGAAGCGGCACGGGCTGGCGGTGGACTTCGCGCTGATAGCGGTCGTATTCTGCCGCCAAGATGCTGTAGCTGGAAGCGAGCGCGGCGATGAGGCCGGCGATAAAGCAGGTGAGGACTACGGGATCGGTCGAGAACACATGCGCGATGCCAGCAGCATAGGAACCGATGTTGATTAGCAGGCGGCGCGTATCCGTCAGCAAGCCGTAGAGTACGAGTCCGGCGCAGAACGAGATGACGACTAGTGCCGCGAAAATCGACAGCCAGTCGTGCGCCCCAGATAGTGCTAAAAGGCCCGTACCAATAAGCAGGTGGAGCCACATTACGGCATAGGTGTAGAAGAAGGGCGCGCGTCTAAACGGCGCGTGCCCCATTAGATAGTGGGCAAAAGTAATAGACCTCGGCATGGCAGTATGCGGCCAAAAATAGGCCGCGGCCCGGTCGCGTCAACGCACGGCCAAGCATGGAAATTCTGTCCATCCCCATTGAAAACGTCAAAGGCGTAGGAGCCAAACGCGCGTCTGCGCTCAGAGAGGTAGAGATTCTGACGCTGGGCGATTTGTTGTACTACCTGCCGCGCCGCTACCTCGACCGCTCGCAGATTTTGCCCATGGCCCGCGCGCCAATCGGCCAAGAGGTGACCCTCATCGGCGAGGTGCGCCAGACGCGCTTCATGCCCGGGCCACGGCCCCGCTTCGTGATGGTGGTTGCCGACGCGACCGACGATATCACCTGCACCTTTTTTCAGGGGGGGCGCTACTTGCAGCGCAACTTTACCGTCGGCGACGAGCTGGCCATCAGCGGCAAGGTCGATCTGTTCCAAGGGCGGCGGCAGATGGTCCATCCCGAATACGAATTCATCCACGGGGCGGAGCGGCTTCACACGGGCGTCGTCGTGCCGCTCTATACGACCAGTGCCGATATGAAGGAGCGCGGCCTGCGCAGCCGGGGATTCCGCCGCTTGATAAGCGAGGCGTTAGATACTTTTGCCGAGCGGATCGCAGACGATTTGCCCGCGGTCTTGCGGCAGCGCTTGGGACTTGCAGAGTTGGGCGCTAGTCTGCGCCAAGTGCATTTTCCCGCCAGCCTCGCCGAAGCGGAGCGCGCGCGGCAGCGCTTGGCTTTTGGCGAGCTTTTTGCCTTCCAACTACGCTTGGCGCGGCGGCGCAAGAAAAACCGCGAGCAGGCCGACGGCATTGCCTTCGCGCCCAGTGAGAAACTGGTGTCGGCCCTGTGGGATTCCCTGCCGTTTGACCCAACTCGCGCCCAGCGCCGGGTCGTCGCCGAGATCACCGCGCAGATGCAGCGCCCCCAAGTTATGAATCGCCTCGTCCAAGGCGATGTCGGCTCGGGCAAGACCTTGGTGGGCCTGTGCGCGATGTTGACGGCTGTGGAAAACGGCTATCAAGCGGCGATGATGGCCCCGACCGAAATCCTCGCCGAGCAGCACTTTTTCAACGTCCAGGCACTTGTCGAGCCGCTCGGCCTGACGGTGGTTTTCCTCAAGGGCGGTCAGCGCAAGGCACTGCGGCAGGAGCTATTGACGGCCATTGAAAGCGGCGCGGCCCACATTGCGGTGGGCACTCATGCGCTGATTCAGGAGCAGGTGCAGTTTGCTCGCTTGGGGCTGGCGGTCATTGACGAGCAGCACCGCTTTGGGGTCGTGCAGCGCGGTGCGCTCTACAAGAAGGGCGCGAAACCGGATTTGCTGGTGATGACGGCCACGCCCATCCCGCGCACCCTAGCTTTGACGCTGTACGGCGAGTTAGACGTGTCGATCATTGACGAACTGCCGCCTGGGCGCAAGCCGATCCGCACGGCGCTGCGCGGCGAGGACCGCCGTGCGGCGATCTTTGAGTTTGCTGGCGATCAGGTGCGCCAGGGGAGGCAAGTGTACGTGGTCTATCCGCTGATCGAAGAGTCGGAAAAGATGGATTATAAATCCGCGGTCGAAGCCTACGACGAGCTGCGCTACGGCCCGTTGACCGAGTTCTCCGTGGCCTTGCTACACGGGCGCATGGCGGCTGAGGAAAAGGCCGCAGTCATGGAGGATTTCAAGCAAAACCGGGTCCAAGTCTTAGTCTGCACCACGGTCGTAGAGGTCGGTGTGGATGTGCCCAATGCCACGGTGATGATCATCGAACACGCCGAGCGCTTCGGCTTGGCGCAATTGCACCAGTTGCGCGGTCGCGTGGGTCGCGGCGGCGAGCAGTCGTTTTGCATTCTCATCAGCTACGCCCACGCCGGGGCCGAGTTGGCGGATTCGCGCGAGCGGCTCCAGACTATGGAGCGCACCCAAGACGGCTTTGAGATCGCGGAAAAGGATTTGCAATTGCGCGGCCCGGGTGAGTTTTTCGGCGTGCGCCAGGCCGGGATGCCCACATTTAAGGCGGCGGATTTGGTCGCCGATGGGGCCTTGCTGCAAAGCGCGCGCGAAGAAGCCATGCGGATTGTAGATAGCGAATAGGACATACCATGAAAAGCGAAAGCCTCATTCCGCCCACGGATTTCGTCGGGCTCGACGCGGTGACCCATCTCTGCACCGGGGGCGAAGCTCCTTGGCTAAAAGGACAGAGCGCGGTGTACGCGGAATTTGCTCAGTACAAAAGTGGTGGCGACCGCGGTCGGCGTGCCATCTATGCTCGCGGCGAGCGCTGCCGCCAGCGCATAGGGGAGTTGTGGGACGTTCCGGCTGAGCGGATCGCCTTTACGCCGTCGGCGGCCGAGGGCATGGCGTGGTTGGCGCGGGGTTTGGACTGGCGTCCGGGCGACAACGTGGTCACCACTAATTTGGAATTTCCCTCGGTGGCGTACAATTGGCGCAACGTGCGCGAGCAAGGGGTGGAGTTGCGGTTGGTGCCGCACCGCGACTGGCTGGTGCGGGAGGAAGATCTGTTGGCGGCCGTTGATGAGCGCACGCGGGTTTTGGCCGTAAGTCAGGTCAGCTTCTACACGGGGCAAAATCTCGATATTGAGCAGCTTGCGGCCGGACTTGCCGGGCGCGACGTGCTCTTGGCGGTTGATGCGACTCATGCTGCGGGCGCTGTTGCCGTGCCAGCGGCGTGTACCGACTTGTGCGTTAGTTCGTGTTACAAGTGGCTGTTGGCGACCCACGGAGTCGCGCCGTGTTATCTGAGCCAGCGGGCCGAGGCGCAAGTGCGTTCCACGGCCTTTGGCTGGCGCAACTTGGCGGTGTGGCCGGCGCAAGGGGCTATACGCGCACCGGACGTGGACGAAAAGCCAATGCCCGATAAAATGGAACCGGGCAATCCGGCCATGGTGGCGGTGCTCTACCTCGACTACGCTTTGGGGCGGCTGTTGGACGTGGGGATTGAGCGGATAGCGGAGCACAACCGCGACTTGTCCGAACAAATCAGCACCGGGCTGGCGCGTCTCGGGCGGCAGGTTATTTCGCCGAGTGCGCGGCCGCAGCGGTCGGGCAATACCTGTTTTGCGAACGACGACGCGCACGGGTTGTGCGAGGCTCTCGCCGACCGAGGGGTGTTGGTGTGGGGGGAATATGGGCGAGTGCGGGTCTCTGGGCATTTGTATAATAACAGTGACGATGTGGAGCGGTTCTTGGGGGTCTTGGAGGAGTTGGTGTAGGGAGGCGAGGATCATAGGATATGGAGACGACGAAACAGGAACCTTAAAAATGAATATTGCAGCCTCGGAAACGTTTATATCGACTATGGTGGACCGCATCGTGGAAGCCTTCCAGCCTGCACAAATAGTCCTTTTCGGGTCCCATGCACGAGGCACGGCAACTGAACGGAGTGATGTGGACTTGCTCGTAATTCTGCCGAATGTGTCTGACAAACGGGACACGGCTATCAAGATCCGCCGAATCTTGGGGGATCTGCCGGTTTGCAAGGACATAGTGGTGGCGACTCCCGAAGAAGTCGCTCGTCGCGGGCACCTTGTGGGAACTGTATTGCGCTCAGCTCTCCGCGAAGGGAAGGTTATTTATGAGCGACCCTGAACTTGTTGACGAAGCTCGCCGCTGGCTGCGTTTCGCAACGGAGGATCTCGATGTTGCACAAAGCTTGCTAACAACGGATGGTTCACCTCCTCGTCACGCCTGTGTTCTAGCCCAACAAGCTGCCGAAAAGGCGTTGAAGGCAGCACTGGTACTCGAGGGAATAGACTTTCCATTCCGACATGACTTGGATGCTTTGCGCAACCTGCTCCCGGAGACTTGGTCGGTACGGTGTACGCACACGGATCTTGCTCAATTGACGGGAATGGGCTGTCGAGGCACGATATCCAGGCGATTGGCAAGAGGCCACAGCAACCGATGCCGAACAGGCGGTGTCGCAGGCACGAGGGGTTTACAACTCGATAGCGGCTGAGTTTGAGCGGCGCACAAACGCTGACTGAATCTGGCTCGCCGCGAGGAGTGCCAGCAGCTTGCGGGTCGTCTCCCCGAATACAGCCTGATTGACGACAGTGAGTTGCAGTTGGTGATTGGGGCGGCGCAGCCCAATCAATCGCCAAAAAACTCTCCGTAGAGCGAGCGCACGGCCGCGGGAATGTCCGCCGCCGCGATCCCAAACATCATGCTGACCTCGCTCGACCCCTGATTGATCATCTCGATGTTGACGCTGGCGCGGGCAAAGGCCGTGCAGGCGCGGGAGGCCAAGCCAATGGTGTGGTGCATGCCCTCGCCGACGACCATCACCAAGGCGAGGCCGCGGGCGACTGACAACTCATCTACTTCTAACTCGGTGCGGATCCGGCGTAGAACTCGCTCTTCGGCCGCGTGGTTGAAATACGACTCGCGCACGATTACCGACATATTGTCAATGCCCGAAGGCGTGTGCTCAAACGAGATCCCCTCGTCTTCAAAAATGGCCAGCAAGCGGCGGCCAAAGCCCACTTCGCGGTTCATCAGGTACTTGCTGATGTAGATGCTGCAAAACCCGTCGGTGGCGGCGATGCCGACGACCGGGTGGTCGCCGACTGTGCGCTCGGGGACGATGCGGGTGCCGGGGGCCTGCGGATTATTGGTGTTTTTGACGACGACTGGGATGCCAGCGTGAAACACGGGTTCAAGGGCTTCGTCGTGAAACACGGAAAACCCGGCGTAGGAAAGCTCGCGCATCTCGCGGTAGGTAATCTCGGCGACGGCGACTGGGTTTTCGACCAGCGCGGGATTGGCCACAAAGACCGAATCGACGTCCGTGAAGTTTTCGTACACGGTCGCATCGACGGCCGCGGCGAGGATCGCCCCGGTTATGTCCGAGCCGCCGCGCGAGAAGGTAACGACGCGGCCGGTAGGCGAATAGCCGAAAAAACCGGGGAAAATGGTGATACCCGGGCGGTCTTTGAGCTGGCGCAGCTTGCCGTAGGACGCCTGCAAGACGCGGGCGTTGCCCGGCTCTTCCGAGAGAATGAGGCCGCCCTCACCGGGGTCGAGATAGTGGGCTTCGGCCCCATTGTGGCGCAAGTACTCGGCGACGAGGCGGGCGCAGTTGTCTTCGCCGCCGGCCTTCATGGCGTCTGCGTAGAGCGCTTCGTCGCTGGTGCTCATGGCCAGCCGCTGCTCAAAGTCGGCGACAATGGGCACCAGCGCGGTGTCCGGCAAGCCGAGGTCGGCGATGATGGCGGCATAGCGGTCGATGACGTGCGCCAACGCAGTGCGGCCATCTTGGTTGGTTAGCTGGGCGCGGACCGCCTCGATGAGGAGGTCGGTTACTTTGGTGTCTTCCCGGTCGCGCTTGCCCGGAGCCGAAACCACCACGAGTCGGCGCGCTGGATCGGCGGTGACAATAGCGCAGATTTTCTCTATTTGCTCGGCTGACGCGAGGGACGAGCCGCCGAATTTAGCTACTTTCATTGGATTCCTTTGCGAATACAGGTTTACCTCATAAAAAATGCACGGATCGCCGTTTTTTCAAATTTGTCTCAAAAAGATTTTATAGTTATTTTAAAAAGTTTACTATTAAATAGTAAATGTTCTGTCTGCCGCGTCAGCGGCCTTGATCCCACGCGAAGGTTCACGATGAAAGCAGTGCGTTTCCACCAGTGCGGTGGCCCTGAGGCCCTCACCTATGAGGACGTATCCACGCCCACACCTGGGTCGGACGAAGCCGTCGTCGAAATCAAAGCCATCGGTCTAAATTACATCGACACCTATCACCGCGAAGGGCTGTACCCAGTCGATTTGCCCTGCATTCCCGGCATGGAAGCCGCCGGAATCGTTGCAGGCATCGGCGAGGGCGTGGAAGGCGTGCAAGTGGGCGATCGGGTGGCCTACGCCGGAGTGATGGGGTCGTATGCTGCAGAAGCCGCCGTGCCCGCCGACCGCTTGGTGCCTCTGCCTGATTCAGCTTCCTATCAGGAGGGAGCCGCCGCTTTGCTCCAGGGCATGACGGCGCATTACCTCGCGCATGGATCCTACAGGCTGGGCCGCGAAGACACGGCTCTGATCCACGCCGGGGCTGGCGGTGTGGGGCTGCTCTTGATTCAGATGGCCAAGCGGTGTGGGGCACGGGTGTTGACCACGGTCTCGACCGAAGAAAAGGAACAACTCGCGCGGGGTGCCGGAGCCGATGAGGTCATTCGCTATACCGAGCGCGACTTTGAACAGGACGTCATGGCACTCACCGACGGGCGCGGAGTCGATGTGGTGTACGATTCCGTCGGTCAGGCGACCTTTGACAAGAGCTTGAACGTGCTCAGGCCCCTAGGTTACTTGGTGTTGTTCGGGCAGTCGAGCGGCCCGGTCCCGCCCTTTGACCCCGGCGTCCTCAGCACCAAGGGGTCGCTCTTTTTGACGCGGCCAACTATGATGCACTACACCCAGACCCGCGAGGCGCTATTGGAACGCGCTGGTGCCGTGTTGGAATGGATCGCCAGCGGCGAATTGGTGCTGCGTATCAGCGAGCAGTTTGCCCTGTCGGACGCGGCCGCAGCGCACCGCGCCTTACAGGGGCGCAAGACAACCGGCAAGGTCGTTCTCATACCAGAGTGAAGTAGCCAAGGAGACAGGCGATGACAGAGGCAGATTCCAAGGACGAACTAACCCCGGCCGCAGACCGCGCTGAGCAAGGCGAAAATTTTGCTCAGATGCTCGATGCCGAAGGAGCACCACCGGCTCCGACCACCAGTGAGGTTTCAGTCGGCGACGAGGTCAGCGGCGTGATCGTCAAAGTCGAGGATGAGAACAGCTTTGTCGAGTACGGCAGTCGGGATGAGGCCATAATCCGCACCAGCGAGCTTAAAGGCCCCGATGGGGAGTTGCGCTACAAGGTCGGAGACCCAATTCGGGCCTTTGCCGTGGCTACTGGGGACGAAATTCTGCTCAGCCGCGGCTTGAGTCGCCAAGACGTCCAGGCCGACTTGCTCTACCAAGCGTACAAGGCCGGGTTGCCCGTCGAAGGCCGAGTTGACGCGGTCAACAAGGGGGGGTTGGGCGTGACCATCGAGGGCGATGTGCGCGGTTTTTGCCCAATCTCACACGTTGATACCCAGTACGTGGAAAACGCCGAGGAGTACCGCGACCAGACCTTGACCTTTAAAATTATCGAGTTCCGCCATCAGGGTCGCGTGATCGTCCTGTCGCGTCGGGCCTTGATCGAAGCCGAGCAGGACGAGGCCGCCGGCGCGGTGCGCAGCCAGCTAAAGAAAGGTGCGCAACTGGCGGGCAAGGTAACGCGGCTGGAGTCTTTTGGTGCATTCGTCGATTTAGGCTCTGGGGTGGAGGGCTTGGTACACGTCTCAGAGATCAGCCATCAGCGCGTTGGCCATCCCCAAGAAGTCCTCGAGGTGGGGCAGCAAATCCAAGTCGCGGTCTTGCGCACCAAAGATTTGGGCAAGCGGCGCAAGGAGCGGATCTCGCTGTCGATCAAGGCGCTGGAAAAGGACCCTTGGCAAGAGATCAAAGATCAGTTTGCCGTCGGCACGGTCGTCACCGGCAAGGTCGATGGGTTGGAGGATTTTGGCGCGTTTGTCGAGTTAGCCGAAGGCGTGCGCGGGCTGGTGCATGTCTCAGAGATCGCCGACCGTCGCATCGGCCACCCGCGCGAAGTGCTCTCGCCTGAGGAAGAGGTCAAGGTGGTGGTGCTCGAAGTGGATGACCGCCGTCAGCGCTTGCGCCTGTCGATCAACCAAGTCGATGCCCTCGAATCCGAAGCCCATCTCGCCGAGTTCCGCCAGCGGCAGCGGCAGGAGCAGGAAGCAGAGCAGGGTAGTAGCACTATGCTCGAAGCGCTCCGGCGCGCCAATCTAACCGATTGAGATGGGGCTGACGAACGCCATTTTTAACCACCCGCGCGCCGGGTACTACGGCGAGTACGGTGGAGCCTTTGTCCCCGAAATTCTCCGCACGACCCTCGACGAACTGACCCAAGTTTTTGCGGACGCACGCCGCGATCCCTCCTTTTGGGCGGAGTTCGAGCAAGTGATGCGGACGTATTCCTGCCGGCCGACCCCGATTACCTTGCTCGAAAACCTCTCCCGCGAGGTCGGCGGAGCGCAGATCTTGCTCAAGCGCGAGGACCTCAACCACACGGGTGCCCACAAGGTCAATAACGTCATGGGCCAGGGCTTGTTGGTGCGCCGCATGGGCAAAAGCCGGGTCATCGCCGAGACCGGTGCCGGCCAGCACGGCGTGGCCACGGCGACGATGGCCGCTCGCTTGGGGCTGGAATGCACCATCTACATGGGGGCTGTCGATGTGGAGCGCCAGCGGCCCAATGTGTTCTGGATGGAGCAACTGGGTGCTGAAGTGGTGTCTGTGACCGATGGTTCGGCCACGCTCAAGGACGCGATCAACGAGAGCCTGCGCGATTGGGCCTATTCCATGGCCGACACGCACTACGTGCTCGGCACGGCTTGCGGCCCACATCCCTTCCCGCAAATCGTCGCTTATTTCCAGCGGATCATCGGCGAGGAGAGCCGCCAGCAGCTATTGGACTCAGTGGGGTGCCTGCCGGATAGGGTGTACGCCTGCGTCGGCGGCGGGTCCAACGCTACGGGTCTATTCTTGGGGTTCCTCGACGACGCGGCCGTCGAATTGGTCGGGGTCGAGGCTGGGGGCCGAGGGCTGGAGACGGGCGATCATGCGTCCCGTTTGGCTGGCCTTGTCGGTACGCCCGGGGTCGCCCAAGGCTACAAGACCTTCTTTTTTCAAGATGACGAAGGCCAAATGCGGCACACGCACTCGGTGGCGGCGGGGTTAGACTACATCGGCGTCAGTCCGATCCTCGCCCACTTGGCCGAGATAGGTCGGGTGCGCATTGAGGCCGCGACCGACCAAGAAGTGATCGCAGCTCTCAAGCGAATGATGCGCAGCGAAGGGATTATCGGCGCACTTGAAAGTACCCATGCCTTGGCCGGTGCCCTGCGCGAAGTGGGCGCGATGACGCCCGAACAAACCGTGCTGATCGGTCTGTCGGGCCGCGGCGACAAGGACATTTTCACCATCGCCGATGCGCTCGCGGACGAAAACTGGCAGCGCTTCCTCGCCGATAGGGCCGCTCGGTCGTGAATCTGCAAGCCTATATCGAACAGCGGCTCACCGAGCGCAAGGTGCTGCTGATGACGCATCTGATCGCTGGTTTTCCCTCGCTGGAGGCCAACTGGCGCATGCTAGAGATTATGGCCGAGGCCGAGGTGGATTTGGTCGAATTGCAGATGCCCTTTAGCGAGCCCATCGCCGACGGGCCGACCTTTGCGCGAGCCAACCAACAGGCTCTAGAAAGCGGCCTTACCCTCGCCCAATACTTCGACCTCATGCAGCGTGCGACCGCGGCTTTTGCCTTTCCGCATTTGATGATGGGCTACTACAACACGGCGTTCCGCTTGGGGCACGGCCCGTTCTGCCGCCGCTTGGCCGCCAGTGGAGCCTGCGGCTTTATCCTGCCCGACTTGCCGGTCGAAGAGTACGGCGATCTGTGGGCCGCAGGCGCGGAGTGTGAGCAAACGCCGATTTTATTGATGACTCCGACCAACACCGACCAGCGGCTGCAGCAGATTGGTGCCCAAGCCAAAGGGTTTGTCTATGCGGTGGCGCGCAAGGGCGTAACTGGCCGCCAGACCGATTTAGGCGATGAACTCTATCGGTTTATTGCGCGGTGCCGCAAAGCGACAGGCTTGCCGCTGGGAGTCGGCTTTGGCCTGCGCAGCGGGGAAGATGTGCGTCAGCTACAGGGTCAGGCCGAAATCGGCATCGTCGGATCGGTGCTGCTGGAGGTCTGGGGACGAGAAGGGGAGGCGGGCTACGCCGCCCTATTGCGCGACTTGGCCGCTGGTCGCGGCTGAAGAATTTTTTACCCAACGATAATCCTTAGTTTGATCAACGCCGGGGCTAGATGTTTGCCCCGGCGCGATCAGTCCATGTACAACCCCCCGTTGACGTCGATGGTCTCGCCAGTGATGTGCCGCGCGTCGTCTGAAGCGAGAAAAAGCGCGCAGTTGGCTATGTCTTCGGGCTGGCCGGAGCGGCCGAGGGGAATGGAGGCTTTGAGCTGGTCGTGTTCGGGAGCGGAGGTCATGGCGGTGTCGATGACCCCGGGAGCGATGGCGTTGACGCGAATTTGATCGGGGGCTAGGGCGCGCGCTAGGCCAATGGTCAAGGTGAGGACGCCGGCTTTGGCTGCTGCGTAGGGAGGGCCAGCCGCTAGCCCGCCGGTCTTGGCCGCTAGGGAGGTCATGTTGATGATGACCCCTTGGCGGCGCGCCTTCATCTGGGGGATAACCGCTTGGGCGCAGAGGAAAGGGCCTTTCATGTTGACATTGACGATGCGGTCCCAGTTCTCTTCGCTGCACGATTCAAAGGTGGTATAGACCAAGTATCCGGCGTTGTTGACGAGGATGTCGAGTTGGCCGAACTCGTCGAGCACGCGGCTCGTGCCGGCGAGGACGGAGGCTTTGGACGCGACATCCATTTCCAATCCCAACGCGCCAATCTCAGCGGCTGTGGTGCGGGCGGTACTTGCGTCTATATCGGCGACGGCCACTCGTGCTCCCTCGTGGACAAAGCACTCGGCGATGGCCCGCCCAATGCCTCGGCCCGCGCCGGTGATCAACGCGGTCTTGTGCTGTAATTTTCCCGCCATGGTGTCGCTCCTAATTAGAAAAAGATCGCCAAAGCAAGACGGTACCGTCCTCGGCCCCGGACGCGAGCATGGTACCGTCGGGTGAAAACGAGACGGCTTGGACCCAATCCGTATGTCCTTTGAGGGTGGCCAGCCGCTTGCGACTTTCGACATCCCACAGGATTACGTTGTTATCACTTGAGCCGGACGCCAGCAGGGCACCGTCAGGTGAAAACGCCACGGAAGTGACATTCCCCGTATGTCCTTCGAGGGTGGCTAGTTGTTTGCGGCTTTCGACATCCCACAGGATTGCGGTGTTATCGCCTGAGCCGGACGCCAGTATGGTTCCGTCGGGCGAAAATGATCCTGAAAGAACATAGTCCGTATGTCCTTTGAGGGTGGCTAATTGCTTGCGGCTGGCGATGTCCCACAGGATTGCGGTGTTATCGCTTGAGCCGGACGCCAGCGTCGCTCCATCGGGTGAAAACGCCACGGCTTGAACCCAATCCGCATGTCCTTTGAGGGTGTCCAGTCGCTTCTGCTTGGCGACATCCCACAGGATTACGGTGTTATCGTCTGAGCCGGACGCTAGGATAGTGCCGTCGGGCGAAAACGCCACGGCTTGAACCCTATCCTTGTGCCCTTTGAGGGTGTCTTTCTGTTGCCGTTTCGCGACATCCCACAGGACGACGGTTTTATTCTTGTCCCCAGACGCGAGGGTGGTACCGTCGGGCGAGAATGCCACGGAAGTGACATTCTCCGTATGCCCTAGGGTGTCCTTCTGTTGCCGACTCTCGACATCCCACAGGAGTATGTTCGTGCCCTTATCCCCGGACGCTAGGATGGTGCCGTCGGGCGAAAACGCCACGGATTGGACTCCCCACCCATTCCCTTGTAGGGAGGCTAGCTGCTTCCACGTGGAAGAATCGGTAATGTCGTCTGTAACGGATGGGTTGATCTCCGGCGGTGCCAGAGCAGGAGGTCGCCAGAGCAGGACCCCACCATCCCGGGCCCCAAATGCGAGCATGGTACCATCGGGCGAAAACGCCGGGAAAGTGACATTATGCTCTTTGAGGGTGGCCCGCTGCCTCCGGCTAGCGACGTCCCACAGGATTACGGTATTATTGTATGCCCTATCGTATGACCCGGATACCAGTGTGGTGCCATCGGGTGAAAACGCTACGAAAAAAACAGTACCCGTATGCCCTTTGAGCGTGGCCCGCCGCCTCTGGCTGGCGACATTCCACAGGACTATGGTGTTATCGCTCGCCCCGGACGCGAGGGTGGTTCCGTCGGGTGAAAACGCCACCGATCGGACATTATCCGCATGCCCTTTGAGCGTGGCCAGCCGCCCCTGCCTCGCGACATCCCAGAGAGCTACAGTATTATCGCTCGCCCCGGACGCTAGGATGGTGCCGTCGGGTGAAAACGCCACGGATTGGACGCTATCTACATGCCCTTTGAGCGTGGCCCGCTGTTTCCGGCTGGCGACATCCCATAGGACTACGGTATTATCGTTCGCCCCGGACGCTAGGATGGTTCCGTCGGGTGAAAACGCCACCGATCGGACCTCATCCGCGTGCCCTTCCATGATTGCGAGTCGCTTCTGGCTGGCGACATCCCGCAGGATTACAGTATTACCTTCCCCGGCCGCCAGTAGTGTGCCGTCGAGCGAAAATGAGACGTAGCTGACTGAAAATGCCGCGGAAAAAACAGCAGGGTCCACATGCTCCTCCTTAAGGGTCGCCAACTGCCTCTGGCTGGCGATGTCCCACAGGACTACGGTGTTATCACCCGACCAAGACGCGAGGGTGGTGCCGTCGGGTGAAAACGCCACGGAATAAACCCAACCCGTATATCCTAGGGTGACCAGCCGGTTCCAGGTGGAAGAATCAGAATCAGCGCTAGCAGGGGCCGCCACTACTAGTCCGACGATAACGGCGTATAATGCTTGCATAAGGCTTCTCCTAGGTGAAAAATATGCGATTTTGCGCGGCGGACCAATCGGTACGCGGCGACCTTGCTAAGTTAGAAAAAATCCATAAGATAAAGCTACCTATAAGACGGAGCTGAACCTTAAAATCAGGAGTTTTTAATTTATGAGGAACGTCATTGGAGTCATCCTCGGGGGTGGGCAGGGTGCGCGGCTTTTCCCGCTAACGCAGCTTCGCTCCAAGCCAGCCGTGCCGATTGGCGGCAAATACCGCTTAATCGACATTCCCATCAGCAATTGTCTGCATTCTGGGATCAACCGCATTTTTGCCCTGACTCAATTCAATTCTGCTTCGCTCCACCGCCACATCAGCACGACCTACCGCTTTGATTCTTTTTCCGATGGCTTCGTCGAGATCTCGGCTGCCGAGCAGACCCAAGACAGCGCTGCTTGGTACCAGGGCACGGCCGACGCGGTGCGCCAACAGCTCAGGCACCTGCTCTCGCGCCGGGCCGAACAAGTGCTAATCCTGTCGGGCGACCACCTCTATCGCATGGATTACCGCGCCTTTATCGAAGAGCACCGAGCGCGCGGCGCGGACGTGTCGATTGCGGTCAAGCCAGTGACGCGGCAAGCCGCGCCTGGGCTGGGGATCGTGCAAACGAATGCTCAGGGGCAAATCGTGGATTTTCGCGAGAAGCCGCAAGACCCCGCCGAACTGGATGCGCTGCGATTGCCAGCGGCTGCCGACCCGGAGGCGTGCTATATGGCCTCTATGGGCATTTACGTGTTTGAACCCCAGGTCTTGGTCAGCCTGCTGATGAGCAGCGATCAAGACGACTTCGGCAAGCACATCATCCCGGGCGCGATCCACAAGATCGGCGTTTTTGCCCACACCTTTGACGGCTATTGGGAAGACATCGGCACCATTCGCTCTTTTTACGAGGCCAATTTGGCGCTGACGGATCAGCCGCCGCCTTTTAACTTTTACCGGGCCGACGCACCGATTTACACGCACGCGCGCTTCCTCTCTGGCACGCGGCTGGAAAATTGCCACATTGAACGGGGGATCATCTGCGAAGGCTCGTACATACGGTCTGCTCGGATCGAGCGCTCAGTGATCGGGATCCGCTCGGTGATTGGCGAGAATTGCCAGATTGCCAACACCATCGTCATGGGTGCTGATTCGGATGAGTCGTCGGCCGATCGAGCGCGCAATACCGCCCAAGGCATTCCAGATATGGGGATTGGTGCCAACAGCACGATCACCGGCGCGATCATCGACAAAAACGCGCGCATTGGCGAGGATGTTTGCATCACCAACAAGGAGCAAGGCGTCGAGGTGGATGAGGCCAATTACTACATTCGCGACGGGATCGTAGTTGTGCCTAAGGACGCGGTGATTCCGTCGGGCACTGTGGTCTAGCAAAAACGTGAACAAAAAACGAGGAATGAGAGTCGTATAGAGATGGAGGGAACCATGAATGACACGGACATTAGACAGCTTCCATCGGGAGCGCATTTCTTTAAGTGTGCGCTACAAGTGAATCCGTTTGAATACCTTGTCGCACATGACAAACCCTCGTCATTTACAAACGAGAACGAATATAACACAGCGCTCATTGAGGCCTGCCAAGAGCAGAAGATCGACGCAATTGCTGTGACGGATCACTATCGCGTCCGCTCTGCGGTGAGTCTGATTGAGCGTTCCAAGGAAGCCGGGATTACGGCCTTTCCTGGCTTTGAGGCAGTGACCAAGGATGGGGTTCATCTGCTCTGTCTGTTTGACCCTGAAACAGATCTCAACGAGTTGGAACGGATTTTAGGGGCTTGTGGAATTCGCCGAGAGCACCAAGAGTCGCCCACGGGGCGGTACGATGTCATGGAGTTCCTAGTCGAGGCTCAGACCTGGGGGGCTGTTTGTATCGCCGCCCACATAGCCTCCGATGGCGGTCTTCTCCGCAAGCTGTCGGGACGATCGCGTATTAACGCTTGGCAATCGCCTAACTTGTTGGCTTGTTCTCTGCCCGGTCCAGTCGGTGACGCTCCTGATGACCTACGGACAATTCTAAAAAATAAAAACGCAGAGTATCGACGCGAGCACCCCGTGGCGGTACTCAATGCGAAAGACGTCAGCGATCCGAGCCACCTAGAGGACTCTGGCACTTCGTGCCGGATCAAGATGTCCGAGATTACTATTGATGGCCTGCGCCAAGCATTTCTCGACCCAGACTCGCGGATCCGTCTGAACAGCGAGCCCGTGCCGGAAGATCACGCAGAGCTTCTCACCTTGGCGTGGGAAGGTGGATTCTTGGATGGCGAGGCCAT